>NZ_JAAMNH020000001.1:2806288-4136932 GCF_011065935.2 Clostridium estertheticum | reverse complement strand
ATAGAAGAAAAGGTAAAATAGTATAAATACAGTTATTATATAGAAATATTTCAAATGAAAAGTTGATAAAGGGGCATAGCCAATGAAGAGTATGGCGAAAAAAAGATTGGGAGATTTACTAGTTGAAGCTAGAAAGATATCTCCAGAGCAACTTAGAAAAGTGCTAATAAAACAGCAAGGCACTGCGAAAAGGATAGGAGAACTTCTTATTGAAGATGGTACTTTAAGTGAAGAAGATATTTTAGAAGTTCTAGAGCAACAACTATCTATAAAAAGAGTGCATCTAGATATGCAAGATATTGAGCAAAAATTTGTTCAAGTAATTCCAGAAAGTATTTCAAAAAAATATAACTTAGTTGCTTTTGGTATGGAGGACAATATATTAAAGGTTGCCATGTCTGACCCCTTAAATATATTTGCAATAGACGATGTTAAGATATCTTCAAGTTTCGATGTTGAAATATATATTGCAACAACAAAAGATATTAAAGATACAATTAATAAATATTATGCTAATCAAAATGCGAAGAAAGCTGCTGAGGATTTATCAAAAGCTCAAGGAACAAATGAAGATAAGGAAGAAAATAAAGCACAATTAGATGATATAAAAAGTGCTCCAGCGGTGAGACTTGTCGATTCTATAATAAGTGATGCAATAAAACTGAGAGCTAGTGATATCCATATAGAACCTTTTGAAAATGCGATAAAGATAAGATATAGAATAGATGGTACTTTGAAAGAGATAGCTAAATATAATAAAGATATATTTAATGCTTTTATAACTCGTATAAAAATACTTGCAGAATTAAATATTGCAGAGAAGCGAATTCCACAGGACGGCAGAATTTTAACAGTTGTAGATGATAAGAAGGTAGACCTACGGGTATCCACTTTACCAACAATTCACGGTGAAAAGATTGTTATCCGGGTACTAGATAGAGAAAATTTCTTAGTAGGTAAAGAAAAACTAGGCATGAATGAAGATGATTTAGAAAAAGTAGAAAGAATAATTAAAAATCCATACGGTATAATTCTGGTTACAGGACCTACAGGTAGTGGAAAATCCACTACACTATATACTTTATTAAGCGAACTTAATGATAATAGTAAAAACATCATAACAGTGGAAGACCCCGTAGAGTACGTAGTAGATGGAATAAATCAAGTAAATGTAAATGTAAAAGCAGGACTAACTTTTGCATCTGGCTTAAGGTCAATTTTAAGACAAGACCCTGATGTTGTTATGATAGGTGAAATAAGGGACAATGAAACAGCAGAAATAGCTACCAGAGCATCTATAACGGGCCATATAGTTCTAAGTACAATTCACACAAACGATGCGCCTTCAGCCATTGTAAGGCTTATAGATATGGATATACAACCCTACCTAGTAGCTAGTGCCATAGCAGGAATTATATCTCAAAGACTTGTAAAAAAAATATGTCCAATGTGTAGTGAAATTTACATAGCAACTGATTTTGATAAAGAAATCCTTGGCATTCACAAAGCAGAAGAATTATTGCTTCACAAAGGCAAAGGCTGTGGACACTGCAACAACAGTGGATATACAGGAAGAATAGGTGTATACGAAATAATGGAAGTAACTCGTAAACACAGGGAATACATCATGCGTAATGCTAGTGTAGATGAAATAAGAGATATATGCATAGAAAATGGAATGAAGACACTAAAAACATCCTGTACTGAGTTAGTGTTGAAGGGGATGACAACCATTCAAGAACTGGTTAAGATAGCATATTTGAAGGAATAAGGGGTGAGTAAGTGATTACTTTTAAGTATAAAGTTATGAACCATCAAGGGCAGAAAATAGAAGGAACATTTAAGGCTAATAGTAAAAATGAAGTGTTAGCCATGATAGAGGATAATAATTACTATCCTATAGAAATTAAAGAAACATTAGAACGTGAGCAGAAGGATTTATTTGAAGCCTTTTCAAAAGTTAAAACAAAGGACTTATACATTTTCTGCAGGCAGTTTCACACTATGATAAATGCAGGCGCTAATATTTCTAATACATTAGATGTTTTAAAAAAACAAGCAGAGAACAAAAAATTGAAGAAATGCTTAAATGAAGCACATGATGATGTGCAGAAGGGGATCTCCCTTTCAGAAGCACTTGGAAAGCATAACGATGTGTTTCCCGATTTACTTATAAATATGATTAACACTGGTGAAGTCAGTGGTAATCTAGATATAATAATGAGTAGAATGGCATCTCATTTTGAAAAAGAAAATAAAATAAACAACCAACTTAAAAGTGCTATGGTTTATCCAATGGTACTAGCGGGCTTATCAGTGGTAGTAGTAGTTTTCCTTTTAACCTTTATAATGCCTACCTTTACAGGAATGTTTGAGGGCTCAGGGGTTCCGCTACCAGCACCCACCAGGATAGTTATGGGGATAAGTAAATTTATACGAACTAAATGGTACATACTAATTGTCGTTATAGGTGGAGTAGTTTATGGTATGAAAACTTATGCTAAAACTCCAGAAGGTAAATTATCACTAGATGGATTAAAATTAAAATTACCAATAATTAAAGATACTACAGAAAAAGTAATAGTATCTAGATTTACTAGAACACTATCTACAGTACTTGCTAGTGGTGTACCTTTGGTACAAGCCTTAGATGTAGTGCAAAAGGTAGTTGGAAATAAAGTAGCAGAGAAGAGCTTAGAAGTGATTAAAGAAAAAGTACTAAAAGGAGTATCTTTAGGAGAGGCGATAGGAGATGAATCACTATTTCCAGTAATGCTACACTCCATGATAAAAATAGGTGAAGAGTCAGGGTCACTAGATGACATATTAGACAAGACAGCAAATTTTTATGATGAAGAACTAGAAGCGTCACTGAAAAGATTAACTACAATGATAGAGCCACTTATGATAATAGTAATGGGAGTTGTTATAGGATTTATAGTTATTGCTATGATGTTGCCTATGTTTGATATGACTAAGACTGTTCAGTAATAGTTTGATTAATATGATGGAACTACAAAATATGTGCAGGGTAATTATAAATATTAGTTAATATGAAAATTTTGTAGTTAAGTCATTATTATATATTTAAAATATTAGATTATAAGGGGGAATTATTAATGGAAGTGAATTTAATGAAAATGGATTTAATGAAGAAAAAGAAGAGGAAAGGATTTACTCTAATTGAACTTATTGTGGTTATTGCGATTTTGGGGATATTGGCTGCAATTGCTATTCCTAGATTTTCAGGTTTTACAGACAAAGCAAAGACAGCCGCTGATCATCAATATGGTGTTTTAATTGGGAATGCGATTACTACTTTATTGGCTGAAGGGCAGATAAAAGGTGATAGTACAAATCATACAACTGTAGTTACCGTGTCTGCTGTAGCCGGTAATACGGGTTCGTTTGCTGCTACTTCTGGAGGAGTTGCAGGAACAGGTGCAGTATTAGGAGCTAATGATTCTAGAGTGACTAATCTTGTAGCGAATAAAAAGACAGCTGGGACTACAACTATACTTGTTACGGTATCTGATGAAGGGGTAGTATCTGTAACTCCATAATTAACACGAATTTAAATCTTGGTGACAGGTACTTTGCATTTGCTTAGCAAATAGTAAGTTCAACCATTTGAGTCGAACAATAGCAAGGATATGACTTCCAGTCATCTCCTAGCACCTCGGGGGAAAAGCGAAAATTTACCAAATGGGATATAAGCGAAAGCTAGAGAAAAATAACAAACAAAAACTTCCAGTTGTTGTTACCACCTTAGGACAGTTAACAATAACTGGAAGTGTATATTAAACATTTCAACTAAATAAACTAAAAAAGAGGTGACCACCAATGTTCAACTCAAAAGTCTTATCCCTAGACATAGGTTCAAAAAACACAAAAATAGTTCTAGGAATTCAAAGTAAAAAAAATGTAATCATTGAAAGAGTCATCACTATGATTACTCCAGTAGGTTGCTATCATGATGGAAGTATTTTAGATATAACTAAATTTAAAAGTGAAATTTTAGATGTGCTGCAAGAAGAAAATATAAAATGTAAAAGTATTATTATCACGACAAAAAGCACATTAATTATAACTAGAGACATTGATACTCCAGTAGCTAAAAAGGAAGATATGGACTCTATAATTAAGTTTCAAATGGAAAAATATTTACCAATTAGGTTTGATGATTATGTAATGCAATATAAAGTATTAGAAGAGTTTGAAGAGGTTGGTGTAAAAAAAGCAAAGGTTACAGTGGTAGTTTATCCTAAAACCATGGCAGATGGATATTATAATTTAATAAAGGGATTAAAGGGCAATGCAGTTGCATTAGATATTAGTTCAAATAGTATTAATAAGTTATTTATTGAAGATATAAAAGTTAACAATGAAAATTACAGTTTAGAAGATACTGTTGCAGTTATAGATTTGGGATATGATTTCATAAATGTGAATATTATCAAAGGTGGGAATGTGCAGTTTACTAGAATTATCACTTATGGTGGTGCTCATATAGATATAGATATTGCTAAGCAATTATCTATTTCAGAAGGAGAAGCAGAAGTGCAAAAGATGGAATGTTGTAATTTAGAAGTAGATTCTCTAAGTGATATACAGAGTTCAATGGTAAACGATATTGCAAAAACACAAGTACGGAATTGGATTCACGAAATAGAAAGATTGCTTAATTATTATAAAAATAAAGAACAAGGAAATAAAGTAGACAAGATATATATTTATGGAGGAAGTTCAAGTCTTAAAGGTATAGAAATGTTTATAAAAGAAGCACTGAACTTACCTGTTATTAAAATACAGAGCTTAAGTAATGTAAACTGTTCTAAAATAAATGCATCTAACGTACACAAATCTAAACTAGATATATTTAAAGTAGATTCATCTAAAGTAGATGTAGAATTAAGCAATTATTTAAACGCTATAGGAGCCATAATAAGACTGAGGTAGGTGAAACTTATGAAGGATTTTAACTTTTTTGCTCCTTATACGGGAAGTAGAAAAGGTTTTAAAAAAGAATATTTATATGCTGTTGTATTATATATAGGTTTAATCTTATTCATAACTTTTACTTATGCCTTTAATTATTTTAAAATAAGTAAACTAAATTCAGAAATAGTGGATATAAAGCAAAATTTAAATTCGAAAGAAAATATTGTTAAGTTAAAAGAAATAGAAAATGAAGAAAAGAAGTTAGCTATAATGAATCAGTACTATGGTATAGTGGTAAATATTAGTGATGACATAAATAATAGTGATTTTGTAGGTAGTAAAGTAATAGATAAAATAAATTCCTGCGTTCCTGAAGGTGTGTATTTTAAAGTGATGACATTAGATGCTAGTGGGGTGAAACTTCAAGCTGAAGGAAAAGATAGAGAGACAGTAGCAGTATTTGAACGGGCTTTAAGAAACTTAGATATTGTAAAAGAGGTTCATATTGATAGCATAAATTCATCATCTAAAGAAAATGAAAACCTTACTTTTAGTATAAATTGTACTTTAAAGGACGTTGATAATTATGAAAGTAACTAAAAGGGAACAAATACTACTAGGAGCTTTATTATTAGTGTTAATTGCTTATGGTTTTTATAATTTTGTTTATACAAAACAAAATCAAAAGATAGTTGAATTAAAAGCTAGTAAAGATACATATTCGCAAAAGTGGGAGCAGGTTAAAGCAAAGATTGCATCAAAAGATAAAAAAAATGAACAAAATACAATTTTAAATGCTAAAATATTTAATGAAACAAATAAGCTATTTCCATCAATAAAGCAGGAAGAAATTATAATGATTTTAGATAAAATGATTAAAGACAGTAATCTTCAAGCAGATGTATTAGGTTTCTCAGAAGTAAGTAGTGAAAGCACTACAGTTCCAGTAGATGCGAGCAAAACTGCTAATAATCAAGACAAAAGCAAAGATGCTACCAATGAATTAGACAAGTTAGTAAGCGCCTTTAATGGTAATTCTAAAAAAGATTCTAATAGTGAAAAAGCAAACACTAGTAATGATAGTACAAGCAGTATTAATTCAATAGTTAGTGGTGCATATAAAATGCAAGTTACACTTAATTTTAAGGGTATGTATGATGAACTTATAAGCTTTATAGAGCAAGTAGAAAATTACGATAAAAAGATAATTATAAATAATATAAACTTAACTGGAGCAACGGGCAGTGAGGTGTCAGGAACTCTTATATTAGAGTTTTATGGTGTTCCTAAACTTAATAATAATGATTACTTTAAATGGGACTATAAAAAACCTAGCGGCAATGGGAATCCTTTTCTTGGATCATCCTCTTCATTACAAGTTAATAATGAAATAATACCAAACAATCAAGAGAACAATCAAGTAAATAATCAAGTGAAAGATGTAAATGGGATAATAGCAAATAAGGCAGAAATCACAATAGCAAAAGATGAAATTAAAAATGACTTTGTTATGACTGCAAAACCTATAACATCTAATTTACACACTGTAACAATTGAAAAGGCAAAAGACGAATCAAAGCAATCATATATTTATTCAGACAGTGAAAAAATAGAGCCAGTGGAGTTTTATTTTACAAAGGTAGGTAGTAAGTATTTTTATAAATATAAAACAGGTATAGAAACATATCCTAAAGATTTTAGCAATTCTATTGAATTTGTACCTAGTGGAGAAAACATAATTTTAGATATAGCTACACAAAAAAGAGGAATAAGCTCAGATTTATCAGGGGTCAATATTAAAATTACAAATGATACTGATAAAAGTCTTGTTGTGAATATTTTAGATGATGACAAAATTAAACCGAGAGTTGAAATACTAAAAGAAAAAGGTGATATTTCGGTTAATAGAAATTACATTTACTATACTAATAAGTAAATGGGAATATTTAGAACTTTAAGGTGACTTTATTGTTAATTTTATTTGAAGGGGGACATAACCTATGATATCAAAGAAAAATAAGGGATCTGCCTTGATTGTTGTTATTATGGTTATGGTTATTATGACAATACTTGGTACGGCCATATTAAATATTAGCCTTTCAGAAACAAAACAAGCAGCCTATGAAGATAAAAGAATACAAGCCCATTACCTTGCACGCTCGGGTGCAGAAGCAACTTTAAGCGCATGGAAAAATCCTGCCAATGTTATTAAACCAAGTGGAGTATGTAATCCTGTGTATTTAAATAATTCAAACCAATTTGTCGATATTCAGCCATCAACCTCAAATATGATTGGCAAATTTGAGGTCACAATAGCAAATCCAGATAGTGTCACTGCCATAATTACTTCAGTGGGTACTGTAGGAAACGTTATTCAAACAACAACTGTAACTATTACAACTGTTACCACTCAGATTACGGATCCACCAGGTCCTACAGTTTCTGGGGCCAGTTTAAACTGGTATAGTTCAAATAGTGGTCAAGGAAGTGAAGGCAATCATGTACATGGGGACAATGGAGTAACTGTATTAGTTAGTGACCCAGGGTTAAAGCTTGTTCATGGGCCTGTAAATTACCAGGCAGATGCTATAAATTTCACAACTGGTATTTGGAACTTTAAATATCCATTAACATTAAATGCGGGTATGTTAATTTTTAATAATCCAATAGATACGAATAGGAATGGTAGTAATGATGGAAAGTTAATTTTACAGGTTCTACCATCGGCTAGCGTGCCTAGAACTGATAAAACGGGTCAATGGGGGAGAATAGAATACAAGTCACAATGGTACTATTATTCAAATGATACACAAATATTAAACGATGCTGATTTCAGTAGTTTAGACAAAATATCTATAACAGATCCTAATTATCCTGGTTCACCTAAACAACAAATTTCAAATTATTCAATAACATGGAGCTAATTTATAAAAAAGAGGCTGAGAAAATGATTAAATATAAAAAATATTTAAAAAATAAAAAAGGCTTCACATTAATAGAAGTTATTCTGTCCATAGCGCTACTGGGGATAATAAGTATAGCTTTTCTGACAATGTTCACAAGTGGCATAGTTGGAATTACAAACTCAGGGAAAAAAAGTGTTTCTCATTATACCGCACAAAATCAAATAGAAAGTAACATTAATGATTTAGCAAATTTACCTAGCAATGTAGTAACCTCAACTAAAAGTATTACTTTGACCTTCCCGGGAAATACCGGCATTGTAATAAGTGGACGTCAGGTTGATGTAACTTATACTTATGGTAGTAGATCTAAAATATTAACCACCTTTACTACCAACTAAAAAAAGGTATTCTATTGCACATAAAGGGAGGTGAATCTAATTGCGCGTTAATAGCAAGAAAAGAATAGCTTTTAAGTCCGGATTTACACTTATTGAATTAATTGTGACTATAGCAATACTTGGAATTGTATTAACAATGGCTTATTCTATGGGCGACTTTGGAAGTACCTCTTTTAATAATGGTTCTGCAAAATCAGATATACAATCAAATATCAGGATTGCGTCTGATTATATAACAAAAGAACTTAGGTATAGTAGCGATGCAGTGGTGTTAGCGGAGTTCCCTACCACTCCATATCCAAATACAAATTATATTTATGTTGGTAATGATGGAATACTAAAGCAATATTATAATACAGACATAACAAATATATCGGGAAATACTTCAAATAATATGATTACTACATTGCAATTTCAAATTAAAAATTCTAAAACAGTAGAGTTTAATATTCAAGAGACCTATAGAAAGCAGACCTTCCAATTAGGATCTTCAACACTATTATTGAATATAGGTGATCATACTTTGGTTAATGGGACTGGAGCAGTAATTGCGTATACAACTGAACCAATTATTACTAACATTAATGCTAAGCCAGTACAAGCAATAAGTATAACAGCACCATTAAATTCTATATCAATTAATGGTGGAATGTTGCAACTTACAAGTAACTTGACACCAACTGATGCTTCGATCAAAGCAGTAACTTGGTCTGTAGATGACGGTACTTTATCTACAATAGATACAAATGGTTTGCTAAAGACTATTACAGGTATTCAAGGGAAAAATATTAAAGTAACTGCAACTGCACAGGATGGAAGTGGGGTCAGCGGAACTTATACAGTGACAACAACAGGCTTATCAATAAATAGAGTAACATCCTTTACAATTGTATCCAATTACGATTGCATTTTCAATGGAGTTGGAACCCTTCAAATGAGAGTAAGTGGTGTAAATCCAGTGGATGCTGCAGATCCAACTGTAACTTGGTCAATTGATCAACCTAGTTCAATAGCAATAATTGATCAAAATACAGGGTTACTAACTGCTAAAACAACAAATTCTAATATAATTGTTGTAGTTACTGCCAAAACTAGGGATGGCTCAAATGTAACCAAAACAAAGGATATTACTATTAATCCTAAACTAACAAGTATTTATATTACTGGTGGAAGCACTATTACTAGAAAAAGTGGTCTTAAGCTTAGTTGTTATGCAAATCCAGGGGGAAATCTTGCAACACCCTCCATAGGAGTGAGTCAATTAAAATGGAGTGTAACTGGTAGCAATAGTGCAAATATTGGCAATGATGGATTGCTGAAAATCGGGAATGTTTGGGGCATAACTTTAACTGTTAAAGCTATAGCCACATTGAATGATGGGACCAATATTACAGTTAATCAAAATATAAATGTTCAAAAATGATAGTATTTTAATAATTGGTATTACAGAAATCTAAAAGTATAGCGAGTTAACAAATGAGTACTCAATGGGGAGAAATCTCTATTGAGTCTTTTTCTATTGATTTGCTCAAAGTTACGGTGGTGGCTGTTGAAACCAGACATTATCAAACATAAATTTGAAAAAATTGAGCTGTATACTTAATGTACCGGCCTTCAATTAATCTAAGTTTAAAACTTAAACACATGGTCAATACTTCAATATAGAGGTGATGGACATGTCTTTTATTATTTGTGTATTAAAAACACGAGATTTGGATTCAATAAGGAAAAAATTAATTACACTCTACATACTGAATTTAACTGATATAATATTTACACTTTTCTTAGTCAATACAGGTATGTTCCTAGAAGCAAATGCTATTATGGCACCAGTGGTAAATGATATGCAAGTATTAAGTCTAATTATTAAGATAGCGGTCCCTTTGGCCTTGCTGCTTTGGGTATACCAAAGGATGAAAAAAGCCACCCAAAAGCAGTTACATCAGTCCAACATAATAATTGTTGCATGGCTAATATTATATGGATTAATAAATCTATCTCATATAGTATGTAGTATCCTATACATTGTGATGAGCATGACTCTACTAGTAAGATAGTTGATAAAATATATGGATTTGATGTAGTTTAGAAAAGCTATGGGATGATATCTCATAGCTTTTTAGCACATAGGAGATAAAAAATATGAATAGATATTAATTATTATAGAACATTAACTAAAAATAAGAAGGATTAAACCAAAAATTGTAGAATATAGTATTATAAAGTAAAAAAAGATATTTCAACCTCGAAAAAATTATGATATCCATGCTTTTATTATAGACCTTAGTGACGCTTGAGGTTTAAATTGAAATTAATTAAACAGGCATAAGTACCCTGCAAGACATATTGTGGTTGTCACTTGAAAATTGGTGAAGAACATATTTGTAAATTTCTTTTTTTATGTTTATTGTAAAATAATATTATAATAGGAGATGTGTTAATGAATTTTAATTTGACTAAGGAGCAGGAATTAATTAAAAATACTGTCAGAGAATTTGCAGAAACAAAAATTGAACCAATGGCCTTTCAACTAGATGAAAAAAGTATTTTCCCAGAAAAGATTATAAAGGAAATGGGAGAATTGAATATTATGGGGATTCCATATCCAAAAGAGTATGGTGGAGCTGGCATGGATATATTAACTTATGCCATTGCGGTGGAAGAATTGTCCAGGGTGGATGCAGGAGTAGGTGTTGCATTATCAGCCCATGTGTCATTGGGATCGTGGCCTATTATGGAATTTGGAACAGAAGATCAAAAGAAAAAATATCTTACGCCACTTGCTTCCGGTAATAAGATTGGCGCCTTTGGACTAACTGAAGAAAATGCAGGCAGTGATGCTAGTAATACAGAGACTACAGCTGTTTTAAATGGGGATCATTACATACTTAATGGAGCTAAAATATTTATAACTAACGGTGGGTATGCAGAAATTTATGTAATATTTGCAGTTACAACTCCAGGAATCGGAACTAAAGGCATTAGTGCTTTTATTGTGGAAAAGGATTCAGAAGGATTTACCTTTGGTACACATTACAATAAAATGGGTATTCGTTCTTCAGCTACGGCGGAACTACTATTCCGTGATGTTAAAGTACCCGCAGAAAACCTGCTAGGAAAAGAAGGACAAGGCTTTAAAATTGCTATGATGACCTTAGAGGGCGGACGTATTGGTATTGCTGCGCAGGCACTTGGGATTGCTCAAGGAGCTTATGAAAAGGCACTGAATTATTCTAAAGAAAGGGTTCAGTTTGGAAAACCTATTTGCGAACAACAAGTCATCGCATTTAAACTTGCGGATATGGCTACTAAAATTCGTGCTGCCCGATTTATGGTATACAGTGCAGCTGAACTAAAACAAGAACATAAGTCCTATGGAACAGAATCTGCCATGGCGAAACTTTATGCTTCCGATGTTTGCCTTGAAGTTGTTAATGATGCGGTACAAATTTATGGCGGTTATGGCTATATAAAGGGTTTTGCTGTGGAACGTATGTATCGTGATGCTAAGATTTGTACAATATATGAAGGTACAAATGAAATTCATAAGCTAATTATTTCTCATTCTATTTTGCACAATTCTAAAAAAGCTCCCGCAGTGAGCGCTATTAATAGCGCCACCAATGTAGCAGAAATTAAACCTGTGACAAAGGTATTAACGGAAAACCGTAAGGGCATTATTATAAAAGAAGGCTCTACGGAAGAAAAAATTGCTACCTTAATAAATCATCTTAAAATTGAAAATATCAAAAGCCAAGGGAACTCCATTATACATCCGGGTGGGAACATCAGCGATGCTGATAAAGTATGCAGCATAGGCCGTGGTTTAGTTGCCAAAGAAGACTTGCCAATAATTGAAGCCTTGGCGGGAGTTATGGGAGCTGAAGTTGGTTGTTCTCGTCCCATTGCTGAGGAAAACGAATGGATGCCTCTTGATCGATATGTAGGAATATCTGGTCAGAAGTTTAAAGGGTCCTTGTATCTAGCTATTGGAATATCTGGTCAGGTTCAGCATGTGCGTGGAATTCGTGATGCCAAGATCATTGTTGCTATTAACTCTGATGAAAGAGCTCCAATATTTTCTCATGCAGATTATGGTATAGTGGGGGATTTGTATGAAATTGTGCCAAGGCTCACTGAAATTTTAAAAAAATATTAGTACCCTAGGGAAATATATTCTTAGTAATTGTTTAAAAGGTGTAGGAAACTACACCTTTTTTAATGGAATTATATTGGATGATAAACATGAGGGGATTGTTGTAGCCAAGCATTGTCAATCATAATATTTGCACTTTTTTTACTATACTTTAAAATTTGAGAGTTGAAGGGCTGTAATAATTTTGTATAAGAACGGAGATTGCTTAAATATAGAAGCAGTTCTATTATATCTGTCATATTATAAACTAAAGATGCCGCTACACATTTGAAGCTGTATATTAAGAATGCTGCCTATTTCTAAAATAGGATATCTTTAAATATGGATCAGAAATAAATTAACAGGAGTGATAATTAAATGAGTGTTAGACATTATGTGCTTGCCGCTACTGATGGTTTTATAGAACTTCCGACCTCTCCTGAGCTGCCCCCACTAGAATCTGAGCGTAAAAAAGTGTATGTCTATGGTTTTGTTGGTGGGCTATTTAAGGTTAATGGTAAAGTAATAAATGAAGATCTTGATTGGACAAAATCTTGTAATTGGGGAAAATTTAAAAACTTGATAGGAACTGCCACCATACCTTCACCTGTGATTTGGGGAGAAATGGGGGATAGAGTTTATATAACCTTGATAAATTTAGGCATGCCAACTGCAGGAATTATGGATGCCCATACTATTCATATGCATGGTGCCCATGTAGCCACTCAACTAGATGGCTTCCCAGAATCCTCATTTGTAGTTCCTATGTGCACAGATTTTGATATGGCACCACCTGTGGTAACTTATCTTTTTGATACAGAACATCCAGGAACATATATGTACCACTGCCATGTTGAAGCCTCTGAGCATGTTCAAATGGGAATGTATGGAGCCTTGATTGTATATCCATCCATGAGAAGCCTTGCAATAGCGGGCATAAGAAGGTTGTGGAATGGTCGCTGGTTCTTTGAGGGAAAACTGCAAGAGCATATTTGTGAAACTGCCACAAATAGAAATTTTGCATACAATGATGTGCATTCTTATTTTGATAAGGAATATATAATGTTGCTTTCTGATATAGATACTAGATGGCATGATAGCATTGAAACTGGTGTTAATTATAATCCAGTTGATTTTAAACCTGATTTTTGGCTTGTAAACGGGCGTGCTTTTCCGGACACCTTGCTTCCACACCATTTAACACGTAATCCATGCAATGATAGGGATGTATCTCAGCTTAACTATGAATCCTATGTGCATGTAAAAACAGGAGAAATGCTCATGCTTAGGATGATTAATATGGGATATCAGGTGGTACCATGGCATATCCATGGATGTGATTTTACAGTAATTGGGAAGGATGCGAATCCAAGCCCACTCTTGAAAATATCTGAAAAACTAGAGTTAGTTGGACTTGAAGGCCTTGAAAGGGGATTTACATGCACCATAGGTTCAGGAGAAACCTTTGACCTATTGATAGAAGCCCAAGATAAACGCCCACAATATAGAAGTTATATTGTGAATGGGAAGGATTGTATACATCCTTTGTGCAAGCAAATGCAAGAAATAAAGAATATAGACCCCAGTGTAATAACTAATATTCCGACGCAACCAGTCAACTTCAATAATATAAAAACAGTTAATTATGTAGATAACTTCGATGAATCTCTAGCTATTAATGACAATTTCTTTCCACAATTTTATCCTATGCACAATCATGATTATTATAAAGTCACTAACAATGGAGTATATCCAGGAGGACAATTGACCTATATTCAAACAGATGCTCCTGAAAATCTTCATAATAGTGATGACAATGAAGAAAATTCAGATGATAATTTATTTGAAATGTCCTAACAATGCCTTCAATAGCTTGTTATATTTAGGTTCTGTCTCAAAACCATTTCATTAGATCAAAGCATGTAGGACAAATATTAACTTCGAATGTATAAGAGTAAACCTATAGGCAATACTTATAACATCTTATTTAGTGGAGGTGTTTATAATAGAAGTTGGTGTAAGAAATAAATTTTTTGGACGAATTGAGGAAATTAAAACTGATCAATTAATGGCGCAAATTAAAATGACTGTGGATGGATGAACTAATTCTCCAGTAGTTACGTCCGTGATGACGAGAGAAAGTTTAGAAGATGCTGGATTTAAGCAAGGAGATAAAGTTGAAGCTTTGATTAAAGCAATAAATGTAGTTTTTGTAAAGTAACAATTACATTTATTTGTTTAACTATTATCGAAAAATTAATAATAATTTTAAATTAAGAAATAGATCAATAAAAATGTTGATCTGTTTTTTTTATACTCTAATTTAGGTAAACTTTACTTTTTAAATTAATCATGATACATTAATCATACAAGAAAAATTTGTTATTTATAGAATTGAATTGATATTATCTTAAGGATATTATATATCCAATATTAAGGGGGTAGAAAATTGACAAATAGAATATATTTTAAAAAATTTCTTTCAGAGGATGACTTTCAATATTTTTTAACCTTAGTTTCAAATGAAAAAATAATGGTAATGAATTATGGAAGAGTGTTTCTATTAGAAGAAGCAAAAAACTACTACAAACGTTTGTTAGAAAATAATAATATACATAAGGAATTTGGACACTTTAAGGTTTTTGAAAAAGCTACAGATATTTTTATAGGATCAGGTGCACTCTCAATAAACGATGATTTTACTGAGGCGGAGGTTGAATATTTATTGCTTCCTGAGTATTGGGGAAAGGGGTATGGAAGCGAAATTGTAGGGGAATTATTAAATAAAGCTGAAGAAACAAAGAGTATACAACAAGTTACAGCAATAACAGACCCAAATAATATAGGATCAAAGAAAATATTGTTGAATAATGGATTTATATCGTTAAAGATATATAAAATTGATGATGGTTCATTAGCAGAAATGTTCAGTAAAAAAATAATACACCATTTGCTATGAAATTTTTCAAGTGAATTATAATAAAACCATTGTAACTTAGCGGTTTAAGCGCATGGCTGAATTTTAATACAATAACAATTGGACCTTCCGTAAAGAAAAGGTACTTAAATGATATAACAGAGCTTACTTTCGAAGAATGGGTTTACAAAGAAGGTTTGTTTGCTAATTTGAGAAAAAATAATGACTTAGAGGCACTTTCGCCAGTAGACTTATTAAAGGAATATTTTAAAGCAATTATAATATTAACCATCTAGATTTCAGATTCGTCTGATAGCTAGTGGTTTTTTTATTGTAATTTATCATAATTCTAAGCTGAATTTAAGACTTTTTTAATCTATTTTTAATCTTGCAAATATATAATATAAAATACGGGAAAATATATAGAATTGTCTTATAACTGAAGGTGAAAATGATATCCATAACATTGAGATTTGATAGTTTATATTATTGTATATAAAAGATAATATACATGGAATTATTGTGGATAAAGGCATTGTTATAGCATCGTACTTAGGTAATGCTAGAATAGCAAATAATAGTAATAATAATAATAATAATTAATAAGGCTGGCATATAAGAGAAAGAGGCGATAATTTGTATCTTAATATTGAAAAAAAAATAAATAAATTTGATAACTATATTCTATTTATAATTGAAAAGTATGTACATAATAGATGTTTAGATATTATAATGCCTGTATTGACATTTATGGGAAATATGGGAATTGTTTGGGTTATAATAGCTATTGCATTAATAGTAGATAAACCATACAGAATAATTGGATATTCAATATTTTTAACGTTAATTATAGGTACAATTGTTGGAGAAGGAATAGTGAAACACATAGTAAGACGAGTTAGACCTTGTAATAAGCAAGATAACTTTAGTATGTTTAATTTAAAACCAATATCTTATTCTTTTCCTTCAGGGCATACTTTATCATCCTTCGCTGCTGCAGAAATGCTGTCTTTGTATTTTACACAATATAGATTGGTATTTATGTCAATGGCGATTTTGATAGCATTGTCAAGACTATACTTATATGTTCATTATCCAACGGATGTTATAGCGGGATTTATAATTGGGGTATTGTGTTCAAAAATAATCTTCATTATTTTGCAACAAGGATATATCCAAAATTTCTTTGTATTTAAATTTTTAAGTTGACTTAGTTTGAATTTAGCATACTTGTTTTATTATTTATAATATTTGAATTAGCGTTCACAACAATTACAGGCTCATTTATGCTTTATTATGGAGCATTCAAAAATGTTTATTTCTGAAAGTCTTGAAATGCCAAAAAGTATTTCAGGGCTTTTTTTAATACAATTGCGATTTTAGAAAGCCAACTATTCAAAAGAAGTGTTTTAATAAAACATTTAAACAACTACAATCTTCATAATAAGTACATAACTTTTTGATATAGTAATTCTGAGATTTATAAAATATAAACAAATGAAGGAGATGTAATATGAAGATTGTCCTGAGAAACCTCGCAGTTGTAATAATTTTAATTTTTACTTCGAATGTAACTGCACTCGCGGCTCCAACAAATGAGAAGTTACAACAGCAGAAGGATTCACTAACGAAAATTCAAACTGAAAGAGGAAAAGTCGAAACTAAAATAGAAGAATTTGACAATGAAATTGAAAATATAATGACTAAAACAGAAGAGAATAAAGTCAAAATATCTGAAACTGAAAAGTCAATCGAAAGCGCCGCATTAGAGGTAAAGCAGGTAGAAAAGGAAACTCAGAAGGAACAAGAATTATTTAATACTAGAATGAGAGTCTTGTACATAAACGGATTCGATGGGTATATGGGTATAATACTAGATTCAGAGAGCTTTGGAGATTTTGTATCAAGAGTAGATAACATAAAAACCGTTATAGCGTTTGATAAAGAAGTGTTGAGTGGGTTTGAAGCTGCTCAAAAAGAACTAAATAAAAAGCAGCAAAGTTTAAATAATACAAAGGAATCATTGCAGAGTTTGCAAGTAGAAAACAAGCAGAAGATAGATAAGCTAATGATTACTAAAGAGTCACAAAATAAATTAATAACTGAACTAAAGAACAAGGAAATTGTTACTAAAGGGTTACAGGATAAATTGATAGCTGAACTAAAAAATGAGAAAGATATTTCTGCAGCGCAGATAATTGATCCTCAAGTATCGGTAAATAAAAGCATAACGAAAATAAGTGAAATAAGAAAATCGGCGCCTAAATATACACCTTCAAGGGGTGCAACGACTGTATCGGAAAGTGCTATAATAGCCTACGCTTCTAACTTTCTTGGCACACCATATTTATGGGGTGGAACTTCACCGGCAGGCTTTGATTGTTCAGGATTTACACAATATGTATATGCGCATTTTGGAATATCTATAGGAAGAACCACCTTTGATCAGATAAATGATGGGGTACAAGTATCAAGGGATAATCTTAAACCAGGAGATTTGGTGTTCTTTGGAACTTTTGCTAATCCTCATCACATGGGTATGTACATTGGAGATAATAATTATATCCATGCTCCTCATACAGGAGATGTAATTAAAGTTTCAACTCTAGGAAGAGATGATTATGTAACAGCTAGAAGAGTAAAATAAAAAGTACATAAATTACTTAAGTAAAATACGAACAAAATGTACATTATAAAATATCGAACCCGAATTTGATTGGTAAAATAGGGACAAGCTTTTATAGAATCCAAAGCCACGTTCCTCTGCTAAGCTTAGTATGGCAGGAATTCAGGAAATTTCCTGTTAGGGATATGTATACATTATTTATATATTATGGTAGGAAATTAAATATTGTGTGTCTAAGTAATCATAGACATGTCAAAACTTCAATGAGGTGATGACATGTCTTGTTTCTATTTGACGTATTCAAAATATGAAACTATGTCCAAAAAACCATGTGTATTTTTGAACATCAAACTGTTAATAAATATCGATAGTTGCTCTACATTTTGCAAGTTTTTCCATGGCCCTGAATGATAAATATGCAATTATGCAGTACCCTATACCTAAAAGCAGCTCATTTAGCAATAAACTATTAACCTTCCCATAATTAATTATTCCACCATTTAACAGAAGTTTACTTGCTTTTAATGCATTTGTCAGTGGCAGAATGTTGCTTATATGTTGTAAGACAATAGGAAGCTTTTCAATACTGAAATTTACTCCACATAGGGACATGAGAATCATTGAAGAAAGATTGAGCAACATGTTTATATCTCTGGTTATTAGACCAATGCTACCTACCAAAAGCCCCATTGAACAGGCTGTGAATATGGCTAGTATTAAACATATAAGGAAATATGGCAATATATTCATAGGAATTTTGATATTAAAAAAAATTATCCCAGTAAATAGCCCAATTGATACAGTAATAATTCCATCAATTATATGAAAGGTTGACTTGGTAATAAATACATTGAATTTGTTACAGGAAGATCCAATTAATAGCTTTAGTGTGCCATAGCCTCTCTCATTAATTAAATTACAACCAACTCCAAAGAATGCATTGTACATACATAGAACAAATGCATTACCCACTATAAAGGGCGTTATATCTACATTGCCATAAGCATGCCTTGCTATAAGCGAGAAAAATAGAACTTGAAAAACCGGATTAACAACCTTAACAAGCACATACACCTCTGGTTTTAAAAATCCAAACAACCCCTTAAAGGTGTATAATCCATTACGATAAGCTCTTTCGACCATCTCCATATTAGCTCACCCCCAGGGTAGCATTTATTCTTGTATTTTTATCTATCTCTATAAACAGCAACTTGCTTATAATAAGATAAATACAGCATATGACGCATAAAATTCCTATTTCCTTATAAAACAATGAATAATTCGTTATCCCCATTGAGCTGTCCCTAAGTATTTTAATAGCCCAGGTTGGTGATAATAAATAGCTTATGGGTTTAACAAAATTCGGCAGAAAATCTACAGGAAATACAAAACCACAAAGAATAAAAATCGGGTATTCGAGGCAATTCATAAGTGCTCTTGCATTTTTCGAAAGAGTGAATATAGGAGATATGACCATAGCTATACATATAAAAGAGAAAATCATCAAAAGGAAACATAAAAAAAATAGCAATCCATTGTTTATATATAGGGAGCCGTTAAAAAATATCCTTGCAAAAACTAGACTAAGAGCCATACCGGTAAGGCCAAGGAAGGTATTAGCCAAAACTTTGCCGATTATAATGCTAGTAAATCTTGAGGGACAGCAAAACAAGTTTTCTAGTGTGCCCGCATATCTTTCTCTTTCAATGTCACCAGCTGAGGAAAAACATATGGAGCTCCACAAGCTGGTAAGACCACTTCCCAAAATAACATAATTAATGTAATTAGCCTGTGAGGAATCTTTGTACATCATATACAGGATAAAGGTATATATAAGAGGTTGTACAATTATGCAAAATCTGAAGGTAGCCCTTGAAAAAGATTGTGTTAAATGAAGTTTGAAGGTGGAAAATACAACTTTCATGTTATGCATTTTTATCACCCCCTATAAGCTTTATATAAACATCCTCTAGAGATCCCTTTTCATCCCTTAGATATTTGAGCTTTAACTCCCTGGAGGTGCCTATGTCAATGATTTCTCCATTATTTATAATTGCAATCCTATCACAGAGTTCATCAGCCTCATACATATAATGGGTGGTAAGTAGAATCGTTTTGCCTTCTTTCTTTAATTTTAATACAATATTTCTCAAATCCTTTGCACCTACTGGATCTAAACCGATTGTAGGTTCATCCAAAAAGAGTATTTTAGGGTCATTTATAAGTCCCCTAGCAATTTGAAGTCTTTGCTTCATCCCTTTTGAAAAACCTTCTACCTTCTCGCATTCTCTCCCATCAAGTCCCACAAGACTTATAAGCTCAGGGATGCGTTGTTTTAAGATTTTACCTGGTATCTTATATAGGTCTCCAAAATACTGTAGATTCTCGCGGGCTGATAACCTCCAATAAAGCCCCCTTTCTCCTCCAAAAATGAAATTTATTTTGTCTCTTATTTGTTTTTCCTGCCCAAAGCAGTTGCACCCAAAAATTTTAGCCTGGCCCTCAGATGGCGCTAGAAGAGTTGTAAGTATCTTAATGGTGGTGGTTTTACCAGCACCATTTGGACCTAGAAGACCCAAGATTTCGCCTTCATTTACCGTGAAGGAGATTCCCTTTAGGGCTTCTATAGTTTTTTTCTTTGTCATTCCAATAGTTACAGCATAAACCCTTTTTAAGTTCTTAACTTCTATTGCTATACTCAAAAATATAACCCCCTTAAATCAATGTAATAACATAAACATCTAATTAGATAATCATATTATATACAGATAAATTATTTTTGTCAATAAATGAAAAAAACTGTTAAATCAGATTTTAATCTGTTTAACAGTTTTTTATTATATTGTTTTAAGTTTTTCAGATAGACATTTCATAAAATTATTAACAGAATTAGGATTTATACTATAGTATTTTGAGTTTTTAATACGTTCTTCATTTATAAAACCTGCTTCTTTAAGCTGTTCAATATGATGTGAGATTGTAGGTGTTGTTAGAGTTAGAGCAATAGAAAGCTCTTTCCCATTCATAGGGTTATTCTTTGATAACAACCCAATAATTTCAAATCTAGTATCATCAGAGATTATTTTTAATATTTTAGTTAAATCATTCTTGGTAAGGGATTTAAATGAAGGAGAATAAATCAGTATCTGATCCTTTCCAAAAAATCTAACAGATCTGCCATTTATAAAAAAACTTGGTATAAAAATAAAGTTCTCATACGGGCCCCTATTTTTAAAGGTTTTGCCCATGATGCTTTGAGAAACTTCTAGGGGATCATTCAATTTAAAAACATCCTCTATCTTCTGATAAATATCTTGGATATCATCTAGCTGTTCTTCATAATACGATTTAAAGCCATTATTATAAAGGGCATTTAAGCATGAAAAAAACTCTTCCATTAGTAACTCCCTATCAGCAAATAAGCTTTTGAGAGCTATATAGCTTTGGCTAATATTATTATATTTAGAATAGAATTTCTTTAAATTCTCTTCATTTTCAAGAGCAAGATTTATGGACTTGCTATCAATAAACTGACCATAAAATATGAAAAAGAAGTCTACCTTTTCCATGCTAAGAACATTATTTTTATACTCTTCAATACTATTAAACTGTTTATTAAGTAGCAGGAACTCTAACAGCTCATACCCTTTATTCGGAAGCGATGAAATTATCTCACCAAGATATCTGTAGTTATTTTGTATATCATTGATATACTCCTCATCATATATTTCTTTTAATTTTTCGGTTCTATCTTCACCATTAAATATTCTCATTAATATAAAAACTAGATCAGCCAAAATAGACTGAGTAAAAAAACAGTTACTTCTATTATCAATATTCTTCACTAAATTCACCCTTTTAGAAATTTACTTTATATAATTATAGTCTAAAAAACTAATAATTACTATGGGTGATAGGAACCATATTTTAAGAGTTGGTTTCATGGTTCTATTTGAGCGTCCACTTACGTGAGAACGAGATGTTACTGGTAATAAGATTTGCTTAATATAAGAAGATAATATAATTGTGCATGCAGAATAATTATACGGACATAATTATTCTAACAAGTGATTGAGAGAATATAAAAGCGGATGGTTAGATTTTGTTTTTGTAATTATTACCCTTATCCTTATTTTATTTATTAAGACCCTCTTCTAGATATTCAGCTCCAAATTTATGAAACGTTTCTAGAATAGGAATTAGTTTTCTACCAACATCTGTTAAGCTGTATTCAACTTTAGGTGGTACAACAGGGTAGACCTTCCTGTGTATAAGATTATCTTCTTCTAAACTTTTTAACTGTCGTGAAAGCACTTTTTGAGAAACATTAGGAAGTTTTCTTTGAATATCGCTAAATCTGAGTTTCGAATAACTCAAGTACCACAAAATCAATATTTTCCATTTACCGGAAATCATGTCCTGAATTAGAACCATCGGACACTTTTCATACTGAAGGCACTTTTCTTTCATATAACATTCTTCATGTCTACTTGTTAAACGCTCCATTTTAAACACCTCGCTAGTTAGTGATAACTTTTTTGTCACTGTATGACAAAAAAGTGCGTACTTGAATAAGTAACATTATAATATTACAATATCATAGTATCATAGAAATTTGATCAAAGATAGTTATCAAAAATTAGTTTGTAAATATTATTAATAAATTTTAAAGGGGTAGAAAAATATGAGTAAAGTATTATATATTAAAGCAAATGCAAAACCAGAAGGAACATCAAGAACTTTTAAAATTTCCGACAAATTTGTTGAAGAGTATAGAGAACTAAATCCTAATGATGAAATTATAACTTTAGATTTATATAAAGAGGGTATAGGATTTCTAACAGAAGAAGGTATTAGCCTTCATAGACCGGCACCTGGTGAAGGTAAAGAACATCCAATTCTAAAATATGCATACCAATTTGCTGAAGCAGATAAATATATAATTGCAGCACCAATGTGGAACTTAAGTATTCCTGCAATACTAAAGGCATATATTGATTATGTATGTGTTACTGGAATCACATTTAAATATACTGCAGAAGGACCAGTTGGTCTATGTCAAGGAAAAAAAGCAGTTCATATTGTTACAAGAGGCGGAGGATATTCAGAAGGGCCAGCTGCAGCGTATGAAATGGGAGATAGATATTTAAGAACAGTCTTTGGCTTCATGGGTATAACTGATTTTACTACAATAGCAGCAGACATGATAGATGTTATTGGTGAAGATGTAGAAGCAATTGTGGAAAACGCAATTAAAAAGGCTCAACAGCAAGCAAAGGATTTTTAGTTTTTACTTTAAAATTTTAATATTAACAAAGAATGGATAGTTAAAATCAAGCTATCCATTCTTTATTAATATTACTCATTATAGATAGTAAATATGTTATAGGAACATAAAATAACCTATTTGACAATAGGTAGAGTATAATTAAGAAAGAGGGAAAATATGAATTATATTAATAATGAAATTAGTAATTTACAACAAATATGTTTGGACTGTAAAGATTACGAAACACCGCAGTGCATTAAAGCAAAATGTAATGTTGGATTTGCTTTAAGTGTAGTGAATTCAATGCAAAAAAATGGAATGACAATTGTTAAGGATGGATTACAACTTATCCCAAAAGAAGATATGAAACATTATGATAATATAATGGTGGCAAGATGTATAGCATCTATATGTAAAATGTGTAAGCAATGTATGATAGGTCATAATGAAAATTGCAGCGTTTCATTAGCAAGAAGGTCTATTGAAAGTATAGTGTTAAAGGAAATAATTGATTACCCAGGTAACGTACTATCATATATTATTAAAGTTGCAGAACAAAATCAGAATTTTGCTAATTTAATTAAGAATGAAATTCAGCTATTAGATTAAAGAAATTACTGATATCAATATGCAACAATTACCATTGTACATTTAGGATAATTAAGATAACATTTTAGATAAATAACATATGAAAAATGTAAATAGGAGTTTAAATATGGAAAATAAAAATATAAAAATTGTTGTATCAGGCGACATATGTGTGAATTTGTTGCAGAGGATAACATATCCTCAAAGTAATACAGGTTTGAATTGGCAAACTCAGTTAAATATGCATGGTACTTTAAAACCAGGACAAGCTTTACTTCTATCAAAACTTGTATCTTTGGCAACAGGAGCATCTGTACTTTCACCACAGATGCATGATATAGAATTAATTCTACCAGGAGAGTATCTTAGTTCTACTGCAGAGGTAGAGCTTTTTCCTACATTTGATGATAAAAACAATAATGAAAAAGTTTATAGAATAAGTCGTTTTATGGGTTTTACAGGCCCGGTGTCTGGTGTACCGAGGTTACTTCCTATTATTAACGATGACCCTAATGCAGATATAATTATATTAGATGATGAAAATAATGGCTTTAATTCTAATAAAGAATTTTGGCCTTTAGCTTTAAAATCATCCGAAACATCACCGATAATCTTGTATAAAATGATTAATCCAATTGATTCTAGTGCACTTTGGAAACACCTGCAAAAATTTCATAACGAAAAGACAATAGTAATTATAAATGGTGATGATTTGCGTTCGAAGGGAGTTAACATAAGTAAAAGTCTTTCTTGGGAAAGAACATCACAAGATTTTGTTTGGCAAATTAATAATAATCCAAATCTTGCTTTTCTCGCAAATTGTCGCCATCTTATAGTACCTTTTGGTCTTGAAGGTGCCATCTATTATAGAAATAAAGGTGTACCTGAAATTAGATTGTATTTCCTGCCATATGAATTTGAAGGAGGCTTCATTAAAGACTCCCAAGGTGAAATGTACGGACTTACCTCAAGTTTTGTTGCAGGACTTGCAAGCGCTATTGTTTCAGGAAATCAAGATAATGAAGAGTTATCTGAATCAATAAGCATAGGTATACGTGAAGGGACTGTTTCTGCTCAAAAATATTTTATTGAGGGATTTGGTAAAAATGTTTCCGAATCTCCATTTCCGAGTTCTGCTATATTTGTGGAAAAGGAAGATGATTTTGTATATACGGAGCATGTACAGGATGTATTAGTGCCTACTTCAACTAATCCTAATTGTCGTGCTTGTTGGTACATTTTAAAGGACAAAAGCTCTACTAACTTAGCAGAGATAGCTTATGATACTGTTAAAAATGGAGTGAAAAATGCACTTAAATTTATACCAATAGCTCGTTTTGGAAAGTTAACAACAGTTGATAAAGCAGAAATAGAAAGCTATAGGAGCATTAAAAATCTTATGCTTGAGTATATCTCAACTAAAAACACAGTTCGGCCTCTTTCAATTGCGGTATTTGGAACTCCTGGGTCTGGAAAATCTTTTGGTATACTGGAAGTAGCTAATAGTATTGCGTCAAATTTAATTGAAAAATTAGATTTTAATTTATCTCAATTCAGTACACCATTAGATTTAGTAAATGCTTTTCATAAAGTAAGAGATATTGCATTGGGTGAAAAAATTCCACTAGTATTTTTTGATGAATTTGATTCAGCTATTGAAGGAAAACTTGGATGGTTAAAATATTTCTTAGCACCTATGCAGGATGGTGTATTTAGAGAAGGAGATTCTATTCATCCTATTGGAAAAGCTATTTTTGTATTTGCTGGTGGAACAAGTAGTACTTTTAAAGGATTTTGTGGAGAAGACCTTGAAAATGAAAAAGAAGAAAAACAGTTTTTACTTGAATTTAAAAATGCAAAAGGTCCTGATTTTCTAAGCCGTTTAAGGGGTTACGTAAATATTCTTGGACCAAATCAAACTGATAATAAGTGGGATCATTTATTTATAATTCGAAGGGCGATGCTGCTACGTTCACTTTTGGAGCGTAAAGTACCTCATCTTATAAATGATAACGGAGAGGCTCAAATTGATAATGGGGTATTACGAGCGCTTCTTAAAATTCCAAGGTATAAACATGAATCAAGGTCTATGGAAGCAATACTCGAGATGAGCATGTTAACTAATGCGAAAAAATGGGAACAATCTCATCTACCTTCTAAAGAACAGCTAAAACTACATGTAGATGAAGAACAATTTTCACGTCATTTAATGCATGATGCATTCTATAGTGAAAAAATTGAAAGTCTTGCAACAGCTATATATGAAAAGCATAAAGTGCTTAATGAAAATAACACAAATATAAATCAGGATTTTATAATGCTATGGCAGGATCTAAGTGAAGAGCTTAAAAATTTCAACCGTGATCAAGCTAAAAATATTCCTAACGCTTTACTTAAAATTAATTATGATGTTGTTTCTGTTAAAGAAAAACCAGAATTTATAGAATTTACAATTAAAGAATTAGATGTCTTATCTGAAAAGGAGCATATGCGTTGGTATCATCATAGAAAAAAGGTTGGCTTCAAGTATGGTGAAGTTGAAGATAATAAGAAAAAAACTAATCCTGCACTTGTACCTTGGAACAAGCTGCCAAAGGAGACGAAAAACAAGGTATACCAAATGGTTAAGATTTGGCCAGAAATATTGGCGAAATCAAATTTTAAGATAGAACCATTAAAGATTTTATGTCATTGTGAGACTAAACTTTAGTTAAAGCTGAAATATGCAGATACTCAAGTTAGTGTTGAAAGATAAGTACTATTAATGAGTTTAAAGAAAAATCATATCAGTTGTTTTTAAAATGAAAAGAGAAATGTAATAAAAAAATGCGCCATAAAGCGAAAGCTGAGTGGCGCATTTTCGTTCCAGAAAAATGTTATAGGTTGATACGTTGATGTAACCAGTGATATCATTTAAATATAAGTTTAAGAATGTGGTGAACTCGATGATGGGGCTAGTTTTCAACTTGCCATTGGTGTCATCCAATCAAAACAAACGTAAATCATTATAGAATTGCTATTGATGGATTTGATTATGAAACAGATGAAAAAATAAAAGGTTTTTATGCAGGAAATCAAACTTATTTGTAGAATAATGGTATTTAGAAGATATAATCAAAAATATTGTTCATAATGTTTATAAAGAGAAGTTGAAAAACAAAGAAAATAGACTTTTGATAGATTACTTAGACATGCACTTGCAAAGGTAGAATCTTAAAAGCAGACATCAAGGGCATATTTGGTAAACGATTAACTAGAGGTTTATTAGAAAGAGGTTAGGTAAGTTTGAAACATATCTCTTTTGCTTTATTACATAGAATTTTTTCTATATAAGGGTAGTAAAGCCATTACTCCATAATTTAAATTAGTAATTAATAACTTTTTAATTCATACTATATATAAACAAAAACTACGTTAGTCTTAAAACAGGTTTCGACAATCTCTTTTAAATTATAAGGAGGCATACAAATGGGTGATAATGATATTAAACGTGCAGTGAAAATGCTATTAATAGGAATACTTATATATATATTGTGGTGTACAGTCAATGCTGGAACTGAAAACTCTATTTTTCATCAATTGATTAATGAACACAGTTTGGTTATGATTTATATAATCTTGTCTATCTTTGTCATGCTTCAATTTGTAGTTATTCTTTTGCTTGTAAGAAGCTTGAAAGCTAATAAAAAAATGCATAAGACCTTAAACGAAAATAAAATTCTGCAGGAAGAGTTAATATGTACTACTAAGCAACTTACAGAACTAAATAAATTAAAGGACAAGCTGTTCAGAGATGTTACTCATGATATGCGGAGTCCTATGGCAGCAATGGTAAGTATGATGGAAGTACTGGAGGATGATTACAGTAGTGACAATATAGAAATTATATATGAGGTAAGAAAACAGGTCAAAAGCACCTTCTTCATGGTGGAAAACCAGCTGGAGTGGTTAAATTATCAAAAGGACGGATTAGTTTATAGAGATATTATTAAGATTGTTCAGGAAACTATAAATCTGCTTAGTGAAAATGATTTGACTAAAGGTGTAAGAATTATGAATAATATCGAGGATGTTGTTACCATCTTTTTAGACAAGGAAATATTGGGGATGGTACTTTGGAACCTTGTGATCAATGCGGTAAAGATTGCTAGCAGTGGAGGATTGATTTCTATTAAGACTCATCAAATAGGACAAAAGGTCATTGTTACGATCAGAGATACCGGTATAAGTATTGACCTTGATAAAGCTAAAACACTCTTTAGAGAAGCTCATATAGGTTTCACTGCACATACAGTGGTAAAAAAAGGAACAAGACTGGGTATTCTAATTCTAAAGGAATTTGTACAGTGCAGGGAAAACCAGAGATGGATGGACAGCATCACTGAGAAAGACAGTACCTTCTATTTCTCTTTATCATCAGAGCATGAAGTGAACAGTATATAATAATAGGGTCTAATTAGTGAATAAATTTTACTATGGGGTGATAAAATGAAAGTAATTTTAGTAGATGATGAAAAATCAATGTTGCTTATAATGAAGAAAATGATTTCAAAAGTCCCAGAAATTGAGATCGCAGGAGCTTTTCAGAGTTCTGCGCAAGCTTATAAATTCATAAAAGAAAACAGGGTGGATATTGCCTTTATAGATATCAAAATGCCGGAGGAGAGCGGATTAGATCTTGCCAGAAGAATTGTGTCAGAGTTCGAGAGAATTGATATTGTATTTTTAACTTCCCACAAGGAATATGCACTGGAGGCCTTTGATGTACATGCCGTTGACTATATTGTAAAGCCAGTTTCCCAGGAAAGGTTGGAACATACAATAAAAAGGATTAAAGAAAGACTCATTTTTCCGCTACCATATAGTTATGGAGGTGCATCAGTCAAGCTATCAGTTTATTGTTTGGGAGGCTTAGATATTAGAGGTGTGGACGGCGGGAGTGTGAAGTTGACTTCTTCTAAAAGCTTAGAATTATTAGCCTATCTGCTTTTAAATAAAGGGGAATTTGTATCTAAATGGAGAGTCATAGAGGATGTTTTCGGGGAAATGTCTCCGCATAATGCGGAAACCTATCTGAATACCACTATTTATAAACTAAGAAAGGCTTTGCTGCACCATGAAATGAAATCAGCAGTCATTTCTGTCAATGAAAGTTATAGGATAGATATCAAAGATATCTATATTGATTTCATAGACTTCGACAACCGAGTCAATGCTTTATGCATTATTAATGAATCCAACCTTGAAGATGCAATAAAAACAGAAAAGCTTTTTGTAGGTCAACTTTTTGGAGATAAAGGTTACCACTGGTCTTTACCTGAGAAAGAAAGACTCTCCGAAGTACATTGGGACTTTGTAAAAAAACTAGGAAACTATCTCTTGAAAAATAACAGTCTTACTATATCATTACAAATTTTTAAAAAGATGGCAATAAAAAACGAACTCGATGAAGAAGTAAACTGTCTCCTAATGCGGGTTTATGCTGCTAAAAGGGACAGAATATCACTGATTAAACAGTATAATAGATATACAAAAGTACTCCAAAGAGAGTTGGAAGTAACCCCAGCAAGTAATACAGCCAAGCTGTATGCCGAACTTAGAAAATCTCTCGAATAGAGTACGACAGTTAGTACTAAGACCAAGTTAAAAGTTTCTATACAAAACAAAATATAAGTCGATTCTTGTTGAATGAATTTTCAAATAAGTCAAAAAAAACCATTAAGCCCCTGAAACCTAGTGTTAACCAGGATTTATTGGTTATTGGCTCTTTTTTTTGTCATAATTCTGTCAGAAATGGTTGATAAACTATTATTATAGCGAATTTATAAATATAAAGTTTTTTAAAAAAATAGTTTTAATAATTCCATTATATTTATTTAGTAGAAAACTTAGCGCTTATAAATTAGTAAAAACCATAGAGGTGATATGTGTGACCGATGTACGCTGTAAACAAAAGCAAATAGCTGTAATAATAATTACACTGATTTTATTATGTTCATGTTTATCAAACTATGTGTATGCAGAGGGTATCAGCGATCAGAAAAATGTTCTGGTAATTAATTCATACCATCAGGGATTAACATGGTCTAAAGATGAAACTGATGGTATTATTGATGTTCTTAAAAAGCATAATAACAATATTTCTATAATTGAGTATATGGATTGGAAAAACTATCCTACAGATGAAAATAAATTACATTTGTTTGAGTATTATAAATACAAGTATCAAAACAAACGTATAGACGTACTAATTGTAACGGATGATACGGCGCTGGAATTTGCATTAGAGAATAGGAAAAGTTTGTTTTCAAATGCACCAATTGTATTTTGTGGAGTAAATCAGGATGGTATTGCCAATATTACAAGGGGGCAAGTTAATCTTACAGGTGTTCTTGAGGAAGTTGATCCGACAAATACAATAAAAATGGCTTTGCAAATTAATCCTTCTTTAAAAAGTGTGTATGTACTATTTGATAATTCAGAAAGTGGAGTATCTACTGGTGAACTGGTTATAGATAAAATCAAAGCAATGGATATGAAATTGAACATTATTCCACTGAATAACCTACCTTATGATGAACTAATTAAAAACGTCAGGGGCTATAATGACGATAGTATTATTCTTGTTACTACCTATTACAGTGATGTTAATGGAAAAATAGTGAATTTCGAAAATGTATCAAGGGAAGTTAGTAAGAATAGTAATGTTCCAGTATATCATTTATATGACTTTGGTTTAAATAATGGTGCCGTTGGCGGAACGATGATGAGTGGAAAGCTTCAAGGAATGAGTGCAGGAAATTTGGCTGTGCGGTTACTTGATGGAGAAAATCCAGATAATATTCCTTTTACATCTCCGAAAACCACTCGGTCTGTCTTTGATTTTCAACAGTTAAAAAGATTTAATATACCATTAAGCATGATTCCCAAAGATTATGAGATAATTAACAAGCCATTTTCTTTTTTTGAGACATATAAAACACTTGTATTGAGTGTTTTAGCTGTATTTATCCTATTAATTACTTTTGTGTATATTCTGTTAATTCATATCAGGCAAATAAAAAAAATGGACAAAAACCTTTTTGACAGTCATGAGGAACTTACACAAATATATGAGGAATTAGAAGCTTCTGACGAAGAGATACGCCAACAATATGATGAAGTATTGACAATTAATGAAAGGATCAGAACAAGTGAAGAAAAGCTCACTTATCTTGCCTTTCATGATACATTAACGGGACTTCCGAATAAACTCTCATTGTTTGAGAACTCTAACAAAAATATTTTTATTTTAACTGAAAATAAAGTAGCTTTACTATTTCTTGATATAGATAATTTTAAGTATATAAATGATACTTTAGGACATGACTTTGGTGATCAGTTAATGATCAAAGTAAGTGAAAGACTGGCTTCACTCTTGAAAGAAAATTGTTCTATTTATAGACTCAGTGGTGATGAATTTATTATTATAATTAAAGATATTAAAGAAGAAGGGGCGGGAGAAGTATTTGCTTCTCATATTATTGATGGTTTTAAAGAAGAATTTCATGTTATAAATAGTGTATTACATGTTAGTTTAAGTATTGGGATTACTGTTTGTCCTGAGCATGGTAATGATTTGGAAGAATTACTTAAGTATGCTGATATTGCTATGTATAGGGCAAAAGACGCAGGTAGAAATAGATATGTTGTATATGAGCAGTTAATGAATGAAGTTCTTATAGAAAGAATGAATATTGAAAAGTATTTGCATACAGCGCTTGAAAAAAATGAATTTGAAATATATTATCAACCGCAGCTTGATTTAGAGTCAAATAAAATAACGGGGCTTGAAGCTCTTATGAGATGGAAAAGTCCAGAATTGGGTTTTGTTTCCCCCCTCAAGTTTATTAAAGTAGCAGAGGATACTCATTTGATTATACCGTTGGGAGCTTGGATCTTAAGAAATTCATGTGCTTTTTTGAAAAAACTTCATTTAAAGGGTTACACGTGTTTGACCGTATCAGTAAACGTCTCTATATTACAGCTTTTGCAGATCGATTTTAATGATATGGTTGTAGATATCCTTGAATTCTTTGGGCTTGAGCCTAATTATCTAGAATTGGAGATTACAGAATCAATATTGATGGAATCTTTTGAAACTATTGGTATAAAATTAGAAAGTCTAAGAGAAATGGGAGTGAGAATTGCCCTGGATGACTTTGGTACAGGTTATTCTTCATTAAATTACTTAAAACAGTTACCTATATCAACTTTGAAAATAGATAAGTCGTTTATAGATGAGATTACCTGTGAAAATATAAGCGAAACCTTAACAGGTCAAATTATTATGTTAGGCAAAAGTATGGGTATGTGTATAATAGCTGAAGGAGTGGAAAGGCAGGAACAATTGGAGTATTTGATTAATCAGGAATGCCATAAAATTCAGGGTTATATTTGCAGTAAACCAATTCCAGAGGGTGAGATAGAAAAATTACTGGAAATTAGTTTAGTGAAGAATCTGTTTAGTTTAGGGGGGAATGTTAATGAATAAAAAAATGGAGTTATTAAGGGAAACCATTAATAATTTGATAGTTTTAGAACCTCACGATGATATGGATCTGTTAAATAAAAGCCAGGAAATGGATCTGTTAATATTGCAGTCAATAAAAAGAAGTAATTTTGTTACAATTATCATGGGGGATGAGCATATGAACGAATTTGATATTATTATAGATAAGCTTCAACCATTTGAAAAAATATATCAGTCTATAAGAATTGTTGATCCAGTGAGAAAAAAAGCTCTTGAGCTGAATGAAAGTCAATTATGTGAAACTGATGTCATTTGTCATGAGTTCTTGAAAAAGGAAATTATTTGCGAAAACTGTATCTCTATAAGGGCATACAATGAGGATGATACTATTTTTAAAATGGGTCATATTGGTAATGAGATTTACATGGTAATAGCAATTCCTATATCAATTCAAGAGAAAAAATTTGTTGTAGAATTGTTTAAAGATGTTACCAATAGCTTGTATCTGAGGGATGGAAAACTACTTGGACATGAAGTGAAGATGTTATCTACAATTGAACATATGAATCAGGCAGCAGTGAAGGATGAATTGACGGATTTATATAATAGGAGATATATAAATGAAAAGCTACCTGTGGATTTATTAAACTCTTCATTAAGAAATGAGCCGCTATCAGTTATATTTGCGGATTTGGATTTCTTTAAAACGGTTAATGATAAATATGGATATATTATAGGGGGCCAAGTATTGCGAGAATTTGCTAAAGAGTTAAAGAGACACATCAGTATTAGTAAAGACTGGCTAGCAAGATATGGGGGTGAAGAATTCATGATATGCCTTTCTAATACCGATAGTGATGCTGCAACAGCTCTTGCAGAAAGGATTAGAAAGAGTGTTATGAAAAAGAAATTCAATATTGGGAATGAACGAATTCAGTTGACATGTAGCTTCGGAGTTCATACAGTTTGTAATGAGAATGAATATCTAACTATTGACGAAATAATTGAGCTTGCTGACAAAAAAATATATCAAGCTAAAGCAGGTGGCAGGTATAGAGTAGTTTAGAATATAATGAATTTCAATATATTATATCTGTTTTTTTTGAGAAAACACAAAATTTAAGTCCATGAGCATATCGGAGGTAAAAATGGATAGAAGAAGTATTTCAATAAGGACCATAATTATTAGTTCATTTATTATGCTTATGGTAACTACGATTTTTATAATATGTTTTACACTGTTTTCAAATTGGAGAGTATCTACAGATAATATTATTAGTGAAATGGTGAATGACACAAGTAAAGAGATTTCAAATAAAATAGAAACATTCATTAATGTTCCTTTGCAGATAAATGAAGCAAACCATAATTTAATGGAAAATAAAGTCGTGGATATTTACAATAAGATTGAGAGTGAAAAGTTTTTTGTAGGAGTTCTTAAATCAAATAACCAGGAAGTATATAGTTTCAGTTACGGCACCGAAAATGGTGAATATTATGGTGCTCGTAGGAACGAAAAAAATGAGATTGAGATTATGAAAAATGATGCTGAAACTAAAGGGGATTCCTGGTACTATTCTATAAATAATGATTTGACTGCAGGAAAATTTTCGGTGGATGCAGGGAAATTCGACCCCCGTACAAGAGATTGGTACAAAATCGCAAAAGAAAAACAAAAACCGGTATTTTCTCCTGCGTATAAACATTTTTTTATGGATGATTTAGCAATTTCAGCTGCTTATCCAATTTATAATAAAGACGGTGTACTTCAAGGAGTACTCGGAACACATATTATTCTTTCAAAAATAAATATTTATTTGAAAGAAATTATAAAAGACAAGAGTGCTATTTCTTATATTGTAGAGAAAAGTACAGGGAAACTTGTTGCAAATTCACTTGATATGCCTAATTTCAAAATTCTTGCAGATAAGAAAGTAGAAAGAAAAAAAATTGAAGAAATTGACAATAAATCTATAATAGAGGCATATCAAAATTACAAAAACAATTCAAATAGTAGTTTTACAGTAAAAACTAAAAATGATAGGCTACATATAAATCTAACGGATTATAAAAAAGAAGGCTTAGATTGGCTGATTATAACAGGTATTCCTGAAAGTCAGTTTACAGTAGATATGATAAAAAGTATTCGTATTTCCATAGTATTCTCAATTATTGCAATTATTATATCCATACTAATATATATGAAGATCACAGAGATAATTCTAAAACCCACCTATAATTTGATAAGTACTACAGAGAAATTTTCAAAGGGAGACTTCTTACAGAGAGCGAAGGTTTTCAGAAATGATGAGACAGGAAAATTATCGAAGGCATTCAACAAAATGGCAGAACAACTATATATACTCATCAATAATCTTGAGGAGAAAGTAAAAGAGAGAACGGTAGAACTTGAGAAAGCTAACGGTGCACTAAAGGAGAGAGAGGGAAATATACGACTTCTTCTAGACTCTACTGCCGAAGGAATATATGGTATGGATTTGAAAGGAAATGCTACCTTCTGCAACACCAGTTGTCTCCGCATGCTTGGATACAAACATCAAGATGAGTTAATGGGAAAAAGCATGCATTGGCAAATTCATTATAAGCGTTCAGATGGAACGAACTTCCCAATGGAGGAATGTAAAGTTTTAAACGCAATCGTTAAAGGTGAACGCACCCATGTGGAGGACGATGTATTTTGGAGGGCTGATGGTAACTGTTTCCCCGTACAATATTTTTCCTATCCTCAGTATTATGACGGGAAAGTTATTGGTGCAGTAGTAACCTTTACTGACATCACCCAGCGAAAACTAGAACAAAATGAAATAATAAAAGCAAAAGAAGCAGCAGAAGCAGCAAATATAGCAAAGAGCCTATTTCTTGCCAATATGAGTCATGAAATCAGAACTCCAATGAATGGAATTGTAGGATTTTTACAGCTACTTGAGAATACAGAGCTAAATAGTGAACAGCTGGAATTTATAGATATTATGAAAACCTCTACAGATACTTTGCTTACAGTTGTCAATGATATTCTTGACATCTCAAAAATTGAAGCAGGTAAACTAGAACTTGAGCATATTTCATTTGATATATATTCAACTATAGAAAAGGCTGTAATTTTTTTTAATACCAGAGCAGAGGAAAAAGGTCTTAAACTTAATATACTTATCAGGCCAGACATTCCTCAGTTTGTAGTAGGGGATCCCACAAAGTTAAGACAGGTCATTAGTAATCTAATAAGTAATGCAGTAAAATTTACGGATAATGGTGAAGTGTTTATTGAAGCCTTCTTAAACAAGCAAACTGATGAGACTATAGAAGTATTATTCACTGTAAAGGACACGGGTATCGGAATGACTGAGCAAGAAATTAGTAAGCTTTTTGCACCATTTATACAAGCGGATTCATCTTCTACAAGAAAATATGGTGGGACTGGACTAGGCCTTGCAATATGTAAGAATATTGTGGAAATGATGGATGGAAAAATAAATCTTGTAAGTGAAAAGGAAATAGGAACTACTTTTACTTTCACTATAACTCTCAATAAAACTGAAGACAACCAAGTTAAAATACCAACGAAGTATTCAATTATGGAAGGCAAAAAGGAAATTATTTATAATAGCAAGCTAACAATATTACTGGTTGAAGATAATAAGGTTAACAGGATGTTATTTATCAAGTTACTAAAAATGAAAGGGTTCTGTTGTGATATCGCCATAAATGGCGAGGAAGCTGTCAAGGCATGCTTTAATAGCAACTATGATATCATTTTTATGGACTGCCAAATGCCAGTGATGGATGGTTATGAAGCAACAAGACAGATTCGTGAGGCAGAGGGGGATAGAAAACATACTATCATTGTAGCCATGACTGCCTACGCTATGAAAGGTGATGCAGAAAAATGCATAGAAAAAGGAATGGATGCATATTTGGGCAAGCCCATTGATTTTGAACAGGTGACGAAAATGCTTAAAAGGTATGGTGGTGTTGAGGATAGTGACACTAAGGCCCTAGAGAGTGCAAATACCTATTCAGAAACTGTACTTTCTCTTATGAACGCATCAGGATTAGACAAGGTAACCTGTGAAGAATTATTGTACGAATTTTATGCATATGCTGAAAGTTTAATCAAGGAAATTAAAGAGAATATCCTTAATAATAGATTTAAAGAAGTGGGTATTCTTTTACATCAATTAAAAGGTACGGCGGGAAACGTAAGAGCGAAAGAGATAGGAAAGCATGCTATGGAAGCTGAAGAAGCACTGAGAATTGAAAGCAATGAACTGCTCGGCAGTTTATTGAAAGGAATAGAGAAATCATTATATATTTTAAGAGAAAATGGCAAGGGAGGATACTGAGATTATGATAGGAAGTATAATGATTATTGATGATTCTCCTGTAGATAGAAAAGTCATCCGGCAGATTCTTGAAAGAAGACTTCAGGGGATTAAACTGTTTGAAGCTGAAGATGGTCAAAATATTAATGAAAAGCTTGTGTTAAACAAAATACACATGTGTATTTTGGATATTATGATGCCGGTAAAGGATGGGTTTCAGATATTGAAGGATATGAAAGAAGATCATAGATTAATGGATATACCTGTTATCGTTTGTACAGGGTTGGAAGATAAGCAAGCTATAGAAAAAGCTTTAACCCTTGGAGCATACGACTATTTTTCAAAGCCTTTTAGTGAGGAAGCAATGAAAATATCATTACCTTTGAAGGTAAAAAATGCAATGGAATTAATGAAAAGAAATGAAGAGATCATTTATTTAAGCTATAATGATAAATTAACCGGTCTTTATAATAGAAGATTCTATGAAGAAGTTATTAAAAAATTGGACACTGAAAGAAATCTTCCTATTTCCATCATTATGGGGGACGTGAATGGCTTAAAGCTTACAAATGATGGATTTGGACATGAGGCAGGTGACAGATTACTCAAGAAAATAGCAGATATACTAAAAAGTGAATGTAGAAAAGATGATATTGTAGCTCGTGTAGGTGGAGATGAGTTTCTAATTGTATTACCTGAAACTGGTATAGTAGAAACGGAAGAAATAGTTGACAGAATTAAGGTTAAATGCAACAAAGAAGAAGAAGATCCTATAAAACCAAGTGTTTCAATAGGATTTTCTACGAAAGATCATGTAGATCAGAATATAAGCACTGTTTATAAAGCTGCAGAGGATAGAATGTATAGTATAAAACTTATGGAAAGCAAGAGTATAAAAAGTTCCATAATATCATCTTTAAGAAAGACCTTATATGAGCGAACTCATGAAACTAAAGCACATAGTGATCGCTTAATAGAATTGTCATATAAACTTGGAAAAGAGCTTGGATTACCAACATACCATATCCAAAATTTACAGCTTCTTGCATTAATCCATGATATAGGCATTACAGCTTTGCCAGAGCATATATTGCACAAAAATGGGGATATTACACAAGAAGAATGGAATATCATGAAGAATCATTGTGAAATAGGATATCGAATTGTTAGCACATCTCAGGATTTAGCTCATATTGCTGAGGATGTACTATGTCACCATGAGAATTGGGATGGTAGTGGATATCCACATGGACTAATAGGTGAAAGTATTCCGTTAAATTCACGTATTCTTTCAATTATTGATACCTATGACTCCATGATGTATGGAAGTTTTTATCAAAAGCCAGTTACGAAGGATGAGATTATAGAATTTATAAAGAAGCAGACCGGTAAGTATTTTGATCCTAAAATTGTAGAGGCATTTATAAAAATAACTACTGAATTAGGTATGGAGTGATTACTTAATTTACATCAAAAAAGATTTTGGAATGAGCATTAAACTGTGATGCAATAGTATTTTATTACATATCAATTTTAAATATTATATTTTAATGGGAGGAATCTAACAGTATGATTAAAGAGATTAAAATGCGTAGAAGCATAAGAAAATATATTGATAAACCAGTTGAAAATGAGAAAATAATTCAGTTAATTGAGAGTGCAAGACTTGCTCCATCTGGTAGCAACACACAGCCTTGGCATTTCATTGTAGTAAAATCGGAATTAAGCAGACAAAAATTAGCTGAAGTATCTCATAATCAAAAATGGATGCTATCTGCTCCAGTTTTTATTGTATGTGTAGCAGATATACGTTGTAGAATGGAAGAAGATGTAGATATATCGTTAAATGAAAATAGTCCACAAGAAGAACTTAAACAGATAATTAGAGATACATCAATTTCCGTAGGACACGTTTTACTTGAAGCTGACAACTTAGGATTAGGTACTTGTTGGGTTGCATGGTTTGTGCAAGACGAAATCAGACCGATTTTAAATATACCTTCTGATAAATATGTAGTTGGCATTATTACTCTTGGTTATAAAAATGAAACACCAAAGGCGCGTTCACGCAAGAAACTTGAAGACCTAATACATTATGAAAATTGGTAAAAATACACATGAAAATTAAACATACTAAGTTACAACATTCTTATGTAGGTAATCATTATAAAAAGAAGTAATAAGGTTATATTACTTCTTTATTTCCTGGGACCAGGCACTAACATAATTGTCTGTGTTTTTTTTGTGCTTTTTTAATGGTTATTAAGTAATAGAGCCTTAAAAGAATCTGGATTAACTAAAGCATATAGATTACACATTTTTTGAACTTTTTGTCCCTTTGTACGTTTAATAATTGTGAGGTGAAAAAAATGAATGCAATAAATATATCGAATCTTATAAAATCTTATGATGGAAAGATAAATGCTTTAAATAATATAAGTCTCAACATACCCAAGGGTGAAATATTTGGCTTTCTTGGTCCTAACGGCTCAGGAAAAACTACTACTGTTAGAATTCTCAATGGAATTCTTTCATCAACCTCAGGTCATGCTGAAATTTTAGGAAAGCCTGTGAATGAACATAATCTTGAACTCCATAGATTATGTGGAGTTATGACCGAAAGTTCTTCCTGCTATGAAAATCTTACTGCTGAGGAAAATCTAATATTTTTTGGAAGAATGCATGGTGTGGAAGAAAAGCTGCTGAAGGAACGCGCAAATTTCATTTTAAAAAGGCTGGAATTACTAGATGTAAGAAATAAGAAGGTTAAAGCTTTAAGTACAGGGATGAGGAAGAGAGTTTCTCTAGCTATAGCTCTTATTCACAATCCTCAAATTTTATTTCTTGATGAGCCTACTTCTGGCTTGGACCCAGAAAATGCACTTAATGTCTCAAAACTTATAAAAGAACTTGCGCAGGAAAATAAAGTTACAATCTTTCTTTGCACTCATCAGTTAAAATACGCTGAAAATATTTGCACATTGTATGGGTTTATAAATAATGGTAATGTTCTTGGCTTCGGTACTTTTGATGAACTTGCGTCAAAGAAAAATGCAAGTCTTCAATTAAAAATTAGGGGAAAAAATATTTATGAGAAATTTGGACTTATTCATGAGGAGAATAATCTATATAGTAAATCTATTTTAGGGGACGCCGAAGTGAATGCTATTATACATAATATAATAGCAAACGGTGGGGAAATTTATGAGGTGCTGCAACAGAAATGGTCCCTGGAGCAGCTGTATTTTATGTATATAAAAGGCACAGCCGACGGTGTAACATTGTAATAATGGAGGGGTTAATATGGATAGAAGTGAAAAAGCATTAATTAAAAAAGATTTAAATGAGATAACAAGTTCAAAACAGGTAATTCTGCCAATGGCTATAGTACCCTTAGTTCTCACTGTACTCATACCTATGGCATTAATTATCGGTGTCAATTATATCGGGGATGTTTCAGATATTTTAAGAGGGGTCGGATCTCTTCTAAAAAAGCTGCCTTCTGAATATAAGGCATATAGCCCTGCACAACTTGTAATAAAAATTGCTATAAATTATTTGTTTCCATCATACTTTCTTATAATTCCCATAATGTGTTCAGGAATTATTGGAGCCAGCAGTTTAGTAGGCGAAAAAGAACATAAGACAATGGAGACACTACTTTATACACCAATATCCATGGAACAACTGCTAAGGGCAAAGATTTTAGGCGTTTTTATACCATCCTATATTATAACTCTGCTTTCATTTATAGCTTTTGGCATAGTAATCAATATAGGTGGCTTCATATATTTTGGAGAACTTATTTTTCCAGATACAAAATGGCTCATTATCATACTTTGGATTTCACCTGCAATTAATTTGTTATCCTTAACCTTCACTGTGATGGTATCAGCAAAGTCAAAAACCTTTCAGGAAGCACAGCAGGTAAGCGGCATTCTTGTTCTTCCTGTAATTCTTCTATTGGTAGGGCAAATGACAGGTGTAATTATGCTCAATAATTTTATTATGTTTACAGCAGGTGCTGTTCTCCTGATAATTGATTATATATTAATAAAGAGGATTTCTTCTAAATTTATTCCTGAGAAGCTGATTTAAATATAGGTTATTGGTTTTTGTTTGAAAAATCTATTTTATTTGGCTCTGTCACAACAAATGGTTGAAATTTAGTGTTTTTTTAACAGAGCATTTATTTGCTCTGTTAAATTGAATTTTAAAGTTAATTCGTAATAGTATTCAAGAACTAAACCGCTAAAAACGGTGCCAGTGAAAGTGCTTTCAAGAAAATTTAGAGGTTAATTTTTATTTTATTATGTAAAATAATGTTGTAACTGCTCTTAGAAAGATGGAGAAGATTGAATCTAAACCTATTCATATAGGAAAACTATCAGATATGATTCTAGACTCAAACTGATATAGTTTTGATTTATCTGTCATACTTGTTTAAATAATAAATTTTATGGTAGTTTCGTTATTAAAAAATATAAATATGTATAAAAATCTATTCAATAATTGCAAAAAGAAAGTTTTCAATATTTTTTCTTTTCCCATGTTTTTTGTTTATAAGCAAGTATTCCATTTACAATTAAAGACTTATAACCTAAAATATTCCGAAGCTTAATCGTAATGTTTTCAGTTTCTTCATTACTCATTTTTTTAGGAAAGTAAAATGTAATTTCATCTTTGACAATTAGGTCATACATGTTGCTATAAGCTGGTTTGCCTAACTTGACTACAGGAACAAAAACAGGTCCTGAGCAGCATCCGCCTCTATTGTCCATTTCTATATAAATATCTTGAACACTTTTTTCATATAAATACTTTTTAACACCATGCTTAATTTCTATATTCATAATAACACACCCTTTTCCTTTAGTTTTTTATTTTTAAAGTAATTAAACATATTATAACTCATATTCCGCTGAATGTATAAAAACTTGCGGGTACACAGCAAAGTAAAAGTAAGACATAGAAGTTAGATTAAATGCATCTGATACCTTATTATTTTCTATCATACTTTCTAATTCCCTTAATGAGTCATCCATTTCATCAAATGACTGTTGTGTATCTACTTTATTATATGACCTTCCAATAGGGCAGAATATGCAGTCAAAATTACAATGCTTTTCAGGCAGTATATTTACTTCCAGTACCCTTTTACCATCTTCAATATAAATCTCTTTATAACTAAAACCACCCATTACTATATCCTCCTAAAATTACTCTATTACTACTTCCTTATTATTGATATCTAAAATTGAAATTTTGCTTGTTCCACCTAAATTGCCTTGTACTGCTTTTGCTAGTTCTTTTAATGCGTCCTGAAATTCTATTAATCTACTTTCATCAGTTAATTCAATACATAAAAAAGCATTAGTTGTATTTTCAGTAAGCATTGTTCTTACTGATTCACGCCAATTCCAGCACCTGCAAATTGCTCCCTCATTATCTTTATATATTATCTCACCTTCATATGGTGGTTCACTTTTATCCGTTCCTAATGTAACAAAATTTTCATTTCCAACTGCCTTAGTCAATCTTATATCAGAAGCAAATGTATCGATATCCTCACCACCGCAAGGCAATGCATATCTTAATGAAATACAGTTGTAAATATCAACTAGTGGATTAATAGTCCCTAAATGGTTTCCATTATGCACTCTCTTTAGTAACGCCTCAATTGATGACCTTGCACCCTTCTTTGTTTTAAACTTTTGAAATGCCTCTCTCCATACTTTTATAACTTCGTTACTGCTAAATTCTGCATTTTTCAAATATTTTAAGGCTTCCTTTTCTGCCTCTAAAATCATTTCTGCATATTGCTCTTTATCTCTTATAGAATTAACTATGCCATGACAAATAACAATCCCGATTTTTGTATTAGGAAATAGGCTCCAAAAATCATCTTCAATGACAAACTTTTTCATTTAAATTCCTCCTTCATATTAAAATGAGATAGCTAAATATTTTATCCTTATCACTTATCTTTCGGTAATATTATACTTATTTTTTGCTATTTCTAAACTATATACGATTATTGGTCTATTGATATTAATTTTAGACCAACGATTCCAAGAACTATAAATACAATACAAATCATACGCATTACATTAATCGGTTCTTTAAATAAAATAATACCTAAGACTACAGTACCAACAGTTCCTATACCTGTCCAAATTGCATATGCATTCCCTAGTGGTAAGCTTTTTAAAGACAATGATAAAAAATAGAAACTTGCAACCATTCCTATAACTGTTAATATGCTAGGTAATATTTTTGTAAATCCTTGTGAATACTTCAGCCCCATTGCCCAGCCTACTTCGAAAAAACCTGCTATAACTAAATAAATCCATTCCATAAACTTTACCTCCCTAGATTAGTATTTAAGATTAGTATAGTAATATCTCATGGCTTATTTAAAAGAAAATAAAAAAAAAGCCATAAGAAATATTACTAAAATATCTCCCAGGCTTTTATCCTTCCGTGTACACAATTAACTGTGCGTTTTCTCTCGGACCTGCCAGTTATAAACTGCGGAACCCTAGAAAACTAAACTATATATAATTATAATCTGCAAATATAAATGAATTTTAGCATACTATAGCACTTAAATCAACACAATATTCTTTCTTCGCAAAAAATTACAACTGTGACTAAACCTATATATTTATACTACCATATATTCTTATAATTAATAGATTGGTAAGTAAGTGTTTTTGTTTTGGAACTTAAAGCACTGCTGTTAGGATATACTATACACTAATACAAATAAAAATTAGGAGGTGATTGCCCTATGAACAATTTAACAAATGTACCCAATAGATTAATAAATGAGAAATCTGCATATCTTCTTCAACATGCACATAATCCTGTAAACTGGTTCGCATGGTCTGATGAAGCATTTAGAAAGGCACAAGCTGAACATAAGCCTGTCTTTTTATCTATTGGGTATAGTTAATTGGTTCACTCAATGCACATGTCATTGGTGTCATGTAACCTAAACACCGCAATTTGTGAATAAACATAAATCGTTGATATTCAATGGCTTAAACAGAGTTGGAATTGAGTTTTCATTTTTATATAAGCACTGATATTATTGTTAGTGTTATTTTTTATGCTTTTTTAAATGTAACTTTAATTAAAGCTATGTTCAATAACAGTGTTGATAATATGATAAATTTTTAAAGGAAGCCAAGAATAGATTCCCTTAATTCACAAATACGAAAAAATTTATCTGCCATTATCCTCCTCATGATAAAATCTTTCACCAGTAGTAGGGTTATAGTAAACTCTAAGTTTTTTATTAGTGTTCGGGTCTATGGTTACTTCTTCAGTCCTTTTAAACCCATTTGGGATATTTGAACCATGATTTCTGTTACCTTATACCCTGTAATATTTTCAGTTGTAACAATTATCATTGAATTCTCCTCCTTTTGATTCACATTACCTTACTAATGGGAATATTCAAATATTTAACATAGTTATATATAAATTGCTTCTGTGATTTTAAAATCCTTTAATTTTGTATCAGAATGAGATATGTGTGACTGGACTAAAAGATGTTTAGTTTTTACAATATCCTTTTCTGTATTAAAAAACAATACTTCGTATGGGCTATTATACCTAAACATTCAGAAAACATCAATTTTCAACATTTATCTTAAACATAGCCTTAATTAAAAGTGACTATGTTAAAAAAACACGACTGAATACATTAATCATAAAAAAATTTATAGATGCATGTTAATGGAGGGGATTTAAGCCATCATAACTCACGATTTTTATAAATGACACATGACAGAACGCATGAAATACTAAGGATAATAAGACCTACACATATTCCTATCAGCCAAATCATATTCTGGTTTTGAATAAAATACTTAATTATTGGGCTAAAAAGTTCTGCATTTTTTTTAAACAAAGTAATGCCAATTATAAATAAAATAACAGGTGGTAAAATAGCGACAGCAGTTATTTTGGAATACTCATATTTAAAATAAAGGGGAAATTGCACAGAAATAAACACGCAAAAAAGAAGAAAAGAACTAGATAAATAGGATATAAAGGCAAGATTGCTGATGTTGATATTACGGAAGTATATTACAATTAATGTCAAGACTATTGCCATAACTCCATTTAACACACCAAACGCCAAAGTAAATAAATATCGTCCAATTACAACTTGTTGTTTCCCTATAGGCAAAACTCCATACAACTTATTTAGTTTATTTTTTTCACATATGGAAAAAATGCTACCCATAAAGTTTGCCGAATAAATCGAAATGACATACATTATTACAGGTGGATTGGATGTCATAATTCCAATAAACGTTGCAAGAAAGACAACGATTAAAATAATCTTAAAGTTCGACTTAAGAATATAGTAATCTAATTTTATTGAATTAATAATGTTGCCCATGTTTTTTATCCTCCTTGCTTATATAAACTAAAATTTCATCAATGGTAGATATTTCTACAATGATATTTTTAGATAAGTCTTTGACTTCAGAAGCGGGCATTAATCCTGTAAATCCAGTGTTATGGGTAGTAACTCCGATAATCTTCTCCTGTATCTGATTCGTCAATTCATCTAAACCACCCTTGATTACATAAAAACTTTCCAATAAATCATCCTTCGTTCCAGTGTAGAAAATATTGCCTTTATCTATTAAAGTTATATAATCTGCAATTTTTTCCAAATCTGATGTGATATGAGTAGAAAAAAGTACGCTTCTTTGTCCATCAGAAATATACGCACTTAATATTTCGAGAAGTTCATCACGGGCTACAGGGTCAAGCCCACTTGTGGGTTCATCGAGTATTAGCAGTTTCGCATTATGAGACATTGCAACGGCAAGCATTAACTTCATTTTCATTCCACGAGATAAGTCTTTTACCTTTTTATTGATGGGTAAATTGAAACTATTTAAATATTGATGAAATAATGTGCTGTCCCAATTGTCATAAAAACCTTTAACAGCTTTTTCCACCTCATAAACTTTCCAGTTTTCCACAAAAAAGATGTCATCCAAAACAACGGCTATACCCTGCTTGATTTTTTGTTCCTCTAAAATATTATCCATTTCAAATATTCTAATATTACCATTATTACGAGCAGTCATGTTTAAGATTAGACGAATTGTCGTGGTTTTGCCTGAACCATTTTGACCTACAAATCCCATGATATAACCAGTTGGTAAAGAAAAAGAGATATTATTTAGCGAGAAATCTCCATAATCCTTACATAGTTTATTAACTACAATGGCATTATTCATAATTATTTCCCTCCAATATAAATTCAAGTATTTGTAGCAACTCTTTACGTGTTAATCTCGCAATCTTACCAGTATTTACGGCAACTAAAAAATTATCTTCAATCTTACGAAGAAGCTGTTCCTGCACAAGTTCATTGTTTTTAGGTAAAACGAAACTTCCTTTACCTTGTACAGTTACTATAAATCCTTCCTCTTCTAAATCGGTGTAAGCTCTTGTTGTAGTTATTACACTAATTTTCAAATCCTTTGCGAGTTGTCTAATGGATGGAAGCGTATCTCCTTCGTATACTTCATCACTTAGAATAGCTGTTTTAATCTGTTCTTTAATCTGTTCATAAATAGGTTTTCCTGATGTGTTTGTTATAATAATTCGCAAGTTTAAATCACCTCATAATCTCACAAGTGCTTATAATGATACTACTGTATATATTGAACATTATCACTTGCATTATAAAATGTCAACATCGTAGTTAATCATTATTGTTATTCATGTAACTCAACCATTGCATTTCTGATTCATTATACAGAAAATCAATATAAATAATTCAAATTATAGTTAATAGATATATTGATAAGAAACAATTTTCTTTTAGGAATACTATCATTTGTAATATATAAACTAAAATAGTATTACGCATTTTTCTTAACGGACGACACAAGTAGTAAACCCATATCAGTTAGATGTGGGTTTTTAATATATCGGTTTTATATTGATATTTAATAAGGGATAAATATATAATGGTTATATATGGTTAATGCGGGATAGTAATCTATGATGAACTTAGACTTCATAACAGGAGGAATTAATAAAATGGCTAATAGATTTGATAAAGTAGATAAGATGGCAGACGGGCCAACTGCATACTTTATTAGTGGAAGAAAAGGTCAAAACAAAGAGGTAAAACAAGAGAATTTACTTCCAATCACACTTACAGAAAAACCTCACTCCAAGCAGGAAAAACTTGTTTACTCTTTGTTGGAACAATACTGTGATTTTATAATGTGCGAAAATGAAGAAGATTACTTATTCTACTCAAAAGAACAATTTAACATATTTGCTAAGGATAAAGGAGGCGGTGTTTATGGATTTATTGGCGGTATTGGTGATATAGAAGATGAAAACGTTCCTATTGCTTATGTGAGTTCAGAGGGTCAATCAGGTAAATTATCAAATAACTTGAAAGAGTTATTATCTTTAATTATTTTTTATCCATTTTGGATGGATTTATTAAAATTATTAAAGCACTATAATGGGGATATACAAAAAATAATAGAATTGTGTATAAAAGAAAGAGTAGAAGATATGCCTAATTTCTATAAGATTCAACAAATCATTGCAGATAGCCTTGGTATTAAAAGGCAAGACTGTTCTATTGAAAGTTTGTTCAACTGTCTATCTGAGGAGCCGAGATTTATTGTTTATTCTACAGATGATAATAACCCATCTGAGAATTTATTAATGTGAGGTATTTTACTAAAGATATAATATTCATTTAAGTTGCTTCGCATTCTTCAAAAAGGTTGAATAATTGTGCCTTTATAATTATTGCAACCTTGTATATTATGGCGAAATAAACTATCGGGGGGTATAATTTTTATGCACAAGGTTTTAGTGTTAGGTGGAAGTGGACTTGTAGGAAAGGCAATAATTACTGAATTAAATAAATGTAAGGAATTTGAGACTTATGCAACCTACTTTCAAATCCCAATTCCATTGAACCAAAATAGAATTGTTAAATTGAATATTGAAGGTCTGGATAACATAAATAGTATATTGAACACTATAGAACCTGAAATTATAATATCATGTTTAAGGGGAAATTATGATAAACAGTTGATTTTACATACAAAAATTGCTGAATATCTAAAGAAAAGTAGTGGTAGATTATATTTTTGTTCTACTACAAATGTTTTTGATAATGATTTAACCAAACCTCATTATGAAGATTATTTGCCAAGTTCTTGTACTGAATATGGAAAATTCAAAATAGATTGTGAGAAAAGAATTACTGGAATATTACATGATAATGCTTGTATATTGAGACTCCCACAAGTTTGGGGAAAAGATTCTCCAAGAATGAAAGAGTTATTAAAATCACTGACCAATAATGAAAAAGTTATCATTTATCCGAAATTAATTTTAAATACTATTACAGATGTAGTGATAGCGAAGAAGGTATCTTACATAATTCAGCATAATTTAAAGGGCATTTTTCATCTGGCAGCAGATGATATAATAAGTTATAAGGACCTGTATAATGAATTAATAATGGGGTTGGGTTTTAATAATGCAGATATGGAAGAAAATTTTGAGGAAGAAGGATACTTTGCAATCTTATCAAAGAGAAACAATGAATTTCCAGAGCAGTTAGGTTTAACAAATAAATCAGTAATTACTTATTTAATTAATTGATAGTATTCTGTGATGTTATATCGCAACTTTCTAAACTTGAGACACAACTGTAGGAAATGGCGTAATAACAAGCACTTTGTAACAAGACAAGAAATAAATATTTGGAGGTATATTAATCTATGAAATTTTATATTGCTTCAAAGTTAGAAAACTATGAACAGGTTCAGTATATAAGAGATAGGTTAAAAGAACAAGGATGGACTCATACATATGATTGGACACAACATGGCTCTGTAAAAAGCATTAGCACAGAATTATTGAAAGAAGTCGCAGAAAAAGAGTTTCAAGGTGTGAAGGAAGCTGACGTGGTTATTGTCTTGACTCCACAGGGACGAGGAACCCACGTAGAATTAGGCATGGCTTTGGCCTTAGACAAGAAAGTTTTTATATGGCATGAAAATGATAAATACTTTAAATGTACAGATGATACATCATCTTTTTATTGGCTGCCAAATGTACATCGCCTGTTCGGTACAATTGATGGCCTCATTAAGATACTCACAGCAAAATAATTAAATATTAGTTCACAACATTCTTTATGGACGACACAAGTGTTTTATTTGCATTAATAGAAGGTTTCAGCTAAAAATCAAACCCCATGGGTAAATGTTTCTTCTTTATTTTTGAGCAGTTGGTTACCTTCTGAAAATCTGCAAGAACAATCTATTGATGAATGTCCACAGTGTGGAAATAAAGAAGGGCTATACAGAGAAATAGACAAAAATGTAGACACACGTAAGTTATTGAATATATGTGCAAATTGCAATTGTATCAATCAGATAGATTTATAAGGGGTGCATTTAATGAGAAGTAAAATGAGCAGAATTATTACAGTACTATTAATAGCAATCACATTTATAGGACTAACAGGGTGTATAAAAGGAGGAGCTGATGAAGTTGCACTTAGACAAAAACATGAAACAGAGAATTTAATAAATGCAAGTAATGATATAGGAAAGGTTAAAGAAGCAACTGTAAAAGAGATAAAAAAGGGTATGACATTTGAAGAAATAATTAAGCAGTTAGGAAAAACAAGAGATGTAGGTAGTGGATTGTACGTAGCAGTATATGCTTTAGAAGACGGTGCACCTATTTATTTTTCATATGGAGATATAAAAGAGACTAACAAATTAAGTGGTGACGAAATAATAGTAAATGCACGTTTAAATAGCCTAAGAATTACAAAAGTTGTAAAGATAGGCATACGAGGTAAAGTGACGTCAATCGTGAATGGTAAAGATAGCATTACTATACTAGTGGAGGGCAAGGTAGAGAATGACACTATATACGACAAAGCAAGTGTAACAATACCAAAAGGAACAATAATAACAGAAAATAAACTAAGTACACTTTTAGACATTTCAGATATTATAGTAGGACAAACAGCAGAAATAGTATTTGATGGAGAAGTAGCAGAAAGTTATCCAGTACAAGGAAAAGCTCTTACTGTGCATTTAATAACTCAAACATATGGTTCTAATTAAACTGCTAATAAATATGTAATGGCAAGTAAAATTCATCTGCAATTTCATGAGTTTAAGTCGTAATGCTTTGTATTTTTAAGGTTTATAACTATCATGGTATTCTTACACTATATAAACTACTATAATAAAAAGTAGTATCATCTTATTTCTTGGGTATAGTAAAGATTATTATGTTTATAGAAGGAAGGTGATAAAATGACTAACTTAAATAGAGTACCCAATGGATTGATAAACGAAAAATCTCCTTATTTGTTACAGCATGCTAACAATCCTGTTAGTTGGTCCCCATGGAGTCAAAAGGCTAATCATACATAAAAAAACATCCATAGATTTGATTTACACAAATCTATGGATGTCCCCTTTTTAATAGATTTTACTTTTGTACCCTCCTATATTTAGCGTAGCCCACGTATATATTAGCGGGGGTGTTACTAATGAATAAGCTTCTTATTAAGTTTTTTCCCATCATATCATCAGTATTCATATTACTTTTACACATATTAGGATACATAGCTACATTATACTTACCTAATTATTTAATGTTGCTAATATGGTTATCATCAGGATGTATTGATATTATATTCATACTTAAGCTTGGAAAAGTAACACGGTCTTTTCTCAAATCTATGCATATAGATACGTTAACTCAATTGAACAACAGGGACTTTTTTTATGCGAGCATATCTGATTTAATGGAACAACTGAAAAAAGAGCCGTCACATATTTCTCTTCTAATGATAGATTTAGATAACTTTAAAAATATTAATGATACATACGGTCATATTGCAGGGGATGAAATCTTAAAACAGTTTTCAAATGTTTTAAAATATAATATTAGAACTATTGATATAGCCACTAGATGGGGTGGAGACGAATTTGTTATAACTCTTCCTGGAGTGAATACCAACGATGCATTTAAAATTGCAGATAGAATTAGAAGAAATATACATAGCCATGATTTTTCTTATAATAATATCTTTTTTAAAGTTACTGCTAGTATAGGAATTACTTCAATTGGAAATGAAATGGATATAAGTGCTTTTATAGATTCAGCTGATAAAGCGTTATATAAGGCGAAGACCATTAAAAATTCAGTGGCATTTTTAGATGCCTATTGATTTATGTGTAGACAAAGAGCATTGTATTTGATAATTAATATTATAGAGTCAATTGTGTGGATGGAGCTGATGTAAAAATTGATATAAACTTTTTATAGAAAGAAAGCTATCAGATTATATCTGATAGTTTTTCTAGATATAATTGACAAAATATAAAATAAATGGAACGATACAAATAACAAGATTATGTAGTAAATCAACATGTTACTGGTGTCATGTAACCTAAACACTGCAATTTATAAAAAATGAAAACCACCGAAACTGCTTTTATATAAGCACTGACATAATTGTTGGTGTTATTTTTTTGTGCTTTTTTAAATGGTTATTAAGTAATGTAGTTATAAAATAATTAGGATTAACTAAAGCAACCTTTTGTATGGAGATATTTATAAAAGTATATAGTATCATGTAAAAGTTATTTTAATCCAATAAGTTATGAAAAAAAACTATTATCACTTTCTACTGAATATTAATAAAAGGGGTGGTTAAAGCATGAATAAAATTAAAAAAATAAAAGTTTCTGTTGATGTAGCCTTATTCTATTATATAATCAGCACTATGGTGACTATTTTGAGCGTAATTTTTTCAAATTTACTTTTTAAAGATAGCAGGCAATTATTTGGGGCACTTAGTTCAAATGCACTGACGTATGCAGTCTTAGTAGTGACTATACTGTGTTTAGCGGTAATTTCAAATGTACTAAAAAGAAAAGTACATGGTGATAGTAGTATTGATTGTAAATCGTTGAACTATATAATAGTTGGTGTGTTGCTTATAGTAGGTGGGGTGCAAAGTGTAGCATCATACGTATCAGTAATAAGGCTATTTTTAGATTTGGGTCAATTGGTAAATGATATATATTGGGCTATAGTTCCAATTGTGTTATATACTTTACAAATAGGAATTGGAGCATGCTTTATATTAAAGACTATAAAACGGGATAAACAGATAGAAGAAACACATTAAGGGTAAGGAAAGACTAAAAATAAAGCATAAAAACTAAACCTTCTTAAATAGTAAATCAATTATAATGGAAATGGGTTATGCTAATGGAAGTCGATAAAACTAATTTAAAAGACAATATGAAGATTGTTATAAAGAAATAGTTCTAATATGTGTAAGAACGATAATTACTATGAATATGATATTTACTAAAGTTACTTCACAATCTTCATAAACACGTCACAATGATAATCAATTACAAACTAAATACGAGGGGGAAGTTTTGATGTTAAAGTCTGGATTAAGGTTATTGTTTGGTACATTTACACAACTAATTATTGTGCTGTAACTATAAATAAATCTTTATATTTGGAGGTGTAAATAATGCAAAATGCAAATATTAAAACGTCTTGTTGAGCAAGTAAGAGAAAATCTACTGGTACAGTGGAACAAGTTTCTGTATGCCCTGTATGTAAGGAGCACGTCCAAGAGGTTAAAGATATAACTGTTAAACATTTTGTTCTTAATAGTCTTGTAAGCAAGGTACAGGAGGGGAATTATGGTATTTGCTTAAATGAAGATTGTGATGTTGTTTATTATGATTTAGAGGCAAATGTAATATTTAAAAAACAAGACATTAAATATCCCATTTGGTACAAAAAAGACGCTAACCCTAAATATATATGCTACTGCAATAAAGTAACAGAAGAACAAATTATTAATGCAGTCCTTAATGATGGGGCAAAAAATATAAAAGATATTAATAAGCTTACAGGAGCAATGAAGAATGGAAAATGTGAAATTAACAATCCTTTAGGTAAATGTTGCAGTCCTTTTATTAAGGAAACTGTTATCAAAGCGTTACAGATTAAAAATTATACTAAGACATAATATTTATAAAATGTTTATTAAGCCAATTTATGGGATGATGAATCTTTCTAGACTATGACGAATTAAAATATAAATAAATAGGGGGGGGAAGTATGCTAATATGCCCAAACTGTAAAAGTGAGTATCAAGAGGGGTATGCAATTTGTAATGATTGTGAGTGTGAATTAATTGAAAAACCTGAAGTTGATGAAGAAGATATGACTGTTAAGAAGGATTCAAAGATAAGTCAATTTATTGGTAAGTTATTAATCTTTGGCGTTGTCTTTGTCATAGGATTTATAATACTAATGAGCAGCATAAATTTAGGTGACCATGAAATGTCAAATATTATGAAGGCTCATGGAGGTAGTATGGATACTAATACGTATTTAATTTATTTGGAACAATCTATAATAAAGTACAGAATTTTGGGTTCAATATTATCATTATTAGGTGGAATTGGTATACTAACAACTACAAATAGTAAGTCATAATCTTCATAAAGGTTGCAATAATCATGGTTTTGAGATTGTTGCAACCTCGTATTTTATTGTGTCATAGAAACATTGAGGAGGCTAATGAGATTGGATTTGTTTGATGTAGTGGCTCTAAAAAGTAATTTTCCCGAAGGTGGATTGGTAAAAGGTCAGAAAGGCACGATATTAGAGATATATAACCCAAAATATGTTGAGGTTGAATTTTCTGACAAGAAGGGCATAACAATATATTTAGGCACATTTTGTAAAGATGATTTAGATTTAATATGGTCAAATGAGACAGAGTCTTATATAAAAGACATGCTATAGTTTATTGAACAATATTCATATATAACGCAACAACCCCTATATAAATTTCTGGCATATATTAAGAAGTAATAAAGTTAGGTTGCTTCTTTGTTTTTAGGGACTTAAAGTAGTTACCTTGGGCATAATATTGTTAATACATATTTGATAGGAGTTGTTGTAGCTATGACTAAACCCGACATTATTAAACAAAACAGAAAGCCTAACAAACTAATTAATGAAAAGTCCCCATACCTTCTGCAACATGCATATAACCCAGTAAATTGGAACCCGTGGGGAGAAGATGCCTTTATAAAAGCAAAAGAAGAAGATAAACCAATATTCCTTTCAATCGGCTATTCTACATGTCATTGGTGCCATGTAACCTAAACACTGCAATTTATAAAAAGGAAAAACCATTGTAACTCAATGGCTTAAGCTGAGTTTGTATAAAATTTTTGATTTTTACATAAACACTAACATAATTGTTGGTGTTATTTTTTGTGCGTTTTTTTATGGTTATTATCTGATATAGTTATAAAATAATCAGCATTAACTAAAGTAACTTTATATATGAAGATATTTATAAAAGGATATAGCATCATGTAAGATAATGTTATAATCTTCATAAGAGTTGTTTCGCAGGTGTAAGATATTACGCAAATGAAGGGAGGCAAACATATGAAAAAAAATATAAGATTTTTAGGAGCATTCATAGTTTTGCTGACAATAAGTTTTAGTAAATTTATGGTAGGTAAATATGGAGAGATTGCAAGAGTTATAATTATGGTTGCAGCTTTATCGATTTCAATACTTGGTTTAGTGGGTATAATCTATAAAAAGAAATATTTAGCCGCATTAGGGGCACTTTCTATGGTAATACCTTTAGTAGTTATGACTATAGGCATATATTTTGACAATATGTATTTAGATGCATTAGGGTTTGGTCTGCTTTTTGTTTTAATTCCTATAATGATTAAAATTATATCAAAGTATAATAAAAATTTATAATACGATTAATTTAGTATAATTAAATAAGAATTTTGTGTCGTAATAGTAGAAAGTTACGGATTAAAGTACATATAGAAAAGAGGCTATATTATGAGTGTTAAGAAATTATTTTGGGGAAATCCTTATTTAACAGAACTTGAAACAAAGGTAACGAGTGTAAATAACAATATTATTACTCTTGACCAAACAATTGCCTTTGCCTTTTCAGGAGGACAACAATCTGATTCAGGAACCATAGGAGGATTTCAAATCATTGAAGCAAAAAAGGAAGGAAAAGAAATTTTTTATACTATTGAGCATAATCATAACTTAATACTTAATCAAAATGTCAAGGTTATAATTGATTGGGAAAAGAGATATAGATTAATGAAACTACATTTTTCGGCAGAAATCATCTTGGAATTAGTATATCAGAATTACAACCATCCTGAGAAGATGGGGGCAAACATTACTGTCGACAAAGCAAGGATAGACTTTTTATGGGATGGGAAAATTTCTGAAATATTTCCAGAACTCATTAGCAAAGCAAATAGTATCATAAGCTCAAATTTAGATATACTAAGTGCTTTTGATGATGAAGAAAACGAAAGAAGATATTGGTATATAGAAGGATTTGCAAAAGTTTCCTGTGGAGGAACGCATTTAAAGAAGACAGGAGAAATCGGTTTAATATCATTAAAAAGACACAATTTGGGTAGTGGTAAGGAGAGAATTGATATATACCTACAATCCTAATAATCCCTTTTAGGTTATTGCACAATCTTCGTAAACTACGTCACAATGGTAAAAAATTACGAAGTAAATGTCCAGTCAAGATAATTTAAAGTTATCTTAACTAGACATTCTGTGATTAACTGCCTATAATTGGCATGGACTGCATGTACTCCAAGCTTTCTACCTGTTTTACCATAAATGCTCCAATATCTTCACGTGAAATGTTAAAACTCATTTTCGTGTCACCAAAGCCGACTTTTACATTGCCTGTGTATGATGTGTCTTTTGGAGCCATAAAACGAACAATAGTCCATTCTAAATTTGCTGACTGAATAGCATCGGTAATAGCAATAATTTCTTTTTTTGCTTTTGGAAATACAAACCCCGCCATAATACCAGGAATTATGGTAATGAAGGAACGTGAGTCCTTTGGATAATGCACACTCGGAGTAGCCCAGTCAATTAAGCGAGAAATACCAAGTCCCTTCATAGCCTTGATTATATTTATGTGACCCTCTAAAGAATCCATTGATTCATAAGTGAATTTCATAGGAACACCCAGTGCACTGATTACAGCATCACAGCCAGTAATGGCTTTCTCGATACATTCATAGTCATTTAGTTCACCCGTGATTATTGTCAGATTTTTATCGGAAAGCTTAAGTTTCGATGGATTTCGCACATAGGCAACTACCTCATATCCTTTATTTAATGCATGTTTTACAACAAATTTACCGATGCCACCACTGGCACCAAAAATCGCAATTTTCATAATATATACCTCACTTTTTAATAGGCTGTGGTTTGTTGACAGTTCTAATTTATCATAGTACAATAGCATCATACAAGTACGATTATATTTAATACATAGTATCTTTCTAGATACTATTGGGAGATGACATATGATTAATGAATATAATGAGAGCAATATAACTGAATGCCCAGTTGCTTCAGTTCAAAAGATTATTAGTGGGAAATGGAATATGGTAATTATTTATTTTTTGAGTAAAGGGACGATGCGCTTTGGAGAACTAAAGCGAAAACTACCAAATTTAACACAAGCAACACTTACAAAGCAACTTCGAAGTCTAGAAGAATATGAGATGATTCATCGTGAGATATATAAACAGATTCCACCTAAAGTTGAATATTCCTTAACGGAAATAGGAGTAAAATTTTTACCTGTCATGTCGTCATTAGAAGAATGGGCAATTCAATATGAGAAGTATAAAACATCAAAAGTCTAAACGCAGGATTATGAGCATAAGCATTACTTAATTAATTCGGAATCTTCTCATATAACGCAACAACCCCTATATAAATCTATGGCAATATTAAATAAGTAATAAGGTTATGTTGCTTCTTTATTTCCTAGGACTCAAAGTAGCTACCTTGGGCATAATATTTCTAATACATATTCGATAGGAGTTGTTGTAGCTATGACTAACCCAGATACAATTAAACAAAGCAGAAAACCTAATAGATTAATTAATGAAAAGTCTCCATACCTTCTCCAACATGCATATAATCCAGTAAATTGGAATCCCTGGTGTGAAGAAGCTTTTATAAAAGAAAAGAAGAAGATAAACCAATATTCCTTTCAATCGGCTATTCTACATGCCATTGGTGTCATGTGACCTAAACACTGCAATTTATGAAAAACAACAACCATTGAAAGCAATGGCTTAAGCTAAGTTTGTATTGAACTTTAAGTTTTTATATAAGCACTAACATAATTGTTGGTGTTATTTTTATGTCTTTTAAATATAATTATATTTAACTTAAGCAACTTTGTGTTTGGAGATATTTATAAAAGTATATTGCATTATCAAAATAATGATATGATATTCGTAAGAGTTGTTTCGTAAAGTGTAATTGCAATACAATATTAAATGGAGGAAACACATGAGTAAGAAAAAGAGGAAATACATAAGTAAAAAAAAGAAGCAGGCATTGCTGTTTAAGTTTAATGCGGATGATATATTAGAGATATTAACAGAATATTTAGCAGAAAAAAGTGGTTTTGGAACTTTTTCTTCTAAAGCGATTTTATTAGGGACTCCAAGTGAAGATTTAAGACTTATTGCTGTAGTTGCAGATTTAGAGCACAATTTAAAAGAATATAATTTAGAAGAAATAGATAAATCCATGGACTTTAATGGTGACCATTCTGGTGAGGTATATAAGGAAAGTTGTATGTATTTAGAACACCTTTCTAAAATTAATAATCAGGATATATCGCAAACTATGAGTGATGAACAATTGTAAAAAAATACGAATTAAGTATAATATAATTTTTGAGAGGTGATAAACTTGAAATCATACTTTATTACTACAGGAAATTCTTGTGAGCAACTAATTATTAGCAGTATCAGGGTTTCCTATGAAGATTACAGTAATGGGAATCCGTATAATACAATTTTTAGTGTTAAAGTAATTTCAGGAGATTTTGCAGGGGTTTCGGAGTTTGAATACAACATTGAAGATTTCATTCGGTTTGTTAAGGAAATAAAAGATTTATATGATTTTAAGTTGAGACAGGTAGAACTAAATGATATTTGTTATGGCTCTAATATACAATTTTGTTTGGATAAAACAGGTCATATTACAATATTAGGAACAATATATGGAAAATCTGCGGAACATAGTTTAACTTTTATATTTACAACAGACCAAACTGCAATAGAGACATTTTGTAAATCCCTCTATAAGGATTTTATTACTGAAAATGTACATAAACTCTGATTCTTTTCTTGTTTCTTAAGCAAAAAGTTGCTTTGTCATCTTCTTAACGGACGACACAAGTAGTAAATCTATATCAAATAAAATGTGGTTATTAATAGTGGGTAGTTGCTGTAACTTGTAATCTATTGCTAAATAAAGGATTATAAATATTATGGTTTAAGAAGGAGTGGTAACTGTTTGAAATATATAACGATTGATGAATTAAATCATTTTGAATACCATGATGCTGAGATAGAAAAGATAGCTTTCGGTAATGGAAATATGATATGGCAATTGTCTGCGGTCAACGCAACTAAAGAGAACTCACAAAATAGTTTTGATAAAGATATGTGTATTAAAGATGCTGAAATTATTTTTGAACATTTTAACATAGTGAAAATTGTTTTTAATGCTTATAAAGTCTACGATTCTAACAATGTCTTAATTGAATCTGTAGAAGCTAAAATCGCAAATCCTGATGAATATAATGCTATTTTAAACAATACCTTGTGTAGTTATTGCTACATTTCAAGTATGGAAGAATTGCCGATGAATGAAGATAAAAAATATCAGATTTGCTTTGATATTGATGGTGGTGCTGGTAGCTACTACCTTACTCTTTCATATTCTAAATCAATTGCTCAATGGGATGAGTATAGTGGGAAAGCTTGGTATGAAGATGAAAAGTGGAAGAAGAAATAATGATTTCAAACTACAAAATTTAAGTACGTAATATTCATATCGGACGACACATGTGGTTTTGTATTAATATAGATTTACAACACAAAATCAAACCACTTGGATAAAATGATGATTCTTTATTTTTAGGGACTCAAAGTAGTTACCTTGGGCATAATATTTCTAATACATATTCGATAGGAGTTGTTGTAGCTATGACTAAACCCAATACTATTAAAGAAAACAGAAAGCCTAACAAACTAATTAATGAAAAGTCTCCATACCTTCTGCAACATGCATATAACCCAGTAGATTGGAATCCTTGGTCTGAAGAAGCCTTTGCTAAAGGAAAAGCAGAAGATAAACCAATATTCCTTTCAATCGGCTATTCTACTTGTCATTGGTGGCATAATGAAAACTAGACCCGCTTAAATCGCTTGAAAACACTAGGTTTAAGCAAATAATAAATTCATGTCATAATTTTTTTTTACTAGTTTTTCACTTAAGATGTTTAATATTCCACTGATTTACAGTGGAATATATTACATAGTATTAAATGAGTTGAACTCAGTGGATTATAACTTATTTTTTGTTGTATGCTACTTAAGTTGTAATTGAATAGAGAAAGTAGGAGCCGATTAGGATGCTAAATCACCCTGACTGGCTTTTACTTTTAGTAAGTATACAAGTAATTTAATGAAGTAGTATTTATCTATTTTTACAAAGTCAGCAGGAAAAGAATAGTTATATGTTGAAATAACATAAGATAAATGCTAATGGTCTCATTAAATTATACGTTGAGATGGAATAGTTTTTATTAGAACACGTAAATATAAGATGAACGATTAATTCTATATACAATGATTATTTAAAGACGGAGATAGGAAGGTGTTTGCTTTGAGGGAATAGTGATGTGAATATTAAGACAAGCCCTATTTTGAAATAAATAAGGAAATTGTATTTGAATTAAAAAATATATAAGAGTAAAGGAGAGTATTAAAATGATTTTAACTAACGAACAAAGGGTAAAATGTCATTCAATAATTCATGGTGCAACTGCATCAACTGCTGCAGTTGGAGCTGGATTAGCACAAATACCGCTTTCTGATAATGCAATTATAACACCAATACAAGTTAGTATGGTTATATCTCTTGGTGCCGTTTTGGAAGTTAAACTAACAAAAAGTGCTGCAGCTGGAATATTAAGTACTGTTGTAGCAGGTGCAATTGGAAGAGGAATATCGCAAGTGCTTTTCGGATGGATACCAGTCTGGGGTAATACAATAAATGCATCAACTGCTGCAATTATTACTGAGGCGGCAGGGTGGTCGGCAGTAAAATATTTTGAAAATATATCTGATGAAGACGCTAAGAAATACAACTCTATAAAAGAAGAAGGACGTCAAGAAGCTAAACTTGAATTTGATATAAAACTTAAAGAGTTGTGTGAAAAGTTTGCAAAGTCCTGCGAAGGATTGAAACAATATGAGCAGTTAGAAAGTTTTGTAATGGGCGCTTTTGCTATAGGAATTGCTGCTGCAAATATTGAAGGTGAAATAAGTAAAGAGGCTAAGGAAACAATTGAACTGCTTACTGTAGGATTGGGGTATAATTTACTACCAAATAGAATTAAAGTAGATATATCAAAGCTCTTTCTTAAAACGCCTACCTTCAAAGATGCCATGAAAATAATCAATACCGTAGAAAAAATACATTGGTATATATTTGATGATGTAGTTGATGCTATATTGTCCATCGATGAGACAGATATGGAACAGAAAGATGCATTTAGAACTGCTTGGAATGAAAGATATAAAACTGCTTAGGAGGAGTAAATCATGTCGAAAGAATTGAATGATAGACTTACACGTATTAAAAAAAATATTGTGAAAAAAGAAATTCCAGGACCTAATTTATACATAGTACCTAAAGTTGAATTGGTTAATAAATTTCTAAACTCTGAAAGTGAAAATCAAGTAATTGATAACTTTTTATATGATTCAAAAGAAAGGTATACTTTTGAACTTAATCCTATAGTAAATGATAAAGAAATTAAGGAATTATTAAATATACTTAACGGTAAATATGACTACGAAAGGCTTAACTTGTTGGTTAACGATTGCAAAAAGTCTGTAATGGATTCAATTATTAGACCTTTTGGACTTGCAGGAATTATATTTGCAGATAAAGTGGGTGGAAATGTAGATACAATTCATAATGTGCGTGAAGGGGTATATGCTACTGATGAAAATAAGAAGAGATATGAAGATAGAGGTGAATATAAATGCAGAGATTATCATGATGGTAACGAGAACTATAGGAACCACAGAAAAAACATACAAAACCTTATAAATACTAATCAAACTATAATAGATGAGTATACAAGATTAGAGATTGAAAGTGATGATATAGTGTCAATTGAGCACATTATTTCTGCTAGCGATATTAGTAAAGATCCAGCAGTATCATTGTCCAGAGCTGATGGATCTCAAATAGCAAATGATGATAGCAATCTTTGTTATATAAATGGTCAACTAAATTGTTCTATTAACGCAGATAGTCCGAGTAAATATTTAGATAGGATGAAGAGTCTTAAAAATCCAGAGGCAAGACAAAATATGCTTAATTATTTGAATAATAAAACTGAGCCATTGTCACCTAGGAATCAGAAAGATAAAAAGTTACTTGAACAAAAAAATGCTATTGTAGAAAATGAAGAAAATGTGCGGAAACTAGAGGAAAACGCAAGAAAAGCTATTGAAAAGAAAGTAAATACTGAATATTATTCAAGTAAAGAGTTTGTTTCTAATGTAGGGAAAACAAGTGCAAAAGAAGGCTTGAAAATGGCATTTAAACAGTCTATAGGAATTATGTTAAGAGAATTTTCACTTGCAGTATTTGCTGAAATTGAAGATATATTTTCAAAGAGAAAAGATATTAAAATTAATAATGAATTTATCCAAGATTTGAAGCAAAGGCTAGAGAGAATTGCTAATAGAGTTATGTTAAAGTGGAAGGATGTAGTAGCTGGGTTTGGAAGTGGGGCCATAAGTGGACTTTTTTCAAACTTGATAACAGTAATTGTTAATGTGTTTTTTACTACAAGTAAAAGAGTTGTTAGAATGATAAGAGAAGGTTTTTATTCGTTATTAAAAGCATTAAAGATGTTGTTTATACATCCAGAAAATATGTCTATAGAAGAGGTTGCTCACGAGGTTTCTAAATTAATCGCATCGGGGTTGATAATTACTGGAGGAATAGCAATAGAAGAAGTACTTCAAAAATCATTGATGTCAATTCCGATAATAGGAATGTTTTCAGATATTATAGCTACCGTAGTGCTAGGTATTGTTACAGGTCTGTCTATGGCTCTTGTTGTATATCTTATTGATAAAATTGACTTGTTCAAAGTTAATGCGAATAAGAGACAGGAATATATTTCAAATGAGCTAGATGTACTGATTGAGAAAGACTTAAATGATATAGAGGATGCTTATAAGTATATTGCAAGTACACTTGGTATATAATGTTTTAAATTTAATATGAATTACTTTTTTATAGAGGAGTCTACAGAATGAGATTTAAAGAAGTACTAATAGGCATTGGTAGATTTGTGATCGAAGAGGTTAAGTTTAGAATAGATGAATATAATGTTGCAGCTGAATCTGCAAAAGGTAAAAGTGATAATAGGCTTATATGAGAAGTTAAGAATAGTAATATAATTAATAAAACTGCAAGCCTTAATGAATTAGGTAAAAGAAAACAGGAGAGAAATGATGAGGCAATGGACTGGGTACGTGGTAGAAGTAATGAAAGAATTTTTGAAGCAGTTTCAAATACCACTGACCCATTTAAGCGAAAGGCATATCTAGATTACCTAACCAAACAAGGATATCTAATTAAAGATGAGTGTGGGAAATATAAGAAGGTTAAGAAGTAGTAACCTAGTAAAAGATGAATTAAATTTATAGCTTTATTAATGTAGTTCATTAAAGTATTTCTAATATTTCAAAGGTAAAAAATCAAAATTGCACTAATGTAAGGATACTAAAGAAAGCTGAATTTTACAGAGTTAAGGATAAGTATATGTATATTTATAAACTATAATTTTGCTAAAGTAGAAATTCTATAAGTAAGTCAATGAAATAGTCAAGGGGTACTGAGGCATTCTCCAAAGGGTCTGATCTATCAGGCACAACATGGCGAACAAGACAGTTTAAACAATTATCAAACAGAGGCCAACTACATCAAGATGCTAATTCCGCCAATGAAAAGGCTCAAAACACACATATGTGTATGTAACTAACTCGATGTAGATAATACCACTGTAGATATTGCCGATACAGTAGTTGAATTAATTAAAGGATTAACCAATCAGGGTATAATTTCATTTTTAGTATCTTGATAATTTTCCGCCAAACTGCGTGCAGATGCAGTGAACTAACCCCAACTTATGTTATAATATTAAGTAATTATGATGTCAGGGGGAGTAACATGAAATTACTTTGTAAATGTGGTAACGTAGAAGATATAAATAACGATAAGTCAATTGAAAGATATGAATTTAAAGCCTGTGATGATGATACTCTAATTTTAGTATGTAAGAACTGCAGTGAAGTAGTATTTATAAAATTAAAGAATAGTAAATGAAGCTCTGAGGTATAATCTCGGAGTTTTATATTTAGATAAACCCACAAATATTAAAGGACTATATGATGATATATCTATAAAGCTTTGAAAGGATAAATAATATGATGTTAGTCGAAGAAGAATATTTTAAAAAAGAAAGTGAAAGAATATTTTCAGAGTCTGAAAGATGTCATTTATTAAATCATAGAGCAAGTGAAGGTAGCTCAAGAGAAGATATATTGATAAAATCGTTATCAAACATCTTGCCAGAAAAGTATGGATTATGTAAAGGTGTAGTATTCAATAAAACTAAAAAAGTAAGCAAGTTGATATAGTTTTACAACAGGTTATCTTAATGCATGAAATAAATGTGTTGAGTATAACTTTTATTTTGCATATTTTAAGGAGTCCAGAAAAAAAATCATATATAACAGGCGATTTTTTAAACAAATTGATGCAGTTGAAGCTGAAAATTCAAAGACTTGAATAGAATTTATAAATTGACAATACAAGAATTTTTATTTATGTTATACATGCAAGAAATATTAGTTGAAAAAGAAAAAATATATGTGTTGTAGAATAAATTGATTATAAGTATAATAATGGTATTATTAGGTGATTGTTACTTTAAATAATATTTTTGGGGGAGAAGTATGAATATTAGAATGCTTGTTAAAGAATATGAAAAGAATGGGAAAATAAACTTAAACAATTATCTTAAATGTTATAAGAAGTTAGGAAATATAAATGATGTAATTGTATGTGCTACATTAGCTAGATTACCGAACGGGGTAAAGCATTCTCATCAAAGAAGATTAAACAATCAAATGATGAACTCAGTTAAAGATAAGATATTAGCAAGGGTTAATGAGATTAAATTATGTTCGAATTTTAATGAAATTATTAATATAGTAGAGGAATCATCAGAAAAAGGTTTTGGAGAATTAGCAGTTTATGATACATCTTTAAGAATAGGTTCATTTTTTAATATTTACCCAGATGAAGTATATTTACATGCTGGTACTTTAAAAGGAGCAAGGGCAATAGGAATAATGGGAAAAAGTAAAACTATAAGTATAAATAATATTCCAAAAGAATTATTTAGTTTAAAGGCATACGAAATTGAAGACCTTTTGTGTATATATAAGAATAAACTTAGAAATTTAAAAGATAAGATAGTTAAACCCAATAATATGCGTAGTATAAATAAAATAATAAGAGGTAGTAACTATATGGACAATATTTTTAAACATGGTAAAAAAATATAAGATTGGGAATAAAATTAGTATTATATTTTCTAATTCAAGTTAAACAATATGAAAATCGTGGTTTTTAATTTATGAGATATTACGTATATGCGTTAATTGATCCTATAAATGAAAATAAACCATTCTATTATCAACAATAGAGTGAAAAGTAATTTTAAAGAGGCATCAGTAGGTGATTTAGTTGATAAAGAAACTGACTATTATCTGGTCAAGGGGATAAAGAATCATATTTTATCTTATGGTAAATCCTTATGGGGATGGGGATTGTAATATAATATTTATATACTGGAGAGCAATAGATAAATCATTAATGATATATGGAATGTTTGTTCAAAGTAATTTAGTAGTTTTTACTGATGATATCTTAAAGCAAAAAGAGAAAGGGGGGAGATTTTGTGGTAGGTAGTCCATGTGCATTATGCAGGCAAGCGAAAAAATTGGAATTAAGTCATATAGTTCCTAAATTTGTTATCAGATATTTGAAAAAGACTTCTGTGGTAGCAATAAGGAATATGCAAAATCCTAATAAAGTTGTGCAGGATGGAGAAAAGCACTATTTACTTTGTGGAGATTGTGAGGATTTATTCAGCATTTATGAAACCAAATTTGCAAATACATTCTTTCATCCGTACATGAAAGATAATATTAAAGAATTTAATTATGATAGTAATATTTATTATTTTTTGACATCAGTAAGTTGGCGAAGTCTATATTTAGATATACTTGATTTTGTTGAGCATTCTCAGGAATTAGGGTTAGATACAGAGACCCTAGATTGTTTAATTGCAAGTGAAAAAGAAATGAGAAATTATCTATTAAAAAATCAGTCTACGGCCAATGGAATAGAACATCATATCTTCTTTTTTGAGGATATTAAAAATATAACTAATGAATTGGTAGAAACAAGGCCACATACAACTTTTCATAGAGGTATAGTAAGTTATACCTTTTTTAATAAAGAATTAAAGACCTATGCTACTATAACTAATATGATGGGTATAATTTTGTTCACACTTTATAACAAAGGCCAGAATGAAAAATGGATAAACACGGAAATAATTAATGGTACAGGAGTGATAAGCGCAGAAAATCAGATAATCGAAAGTGTTTGCATTAATGAATTAGTAGAAATATTGAATAATGCAAAGAAGGCTGTATTAGAAACAAGTGATAGTCAGAAAGAGATAATTAATAATAGAGTGAAGGATAAGCTAGAAGAGTTTAAAAATTCAAAGACCTTTGAAGATTTAAAGAAAGATTTTAATTTATAATTGGTTAAAGTTAAAATTAATGAATTGGAGTTGGTTATAATGGCAATGTTTTCACAAGAACGCGAATTAACTGAATTGGAAATTGTAGCAATGTGCGCTAAAATCGAGAGAGTTGAAGGGGCATCGAATGTTTCGTTTTTGAAAAACAACAATGCTTTTTATGTCTTTCAGGGCATAGTATCTAATAAACCTGTTATGTTTAATTTAGATAAGAAAACTGGATTTATCTTAACAGAAGAGGAGTAGAATCATAATAAAGAGGCCACGTCGATTAAATATATAGTTTATGCAGCACGCTGTTAGTCGACGTCTGCACTCTTTTAATGTAAGTGAGCTAAACGCTCTTGTGTGAGTAGGTTATATGATATTCCAAGCAGATAAGACTACACCCACAATAGGTATCGCGGAGCCTAAGGGTATACGGAGACGGATGCACAGAACTATTTGTTACCTATAAGGGAAGCACATTTTATGGAATATATGTAGCTGGAATTGATATTAACGGTATTAAACAAATATAAGAAGACTGAACAATCTTACGAAAGAGAAGAAATGCATGAGGATTTTAGTAAAATGTCGTTAGTTGAAGCTATTAATTGTTGTGAAGGATTGGTAAGTAAGCACTAGTTTACAAAAGGTGTAATAAGGTTGTTTTTATAAAATTAAAGAATAGTCAAAAACCTCTGAGAGTAATGTATCAGAGGCTTTTACTTTAATGATGAGTTTCATATACGCATTCAAAAACTAGTATTGTTATTTTGGATGGGCCGATTGTTTTAGATGTATTGGTGGCCAGCGTAGGCGGGAATTTAGGGAGATGGATTGAAAATTTTACACAGATAAGCCTTTTTATGCTCTTTTTAAATTATTTTTTATTAATATTCTCAATAGTGAGGCAGTCAAAATTCAAGGACTTAGTCATATTGAGCAGATAGATAATACATATACAATTTATTAAGGTTATTAAATATCTAAGTATACAGCATTTGTTTTTGTTACCTATAGCAACTGAAAAGTTAAAGTACCATACGGATATATGCAAATTGAAAATAAATTTACCATCGGGGAATAAATGGGTAAATATACTTTATGGGGGTTAGGGGGAGAAAAAAATATTGTGACTTAAAGTTGAAAGAACAATAAATAAATACATTAGCGAAGCGACAAAAAATAATATACAAAAAACAAAAAAGATGAGATTGAAGAAAGATAAAAAAGGGAAACTCTGCCCTTTTTTAGCCTTTAGATATTGCTCGTGTGGTTCAATGGGCAAATAAGGTAATATTGGACTAGTATTAAATTCTGGGGTTGATATTAGTAATTTTAAGTCACTATGAAAAGGCATCTGCTTGGTCAGTTGCTTTCTTTCTATCCCAACCTTCTGCTACCATAACGTTAGTGAAATATAATAATACTAGCATCTTCCTATTTAAATTGTTATTATTTAACTGAAGGGGCGATCAGTTATGCTAGTTGCTAAAATTTTATTTAATAATGAAATAGTTTATTCTTATATATGTAATAGAGATTATTTAAAGAAACTATCTAAAGACAAAGCATTGGTATGTCAAGAATGCAATAACCCTGTGATTTTTAAAAGTGGGAGAGTAAAAATAGCTCATTTTGCGCACTACAAATGTGAATGTCCAAATGTTTATTGGGAGAATGAATCTGCTGACCACATGAGATCTAAAGTTGAAATAAAGGAGAAGCTTGAATTGCTTTATCCCAATTCAAATGTTTATCTAGAGTATAAAGTTGAAGAGACGCAACAACGCTCTGATGTTATGATTATACATCCAGATGGAGAGAGGTGGGCTTTTGAAGTTCAACTTTCTAGGATAACTATAGCGGAATTATTTGAAAGAAGGAGTCTATACCTAAAGTCTGGAGTGCTAGATTTTTGGCTTATGGGTTATGAGTACAGTAGCTCAGTAAGTTTCTCAACTTCGGAAGGGAGCAGGGTATTCAAACTTACTATTGATGAAAGTATATTTATAGATGATATTAACCTTAATTCAATTTCAATAAGAACGAAAAATAAATCTTATAGTATATATGATGTAAATCTAATAAGAATTGCTGCAGAAGCTTATAAAAAAGATAAGGTAGTACTATATAATGCTTTAAGGACTAGATATTATAATTCAGAGGTTACTGTAGATAGCAAAATAGATAGTAATGAGACAGTTGATATTTTAATAATTAGTAAAAGTGGTACTAAGTTTGCAATAAATCTACTTTATCGATACTATCATGATATGCATCCAGAATATTCAATAGATGATTATATGTTAAATATAAAGTTACATTGCGAAAAGGCAGGGGTAAATTTATTTTGGGTAAATGGTATGTATAAGGTAGACAAGAATAGTTACTGTTGTTACAGAGGATATGAAGGTTATGGGTATGAAAGTTGTGGGTACTATTTAGAAGAAAAAGAAGGAGCATATTTTATTAAAAATGATTATTATAGAGAATATTATAGTGAATTTCCTATTGAAAATATAACTATAAGCAAGCTTGACGCCGATGTATCTTTTCTTCTTGAAGATACTGTGAAAGTAAATGAATTTAGTGATTATAAACGAGATAGGTATATTGAATATAAAGAAAGATGTCCAAATTGTAATTCATCTTTACGCATTAAGAGGCAATTCTCATATCCAATATTGTATTGCTCTTGTGGGTATACAAAGCGTGTTGAAACTTTAAACTGTCCAAGCTGTAGATTTGAAATGAAGTTTAAATACTCAAAGGCTAACTTTAGACATTATTGGATATGTAAAAATTATCCGGATTGTAATACAATTACAGATGTAAGGATAGACAATAGAAAATAGGTAAGATAGAAGCTACTCTTATGGACTAAAGAAGCACTTTTGTTAAAGATAGAGGATGAATAGTAATAATTGGGGTAAATTTACATGATGTTAGGAGAGATTGGATTATGAGATACTATGTATATGCATTAATTGACCCTACAAACGATAATAAACCATTTTATATAGGCAAAGGCATAGCGGATAGAGTAAAAAGCCACTTTAAAGAAGCGATGTCAAGTGAGGGAGCAGATGGTTTGGATGTTGATATAAGTACTATTGCTGAAAATGAATTAGAAGAATATAATAATTCAAAGGCAGAAAGTCCAAAGATTAGAAGGTTAAAAGACTTATTTGAACAGGGGTATGGCTACAATGCTATTGCAAGAATTCTTGCTAAAAATTTAGATGAGCCAACAGCTTTAGCGTTAGAGGCATTTCTAATAAAGAGTGTATATGGATTAAAGCATCTAACAAACATAGTAGAAGGAGAGAATGCTGAAAGATTTAGACCTTATAGCAATTGGGATTGCATAGATGGTTTTGATTTAATAAAGAGTGCAAATTCACATGCAAGACAAAATAGAATTGAGAAATTACAAACTATGCTTGCAGAAAAATTAGATGAGCCATTATTAGAAATACAAAAGGCTTTTCCAAATCTTGTTTTTGACTCACCTAAAATAGCCGATTCAGGTGAATTAGATATTGAGGCGATTATTAGAGGAACAAGAATTAAAATATTTATTAGAAAAAAGAATATTCAGATTGAGTTGAGAGGTAGAAATAAAGAGCAATATAAATGGATGATAGGACATTTTAAAAAGTTAGAAGCTGAACACCTACTTAGAAGAGGAAATGTTCAAGTATTTCTTCCCAATGCATGGAAAGGTTCTAAAAATATGACTACGAGTATACAAGTGGCGATAAAAAGAGCTAAACTGTTACTAGAAATAGCTAATGCTGAAAATCGTAAAGAATTATCAGCGGAAGCATTATTGCTACTAAAATAAATATTAAGCCTATGATATAAAATTTAACTAGAAACACTAAGCAAATACAATTGTGAGATGAAAATTACAGTTAATATTTTGTATAGCATAATTTTTAGGCACCTAAACATTAAGTTGTAGCTTTTAATATAAATATAGTCAGTGGTATAGATTTTGAAGCCAGTAGACATTAAGTTAGTGATTTATTTAAGCCAGTAAGATTGAAGTAATAATACTAAAACATCAAATATCTATAAAAGTAAAAGCTTATTCTATATATTAATATAGATACTAAAAATAATGCAGTAGAATATTCAGTAGAGAATTTAGAATACTTGTATGCTAAATTTTTGTTCTACTGAAAGATTTTTAAAAAGTATTTATTTTAAAGTTACTAAAAGAGTTTGAAGATGAATATATATTGTAATGAGTCGTTTGCAGAGTATTATAAATAACAAAATAAACAATTTAAAGCAATATACATATTTATTGACTTTATTATTAGTTAGTTGTAGTATTAAAACATACTAAAGTGTATAAAAAACATTTGTTTAGGGAATGTTTTTTTTAAAAAAAATAAAATTGAGTGTTGTCGCCAAAAATTAAGTGTTAGTAAGTTTGATGTATTTATTGATTGCATGATTTAGAAGGCATTAATTCTTATTATACTGGAAATAATAAAAAATAACATGGAGGTGTTAGAATGGAGATTAGATATGAGGTTCAAGATATAGCCAATTATTTTTTGTCTAAAAGCGAGAAAATAACACCTAAAAAAATACAAAAGTTATTGTATTTTGCATATTCGTGGTATTTGGCAATGATGAATGATAGTGTAAATATGATAGAAACAAAACTTTTTGATGCATCATTTGAAGCATGGATACACGGACCTGTATGTCCTCAAATTTACAGTGATTATAAAAAATTTGGTGCTAATAATATAGGTAAATATAAAGGTAAATTGGTTGATTTTACAGAGGATGATTTAGATGTACTGGACCAAATATGGAATATATATGGTAAGTATAATGCTAATCAATTAGAGAGTATAACTCATCAACATGATCCATGGAAGAAAACTAGAAAAAAGGCAAAATGTTCTACTAATGATTGGTGTTGTGAAGAGATTAGTGATAAGTTAATATTTAATTATTATGTGGAAAAGCTCGAGGGATAATTAATGGCTAAAAGTAAATCTAAGATGAAAATAAATGAAAATTCTAAACCGACTAGTATTAATGAAGAAAAACGACCTAAAGAGATTAAGGGAAATATAGTGGTTGACTTTTCTAATCCTTTTTCATTATACTCATGTGCTGTTAAAGGGATTTTTACAAATTATTTAAAGAGTAGAGATAATGCCTTTGATAATCACCAAAGAATATTCACTGAAGCATTGAGTTATTTTTCTGAAAATAATTTTGATGATATGAGAAACAGCAAAGGGACTCATACACATGAGATAAAAGGTAACGATAAAATAGAACTCATTAAAAAGATATTAAAAGAATTAATAATTTGTCAAAATGGTAATTATAAGAATGCAGATACTATTATAAAAAACTTAGTTGCAGATGCAGACTTGTGGCAATTGGGGTATCCTAATGGTATGCGGTTTATTGGAGCACGTAAAGGGAATATTATAAATTTATTTTTTTTAGATTATCACCATTTAATTTATCCGAATAAAAACTATAATAATAAAGATTTTTATACTTATAAATATTGTCTAATGAGGAATTCGAAAAATGAGTTACTTGAATTAGAAACCGCATCAGAAATTGAAGCTTTAAAAATAAAAGAAGTGATAACAGATACAATAAGCACAAAGAATAACATTTAATTTATATTAGTACAAGCCTTTGATTAATTTCAGGGGTTTTTTTATATCTAAAATTAATTATTAGAGAATATTTATTTAAACGTTCAGTTAAATTACTACACATATGCACCATCATTGTAAAGAATATGCCTATAGGTTAAAATTGCAAATTATGGCTAAAGGAAATAGCCTAACTTTAATTATAATTTGGTCTAAAACTTAATTATAAAATACAATCTTTACGCTTTAGTACATTCGGTTATGTACAATGGATTACTTAGTTTGTATTTTATTTAGTATTAGGGTAAGGAGAATTGTAAAGAAGTTGTATTCATAAAATTAAATGCTACTTAATATATTCTGAGAGTAAATTCTTGGAATTATTACTTTTTTGCGCTAGTTTGAAGGGGAAGTGGTAATGTATATCCTTTAGGAAGGAGTATTTTTAAGAGGTGGTTCATTTTAATTTAATTTAACTATCCATATAATACATTAGCAATTTTGGACAATGTTATAGTCTTTTGAATACGTTATTGATATTTAGGCAAAATCAATAGAGTATGCTTTAAAAAATTGCTTAAACATACTTGATTAAAAGAAAGGAGATACTAATGCTAACAGTTGAAGAATATATTTTACAGATGAAAAAAAAGGATAAATTAGATGAGTTCAATTTCAGAAACCATGCTGAAAATATGTCAAAAGTTATTAGTTATGTTATGGAGTATTTTAATAATTATCTTAATCTAGAAGCTTATGATTATGAAAATATAAAAACTGAGCAAACATTATTAAAAATTAGACATGAGGTGGAAGCTGATTTACCTAAAAGTAAGGAGTTTATAATACAGTATTATCTAAAAGCTAAAACACGTATAGATAGATTATTAAAAAACACACTTAAAGATATTAAATATATAGAGCTATTTTATTTGTATAACGACTATGAGAAAGTGGTAACCGAGTTTTGTAATAGCTCAAAGATGCGAAATACTGGAATAGAACAATACAAAGATGACCTTATAATTTTAGCTGAAGAAATAAAGAAAAAACAAACTGAAAAACCTTCAATTTCTAATTTTAAGTTTTTGGATAATGGCTTAGTTAGCTGGATACAGGAAACCTATCGAAAATATGGAGTTAATTTATATGAATTTGCAGAAAATATTACTTGGAATTATTATGAAAAGTATGTTGAACGCATTTATAATAGAATTACAGAGGTTTCTAGCTATATAAACCATTATAACCACAGATATAATGAGAATGCATTTGGAATTGAGGATATATATAAAGATAATTTGCATCGAATATTTATCGAAGGCCGAAAAGGAGAACTAGAAATGTTACTAATGCACGACTGGTTATTAAATACCATTCATGATTCTGAATATTGGCCTGAGTATGTAAATCTTTGTGTTGCAACAGGTAGGGTAAGTATGGTGCAAAATATGAATATACTACTACCAGTTATAAATAAAGGAGTCGTATATCCGACTGATATCAAAAGTAAATTAGTCTATGTAATATCAACGGATGGTTTGTTAAAGTCTGACCTAAGTAGTTCCTACATTATACGACTTGCCTATAACAATGATAGTGATAGTATTTGGAAAGACGCTCAGATGATGAGCTTAGTAACAGATAATCTTAGTGCTACATTTAAGAAGTATGGAAATCCTTATGTTCTAGAGTTAATGGCACCATTTCGATCTCAAACGTATAATGAAGAGGAGTTTTTTATACAATATCAGAGATTAGAAAAGAATATGAAGAAATATACAGGTATGAAAATTGCCATTGTGAATGGACCTTCTGCAGGTAGGAACAAGCCACATTATCTAATGGAGTCAATCGATGATATCATTAGAATTAGGCATATTATTAGAGAAATGAAATTTAAATTAAAACTTATAATTGATATATCTAAATTAGCAAATAAGAGTAATTTCTCTAGGAATAATTTTGAAGATATATTTAGTAAGTTAAAAGAGATAAGAAATTTAATTATAGGTATACATATCACTGGTACCCTTACTGGTCCACGTATATATGAAAGAATGTATAAAGATGATAAAGAGTATCTAAATAAGTTTGACTATCCCCAAAATTCAGATTTGGTTGATTGCTTGTCTACATGTTTGAATGATAATCAACGGCGCTACTTTGTACCAGATGACGTCAAAAATAGTGATGCACTTGAGGAGTTGATAGATAATCTCCTTAGAGGTGGATTTTCATTCGATTATCAGGAGGGCTAGCTATGGAATTTGATGACATGAGCATCCGTGAACAAAGGGAGCAACTATATAATGAGGTTTGGAAAGAACCTATAGTAACAGTAGCGAAACGTTATGGAATCTCCGATACTGGATTTCGTAAAAGGTGCAAAAGGTTTTGTATACCACTACCACCGACAGGTTATTGGGCCAAACTTAATGCTGGTAAATCAGTAGTCAAAAAACCTAAGTTACCACCATTAAAAAGTAATGCGTATCTGAATCAAGGGTATGGGATAGAAACTACAGAAGATAGTAAGATTTTAAAATATATTGATACTGAAGTTTTGTCAGTTGAAGAACTCAAAGGAATAGATAGCATGGATTTGCTTACACCAGAATCAAAGAAAAGATTTCTAAACTGGTGTAGTAAAATTAGAGTTCCCAAAAGAATAGAAAAATATGATGAACTCATTACGACTCATCAAAGTGAAATTGCATATCGAAAAGCTCGTGATGCGGAACATAAATTTAAAGATATTACTTTTAGTATGTTCAGTAATTCAAAAATAAAATATCAAAATAATAAAGCTGTTATTCCAATTAATGTATCCGAGAAAGAAACTGGTAGGGCATATCGAATTATGGATACTTTTATTAAGTCTATAAGGGAATTAGAAGGAAGAATTTTAGTTGAGTTAAAAGAAGAAGAAGACATTGCATTTATTGACTTGAATGTATACACAGTTTCATTCATAATATCAGAGGGTAAAATAAAATGGCGATCATTCTTATCAGATTCTCAGCAAGAAAATATAACAAAGAGTCTTAGACCCTCATATGAAAAAGTCTTTAATGGAGAACTTACAATAGAGTTTAAAGAAGTACTTAATTTTTCCGAAAGAAATAAGGTTCCGGAGGTTTTATTAAAGTTTGAAGACACAAGTAATACTAAGTTAGAGGAGCAATTAGGGGAAATACTGATTGCATTATGTAGATTAGCCAATAAGGTAAAGATATATAATATTATAAAAGACCATGAGAATGAATTAAAACACAAAGAGCAAAGACAACTATATGAAATAGAAGAAGAAAACAAGAGACAACTTATGATTATTGAAGAGGAAAGGCGTAAAAAAGAGAATTTAGTTGAGGGTATGGAGAACCAGATGGAGAATTGGTATAAATCTCAAAGACTACATAAGTATGCCGATGAGTTAGAAGTGCTTGTAGCAACTACTGCTGATGCTAATACCAAGGAATTTCTCATAGCCTATATTAAACTAGTGCGTAAAAAGGCAGAAAGTTGTAATCCAATTGTAGATATACTTAATGAAGTTATAGCAATTGGTATCAAAAGATTAGTAGAGTGATTGATTATAAATTCCCTCAATACATTATTTAAATTACACATAACAAATAAGTTTATATAGGATGTTATTACTTATTGGGGTAATAACATCCTTATTTGGTTGTGAAATAATCAAGAATTACGATCTTTCAGTTAGTTGTTCCGACGTGTTATTTATTTGATTTAAAGATGCAACAAAGGAAATATTTTAATAACACTTTAACAGGTATTATTTTTTATCTTCAATCGGTATAATATTATTGTAAAAAAATGGGGTAAATCTTTGAAAGATTTCAAACAGTTGCTGACATTATAACATTACAGAGTTAACATAGGACAGAGTTAAAGCTTATTTAAGTTTTTTTAATATCACTTTAGTAATTTTGTATTCAAAGGAGGTCAACCGCACATGTGTAAAATTATTTCAGTATCAAACTCAAAAGGAGGTGTAACAAAAACTACTTCAACTTTCAATATAGCGGCTGTACTTGCATCAAAAGGTTTAAAGGTTCTTATGGTAGACTTTGATCCACAAGCATCATTAACTATATCGGTAGGTATGGAGCCTTTGGAAATGAAGTTTAATGTAACGGATATTTAAAAAAAAAATGCTGAAAAAACAAAGAATTGTATATTTAAATTAAGCAGTATTTCAAACTTATCAATAATATCATCTAAAATAGATTTATCTATTTTAGAAATGGAACTACAATCAAGGATAGCAAGAGAAAAGGTGTTATTAAGGGCCTTAAATCAAATAAGACAGAATTATGATTTTATACTGATAGATTGTCCTCCTCAGTTAAGTATTTTAACAATCAACGCAATAGTAGCTTCGGATTTTGTACTGATTCCTTGTAAGACAGATTACTTATCCTATCGTGGACTTGAGAATCTCACTACAACAATCAAGGATTTAAAAGAACTTGTCAACAATAAGGTTGAAATCATAGGAGTTATAGCGACATTGTATGAGCAATCTGTAAAAGATAGTAATGAAATTCTGTCATTATTAAAACAGAAATACAATGTACTTGGAGTAATAAAGAAAACTATTGAGGCAGTCAAAGGTATCTATGATGGATTACCTGTAGTTTTAAGAAAACCAAATTCAGATATCTCAAAAGAATATGTAAAAATAGTAGATAAGATTTTGGCTGTTATTAAGGAAGTGATGTAATGAGTTTACAGGACAGGGAAAAAACTAGAGGAACTAGTGTGGTCAGTTCAATTATAAGTAACAGTTCAGAGAAAAAGAAAGAAAATAAAGGTAATTTAAAAGCTAGGTCTTATTATTTAACTGAAGAACTTTATAAGGCAATAGGTCTAAAGTCAGCATTAACAGGCGCAGATAAAAGTACAGTGGTTAGGTTAGCTTTGACTGAGTATTTAAAGGATATTTTGGAGCAGTACAAGTAATCTAATACTTAACCATCTTATCAAGCTTGAAAAGTAGATTAAATAAAACTCTAGCAATATTATTAGCGGTAACACTTTTAAGTCACTTGAATAACCTTACACATATTAAATTCGTGTGGTTTAGATTGTATAATTATCTATTGCCATTTTAACTGTTTTATTCTATGGGTGGAATGATATATATAAATATTATTAAAATAAAAAGTAGAGGGGTTATAATATGTTTAAAAAAACAAGTTACTTTTTAATAGTAGCTTTAGCATGTGCAACATTTTCAGGTTGTGGTGTTAAAAAAGTAGAAGTAAAGACACCTATTAAGGCACCCGTTGCTGAAGCCACTAAACCAGTTAGTACAATTGAAGGTATTGACTTAGGTGGACTTACAAGGTTAACGGATGAAAATTTCACAATAGCTCAGGAGTTTAAAAATGGATATGCATTTGCAATGCAAGACAACAAAGGAGGTTATGTAGACAAGGAAGGAAAGTTTAAAGTATTGTACACTTTAGACAAGACAGACGAAACCTATACCAAGCTTAAAGGTTTAACCAATGATCTACCTGGTAATATGTTATATTCTTCTAAGGATGGGTTAGTACCAGCGTATGATACAACAGTAAAGAAATGGGGTTATGCGGATGTAAAAACGGGCACTGTTGTAATTAAAGCAAAATATGATTCACCAACACCTTTCAATCAAGGGTTGGCAGTTTGTAAGTATGATAAAGATGCTACAACGTATATGTATAAGTATGAAGTAATTAATCCTAAAGGCGAAGTAGTATTTGAACCCAAAGCAGCCTACAATGGAGTATTCAATAATCAAGGACTACTTTTAACTGGGGACGTTGCAACTACTACACCTGGCAAAACACAGCTTGTAGACAAAACTGGCAAAGTAGTGGTAGGTAACGTAGCAGAGATAAATGGTGGCGATGGGAGAATATATGACTATGCAATAAACATAGATATGTCTTATACAGACTCATTAGATGGTTCACTCACATTAGGTGAGTTTGCAGAGCCTAATAGAAAAACTTATTTTATAGCTGATAACTCAGGTAAGATTATATATAAAAGTAAAGATAAACTTTATGGATATAGTGAAGGGATGACTGCATTTTCTACAAATTCAAAGTTTGGATTTATAGATATAAAGGGTAAAAAAATTATACCTGCACTTTACACAGCATTATCTTCTTTCACACCAGATGGATTAGCATGGGTGACTAAAGACGATAAGGTATACAGTGCAATTGATAAAACTGGTAAAACAGTAATAGCTACACAGTATAATGAAATCGACAACTTCAGAAATGGATATGCTGCAGTAAAGAAGGGCGAAAACTGGGGCATAATCGATAAAGCGGGTAAAGTAGTTTTAGATTTTAAGTATGAATTTTTAAATAGTCCATTTAAAATAGGTGACAGTGAATTGGTTATATTCAAGGAAGGTGCAATCTATGGTTATATGGATTTAAAAGGAAATGTAGTAACTAAACCAATCTTCACAGATGTATACACCGCTGAAGATGGAGTAATATTAGGTGGAACAGTAAAAACTGATGGACCAACTCTAGACTCACATGCATTGGCGAATAATTTCTCATATTATATATTAGCCAAGTAGAATCTATTTAGTAAGGGCACATCGAGAGGTGTGCTTTTGCTGTTGGGTAATTAATTTTGGCATCATTTATATAATTATTAATTGTTAAGAGGTGATTCTTATCATTACTCGTTGATCTATTACTTGAAAGGTTGTCAATGAGGTTGATTCGCTTGTCAAAGCCAATCAATTCATGATGTGGTATTTCAATAGTTGGGTTCTAGTAATTTCAAGTAACATATAAAACAATTAAAATTCAAATTTTACGTTTTAGGGAGAATGGATATAAATTTTAGAAAGATGGGCTGTTTTTAACAATTATTTAAACTTTAATGAATGGGTTTCTACTAGAAGGAATTAAAATTAGTCTTAATAGTAGTAAGCAATTAGCTTAACTAACCTTGGTTAATGAAGAGTGGTATAGAATAATCTTAAATTATTTCACAATCAATTTGAAGTGGAAAATTAATTAAGGAGTAGTAATTTAATAAAGGAAAATAATTCATTAGTAATAGAAGAAGTAATAAAAATTAAAAAGACAATTAACACAGAGATGATATTAATATTTCACTTACATTAAGTTAATTTGCATAAAGACAATTCAAGTAATAAGAAATTCTACCCTCTTAATTTATACCGGATGCTTGTTTGTGAAATCAGTAATAAGAGAGGATTCCAAAAATAGAATTGGAATGGCATTAGTACTTACAGGTTACTGTAACATCATTCTAATTAAAAAATCAAGTAATATTATATTTCTACAGTACCATTATATTTTCCATATTGTCATTTGGATTATTGAAGCTAGACAATATATATTGTTTAAAATTGAGATCACAGGGTACTAAGGAGAAGTTGATTTTTAAATAAAAGAGTATTTAAATTTCGAGAATCTTGAATTTAATGGTGACGTTGTTCTTGATTACGCAGTATTAAACTGATTTGATTTATTAAAATAGAAGGTTGCGTAGAAGTTATAGATTTACAGTAATGGTCGTAATTAAGTATTAGTCTAATATTAAATATAATGAGGAGATGTTAAATTGAGTACTCGTGCAATAGTAATTGATGAAAGAGTAGAGGGCAAGGGGTTTTATGTGCATCATGATGGGTATCCTGCAGGCTTAGGTTCAGAACTAAAAACTGTGTTTAAAGTTGGTATGCAAATAGAAGAAGTGTTTAAGCAATGGGTACAGTTTAAGAAGCAGCAGCATGTTAATTTCTTGATTAAGAAGGAGGGGAAAACAGATACTGATTTAGTGAATGAATTAAATAAATATATAATTAATGTTAATGGGTCATTTTTCTTGCCTCCAGAGCATGTTAGTAGTGTTGCTAAGGCTTGGGTTTTAGATGAGGCAAGAAAAGCCATTGAGACTAATCTGGAGTATATTTACATTATAAAAAATGATGGAGTTTATGTTATAGGTGATTCTGTACCTGAGCTTCGAAAGGTTAAGAATAACGAGATAGATCCCGTTACAAATAGTTGGAAATAATTTATCAAGGGAGTAGCAATTAACTACTTCCTATTTTTATGTATTGGAATAAAACATCATTTAAGTACAGTAATAAGTTTATAAATAGTAAGGTTAATTTATACTAATTGATTGTTTATATGTAAGTCATAACAAACAATACAGATTTTCATGTAAGTAATCAACAAACCCTAAATAAACATGCACTTCTTCAAAATCAGGTAGTCAATATACAATCTTATAGTTCGATACAAGTCTTACAATTTGTATATATATCATCAACAGATCTAATGTAGTTTAGCGAGGGGTACTTTTAAAAAATCTAATGTATAAGCCATGACATTTTCCATGGCTTTTTTTTCGTATGTTGTAAAACAGGAAAGCCAATAATATTAGATTTAAGCAAGAGAAATATAATTAAAGCTGATACTAAGCCAAAAATCGTATAAAAAGTAGAACATTTCTGAGATTATAAATTTTGCGTGGATATGAGTTTATATTCAATATAAGGAGGCGAGGGGAATGAATAAATTTTATTCTATAACAGAATTCGCGGAACGAATAGATGTAACACCACAAGTATTACGTTATTGGGACAAGTTAGGTAAGTTTAAGCCACATCACAAAACATTGGGAGGTCATAGGTGTTATACCTATGAGCAGGTAGCTGATTATTTCAAGCTAACCGAAGAAACTAAAGAGGATTAATAGAGCATTTAATAGGTTGATTTGAGAGAATAGAAGTGGCGTATAAGAGAGTATCCATGCCTGTTCTAATCAATTGTGATGTGATAACAGGAATATAAATATAAAAGGATATTGAATAAAAGCTAAAGGTTAAAACTAAGTACTGAAATTCTTCAGTAACTAAATTAGAAGGAAGGTTGATTAGTATGTCAAAGGATGGCTTAACAATAGAAGAACAAAATAATAAGGGCATTCTAGCAAGAGTGGTAGCAGATTCATTAACTGGGGTTATTGGTTTTGCAGGGGCTAAAGGGGTAGAAAAGTTAGTAAATAGTGAGATTTACATGATTAAAGTAATTACTAATATGGAACAAGAGTCGTGTACTGTGTATCGTAGTTTAGTTGGAGATAATACACTTTTAATAGATACGGCTAAAGGGAAAGTTTACTTTGTGAATAACTCACTTTGTGATATTGAATATGACAAAGGCTGTATTAATGTTAAGTCTAAAAAGAGTGCTAATGGATGGAGATGTATCTACAATGCTAGTTCAACCCGTGGTGTAGATACTATGGATTTTAGCAACCAGCAAATTTCAACTAAAATTAATAAAAAAGGAACAGGTGACTATGAAACCATGGTCATAGATGATGAAAAGTATGGTACTGTGCGTATTAAACTCCATTCAATGATCATTTCCACTAAAATAGGTTTTGATGTAATAAATGCTATGCAGGAGAACTCTGCTATGGACATTCATCATATTGATTTTAATCAGTATAATAATGCAAGAGACAATCTTATTTACACCACATGGGAAAATCATCAGGCACTTCATGGTAATACAACAAAAAAACAAAAGGAAGCAGAAATAGGAAAAATAATACTCTGGAAAGATTGTAATTTATGCTTGGATACTAAGAGATAGGTATTACAAAAGGTTGTGTGCAGTTTTGTTATTCAAATAGTATCAAAGAAAGTAAGCTTCCAATGGTTTACAAATAAGTTGAAAAGGTATTAACAATATGAAGTTAGTATCTTTTTTTCTAATTTTATTAGCAAATTATAAACACTAGTATCCAATAAAAAGGGAGTGGATTTTATGATAAATTATAAGTATGAGTCTATAAAAAGGGTCGCAAAATTGAGATTAGCACATGAACTAAGGGTTAGAGGTTGGCTAATGTATGAGTATCCAAAGAATTATAGTTGTTTACTTGGAACTAATATTGAGTCATGGCTAGGTTTATGCACAAAAAATGGGTATACATTATGTGTTAGTCTAACTGAAGATGAGCAAAAAGAATTTAGTGGTACTAAGGTCTATAAGGACACTTATAGAAAAGTACCAATAAAAAGTAGTAGTAAGATGGAGTCCTTAAAAAACATGACTCAAGAAAGAGGGTGTACTTCACATGAGGAGGCTACTGCAAGAGAGAAACTTGACACATTATACAGGAATATTCCAGAGGGGAGTGACTATAAGATAGAACTTATAAAAATCATAGATTATAGTTACCCAATATTTCAAATACACCCAGAAAGCTATATAACTTGGCATATAGAGAAAGATGACATTATCTTTGCTACGGGTGATAATATAATTAAATTTGAGGCTGTACCTGACCCTAAGATATTTGACATTATTACAATGAAATTCAAAGAAAGTTGGGGTCACCACAGGTTAATAAAAACAAAGAGTGGATGGAGTTCTACGATAGGAGATTTATGTGATGTAGAGCTTGAAGGAATAAAAGCTTTAAAAGATTTTATAATACACTTGGATGTTATAGTTAACAGTGGCGCTAATGAAGTAGATTCAAATATAAAGGTGTTATAGTATACTAGAAATTTGCTAAGCTGAGTGGTTTGAATCCCAAAAGGTATATAATTACAAAATGCAGATAAAGAGGTAATAATAAAAAACTTATAAACATACGTATGGTTTTAAATAAATTTAACAAGAGAGTTTTGATCTGCATTCGAAGGAAATTGCGGCTAATTTCATTAAAAATACTACAGGAACTGCCCTTAGAAAGTATTTACAGATATTTTTTTAATTAGTTTCTATTATAAGATGGAATTACAGAACAACCCACAACCTCTTATTTTGTATAGGTTTGCGTATTAGAAAGCAACTAAATATTAGTTGTTTTTCTTTTGTTTAAGCAAAAGAAAAAGTGCAAATGATGTTCTGTAGGGTACGGGATATATTATTAGGGAGCGAGATGTTGAGATATTAAATAGGGGGGGGACATGGTAGAAGCGGTCGCTACTACTTAGTCTACTAATAGCATGAAATGAGGAATTTGTAATGAGAATTAACAGTAAATCGATCCTTTTAAAAAATCCCAAAGAATTAAGTGAGTTACTTGGTATTGAAGTCTTAGCAGCGCTTGGAGCTGTAGAAATTTCGGAGTTTTACAAAAGAGGATTAGTTGTCAAGAGTAACCCAAATGATTATATAGCGATTATGGGTAGAGATGAAAAAGAAGTTATTAAAGATTTGAAAGAAAGATATGGGTTAATTGTTATACATGTTATAGATAGCTACTATAACTTAAATAGCGATGTATTTATACCCGAAGAGGCGATGGATTCAATTGGGTTGCAACTATACCTTTGTATACCTGAAAATATTTGTAAAAAAATTGGATTTAATCACTTAGAGCTTACTGAGAATGAAATTATGAAAGGGATTGCAGACGAGTATAACAGAATTTTTAAACAGGCAAAAGATGGGAGCATTCTTGCTTATGTTGTTTCTCAAAAAATAGAAGCAACTGGATTCAGGGAAGTAACTGTTACGGGTTATGAATTGGGTCTAATAGAGTTTTAGAGTTATTGTAAAAATTAAGTTTGACATGGTGATGCTTATTTTAACATTACCATGTTTATCATAAAATCAACTAAAGCATAAAAATATGTATAATTTGTTTGTCTTGATCAATTAGAGTTTTATATGCATAGGTCATAGGAACAGGGGCAGGGTAGCAGCACTCGCTAATACTTAGTCTACTAAAAATGAAAGAAGGAATTTACAATGAAAACTAAAGTAAACCCAAAATTATCAAATAAATGTCTAGCTATAGCAGCTATTGATTTATATGCGTCTAGCGACATCAGAGGCAAGGATTTAGTTGAGAAGAAGGAAGTTGTAGAATTAAATAGTGTAAAGCAAGAGGTATTTGAAGTTATTGAAAACCCTGTTGGAAATCACTGGGAGATAGAGTTGTTTGTTTGCATTAAAAAAACAGGTGACTATTGTTTTAAGGTGAAGCTAACAAGTAAACTTCAGATTGAATCTACACGTGACAAAGTATTAAACAAGTTTATTTATGTAGATGAATTTGAATTTGAAGATAATGAAAAATATATAAGAAAGTGCCTAAGGCAGAAAGGCATTGTTGATGACAAAATCTATAAGAACATTGTGGCTTATGTACAGTATTTAAAGATTAACCAGCTCTATTCAGTTTATGATGAAACAGACCTAATAAGTGAAGGGGATAAGTTTAAAAGTTTAGATGAAGAAAGTATAGATTGTTATAATGTTCTTTTAAAAGCTATACAAGATGACCCAGAAGCATATCCGCATTACCCAAACCCATTTAATGAAAATAGTGATGATGGTGTGTTAGAGGTTGATTATGGGAAAGCAGGCTATCCTGCTGTAATAATAAAGGGAGATACCCTCAAAAAAATTATAGACATAGAGGGTAAAAATGAATTGGAAGATATACTAAGAAACTGGAGAAAGAAAGGTTTGTTACTTAGTGGAGATGCAAAACAGAAAAGATTGACTATAAGATACACGTTTTGTCCTAAATATCGAGGAACTGCTTATGTAATAAAAATAGATCAAAGGCTATACAATTTTGCAGCAGATTTTACGCATTATAAATCGTATAGTAATTCATTAATATAATTGTTTGAGTTGTTATTAGTGCTGCTTTAAAAGTTAAGTATATATTGATATGATTTTTATAGTAGCACAATAAAATAGATAATCATCTGATTACACTAAAGTTACTTCAATAAGGAGCTGTGGCCTTTTAAAACATATGAGTCAAATATAAAATTGGATAAAAAGGGAGGTATTAACATGTCGAGCTTTTCTATAAATAAAACAATAGGTACAAATCCAAAAGTGATGGAAATATTGAGTATGTTGAGTATACAAAATTTTGTAGTCACAGAGGAAGGTAGAAAATGGATTGGTGAAATGTGTATTCAAGCTACTACAGAAAGAAAGGTAGGTGAATATATTGATATTGCTGCTTATTGCTATAAATGTAATAAAAACGAAAGGTTAGAATTGGCAAATAAAGAAATTTTTATATTAACATCAAAAGAGTTTAAAGAAGGCGGAATAGGTTTGCCGGAAACAGTGCTATATTACGAATTGGATTCCACTTTTGATGCAATTATTACGGATGTCGATTCTGAACAAATAACTGATGAGTTCTTAGAGATTTACGATTATCTTTTAACAGAGGAATTTGTTGATATCATTACACTTATAGATATATGTCTAACATCAACTGATAAGAGCTATAGATATGTAAAGGCAACGACTAGATTAATTAATCTAATTAAAGAGTATAAACTGACTGATATTATATGTAGCATTTTGGAAAACAAAAGTTATATGATAATGATTCAAAAAAAACTTTGCGTATTATTAGGGCATTGAAATTGGAACAGTGGACAGCTGAAAGTAGTAAAAAATAAAAATAATTCAGTAATTTTTAGATTGGGGTGTAAATGATATACAAAGCTTATTTAACTAGCAAATAATTTGATATAAAATATTCTCAATAGTAGTTTTATTCAATTAAAGGTAGAACAAGAGTTAGACAACACAGCTTCCAAGGCCTACATTGGAAGCTTTATTTTTTAAGTACCACACTAAGGAAACAGTAAGACATTAGTTTTATAATTCATTGACTTTGTAAGTTCAAAAAGTTTTTTTATATTGCATACATATAAAATTGTATTGAACATTTATGTAGTTATTAAGGATAGTATATTATAATATTAAAATTAACCTTCATGGGTTAAAGTTACAACATGAGTGGCTAAATTATTTTAAATAATATTAATAAAAGTATAATATAAAACATTATAATTAGAGAGATAAATTAATAATTTTGAATATATGATTCCAATTAAATATTTCAATCAACTGAAAATAAAAAAGATAGAAAAGAAATTCCATAATTGCTGAATCTCAGTGTTTTAAGTGGGAATCCTGATGTTAGGTTAAGAAAAGTTCATATTCTGTGAAACGCTAATATGTGTAAGTGGTACAGTTGGTACAGTGGTACAGTCTGTATTTTATAATAAATTAAGTAGTTGCAAATTCATAGGGGTTATTAATTATTGGTAATTTTTATTTTATAATTTAAGTTTCTGTAATAAGGATAGGTTAATATAACAAACGGAGAAACAGTAATAGATGAAACAGTTAATTTAATTCTATAGTAGTATATTAAACAACTCAGAAGGTCCATTTAGATTACATCATTAGCGAAATTAGAGTAATTTCATTGTGAGATGAGATTTTCTAGAAATAATATGCAACAAAGTTTATAAAATCAAAACATAAAAGTAATTCATGACTATAAAAGAAGCTCGTTTATATAAAGGTTAAGATTAAATAAAAAGGGGTTGGTGTATTAATGAAGTGCCAAGTTGAATCAGAAAAGGTAGTTAAAAGTGAGAAAGAAGATAAGAATTCAAAGCCTAGAAAAATATGAGCGATTTTTACTAAGGTGCCCAAGGACATGACCACTAACGAATTGAACAGTCTTATAAAAGATGGGATAATAAATCTTATATTTAATGCTTATCATAATGGTAAAGGTGGATATTATGTGCCTTTACCAGGTTACCATAGGTATGCAAGGTTTGAAGTTGGAGAGAGGCAATTGGAAATTCAAATTGATCACATTGGCATAAATAAATACACGGTGTATCTTGGTGGGTTGACTGATTTAGATTTATATTGGGATAAGCCAATAACACTTGCTAAATTAAAAGAGGTACTTTTAATGTTTAGACAATCACGTGCTGTTTTAGAAAAATACGTAAATGACAATTTTGTAAATCGTATCAAATAATTTAAATACTTATTAATAAGTGTGATGAGGATGAATAATAGTGTAAATTGCTCTTTTTCTTCTTTTAATAGGGAGTATACATCGTAAAAACCCTAAGTCATGAGTTATAGAACTCATGACTTAGGGTTTTAAAAAAGTTAGATATTATATGGTGTTGGGCATTTGGTACAGTCAGTTTTATATAAGAATATTAAATGCTTTATTAATTTCCAATTGGTAGACTTTGTTTAAGTTATTTCTCCAGGGTAGACCTCATTTGATTCCAAGGGCAACCTTGAACTATTATTATTTCAACGCCTAAATAAATAAACAGGAGCGGTAGCAAAAAAAAATTAGACTTTAGTGTTTTTAAAAGTTTTATTTAAATGTGTAAATACCAAATAGTATATTACTTTAGTACAGTTTGCATCGACAACATAGTATAATAGAAAGATTATCTTTCTCTGGTTTAAGCTAAAGGATGAGAAGCTAAATTATTTTAGATAATATTAATAAAAGGCTAATATAAAACATTATAAGTATAAAGATAAATTAATATTTCTAATATATGATATCAATTATATATTTCAAGCAACTGGATAAGTAAAAATATCAAACAAGAAATCTGTAATTCAGTCATCGCAATGTAATAGATATGTGATACTAAAATTACATATTCTGTGAACAAAACAACTAAGACAAGTGGTACAGTAGGTGCAGTGGTACAGTCATTTTATATATAAATCCAACAGTTTGAGATTAATTAGTTGTAAATTCTCAGAAGGTGAATTTTAATTAGTCATTTCTGGGGAGAGCCTACATATAATTTCAAGTACTGATGAACGTCTTGTGTTTGCATGTTTGTAGAAGAGCTAAATATAAAGTATTTGAAAAAAATAATATAGAGAGGCTCTTCTTACAAACAGGGTATGAAGTTTAGTAGAAGCTTATATTTAATATATTATAGGGAGCGGGTTAACAGAGTTTATTAAAAGGTAAATAATTTCACTTTTATTTTATTTTGGGGGGTCTTTGTACTTTATTAGCGAGTTTAGTATGGAGATGTACTATTAAGGTATACACAAATAAAGTAAAGACGAGGGAGCTGTTAACAATGGGCGTGATAATTAATAATGATATTGAGCATGATGTAAGGAGTGGTTTAATTATACCACTAGGTTTTACTTATGTGTTATGGGAAAATTGCGAAAAAATATTTGCAATATTGGTTTTAGGAGAAAATAGATTGTGGGGGCTACAAGATATTGATGGAAATGTTATTTTACCTTGTAAGTATGCTACTTTTAATTCCGATGATAGTAATCAAGGTGTTATTTTGATGGGTGAGTGTGTAGTAGAGGTGGGGTATAATGATGGGGATGTGCTGGTTCAAGGGGCTACTTTCGATGATTATATGCTGAATAATGATTGCATGGTGAAATGGGGGGTTTATGACTTTAAAGGCAACAGATTGACAGAATTACAGTATGAAGAGCTTATTTTTGAGGATACTGTTGAAGATTGGATAGAATATTATACTGGAGATTAAGACAACCAATATGCATATAGCTTAAGTGGCTAGGAATCATACTATTTATTAGCATAATTAAAACTCCATATAAGCAAATTAGGATAATCGAGAGATTATCTTTTTTTAAGGGTCAATAAATTCTAATGGATAAATTATAAGTTATTTAATACTGGAATATCAACACTTATCCCAGAATATAGATATAATGTTAGGACTTTAAAATTCTTTCATTTATTAATATGATTTGGGGGAGTATATGAATAAAAGTATATATGATCAAGATTGCATGGATAGGCTTAAGAGATTTGTATTTGCTGGAGAGGAAATTCACGATGGCATACATGGTGAAAAAAAATCTTTATGCAAAGTTGGAAGAGAAGATGTACTGATAACTACAAGTAAGCTCATAGAGCTTAAAAAAGATTCGTATGAGTTTTTCACTTTAAATGCAGAATATTTAAAAGAAGCAGATAGTGTTGTACTTGTATGTATTGATGAATTAGTAGCATTTAAATTTCCAGCAAGTTTAATACGTAAATTGCCATTTAGTACACAAGCTGATGATAGACCAAATATAAAAGTTTATAGAAATCAAACAGATTTAAGATGGATTCTAGTATTGCAAAAGGATGAAGCTGGAGTAAATGCTATGGATATAGAACAATACAAGCATAATTTATTTATAGTTTAAGAAAATGAGGAATTGGGTTTGGTATGCTTCAAATACTTGATATATATAAAATACTGTAAGTGGAGTCACAAGCTCCACTTTTTTTTATTTTGAGCCTAAAACTATTCAAATTAAAAAGTTAGATAATTTTAGCAGTTAGTTTAAGACTAATCATTATTTATAGTCCTTCCGACACTTACTTTTTAAAATTACAAATTTATAATGAACAATACCTTATTTTTAATTGGATGACATAATAATTGGTACTCAACCAGCTGCATACATATTAAATTTAGACCTTACTATTATGATTCATATCGTGGGCAGTTGTATATTAGTCTGCACAGAAGTAGAAGGGGTATAGCTAAAACCTCAATCTTTCAGCAGTTACCCTAAAACACATTATAACCTCATATATCTTTAATCTTCTAATTGAAACTCTTTAATTTTTTAAATGCCTTGACTAACATCGTAATCAGAGTTAAAACACATAAGTATACAAAAACTATTTTATCTAAATACATTGGTTAAAGTTGCTACTAAATGAAAACAAATGAAGCTTCATTTCAAAAATATAATAGAAAGGAGAAATTCAAGTGTTAATTATCGGTGATGTTCATGGTGAGCTAGAACTGTTAAAGATGCTACTAGATAATGTACATGATGAAGATGTCTTCATAGTAGGAGATGTAATAAACAGAGGACTCAAGAGTTTAGAGACGTTACAATTTGTTATGCAAAAGGGTTTTAAAGTAACGGCAGGTAATCATGAATTATTGATGCTAAACTATTTAAAAACCAAAGCTCTAGGTGAAAAAGCGCGCTGGGTTAATGATGGTGGCTACGATACGTATAAGGCATATCAACTTCTAACAGATAAGGAACAGAAGGATATTTTAAATTACCTAACTTTATTACCACTTTACTATTACTTAGATGAGATCGACTTACTAATTTCACATTCTGGGATTAATCCGCAGAAACTTGATAATCTGCAAACCATGCTAAAAGAGCATAATGCATATGATTTTACCTCGATTAGGCGTTCTTTTATATATAGTGCTGCAGTTAATGATTTTAGTACAGTTTTCATTGTAGGTCACACGCCTACTTTCACAATCAAAGAGGGCTATTACAAGTTTTTGCGGAAAGGGAATAAAATTTTTATTGATACTGGTGCCGTGTTTAAAGGTACATTGGGTGCTCTGCAAATAACAGGTAATCTTCTTACCGCACATTACGTTAATAAAAAGCTTAGGTACTGGAACGAGAATTTTGGCTTTCTTAGGGAGGTTTAAAAATGCAGATATATTTAGCAAAAATTATAAATAAGCATTCAAGTGAAGTCGAGGTTGAAGCAGTATTTGATACATTGGATAAAGCAATATCGTGGATTAGAGCTATAGACCTTTCAGAGATTACTAGTAATAGTAATTATGATATTGCTGACATAAACAATACTTATTGCTTTAACACCACAGCATACGATTTTCAAGTATTGTCTAAGGATTTGAACTCTGGAGAAATAGGTAAGAATAGCGAGTATTTATTCTCAGCTGATGGAGACTTATTATATTCATATGATAGTATATCGAATCAGGTTTTTGAAGTAGATTTAGCTGAGTTTGGTAGTACAGATGATGATACAGATGCCGGAAGGAAGTTTAATAGAGGCGATATAGTATTACTAATTGGTGAAACACATGGTGGTTATAAACGAGCATGTGATTATATTGGGGTAATTGGAGCTTTACCTACACCGAAAAAGGATTGGTTGTGGCCTGAACCTTGGCAGAACACTTACTTTATATATTTCATATCAGAGAAAGGTTTGATTGACCGTTCCAAAGTTCAAGAGAGGTATATTCAATTTCTAAATTTGAAATTACCATTTGAATTAAGTTTCCTTGTAATATTATCAAAAGTAATCAAAGGTGAGTTAGTTATCTCAGATGAAGTAAGGGATGAATTATTCTACGGCGATATGTTTGTAAGAACAGTCAAGTATTATAAAGAAATTAACGGTCTAAATGAGGTGCAATTATGAAAAAACCACCATGCAGATTAGTAGGAGAAAACGGAAATATCTTTAATTTACTATCTATAGCGAGTAAGGCATTAAAAACAGAAGGGCTATACGCTGAGTCTAAAGAGATGGTAGAAAGAGTAAGAAGTTGTAACTCATATGATGAAGCTTTATCCATTATTATGATGTACGTAGAGGTAGAATAAAATTTTAAGTTATCTAATCAAGGATAAACCATTCAAATATCAAGCAGAATAAATTATTTAGGAGGTTATTGTATGACTTTAACTTGGGGCGATAGGCTACCTTTGTTATATAAGGAATTTATAGCGGGTAGAATTCATAGATTTGATGCAACTGGATCCATTAAGGAACTTACAAAAACACAACTAAAGGAAATTAAAAAAATAGAAACAGAGTTTTTAGACATGAAGGTTATAGGTGTGATAGATAAAACTTACACTTTTAATGGTGGCCTAAAACTTCACTTTAACGACTTTTTACTAGTAGGCACAGATGAAGAAGCACCATTCTGCGATACCAACGACCAAGAATTAGTTTATTTTAGAAGCTTTGTAAAAAATCTAACAGATCCTTCTAGTAGTGAGGAGGGGGACGTCGGCATAAAAGAGTTAAATGGTAAGCTACAAAGAGTTATTTAATCGATAAAAAGTAGCCTTTATAGCTGCTTTCTATATAAGTATTATTTAAGGAAAGGTGTGATTTTATGCAAGGATGTAGAAAGGAAGATGAACTAGAATTTTTAATAGATTTTGCTAATGTCAGTTCAAAAATACTTAAAGACTTAAGGAATAAAGATAAATATTATAAAATGTACACTGACTCTGTTTTTGAAACCATAGTAGAAGGTGGTCTTACTGAACAACAATTAAAAGAACTAAATGCAATTTGTGACACTGGTTTTACAATAGATTATAGGTATGTGGAGAGAATAAATGTAACCGACTATGCAATTAGTATTTTTGGAGATATTGTAAAGTCCGCATACATTGAAGGTAAGTTTAACAAAAATGTAACTATGGAAGACATAGTTAGCTTTACTTCTGAAGAAATAAGCTTAACAGGTGGTGTATCTTTAATTGTGGAATTTATAAATGGTAAAAAGTTTACCATTTGGGCATCAAAATGGGGTGGTATAAGGAAGACATTAGAAGAAAATGAAATTGTATAAAACAAAGATAGTATGATACTGGGCTAGTTGGTCCTGCCTAGCAATACTCTTAGCTGAACTTTTTATAAAAGTTCAGCTTTTAACTTTTAAGCACCTATTAAAACATAGTTACATCGAGTATACACATTTAAGATATAATACAGCCTTTACATTAGTATTAAAAATGACATTGACAAGGCTTACCACTAATTCCAATTATACTAAGAGAGCCATTTTTAACTATTCAATTAAATAGTTAAAATCATTTGAATTGTATTTCACAAACGCTCTGCGTTGAAAAATAAGTCTATTAGGTTACAAATACCTTAGCGTATATAAATAATCTCTTACAAAGTGCCTACATTGCATAAAAGTCTATAGATGTATTCTGCTTATCTATAAAATCTAGTTAAACTGTATTTATACTATTTATAAAGAGCTCAATTGCCTTCTACTCTATAGCGGGTCAGAGTTTTAGTAATAGATATACAAAATTTTAAATTATAATTTGTAAGTTTATCAAAACTTATAAACCAAGTAGGCTCTAATGTCATGACAAGTTTAGGACGTTTAAAAAATAGAAATTAAGGCATTATGATATTAAAGCACTAGAATATTTTAATAGCATAATGATAGGATATCTTATAAGTGTAATAGCTTAATCACATAATAGTATAGTCTAATCCATAGAAAACTCTAACTGTTTAAAGCTCTTAGAGAGCAACATTGAAAACTAGGTAATATTAAGCAGCTGAATGGAAAAGCACACTTTAAGCATAAATTTATGAACTTTATGTAATCTATAAGAAATATTTATATTCTGAGGGTGCCAACTAATAGTTAATTTATTAATGGAGAAAGGCATCACCCCTGCTCTATTTAAACCTAATTACTTATTGACCAATTTCATACATCATATATAAAAAATCATTGACACAATAAATTTTAATAATACATATTGACAGAAATAAGGGGACAGTATATACTTAGTTTATTACCCTTATAAACTTAGGGTTATAAATAAGGTATTAGGAGCGTGTTAGTATGAAATTATCATCAGCAGACATTATCAATAAAGTTAATGCAGAGTTTTCCAGTGTTTATAAGCCATTTTCCAAGTTCCCAAACTCAGGGTTGATCTGGGATGAATGTATTAACACAATTAAAGATGCTAAATTAGTAAATAATATAATCTTTTGCAATGATATTTTACAAATACCACCAGTTAAGGTGTTTATAATGGCAAATGACTTATTAAATTTTGATTTAACAGACAGTGATAAGAAAGCGATTGGTGCTTTTTGGGGATTCATTTTTAAATTTGCATTTGATTATAAAAATCAAAAAAGTATATCTGTAAGGGTTAATAATGTTAAGAGTGCAACTTACTTTTTTGATAGTTCACATAATGTGGAGGTAGAAAATTAAAATCAAAACAAGTAGATAATATAAGAAATTTATTAAAAGGAGGTCTTTATGGAAGATTTAGAAGTAATTAACCTTATACTTAGTGCATATAAGCAAGCGATTGCAAAACAAATACAAAACACTAATAAAGGTAAACAAAACAAAATGAGAAGCAGCCAATTTATTGAGTTTATAACTGAAAAGTTAAAATATCAATTTCCTAAAGGCGATAAATTTGTTGTTTTCTCAAAAGAAATGTCAAAGAATTTAGATTTTAATAGATGTGAATTTTTATTTGATATTCACGTATGTAAAGTAGATACACTTATATCAGTAAAAAATAAAACAGTAAAATATATAAAAGAATCAGTAGTTGAAATAGAGTCAGAGTTTGAAAAAGATACTACTAAAATAGCAGTTGATTTTAGTAAGCTGGTTTGTGGTAACAGCAAATTGAAAATAATGATAGTTTCAATTTGTGATAATGAGGCTAAATTTATAAATTCATTAAAAGATATAGCACGCATTATTAATGGGAAGATATTCTTAATTTTATTAAGACATCCGTCTGAGTGGGATTCTACAGCAGTAAAAGACTATAGTATCTTATGTTTTCAAAATGATGATTGGGTAAGTGTTAATATTTAAGAAATGAAAATGGCACTGTATCATTTTTACAAAAACACCACTTAAATATCTTTAAGTCACTGTTTATACTTGATAGTTTCTTTAAACTGAATTTCTGTAGGTAAATTATTGAAATCATTAAATTTATTTGAGAGTGTATCAAACTTTATGTATCCAAAGTCAATAAACTATAGGAGTTTGGGTCCACATTTGCCTTAGTTAGTGTTACAGTTGTAGTTTTTATTCTTGAGGATATATCAGGGTATTGCTTCTTTAAGGATGCCTAAGCTTTATATTATGCTGCTTTCTTTGGACGTATTAAATAATACGTTGAAATCAGCTTATTATAACGGTATAATACATCAAAAAAGGCTGGTGTATAGAATGAAATACCTTACTGGAATACATGCTTTGAGTTTAAAATGTAAACTAAACACTCCTGGAAATTGGAAGTCAGCAAACTTAACATGGAAAAAGTTAGACCTCAGAGAGAGTAGTGATTCTATATTTGAGTCTTGGGGGGTAGAGCCTGAGACTACTATTCCGAATGGTGAAACTTATTGTAAAGCAAACCATCTTCGCGCAATACTAGATATTTTTGACAAAGCAGAGGATTATACTTTAAGATTAATGAGATGCTTTGCAATAGATTTTTTATGTTCCGATGAATATAATGAAGTGTTTTTTGAAAAGGTAAGTTTATTAGTAGAAAGAGATAATTGGTCTTTAGTCGATAGCATCTTAACCGATGAGTATTTTGATACGTGGTTGGAGTGGAAGAAAGGTCAGTTGCTAGCGTAAATGAATCTGGGGTATTTATTTAGAGGTCTACACTATAATTAGTGTAGACCTTTTATTATAAAATAAATCAGTGTTTATTTGTAACTATAGAGATTTATTATAAAGCAAATCATTGTAAATCATATAAATTGATCTTAATTATAAAACAAATCATCCAAATTTTGTGTGTAATGATTTGTTTTATAATGTAAAAAATCAAAAAGCTTTCAATTATAAAAAAAATCAACCTAAAATTAAGCATTATTATGAATTATATTATAAAAACCGGCTGTATCTAAGAAGTTTTCAGTGTAGGAGTAATAAACATAAATTCTATGCAATTGTGTTTATATTACTGGATTTTATACAAATGATATGGAGGTAGCTTTTATTTCTGATGGTACTACCACAAGTAACTGTATGCTTTTTTATTACATCAACATTTTTAATAATTCCAATGCAATTAGAAATTTTAATTATGATTTGGTAGAAAAATTATACTGAAAATAGCAGTAAATTACCAGGAATCATTCTATTATAGAACAACTTTAGTCACTTTTTACTATATTCCTTATACAAAATAACTTATAAAAAAAGTTAAAATTTTTAAAACTAATATTTATTTTTTAAAATTGATATCTGAAGGGTTCAGAATAGGCATTTTAGAAAATAAATAGGTCCATGTAAAAAGGTAAGTATAAGTTTTAGAAATTTTTACTATAAGTTAAGAAGTTCCGTAAGGGGGAGTGAGTATAAATGATATTTAGAAAAATACAGACCGCTATTATATCTTTACGAACAGAATTAGCTTTAATTGAGGATGGTGAAAAAATTCAATTAATTCAACATAAGTTGGAGGCTCTAAATGAAATTAGACGATACATTATCAGCTATGAATGGATGTCACATACTAAAGCTAAAGAAAAGCTTCAGTTTTTCTTAAATCATAAACTAGACTATACATTAACCGCTCAAAGGTTTAATGTATCTAAAAATTCTGTTGAGATGTCGGTTTCTCTTTTAGCAAGGAAATTAGAGAAGAAGATTGGTATTAGCACATTGTCTTTAATTGAAAATGGAGAAGTCCAGGCTGCTTTATTTCAGTTTAGGGTAGGTATTGGTTCAATTAAAACACATGAGTTATTTCCTGAAGGAGTGTTTAAAATCATACCTACATCGAATGTAAATACTCATATAGATCTTATAAATTGTAAATATGAATTAAATCAGCTTAAGCTTCTTTCAACTAGGAGTATAGAAGAAAAGATCACCTCCTTAAATGTTGATAAGATAGGATTTCTGTTTTATATACTCCAGAGTAGTGACATTGTGTACAGCATTCAAAAGAAACTAATTTACAAGTATTTTAGTGGTGAGATAGAAACAGTAGAGGAACTCTTAGAATTGTTGGAAGGTAAAAGTGTTTATGAGTAGTTTGACTAATATATCTTCTTAAACGTTAATTCATCTTAACTTTAATAAATTTGTAAAGAGAAGGAGTAGTGTCATATGAATATTGTTGAAAAGGTATTACATGCACAGGAAGTAACCAAGCACAGGATAAATACTGAAAAAGATAAGGTTATAGAGTTTCAAAAAATAGAAGCTTTGAATGAGGTATGTAGATTCATATTAAGTTGTAACTACGTAACTGATCCTAAATCGAGAGAAAAGTTAAGAGCTTTTTTATACACTTACTTTACTACTAATAATTACCTAATTATGAAGACTAGTGACAGATATTCACAAGTACTTAAAATTCTAAGGCAAGACCCTAGCAATGATAAAGACTTAAAGAGAGTAAAACATGCCATAAATGTAGTAGTTTTGTCTAATCTAAAAAAACTTGAAAGGATGGTTGGTATCTCCACAGTAGATCTAATCCTTGCAGGTCAAATAGAAAAAGGTTTAGTTCAATTTAGGGAAGGTACCAAAATTAAAGCTACTTTTGGCATTGTCGTAAAAGGGGTAGAACTCTTACTTCCTGAGCCAAAAGAAAGTACTGTAATAAAGCCGGAAAATTGTACTGATGTATTATTCTATTTTAAGTCTATTTCAAGAAAGGAAATAAAAAACACACTTGAAGGGTTAGGGATGGAAAAAATATCATTCCTTCGTTATATACTTGAGAGTGAAGATAGCAAGTATCATGATATAAGGAGATTGTTTATGGATTTTATTACTGGCAAAGTCACTATAGAAGCAGTAATAAAGGAACTAGAGGCATAGTTATATTATGTTGAATTATTGTAACTAACTTATTGCTTTGGTAATTATTGAGGGGAAAACAGAAGTAAGGGCATTCAACCATTTAGTGATTGGATGCCTTTTTTAGAGACAGTAAATTTAATAATATAGAACCAAATTAAAATTAATGACTAGATAGCTACTAAGTAAATAATAAATATATAATAAATATATAATAAATATATATTTAGAAAACATAGAAAAATATCCCTGTAAGTGATAAACTAATAAGTATAATTTTATAATTTTTGGACATATATATTTAAATGCTATATTTGGTGGATAATAGCACCAAACATAACATGAAATGTTGGGGAATGATTACTTTGAAAACGGGGGATACAAGTGAGCTATTTTAACAACCATTTTTTATTTTCTGAGACTTATATAAAAGAGTATATAAAAGAACAAAGCACTGGAAAAAGTGTAGATAAAGAAAATATAGAAATTGCGTTTAAACAGATAAAGCAATGGAATGATGAATATGTTTTAGGGGATTATTCTGATGAACCTTGGGCAGATTATATTGACTCAGTACTAGATGTATTGGGATTTCAAAAAAACAAAGAAAACTCATCTAGATTATTATATGTAGATACTATAAAAGAAGCAGAAATACCTGTAGCAATATGCAATTTAATAGATAAGAAAGAGGCTGTCGATACGACAACAAAAGGGAAATATCATGCATTTAAAGCAATTAAAGTTGCAAAAGCTCATGATGCAAATTGGGCAATGTTAACTAACGGCTATAAATGGAGAATTTATAACATTAATAATGTTAGTCCATATGAAAATTATTTGGAGATTGATCTAGAAGAAAGTATAAAAAATAATAATCAAGCTGATGAGGCATTTAAACTATTTTATTTGTTCTTTAATGTTCATACATATTGCGAAAAAGATGGACAACTTATTATTGAAAATATAAAGGATTTATCAGCTAAAAAAGCTGAGATTATAGAAAAAACACTTAGGGGAAAAGCAGAAGAGATATTAAAAGAGTTATGTTATGGGCTTAAGGAAGATATGGTTAAAGAAACTTATACTGAACTAGAAAAGAAAGCAATTTATAACGATGCAATAATATTATTATATAGATTACTTTTTTTTGGATATGCTGAATCAAGAGGATTATTACCAGTTGTGAAAAACGATCCTGATTATACTGATAGTTATAAAAAATTATGTGATGATGCAATAAAAATTTATAATGCAGGTGATGTTTATAAGATAAAAGATGGTTACGATTTTTGGAATAGATTAGACAATCAATTAAGGATATATGTTGACAGAAGCTATAATGGTGGTCTATTCCATAATGAGGACAAGCTCATCTTAAATAAACACAGGATAGCAAATGGACGTTTAACTAAGTGCCTTGCAGAAATATCTTATAATTTTGACAAGAATGGTAAATATTCTGAAATCATAGAATATAAAGATCTTTCTGTTAGAAATTTAGGGTCTATATATGAAGGGTTACTTGAATATCGCCTTTTTATTGCGGAGGAACGCATGATTCAGAGAAAAAATAAAGGCAAGGTAAATTATTTAAAAGAATCCGAAGTGAAATTACAAAATTCAGATTTGAAATATATACTTGAAGAAGGCAGTATATACCTTTCTCAAGATGCTCTTGAAAGAAAAGAAACGGGAGCTTATTATACACCAGAAGATGTGGTTGAATATATTGTTGAAAATACAGTAGGAAAAAAACTTGAAGAACTAAAAAAAGAATTATTTGAAAATAGAAGAATACTCCTAGAGCAATTATCTTATGAACCAGTGGAGAGTAACAAAAGAGTATTACAAATGCAAATAGATGAAATTACACTAAATTTTATTAATGAAAAAATTTTAACTTTATCAATAATAGATAGTGCTATGGGCAGTGGTCATTTTCTTGTAAATGCAGCATATAAAGTTGCAAATGAGATTGTAAATATAATAGCTGAAAATGATTGGGAAAGTAATGATGATGACATAAAAAATGTTGACATTAAGCAATGGAAGAGAAAAGTAGTAGAAAACTGTATTTATGGAATAGACATCAATGGATTATCGGTTGCATTAGCAAAATTATCATTATGGTTAATATCTGCATCTAACGATAGAGCCTTGTCATTTTTGGATCATCATCTAAAGGAAGGAGACAGTATCATTGGAACTGATAGAAGTCATGTTGAAGTAAAAGATGAAAAGTATCCACTTTTTGAAGTATCTTATGAACATTATATGAGACCAATACTTAGGCAATATAAGAAGCTAAATGATATAGGTAGCGCTACCAAAGCAAATGTTGGAAGGCAGAATGAGATCTATGATCAAATTAAAAATGACTTGAAAATTGCAAAGAAAAAATATGATTATTATCTTGCTAATCAATATTTGGGTGGGATTAAAAATGAAAATACATATGGTAATTTACTAAGGAGTAATGTTATTGACGATTTTAAAAAACAAAACATGGATAAATTATGGGAATTAGCAAAGGATAAAAATTTTTTTCATTGGGAATTAGAATTTCCAGAAGTATTTCAAAAGGGTGGATTTGACATAGGAATCGGTAATCCACCATACGTACAAAGTACGGATAGTAGTTTTAAATACTCCATATTTAAAACTTTGAAAAGTAATAATTTATTTAGTTATATGATAGAAAATCATTTAAAAAACTTAATAGATAATGGAAAATATGGCTTTATTATTCCTATTTCTGCTATTTCAGGTTTGAAGTTTAATTCGCTTCAAGAATTAATAACGGATACATCATCTGAAGTATATATTGATAGTTTTGCAAAAAGACCATGCAAAATATTTAATAAAGTTGAACAAAGATTGGCAATTATTTATGGAAATAAAAAGAGTGATATACGAAAATGTAAAGTGTACACAAGTGGACATAAACGCTGGTATTGGTATGAAAGAAAAAAATTATTTAAATGTAATTTATATACAGAATGCAAATATTTTAAATTAAGAAAAGGGACAATAGCAAAGGTCTCTAGCAATATTGAAAACAGTATAATAGAAAAAATTTTTATTAACAATAAAAGTAAAAAAATTAAAGACTATTATGAAGGAAAAAAAGAGAATTCATCTAAATTCTTAGTATTTCATTCCACATCTGGGTATTGGCTCAAAGCTTTGGATTACATGCCAGATTTTTATAGTGAAAGGAAGGGAAATGTAGCATCAACGAAATATAAATATATTTTATTTGAAGAGTTTATTGAACCTTCTGTATTTATAAGTTTATTCAACTCATCATTATTCTATTGGTATTGGATTTTATTTTCAGATGAAAGGGATTTAACTAAGAGGGAAATAGATGAATTTCCTATTAATTATGAATCAATTGATAATGAGTCAATTAGCAAACTCAAAAGACTGTGCACGGAACTAATGATAAGCTATAAGCAAAATTCAATGGAAAAGACAGTCAATCTTGGAGAAAAGGTTGGAATTGTAAAATTCAAAGAATTTCATCCCAAATACAGCAAAAAAATTATTGACAAAATTGATGATTTGATAGGGCATATTTACGGATTATGTAATGAGGAAATAGAATTTATTAAAAACTATGATGTTCGTTTTAGAATGGGTGAAGAATCTACTGAAGAGGATGAGTAAAATGAAATATAAAATTCAAGCATTAAATGGCTTTAATATGTACTTTGATCAGATTATAAGTGTTTTTAGAAGTAGATATGAGGCTGAAGATAACATTAATTTAGATCAGTTATCTGTTAGAACTGGTCTTAATCGTAGAAAATCAAGAATGCTTTTGAATTATTTAGCTGACATTGGGCTAAGTAAAAAAAGAACTTTAAAGAAAACTGATTTAGGGATTATTCTTTTTAAGTATGACGATTATTTTCAAAATGAAGGCACCCTATGGTTACTACATTATCTTCAGTCATCTAATGAGTATTTGATAATTTGGAATAGAGTAATGAATCATTTATATGATGTTTATGAAGTTAGTAAGGCGGAACTACTTACACTTTTTGAAAATTTAGAAGATCGTGTCTCTGAAAATACATATAAATATCATATAGGGGATGAAATAAGAGTTATATTAGATGCTTATATTAATCAAAAATTTTCTAAGTTGAATTTGTTGGAATTTAATGAGGATAAATATTTCATTAATAGAAATTCAGATGTTCCTGAGCTTATTTTATTATGTTCAATAATTTTGTACAGAAATGTTTTTTATCCGGGGGCAACTTCTTTGGGTATTAAAGATCTATGTAACTCGAATAACTCTCCTGGAAAAATATTTATAATAGATGAGCATATTTTAAGGAGGAAGTTAGAAAATCTCAAAAATATGGAAATTATTAGTATTGAGTCGAGAGGAGATTTAGATCAGATTAGAATAAGTGATGATTTAAAATTAGAAGATGTACTTGAAAAATATTACCGAGGATAGGTGATGGAGTGTATGGATATTCAACAATTTATTGAGGAACAATTAAAAGAAAGATATAAGCATTTTATAATATATGGTTCACCTATGCAAGGAAAGACAAAGCTTGCCATGATGATTTCAAATGTTTTTAATGGAAGATATCTTGATTTACTTAATATATTTGAATTAGATATTAACAAGAAAAATAGTATTGATATATTTGGACCATCAAAACTTATTTCGTTAATAAAAGAATATTATGAAATTGATAAAGGAATCTTAGTTATAGACCAAATGGATTTTTTAATAAATACATGGAGCGAAAATGAATTTAGAGAATTTTTAGGTTTTGTTGACCAGAATCAATCTAATATATGTTGCATATTTATTATGCATAATTATCGTATACTTGAACGTGAAACATTAATTAAAGACAATGATAAGGGAAATAAAAGGTTAGTGAGTATATTTGAGATTCATCAGGGGGTGAGTACTAATGTCTAAAATTAAGGAACTACTACAAATACAGAATAGTTATTCTGCTCAAGTTGATTTAAAAAAAGAATTTAATGATAGAATTTTAAGAGAAGAAAGAATGTCTCATTACAAACCAATCAAGGCTCATAGAAAAGCCTTTGAAACTATTGCGGAAGGAGCTTATGCAAAAAATTCTAAACGAAGCTTTATAATCTCTGGATCCTATGGTAAAGGTAAATCACACTTGCTATTGATGGTTGCAAATTATTTCGAGAGCCAGTCCGATACAAAAGAGATGACTGAGTTTTTTAAAAATTATTCTGAATCAGAGGAAAACGATATCGAAAAGAAAGCTGAAATACTTAAAAAGGTAAGAAAAGAAAGAAGATATCTTGTTTGCATCTGTGATTATGGTACAAACAGTTTTGAGACATATGTCTTAAAAGCAATAAGAGAAGCCCTTGCACGTGATGAAATATCTGGACAAGAGATTGACAGTTATTATCTTCAGGCAATTAATAAAATTAATGAGTGGAAGTTAAGTAGTGATAGATTTTTTTATGACAGATTTGAAAGCTTTTTAGAAAATACAAAGGATAGTTGGACGGTAAATAAGCTTATACAAGAGCTGTCTGAGTATAATAAAGATGCAATTGATATATTTAAGGAAATACATAAAAAAATCACCACATCTGAGTTTGAATATAGCAAAGATAATTATGTGGAAATAATAGAACAACTTTCAAAAACAAAGTTAATTAGAGAAAAATATGCTGGAATTCTTATTTTATTTGATGAATTTGATTATCAATTAAAAGGGAAAAGATTTGATCTTGATGAGTTTCAAAAGTTTTCACAAATGTGTGCTGCTTCATTTATGAACAGCTTTCCTGTTATTTTTGTTGCATCTACCCATAGGTCTTTCGCATCATATAATTCTGCTTACAATACAGAAGATTTTTTAACAGTAAATGACAGAATCAAGGAAATACCTTTAGAAACACAGGGAATAGAAGAAATTATTGCTGCAGTTGTCAATCCTCAGAAAAAATCATTACTTTGGGAGAATGTGATTAAACCTAAAAGTTCAACCTTCAATCAAATTTCAAATGAGTGTACAGCTTTGCAAATATTTAATTGGTTACCAGCTCCAAAGATTCGAATAAGAATTGTTGAAAACATATATCCTATGCATCCAATGTCGACTTATTCATTAATGAAATTAGCAAGTGATGTTGGATCAAATAATCGTTCTGTTATTACATTTTTTGCAGATGAAAAAAATGATGAAGGTTCTTATGATTGCTTTGTAAGAAATACAGAAATTTTAAATAATGTGGGTGAACTGCAGTTTTATACAGTTGACTTACTTTTTGAATACTTTAAAGATAAAATCAATTCCGATAATCAGGAATTAAGACAAACAGTAAAAGAATGTGTTAGAAATTTTGAAACATCATTAAGGGAGTTAAGCAAAAATAGATCAACTATAGCAAGTCCAGAATTACAGGATAAAATGTTCGATAAAGTATTAAAAATAATGGTGATTTATCAAATCATCGGTGTTGATATTAATGATAAGACACTTGAATTTGGATTGAATATGAATATACAAAATAAAGAAAAAGAATTAGGATATTGCTTAAAAGTAGCATGTTCTAAAAAAATCATCTATCTTAATGATACTAATCATTGTTATGAATTCAGAAGGAATGACGCTATCGATATTAGTGGTGTTATAAGGGATTATAAGCAGGTAGAGGTTAATTCACCTAAAAATGTTATGGCTGAAATTGAACTAATTATAAAACAAAGTGAAATTAAAAAAACTAATAAATTTTTTAAGGATGAATTTTACTTAGAGCCAGTAAAATATAATTTTGCGAATAAAGAAGACAAACGTCTTATACGAAAATTTTGTGAAGTCAAAGACATTGAAAACCAAAATTATTATAAAGAGTTACTTTCAGAAATGGATAACGAAAAAGATATTAAAAAAAGCTATGAAGGAATAGCTCTATACGTATTTTGCGAAACTGAAGATGATGTTAAGAAAGCAAAAATACTGGTCAAAAGTAATCCCTCAGAGAAAATAGTAGTTGGGGTGCCTATAGAGGAAAATAGTATATTAGATGATGTGTTTTCCTTGAAAGCGGCTTTTTCTGTTGATAGAAAAGAGTTTTCTGGACAAGATGTTGGAATATTAAAAGAACAAATATCGTATTATGATGCAAATTTAACTAATAAATTAAAACAATATATTACAAGCAAAAATGTTATATATTACGGCGAAAATGGTGTTGAGCTATCAAATGGTGCAAATGATGAAGATGCAGCAGTATTAAAAATGCTTGAAAGCATATATGAGTCAAAGCGCAATAAAGTAAATCACGAAGATATTAATAAAAGTCATGTGTTTAAAGAGGGTGGAAATGCAGCATTAAGAGAAGCAGTTGAAATCCTACTGGATTTTAACAAGCCATTTATTCAGTATAGAAAAGATTATGCCGCAGATCATGGTGATATTAGATATATACAAAATGTATTATTACAGCATGGGATTATAAAGCAGATACAAACAGTTGGGGTTCAAGTGTTATGTGAAATAGAGTATGATACAAGTAAGTACGAAAAAATATTTCCAGCTCTTTTTTCAATGATCAATGAATTGAAGAATATTCAGGGAGAGATAAGGCCACAGGGATTTATAGAAGACTATATGAAAACATATGGTATAGGATATAATGCTGCATTATTGTTTTTCGCTCTTGTAAAAAGATATTTTAAAGATAGCCTAAGTATTCTACCAGAAGCACATGAAATCGGCACTTTAAAACTTACATCTTATGATTCTGTTTTAGATTTATTATATTATAAAAAATATAAAAACGCAGTTATGGAATATAAACAAATTGAAGAGCATGAAGCGTTCTTTATTAAAGAATTATATAGAGAATTTACAAATGAGAGCTATACAGTAGAAACCAATATAACTATAGATCAGCTATATGATAGACTAATGAGTTGGTATAAAGGATTAGATCCAGTATGTAAAAATAAAAGTTTATATATAAATAATGGCTTGAATAAATTTATTGATATATTTAATAAAATAGATAGGGTAAATATAAGAGATTTTATTCTTGAAGATATAAAAACAATATACGGGTATGACATACAGGATTTAATATTGAAAGAGAAAGTTCCGGAAATAATATCAAACTTCAAAAAAGATAAAGAAAAGATTGAGAAAGGGTATTATATTATTCGCGATAAATTATTTACTGAAATTAAAAATATTTTTGATGCTAAGGATGCAACATATACTGAGATAAATAGTGCAATTGATAAATGGATGGAAGGATTGGCAGAATCTCAAAAAAGCTTTATGAATGAACTTCAAAATGAAGATAGTAAACCTCTTGTAATGCATTTTGGTAAATTTAGTGATTGTGAGAAATTGTTCATGGATACACTTCCAGAAAGTTACAATATAGGTAAGGTTAAAAATTGGTCTATTAATAAGACGGATTCTTATGTTCAGAAAATAAAATCAGGAAAAACTCATGTTGAACAGGGATTATATTCTGTTAATATGCCACAATATAAATTAACTGGTAAAAGTGTATATGATGCTTCTTTAAGTGATGTAAATAAGGAGGTAACATATATTGGGAAAATAAATCTGGAAATTATCCCAGACTCAGAAAATATGAAAATTTACATTACATCAAATGGTAGTGATCCTAAAGATATAAATTCTCAAAGAGAAGAAAGTGTGAATAGATTTAAATATGATACAAAAAAAGACGAAACGATTCGCTTTTGTGGAGTAGATAATGAAGGAAAATTTAGTAAAGTTATAAAATTAAATTTAGTAAATAAGGACAATATATACATATCTAAATATCTACCAAAGACGGGCTATACAATAGGGATAAATGCACTTGAAGAGACTGAACCTGAAATTCAAGTTACGTTGCCTAAGGATGAAGAAAGCCTTATTAAGTGTATAAGAAGCGTAATTGATAAAGTGAAAACAAATTATAATTTGAAGGATGCACAATTTATTAAAGCTTTAAAAGCTCTATTAAATGAATTTAAGGAGTAAGCTATGGAAAAAATTATTATATATTCTGATTTACAGAAAACTTACACTGATTCTTGTGACATTATTGTAAGGCGAATTGATGATTATGTTGATGCATATGTTAGTATTCTAAATGCAATTCATGAAAATATTTCTATGATTGTTGTGATTAAGAATAAGAACTGTCTAAATTATTTTGAAAAGATGCAAGAAAAATACAAGGAAAATATCATTATTAAAATCAATTCTCCCAAAGAGCGATTTGAACAATTAACTCATGTCAAAATACCTCAATACATTAGCGAAGACGAAATTGTTAATGATGAATTGTATAATAAAATAAATGAAATATTTTTTAAAAAAGCATTTAGTTTTGAAGACAATGTTTTAATCTATTATCTTGGAGAGTATTTTACTAATAATAAGTTCCCTTTTCATCAAATAGTTGATTTTTTAAAAAATATTGATTTGAGTATTATAAATGTTAAGGATAAAAATAATATACTTAAAAAAGTTTTTAATAAAAGGATTCAGCAGTGGGAAAAAAATTGCTTGGATGGTTATGAAAAAAATATTTTTAGTTTATTTGTAGAAGATTATAAACTTTTGTATACAAAGCTATATAAATATTTAATTCTTAAAAACTATCCTAATAATATTATGATGGATATTGTGGGGGATATAACAAAAGATTTTGACAAGATTAACTTAAAATATGACCCTTTTATTCCCAAAGGTGCTGATATAGTTGATATTCAAAGAAACATTAAAATTTATTTAAATCAAAAGGAATTAATAGGATTATCATATGAAGATATAGTTCAAGAAATTGAACAACTATCAGGGCTCTTCAATGAAGAAATTCAATTTACTTATGAATTGTTAAAAATAAACAAAGCTGTAATAGATTTGTCTTTATTAAATAGGGTTAGGGCTAAATTTAAAAATGGCTTAGAGCTAGACATAATGTTCAATGAAAAGCTCAGTAATATTATTCCTCCTACAATAATTATTAATCCTGAATATATAGATAGCACTAACGATTGGATTTCGTGGGCAATTAAATCATATTTGCCGTATAGATTTTGGTTGGAATCTAATGATTACTTTGATTTGAAAGCTGATAAATATTCGTCTATGTATGGAGAGTGGATTTTTAACAATTATGATAGTCTAATTTCAAGTGAGGGTAGAATGCTCCATAAAACGCTTACTAATATAGGCCCTTCAATTAGAGATGATGAGGTTTCAGTTATAATAGTTATAGATAATTTCAACTACAAATTTGTGCCTTTGTGTAAAACATATTTAATTCAAAAAGGATTTAATAATACAATGGATAAACCCATTATATCAATGATACCTACAGAAACTTCGGTATCAAAAACTGCACTATTTAGTGGTGAGCCCTTTAACACAGCAGATAAGAGCTATGAAAAAATGTGCAGTGAATGGGAAGGTTTTATAGGTGGAAAGGTTCAGTATTTATCGGATATCGGAAAGTTAGATTCAATTCAAGAAGCAAAAGCTAAACTTTATGTTTTAAATTATTTACGCATAGATAAAATTCTTCATGAAAGTCAAAATAACTCTGCGTTGCCTATAAGTTATAGAATACAAGAAGAATTAATAGCTATGATTGATAAAATAATTAGCTTTGCTAAAAGGCTTAGCATAGAAAATACAATCAAAATTTATTTTACTTCTGATCATGGAAGCACAAAAATTTTAAAAGAACAGATGAATTTAATTGATTCAAAATATTATAAATCTAAGTCGGAAGACTCTGCATACAGATTTATTGGTCTTACTGATAAAAAATTCGATATTTTTAAAAATAGTATAGGTCATTTATGTTATGTTTTAGATAGAAATCATTATGGAATAAAAGAAAATTATCTCATTGCTAAAGGGTATAATCGGTTCATGGAAACTGATTTGAGTTTTTATGTACATGGTGGTATAACTCCAGAAGAAAATATTATACCCTTATTAAAATTTGAGAGAACTAATATTATATTAATTAAACCAGAAATAATACTTAGACATAACGAATTTAGATATTTCAATACATGCAACGTTAATTTAACTATTAAAAATCATAATGAATATTCTATAGATAATATTGAAATATCTATATTGAATTCAAATGTAAAAATACAACAGGTAGTAAAAATAATACCTAGAATTAATAAAGAATCTCAGATTGATATTACTATGGAAAAAATTAGAATTTTAAGATCTCAATCAAATTTGGATAATGATAGATTATTTATTAAAGTAAGATTCGATTTTATGGGGAAAAATCATGATGAAAAATATGAGTTCTCAATTAAAATGAAATCTATTCAAGAAAATAAAATTAATTTAGATGATCTATTTTAAAGAAATGGAGGTAAAAAGTGTATGCTCAAATTTGAAGAACTTGCATATGACTATTATGGTGATGTTGTAATAAATAAAAATTTGATACATAAAGCAGGGTTTGCATCAAGAGCTATCCCCACTTATGTTGGAGAGTGGATTCTTTATAACTTTCTTGAAGATGGTGAACTTACAGAAGAATCAAGAGAAAAAATATCAGCTTTTGTAAATAAATATCTCCCTCAAAAGGGACAGAAGGAAGAAATAAAAAATAGATTGCTTAATATGGAGAGTGTAAAGTTACTTGACGATTATAGTGTAGTAGTAAATTTAAAATCAGGCAAAAGAGTATTGAAAATTCCTTTTCTTGATATGAATGATGCATTTATAAGTGATGAAATTGTTGATAAGAACACGTTGCTACTTACTAGTGGGGTCTGGGGAGTTGCAGATTTATTTTATATACCACCTTCAGCACCAAATGACAAAGGTCAAGTGTGGATGAGAGAATTTAAGCCATTCCAAGTAGGAAGCATTGATTTAGAGTATTTCAAAGAATGTAGAGCAAATTTTTCTACAGAAGAATGGATTGATCTAATTTTATCCAGCATGGGCTTTAATCCAACAATTTATAATGAAGAACAAAAAAATGTTTTAATTACTAGGATACTCCCTATGGTGGAGCCAAGAGTAAATCTTATTGAACTTGCTCCAAAAGGTACAGGTAAGTCATTTGTATATGGTAATGTATCGAGATATGCCAGAGTTATCGGTGGCGGCAAAGTGTCACCAGCTGTTATGTTTCATCACAATGGCAATAATACACCCGGACTTGTTACCAGATATGATTTAGTTGTACTTGATGAAGTACAGAGTATTCAGGGAGATTCTACTGGAGAACTTGTTGCAGGTCTTAAAGTATATCTTGAATCTGGAAGATTTAGCAGAGGCAATACTGAAGCTAGTGCTGAAGCAGGATTCGTTATGCTTGGGAATATAACTCTTGATGAGAATCTTAAACCAGTGCACTCGGAAGAAGGAATTTTTACTGAGATACCAAATTTTCTTCAAGAAACTGCATTTATTGATAGATTACATGGGATAATACCGGGATGGCTAATGCCAAGAATATCTAAGGATACTCCATCGAATAATCTTGGATTTAAAGGAGATTTTTTTTCCGAAATATTGCACAATCTTAGGGGCGAACCTCAATACACTGATTATGTGAATTTGAATATGAATTTAAATAATTGCAATGATTTAAGAGATCGAAAAGCAATAGTACGTTTAGCAGCAGCATATTTAAAAATAATATTTCCAGATTTGATTGTAGAAAATGAAGAATTTATAAAATATTGTGTTAAGCCAGCGGTAACGCTTAGACAAAGTGTTAGGGATGAGCTATATAAAATGGATAGAGAATATGCAAAGGTGAATATTGGGGTCTTGGAATAGCTGAAATAAGAATAGTAGTAATTATAAATAACAGAAGCCACATTTTAGTAAATAAAGATTATGCATAAGTAAGTAATTCAAAATTATTATTGCCGTTATTGAAATAGCACTTAACTCAATGAGTAAAGTGCTATTTCTGTTATTTTTAAACATTAGGAGATTAAGATATATAAAACGTACATTTATGGCAACATATAAAATAAGATTTAAGCGGCTTAGTATAAATTCGTCTTTATATAATGCTTTTGTATTTATCAAGAATATTTAACCTCAACATATCGATTTATTTGTGACTACAGACATCTTCATGAATTGTCACTTTATATATAGTACTAAAATACTATTTTTAAAAAATACATTTACAAGAAAGTGTTTTCTTTTCTTAAATCTCCTTGGCTTAGATTATGTTGGTTTATTTCTACTTATTGGTTATATATAGGAAAACAATGTCATTCTAAGTGTCCATCATTCTATAGTTTGATAAGCCATAAAAAAATTGCTAAAAACTGGCCATAAAGCCTTGCCTTTACTCCTATTGCAGTGTATCATACAACAACTAGGGTTGATGGTACATATATCTATTAAAAATTGAATTAGTGAAGGAGGGTTTGTGTGGTAGTAAAATACATGAGAGTATCTACAAAACAGCAAACTATTGGAAGGCAAGATTTTCAATTGGATAAATTGAATGTTATTTTTGACAGGTCCTACATTGACAAGATGACTGGAAAAGTTAAAGACCGGCCTCAGTTAAATAAAATGATAGTCGAACTTAGTTTTGGGGATGTGGTTTATTGTGAAAGTATCACAAGACTAGGAAGATCTCTAAAGGATTTAATTGAAATTATGGAACTGTTAATAGCTAAGGGAGTCAGAGTGCTCATCGTTAAAGAAGGCATAGACAGTGATTCTTCTACCTACAAATTACTAATAGGGATTTTTGGAAGTATTGGTGAACTTGAAAGGGAATCAATTCAAGAGAGAGTTATTCAAGGTATTGAAAAATGTAAGGCTACGAGAAAAACCTCAACAGGCAAGTGGTTTGGTAGAGTTCAGCTCACAAAAAATGATTTAAGTAAGACGTTTGAAAAGTATTATATTCAACTTATGCAAGGTTCTATAACTAAGGTAGAGATGGCCAAGCTACTTGGTATTGGTAGGGCAACTTTATATAGATGGTTAGAGTTATATGAAAAATAAAGAAATGGAGGATGGGGTAAATATGAAAAATAAAGAAGTTATGAAGAATTGTACAAGCGTAGCAATAAAGAATAAGGTGGGTGTAATTGAGCTTTACCCAGTTGTAGTAGTCAAAGCAATAGCATTGCAGAAAATATTAGGAATAGTGAATAAGTAACGGATAATGAAGGGGTGGTGTATATCTATGGAGCATTTAGATTGGTGTAAGGATGTTTTTGAAAACAAGGAATGTCAGAAAAATCTAGAGGAGAAGGTTACTATTTTAATAAAGATGTATTTTACTGGTACAAAGGATTATCCAATTGAAAAATTTACTAAATCATTTAGTGAAGGCTTAGGGTATCTAGAGAAGTTAATGTTAATTAAGAAGGGTATACATCACAGTAAACTTGACCAAACTTCTTTTAAAGAAAATAAAGACACAATAATTCAAAAGTACAAAGAAATTGAAAAAACTGTACTTGTTGAAACTAACAGGCAATATAGAATGTATCTAACTTTCTTAGCTGCAATAAAAAACTGATTTTAATTAAAGACATATAAAACAACAGTACAAATTATACTTAAAATTCAAACAAGTCTACTAGCTTAGACTTGTTTTCTATTTTGATTTTTTTATTAAAAATATTACAGGTACATAACTTCTATTTACCCACATTTTATTTCAAAGTTAGGAAGCTATAATGTTTAGCAATAATTTTTCAAAATACAATAGTAGGTAAATTCTTAGATAAGCAGGTACATTAAAAATTTATTTATAAGTACACTTAAAATTAAGTAATCTCGATTACAAGTATATAAGGAGTTGAAGAACAGAGATTATTTACTGGCATTGGTTACAAGATGTAATTCCAAGCAGTTCGCTTAATTCAAGCAAAAATGAAAATAGTATATATTCAAATACTACTCTTACCATGAATTAATTTCATCAACATAAGAATTTTAAGACAAATAAATGTAATTGTAATTAAGAAATAAATACAAAGGAACATATATAAAGAAAAATGGATAAAATACATTAGCAAAAAATTAGTAGCCATTAAGCTTCAATTGGTTTAAAAGACATTTTAATATATAAAATGCACCTAACTTTTTACAGTAGGATGTTTTATCATCGCTGTTTTATTAGGGTACATTTTTCTGTTTCTATGGTGTTTATAATTAATAATATGGTATTGAGAATTTAGTCTATGGTGTTTGTACTCCTCGAGGTGGTGTTTTGATATATAAGGGGTGTTTAATTTTCATTTTGGTGCTACGGGGTCTTTATTTGGGACATGAATATGCATCCTCAGGTATACATACATGAGGTTTTAAACCTCAAATATGGTTATTGGAGTTGGTATACATGTTAAAAGAAAATGTTAAAGTATTGGTTAGTAGTAATGAAGGGGTTGAAAATATGGACAAAACTATTTTTACTAATATAGCCTTTTATCTACGAGTGGCAAGTGCAGAAATAGATGAAAAAGGGTTACTTGAAAATCTAAACTTCTTACTAGAAGTATGCAATGGAAACGGTTGGAATGCTACAATCTATAAAGACATTATTGCTTCAGGTTCAACAATGGGTAAACTACCTGAAATTCAGAGATTACTAAGGGATGCTAAGAAAGGCTTATATGATGGTGTATTAGTATTAGATGCTGAACGGGTTAGCAGGGGAGATTGGAGTTATTAAATAATAAAAAATACATTTGTTGGTTCTAATACATATTTATGTATTAGAACTAACGTAATGGATTTTGATAATGAAAAAGAGGCTATCAGCGTTAGAAATAAAATTGTTTTTTTTAGAATAATGCAAGCAAAAATTAAGCTAAGCATGTTTAGAGGTAAAAAAGTTAGCACAAGAAATGGTTAAATGGAGAATATAAGTCAAAAAGGAACTTTAAGTAAATAAGTTTAATTTTTAAATACAGTAATGAAATTTATGGTAAGTGTTTATAAAAGAATGTATAATTGGAGTAAAGGCTAGATTTCTGACTGCCACCATATATGGAACAGTTGAGAATAGTAGCTAAGATAAATGAAGTAATGAGCCTATGCAATAAAGAGAACTATTCAGATTAGCAAAAGCTATGAATTTCCGAATGAAGTTTTTACAGAGTTGGGGATTGATAAGATATCTATTCAAGCATAAAAGTGGCTCTCATTGAATTGAAGAGAATCAATGTGACACATAACGTTGACAGAGCTGATTATGGAACAATCTATATTATCATGCTGAAACGTAGGGTGATAGGTGTTAATAAGATTGGGTATGTATTTTAGAGAATAACGAATAAGACGAGGAAGTGAGCAGCATGCCGAAAGGGCCAAGACTTAATAATATATCGAGAAATTTTACAACTAGAGATAGCCTTGGAATTGAGGGTGTTGCTACTTCCATTTCAGGAGAAATATGTCCTGTTGTCAATACAGTTACTCCAAGAGCATTTTATTGGCCTTTTATAGTTTGGATTTACTATGATTTTTATAAGTATTCCGGCATAGAAGAAAGATCCTATGCTGCTTTTGATACATATTTAAAAAGACAAGACTATTTCTTTGTGCTTGCAACGATGTTAATTCCTAATTCTGATCAGACTAATCTTGTTGGTAAGCAACAAACAGAGCAGGATATTCTTGATAATCCGAACGGACCATATCCGTTTAATCCTGCATATTTCAAGACCAGATTTGGTGGAATGCAGTATTATAATGCCGGATGCTTTTCTATGTTATTTGTTATTGATTTTGATCCAGGGTCTGATAAGACCTATAAATTTCCAAAGCTTACAAAGGAAGGAGAGCAAATGGCTCTCACCTTTGAAAATGTAATAAAGGACACCGAGTATTATAAGAGTTATCGTAGAAATGATTCTGATGTTCCAAAGGATGTTCTGCTCGAATATGGAAAAGTTATAAATATTAGTTTGAAAGGCTTTGATGAAAGCAAAGCTTTGCTTCGTCATGGACTTTTTGAAACAAAGAGAAATTCTAAACTAACAGATTGTGCAGCGTATATAAAATACTTGTATGACAATTATGGTATTACATCTCTTAATCGTGATGACTGTAGAGTATTGTTTTATGACCACATTACACCAGCAGATGAAAGTGTTGTAATTTCTCCAGGGTTGGTAACAATTATAAATGAGTGGGAGATTGTAGTAGGCAGGCAGTATTTTACCAGCGGATTGGAAATGATATGGAAGTATATGCTGGAACAGCTTACCAGGCCTATAACAATGAAAATATGGTTCGAAGATGTATTATCGTATTCTGATTTTTCGTGGGATTTGGAACAGAGGATTTCTGATGTGATTTTAGAATGTATTTACGACTTTGAACAACGTGAGACAATGATTAGCGATGCAGCAAGAGGAAAGAATTCTACCTCAAGTGTTGAGAATGGAATAAAGATAATCTTATCTGTATATAATCGATTTCGGATTAGAACAGACCTCGGAGATGAGAAAGCATTTTTTTCATATGGAGTTGATAACCAGTCTATTTCCATGGACGAGGTATTTGATATTGTGGATGAATTCAAGAATAAGAGTATCAAGGAATTTATCCTGTTTGTGATGCAACAGTGGCTGGTAAAGCAGCATTATATTACAGCATTTGAAAAGATTCTACAGAATAGAGACGGTTTCTATTATGAGATTATAGATGGCTTGTATATAAAGAAACATGATTTCGGGATGGACTTTCAGGGAATAAGAATGATCCAGCTCATGCAGGTTATGAAAGATCTGGATATGCTATAGGAGGTATTGCGATGACGGAGAAAGAGAAAAAATATAGCATATTAGACGAGCTTGCAAAATGTTCTGGTTATGATATTGCTTTGATGACAACATTCAATTTTGAAATCAGTTTTTTTGAGAGAGCAATATTAAATCGTCTGTATGTTAATAATGTTAAAAAGGTGTCGCTTTTTGTGGATTCAAAGGAATTAGCAAAGGCTTTACAGGAGGTTGATACCAGCCACATTGGACGCAAGTACATGGTGAATCCTGTACAAATGCCTGGTTCATTTCATCCTAAGGTGATTCTGCTTTTGGGTGAGAAGAAGGCCAGACTGTTTGTAGGAAGTGCCAATATTAAAACATCTGGATATGCAACTAACAATGAGATTTTTAATTTTATAGATTATACACCAGAGCATCCGGAATACTTGGATGTTATTGTGGCTGCAATTGATTTCTTTCACGAAATAAATGAGGTGTCTTATCAGCTTGACAATGATATTTTGAAGGAAACAAAGGACCTGATTTATTACCATAAGGATGAGAAAAACGGACAATTATCTTTACTACAAAATATGCAGAAATCCATTCTGGCTCAGGTGCAGGAAGTAATTGTTGGTGAGGTTGAGAATATAAGTGTTGCTGTACCATATTATGATAATGAATTGGCAGCTTTGCATGAATTGAAAACAACTTATCCCGAAGCTGATATTCATTTATATATTCAGAATGAGAAAAGCACATTTCCAATTGATTACAATGACAAACATAGCATAGCAACTCACATAGACACTTTTAATGGCTTTAAGGATAATTCTTCTGGTAGTAGTAGCAACTTTTATCATGGTAAGATTTTTCTGTTTAAAACCAAGGAAAAAGCATATATCCTCTATGGAAGTGCTAATTGTACCCAGTCTGCACTTATCAAATCTTTTGAAGAAGGCGGAAATATTGAATGTGATTATTTTGAAGTAGGCGATGTGCAGGATTTTGACTATTTCTTTGAAAATATGGAATTGCAGGAAGGAAAAAAGCTTGTGAGCAATATCATGACATTTGAGAAGCAGGAGTCTGTTAATTATATCTATAAGTATGGAGAGGACAAAGAAGGACTTGAACTTCATTTAAGTTATTCTTCAACTAAAACAGATTTACGGGTGTTTATTGGTGAACAGGAGCTTAAGTTCGATATTTCTAAACAGGAACTAATTGTTTATGTTCCAGAGGAATGCAGGTCAACTCTTTCAGATGTATTTGAAATTGCATTACATTATGATGGCAAAAAAGAAATATTGCGATGTTGGACATATAGTGTAGCAGCTCTTGAAAGCAATCGTGTGAAGCAATCAGACAAAAAGTTGCTAGATGATTTTGATATAGACTCTGATGGAGATAAATATATTGAGGATCGTTGTAACTTATTAAAGGCGGAACTAACTTGTCTGCCTGAGTTTCAAGAACATAAGAAGAAACTTGCTTATTACAATCAAATCAAGCGAGAGCAGGAAGGCGATGATGCCGAGTCTGAGGATTTTATTGTAGATGTCCAAATCCCTGACGAATATAGAGTGGCTTATAAGCAGTATAATGCGGTTTCAAGAATCAGGAATATTTTTATGAGACGTTTCTTGCAGGCAAATACAGGGTTGTTCATTCCAAGAGAGCTGGATGATGAGAATAAGTATCATGATGGAGTGGCAAAACGAAAGGTTTCCGCTACACCACGAAAGGCAACGTCTGCAGAGAAAAGCTTTGAACGTTTTGTTAAGAGTAAGATTAAGGGCATGATGAATGATGCCTATGTTGATATCATTGAGCCAGAGCATTACATAAGCCTTGTAATGGTTGTGCTTGATATCTTCGATAAGTATAACAATGTAGATAAGGTAGAAGATATCTTTGATATGTCATATGTTACAAAGACCAGAACAGAGTTTTTTATTAAGCTTCTCGCTAAAGAAATCAAAGGCGATGATACTGAGAAAATCGAGAATGCAATTCTTATACAGTGCTATAAGATTTTGTTGGAAAACTATGCAGTAAGAAATGAGGAGAACGATTCTGATATTTGCAGAAACTACGATTCAATAAACCGAGGTCTCTTGATGGCAATGGAAAATAAATATGGAATCAGAACCTCTTATGAAAGGCATTTAGACGTGATCATGCATAGAGACGAAAATCTTGTTTCTAAAAGTGAAATTCATGCGTTAGTAGTCTATATTGAAAATCTGTATGGATATAAAAATTATGAGCTGTTGGTGAAATTCATAGGATCAGTATACGAAAATGCGGTTATTGAAGTAAAAGGAAAGACCATGATCATCACAGCAACTAGCACCGATATGCTGAAACATGGAAAACCAGATGCAAATGTACTAAGGGAAATCAGAAACTATAAAAGATATATTTCTACTGTAGATTCGGTTACGATTATTATCGATTCAAGGGCACCTAATCCAGAGAATAAGAATGTAATTGTGCAAAAAAAGCATTCAGTTAGTATTGCATATCATAACTGGATCTCTTCTTTAATACGAAAAGATGGTACTGTGTGGGATACGAAACTTACGTTTTTGAATTTTTGATTTTGAGTGAAATGGAGGAAGAATGAATAAATGGACACGTTTGAGCAGTTATTAAAAATACAAAGACAGCTAGAAGACTATAAGAATCTTGTGGCTTCAGTGAAAAATACTGAAATGTATGATTATTCTGTAGTTGTTTTGCAAGGGGCACATCAGCAATTAGCTACTGCTTCTTAAAAATGTTGAAATTAGATGGTTCGTTAGCAACTCAAAAAATGTATCAAATTCGGAAAATTTTTATTGTAAATGAAGCCTCATTTCTGTTAACATATTGACCCATACCCCCTTTGTTAGACACGAGGAACTCGTGCTATACTAAAAATGAAGGGTGGATGATTTTTGATGAATAAAAGTTATAGTGCTGAATTTAAAATGGAAGCAGTAAAGAGATTAGAAAAAACAGGAGAGTCGATGTCAAAAGTAGCTGCTGATTTAGGGGTTAAGCCAACCACAATGCAGGGCTGGGTAAATAAGTATAGAAAATCTCCTAAGGCTCCATTTATAGGTAGTGGACACTTAAGCCCAGAAGATGAAAAATTTCATAAGCTTGAAAAAGAAAATAGGGACCTCAAAGAGGAGAATGATATATTAAAAAAAGCGGCAGCCTACTTCGCGAGAAACCTCAAATAAAGAGATTTCTATTTATCAAGGCTAATCGCATGAACTACCATCTAGCGAAGCTATGCATGGTCCTATCCGTTTCTAGGAGCAGCTACTATGCATGGGAGAAACGTCCAGAAAGCATGAGATCAAAAGCAAATAATCTTCTATTAAAGGAAATTAGTGATATCCATGGAAAGAGCAATAAAGTTTACGGTTCAACAAAAATTACACGAATATTAAACACCAAAAGTAAATGTCCTATTAATCATAAAAGAGTGGAACATATCATGAGTGAAAATGGCATAAAATCAAAGGTTTCAAAGAAATTTATAGCCACTACAAATTCTAACCATAAGCTTCCAGTTGCAGAAAATATCCTCAACCGTGACTTTTCTGTGGACAAACCTAATGAAAAAATGGTAAGTGATATCACCTACCTGTGGACAGATGAAGGATGGCTTTATATCGCTGGAATCTTGGATTTATGTGGACAAAAAATTGTTGGATTGTCCATGAGTGAACGAATGACAAAGGAATTAGTTATTGACGCATTGAATTCGGCATATCTACGTGCTGGTAAGCCTTCAAACGTCATTTTACACTCGGATAGAGGTTCACAGTACTGTTCTTACGACTACCAAAATTTGATTAAAAAGTATGGTTTTACATGTAGTATGTCCCGAAAAGGTAACTGTTGGGATAATGCACCAATGGAATCTTTCTGGGGCAAATTAAAATGTGAATGGCTCTATGGTACACACTTTAGGACTCGTGAAGAAGCCCGTGCAGCCGTATTTGAATATGTTGAAGTGTTTTATAATCGGCAGCGAATCCATGCCTCAAATGGATATGTGACACCTGAAGACTATTATAATAAAGCTACTCGAAAAGCTAAAGTAGCTTAAAACCAAATATTAAGTTATTGTACGAAAACAAGAGATAATACGAGTTTAGAGTGTCTAGTTTATTGGGGAAGGGTCATATTTACGGAAATGAGGTTTTTAAATTTGAAAAAAATTACTTTAATAAATTGATCAATTACATGGAAAATGTATACAATATTGAAAACGGATTAAACTAAGCTAAATATAGTAAGTAAAATTCTACTTCGCTAAACATGGATTTAGCGATATAGACGTATATAAAAAATTTAGAAGCTAAAACAGATGCCCACGACAATAATAACATTGGTTATATCATTATTTGAATTTATAACGTAACTAAAAGTAAGAGTAATCGCATTGAAAATCAAGATATATGTAATTGTGATTAAACAAAAGAAAACAAGAGCAGAACAAAGAATAAATGTAGATATTCAGGAAAAGAATAAAGACAGTTTTGAAATTTAAATAAAATACGTTAGAAACTAGCTGTGCTAAGTTTAGCACAGCTAGTTTCGTTTTAATCCTAAAAACACACCTAAGATTAACAGTTGATTATATTATCATCACTGTTTTGAGAAGGTGTTCTTTTTTTTTGATTTTATGATTTGGTCTTACTGATATTGTGTTGAAGATTGATTTAGGGTGTTTGTATTACTCAAGGTGGTGTTTTACTAAATAAGGGGTATATTCTTTTATTAGGATGGTAATGGGGGAATTACTGGCGACATGAATAGCGACATTAGATTACATGTGTATGAGGTGTTATTCCTCAAATATGGTTATTGGAGTTGGTATGCATGTTAAAAGAGAATGTTAATGTATTGGTTAGTAGCAATGAAGGTGTTGAAGGTATGAGCGAAGCTATTATTAGCAATGTAGCTATTTATTTACGTGTGGCAAGTGCACGAGAAGGTAAAAAGGGTTTATTCAAACAACAAAACATATTATTAGAAGTATGTAAGAAAAACGGTTGGAAGTCTACAATTTATAAGGAAATTGCTTCGGGCGCAACAATTCAGAAACGACCTGAGATTAAGAAATTATTGAATGATGTTACTCAAAACTTGTATGATGCAGTATTAGTTGTAGATGTTTCAATTCTTAGTAGACAAATTACAGAATTAGCAATAATAAAACATACACTTGTAAGTTCTAATACGGATTTATATATATTAAATAAAGTAATGGATTTTACAAATGACAATGATGAGGGTATTCTAGATTATACTCAATCACTCTATACAAGAATGATGCATATGGTGCATATACAACTTAGTGATAGAATATCTAAAGGTAAAAAATCAGGTGCAAAAGCAGGCTATTGGACAAATGGAATTCCACCATACCCATATGAGTATCAAAAGTGGGGAAATGTATGTAATCCTAGAAGCTTAGTTGTAAACTCGGATAAGCTTAAAGTCTACAAAAAAATTGTTAATGGTATTATCATTAACAAAAAAACACTAACAGAAATAGCAATTGAATTAAATAAGATAGGGGTGCCGTCTCCTAGAGGTGTGAATTGGGGAGTAACTACTCTAAGAAGATTATTAGTAGATGAAACACATCTGGGTAAAATAGTTATAAATAAAACAAGGGGAGATGGACATAAGAGCACCTCTGTTAATACTATAAAGTTTGAAACTATACCTCAACAAGGTCACATATTTTATGAAGGTAGACATGAGGCAGTGAAAACAGTGGATGAGCATGAACGTATTTTAATGTTTTTAAAGTGTGCTGCTAACACATCAAACTCTAAGGTAGTAGTAAAAAGGTAGTGGCTCTATAGTGTAGAATGTGCACCTAACCTTTTACAACAGGATTTTTTATCGTTGCTATTTTGGTAGGTGCATTCTTTTGTTTTTATATATTAGATATTTGGTAAGGGTGTTGGAAATCAGGTTTATGGTTATGGACCTTTATTGTAGGTTTTCGAAAATCTAGATAAAGGTCTTTTTTTTATAAAAGGGGTATATTTTAAGACTTTTACGGAATAAAACTTTATTAGGGATAGGGCTAATTGAGAATTATCAGAGAAACATGAGGTTTGATACTTCAAATATGGTATTGGGAGTTGGGGTTCATGTCTAATGGTAACGCTACGTTAGTTAATAGTTATGAAGAAAAGAATGATTTTTCTACAGAAATGAAATCAGAAGTTGATAATACTTGTAGTAACGGTATACTACAACACGAAGGATTGAGAATAACTGTAGTTATAAACAACACACCTTCACATCAGGCGCTTAGAAAGTTTGCACTTAATTTAAATGAGCTTTTAAGCTGTAAGGAGGGGTAGGTATAATGTCAGATAAAAAAGTGATTATAAGTGATGTGGCTATATATTTGAGAAAGTCACGTGCGGAGGAGACTGAAAAGGACTTAGCCAATCATTTAAATATATTATTAGAAGTATGCGACAAAAACAATTGGAAGTACAGAATATATAAAGAGATTGCTTCAGGTGCAACAATTGAAATGCGTCCTCAAATTCAGCAGTTATTAAGTGATGTAAAGCAAGACTTATATGATGCTGTACTAGTAGTAGATGTAGATCGACTTGGAAGAGGTAAAAGTTCCGATTTTGAAAACATAAAGCATACGCTTGTAAGCTCCAATACATTTCTATGTATAGTAGATAAAGTAATGGATTTAACTAATGATAATGACGATATTATGCTAGATTTTCAATTTTTCTTTGCACGAATGGAGTACAAGCAAATTACAAAGAGATTATCCAGAGGTAAAAAAAGAGGATCTATAGATGGTTATTGGACGAATGGAATACCACCATATCCGTATGAGTATCAAAAATGGGGTGATAAATTTAATGAACGTAGCCTTGTTGTTAATGATGATAAACTCAAAATCTATAGGGGGGTTATTGATTCTGTTTTAATCTATAAGACACCTTTAAGTAATATCGCTTTTGATTTAAATAGAAGAGGAATTGAATCGCCTAAAGGAGCTAAGTGGTCTGGTGTTACTATTGGTAGATTATTAACTGATGAAACTCATCTAGGTAAAATAGTAACCAACAAAACTATAGGAAATGGTCATAAGAGAAAACCTTCTGATGCAAGAAAGTTTCAAGTAATACCGAAGGAAGATCAAATTGTTAAAAAAGGTAAACATGAAGCAGTAAAAACTGAGGAGGAGCATGAACGCATTCAAATTTTTTTAGCAAGAGATACTAAGACACCTAAAAGGCGGTCAGGTATAAAAACGATATTACCATTTACATTCTTAATTAAGTGTGCAAAATGTGGTCATAATATGACATTGCAAGATCGTAAAGAAAGAAATGGTGTATGTAGAATAAAACCTTGCTGGTATGTAGACCCATGTGGTAATAAATGTGGAAACAGTGGAGGTTCTACAAGTATTGTATTAGAGGCTGTTAATCAAGAATTTATTAAGTATGAAGATAAGATTCTTCAAGAGATTAACGGTATAGACGATTCATATGTAAGAGGCATTGAAGAGTCAATTAAAGAGGAAGAAGCTCTAATAAAAAGAAAGGGAACAGTTTTATTAAGAGCAAAGGAAGCTTATCAGGCCGGCATAGATACTCTAGATGAATACAAAGAGTCAAAAGTTGCAATAAGTAAAGAAATTTCTGATTTAAAAGAAGATATGAAAATTCTAGAGTTAAAATTGAAGCATGCAGACACTAAAGAAACTACTGAAAGACTAAGTATAATTAAGGAATTTGCAGATAAATTAGCTGAGGGTAATTTATCTAATGAACAATTGAATAATTTATACAAAGTAGTTATTTACTCTATTGTGTGGGAACGTAATGGGGATGATATTAAAATGCAAATAAATTTTATTTGATAACATGTGGTAGAGTAAACTTAATAAAATTTAACACATTTCAAGTGTTTGTTTAGTCATTTATCATTAGGAGTAAGTAAAAAATTGACTATTGTAACCATAAATTTATCATTTGAAAGTGTAAAAAAGCAGAAGTTTGTAGTCCAATTGTAGATATATTAAATGAAGTTAGAGCAATCGGTATCGATGGGTTATAATTTTTATCTATTTCTCAGAAGGAGGTTATTACTAAGAAATTGTAATGATATCCTTCTTTTATTTTGATGACTTAGCACCAATTAGAAGATGAAACTTGTAATATAGTGGAAGAAGACGGGGTTTTTTCTTTTTATATTTGTAAAATTATGTTACAATTAAATATAATTAACTTTTTAGGTTAATATATTTATTCGAACATTAAATTCTGCAAATTCAATAAAATGAGTAGAGTAAGTGTCCAAGCTATAAATAATTTTATTGTAGTGATGTGAATTTAATATATTTAATCAGAGTTTTATTAAAGTTATTGATTAAGTAGTAATATTATTAAATTCATTAAAAATAATTAATTACTGAGGTGATTGTTTATAAATACAGAAGTTATAAAAGATTTGTCAGATTTAAGTAAAGAAACTCTTGAAGAGGTAAGGTCACCTTTAACAGAGTTATCTGAAAAGGATTGTGGAGATGAAACTCAAAAGCGATTCAGATATCAACATACAGTTTCAGCATATTTAGCTTTTTTAATGTATTCTAAGAAAATTGCATTTGAAGAGATCTTATGTGAACAGCATGAGGATATTATTGGTGTAATGAACAATGGCAAATTCCGTGGTATTCAAGTTAAAACACGTCAATTATCAGATGGTCCATTTAAGTTAAGTGACGACGCAGTTGTGAATAGTATTTGTAGGTTTATTGAAAACAATAAAAAATTTCCAGGTTGTTTTGAAAAGTTTGTATTTACTTCAAACTGTGACTACTTAAGAAATAAAACAGGAGAAAGTATACAAACACTAGCTAAAATGTTGCAAAAACTGAAACCACCAGATTATAAATTTTCTCCATCAACACTAGATAAGTATATAAGCAAGTTAGAAAAAAAATCAAATGCAACTCGTTCAGAAGTAATAGAAACATTAAGAATAACTGAATTTCAGATTATGCCAGGGTTGGATGATATTGAATCAAAGATTATAACAGAAGTATTATCAAAAATTGATTTATGTGTTGATTTTAGTGTGGAAAAATTGAAACATATTTTAGATAAAATGATATATATAGTATATTCAGCATCATCAAAAAAGTGTAAGGAACCTATTGATGATTACATAAGTTTATTAAATGGAGATAGAATAAAAAATGGAGTTAATTCACAAGTAAATACAAAAAGAATTACAAAAGAGATGGTTGAAAACATTATAGAAAGTTTTATTGGTAGAGCATATTATTTGGCATTTGAAAATACTAAGATTTCATTAGATCCAGATAGGAAGAAACTTATGAAAATAAAAATGGATTGTGGAATGATAGATCCAGATGCGATAGAGGTGATAGATGAACTACGAGATAAAACAGAAGAATATTTTTTGGAAAATTATCATAAAGAAAGTTTAAATAGTTCAGATAGAAAAGATTTCTCTCATATTAGAGGAATAGTTAAAAATCAAGCTATAGAAGCAAAAGTAGAAACAAAGAGTGCAAAAAAGGCTTATGGAAGTAAGATGTTAACCAATATAGAAAAAAGATTGACTAGAATTTCCGAAAAACGTGCTGCTGATGTTGACAACTGTCCCTATGAAATATTAAAAGGAATGGTGGGAGTACTCACTGGGGAATGTGAAGTTCAATTTAGTGATACTCCAGAAAGAGGGTGGAAAAGTGAGTAGGAATTTAGTAGAGACAATAATAAATATTGACAGCGATGATACCAATAATATAGTCCGAATGCTAATGTTGATGTATACTTTTGCTGGTAGAAATCAAACGGGTAAAATTGAAGGAATAACAAAATTAGCTATTTTAGATTTTTTATTAAGATATCCTGTTGCGCTTGATAAAGCATTAGAAAACATAGAATCCCAAGGAAATAAAACAATTTACAAAAAGAAATTTAAATTGCAATCATATGAAGTTAATTCTATTGATGCTAAAATGATGAAATTTAATTTTGCACCATGGGATTTTAAATACAGAAGGATAGTGCATATATTGAGTGCAAAAGATTTGATTCGGATTAATACAGATGGAAAAAAAACTGTTTTAGTGATTACTTCTAAAGGCATTGATACATCAAATAAGATTAAGATTTTAAAAGACTACGAATATCTAATTGTAAGATGTAGTATTGTAAAAACCGTTTTTGGAAGTTGGTCGCAAAAGAAATTAATTGAGATGATATACTCAACTTTTCCTGAAATACTAAGAGTTAAAGCAGAAATGGATGTGATTTTATGAAAATGATATTGACTTCATTAATAATTAAATGTCGTAAAAAGGTAATAGAGTTTCCTTTTTCTGAATCTATAACATACATCTACGGTAAGATGGGTGCAGGGAAAACAACAATTACTATGCTAATTAGTTTTTGTTTAGGTGAAGAATTAATTAATACACCAGCACTACAACAGGAATTTTTAGGTGCTACCTTAAATTTTAAGATTGCAGAAAATACTGTTTCACTGACTCGTAATAAAGAAGATAAAAACCAAGTATTTATTGAGTGGAGTAGTGTAGTGGAGGAAGAAAAGAAAAATTCCTACGTTATGGTACCTATAATCGGGACTAAAGGAGAAACAATTATACCTGGTGAAAACATTGAAAATCTTTCAGATATGTTATTTTATCTGATGGGGTGTACTCCACCAAAGGTGAGGAGAAACAAAATATCTCAAGAGAGTGAATTAATTAGGTTAAGTTTCAAAAATATAATGTTGTTTTGGTATTTAGATCAAGATAATATTGATAGTTCCTTTTTTCATCTTGAAGAAAAAGGTGGTTACTACAAATATTCAAGTAGGGACGTAATGAGAATGATCTTGGGATTTTATTATGAGCATATAGCCAGTTTAGAAAACGATTTATCTAATATACAGTCAAATAAAAAAGGTTTTGAAGTAAGCATTACACAATTAACGAATTTCTTGATTGAAAATAATATTGATGAAGTTGAAGCAATAGAAAACAAGATTATAAATTTAGAGATAGACAAAAATAAAATTCTTTCTAAAAGGGAGGATGCTTTAAAGGGGATTTCACGCAATAATCAACATATTGTCGATGAATTAAGAACACAAATAAGATTAAGTATATCTAATATTTCAGAACTGGAGAATGCAATTTATGAAATAACAAAGCAGGTTGAAAGTAGGACGCAACTTAGAGAAGAGTACTTTTATGCAAGTATTAAATTAAAAAATCTTGATGAGGCTAAAGAAATATTGAAAGATGCTAATTTTGTAAGCTGCCCACAATGTGGCTCTGATATAAAAAATATAGAATTGAACATCGAGATATGTTCATTATGTAAGCAACCCTTAGGATATAATGATAGTGAAGATTATAATATTATTGAGAATGATTTGCGTGATAGACGTAATGAGATAGATTTATCTATAGAAAAGATGTCAAATCAAAGAGATATCCTAGTAAAAGAATTAAATGTATTCAACCCAAGGAAAGCAGAACTTGATAAGAGGTTGTCTTTAGAGGAAATAGAGTATGATTCATTATACTTATCGAATATCAAAAAGTTTGACATTCAAATATATGAGGTTTGTTCGGATATTAAGTATTTGGAAAAGATAAAAGTACTGCCTATGAAGATATTAGGATTGTACTCTAAAGTACAAAAACTAAAAACTGATGAAACTAATAAAAAAGAAGAGATTAGAATAGCTAAAGATGAGGCTAACAAACAAGAAAATAAACTGGAAGAATTAAAGAAAGTATTTATTAATATACTTAATAAGGTTAAATTCCCGGGAATAAAGCTTACAGACTATGTGACAATGGATACAAAGAGTTTTTACCCTAAAATATTAACTAAAGATAATGATATTAATGAAATGGATTTTATTAATCTAAGTAGTGGTGGAAAGAAAACAATTTTCAAATGTTGCTTTGCTTTCGCGATACAGAAATTGATTAAGAGTCAAGATATTCCCTTTCCTAATATTCTAGTTATTGATACACCGATGAAGAATATTAGTGAAAGAGAAAATAAGGAAGTCTTTGAAAGTTTTTATAAGTTTGTATATGAGATTATGTCAGATGAGTTAAAGGATATGCAATTAATAATTATTGATAAGGAATTATATCCACCGGATACAGATGTTAAGATAGATATTTTATCAAAGCATATGACTCCAGATGATCCCGAACATCCTGGACTAATTGATTATTATTCAGGGCATTAAAATTATTTACTTACATTCCATTATATATTAGGGCTAATCTAAAAATGAAAAAGAAATATTAAAGAAAAAATGCTATTGGATTATATTCGGTAGCATTTTTGGGTATAGTAATAAAAATAACATAAGAAAGGAGCGTGATAATATGTCTAATCAGAAGATGCGTGAAAAGTCTAATAGATTGGTTAATGAAAAGAGTCCATACCTGTTACAACATGCATATAACCCAGTAAATTGGAATCCCTGGTGTGAAGAAGCTTTTGCTGAAGCAAAAGCACAAGATAAACCAATATTCCTTTCTATTGGGTACTCGTGATTGGGTCTAGTTTTTGACTTGCCATTGGTGTCATGTAATGGAAAAAGAATCTTTTGAAAATGAATCGGTAGCAGCTATTTTAAATAAATATTTCGTAGCAATAAAGGTAGATAGAGAAGAACGACCAGATATAGACAGTATCTATATGACGGTATGCCAAGCATTAACAGGAAGTGGTGGATGGCCCTTAACTATTTTTATGACTCCGGATAAAAAGCCTTTTTATGCAGGTACTTATTTCCCCTCGGAAAGTAAATATGGAATGCCAGGGATAATGGATGTATTGAATTCTATTGCAGAGCAGTGGAATGAGAAAAGAGAGGATATTGTAAAATCTAGTAAAAGAATAGTAGAGCATATAAAAGGCATTGATGCATTGGTTAATAGAGAGAAAATAGGGGAAGAAGAAATACATAATGCTTATAATAGCTTCAATAGTGTTTTTGATTTGAATTATGGTGGATTTGGTAGGTCTCCAAAATTCCCTTCACCTCACAATTTGCGATTTTTATTAAGATACTGGAAAAACTATAATGAGCCTAAAGCATTAGAAATGGTAGAAAAAACACTGGAAGCCATGTATGAGGGTGGGATTTTTGACCATATTGGTTTTGGTTTCTCAAGATATTCCACTGATGAGAAATGGTTAGTACCTCACTTTGAGAAAATGTTATATGATAATGCACTTTTAGCCTCAGTATATGTTGAAGCTTTTGAAGCTACAGGTAATGAGTTCTACAAAGAAGTGGCGGAAAAAATCTTTACTTATATATCAAGAGATATGACCTCGAAAGATGGTGCTTTTTACTCTGCTGAAGATGCAGATAGTGAAGGAGAAGAAGGCAAATATTATTTGTTAACACTTAAGGAAGTGGCTCCAGTATTAGGTGAACAGTTTTATAAAACCTATTGTGATCACTACAATATAACTGGAAAAGGCAATTTTGAAGGACGGAATATCCCAAATCTCATAGGTATGGAAAGTGGCACTAATATAAATGAAGATTTGCAGCAAAAACTAGAAAAAATGAGACTAAGGCTTCTTGAATATCGAGAAAGAAGAATCCATCCATATAAGGATGACAAGATATTAACCTCTTGGAATGGACTTATGATTGCAGCGCTCGCTTATGGCGGAAGGATTTTTGAAAATAGCAGTTACATTCAACAGGCAGAAAAAGCTATGGATTTTATCCTAAGTAATATGATTAATGAAAGTGGAAGATTAATGGCAAGATACAGGGAGGGGGAAATAGCACACTTAGGATATTTAGAGGATTATGCTTTTGTAGTGCATGCACTAATAGAACTATATGAAGCCACCTTTAATGTAAAATATTTAAGTAAAGCACTAGAACTTAATGAAAATATGTTTAAGCTATTTAAAGATGAAGGTCAGGGTGGATTGTTTTTATATGGGATTGATGGTGAAGAGCTAATTGTTAGGCCTAAAGATATATATGATGGTGCAGTGCCCTCAGGTAACTCAGTGGCTACATTAAATATGTTAAGACTTGCTAGATTAACTTCTAATAGTGAATTAGAAAATGAGGCATATGGGCAGTTTGAAGTTTTTGCTTCAAAGGTTAAAACTATAGAAAGTGCTCATGCTTATTTTATGACAGCATTATTATATAGTTTGGTACCAGGTAAGGATATTATACTTTCCGGACAAGAGCAAGACGTGGAAACTAAGGCTATGATTAAAGAAATTAATAGCACTTACCTACCTTTTGCAACAGTAGTTTTAAATACTGGTGATGAAAGGTTAAATGCTATTAATTCTGAAATAAAAGCACATAAACCCTTGAAGGGGAAAACTACTGCTTATATTTGCGAGAATTTTAATTGCAGAGAGCCTATTACTGATTTGCAAAAGTTTTCAGAGTATATTAAAGTTTAAGGACATTTGGGAGAATGAACAATTAATAATTTTTTTTATAAAAATTTAAGTATTACAAAGAACATCTACTTAGGTAGGTGTTTTTTATTATGAATAAGTGGTATATTGTTCTTATGAGTAATTATTCCTATTGAAATGCTAAAAAAACCTCGATTTATCAATGGTTAAGTCGATTTTTTTTTGTGAAATTTGAGTCATAATAATTAAATTATAGTTTAAAGGGAGAAGAAAATCATTAAAGCTAAAGTAAAAAAAGTTTTATTACCAAAGAACTAAAGGATTATTGCAATAAGTGATATACATGGTAACCTAAATCTTTTTCAAATGCTTTTAGAAAAAGTTTTCTACACACAACATGATATTCTATTTTTAGTAGGGGACTTGATTGAAAAAGGAAATATGAGTTTAAAAACCTTAAGATACATTATTGAACTAGCAAAGATAAATGAGGTTTATATAGTAAGTGGAAACCATGATACAATTTGGGAGGATATCAAAAATCAAAAAGATGATGAAAATCTTTTAAGATATATGATATTGCAAAAAAATAGTATTTTAAATGAAATGTGCTATGAACTATCAATTGAAGTTAATGAAAAATCAGATATTAAGTATATCAAGAAGCAGATAATGAAAAATTTCAGTTGTGAAATTGAGTGGTTAGAGCAATTACCCCATATAATTGAAACCCAAAACTTTATATTTGCTCATGCTGGTATTACATCTGAAAATTTAGAAGAACAGGATGCAAGTAAAGTCATGAAAAATGATGCGTTTTTGGAGCAGGGTTTAGTTTTTTCTAAATATGTAATAGTTGGTCATTGGCCAACAGCTAATTATGGGAGAGAAAAGGGTTGTTGCAATCCAATTATAAAAAAAGAACAAAAAATTATCAGTATTGATGGAGAAAATATAATTAAAACGGAAGGGCAGTTAAATGCTCTAATAATTAACGGCAATGATGTTGAAGTGAGGATTAATAAAAGAATGTGGCAAGGCAAGAGAGTGAGTTAGAGTTAATTAAGGATATTTTAATACACTAGTTTATCAAGGAAAGTTATTAGAATTGAGAATCTTTTAAAAATAGTTGACAACAATGCACTAGTGGTAATATAATATGATGTATTATGAAATAAATATAATAACTAAATTCTGTGAAGAGGACAGTACTTTCTTATTAATCTTAAAGCGAGCAAGGGGATGGTGTAAGCCTTGTAAGGTATAGGAAGTTAAATGGGTGACTATTTAACAAAATTAATCCAATTAATTTTAGGAAAAGAACCTTGGAGAAGCTGCCTGAACTAGTTAGAAGGAACAACTTTTGACTCTTATAGGGTAAGTCGCGAAGAGCGTTAAAATATTGAGTGGACTTTATAGTCAACTAGAGTGGTACCGCGGAAATATAACCCGTCTCTTTATTTAGAGATGGGTTTTTTGTTATATTAAAATATACATGAGTTTTAAAATAGGAGGAAATTATATGGATTATAAGAAAATAGTTGCAGAAAGAATTAAACAATTGGTGGATTTAGACATAGAAACAATAGAGAATTTGATTGAAATACCACCAAAACCTGAAATGGGAGAATTTGCTTTTCCTTGTTTCCAATTAGCAAAAACTATGAAAAAAGCACCTAATGCTATAGCGAAAGATTTAAAAGAAAAAATTGAGAATCAGGGTTTTGAAAAAATAGAGTGTTATGGTCCTTACGTAAACTTCTTTTTAGACAAAGGAGTATTTATTAAAAATACTATAGAGAAAATATTAAAAGATGGAGACCAATACGGGTCATCTAAAATGGGTGAAGGTAAGAATATGGTAGTAGAGTATTCATCACCTAATATAGCAAAGCCATTTCATGTAGGACATTTATTTACTACAGCTATCGGTAACTCTTTATATAAAATACTTTCTTTTGAAGGATATAATTGTATTGGAATTAATCATCTTGGAGATTGGGGAACACAATTTGGTAAGCTTATTTATGCTTATAAAAACTGGGGAGACGAAGTTGCTCTAGCGAAAGATCCCATTAGAGAATTATTAAGGATCTATGTTAAATTCCATGAAGAGGCTGAAATTGATCCAGCACTTAATGATGAAGGAAGAATGTACTTCAAGAGATTAGAAGATGGTTGCATCGATGAAGTTGCGCTTTGGACTAAATTTAAAGACTTAAGTCTTGTTGAATTTAAAAAGCTTTATGAAACACTAAATGTTAAATTTGATTCTTATGCTGGGGAAAGCTTTTACTGTGACAAAATGGATGATGTAATTGCAGACATTGATGCAAAGGGTCTTCTTGTAGAAAGTAATGGAGCTAAGGTAGTAATGCTAGATGAATTCAATATGCCACCTTGCATCATTAAAAAAGCAGACGGGGCTACAATATATGCAACCCGTGATTTAGCAGCAGCAACTTACAGAAAGAAAACTTATGATTTTCATAAAAATATTTATGTAGTTGGAAAAGATCAAGCTCTTCATTTTAAACAAGTATTTACTACTTTAAAGCTTATGGGTAATAAATGGGCAGAAGATTGCGTACATGTACCCTTTGGTACAGTAAGATTTGCAGATAAAAAATTATCTACAAGAAAAGGTGATGTTATTTTCTTAGATGAGTTATTAAGCGAAGCGGTGGCGAAAACTCTTGAAATAATAAATGTAAAAAATCCAGAACTGGAAAACAAAGAAGAGGTAGCTAAAAAAGTAGGAATAGGGGCTATCATATTCACTTATTTAAAAAATCACAGAGAAAGAGATATTGTTTTTAATTGGGAAGAAATGCTTAGCTTTGATGGAGAAACAGGTCCTTATGTTCAATATACTTATGCAAGAGCAAAAAGCATATTAAGAAAAGTTGAAGAGAATAACAAGGGACTTGAGTCAAATGTAGAGCTTGATTACAATAAATTAGATTCTAAAGAAGAATTTGAACTTGTAAAGCAATTAGAAGGATTCCAAAATTCAATTATGTATGCTATTGATAAATTAGAACCATCTATGGTTACAAGATACGTTATTGAAGTAGCTAAATCTTTTAATAAATTCTACAATCAGCATAATATAGCTAATTTAGAAGATGAATCTAATAAAAAAGCAAAAATTAAAATGGTAGAAGCTACTTGCCAAGTAATCAAGAATGCTTTAAACCTTATAGGTATAGAAGTCGTAGATAGAATGTAGAATAGAGAGGGTAGGTACAAACAAATAAACAAAACATAGGGTCATATTGTTTATTTGTTTGTGCATTATTGCAATGATTTGCAATAACCCTATTTTTAATGTATTATTAGAGTATAGAAAAATGTAAAATTTATTTAGAATTACTTAGCAAATAGAAAAACATTTGTTGTAATACTTTTCTTTTTTTATAGATTAGGGGGAACTATGTTTATCAAAGAATATGAAATTGACGTTATTTTACCCAAGGAAATTTTTAGAAAATATAAGATGGACACTATTGCGTATTTAGATATTGAAGCTACAGGGTTTGATTTTGAACGCGATAAAATAGTATTGATATCTTTGGGATATTACTTAAATGAAGATCAATTTAAAATTGTTCAATATTTTGCAGAATCGCCTTGCGAAGAAGAGCGTATTTTGAAAGAGCTTAAGAAATCTATGAATAATTTTGAAAAATGGTGTTCTTATAATGGTACAGCTTTTGATGAACCTTTCATAATTAGAAAGATGAGTAGATTTAATCTTGGATTTAGATTGCCTAGTGAACATATTGATTTATTTAAGATTATAAGACCATTTCATAAAAAAATGGGAATGAAGAACTGTAGTTTAAAAACTGTAGAGAAGTTTACTGGAATTAAGAGGCGAGATGAAATAAATGGAGCCAGGAGCGTTGAAATATATAATGAATACCTTGTAAACCATGATGAAAAATTAAAAGAAATTCTCATGCTTCACAATTATGAAGATGTCCTAAACTTACCTAAAATTTTCAAAGTGATTAATACTATTGAAAATGATTTAGATTTAAAAAGGAAAGAAAAATCAGCTAAAAAACAAATGTCACTTATAAATAATAATGTAAATACAAATCAGCCACTAAAAGTAGTAAATATCCAACTATCATAAAAAAACAGTCCCCTGGTACATTATAATAATAATGTACCAGGGGACTGTTTTTTATTGAATTTTACTATTATTCTTAATAGAAGGCTTTGTGTCGCAGCTCTGACTACAACCCTTACAGCCGTTTCCACAACCACAATCGCCATTTGCTTGTTTTTTTACGTTAGAATAGAATATATATCCAGCTACAATAACAATCACGAAAACAATAATAAATTCCACCGGCAAATCACCTCACTATATTTTAGACTCGATACTGTTTCAAAATAGCCTCTTTTTATTATCTGATTATAAAACTGCCTACATTAAATATTATGAAGGAAACTATCCAGGCTAATACTAATTGATAGCTTAGTGAAAAAATGGCCATTTTATTTCCATATTCCTTTTTCATAGTTGCTATTACTGATACACACGGAGTGTAGAGTAAAACAAAAGCTAAGAAACTATAAGCGGATAGGGGAGTAAAATAATTAGGTAGGATATGTGTTAAATTGCTACCATATATAACTCCCATTGTGCCTACAACTACTTCTTTAGCCATAAGACCGGTTAATAGTGCTATGGAATTTTGCCAAGAAGCAAATCCAAGCGGAATAAATAGTGGGTTTATAAATTTTCCAATAGCAGCTAAGAAGCTAGAATTTATATCAACCATACCTGTGGTGTTAAAATTTGATAAAAACCATACTATTACGGAAATTGAAAAGATTATAGTACCGGCTTTCTTTAAGAAACCTTTACCCTTGTCCCAAGTGTGAATTAATAAGCTCTTTGGCTCAGGTAATTTATATTCAGGTAATTCTATAATAAAAGGTTCTTCATCCTTTTTGAATAGTGTGTTTTTGAATAAGATACCAATTCCAAAGGCTACACCGATACCCATTAAGTATAATGAAAATACCACAAGGGTCTCTCTCCCTGGAAAAAATACTGATGCAAACAATGCATAAACTGGAAGCCTAGCGTTGCAGGACATCAGAGGTACTAAAAGTGCAGTAAGTTTTCTGTCTTTTTCACTCTCTAGAGTTCTAGCAGACATTATAGCTGGAACAGAACACCCGAAACCAACAATTAAGGGAATAAAAGCTTTACCTGATAAACCCATTTTCCTCATTAATTTATCCATAATAAAAGCTGCTCTTGCCATATAGCCACTATCTTCTAAAAATGAAATACCTAAGAATAATGCCAAGATAACTGGCAGAAATACTACTACGGAACCTACTCCACCTATGATACCATCAATTAATAGAGAAGAAAACCATGGGCTGTTATTAGCCAATAATTTAGTTAAAAATGGAACAAAATCATCATTAAGCAAGCTACTTAGAAAATCAGCTAATGGTTGTCCCACCCAACTGAAAGTAAACATAAAAATTAAAAATAAACTTCCGAAAAATAGTGGATAAGCAATTATTCTATTAAGAACAATTTTATCTATTTTTTCTGTAACAGAAACGCTATTAACGCTTTTTTTATTGATGATTGTTTTTAGTAAAACTTCAATATATGCGTAAGTTTCCTTTTCGTCTTTAAATTTTAGGCTATTTGAAGAGGCGGTAATATAATCCTCTTTAAGTAAGCAATCGCGAACATCAGAAATTCCCTTATCCTTTGAAGCTACTATAGGTATTACCTTTACTCCTAGTTTTTCTGATAAAAGCTTATAATCAATATCTAGACCCTTAGCTATTGCTACATCTACCATATTCAATACTAAAATTATTGGTTTGTTAAATTGTTTTAATTGTGTGGTAAGATATAAATTTCTATCAAGACTTGATGCGTCCACAATATTAATGATTACATCTACATTACCATTTTGTAAAAATTCCTTGGAAACTTTTTCTTCATTTGAATAAGTATCCATGGCATAAATACCAGGCAAATCAACAATTTTAATTTTATTATCGATAAAGCCTTCTTTTTTTTCAACTGTTACTCCAGCCCAATTACCTACGTATTGGTTAGAACCTGTAAGTGAATTATATAAAGTTGTTTTACCAACATTAGGATTACCTAGTAGTGCAGCAGTGATCATTCAAATCCTCCTCATTATGTCGCTTGTAAGTCGCTTATATGCTTAATAAGCACAAAACCATATAGATGCTATTTCCTTAATAGTATTCTGGGCATAATAATTATGCAGTTTTTATATTTATATTTTTAGCGTCATTTTTTCTAATGGCTAAATTGAAACCACGTAAATTTATAATTATTGGATCTCCTAGAGGAGCAGTAGCTTTTAAAGTTACTTCAGTACCTTCTATGCATCCTAAGGCGAGTAGCCTCTTAGCAAACTTTTCATCGCCGCAAACTGAATCAATTAGTGCTTTATCTCCTGGTTTTAAATCATAAATGCTTATAATAATCACCCCTTAATGAAAACAATTCTCAATATCATTTTAACATGGTTATCGATTGGTGTCAATGTAAAATAACAGGGGAATTCAATAAATTTTTTAAAATGCTTTCATATAATAGTGGAATTGTGATAAAATAGATTGAGCAGGGATTTAAATTAAAAATATGCAAATTTATGGGTTGTTCTTTAGTAAACTTGATAGGAAAGTTAGTAAACTTAGTAGAAAAGAGTGATATTGTGATTACAAAACTTAGTAGTGTTAAAGTGGGAGAAATTTCTATGGAAAGCTCACTAGACATAGACGGAAATAAACAACTCTTTAAAAATGCATTGTTTTTTGATTTAGAACATTACATTTATAAAAAGCCCATATGTATTGGAGTTTTTGGGTGTTGCGTTTATGATGAAATTTCAAAGGAATTAAAGGTTACTCAATATATGGCAGAAAATAAAAAAGATGCTATAGAAATATTATCACTAGCTAAAAGTTATTTTGAAGAAATGAAAGTGAAGTATAATAAAAAATACATCGTTACATTTTCAGGGAACAATGATTTTACAGTTATAAACTATTTATTAAAAGCACATAAAACAGATTTTTTATTAGAAGGGTATTTTGAAGAAATAGATTTACAAAAATGTTATGAAAAAGCTGAAGGAACTTGTATTGGGCTTAAAGCTCTAGAAAAAAAATTTGAGATTGATCGCGAAAGTGAATTAATAAGTGGGTCTAATTTAGCTAAAACCTTTGGTAAAATAGTAAAAGATGATGACTATATTAATAGAATGCCTCAAGAGAAAAAAGATAAGATATTATTATATAATCAACAGGATGTTGTCAGTTTATTTTATATATATATAGATTGGTATAATAGAATAAATTTAAAAACCGAAGAAATCACAGCACAGCAATAGCTGTGTTTTTTATTTGCAAAAAAATCATAATCTAAATCCTTTAGCATGCATAAAATTTCATTTCTTCTATGTGCCTTGCAAAAGAACTCGAAACAAGAAATTTCATACTTAACTTAGTGAATAGGAATACTGTGACCCTTTCCGTAATAATTTAATATAAGGAGTATGAGAAAAAGATTGAAGGGGGAGAGCATGTGGAGCAAGTTAAGAAAAACATTAATGTAGCTATGGGAAGAGCTAAAGCAGATTTAGTGCTAAAGAATGCAAATTTCGTTAATGTGTTTACTGAGAGTATAGATAGAGGGGATATTGCAATAGTTGGTGAGAATATTATAGGCATTGGAGAATACGCTGGGGACGTGGAAATTGATTGTACAGATTTATATGTTACACCAGGGTTCATTGATGCCCATGTACACATAGAATCCTCCATGATTATGCCACAGCAGTTTGCAAGGGTGGTAATTAAAAAAGGTGTAACTACAGTAATAGCAGATCCACATGAAATAGCTAATATAGATGGAATGAATGGTATTCGTTTTATGCTAAAGAATAGTAAGGACGCGCCTATAGATATTTTTTTCATGCTACCATCTTGTGTACCAGCAACAAAAATTGAGGATAGTGGATACACTCTTAATGCTGAAGATTTAGAAGAATTAATAAATAATAATAGAGTATTAGGGCTTGGCGAGGTAATGGACGTACCTGCAGTTATAAATTTAGATGAGAATATGTTAAAAAAAATAGATATGGCTAAGCATAAACATATTGATGGGCATTGTCCTAATATATCAAAGCAAGAGCTAAACGCATACTTAAGTTGCGGTATAAGAACAGATCATGAATGTACTAATGTTGTGGAGGCCGCACATAAAGTTAGTAGAGGAATGTACGTTATGCTAAGAGAAGGCTCCGCAGCAAGAAATTTAAAAGACATACTTCCTGCTGTTAACAATCGTAATTTCGGAAGATTTTTATTTTGCAGCGATGATAGGCATATAGATGACTTACTAGAAATTGGCTCTATAGATAATTGTATTAGGATTTCTGTAAAACAGGGGCTTAATCCTATAAAGGCATTTATAATGGCTTCCTATAATGCAGCTAAGTGCTATGATTTAAAGGATAGAGGAGCTATAGCTCCAGGATATAAAGCTGATTTGGTGCTATTTGAGGACCTAAAGGGTTTAAACATAAAAAAGATTATAAAAAATGGCAAGGAGTATGTAGAATTACAGGAGAAAAAATACGTTAACTTAAAGATAAATTCTTCAATGCATATGGATTTTATAAAAAGTGAAATTTTCAAAGTGAAAAGTTCAGCTGAAAATATAAATGTGATAAAATTAATTCCAAATTCTGTGCAAACAAAATTGGTGCAAAGAAAAATAGAAAATGAAGTTGGATATATAAAGAGGATCGTAGAAAAAGATATATTAAAAATAGCAGTAATTGAAAGGCATCATAATACGGGTAAACATTTTGTTGGGTTCATTGAAGGATTGGGTTTAAAACATTGCTCCATAGCACAAACTATAGCTCATGATTCTCATAATGTTATAGTGGTGGGCGATGACGATAAGGACATGGAGGTGGCTGTTAATACTCTTATTACTATTGGTGGTGGAATAGCTATGGTTTCTGAGGGAAAGGTTATTGCTCAGTTAAACTTGCCAATTGGAGGGATAATGAGTTTTGAAAGTCCCTATATGGTGGCAGAAAATCTAAAGAGGCTTAGTAGAATTGCAAGAAGCTTTGGAGTACGTGATGAATATGATCCTTTTATAAGTTTATCGTTTATGGCACTTCCGGTAATACCAGAAGTGAAAATTACTTCTAGAGGGTTGTTTCACTATAATAAATTTGAGTTTATACAGCTCCTGTCAAATAAAGAAGAAAATAAAATTAAAAGTAAAAATTAAAAAGAAGCAAATTATTTCTAAAACACATTCTTATATTCAATAGGAGTGTGTTTTTTGTTGTCCATTTAAGGGGAGATAGCTAATTTTTTAGTGGGTAAAAAATAATTATAAATGTATGTTTATAATTTAAAAAAAGTGGACAGAATTTTAAAAGTCATTAGGGTGTAATTTCGGTAATGAGGTCTATGGGTAGTATTTGTGCCAGCAGAAAATAGGAGAAGGATCGGTATAGGGAATAAAGTTTTAAATAAACTAGCTTAAGTTGTTAGCTCTCAAAAGGAGTTAAGATAAAAAACATAAAAGTAGGAGGAATTAAAAATGAAAAAAAATGTAAAAAAGAAAAAAGGGTTTACACTGATTGAGCTTATGATTGTAATTTCGATTATTGTTGTGATAGCGGCAATAGCAGTGCCTAAGTATGGAAATATTCAAAAGGATGCTAAAATAAAAGCTGATATTGCTAGTGCAAAGGTTATTGCTGATGCTACGGTAGCACTTATGGCTCAAGAAAAAATAACAAAAACTAATTACAGTGCTGGAGTAGAAATAACTGATACTAATGTTGCTGAGTCAGCTACTGTGATAAAGGATTATCTTCAAACTGTACCTGTTGTTAAGGCAATAAAAGATGCTAAGTTTATTGTGAAAATCGATACTAATGAAAATGTAACAGTTTTAGCTAATACTGCAGCTATTGGTGTATCTGGTGAAAATGACTATGTTGCTGCTGGTAATTATACGTTGTATCCTACACCAACAACGTTAGGTTATCCAACAAATCCAGATAAGTAAGAGTATTTGCAGTTTTACTTTTGCTTAAAGATTTCTGAATTTATAGCATTAAATTATTTTACAATTGGAAAAATCACCATTGCATTAATAATTAAAAACAATTTTATAGTAAAGCAAAACTAAAGTTTTAATCCACAAAAGCAAAAAAAAATATGTACATAATCTTACAATTACCTTTAGCGGAATTTAAGAAGGAAAAATCCCCACTTATATAAGTGGGGGCATAACAATAAACCACAGTAACATAACTATTTACATGTAAAAATATAACGATTTATGCAAAATAATGTTGTGTTGTCCATAATAAAGTTATAAAATAATAAGGACGAGTTTCGCGGATATGCAGTATGTCATTAATATTTATCTACAAAATTCATGTGAAATTATATTTAATAATACTAAACGAGGTGATCCAATGGAAAGTATTATTTCAATAACTATTTTTATACTAGGACTATTAATAGGAAGCTTTTTAAATGTATGTATATACAGAATTCCAAGAGGAGAAAGTATAGCATACCCACCTTCTCACTGTACTTCCTGTGGTAATAATATTAAGTCTTATGATCTTATACCAGTGATTAGCTGGATTTTTTTAAGTGGTAAATGCAGGAGCTGTGGGGAGAAGATATCTATTCGATATGCTCTAGTAGAACTCGCAACTGCTATACTTTTTTTATTGACTTACTTTCGATATGGAGTAAGCATTTTTCTCTTAAGGTATCTAATACTTATACCTTTTTTATTAGTTATAGCTATGATAGATTATGATACTATGGAAGTGTATACTACTACCACCTGGCTCGCAATAGCTATGGGTGCTGTTTTACTAGGGGTAAATTTTTACATGCGGGAACAAGTAGCTACTTATGTTTATGGTGCTTTATTAGGTGCAGGTATCATAATTATTATAATTTTATTATCCAAGCTTATTCTAGGAACAGAGGGTATGGGCTGGGGTGATGCAGAAATTTGTGGACTTTGTGGTCTGTTTTTAGGTTTTAAATTAACACTAATTATGATCTTCTTTTCTTTTATAATTGGTGGAGTGATTGGTGTTTATTTATTGAGGTTTAAGAAGAAAAATGGGAGATCTGAAATGCCTTTTGGTCCCTCTATAATAATGGCTGCTTTTTTGAGTATATTGTGGGGGGATAAAATTTTAAACTGGTACTTAGGCACCTTGAATTAAATTAAGTTTGAACATGGTTATGTTAGTGATCCATGAAATTTAACGAAATAGCTGCAGGTAGCACTCTAAATCTAAGGACTTTAACGGAAACTAGAGGATAACTTGAATAGTTTCAATAATTCTTCAACTATCTAGAATGGCTCTATTTGGCTATTTACAAGAATCGGTGTATAATGAGACATAACTGAATGGTTATGAAGGGTTGATAATATGCAAAATATATTGCAGAACATGAATAGTAAATGGAAGGAAAAAACCATGAAAGCGAAAAAAAGTGATTATCTTCAAAAAATTTACGAGAAAAATACTAGTACAGGAAATTATGTTATACAGGTAGCTTTAGACAAGTATAATGATATTTTTAATGATTGGGATCATGCTCCTTTTAAAAAAAGAGACATGGATCCGGATTTAGCAAATTTTCTTGAAAACTGTTTTGAAGAGATTCCCGCTAAACATGGAGTAGATATATGTTTCTACTTACCCAAAGAGGGAAAAGACGTAAATCGAGAAGAATTGTTAATTGCAGGTATTAAAACCTACTACTCCTTTTATTTACATCAGGAGATTAAAGTTTTAAATAATAATTATAAAAAACTATTTAAATATTTACTCACATCACTTAGTCTTCTAGCAGTGTCTGTTTTCTTAAGTACTACTGTAGGGGGTAATATAATTTTAGGAACGGTACAACAAGGATTTAATATAGGTGGCTGGGTATTTTTGTGGGAAGTTATATCCATGGTAGTTTTTAGAGGCAGAGAAGTTAGTTCTGAAATTAATAAATATCAAAGATTTTTGAATTCTTTAATTTATTTTAAATATGGTAATGAAAATCCATTATTCTAGTATATTGAATTTTAAAAAAGCTCTATGAAAATTTTTCGTAGGACTTTTTTTTATTTTAAAAAATCCTAGATTGAATCTATTAAGCATAAAATATATTAATTTTATATTCAATATATCCACAAAAGCTGATATTTAAATAAAATATATAGGATTTGCATTAAAATAAAAAGTCGGAAAAATTAAAAAAATGAATTAATCCAAAAAAAATACATCATTTTTGTGAAAAATTACATATGCAAATGATTACATTTGTGATATTATAAATTTAGACAATTTAGTAAATAGTTATATAATGCAGTGTAAATATTTAATAATTTGTTTTTACTAAAATTCCTTAACTCGGTAGCGTGGATATACATCTATGCTATCATTTTTTTATTGTAGGCATCTTTAAACAGCGAAGGTAAATACTTCTTATATGAAAAAAATAAAACCACCTGAAAGTACCAGGTGGTTTTGCTTTAAAATTTAAATGGGTCTTCTAAAAACGTGTATTTTGGAAGGCCATTTTCTATAGAAATTTTTGGCTCACCCATTATTAATGGTAATGTGTACTCATAAGCTTCACGAGTTACATTATTACCTTCCTCATTAATCCATTCTAGAGGGAAGTATTTAATGTTATTAGCAACCTTTTCAGTTTCAAGTACAAAAGGAACAGATGTATATGGTGAGTTTGAAAGCCTTTTTATACCTATCATGTTTCCGCTTATTCCGTCAATAGAATAAGTAACAGCAGCGGTGCCTACTTCATAGGCTTCGTCAATATCTGTTTGTGATGCACAGTGCATTGAACAGCGTTGAATTGTTGAAAGTTCTAAAACTCTAACTTTTTCAGCCGTATTAGTTGTTAAAATTAAATCCTTAAGGTAAGCACAAACACCACCCAGTTGAGCATGACCAAATTTATCAAGGCCAGTTTCGTATGTTTCGCCTATAAATTTACCTTCTTTAGTTCGGATGCCCTCAGAGACTACTACGAAAACATGATCTTTCTCGGTAAGTTTTCTACTTACATCCTTTAAAAAATTCTCTGAACTAAAGGCAACTTCTGGTAGATATATGAAATCTGCAGCAGGTTTACCGTTAATAGTTGCAATACAAGCACTAGCTGCCAGCCAACCAGTATCTCGTCCCATAGTTTCAAGTATGAAGACTCCTTTTGCAGGATATACACTGGCATCTAGGAAGTTTTCTAGAACTGAGGTAGCAATTAGTTTAGCAGCACTTCCAAAGCCAGGGGTATGATCCATAATAGGTAGGTCGTTATCTATAGTTTTAGGAATTCCAATAAATTTTACATCCTTATTATGCTGCTTTGCGTAAATACTGAATTTATGTACTGTATCTTGTGAATCATTACCTCCAATATAAAAGAAGGTTTTAATTTCATATTTTTCTAATATTTTAAAAAGTTTTAAGTACTCTTCAGGGTTTTGTTCGTAGGATTTTAACTTATATCTGCAAGAACCAAGGCCAGAGGAGGGAGTATATTTTAATCCTTTAACCTCATCATAGGGTATGTTAGATAGGTTTACGATGTGGTTGTTTAAAATACCTTGTATTCCGTTTATGCCAGCATAAACGTTATCATAATAATGAGAGTTAATATTCTCATCTAGCACTCCCATAGCACTAGCATTTATTACAGAAGTCGGACCTCCTGATTGCGCTACTATACAATTTTTCATTTTAGAATTTCCCCTTTCCATAGGAATTAAATTGTGATTATTATTAATAGAATCTACTAATTGATTATAAGGTATAAATTTAAGTTACTCAAGATGGAATTTAATATTAAATACTTATTCCAAAAATAATAAGCATAATTACCCATTACATATAATGTTGAAGTTGTGCATAAAATATTAGCGACATAATAAAATACACATTATGTATTAGGTATTATTTAAGAAAAGTGATACAATAATGCTCATAATATAATTAAAATAGTAAAAATATGGAATAAATTTAAAATTATTTTAAGAAATACAAAGACTAATTTTATTATTAATGATAAAATATATGTATAATATTTTAAAGATTCGGTTAAATCTTTGCGATATAAAATCAGGAGGGGTACAATGGTAAATTATAATACAAACTATGGAGAAGAATTGAAGAATAACATAATTCTAAAAGAAGTTAATATAAGAGGAAATTTGTGTGGTGAATTCGCTGAGTATACTATTGACCATGTATATGAAAATAAAGGAACAAATGATGTAGAGGCAATTTACACTTTCCCGATTCCAGAGCGAGCAGTTATATCAGGTTTTGAAGCAGTGCTTGGTGGTAGGACTATAAAGGGGTTAATACAAGATAAAGATGAAGCAAATAAAATATATGAAAATTTTAAACAAAAGGATAATAACACCTTTCTGATGGAAGAATTTAGTGATAATATATTTAGAATAGTTATTGGTAAGATAATTCCTAATGAAGTTGTAAAGATTAAAATATCATATATAGAAGAACTTAGCTACGAAAATAGAAACTTAAAATTAGTTATACCAACAATAATAGCTCCAATAAATCTTTCCAAAGATAATACCTTAGAGTCTAATTTAAAGGGTAGCGTCCATAAAGATAATAACTATAAATTCACTTTAAGGCTACTTGTTGAGTCTTTAACAAAATTAGAATTTAAGTGTTCTTCTCATAAAATAAAAGTGGAATATGAAGAAAATAATTTATATAAAGTAACTTTAGATGGAAACAAGCAAAGAATGGATAAGGATTTAGAAATTGTACTTGAAGAACTAGAAAAGTTAGAAACTACAGGAATGATATATGATTATCCAAGGGATGATAAAGGGATTTTATATTTAAGATTCATACCTGATATCGAAATTGAGCAAAAATCATCAGGCTCAAACTATATATTCCTTCTAGATATATCGCAGTCAATGGGTGGCAATAAATTAATAGAAGGTAAAAATGCACTTCAATTATGCTTAAGAAATTTAACATTAGGAGATACCTTTAATATTTGTGCTTTTGGGGATAAACTTCATTTTTTCTCTAAAGAGACAAAGGTTGATTTTAATGAAGAAAATTTAAGCAATGCCAGCAAATGGATTGAAGAACTTAAAGCAGAAAAAAATGCAGTGATTTTTGATGCAATAAAGTTTGCACTATTAGGAAAAAGTGAAATAGAGGAAAATGTAATATTCTTATTTACAGATGATTTGGTTGAAAATGAAAAAGAAATATTGAACTTTGTGGAAGAAAACATCAAAGAAAGTAGAATATTTCCTTTTGGAATAGATACTTCAGTAAATAGCTATTTCATAAATAAATTGGCTCGTATTTCTTATGGTGCCGCAGAAGTTATTTACCCAGGGGAAAGAATTGAAGATGTGGTACTTAAACAATTCAATAGAATTAAAAATCCTCAGGTTACTGATATTGAAATTGATTGGGGCAAAATGAAGGTGGAAACTACATTCCCAAGAACTATTAAATATATGTATGATAAAGAACCGTTTTCGATTTTTGCTAAAGTTAACGGAGAAGTGGGCGGGGTTGTTACCTTAAAAGGAAAAGTTGGTAAGAATAGAATACAAAGAATAATTATGCTAAATGATCTTGAACTTGAAGAAAATGTTAATTTAATTGAAAAAATATGGTATAAAAAACGTATAGAATCCCTTCAACATAGAGTAAAATATGAACGTGGGGAACTTCAAGAGGCAATGAACAATAAAATTGTTGAAATTTCTAAAAAAGTCGGGATAATTTGCAAAGAAACTTCCTTTATTCTTTATGAAGAAATGGAAGACCCAATACTAGGTATAAGAATAAGAGAAATTCTACCTGTTAAAACTACAAAAAAATTAGAACTTTCCTATGAAAGTTTTGATGGAGAATCTGAATCAACAGCATTTTATTATAAAGATTTATCAATACTAAAAGAAGATTACGATAAATACGCTGATTATCAAAGAAATGAGTTATTAAAAGTATTGGCTTCTAATCAATTTGCTAGTGGAGCCTTTGGCATTAATGTTGAGCATAGCGTAGAAAACAATATTAAATACACTACACAAGCAATGTTAGCCTTTGTACTAGGTAACGAAAACATTAAAATGTATACTAATCAATTAAATAAATCACTAGAGTTTTTAAATAGATCGTTAAAAAATACTAATTTAGATTTAAATAAGGAAGACTATGTAAATTTATTATTAGTTTTCAAATTGTCTATCAAAAAAGATATAGTACTATCTTTTTATAAAGATAATATTGACAAGGAAATTAATAAAATCGAAGTTAAATTCCAATTGCAGAATACAGATGTATTTAAAATTCAGAGCGAATTTATCAAAAGGTTAAGGGAAAATCCTATTGAACCTAAAGATACACTTCATTATATAATCCATACTGCAATTTTAAAAACCATTTAAATAGTACTTGAATTTTTGAAGATTACTAAAAATCCCACAGTTTATATATGTGGGATTTTTGTCCGTGTATTTATAAAAGGCAGATAGTTATTATTTTAGAATTATGATATATTATATTTAGAAATTATTAGTTAAAATAAAGTGTGTTAAAAAATAAGTATTAATTATTTTTTAAGCTCTTAAGAATAAGGAAGTAAGGACAATGACAGGACAAAATATAAAGGATTTAAAATACAGTGCACAGGAAATAATTGAAAAGAGGGATACTGTAAGAAATAAATTTATGTCTGAATCTGAAAATGTGAATACAGGAAATATACAATGCATGTCAAATCAGGACATAAAAATTTTATTCCATTTGTATGATGAAGTATTTTTTAATTATTATTTTAGAGACAATTTCAAGGAAAGTATAACTTTTTCTTTATCTACTAGAATGACCACCGCTGCAGGAAAAACCATATATAGTAGGAAAATAAAACTATTACAGGAAACCGAAAAAACTTATGAAATAAGGATGGGCATAAAATTCTTTTTTCAATATTATAAGGTAGATAGGGACAAGATAGTATCCGGTATAAATACAGCGGATTCCTTAGAGGCATTTCAAGTAGTTTTTGAACATGAGTTATGCCATTTAATAGAGTTTCATCTTTATAGTGAATCTAGTTGTAAAAAGCGCAGGTTTAAAACTATGGTTAATAATATATTTGCTCATACAGATGTATATCATCAATTACCAAGTCAAAAGGAGATAATTTCGTTGGATTACGGTTTTAAGATAGGACAAAAGGTGAGCTTCACTCGGGAGAATAAAAAATATAATGGCTTCATTTATAAGATAAATAAAAGAGCAACAATTATGGTGAAGGATAATAAGGGTACTTATAAAGATGGGGAAGGAACCACATATTCTAAATGGTATGTAAGTTTTGGGCAATTAGCGTGAAGTAAAAAAGTTACTTTATAGAAATATTATTTGGTTGAATTTGTTATTAAAAATGTTAAGGGCAGGTTTAGCTAAAACCTGCCCTATCCTAGGATATATTGAAAGCTCAGAACAATCTACACTACAACATATACACATCCCTACACACCTAAGGATAATCTTTCGACTATATATAAGCATTACACAACATGCATACATCTTTGCTCGATTAAAAGATGTACCTTGGAGAACATAGATAATCTTCCGACTATATACAATCCCTAACTCTTATCATCATAGTTAATTAATAAAGTATAACGCAAACATAATGTTATACACTACAACTGGAGCCTGCGGCACACAATCTAGTCTTAGCTCGACCATTAAACATCTATTAAGATCCTATATACACAGTTATGCAAACATACAACCTTTTCAAGACAAGTAATGATCTTCCCGCTGGCATACATTAAGCCATAACGACCTAGTGTACACCTTTGGCCGAATATTAAAAAGCTATTTATAACCTCGTAATACTCTTCGCTCAACCGATCTAAACCTACACATTAGATATTGTTACCCAATGTGTTTTTATTATGCAAAAAAAGTAAAATAATTCTATTAATATGATAGCTTATTATGAGCAGAAAAGGTAATTTTAATAAAAATTTCCACATATGGCTAAAATCTATGATATAATTTATTTATAATTGCTAATAAGCTTAAATATTCATCTTTAGCATTTATTAATTATTAATATAATATTTTATTAGGAAGGTGACAAAAATGAAGAAAATTCTTTCAGTAATATTATGTAGTGTATTAATGTTTACATTGGTTGCTTGTGGAAAATCTGAGGCGAAAAAAGAGGATACTTCAAAAAGTATAGTTAAAGAGGAACCAGTAACAGCTAAAGTAGAAACTAAAGTGGAACCAAAAACTGAAGAAATAAAAAGTAGTGAAGTGGTGCTGTATTTTAGTGATGATCAAGCTATGAACTTAGTGGGAGTAAAACGAAATTTACAAAATGCTACAGCAAAGTCTATTGTAGGGGAATTAGTAAAAGGACCTAATGCACAAAGCGAAGGCGAAGGAAAATTAATTGCAACATTGCCTGTGGATTTAGAAATAATAGATGTGCAAGTTAAGGAAAATATAGCTTATGTTGATTTTAAAAGTAGTGCAACGCAAAAAATATCTGCTGGCTCTACAGGCGAGGGAATGGCTTTGTTTTCGATCATAAATACCTTAGTGTTAGATAAGGAATTAGGGATAAAAAAGGTTCAATTCCTTGTTGAAGGAAAAAATGTAGAGAGTATCAAAGGTCATTTTGATGTTAGTAAACCTATGAGTGAAAATATAGAAATGATAAAGAAATAATATTAAAAGACTATTACCTTATAAATTTTTACATAGAAGCGTCAAAATAAGTAACAAGTCAAATATGCTAGCATACTGACTTGTTTTTTATTTCGAGATCTAAAATAAAAAAAGCAAGTTATTATAAAATAACTTGCCTTTTAACCCAAGGGATTTTTTGACAACTCAAAGCAATCTACGCTACAACCTATACACATACCTACATACCCCCAGGAGCATTACGGCACATGTACACATCTTTACTCGACCATATAGAACACCTTGGGAGCTACAATAATCTCTCGAATAAGAATAACCCCTAGTTATATACTAATAAAACCTGCGGCGACCTATATCATCTTAGCTCGACTATTACCCATCCGGGAGAACCGTATAAGTACGATTGGCACATATACAGCTGTTAAGAACATATAATAATCTTCCCTCCGGCATATAAAAAACCTTAGTAGATATCGTATACACCTTTGGCCGAATACTCTAAAACTATTTCCAGTCTAGGAGCACTCTTGGCTCAACCACTTTGAATCATCTATTAACATTATTGTATGCTTTTTTAAATTTATTATACTATAAGTCATCAAAAAAGCATTGGAAAAAACTGTGAATTATTTACCCGCAAGAATATCTTTCATAGAGGTTATAATAAATTCAATATCTTCTTTAGAAACCCAATTGTGTGTAACAAAGCGCATTAATCCATCTTCTGCTCCATTAATTTTTATTCCAATGTTATAAAATTTTTCGACTAATTTATCACTACTAAATCCAGTAGCACTCATATCAAAAAACACCATATTAATATGTGTATCTTCTTTATTTACTGATATACCAGGGATTTTTGATAATTCTTCTCCCAGTAATATAGCATTTTCATGATCTATTTTAAGCAGCGGAATCATCTCTTTCAATGCTACAAGTCCCGCAGCAGCTAAGATACCAACTTGTCTGAGACCTCCACCTAAAACTTTTCTTTTCTTTCTTGCTTTGGCAATAAAATTTTTATCTCCAGCAAGTATAGAACCTATAGGTGCACAAAGAGCTTTGGATAGGCAAAACATTACAGTGTCACAATATTTAGTAATTTCTTTTGCATCTACATCTAGGTATGCAGCAGCGTTAAAAAGTCTTGCGCCATCTAAATGAACTGGAACGGCCTGCTCTTTTGCTAAATTATAAATCTTTTCCATTGTACTAAGTGGTATTACTCTACCACAAGAATGAGCATTTTCTATGCATATAAGACCTGTACTAGGATAATGAATATCCTCATCTTCTTTTCTAATTCTAGCTTGGATTTGTTTAGGGTCTAGTTCTCCCTTATTACTGATTAGAGTCCTAAGTTGAACTCCAGCAATTATTGATGAACCAGCAACTTCATGTATCACTATGTGGCAATCATCACCAAGAATAACCTCATTACCGCGAGTACAATGGGTAAATAGTGCTAGCTGATTTCCAAAAGTACCACTTGGCACAAATAGTGCAGCTTCTTTTCCAACAAGTTTAGCAGCATATTCTTCTAGGGCAATTACAGTTGGATCATCACTATAAACATCATCTCCAACCTCAGCTGTAAACATAGCTTGCCTCATATTTTGTGTAGGCTGCGTTACTGTATCGCTTCTTAAATCTATAAATTTCATATACATATCCCCCTTGTGGCTTTAGTACATAACAATCTCAATTGTTATGCCACCTATAAATTACTATAAATACTATTATAACTTAAAACTTTTTCAAATTATAGCAAATTATATAATTTCAATCTAGTTGAGTAAGATATACATTTGGTTTTTATGGTAAAATATCTATATTAACATCTAAAAGAAATAGGCGGTGGAAAATTAATGAGTGGAACATTTCGGTTTATTCATGCTGCAGACTTGCATTTAGGATCTTTTCTTAATATAAATGGGAACCCCCCAGAAGAAATACAAGCCCTCTGTAAAGATGCTGTATACAACGGCTTTGAAAGGTTATGCAATATTGCCATTCTGCATAAGGTGGATTTCATATTGATTTGTGGAGACGTATATGACAGTTGTTTAAGGTCTGTGCGAGGGAATAGATTTTTTATTAATCAATGCTTACGGTTAAGTGAAATAAATATAGGTGTATATGTTATTTACGGTAATCATGATGCTGCAAATGAGAAGCAAGAATTGTTTGATATGCCCCTAAATGTTCATATTTTAAGTTCAGATAGTGTAGAAATTTATGAAGTATGTAAAGAAGATGAAATTATAGCAAAAATTATTGGAAAATCCTATAAACTTCGATCCGAAAGAGACAAAATTTATGAAAACTATATATTGGATAATGATAGTTTTAATATTGCAATGCTACATACGGCATTGGAGGGGGATAATAAAAATTATGTCCCTTGCACCTTAGAGGAACTTAAGATGGTACCTAATATAGATTATTGGGCACTGGGACATATTCATAAAACCGATATTTTAACAAATACAAAGCCTATTATAGCTTTTCCAGGAATTCCTCAAGGACGAGATATGGGAGAGCAGGGACAAGGCGGAGTTTTCAACGTTGAGGTATGCAAGAAAGAAATTGTTCATATGGAATTCTTGCCTGTAGCAACAATCATATATAAAAGAGTAGAAATAGCAATTAGTGAAGACAACAGGATAGAGAATTTTAGTGATTTAACTGGATTTATTTTAGAGAAAACAAGGGAGGTAACAGATGGCCATTGTAAAATTTCTAGTGAATTTGTTCACCTCAAAGAAGTAATAAATGACGAATTTAAAGGACATATCCTACAATTGGTAATAAAGGGAAGAACGGAGCTGCAGGATAAAATAACTCATATGAAGGAAGAGGATTATAAACAGTTTATAGAAGATATAAATGAAGAGCTTTCTCCAGAAAAATATTTTCTGTGGGTGGATTCCATAATATTTAGAACCGCACCACTTATGCAAGATTTTGAAAGTCTCAAAATGCAAAACTCTATTTTTTCAGATTTAGATGAAGTAATTAGATTATATAGGGAAGAGGGAGAGCAGAGAGTGGAACTTGTTAAAAACTGGGGTTCCATTTGGAAAAAACAAATTTATACGGAAAATATAGATGAAGATAAATTTGATTTTGATGAGGAAATTATTGAGGATATAATATTGCAAGCGAGGGAACTAGTTATAGAAAAATTAGTAGAGGCTTTAGAAATAATGTAGGGGGTGAGAATTTGAAAATAACACAGCTAGACATTAGGGATTTTGGAGTGTTTCAAGGTGAGGCGCTGGAAGACATAGGTGAAGGTATAATAGTTATTGGCGGAGCAAATAGGTCCGGGAAAACTAGCTTAATGCAGATAATTAGAAATATACCCTATGGATTTTCTCAAAATAGCAATTTACCTCCGCCTAAATTTCAATATGATGTGCGATGCGATTTACAATCAGAGGAGGGCAATGAAGTAAATATATTGTTAAAAGGATTTAGTAATCCGGAGATAGTTTATAAAAATGCTATAGAGGCTAAGGATAATAAAAGGTTATATAATATTGATAAGTCAACCTACAGAGAGTTATTCACTATAAGTCTTGATGAACTTAATAAGAGTTCAGATAAGGAAGATAGTAATCTTCAATCTATGCTACTAGGTGCGGGATTTAAGCACATTATAAAAATACCGGGAGTTGCCAAGGAACTAAGGGAAAAAGCAAATGTGATTGGTGGAACTCGTGGAAATCCTTCTACTAAAATGTTTAAGCCCTTCGTAGAAAATATTAAAAAAAGCGTAGAAGGAAGACGAAAATCCATGGGACTTCTAGATACTTATGTGCAAAAGAAAAATATATTTTCAAAGCTTCAGGATACTATAAATTCAAAGGAAAAAGAGCTCCTAAATATTAATAACAATATAATAAAATTAGAGATGTTAAAACATAATTATGAGCTTAATGAAAATAAAAAAAATCTGGAAGTAGAGCTTCGTAATTATTTTTTTAATCCAGAGGATATAAGAGAATATAATATAGAAAAAGCCAAGGCTCTAAAAACCCAATTTACTAAAGAATTAGAACAGTATAATAATGACAAGGATGAATTTCAAAGTCAAACATCCAAGGATAAGAACATTAAAGAGTTGCTTCTTGAAAAGAAGGTAGAGATTACTTGCTTTTATAATGGGCTATCTGGCATTAAAGAAATGATAAAAAATTTACTTATTATTAAAAAGGAATATTATGAAAAGACACAAGCACTTAAGAACAAAATTAAAAAAGCTAACGATAACTGGTCAAGTTTGAATACTGTGGAACAAATTAATTGTGATGAGGTGCAACAAGATGTTTTAACAGATAATATAGAAAAATATAGAAAAATAGAAGCCGAAATAGTAGTTTGTAATAAAAAAATTGAAGAGTGTAAAATTGAAAGAGAAATTTTAGAAAAACAAATAAAACCATTTGATAACTTAGTTTATACTAAAAAGTATTTCTATTTTACACTAATCACTATAATTTTAGGACTTGTATTGTTTTTTATAGATAAATTACTGGGATCTTCAATAATATTAATTGGAGGCATAGGCGCGGCATTATATTTGTTTATGAATTACTCAAATAGCAAGCTATTGCTAAATAGAAATTTGGAAACTAAAGCTAGCATAAATAACTTGGAGATAGTTTTTAGTAAAGCCACTGGGGAACTAAAAAATTTAGATTTAAATTCAATAGAAATGAACAACATCATGGATGAGTACAGAGATATATTAAAGCTTGATGCCAGAGTAACAGTTGAGGGCATTAAAGATTATTTTAAAATTGCAGCTTTTTTAAAGGATGAAATATTCGAATATAATTTATTAAAGAAAAAACTGGACAATGAATTTAATGCTACTAGTGAATATTTAAATGATATTAATAAGGTGCTTAATAAATTTACTGAATATAACATGAAAAATTCAGAACAAATAAGTACAAGTGGATTAGCTATAGATAATATCTCTAATATTTGCAATGATATATTACTAAAGGTAGAGGTTTTATATAAGCAATTAATGCTATGTGAAAAAACTGAAAAGAGCTTTTCAAAATTAAATCTAGTGCAGAGGGAAATAGAAGAATTTTTGGCTAGGGATAATTCAGATGTAAATATTCCTCTGGTAAACAATTCACAGGAAAATCAGTGTGAAAATATAATTTTATCCTTAGAAAAATATATAAGTGTGGGTGAAAAGTATATAAAATATGTAAACCATCAGAATGAATTAAAAATTATTAATGAAAAGTTATTGCAAGCTGTAAAAAGTCAGCGTATAAGAGGATTAATAAGTTATGAAAGAAAAGAATTTGTACAAGAAAATTATGAAAATGAAAATATAAAAATAAAAGATGAAAATGAAAAGCTATTAGAAATCTTGGGTGAATTATACAAGCAGTATGGGAGTACTTCTGAACTGAACTTTGATTATGATGTTTTAAATACTGAAAATAGTGAATTGATAAGACAATTAGAAGATTTAAGGAATGAAAAACAGACAACAAAAGATGAGATTCAAGCATTGAATTCTGATGACAAGTTATTACAATATGAGCAAAACATTATAGAAGCAAGAAGTCAGTTAAGGCCACTTGCAGAAAGATATGCGGTTTATAATACAGCAGCGCTATTCTTAGAAAAAATAAGAGAAAGATTTTTAGAAAATACAAAGGAAAAGCTCTTAAGCGGTGCTAGTGATATTCTGTGTGAAATAACCTCAGGAGAATACAAAGATATTATGCCTATGGAGGATATAATGCAGGGGGACTTTAAAACAGTACTACGAGATGAGAGTATTGTAGCTAGCTCAAAAGAATTAAGTAGGGGGACAAAAGAACAATTATTTTTAGCAGTCCGTATAAGCAGAATAAAAGAAATTCAGCCAAGTTTACCAGTTATTCTTGACGATTCCTTTGTTAATTTTGATATAGCACACACTAAAAATACAGTTATGGCCTTAGAGAAACTTGCAAAGACACATCAGATTTTTGTGCTTACTTGTCATGCAACCTTAGTAGAATTAATAAAGTCCCAGTGTGCAAAGGCACAATACTTTAAATTAGATAAGGGTAAATTCACAAAAAGTACTGGGGGAGATTTACAAGAATATTTAAGAACACTATAAGGTACATTAAATTATCCTTTGAATTAGGTGTACGAATAATGGTATAATTAATTTTTATAGGATTATCAATGACATTTAGGACAGATATTATTAATGTAATTTAACGGAAAGTGAAGTGGTACGTATCAGTAAGGCATTATTTATTACAGAAAAACCAAGTGTTGCTGCAGAGTTTGCTAAAGCCTTAAAAATAAATGGAAGAAAATCGGATGGATATATAGAGTCTGATAAAGCTGTTGTTACATGGTGTGTGGGACATCTAGTTACAATGAGCTATCCAGAAAAATATGATGTGAAATTGAAAAAATGGTCTTTAGATACCTTGCCATTTTTACCTAAAGCATATAAATATGAAGTTATAGAGGGCGTTAAAAAACAATTTAATATAGTTAAGAGTCAACTACTACGCGCGGATATTGATAGAATTTATGTTTGTACAGACTCTGGACGCGAGGGTGAGTACATTTATAGATTAGTGGATGAGTTGGCTGGGAATCCTAATAAACAAAAACGAAGAGTTTGGATAGATTCACAAACGGAAGAGGAAATAATTCGCGGTGTTAAAGAAGCAAAGGATTTAAAAGAGTATGATAGTTTATCTGAAGCCGCTTATTTAAGAGCAAAAGAGGATTATCTAATGGGAATTAATTTTTCAAGGCTTCTAAGTTTAGTCTATGGGAAAACTGTAAGCGGTTATCTTGGGAAAAACTATATAGTTATTGCAGTGGGACGAGTAATGTCTTGTGTGCTTGGAATGGTGGTTCAAAGAGAGAGAGAAGTTAGAGAGTTTATTGTTACTCCTTTTTATAAGATCATCGGTAGCTTTAAGGTAGATGAAGAATCTATTTATGATGGAGAATGGAAAGCGGTAGAGGGCTCTGAGTATTTTGACTCACCACTTCTTTATAATGAGGGTGGATTTAAAAAACAAGAAACAGCAGAAAAATTAATAGGAGAGCTTCGTGATGCTAGTATAGATGGCAAAGCTGTGGTTGAGAATGTTACAAAGAAGAAAGAAAATAAGAATGCTCCACTACTCTTTAATTTAGCAGAAATACAAAATGAGTGCTCTAAAAAATTCAAAATAAATCCAGAACAGACACTGAGTCATATTCAAGCCATGTATGAAAAGAAAATGCTAACATATCCAAGAACCGATGCTAGAGTACTATCAACAGCTGTGGCAAAAGAAATAAATAAGAATATACAAAAGCTAACAAATTTTAAGGGCGATGAAGAAATAAAAAATATAGCTGGAAATATTCTAGAAAAAAAATGGTACAATAATTTAGCTAAAACAAAATATGTTGATGATAGTAAAATCACAGATCATTATGCTATCATTCCAACAGGGGAAGGTCTTCAAAGTTATATGTCTTTAAAGGATATAGAAAAGAAAATCTATAATTTAGTGCTACGACGTTTCCTTGCAATATTTTATCCCCCAGCTGTTTATAGCAAGGTTTCTGTTATAACCAAGATTGACAAGGAAAGATTTTTCACAACAGACAAGGTATGCGTTGAAATGGGCTATTTGGAGGTTTTAAAACCTGAAAATGATAGCAATGATAGCGAAAGTAAAAATATGAAATTTTTAAGTACCTTAAAAAAAGGTCAAAGCGTTAATCTAGAGGACTTAATTGTAAAAGAGGGAAAAACTTCTCCTCCTAAAAGATTTACTACCGGTTCAATAATTATAGCCATGGAAAATGCAGGTAAACTTATTGAAGATGAAGAACTAAGAGAGCATATAAAAGGTTCTGGTATTGGTACAAGTGCTACTCGTTCAGGAATTTTAACAAAACTTGAAAAAATAGAATACATTAAATCTAATAATAAAACCCAGGTAGTTATGCCAACGCTCCTTGGGGAAATCATTTTTGATGTGGTAAAAAATTCTATTCCTACATTGCTAAATCCAGAATTAACAGCTAGTTGGGAAAAAGGGTTAACAATGGTTACCCAAAATGAAATTGCTGGTAATTTGTACATGGATAAGCTTGAAAATTATATTATTAAAAATACGGATAGAGTACTGAAACTAAACAATGGCTTAAGACTTAAAAATAATTTTGATGCCGTAAGTACATTTTATAAAAATCCTCAAACAGGAGTGGAATAGTTTCTATCATTAATTTTAATATGCACAAAATATAAAAGAAAAGAATCATATATTGGGTAGAGGATATAGGAACGAGTTTTAGATTTGCCTGTTCCTATATCTTCATTGCAATATATGATTCTTTTACTTTATAATTAATTCAAATAATTTTTTAGCTGCTTTTTTAGGTCCATCCTTTTCCTGACCTTTTATGCCTAGGGAAGTTCTAATTTGTCCAACTTTAACTCCTGTTTTGAAGAATTCTTCAAAGTATTGTTTTATAAGTACATCTACTAGTTCTTGTTTTTGAACAGGTCCAAAAGGATTTGCAAAATAAGAGGTTACAAGACCCAGTTCTGTAGTGGTGCCTTTTGCCATTCTTGCTCCTCTTTTGCAAACATCAATAGCATCTATTGGATTTGTGAAGAAATTAATTTCTTCATTGCCATCTTTTACCTCTTCATAATTGTTTGCATAGAGAAATAAATCTATAGGATATCCCTTAATAATATCTTTATAGCTTGCTACAGGCATAACAAGTCTTGCATTAATTTTATCAGGATTCATAAATATACTTCTATCAATTTCTTTAAAAGCATAGCCTGCATCTAAATCATCGAGTCTTACGAACGCACCAATTTCTGTTCCAAAGCCTAAGGGTTTTCCACCGCCATTCATAGTTACAACACCCATATCATCAAAGACTATGGTCATGTCACTTACGTAATCTTCACTTAAGCTTCTAAAGGCTTCTAAACATTCGGATTTACCCGCACCACTATCGCCCATAATAACAACATTTGCGCTTTTACCATTATTCATAACTATGTTTACCATAGCACCATGGATTGGTAAATTACCTCGTTTAATCATTATCAAGTTATGAAGCGTTAAGGCCATCTTTTTTACATATCCGAAGTAATCAATTTCAACGCCATAGCTTATATAGCCAAGCATTATATCATTTTCCTTATCCTCATAAAATTCTGTTTTGACTTTAGGGAAAGAGTCCTTAGCTCCAAAAACAAAAACTATATCCGGTTTAATGCCCCTGTATTCTTTTTCTCTTGCCATTTCAAATAGGTTACATAGAGTTATTGCATGAGCCATAAAATCTCTGTGAACATATATGAAGGCAAGCAGTGTTCCTACTTTAGCGGGGTAACAAAACCAATGATCAGTGCTTAGAGTACAATCCTCTAATGGGTTTTCAAAACATTCATTAAAAATACCATCGCGAGTGTTTCTCTTAGGATAGCTTATATAAGGTAAATCTAGCATTATTGATTCAATAAAGGGAACGTCTTTTAATTTTTCATATCCAGAGGGCATAGGCCAAGTTGCATTATTAACAATAAGACCAGCATTACCACCTGCGGGCAGTTGTCTGTAAACCATAGGTTTATGGCCAACTACATTCTCTTCAATTTTTCTATATAGATTAAGTATAAGCATGGAAAAATCATTGTTAGCCTCAATAAAGCTTGTTTTCTCTAGGCCCTCATTAATTTTATTGTTTTGAATTACAGTGTATCTTTCAAGCTTTCTCCAAAAACTATAAAAATCTTCTATAAAATCAATAAAAGTATCTTTGCTATTTATAAGGGAGCTATATTTAGTATTTAAATTTATAATTTCATTTACATTTAATACAGATAGGAGTTTGAACAAATGTATCACGAAAACATCTAAATCCTCATTTTCTGTGTGAGCATTTTGTATTAAATATTTATAGATATTTGAGTTTTTCTTCTTTATTTTCTTAAGATAAGCGTTAAAAACTCTTTTAAAACCATTACTTTCTAACAATTTTTCAGGACTATTACAGTATTTTGCAGTGAAATTTATCAATACATTATCATTACTTAGAGAAAATTCTTTTTTCAAATTGACACCTCCATAGGTTAGTACAAAAATTATAGTTAATAAAATGAAATTTATAGGTGTGGATATTATCATAAACAACAGAATATATTTCAATACTATACTATAATACTCTAGAAATGCAATATTGACAATGATAAAATTGCAAAAACCATATCTTACATATTATTTTGACAGGATATTTGAAATAAAAATATAGTGTAATTTTGGGAAATTCTGAGTATAATGATATTTAGAGTATAATGATATTTAGAGTATAAAACAAATAACAAGTCAAAATAGATTTGCAGGTTGACTTGTTATTTGTTTTTATGCGCGGTAAAGAAAAATAAGGGGAGTGATATATTGACAAACAAAAGAATATCTCATGTAATGGCAATAATCTTAATGTTTATATGGAGCTTATCTTATTTAAGCATAAAGGTTGTATCACAAGAGGTAAGTCCTACATTATCAGCATTTTATAGATTTGCGTTAGCCTCAATTATTTTATTTATAATATTAAAAGTGAAATTTCCAGAAGAAAAAGTTTTAAAAGTGGACAAATTAAAATTTGCACTGGGCGGGCTTTTTGGAGTGGCCATATATTTTATATTTGAAAACTATTCTGTAGCGTACACCTCTGCATCAAATGTGGCAATTTTAATTGCTACTATACCTGTATTCACTATATTTTCTCAAAGAATAATATATAAAGAAAAACTTACATATGGAAAAATATTTGGTGCTACCTTAAGTTTAGTTGGTATTATAATAATAATTGCATCTAAGCAAAGAGTAAGCTTATTATCAAAAGGGAATATAGGAGACTTGATGGCACTTGGAGCAGTGTTCGCCTGGGTTATTTATAATATGGTTTGTAGTAGCTTTAAGGGAAATTATAAGGTTATCACAATAACTACTTATGAAATCATGTGGGGATCCTTATTTCTTAGTCCTTCTCTGTTTTTTAGTCCACTTCAAATTCCGTCTACAAAAGTTGTTTTAAATCTAATATTTTTATCTATTTTTTGCTCTTGCATAGGATATGTAATGTATGTCCATTGTCTAAAAGACCTTGGGGCAACTGTCATTACTACATATATAAATTTACAACCTATTATGAGTTTAGTTGCAGCTGGAATCATACTTCATGAAGTTGTTACAGTTTGGCAGGTAGTAGGGTGCATTGTCATAATAGTGGGAGTAACTTTAGTAAGTTTGGATGGAAAGTTGTTTAACTTCAGAAAACTTAAGAGGGTATGAAATTTCTCTTGCGTGCCTTGCAAAAGAACTAAAAACTACCCTTAGGGAAACATAACAATTCTTAATTGTTATGTTTCCCTAAGTTGTTTAGAGCGTCCCAATGTAATGCTTTTTCTCATAGGATGCTAACAAAAGTATATATTACGTAAAATGCGTCTGAACAAACCGTAGTAATTCACAATTTATTTTATTTATAGCTACGTGAAGAAACCCACATGTTTGAGCGTAGCGAGTTTGTGGGTTTTAGCAGCAATAAATAAAATAAATTGTAGAATTACTTGGCGAAGTGAACGCATTTGTAGCAATATATACTTTTCTTGTAGACTACTATGACAAAGGCACGTAGTACTAAGTTTTTAGTACTACGTGCCTTTTGATAAATTTGAGTTAAGGTTCATCAGGAAACATTGCATTAACTATATTTATTATGGTCTGATTACAAATTTTATAATTAATTTGTAGTCCATTTCTTTCACCTTGGATAATTCCTAAAGCTTTTAGTTTTTGAAGGTGTTGAGAAATGGTGGATTGAGGAAGGTTTAGGCAATCCTGCATATAGCTAACATTGCAACTTCCCTTGTTCATAAGCCCTCTGATAATACATATTCTCACAGGATGGGCAAGAGCTTTTAATAATTCTGCGATTTCTGTATATTGCTGAAAATCTTTATTCATCGTTTATCTCCTTTTAAAACTCATTCTTCTACCACCACGGTTTTTACGTCTTCTAATTGAAGAAATTAGTAACACAATTAAAGCTAAAACCACAACCAGTAAAATACCAACAATGGAATATATTACTATGTTGTCTTTAATAAGAGTAGATTTTGAAATCATTGGATATAACTTGTAGCTCTTTTGAGAGTCTCTTTGTTTATAATCTAAAGTCCCAACAGAGGTATCTTTACTAAGCTTCCACGGATTTATGCCCTTAGCACTAACAATAGTTTCTGGTTTGACATCATTAGTATAAGAAGTCACGTCTTCTTTTGACTCTAATGGAATATTAACTATTCTTTCTGGTCCTATGAATGGAATAACCTTATAGGATGAAGAGATTGTTTTTACTACAGTATCTTTTTTAACAAGTACATCTTTTTTAGCGGCATAACTCCAGTCAATTAGTTTTTGCATATCCTCAAAGACTTTTGTATCTTTTGGGTCATTCTCAGAATTCATAACAACGCCTATAATATGGCGACCGTTACGTTCGTATATAGAAACTAAACATCTTCCAGCTTTTATTGTATAGCCAGTTTTACCACCTATGTTACCATCTACCCCAAGGAGTTTATTTCTATTTTCAACAATAGCTTCAGGGCCATTAGTAGATTTTATTTTGCTAGTTTTTTTAGCCATAGATTCCCGTACTCTATCGTTTTTGTAAGCAGCTCTACCTAATATAGTTAAGTCATAAGGGGTTGTAAAATGTTGATCATTTTTATCATCCAAGCCATTTGGGGTGATAAAGTGAGAGCCTTTCATTCCTAGCTTCGCAGCCTCGGCATTCATCATTTTAGCAAAATTAACTTCATTTCCACCAACGTTATCTGCAATCATATATGCGATATCATTTCCAGAATAAAGAAGAAGTCCATCCATTACGTTGTCAGCGGACATAGTATCACCCACTGCTACAGGATGAATATTTAGGTTATAAGAAAAAGCTGGTTGTGCTTTTGCAGATGCTGTATAGGTCAAATTGTCAGTTGATTTCTTATTTTCAGCAAGTAGCAAGGCTGTAATAAGCTTAGTAATACTTGCAGGGTACATCTTATTATCAATGTTTTTAGTGTAAATAATTTCTTTAGTATCTATATCTACAGAAATAGCAGCTTTACCAATTAATTCCGGCGGTTTAACAGCAGCAAAAACAGTTGTAGAAAAAATTAGTGTAAATACTAGTGCAAATAATAAAAGTCTGTTTATTCTTTTCAATTTTCATCTCTCCATTTACGTTAAATTTTATATTTATCTACTGATAAACACAAAATTAGTATATCATTTTAATATATTAAGAACAAGGTACATTGAATAATGGCTAATTATAACATTATTTGAAATTAAGAGTTTTTTCTTATATTATGCTATAACGAAAGGTATATATTGCTAGGAATACAGTCGCTTCGCTAAGTAATTCTAAACAAAATTTTGTGAAAGATACTAAAAAGTTCAAACTCGCTGCGCTCAAACATGAACTTTTCTTAACGTATCTTTCACAAAATTTAGTTAAGAATTACTAAGCTTGCTCCAATGCATTCCACGCAATATATACTTTTGTTAGCATAATATAAGAAAAAAATACTATTAATTTTAAAAGAACATGAAATTATATGTTTAGCCGACGATGGTGAAAATATCTCTTTTCTTTTTCTTTTCTTTTTCGTCATACTTTTCAAGCATACACATAAATATCGATGATATAAAGGCTATCATACCTAAAATGAGCCAGGCAGATTCTATACTGATATATCCTAAGGCTTTGCCCATGGTTATGGGTCCTAGAGTATAGCCCATGCCAAAGATTATGGGAAGAACGGCATTCATTCTACCTCTATGGGACATAGGTGTGTGATTTGCAATAAAGGGTGCAATACTTATTGATAAAATAATTTCACCTAAAGTAAATATGAAAACAGATACAAAAAAGAAAGGTAGTGTATTTAAAATGCCTAGCATGCCAAATCCAAATGCATATAAAAGACCTCCATAAATCATCTTTCTAATATGTTTCGTGTTTTCTGACATTTTAGTTATAAGTGGAGTAAAAAACATAACTATTAATCCATTAAATCCAGCCATTAAACCATAATATTTGGCGCCCAGGCTTAAAAAATTTTGAGCTGAGTGTATGGGCATCATAAACGACCACTGGGAATAAACAAAATTGTATCCCAAAGTGCATATTGCAAAATATATGAGAATTGGTCTTTTTAATAACACAGATATTATGGTTCCTTCTTCTCTGGTTTCTAAATGTCTACCTTCCCCTGTAACCTCTTGTTTTGTAAGATGTATAGTTTCTTTGATGAAAATAAATATTAAACTAAGGGATATAAGTGCAGTTACTGCATCCCCTATAAATATAAGTGGTAAATAATTTTCATAGAGAAGTCCACCAATGATTGGACCTATGGCGAACCCAATATTCCAACCCATATAAGATAACGCATAAGCACCATCCCTATTTTTAGGGGTAGTTAAATCGGCTATAAGGGCGTCATGAGCTGGACCAGCTATAGCCATACTCATAGAGGCAATCATTAATACGTAAATCATATTTATAGATGGGTTCATAAATCCACAAACAATATACAGCATTGCAGATAAGAAATCAAATATAATAATAACTTTTTTCCTGCCAATAATATCAGTTAACTTACCACCAATAATAGCTGCAGGCATAAATAATAATCCAGATACACTAATGTAAGCTCCTGAGATCTCCTTAGACAACCCAATTTTTTCTGTAAGAATAAGGGTAAGTAATGGCATGACAAAGCAGCCCATAGCATTTATAATTCTTGAAACAAAAATTACATATATTTCTTTGGGTAATCCTCTATAAGGATCAAGTAATGCTGATATTCTCTTCATTTTTTATCCCCCTTGTAAAAACAAACTCATTTAAATACATAAAAATAACTAGATTGTATTATAGTTACAATTATATCACCAGAATATAAATTATGCACCGATAAATTGTTTTAATAAACTATTCAGTGTGATATTATTAATTTGAATATAATTTGGTGGTGATTAAAATGAGAAATAAGATAGAACAAATATTTAAAAATAGAAATTCTAAGCCAATAGGCCAATTTAAAGAAAGTGCAGTTATGATATTACTTATGGAGGATGAGGCTGGAGAATTAGACCTGATATTTGAGGTGCGTGCTCTTAAATTAAGGAGTCAGCCAGGAGATGTCTGCCTGCCTGGTGGAAAAGTGGAAGAAGATGAGAACCCAAGGGAAACTTCTATAAGAGAAACCATGGAAGAATTAAATTTAGAAAGAGATCAAATTGAGGTTATAGGAGACATGGATTATTATATAAGCCCCTATGGAAATATAATGTATGCATTTGTTGGAAAACTTAAATATGGACAAATAAACCCAAGCGTTGATGAAGTAAATCACATATTTAAAGTTCCATTAAAATTCTTTTTGGAGAATGAGCCACTGCTTTATAAAATGGAAATAGGACCTGTAAATCAAGACGGTTTTCCCTTTCATTTAATAAATGGTGGGAAAGACTATAATTTTAGAAAAGGGTATATGGATGAATATTTTTATGAATATAATGACTATATAATATGGGGTTTCACAGCGCAGATTATTAAAAGCTTTATTGAGGTTTTGCAAAATAGTAGCAGTATTTAAATTAATACTGTGGATAATTTATAAAAAAAGAGTTGTAACAAAATAGAAATTAATTTCTGCTTTGTTACAACTCTTTTTAATAGAATAAATTATTTACTACCCACAAGCTTGTTCTTCTTAATAAATACTGAAACACTTAATACAACAACTGCTATATACACAAAAACATATATAATTGAAATTAATCCTGACTTATTGAAAAATTTCAAATAAATAAAAGCAGCTTGTGAGACCAAAGCCCAAAAGAGAGAAATAAAAGCCATGATATTATTCCTATGTCTCCAATTGTCAGGGTCTTTCATAGAGCCAATAATTTTATCTCGTCTTTTACTATTAGCACCAGTGCTAATTACTAGAAATTTGTAATATAAGAAAAATACAAAGGCTATTATAGAAATTCCAAAGAATATATAGGCTAAAGAGATACTTGTTATATTCAAAAAAATCACTCCTTTTAGAAATATAATTGCTAAAATGATTATAAAATCACATTTTATATAATTAATATGCCCCAAAAGTTAAAACATATGTTTATTTCAAATACTTAATAAGTAAGCCTTTTATACTGCTAGCATGTATAATTTTAAAAAATCAAAAAAAGAGTGAAAATCCACTCTTTTTTATAAAAAATTATTCTTCTTTGTCAGAAACAACACTTTCAAAATAATCTGTTCCCCACTTACACATAACATCTAGTATAGGCATTACACTTTTGCCTTGTTTTGTTAAAGAGTATTCTACTTTAGGAGGAACTTCCGCATATACTTTTCTATGAACCATTTCATATGCTTCCAATTCTCTAAGCTGTTGTGTTAGCATTTTTTGTGTTATGCCACCCATAGACCGCTTCAATTCGCTAAATCTTAATACATCATTTTTTGCTAATTTCCAAAGAATAATTGGCTTCCATTTTCCACCTATAATATCCAGTGTTAACTCTATGGCACAACTGTATTCTTTATTATTTATTTTCATTGGTTTATCTCCCATGATTACCTCCTAGTTTCCCTCTGGATAGGATAACTGTTATTATAATACTAATTAAATTAGTATCCTAAGTTACTATTAAGTCACTTAGGATACTAAGTGACTTATAAGTGAGTACTTGATTAAAAAACCTTTACTATTTATAATTATATCATTGATATATTTTATATGCAATATTTCAATAATATAAATCCCATCCAATATATGTGTAAAATCAATTTGAATAAGCTTTAGTAATTTTTATTCTTAAGAGGTATAATAAACATATAATTAATGTAAAGTATTTTTGAAAAGAGGGGAAAAAAATGAAAGAGATTCATAATTGGCACAATGAGACCATAGGTTTAAAAACAGTAGATGTTCTTAAAAAGAATGGTTTTTCAGCTCTTTATTGCAAAAGTGGTGAGGAAGCTTCAGAATTTATAATGAATAGCGTACATAAGGGTGACCGAGTAGGTTTTGGTGGATCCATGACTGTAAAAAAACTTGGTATACAGGAAAAGGTAAAGTCAGTGGGAGGACATGTATTAGATCATGGTGACCCGACTTTATCATTAGAGGAAAAAATGGAAACCATGAGGGGGGAGCTCCTTTCTGATGTTTTTTTATGCAGTTCTAATGCTGTAACTTTAGAGGGCGAACTTGTAAACATTGATGGAGTAGGGAATAGAGTGGCGGCAATGAGCTTTGGACCCAAAAAAGTCATTGTTGTAGTGGGTGTTAATAAAATTTGTAAAAATGAAGCTTCTGCTTTTGAAAGACTAGAACAAATTGCGGCACCAATGAATTGTAAGAGACTAGATATGCCAAATCCTTGTACTAAAACTGGAGTTTGTAGCGACTGCAGAGCGGATACTAGAGCCTGTAGGATTTATTCTGTAATTAAAAGAAAGCCTATGAGAACTGATATTACAGTAGTTGTAATTGGTGAGGATTTCGGTTTTTAACAAAAATGTAGACTATTACAAATAAAAGAAATATAATATATATTATAAGAACAATTTAATAAAAATTAATTATAAGAGGGAATGTGGTTTAATGCCACAGCAGCCCCCGCTACTGTAATCATGGACGACGGGTACAATACCACTTGACGCTATTAAAAACGTTAGGGAAGGGTACCCTTAGGATGAAATGAAAGCCAGGATATCTTTTGTAATTATAATGAATACGATACCTTCGGAGGGAAGGTAAAGGGTTATATTTTATAGACCTTTACCGAACTTTTTAAGTTCGGTTTTTTTAACGTCATTTTAGAAGGAAGAGCAACACATGTATAAGTAGATTTAATGGAGGGACTATGCAAAATAAAAACAGTAAAATTCATGTTATAACAGCGGCTTTAATAGGTATAAATTTGCTTATAATAACCTTTTTGTGTAAAAATCCGATTTTGCTACTATTAATTTTTATGTTTTGTGCCTTTACTTTGGTTTATAGCGGAAATATAGAAAAGCTTAAAAATGGATTTAGATATTTTGTTCCATTTTCCATTTTAGCTATAGTAGTTAATATGATTTTTGTGGCACAGGGAAATACTACTCTCTTTTATCTTTTTGGAGAAAAATTCACACTGGAGGCATTGCTTTATGGGGTTATATTGTCCTTTAAACTTTTAGTGGTAATTTATTTGTTTGCAGTAGCTGGAATAATTATAGATTCTGACGTGGCTGCCTCATATTTTTCTTCTAAGATACCAAAATCTACATTAACAATAATGATTAGTCTAAAAATATTCCCTAATATGAAAAATAGAATTGTAAACTTAAAAGAAGTATATAGCATACGGGGTGTAGATTTTGAAAGCAAAAAGCTTAAACAAAGAATCAAAAGTAATATACCAGTGCTATCAGTTTTATTAGAAGATTCTCTAGAAGGAGCTTTTGATATAGGGGAAGCAGCTTATGTGAGAGGATTTTTAAGTGGAGAAAGAAGTGTATATGATAAGCCTAAACTCCAAATAAAAGATTATTTATTAATTGGAGCAAGCATAGTCACATTGCTTTTCTATTTAATATTAAATATAAGGGGTATAGATAACTTTGATATATATATGAAGGTTAGTTTTTCACAACTTATTAATTACTGGATTTTAGGTGTTATAATTTTACTAATTATAATAGCAACTATGCTAATTGAGGTACTAAAAAATAATGCTATAGGGAGAAAATCAAATGTCATACATAGAAATTAAACAATTAACCTACTACTATCCAAAGGATCAGAAACCTGTATTACGAGATATAAATTTACAATTAGATAAAGGGAAGATTTTATTTGTTGTAGGAGAATCAGGCTCAGGTAAATCTACTTTAGCTAAATGTATTTCAGGAGCTGTACCAAATTTTTATGGAGGCACTATACAAGGTAGTGTAGACATAAACGGCCAAGGCATAATAGAAATGGAGCATAATAAAAGGTCCCGTGAAGTAACTATGGTTTTTCAAGATCCGGAAAGTCAGTTAATAATGAACAAGGTAGATAGGGAGATTGCTTTTGGACTAGAAAACGTGGGCGTAGAGAGTTCAGAAATCAAGAGAAGAATTTGGGAAGCCATGGAGTTTTCTAATATATTAGATATAGCCAATAGAGAAATTAACACTTTATCTGGTGGACAAAAGCAAAGAGTGGCAATAACCTCTGCAATGGTATATTTACCAAATTGTATCATTTTAGACGAGCCTACCTCACAATTGGATCCAGCTGCTGCGGAGGACGTTATTGCACTTATAAAAAAAATAAACGACGAGCTAGGTATTACTATTATTATCATTGAGCAGAGAATTCATAAATGGTTTGATATTGCAGATGAGATTCTTGTATTATCTAAAGGTAAAATAGCTTTTTTAGGAAATAAACAAGAGTTTTATAACCAAGAGAATGATGCACTACAGGACTTTTTGCCCAGTTATTTAAAGATATCCAAAGCCTTAGACATTGTTAATATGCCTTGTGGTTTAAAAGACATAAGAAGGACTATTGAAGCATCTACAGATGAATATAAAACTCCATTGTTAGAAAAAGTCTTATCTAGTAAGGAAGAAATTATAAAAATTGAAAATTTATGCTGTAAATATGAGGATATTTTAGCTATTAAAGATTTAAACCTTAGTATAAAACAAGGTGAATTTATTAGTATTTTGGGTGCTAATGGTGGGGGAAAAAGCACTTTTTTAAAATCACTTATGGGACTAATTAACTATAGTGGTAGCATTAAAGTGTTAAAAAAATCTTTTGCATGGGGGGAGGATAGCAAAAAATTATCTAAAAACAACATTATGAGTTTTAGCGGAGAGTATAAAGAGATTAAAAAACTTAAAATTAAGGATATAGCTAAGATTATAGGGTATGTTTCCCAAAATCCTAATGATTATATATCAAAAGAAACAGTTTACGAAGAATTAAAGTTTACTTTAGATAATTACAACATCAAAGATAATGGGGTTATAGAGGAAACACTAAAGGCTTTAGATATTTATAAATTAATGGATAAGAACCCAAGGGATCTTAGTGGTGGCGAGATTCAGAGAGTTGCCATAGCATCAATTTTGGTACTAAAGCCAAAGATTCTACTTTTAGATGAGCCCACTAGGGGGTTAGATGGAAAAGTAAAAAAAATGCTTGGTGAAATCTTACTACAATTGAATAAGAATGGTACTTCTATAATACTTATAACTCATGATGTGGATTTTGCATCAGAATTTTGCAGTAGATTTTTATTGATGTTTAATGGTGAAATAGTAGGAGATGGAAATAGGGAAGAGGTTCTTGGCAGTGGAATTTATTATACCACCACCATTAATAAGATTTTTAGAAATAGGAATACAAGTATTTTTACTTTAAAAGACTTTATAGCAAGTAAAAGTTTAGCACCCTTAAATAAATTAATGACACCTTTAAATAATAAAAATTTGAAGGTGAAATAATGAAGAAAATTACAATGTATTTTACATTTTTAATTCCAGTGGTATTAATAGCACTAGGTATTAAATTCGATCATTATATTAATATGTCTTTAAGTGTAACTGCGGCTGTGTTTTTAATAATTTTTTTAAGCTATTTTTATTTTGAAAAAAGTTCTATGGGTACTAAAGAAATAGCAGTTATAGCTACCTTAAGCGTATTTGCAGCAGTTAGTAGAATTCCCTTTGCAGCTATAATGAATGTGCAGCCAACAACCTTTCTAGTAGCCTTATCTGGATTAGTTTTTGGGGTTTATGAGGGGTTTTTAGTTGGAAGTACAGCAGCGTTTATTTCAAATATTTTCCTTGGCCAAGGACCTTACACCCCTTGGCAAATGCTAGCCTGGGGTATCGTTGGTGCCATATCAGGGTTAATAGGTAAAAGTAGCAAAAAACTTTCTGTAGAAAAATTTGCAATTATATGTTTTCTATATGGTTTTTTGTTTGATTGGATAATGAATCTATGGTCTGTGCTTGTAATTTTAGATCCAATTAGTATAAAAGGCATTTTTACCATATATTTAACCAGCATTACAGCTGATGTAATGCATGCGGTGGGAAATTTCATTTTTACCATGATTTTCTATGAAAGCTTTTACAAGGTATTAACAAGATTTAAAAGTAAATTAGACATTACTTATATTAAAAACATTAAAAAGTAAAGCTATAGATAAAAAATTCGAGGGGGAAAAAATAATGAGAAAAACAATGAAAAATAAGGTTTACACCATGGCGTTGGTATTATTATTTGTTATAGGTCAAATTTTCACAGGAGCTGGCACCATGGCTTTTGGAGTAGAAAGTAATTTTGAGGTTTCAGTGCAGGTTCAAAGTTTTGATAAAGTAATTACAACAGGAAAATCAAGTAAAACAAATGGGTTTGAAGCTTTAAAAGAGGTTTTAGATTTGAATAATATACCTATGGTTGCCACAGATGGAAAGTACGGAAAATTTATTTCAGAAGTTAATGGAGTAAAGGGTGGTAAATTTGGTGGATATGATGGATGGTCTTATGCAATTAATAGAAATAATAATTATGAAGATATAAATACAGGCATTGATGCTGCCAAATTAGAAAATGGGGATAAACTTATTTTCTATTATGGTGATATGGGAACGCTTTCTTCAAATAAAATAGAATATTCCACAAAAGATGCAAATGCGGAACTTACTATAAGTTTAAATAATATGTATACTGATTATACAACTGGAAAACCAGTAATTCAGCCTATTAATGGTATAAAGGCAGAGATTGATGGTGATCAGGTGCAAGTCGTTAATAATAAAATCACCGTTAAAGAAGGACTGAAAAGTGGAACCCATATTCTTAAACTAAATGATTTTAAAACAGATGGATGTCCAAAAGTAGTTTATGATGAAATAAAATTTATTATAGGAGAGGATGCAACTTCAGGTAGCAATGGTAATGGGAACAGTGGAACTGGAAATGTAGATAATACTAAAAATTCAAAAGCTATTTCTGAAGCAATTGCGAGCTCTGCGTCAAATGTTACAGCAAAGGGACTTAATACTTGGTCTGCTATGAGTTTAAATAAGCTAGGAAAAAAGGTAGACACTAGTTTCTTAAAACAAAGTATTGAAGATATTAAGGCTACTGGAGTAAAAGATATAAGTAATACAGATCTAGAAAAATTAATTATGGGTATCACTGCTGCAGGGTTTACACCTTATAATGTTCAAGGATACGATTTGGTATCTGAATTGTTTAATAGAGATGCGGACACATTTTTAATTAATGATGCTGTGTTTGGAATCTTTGCTTATAATTATGCAAACATAAAAGAGAATTATAAAGTGACTAAGGAAAAAATGGCCAGTATTATATTGAAATCTAAGTTGAGCTATGAAGCAGGCGGAAATAAAATAGTAGGATGGACATATTACGGCGAAAAAGTAGACCCAGATATGACAGGGGCTGCTATAAATGCCCTATCAGAATTTTACAATACAAAAGCTGAAGTCAAAGATTCTATTGATGCTGCAGTTAAAACAATGTCTACATTACAAAACCAAAGTGGATACAGCGTCAGCCAATATGGTTTAGCTAGTGAAACTACAGCTTTTGTTATATTAGGACTTACTTCTGTAGGAATAAATCCAGAGGGAGAAACATTCACTAAAGCCAAAGGTGATTTAGTATCAGCCTTATTATCTTTTAAAGCTGCGGACGGAGGATTTAAGCATTTATTAGAAGATGGTTCATCAAACTATACATCTACAGAAGAGAGTCTCCGTGCACTAATAGCTCTTAGTGAATATAAAACTTCTGGGAAATATGATTTTTATTCTAGTAATATTAACTCGAAGAATTTGCCGATTTTTGCTCTATCAAATACTAAAAGTAGTGATGCGGTTAAAGGCAATAATGAAGTTAAAAATAAAAATGCAGTTAAAAGTGTAAATGAGGTAGGAATTGATAAATTACCTGCAACTGGAACATTTGTTGATACTAACTTGCTAATAATTTTAGGGATGTTGTTTATGACCCTAGGAGCTTTGTACACAAGAGTGGTTAGAAGTGAAAAATAATATTTACAATAAAATCCCTTTGACGTCACAATAGAAAAGAGGAATATCAATGAAAAAGAAAATAATACTTATAGCTGTAGTTATCTTCGTAAGTTTAGGCTTATTAAGTATTTCTAAAATTGTGCAAAATAAGTACCTTTATAATAAAAGTGGTTCAGTAGTGCAAAAAGCTAACAATCAAGCCTCAACAGCAGTTAATGTTAAAGAAAATGATAAACCGGATGTAAAACCAATAATTGTGGAGGCACCTGCAAAGACAAGTGTCCAAAACAAATCAGAAGCAGTGGTAAAAAATGCAACAGTTAATAAAACAGAGGAAAAGACAACACAAACAAAACCGAGAAGTACTGAAAATGTAGTTGTTCCAAAGGTGATACCTAAAGAGGCAGGAGCAAAGAGTCCTGAACCTAAAAAGCAACCTAATTTGGTAATTAAAGATTATATCTCTGGTAAGATAATTTTATCTATAAATGTAAGTACTGAGAATAAAACTGTAGGTGAGATCACATTAAGTGAACTAGACAATAGAGGTATAAGTTATAGTGTATCAGGGAGAGGTGAAACAGTTTATTTGACAATGATAAATAATCTTAAAGCCAGAGGTAAGGGGCCTTTAAGTGGCTGGTGTTATTACGTAAATGGTTCTAAACCAGGAGTAAGTTGTGGAGCTTATAAATTAAAGTCTGGTGATGTTGTTGAGTGGAAGTATTTAGAGGATGCTATAAATAATTAGGTCTATATTTATCAATTGTATTATTATTATGAATTTTTTTAAAAAACACTTCAATTTATTGTTGAAATGTCTTATAATGTTACCACGGTAACAATGTTGCTAGAGTAACAAATTATGGGAGTGGGGTGTTAAAATGTTACAGTGTCCTTTTCTAACAACTATGGAAGAAGATGTAGACTGTTTTAAGGAGTGTGCTTTCTATAAATGGGCGGATAATGGAGGGAAATGCCCATTTCTTGATTTGAAAAATTTCAAACCCTTTACTATTAAGAATATTTCAGACTATGATTTATTTAATGAGGATAAGAACTCCCCATTAAGAATGTTGTATAAAGAAAAATATTCATAGGATTGTTTATAGGTGTATGTGTATTATTTCTAAAAATAGGATATAATTTAGTTTATAGCTAATACAAAACAGGGAAGTGAGTTTAAATGGAAAGAACCTTGGTTTTAATTAAACCTGATGGAGTAAAACGAGGACTTATTGGTAAAATTCTTAATCATTATGAAGAGAAATCACTAGAGATTGTGGCGCTAAAATTGATTTCTGCCTCCAAGGACGATGCTAAAGAGCATTATAGAGAACATGAGGGAAGAGAATATTTTCAAGGATTGATAAATTATGTTACTGAAGGCAAAATGTGTGCAATGATTTTAATGGGTGAAAAAGCCGTTGATGTAGTAAGAAAAATCAATGGAGATAAGGATCCTGTAAAAGCAGAACTGGCAAGCATTAGAGGTGAATTTACACTAGATAAAACTCATAATTTAGTTCACGCCTCAGATAGCCCTGAGAGTGCAGAACGTGAAATTGCCATTTGGTTTCCTGAGCTTACCTGCAAAGATAGTTATAAGAAAACTGTGGATTTGTTCCAAAAAATTGATGGTCCAATAATAAATGTATAATAAAAAGTATATATTACTACAACTGCACTCTCTACGCTAAGTAATTCTAAGCTGATTTTATGAAAGATACTAAAAAGTAAAAACTCGCTATTCGCTCAAACATTTACTTTTCTTAACGTATCTTTCATAAAATCATCTAAGAATTAAAAGTGCTTGTTCGAATGCAGTTTACGTAATATATACTTTTTTAAACGTTCTTTAAAAAAGAAGGAAACCATATGATTATTGGCTTCCTTCTTTATTATGTTAAATAAGAACTAATGTGAACCACAATTTCCAGAGCAACCACCACAGGAGTCACTATGGGACTTAGAACAATTTGTGTCACTCTCTTTTGTGGAAACTGTTTTAATCCAAAATCTAGAATCAGTATACGCTATTGTGAGTTCTATAATGCTATCCAAAAGAGTTTCATCATATAATATTGGTAAATCATCAATATTATTTTTAATGTCTCCGGTTTTAAAATTGTCTAAGTAAATATCAACTTTTGCAGATTTACAACAACCGCTTGCGTATATAAATCTTACGCTGGTATATTCTTCGCTGAGTTTAAGCATTTCTATAAGCTTGTCATGAGCAGTTTTGGAAAGTTTGATTTTTAAAGTTTGTTCCATAATTCCTCCTTGTATTCCTTTAGGTGAGATAACAATTTTTTTATGTTACTCCTCAAAGGTCTCTGAATAATAATTTAATAAACCTTGCTTAAGATTCCATAAATCTGAGGACAGATCCACATAATACGTATGAGGATTTTCAAATCTTAAAACTTCACTCCATAATTTAGACACTTCGTTAGCAGAAAATGCTTTTATTTCCATAACAGAGGGAGATTCATAAATAGACTGTCCATTTTCAAAAATTTTAACCATAAGCTCTTTTATATAGAAATTTTTAATTTTCTTCTTTTTCCAGGTATAAACAGGATTAAATAATTCAAGGGGTTTACTTTCATCAATTTCCTCATTGTGTAAGGTAATCAAATCTGCAATGGCCTTGTGTGTTGTTTTGTCGAAGATTCTATATAATTTTTTAAACGCAGGATTAGTGATTTTTTCTTCATTCTCACTAATTTTAATTTTTGGCATTATTTCTCCATCATTTTCAACAGCTACAAGTTTATAAACACCCCCAAATACTGGTTCTGACCTTGCAGTAATAAGTCTTTCCCCTACACCAAAGCTATCAATTTGTGCCCCGCTTTCCAAAACACCTCTTATAATAAATTCATCAAGGGAATTGGAAATGGTGATTTTTACATCCTCATATCCAGCCTCATCTAACATTATTCTAACTTTTTTGGTTAGATAGGTAATATCACCGCTATCAATTCGAATTGCTTTAGGTCTTTTACCCATAGGTTTAAGCACCTCATTAAATACCTTTATAGAATTTGGAACACCAGAGAGTAGTACATTATAAGTATCTATAAGCAGTACGCAGTTATCAGGGTAAGTTTCAGCCCAAGCTTTAAAGGCATCGTATTCATTATCAAAAAGCTGCACCCAACTATGGGCCATAGTACCAAGGGCTGGAATGCCAAACATTTCGTCAGCAATAGTGCAGGCAGTACCAACACAACCACCAATAACAGCGGCACGAGCCCCATATATAGCACCATCATAGCCTTGAGCACGTCTAGAACCAAATTCCATAACTGGTCTATCCTTTGCAGCTCGACATATTCTACTTGCTTTAGTAGCTATTAAGGTTTGATGATTTATTGTGAGGAGTATCATTGTTTCAACAAATTGGGCCTGCATAACAGGGCCTTTAACTATAACTAAGGGTTCCCCAGGAAAAACAGGATACCCTTCAGGCACAGCCCATACATCACAAGAAAATTTAAAATCCCTTAAATAATCTAAAAATTTTTCTGAAAAAATATTTTTACTTTTCAGATAGGATATATCATCATTTGAGAATTTTAAGGTTGAAAGGTATTCAATTAATTGTTGTACACCGGCCATAATACAATATCCGCCGCCGTCAGGTATACGCCTAAAAAACATATCAAAATAGGCAATTTTATCTTGAACATTATTATGAAGATAACCGTTTCCCATAGTCAATTCATAAAAGTCTACGAGCATTGTTAGATTTCTTTCATTCTGCACATTAAAATCTTTTGAGTGTTTCATAATTTTTTCCCCTTTGAAATTTAATAAAAGTATATAATAGAATTATAACATATTTATATTTTAATGTTTAAGTGTGATTATTACAATAGTATTTTGGGTATAAACATAATATATGAGTAATTTAAAGTAGATGTATGAAGGTGGAGAACAAACATAATATGAATAATAAAGTGATTAACAATAAAATAAATTCAAATCTAAGTGAGCAGCAAAGAGCAGCAGTTTTTTCAGATAATAGAAATTTATTGATTACTGCAGGACCAGGTTCAGGAAAAACCGTAGTTATAGTTAATAGAATTGTTCATTTAATAAATGAACAAAACATTGACCCTAAAAATATTATTGTTATTACTTTTACTAGAGCCGCGGCTATTAATATGAAAAACAGATATATTGCTATGAATGGCAAAGAGAGGGTCCCGTTTTTTGGAACCTTTCATGGCTTGTTTTATAAGATTCTTAAAAATTATTATGGACAGATAAACATAATAGATACGCTAGAGGTGTATAAGCTAATAAAAAATGTACTGATGTCCTATTTAGATGAGGTAAGCGATGAAAAAGTAAAGGAAGTAATAAATAATATTTCTGTATTTAAAACGAGTGGAAAAGTAATAGAAAATTTTGATTCAAGTATTGATAAGGGAATATTTACAGCAGCTTATAATATTTACGAACAGTATAGAAAAGAAAGAAATTTGTTCGATTTTGATGATCTTCAAATAGGCTGTAGAGATTTGTTTATAAAAAATTATGCAATACTAACGGGTTACAGAGCTTTATTTAAGCATATACTAGTTGATGAATTTCAAGATTGTGATTCTATGCAAGTTGATATATTAAGACTATTAAATCAGGATAATTCTATTTTTGCAGTAGGGGATGAGGACCAGTGTATTTATGGGTTCAGAGGCTCTAATCCTGAGTGTATGGTCAAATTTTCAGAGCACTTTGAGGGGGGAGGCAAGCTGCCTCTTTCCACTAACTATAGATGTCCAAAGAATATAGTAGAAATATCCATGAATATTATAAAAAATAATAGCATGAGAAATGAAAAAAACATAACAGCATTTAAAGAGCAAGATGGCGGTATTGAAGTACTTAATAATGTCAATGAGAACTCTCAGGCAGAGGAAATCAGTAACCTTATTCAAGGTCGCCATGAAATACAGGATAAAAATTATAGGGATAACGCCATATTGTACAGAACAAACGTAGAGTGTAGAAGTTTAGTGGATGTTTTTATTAAAAAAAGAATACCTTTTATGCTTTTAGATAAGGAATATGACTTCTTTCAACATTTCATTTGTAAGGATATAATTGCATATTTAAAACTAAGTATTGATAAATCGGATAAAGAGAGCTTTCTTAGAATAATTAATAAGCCTTTTAGATATGTAAGTAAATTAAATTTAGATAATTTAAGAAGAAATAAAATTAAGGAAGACTGTTTTGAAACCGTTAAGGAAATTTCCGGTGTACCGGTGTTTCAAATGAAGATGCTAGATAAGTTAAAGAAGAGTATTCATATTTTAAATAAAATTTCTTTAAAAAGTGCTATAGACAATATAGTTTTAGATATAGGATATCACGATTATATTAGAGAGTATTGTACTAAGTTTAAAATTGATTTAGGAGAGATGGAGGATGTTATTGAAGAGTTTAGGCAATCAATAGATGGGTATAACTCTATAATAGCTTTTCTAGCCCATGTAGAGCAGGTTAAAGAAGAAATTAGTAAGGGAAAGAAACGCACAGATGAGGATGCTGTAATACTTAGTACAATTCATGGTGTGAAAGGAATGGAGTTTAAAAATGTATACCTCATTAATTGTAATGAGGAGAATATACCACATGTAAATAGCATGGATAAGAATATAGAAGAAGAAAGAAGACTATTTTATGTAGGAATTACAAGAGCCATAGATAATGTTTGGTTATGCATTTCCAAAAATGTAAAAGGAAAAGTCAAAGAAACCTCACGATTTGTTGTGGAATGCAAGATTGTAGGGGTATCTACAGATTTGCCTTTTCAAGAAGGGGATATTTTATTACATAAAAGTTTCGGCAAAGGAAAAGTGATTTCCATTACAAGTAAAGATTTAGATTTGAAGTTTGAGGGTGGAATTACAAGAAAATTTGATGCGGCGGTATTATATAATAACTCATTAATATCAAAGGTGTAAAATATTGTTTATGATATAGAAGAAGAAAAGTCATTAAAAAGACTCCATACACGTAACTATTAAAAAAACACGTGGAGGTATGGAATAAAAATGGCTAAAATTAAGCTAAAAAACATGAGAAAAAGTATTGATAAAACAATTGATGAATGTCACAAAGAGTATTTAAATTATTGTGTTAGTATAGGTCAAAGGGATAAAACCATAGAAAGTAAAATAAGGTTTTACAGATTTGTATTACCTAAAATAGTAGATGTTTCAGAGAATATAGAAACACTTACTAAACAAAAAATAGAAAATCAAGTTATTTATTATAGGAAAAATGGATACAAAGGGAATACCTATAAAAGTTTTGTAATTAAGACTAGAGCATTTTTAACATTTTGTTTTAATGGTAATTATTTACAAAAGTTTGAAGTGAAAATTCCTCGTATTGATTCAGATAAAAAAATAATTTACACAGAAGATGAATTAAATTTATTGCTAAAGAAACCGAACCTAGATGAGTGTCTGGTTGGAGATTATAAAATGTTTGTAACAATTAATTTCTTATTTGGAACAGGTTGCCGTTCAGAAACTTTATTAAATGTTAAAGTAGAAGATATTAATTTTACGAACGACCTAATTTTATTTACGCATATGAAAACTAGGAGGCAGATTACAGTTCCACTTTCTTCTACATTAAAGAATGTTTTAAAAGAATATGTAACTGTAATGAATTTAAGTGGCGAAGATTTATTATTCTCGAAGCTGAATAAAGAAAAGATGTGCTATGATACTTTGCATCAAAATATGAGTAATTATTTTAAGAATAGAAATGTTAAAATGCGTGGTGTAAATACGTTCAGGAATACATTTGCTACTTTCTTCATAAAAAATCATGGCGACATTTATCGATTAAAAGTAATCCTAGGACATTCTAACATAAAAACAACTGAGGGATATATTAATCTCTTACCAATTGACCTTAACGAAGATATTTGTAAGTTTAATCCTTTAGATGTGCTAAATAAAAAGAATCTAAAGATTAGATTGAAAATAAGTAAATAAATCATAGAATATAGAATTAAATATAAAAAAAGATATAAAGATTAAAGATACATAACTTAATTGTATCTTTTTTTATGTTTAAATAGGTTATGTAGATAGATATATAAAAGATATTGTGGTAAAAATATGTTATAATATAAAAAATAAGTAAAATTTAAGGAGGGGGATTTAAGATGAAAAAGGTTAAAATTATTATGGCTAATGGGAATGAGTATTTTTGTAATAATTTAAGTTTAGAGGATGTTACAAAAATTGTAACAAATGAATATGGTATATTTAAAGATAGAAGTGTTTTAATAACTGGAGAAGATATGAACAATAGAATTTTGATTAATCCTAAACAAGTATCAAGTATTGAAGAACATGATTAAAAACATAGAAATTTAAAGTAGAATAAACATATTTACAATAATAAATTTTAAGAATAGTAATAAGCTTTAAGGGATGCCTTGGGGCTTTTTTATTTTCTGTAAAATCAAAATTTATTTTAAAGGGAAACTTTACCCCTTCCAATTTCAGTAAAATGATGTATAATATATACGAACATATGTTTTGGAGGTGTAGCATGAAAATAGTAGCAAAACCAATAGAAGTGGTTTCTTGGACTGATAAAAAGGGTAATATTCATCCCGTAAGATTTAAAACTACTAATGAAGACGAAAGTATTTCTGTAATTAAAATAGATAAAGTAATTACTGTAGATAAAGAAAAGTTGGCAGGTAATAATATGTTAGTGTTTAAGTGTCAGAGTGTAATTAACGGAGCTGAAAGGCTATATGAGATTAAATATGAATTAAGTACCTGCAAGTGGATATTATTTAAGATTTAGATATTAGATTAAAAAAATAACAATACTGTACCTAGGGGGAGCCCAGTGCAGTATTGTTATTTTTTTCGTTATTAAAACACAATAAAAGGATTGGTATTTAAATTATAGACCATTCTAAAAACTTTATTCACTTAAATTATTAATAAAGGGATTTTTTAACTCTTGGAGAATACTTACATATATAAACTAATGATGAGGTGGTTATATGGTTTTAAGGAATAATCTTAAAGAAATTAGAATGAGAATATATATGATGAATGTTACTGATTTTGCTAAAATGCTAGGAGTAAAGTTATCGACATATTCACAATGGGAATCAGGAATAAATTCACCTAGCTTAGAGAAAGCCTTTGAAATTTCAAAAATATTAAATAAGCAAATTATTGAGATATGGCATGAAGAATAGACCATATCTTTTTTTATAACTAAAATTCATTTAATATGAAATTATTTCATTTTATATGGAACAATTGGCATTAAGTAGAATATATTAGAATTATAAAACACACTAAGCAAGGCTAAGAGGAGGGAAATGAATGGCTACAGCTATAAATGTAACTTTCAAATCAGATGAAATAGAAATGAAAATGTATTCCGAGTGCATATCACATTCAGGACGTGTCTGTTTTGTAAAAGATTGTATTTCTTTTTTCATGAAATATGGTCACATGGAAAAGCAACTAAAAGAAATGTTGGCACAAGAATCCAATAAAAAGGCATAAAAAAAGCCTAACCTCAATGGCTAGACTTATCCTATGACACTTCAAGCTACCGTCTTGTTACACTTCAACGCTACACTTGTAGTTTATGCACACATATTTCAAACGTTACACTTTTTAACTATATATTTAAACTTATTAACACAATGTTAACAATTACATTAATCTTGACATTAATTCTAGTCCAAAATCAAAAGCTAAGTAAGTTAGAACAATTACTGAACCTATACACATCTTCATCACCTCAATAATAGCTTAACCTTTTTTTTTAATAATTATGTGGAGGCTTTTATGGAAATATTGGTTATCAATAATAATCGAACCACAATGAATTGGGAATATAAATCACCAAGTAGAAAACACGCAGAATGTTTAGAAGAATTTGCTAAGAAAATTAATTCAGATACTAAATTAAAGAAAATGACTATTTTTGTATTAGGTAGTTTGTTGTATTGTAAAACTACTTTAGCAGTAGTAAATCCACTTGATAAAGTTAATAAAGCAGGAAATATGATGTTGGGGATATCTAGGACGATTGGTTATTGGCTAATTTTGATAGTTTGTATTTGTGAAATTATTAAAAGCCTTATGGCAGGAGACACTAAAAGCATTTCAAAAATAATTATGAAAAATCTACTAGCTTTTGCCAGTTTATATCTATTCCCTTGGCTTATGGATTTAGTAAAAGGTATATTCGCATAGGAGGTATGTATTATGTTTTTGAGTAGATTATTATCAGTAGTTCCTGAAATAGTAAAACCTTTAGACATACCACAAATGTTATTAGAGCAAAAAGAAACTTTAAGAAAATTAGATTTAATAAAGGAACAAGTTACAAAATTAAAAGTTAAAAATATGTATGATGCTTCAAATACATTACAAAATCCTATATTTGATATGAGTAATGTACCATTAGTTGATAAAGCAGAAAGATTTTTTGATTATATAGATGCAACTGCAAAATATTTAACTCATCCTATATTAATAGTAAATGCTATTGCAGGAGCTTCATACTGGGTATGCCTTATGATTGGTATAGGTGGAATTTTGTTTTATGTAATTGGGCATGAGAAGGGTTTAAAGTACACTACAGGAAGTGTTTTAAGTTATACGCTTATACAAGCAATTAACTGGGGGCTAAATTTATTATGAAGACAATGAAAATATCTCAATACTTTCAGATAAGAAAACCTCAATACATTTTTTTAAAACTGATTCCAGACACCTCAATTCGTAACTACAATTCCACAAATATTGCTAAAAGTATAAGCCATATGTATAAAGGTGTAATTGATAGGATTAAAAAAGAAGAAAAGCATTTTGTATTTGAAACTCCAATAAAATGCTCTTATCTAATAGATATAACCAAAGATGATGTTAGTTTTTATTTTATAATACCAAGTCAGTATGTGAGTATAATTAAAGAAAAAATCCAAGAAACTTTCAAAAAAGTAGCAATAGAGGAAGTCACCGAAATTAAAGAGTTTTCTCAAGATGCTTTAAAATACCAAATGAATTATAAAAAAGATGTAGTTAGTTTAGCAGTTAATAAATCTAGCAATGAACCTTTAAATAGCTTATTTAATATAATTGATGTACTTGAAGAAGAAGACCGTATCGGAATATTTTATAATTTTATTCCTTGTAGCCAACGACCTTTTACTAAAGAATATAACGATACTATGTTAAAAATAAAAGATAATAAACCAATTGATAAGGAAAAATTTAATGCTAAATATATTTTTAAAATAGGAATGTCTTATTTGATAGATTTTATAGATGGTATTTTTGAGGTATTAAATGATTTTACAGATGGAGGTGCTATTAAGAAAAATGAAAATTTAAGTTTATTAGAAGTTGCATCAGAATTGTTGGCAAATAATAAAACTTTAAGCGTTGTGTTTTTGGCAAGTATAAAACCATGCAGTGCGGAACTTAATTTTTCCAGCACCCTGTTTCCATTATTGGGTAATCATGGTTGAGTGTGTTAAGCGGTAGCTTGGACCATTAAAAACTAATAAGTGACTGTGATGAACTACTCTATCAATGATGGCGCTGGTAAGCTTTTCGTCGTAAAAAATACCATTCCATTTGCTGAATTCTAAGTTAGTGGTGATAATTACACTTCGTTTTTCATAACATTCCGAGATTACTTGAAATAGTAACTGAGATCCTTCTTTTTCAAAGGGCACGTAGCCCCATTCGTCACAAATAAGTAGGTCGATTTTCTCAATCTGATGCATAAAACGTTTTAATTCACCTTTAGCTTTTGCTTCACTCAATTGATTAACTAGTGCTGCTGTTCGAAAGAACTTTACCTTTTTGCCTCTAGAGCAAGCGGCAACTCCTACTGCAGTTGCCATGTGGCTTTTACCAGTACCAACAGGTCCATATAATACTAGATTTTCTAGCTTATCAATAAAACCTCCGGTTTTTAAATCATCAATATCAATTGCTTGAGGGACTTGAATATCTTTAAAAATATAATCCTCAAAGGTTTTAATAACATCAAATCCAGCTGATTTAAGGTTTCTATTTCTTCTAACTACTTCTCTATTTTCAGCTTCACGTTTTAATATCTGTGCTAAGAAGTCCCCAAAATCTGTTGCTTGAATTTCTGCATAGTTTTCATAAAAACTAGTTCCTAGTCTAAGTTCTTTGCAGTAATGTTTTATTAATACATCTGAGTTCATTGATTTAGTCCTCCCGCAACCATTAATTTATCATAAACAGTTATGTCAGGAGTGTACTTCTCAAGCTTTGGTACTGTTTCAGAAAGACAAATTTCTAGTTCTGGTAAAGGGCCAGCCGTTAATCGGCAATATGTAGCCCAAATACTATCTACATCACTTGTCCCACATTTAATGCTTTCTTCGAATGCTGCTATTGCAGAATCTATATTTGTATTTGCTGTCATTTTGGTAAATAATTTAAGTGCTTGCTTTTTAGTTACATAATCACACTGATTCATATATTCTTTAAGGGGTGTAGGTAATTGATTAAAGAGCCCTGTGTATTTTAGGGCCGTAGGCCGCTTAGACATAAGTTCTAAATAAGGAACCCAAATCATTGATTCTTTTTCTTCTCCATATAGCCTGCTATGAGTAACTATAAAATTACTGTTATAATCTAATACATCAATGTCATAGGCTCCAACTTTAAACATAATTTGTTGTCCTGCCATATTGGGAGATGTTGAATAAATTCTTCCATCAAACTTCGCTTTACCATAATTATCTGCCTTTGCAAATTGGTGCAAATACGCCTCAAACGGAACATCGGGAAGTTTAAAAAACTCTAGGTTATCTTCTTCAAATAAATCTTTGATAAACCCATGGCCCTTATAATGCATTCTATTCATGTCCTTATCACATTTTTTAAGAAGTTCTTTGTTGAAGTCTTTTAGATTCTTAAATTCCGGAACTGGCACTAAGAAATTTCGGCGGTGATATCCCACCTTTGCTTCCACGGACCCTTTTTCGTTTCCACTATTTGGATTGCAGAAATTACTTTGAAAGCCATAATGCATCATAAATCTTATAAATCCATTTGTTAAATCACGCTTTCCATATTCCTTAACTTTCTTAACTGCTGTAGACATATTGTCAAACCATATAGCTATCGGTACTCCACCAACATGTTCAAATATTGATTTCATACCTTCCAATAGGCATTCTTGATTTTGGCTTTTAAAGAGTTGTGTGTAGCCACCATTGCTATGGGGATAAGATATATTAAGATAATTACCGTCATATGTAATACCATTTTCGATAAAACGAGCTTCTCCAAAATCAACCTGAGCTTCACCTGGTGGATGCTCTAGTGGTAGAAATCCATCGGTGACCATCACCAATTCTTTTCGTAGCTTTGCAACGAATTTTCTTACGGATCTTTCATGAGCATTAAACTCGTTTGGGTAAAGTTCTTCTAATCGATCATGTATTCTTTTTGCTGTATGCTGTTGTTTGTGTGGAGCCTTCTTATCATCAGTGAGCCATTTTAAAACAATTTCTCTGTATGGAGATAATTTTCCCTCACGCTTTTGTTTTGTGGGCATGCCGAGATTAAAATCATCTTTATCAACATATCTTTTAACTGTAGAAAAATCATGCCCAGTAATTTCCGCAATTTTTCTTAAACTTTTCCCTTCAAATTTCCTTAAATGTCTGATAAGATATATGTGTTCCATTGTTAGCATCTCCTTATTCTCCTTTTCAGTTTCGTCACTAAAAAGGATAGTATATTTTGGGGGTGCTGGCAATGGATTTTTCCATTTTATGCTTGGTTTTTTAAAGGCCGGTCTGCATTGATTTTAGTATACCAGAAACAGGCAAATATTAAAAAAAACCTTATTTCAGGAAAGTCTATTGAGGTTATTAATAAAGCTATTGATAAAGACTTTAAGGATGGTGTAAATGTTAGTAATAGATTAATAGATAATGAAGTAAGTAGAATATTTAATATGGCTTTAATAGAGGTATATAAGGAGATGGGAGTAGAAAGGGTTATGTATAATAGTGTATTGGATATTAACACATGTAGTGAATGTGCTAGTAATCATGGAGAGGTATTTAATATAGATGATGCTATAGACTTACCTTTACATGTTAGGTGCAATTGTTTCTATTCACCATTATAATATAGTTGTAAATGATATGGTAATATGTAGGATAGTATATAGTTCATATAATTAGATAATGATAGTATGAATGATATATGTACCCAATAGGGGTATGTAGTTAGAAACGTTGATATTAGTTAGGTTGACTATAAATGTATTTACGCACATATTTTATCCCTATTCAAAAGAAGAATAATAGACGCTGCATTTAGTTAATGTTCATTATAATTGGTGTCTTATTATGTCGAATGCTTATATCCATATGAGTGTTGTATCTATTGTTTAATAGAATTGAATCTAACATAATGTAGTTGTGTTAGATTGGGCATATGCTGTTAGATGTGTCTATGACTATGGTCATAGACTATATAATATATATTTAATAATACTATTGCATTTGAATCTAACATAACATACAATGTAAGTATAATATGTTAGATAAGGAAGTGTAGTATTAATGATTGAAGTAAATGCTTTAAAGGATAAGAAACAGATAGAGTTAATGAAGAGGGTACTCAAGTCTAGCAGTATGAGAGACTATCTATTGTTTGTTATGGGTATCAACGTTGGACTAAGAGTAAGTGACTTACTTAGTCTTAGGTTATCAGATGTACTTACTACTAACAATAAGGTCAAGGCTGAGGTTACAGTACATGAGGGTAAGACTAATAAGGTTAGGACATTCACTATCAACAAGAGCACATCTACTGCTATTAAAGAGTATCTATCTACATTAGATGCTAGCTATGATATGGATATGTACCTGTTTAAGAGTAGGAAGGGTGAGAACAAAGCTATTAGTAGAGTTCAAGCATGGCAGATACTCAGTGATAGTGCTAAGTTAGTTGGTATCACTGATACTATAGGAACACATACACTACGTAAAACGTTCGGTTATTGGTCTTATAAGCAGGGGATTGATATAACTCTATTACAGAGGATATTCAATCATAGCACACCTGCAATTACACTAAGATACATTGGCATTACTAAAGATGATATAGTGAATGTGTATAACAATCTTAACCTATAGTATGCACAAAGGCGAGAGGGTGACAACAGTTACCTTCTATTTTTATGTATTTTTATTTGTCGAAATATAATAGAAAATAAACCTTGTTACCCCTATCGGATTTTTATTTCGTTTAGTAGAGTCAATATTTTACGCACATCAAAAAAACACGATTTCCTTTAATAATTGGGCTATATTTGACTTTTATTTGCGATACCTAATATTTGATGATATTTTGCAGTAAACTGTTCAAATTTTTCTGATGTAATTGAAGCCTCCTTATTTATTTGTTGCTCCTGTTCTTCATACTTTTGTAAAGCCACTTCAATACTGGTCATTGTAATATCTAAATATTGTGATTCTTCATAGTTAAGCTTTATCTGAGAAGTAAATTCGTGTACGTTTTTTACACGTTTATTATAAAATAACTCTACCTCTTTTAATAATGCGATTTTTTCTTTAGATATATCTATGATTTCTTGGAATTTATTGGATTCTTTTGTTATTATACAATCTGTGCAAATTTTATTACAAGATGTTAACTCTTTTAATTTTGAATAATTCTTTGTCATTTTAGATTTAATTTTTATATCACGGTTACTTAATTCATTCATTTTGTATTCAAGATCCTGTTTATTAATATTTATACTACCCTCTATATCTGAAAACCATTCTCTTACAGAGGTACCTAAGAATTCCTTTGAAAATAACAATTTAATCTGGTCTGCATTTAATTTTTCTATGAAAATGCGTCTTTCTAAACATTCTAACCATTCATATTTAATGCTTTGTAAGTATTGTTCCGTTAAAATTATTAAAATAATTAAAAATGCTACTATTTGTATAGATGTTTTTAGGTACTCAATGTTATTTAGAAGGCTATATACTTTATTAAAATCCATATATCCAAATAAAGTTAACACAAAAAAACCAATCGCATTAAATAATAAATTTATTACATTAATCCCTAATCTCTGAAAAGAAGAATTTGGTGAAATAATATATTTAGATTTATATTTTTTATGGCTTTTTAAAAATTTAATTAAATCTGGCATAACACTAATTATTAAAAAGGAAACTGCATACGAATAGGGGGATACCCATAGTACTTTATGAGTATAGATGATGACTAATGAGTTAATAAGTATAGTTAATATAATAAATACATATATATAAAATTTCATTATATTGTTCTTTTGTTTATCTACTGTTGATATAATATTTCTGCTTTTATTAAATGAAAGAGTTGATAATAAAAAACTCCATATACTAGAAAGACTTAATGAAAAATTTAATAATAATGTTATAAGTACAAGTGAAATTATAATGCTTTTATTATTAATAAAAATTTTAGGTAAAGAATCAATTATTTTTATAAGAAGAACTGCTTCTACTCCTATTAAAGCCCAAAGAGTAATTCCAGTACCACGTTTTTTATTACTTTCCCTGTCATTTAGTCTTACGATAAAATCTAACCACTCTTTAGTTTCTTCAGCCATTTATCGAACCCCCTTCATATATTATAGATGTATTAATATCGTGAAGATTTTTTCTTTTGCTAATTAGCGGTATTATCCATACATGCTCGTGAATTTGTATTATGCGCCACGATTAAACTTTTATTACCAATTGTTACATTTATTAGTTCGTATATCACTTTGCTTAATTGCTTTGTCCAGTTTTCGTTTAAATTCCTTACTTTCAAAAGACTCACGACATACAGGACATTGATAATAAATACCGACTTCATGTGTAATCTCTTTTAAATGATTCTTTTTATCTTTATTAGTTAAACATGTTGGGCAGAAATTTTCATTGGTTTTCATATCTATATAAATACCAAGGTCATGATTAAACTCTAAATCACTTTTTAATTTCTCAATATCAATGAAGTTATTTTTAATGTTTTGCAAACTCTTATATTCACTCTTTTCAATAATTTCATGAGTTACGAAAAATTTAGTTATTGTAAATATGAGTCCTAGTACAAATATTCCAAATCCTGACCAAATTACTTCAGGATGAGATGTTATATAATTAATAATTGATGAGAACATCTGTAAACCTCCACATTTCCTTTGAATTTGATATTATAAATAAATCACTATTAAACTTTAATACTTAAGCATTATACTCCGTCAAATTCTTCTCTAAACTTAAATCCTTTCCAATTATTTAATATCATTAACTGTAAACATGCAACTACAATAGAAAACCCGATTTTATAGGATGGTGTCATTTTATCATAATACTCATCTATATCATCATCCAAAATATTATTATAAGATGGATGATGTATATTAAATTCACCATGCACATATTTACTTCTTAAATCATAAAAATCATTAAATATATTTTTTATTTTTTTAGAATTCACTTCTGGCTTGCCCAAGATTTTATATGCTCTATCTATCATAGTTTTACATATTGAGGCTTTAGGAGAACCAAAAAGTGATTCCAGTGAGTGAGATAGCCAAATAAGTCCAGTAGGGCTTGCATATTCATCATTACAGACATGTAGTAATGAAAATATAACCCTTTCTAAATTGGTTTTTGATATTTGTCTAATGCCTATATTTAAACTCTTGTACCATGTTGCAACATCATTAATAGGTATAGGTACTATATTAAGCCAATGAATTTCATTACTCCATTCTAAAGATTCGGCAAAAAAATAGCTATCTATTTTAATTCTTGTAGTGTAATCATTAACCTTAAAAGTTGTTTGAAAAAGGGTGATACTTCCAGGTATTGATAGATTTAATATCAAAAATAATTCATTCAAATATACTTCAATATAATAAGACAAATAGTTTTCTATCCCATCATCAAATAAATATTTATCTGTATTTAATGCTATTTTTATTGAAAAAGATTCAGAGTTTTCATTATCAGCTAAATAATCTTTCCAGTCTGCGGATATTGTTGCCTCCTCATCGGTTGAAGTTATAATATAATTTGAAAAAACATCAACTATTGCAGAATTTATCAAGGTTCTTAACGTGGTTTCGTCTAAATTTAATAATCGTGGAATTGATATTGTATCTGAACTTACACTAGGCAGAATAAAATGACTTGTTAAGTTTATTTCGAAACTGTTTTCGTATGTATTTCTCATTTTTCCCTCCATATTTACGTTGCATTTAGAAATTACTTATATATTGGATATACCCCAATCTTCAACAAATGCTTCTTAAATATTATAACATAAAATTCCAATATAACTTATAAATATTTACAATAATTAAAACCAAAACAACAATAAGAAAGGACTGATAATAATGGAAAATACAAATATAATTCTAACAAACGATTCACAATCTCATACACATATAAGTTTAATTATAGATAATTCTCAAATAAATCATAAACAACTTAATAAATTTGTAGCAGAACTTCACAATTTAGGATTGAAATATAATCTAGTAAATATAAAGGACGGTGTTTTAATTGGATAATTTAGAACGTCTCAAAATGGCAATAGAGGGGATTGATATACCAGATTTTAATTTAGCAATTTATTTAGAAGAAAATACTCCTGTTTCAACAGACATAGCTAATCCATCACCAACCTCAACAGATGAATATATTCCATCTTCAAATACAAATAAAAAAATAATTCTTAAAACTGCTTTATCTATATTAGAAGATATTGCAAATAGTCCATCAACTATGAAAAATTATAAAAATGATGATATTTCTATTTCAAATTTTGCTGAAAACTTGCAAAGTAGAATTAATCAATTAGAAAAGAAGATTCGTCAGATTCCAAATGATGATGCTATTTCTACTAATGATAGTGGTTCTAATTTTGTTTATATGTTTTCTAATTAATAAGGAGATGATTAAAATTGAATATATTTAATGATGATTCTAATTTTGTCTACTTATTGAATGCAATGGGACAGAAAATAGTTATTAATAATATAGAAGTCCAAGCTTTAATTTCTAATCAGAAAGACAAAACAATAGATTATAAAAAGATAAAAACTATTGTACCTTACAACACGGGTGATATAGTTGAATTTCAAGGCTATAAATGGATTATAATTTCAGAAGTAGTCAAAACCAATACTATTTATAAGGCTATTATGAGGAAATGCAATAACTTATTAAGATATAAGGCTAAAGTTGATGGGATAGATAGAGTAATTTCTATAAATTCTATTATAGATAAAGGAACACTTTCTATAGCAGAAGGTAAATACATTTCCACAATTGGTAATGAGTTAAGTTGTCAAGTTGGATATTCACAACTAAATATAATTAAAGCTGTTCCATTAGGATTTAGATTTATTTTAAATGGCACTTTATGGAGTGTTTTAGGAATTGATAATATTAGCAGTGTAGTAAACGAGGAACAAGGTGTTATTATTATTAAATTAAAAAGCGATGTTAGTGGAGTAGATGACAATTTTACTACAGGACTAGCATTTAATTCTGTAACCCCAGTAATTACTACACCTATTGGAAATAATTTTACTATAGAATTACCTACCACAATAACTTACATAGAACAAAATAAAACATTCCAAATTGAAACAATATGCAGAAATAATAGCACAGTAATAACTACACCTGCATTAACTTTTGTTGTTTCAGATACTACTATTTGTAGTGTAGATACTACAGGTCTTATAACAGGAATTAAAGTAGGCACAACAGCTATTACAGTTAAATTTGAGAATGTAGCAGCAATATTAAATGTAAATATTACTGCTGTTATAGTGGGAGCTACATATCAAATAGTTAGTTCCACTGGCTCATATGATTATATCAATTTGAGTGCATTGCGTACGTGGAAATGTGTTAATAATGATTTAACAGCTATTACTACTGGTGAAGTATTTACATTTACTCTTGAGCAAAGTTCACTGAATCCTACAATAACATCACAAATGTTGATTATATTGATAGACAATATATTACCTACTTCATGTAGATTAAATGCCAACACTTCAGTTAAGGGTTCGTTCTTACTTGTGGCAACAATGGGAAGTACAGTGATTAAGAAACAAATTAGGATTAAGGGCTTGACCGATTTATAAAAGGAGATGATTAAAATTGAGCAAATTTAAAGAATTAAATATATATGTGCAGGAAATATCTAAAAAATTATGTGCTAACCAGAATTTATGTAAATTGTTATATTACAATTCAAAAGATGCTTTAAAAAAAGAAGATTTTGAGGATGCAGGGGATTTAATTAATAAAAACATTCTATTTTGTAATTCTGTTCCTCCAGAAACTGAATCTAAAACAGTATTATCAATTATTTTGAATGATTTTGAAAATGATGGAAGTGTTTATATAAGAAAGAATACAATAAGTTTTAATATTTTAACACATACCGATTTGTGGCTCTTAGATGATGGTACATTTAGAGTTTTTAGCATAATGGAGGAATTAGACACAACTTTTAATATGGTACATAATAAGAATTCTGCTGATTCGATAGGCAGATTAAATTTTAAAAATGCGAACCATATCTGGGCAAATAATAAGTATTCAGGGTACACATTAAATTACGGTATATGGAATCACAGTTAAAAAATAAAGTATAGCACTAATAAGAATTTTACATAATTTATATATATTTATGATATAATTACTATAAATGGAAACAAAAGTTTAATAAAATAGTAAGATATAATTATATTATAAAAAGGAGTTTTGTTATGAGTAATTTAATAAAATGTCCAATGTGTGATAAGGATATTTCACCAAATGCATTAAGTTGTCCTCATTGTGGAGAACCTATGAAAATACAAGCACAGGAAAAAAAGATAGAAGTTGTTGAAGCAGAACAACCCACATCTTATAATTTAATTTTAGAAAGCTCTACACAAGCAATTAAAACTATTAGACTTATCAGAGAGTTAACAAATTGGGGTCTGAAACAAGCTAAAGATGTAATTGATAATAAGAATTCTGTTTTTATGTCTAATTTAAATATTTATAGAGCAAACCAGATTAAACAAGATTTTGAAGCAATTGGGGCAAAGGTTAATTTAGTTGGTAGTAATGAAACTAGTAATATTAAATCAACTTATGTTGCTAATGATAGTTTAATTAAATGTCCAAACTGCAAAAGTGTTAAGTGTAATAAGATTAGTGGAATATCTAAAGCAGGAAGTGTAGGGATGTGGGGTATATTCTCAGTGGGTAAATTAACAAAAACATGGGAATGTAAAAGTTGTGGATACAAATGGTAAAGAGTATAGAGGATTAATTTCCTTTATACTCTTTTTTTCTTTTTTGTAGGATTCAAATAATAAAATATTTCAATAGAGGTATTTTTCTTATTTTGTAGAATATTGGATGTAGAGAAGGGAGGTTAGTCGAGTTGTTTAAATACGGTGATTCTAAAAAAGTTTTAATAAGTCAGATAGATATGATGGGAGTTAAAAACATACGTGATAATAAAGAGCACAAACCTTATTTTCAACAGTGTATATATAAATATTTTGTTTCATATCCAAAAAAAAATGATGACAGAAGTGATTACAACGATTTCTATAGACAAATACAAGATAAATCTATGACATTTATGTTATCCAATAATTTCAATGTTACATATGAAACGTGTTTAAAATATATTGAAGATGATAAATTGAGTAATTGGCATATAGGTGATTTAGAGAAAATAATAGCTAAATTTGAAATTGCTACTAATAAAATAATCACAATGCAAAGTCCTCTAGCCAATGAGTATATTTGTACAAAAGATGAAATAATTGAATTTATAGAAATTAGAGATTTAATGATAGAAAGAGTTGACACAATTAGAAATAAAACCATGGAATATCGTAAAATGATGAGCGATTAAAAACTACAATAATTTAGAAGGGAAAACTGATATGGAACAAAATGAAAAATATTTATATGCAACTGCACCAATTGACGGAGAAATAAAAGAATTTTATAGAAAAGGAAAGAAACCAGAGCCTTTTTTCTATAAAATATATGACAATCGGGAGATTAAGGGTTTGGAATCTTCGATTCAAGATTCTCTTCATTTAATTAAATTGAAATTAGATAGAGTAGGGTATTTCTACAGTGATGATTTTAGCTTTTGCAACTTATATTTACCTGATGTTATATGTGCACTTTTAAAAATAGAATTTAAAACTAATGTAGAAGCTCGTGGACAATTTGATAACTTCATTATATTCACTGACAAAATAGATTATTTACAAGCAGGTAGGCGATTTAATGAACACTTTGAAGGAAATCTATACTAAATAGAGTTTGAGAGGATGGGATTTGTAATGAAAATTATACTTAGTCAACAAATAACTTTAGGAGATTTTAGAAAAGGTCTTAGAAATGTCACAAAAACTTTTGAATCTAATGTGGTACCTCATAAGGGAGATTTCATATCAGACTCAGTGTGGAAAGACCCTTATGAATATGAAGTTCAAGAAGTTAATATAAATTATCAACAAGATGAGTGTTATGTTCAATTACCACTTATAAAATTGGAAACAAATGATAAGGAAAGTCTTAAGGGATATATAGAAATGACAAGATTGCATGAATGGGTATGTGCAGTTGAGGTTTAAGTGAAAGAAATGAAAAACACTATAAGGGTACAGCTAAATGGCTTACCCTTTTTTTATGAAAAAAAACTATATATTAATGTAGTGATTATTAAAAAATAGTAATTTTCAATAGCTACTAATTGTTTCCATTGACTCACACATTGAATATATTCCTATCAATATGATATAATTAAATAATAGTTATGTGTATGGAATAAATTAAAGATAAAAGCATGGAATATTGTATAAAGTAGCCTGTATCAACACTTCTAAGTAAATCATTTATGCTGAAGCAATCAATTCATGGTGTGAAAGGAATGGAGTTTAAAAATGTATACCTCATTAATTGTAATGAGGAGAATATACCACATGTAAATAGCATGGATAAGAATATAGAAGAAGAAAGAAGACTATTTTATGTAGGAATTACAAGAGCCATAGATAATGTTTGGTTATGCATTTCCAAAAATGTAAAAGGAAAAGTCAAAGAAACCTCACGATTTGTTGTGGAATGCAAGATTGTAGGGGTATCTACAGATTTGCCTTTTCAAGAAGGGGATATTTTATTACATAAAAGTTTCGGCAAAGGAAAAGTGATTTCCATTACAAGTAAAGATTTAGATTTGAAGTTTGAGGGTGGAATTACAAGAAAATTTGATGCGGCGGTATTATATAATAACTCATTAATATCAAAGGTGTAATGTTGAATTTTAAGAATAATCAATGGTGTACTTGCGAGTTTCCAATATAAGGAGGGATTTATTGTGGCACTTCCAAAAGGGAAAAACTCTATTAATACTGCTATAGAAAAGGCTAAGGGTGTCAAAGCAACATCAAAGGATAAGCCTACTGAATCTATTGGTAGAAAAGGAAATCTTAAAATGAAGAAAAAAGGAAAACATAAATAGTCGGAATTAAAGATTTAGAAGGGGAGTTTCAGTTTATTTTAAAGGAAAAAGCTAAGGAAGATTTCCAAACCTAAAACTAAAGAAGGCACTACCTTTACGGTAATGCCTTAACCCAACTACATTTATACTAGCATTCTTCTTCAAATATTGGAGCATTTATAAGTGTAGCAAATATTAACTCATGGAAATGATCATCAACGACATTAGTTTCAGCCTCTACAAAATGGACATGCTTGCCATCATTGCCAACAGGTATTGGTAGACCAGTAACTGCTTCAATTATATGAAAGTGATCAAAAAAGTCTGTTCTTGTTTTAACTTTATGAACATGTCCACCTTCAACTGGTATTGCAGGACTGGATACTCCAGCAAATCTATGATTATGAGCATCAGCTGTACCTAATTCAGCTATTCTAACGCTTCCTTCAAATTCATGGTCGTGAAATTGTGGTTCTTTTTTACAACGATCTTTTGACATAATATCACTCCTTGTCCTTCGACAGTATATAATATGTAGCTTAATTGAAAATGACACTAAAAACAAACAAAGAAATATACAAGTATTTGATTCGGCGGTATTATATAATAACTAACTAATATCAAAAGTTTAAAATATGGTTTGTGATTAGAATATGAGGTTTTTGTATTATATTATGTAGTTGCAAAGCAAAAGCATAACACATATAATGTAATGAGAAGTAATATTTAACATAGTATATAAATGTGTTATACTATAAAAATTGTTTGTTTATTAAGGAGGGATATAATGGTTGCATTTAAGAGAATGTGGGAAGATGTAGGCCGGATTTTATCAAATGAAGAATACTCAGATGTGAAAATTTTGGAGAGATTTAACTGTGGGTTTACAGTTAAAGAACGAGATAATATAATTTTTATTACAAGAGATGACTTTGTAGATTTTTGGTGCAAGTTATTGTACTATAATGAATTATCCTTTGAACAGGTTTTAAAAGAAGATAAAGTAAAACCAAAATACATTTACAGTATTATAAAACAGTTGCCTTATATATCAGAAAGCCGTGGGGTAATTAAGTTATTGCAGTAGTTTTATTGAATGTTGCTATATAATGTTATATAATTTCAGTAAGCTCATATTCTTAGAATATGAGCTTGATAATTTTGTGTGGAAGAGGTATAAAAAATGGAGATAACAAATGTTAATGTTGAACAACTAATATTTGCTTTAGATATAGGAACAAGATCCATCATAGGGACAGTGGGGGTAATAGCTGAGAAAAAATTTCGAGTTATTGCTGAAAGCTATATAGAACATGAAGAAAGAGCTATGGTTGATGGTCAAATTCATGATATTCAATTAGTAGCTAGTGGAGTAAAAAAGGTAAAAAGCAAATTAGAAAGTATTTTAAATGTCTCTTTAACTAAAGTAGCTATTGCTGCTGCGGGAAGATTTTTAAGGACAACTGCAATAAAGGCTGAAATAGAAGTTGACCAGGATAAAGAAATCAATAGGGAAATTATAAGAAGTTTAGAACTTACTGCTGTTAAAATGGCGGAGGATGAAGTCAACAAGTCTACTCAAGGTATGCTTTATTGCGTTGGGTATAGTGTTACAAATTACTATTTAAATGGATACATAATTTCAAATCTAAACTCCCACAAGGGTGAAAAGATTGCAGTAGAAATAATCGCTACCTTTCTTCCACATTCTGTGGTTGATAGCCTTTATGTTGTTATGAATAAGGCAGGACTTGAGGTTGTTAGTTTAACGTTAGAGCCGATAGCGGCCATGGAGGCTGCAGTACCTCAGAACCTAAGACTTCTAAATTTAGCATTAGTGGATATTGGTGCAGGTACTTCTGATATTGCAATAAGTAGCAAAGATACCATAAGTGCCTATGGAATGGTACCAACAGCTGGGGATGAGGTAACAGAGGTCCTTGCACAAGCATATTTAGTTGATTTTAATACTGCTGAGAAAATTAAAAAGCAATGTAGCGGAAAAGACAAAATTCAATACATAGATGTTTTAGGCTTTGAAAATGAAATAGGACCAGAGGAAGTACTAAAAATAATTAGCCCTATAGTTATGAAAATTTCAGAAGAAATTGGTAATAAGATAATTGAATTAAATGGAGGAAAAGCTCCTAATGCTGTTTTTCTAGTAGGTGGGGGAGCACATACGCCTTTCATAAAAGAAAATATTGCCAAAATTTTAAATCTGCCCATGCAACGGGTTGCAATTAAAGGTCGCGAAGCAGTGGTTGACTGTATTTGTGATGGCGAACTGGGAAGTATTGGAGTTACGGTTTTAGGCATCGCACTTATATCAATTAAGAGATTAGGTCATGATTTTGTTGATGTCACTATAAATGACAAAATTATAAGCCTATTCAATTCCCATAAACATACAGTTATGGATGTAATGGTGCAAGAAGGCATAAACCCTAAAATATTAATTGGTAAGAACGGACGTAATATAAGATTTACAGTTGATGGAATAAAACGAGTGGCCTTTGGAACTCTAGCTAAAGGGGCAGAAATCAAGATAAATGGTATGCTTAGTAATATTGATTCTGAGGTAAAAGAAGGAGATATTATAGTAGTCGAGTTTAGCATCGATGGACGAAATGCTGAGCCTAAAATCATGGACTTTGTTAAGAACATTCAAGCTGTGAGTTTTTATTTTGAGGATATAATACAAAACCTTGAGCCTGTGGCATTCATTAATGGTGTACAATCTTTAATAAACACTGTAATAAAAGAAGATGATAATGTTAAAATAGAATTTCCTACTACAATAGGGGAATACGCAAAAAATTTCCCTAATATTGCACCTGGTTCAACTTTTAAAATGAATAATAAAAATTTGCATGTGGATTATGTTATAAAAGAAGGGGACAGAATATATAGTGTAATTGCAAAGGATCAAAATGCTGTGTTGGACGTAGAAGATATCAAGGTCAAACAAGTGGATTTACCCATTGAAATACACAAGGAAATAGAAAAGAAGTGGTTGACAGCTAAGGATGGGGATGCTCACACAAAAAATGTACATACTAAATTAGATAATGAAGTGCTAAGTGTTATGGTTGAAGTTAATAAAAAAAATATTACTCTCAAAAGTAAAGATAAATACGTATTTGTGGATATATTTAATTATGTAGAATTCGATTTATCCATTTCAAAGGGTAACCTAATACTTATGCTAAATGGAAGCAAAGCTAGTTATTATCAGCCATTAAATAATGGAGATGTAATACAAATATATTGGGAAAATAGCATTATAGAATCAGAAACAAAATAAAATAGAACAGTTATTTTTGAAGATGATTAATAATTAAAGAGGTGTAAATATTGAATTTTTTAGATAGGGCAAAGGATATTGAAAGTGAGTTAATAGAAATAAGGCGCGATCTTCATGAAAATCCAGAACTGGGCTTTAATTTATTTAGAACTTCTCAAAAGGTAAAAGACTTTTTATCAGTGGAAGGCATTGAATTTTATGAAGTAGCTGGAACAGGAATTTGTGCTATTATTAGAGGCAAGGGTGAAAAAACCATTGCGCTAAGAGCGGATATGGATGCACTTCCCCTAGAGGATAAGAAAATATGCAGTTACACATCGAAAATTGCAGGCAAAATGCATGCTTGTGGACATGATGCTCATACCACTATACTTTTAGGGACAGCCAAAATATTAAATAGTATGAAAGATGAAATTAAAGGTAATGTAAAATTGTTTTTCGAACCAGCAGAAGAAACTACTGGTGGTGCACCATTAATGATTAAAGAGGGAGTACTTGAAAATCCTAATGTGGATGCTATTATTGGGCTTCATGTTGAGGAGTGGTTACAAGCAGGAACCGTTGGTTTAAAAAGAGGAAACGCCTATGCCGCATCAAATCCCTTTACTATAAAAATAATAGGTCGTGGAGGACATGGTGCAAGCCCACACATGACCATTGACCCTATTGTAATAGCTAGTAATGTTATTGTATCTCTTCAAAACATTGTAAGTCGCGAAATTCCACCCACAGATGCGGCAGTAGTTACTATAGGTTCCATTCACGGGGGCACAGCTCAAAATATTATACCAGAAGACGTGATAATATCAGGAATTATTAGAACTACAAAAGGTGAACATAGAGAATATATAAAGAAGAGATTAGTTCAGGTAGTAGAGGGCACCACGCACTCTATGAGAGGGACGTGTGAGATTAATATAGAGGAAAGTTACCCATGTCTTTATAATAATGATAATTTAGCGGACATGTTTGAAAAAAAAGCAAGTGAAGTAATCGGTGCGGATAATGTACATAAATTAGACCAACCTACTATGGGTGTGGAAAGTTTTGCTTATTTCTCCAATGAAAGACCAGCACTATTTTATTTTTTAGGAAGTGGTAATGTGGAAAAAGGTATAGTAAATCCGGCTCATGGAAGTTTATTTGACATAGATGAGAGTTGTATATCAATAGGTGTAGCTATGCAATGTAAATTAGCTTACGAATTCTTATTGAATTCATAGCCTATATTAGTATATAATTGATGCTTGATGTGTTTTTTAAAAGTGTAAGTTGATTTATTACAAAATAAATTAGATTATCTGAGGATTCGTCATTATATAAAAGAACAAGAGATAGAAGAATTAGGAGGATATGAATGAGGATAGAAATCGGAGCAAATGAAGCAGGACAAAGAACAGATAAATTCATGAGAAAAGTACTTGGTGATGTACCACTCAGCAAAATATATAAAGCTTTTAGAAAAGGTGATATTAGGGTCAATGGTAGCAAAATTAAGGAAAAACATTCACTTGTAGAAGGTGATATTGTTGAAACAAAATATATTACTAGCGATGTTAAAAAGGAAGAGTTTAAAAGAATTGATAATAACTTAAAAATAACCTTTGAGGACGCTAATATATTGATGGTGGAAAAATGGCCAGGTGTTTTAGTTCATTCTGATAAAGTGGGCGGCGAAGCTACCTTAATAGATTATGTGCTTTCTTATTTATTCGATAAGGGAGATTACAAACCAGAAAATGAAATAACCTTTACACCAGCGCCATGCAATAGACTAGACAGAAATACTTCAGGTATAGTTATATTTGGTAAGAATTTCAAATCTCTCAAACTTTTGAATGAGATGATAAGAGAAAGAAACGTTGAAAAATTTTATATGGCACTAGTAAGCAATAGAATTAAAGACGGTGTTTACGAGGGATATATACGTAAAGATGAGGACGCAAATATATCACAGGTATTTGATACTCAAATGCCAAATACAAAAAGAATAGCGATGGAAGTTAAAAATATTCAAAGCTGTGGTACATTTTCACTAATAGATATTAATCTTTTAACAGGAAGAAGTCATCAGCTTCGCGCACATTTAAGCCATTTAGGAAATGCTATTGTTGGTGATTCAAAATACGGAGATAAAAAAATGAATAGTTTTTTTAATAACAAATACGGTTTAGATTACCAATTTCTATATGCATATAAGGCAACATTTAAGAATTGTCCAGAAGAACTATCTTATATGGAAAATAAAACTATTGCAGAAAGTTTACCACCAGTATTAAAAAAGATTAAAAAGGATGTATTTAAATTTTAAAGAATGTCTTAACGATATTTCAGTATCGAAGGTGATGATTTAATGAGTGAAAGTGTAAATTCAAATAAACAATCTACCACAAAAGGCTTTGCTATATTATCTGCGGCAGGTTTTATGGTTAAGCTTTTATCCCTACTCTATGTACCTTTTTTAAACAAAATATTAGGGGATCAAGGGTATGGTGTATATTCCTCTGCTTACAGTATATTTGTATATATGTATATTTTAACAAATGCAGGTATTCCTGTGGCTATTTCGAAGATGGTTTCAGAGCTTATAGCTATTGAAAATTATAAAGATGCAGTAAAGACTTTTAAAATAGCTAGATTTTTACTTTTGATATTAGGTATGATTATGTCCATTTTAATGCTTATTTTCGCAGGATATTTTGCTGATAAAACAGCAAGTTCTACTGCAAGAATCGCAATTATGTCACTGGCTCCAACTATTTTAATATCCTCTGTATTATCAGCCTATAGAGGATATTTTCAAGGCCGAGGAAATATGACCCCCACTGCTATATCTCAGGTATTAGAACAAATTGCTAATACTATATTTAGTTTAGCTTTTGCAGCTTATTTTATAAGATATGGCATAGCAGCAGGAGCGGCAGGTGGAACTATTGGAACATCTGTGGGTGCACTAGTTGCAGTCTTATATATGATCTATTTTTATGAGAAAAATAAAGTTTTTAGAGTTCCAAAAGGATACAATAAATTAGATATAAAAAGATTAACTACTAAAAAGCTAATAAAAAAGCTATTAAGTTATTCTGTGCCAATGACAGTATGTTTAGGGATACAACAATCAGGGTTAATTATAGATTTATGGTTAGTTAAATCAAGAATGATAGATGTTGGAATTGATAAAATACAGGTTGATGTTTTATGGGGTGTATTGAGTAAATATACAACTTTAATAAGTGTGCCTATAGCTATTATATCATCACTGGCCATAACTATTTTACCCTCTATATCTAGCTTAATGGCACTTAGAGATAAAAAAGCTGTAAGAAATAAAGTTAATTATGCCTTTAGGCTATGTTTTTTAGTGGCAGTACCTTCTGCAGTTGGACTTGCGGTTTTAGCTAAACCCATAATAGAATTACTTCAATATGATTCTGATGTTTCAAGATTACTAATATATGGATCAGTGATAATAATACTTATGGCTGTGGTCGCTATTCAAACTTCGATTCTTCAAGGGCTTGGAAAACTTTACTTAGTTACCAGTTATGCAGTAATTGGATTGATAGGAAAAATAATTACTAATTATATTTTTGTAGCAATACCAAGCATTAATATATTAGGTGCTGTTATGGCCAATGGAGTAAGTTTTGCAATACTCTTAATATTGAATTATGCTGCTATGAACAAAGTACTAAAGGTCAAAATTAATCTATTTAGTCATGCAATTAAACCAATAATAGCCTCAGGTGTTATGGCCATCGTGGCAAAACTAATGTATGGTCACTTTAATTTTATACTTAGTTTTGTTCGCGAAGGATATTTTGCAAATGCACTTGCTATATTGATTGCTATGATTTTTGCCATATTAACGTATTTCTTAATATTAGTGCTTATAGGTGGAATAACTAAAGAAGATTTAGAAGTATTCCCACGTAAGATTATAAGACTTATACCTAATTCTATTTTGGAGAGAATTAGATAAAAAAAGAATACCTAACAAAGTAAACAAGTCTACTGCTATTAGTGCATTAGACTTGTTTACTTTTTTTTGTTAGGATATGAGAAAAGAATAATAGAGAGAAACCTGAGATAATAATCACTATGTTTTTAGTAATAAACATAGAATTTGGAATAGTATTATCTAGAATTTTTAATATAAAGTATAAGAATATGCTAAGACAAATATTGATTGTTATTTCCACCCCTGAAAACTGTATATAGCAGCTTTTTTTGATGGCAATAATATTCAGTATAAAGCTCACTGCGGATGTTATAAGGAGGGTTATGCCATAGCCTAAAATGTTTATACTTGGAATACCCAATAATATATATAGCAAGATAAGTTGGAGAATGGCTGTTATTACTGAATTTATTAAAAGAGTCTTTTGTTTACCAAGTCCATTCAAAATTCCAAAGGTTGAACCAGCCATGTACATGAAGGGTGAACTTAATGAAGCAAGGCGTATGTAGATACCTAAATCATATCTATCGAAAAAAAGTTTTCCCAGGGAGTCTCCAGTACATAAACATATTATCATAGTTGAAATACCAAGTAAAAATGAAATTTTTATAACTTCCATTATTCTACTTTCTAGTGCATTGTAATCACTTTTAATAACACTTTTAGAAATATCTGGCGTTAGTATGGTTGCCATAGACATTACAACAATGAATGGGAAGAACACAATGCTCATAGCCATACCTGAAAACTTACCTATTAGGGCCAAACTTGCAGTATATTCAATACCTGCATAAACTAGCCTGCGGGGTACAATCAAGGTGGACAGTGCTGAAATTATTGTGGTTAAAAACCCATTTAAGCTTAATGGCAATGAAACAACAAGAACGTTAAATAAAAGCTGAGCTCTACCTTCAGCTTTTTTTCTGAAATTTCTAAATTTATTTTTGCTTTTTTCATAGAAGATAAATAATAGAATAAAACTTATAAGTTCTCCAATACTTAAGGAAATATAAGCAGCAGTTACAGTAGAAGTTACATTTTTTAATGCGAAAAAATTTATTAGGCCCAATATTATAGCCATTCTTACAAATTTTTCAACTACATCTATGATTGCAGGTACTTTAACATTTGAAATACCATAGAAATAACCCTTGTATATAGATGAAAGAGCAACAAAGATTAATGCAGGACAAATAACCCAAAGAGAATATAGTGTTCTTTGATCTTTAATTATATATGTACTAATGTAAGGAGAAAAAAGAAATACCAAAATTGTTATTACTATAGCAAAGGCAAAATCAAAAACTAAGGCAGTATGTACAGATTTGTTAAGATTACCATAATCGTTTATTCCGTAATAGGCTGAAGCTTCCTTTGAAATAGCTGTTACCATTCCACCACAAATAAGGCAAATGAATAAGTCGTAAATAGGCATTACAAGGCTATATAGCCCCATACCTTCTGCCCCTAATTTTTTTGAAAGTAAAATTGAAAACATAAACCTGAGTATTCCAGCAGTTAAATTTGATACGGTGAGAATTATTGAGTCTCTATAGAAAGTATCTTTAATCACAAAAGCCTCCTCCTTGTTCTTCACATTTGTAGATAACAGTTATTAATAATTAGTATGTGAAGCACTATGATTATATTCTAAAATCACATGAAAATAAGTAAGCATATAAACGTAATAGTATAAATTTATTATGTAAATAAATTTATTATGTAAAAGGCTCTCCAAGTGGAGAGCTTTTATGTTAGAATAATTTTATTAGTAAAAATTAGTCACATAAAAAAAGCAATAAGTCAAAATGGACTAGGATAGGACTTGTTAATTTCTTGGTGTGCATTAAGGAGAATGAAAGATGAAATGTTTGATATGCGGGATGAACATAAATGTAAATAATTTCAATGTAAATAATGAAGGCTTATTAGAAGAAAATGAAAGCGAACATATAAAATATTGCCCGTTTTGTGGTGTTAGTTCTAATTATTTAATACCTGAAGGTGAAATCTATAAAGTTCCAGCTGAAAGTTTAGATGAGAATACTATAATAATATTAGATCATGCTATGAAGCTTGAAATATTTAATTCAGAATTTTATAAGGCCGCAGTAAAGCTTTCTCATAGCTTGGCGGTTAAAGAAACTTTCCAGGCTCTCTCAAAGATTGAATATATGCATGCTATAGTTCACCAAAAGCTAGGAGGTTTCAAACAAATACCTGTACTAGTTAATATAGATTATAGTAAACATAAAAGCGACAAAAGCTTAATGGACCTTGCAGAAAGTAGAGAAATTCATGCTGCTATGTTTTACGAAAAACAGGGAAAAAAAGTAAACAATTCAATTGTGAAACAAGTATTCCGCGCTTTATCTGAGGTTGAACGGGACCATATACAAATTGCTAGAAATTATTAACACATATACTTTAATCTATGTAAATATATATAGATTAGAGTATTTATAATTTAGGGGGCAAGTATGAAGAAGACTATTGGTTTTATAGTAATTTTAGCTATAATGGCTTTTACGTTGTTTACATTAAAGAGTTCTTTAAGTGAATATAAGATGACGGTGAAAGATGAAGCTATAAAATCACAGATACTGTTTAAGGGATTAACTGGAGCAGTAGATTTTGCGAGAGACAGTGAAGGGAACTATTACGTGGCTTACAAAGACAGTGTACAGTACATTGATAAAGCTGGCAAAGCATATAATGTGTTTACCAACAAGAATCTAAGTATAACTAGTTTAGATTATAACAATAATGTGTTGTATTATGCATCCGGAGCAATGGTCTATTCCTATGATTTAAAAAAGAAGGAAAATAGTGGAATAATTAAGAATATACCTAATTATGGGGATTATAATAAGAGTTTGATTAGGATCAATGGAGATTATTTATTTGTTACTATAGGGTCAGCAACGAATTCTGGAGTAGTGGGACCAGACAATTCGTGGTTAGATAATTATCCTCAAAATCATGATATTACACCCAAAAGTATAACTATAAAAGGAATTAATTTCGGAGAGGAAAAAACCGGATCATTTGTTTCATATAAAACTAAAAATATAAAGGGACAAATTATAACAGAAAATATGATTGGAAATTCATCTATAATAATTTACAATTTAAAAACTGGAGCTCAGGGAAACTTTGCTTGGGGTATAAGAAATATGAAAGGAATAGATTTCAATAGTGAGGGGAAAATAATAGTTGCTGTTGGAGGAATGGAGGATAGAGGTCTAAGACCTGTGAGTGGTGATAGTGATTATATATATCAAATTAAAAAAAATACATGGTATGGTTTTCCAGATTATACTGGTGGAGATCCAATAAGCTCCCCTAAATTTAAAGGTAAAGATAACAGCTATATACCATTTATTTTAGATCAGCATCCTACTACAAACCCACCTGCACCAATTTACCAACATAGTACAGTAGATAGTTTAGTAGGCTTATCAGTTGACATACAAGGAATGCTTGGAGAAAAAGACTGTATATATTTTTATGAAAAGTATGATAATAGTATCTATAGTTTAAATAAAATTAATGCACCTAAAGAAAAGATTAACTTTGGAGGCGGCACCTATATATCTAGTATGAAGTTTTATAATAAATTAATTATACTCGACTCTAAAAGCGGATATATAATCTCAATTGAAAAAAAACAGATTAATGCAATAGGGATTGGGACGCAAAGATTCTTTTACTATTTATTATTTATTGTGGTAACTTTAATAGTTTGCATACTTGCGGGACTCGACAAAAAGAACTAGAATGGAGTAAATATATACTGTGCAAATTATTAATATGTTTTCAAAGTCAATTTAGTGTATACTAAATTAAGAGGTGAGCAGGTTGAAGAGAAAAATTGAAGCTACTTATGGAAAAACATTAAAAGCCTTAATGATAACAGTAAATCCAATTAAAAAGAAGATTATGAAGACCCACTGTATTGTCCATAAATTTATAAATATTCAAGCTGTGGAGATATTAAAAAATCAGGGATATAGTGAAGTTCATAATTTTTACAAATCACATATAAAAGAATTAAACAATGGGGTTACTTGGGCAGATCAAGATTTTAAGAGCTCAAATCATTTTTATCATCACTATAAGGGCACTGGTCTTTATGGATTTTCAAATGCATTAACAGAATTCCAAAAATATTATAAAAGCGCTTTGAAATTTGTGGAGGCAGGAGATATTAGGCAAGCAGTGTTTTATTTTGGGGCAGCTTGCCATTTAATTCAAGATGCTACAGTTCCGCAACACGTGAACAATAAACTCCTAAAAAGTCACAGGAATTTTGAACTTTGGATTATAAGTAAATTAATGAGTGACTATTCTTTCCCTATTTTAAATGAAATAATACAAGAGGATAATATAGAAGACTATATAAAAAACAATGCATTTTTTGCGAATAAAACCTATAATTCTTATGCAAATATAAAAATCAAAGAAGAGAAGTACAATAAGATATCTGTACTCATAGTTCAGAGGGCACAAAAGACCACAGCAGGGCTAATGTTAAATTTTTATAATGAAATTAAGAAATAATTCCTTTATTTTAGAGGAATTATTTTGTTTTTGAAGAATAATTTAAAAATAAGTAAAATATATAAAACTATATTTGAAGAGGGGGTCAATAATTGAAAAGGGAGGTTTTTATAAATTTAGAGAAAGAAATTTTCAAAGGGAATTTATTAGACATAGGTTTTTCTAATCATGGCATCATATACAATATATGTAAACAATATATTGATGATAGTAATAGTGTAGAGTATATAGAAGAAAAGATAAAAATAGATGAGGGGTCCTATGACACTTGTGTAATGTTTCTTACACTAAGTGATATGAAATTTACACAAAGCAGAAAAAAAATGATAAAAGATGTATATAAATTTTTGAAAGAAGATGGGTTATTATATATATGGGACATAGATAAGGGCTTTGCTAAAACTTTTAATTCTAGAATAAATATTCTGTTACCTGATAAAAGCACAAAAGAAATAAATTTAACAGACTTAAATTTATTTAAAAACAGCTCAAAAGAAAATACAATTAAGATTCTGCAGCCTTATTTTGAAATAATAACTAAGAAAAGTTCAGACAATATTTATTACATGATATGCAAAAGGAGAGGGAAATCAAAAGATGAAAGTATTATTAGTAGGGATTAATTCCAGATTTACACATAGTAACCTTGCAATTAGGTATTTAAAAGCATTTACTAAAGATTTGAATTATCAGTGTCTTATAAGAGAGTTTTCTATAAATGATAGAGTAGAGCGAATTGTTCAAGAAATTATAGCAGAAAAAGCGGATATTGTGGCTTTTTCTTGTTATATATGGAATCGAGATTATGTTAAGCAGATATCTGATTTACTCAAACTTATAGATAATAATATTAAATTGTTATATGGAGGACCAGAAGTATCTTTTGATAGTGAAAAATATTTAAAAGATAGTTTTGCAGATTACTTAATTGAGGGAGAAGGGGAAGAAACCTACAGAGAATTTATAGAATATATGATAGCGCGTAGTGATCTTAAAGGTATTAAAGGGTTGTACTATAAAGAAAATGGTGAAATAGTGTATGGAGGAAAAAGAAAGCTTATGGATTTAAATAAGCTTGTTTTTCCATATACCATTAATGATGATTTAAATAACAAAATAGTATATTTCGAATCCTCAAGGGGATGTCCCTTTAATTGCAAGTATTGTCTTTCTTCAACTATACGTGGAGTTAGGTTAATGGATGTGGAAAGGGTTAAAGTAGATTTAAAGTTTTTAATAGACAGAAAGGTAAAACTCATAAAATTTGTTGATAGAACTTTTAATTGTAGTGACGAATTCGCTATGGGAATTTGGGGATATTTAATGAGTCTGGATACTGAAACCACTTTTCATTTTGAAATCTCAGCGGATATATTAAGTGATAAGCAACTTAAACTTTTAGAGAAAGCACCAAAGGGTAGATTTCAGTTTGAAGTAGGAGTTCAGACTACAAATAATGAAGTATTAAAAAATATAAATAGATTTGTAGTTTTTGAAGATATAAAAAAACAGGTCATGGAGTTAAATAAATGCGGTAATATAAAACAACATTTAGATTTAATTGCGGGACTTCCAGGGGAAGACTTTGAATCCTTTAAAAAGTCTTTTAATGATTTGTACACCATAGAGCCGGATGAAATACAACTTGGGTTCCTTAAAATATTAAAAGGGGCACCTATGAAAGATGAAGCAGAGAAATGGGGCATTGTACATTCGAACTATCCCCCTTATGAGGTGCTAAAAACTAAGGATATAAGTTACGATGAAATCATTCTTCTAAAAAGAGTTGAAGAGATGGTGGATAAATACTATAATTCTCAAAAATTTAAAACTATATTAAAATACTTTATTCCTAAATTTGAATCTGTCTTTGATTTTTATTTGTGTTTAGGCACGTTTTTTTATGATAGAGGTTATCTTAGTAGAAGTATATCTTCTGTAGATTACTATAAGATATTTATTGAATTTAATGAAGAAAAATTTAACGAAGAAAAACTTAAAGGTGAAAACTTGGCTTTAAAAGAGATTGTTAAATATGACTATCTTAAATATAACAAAAAGAAGTGGCTTCCTGATTTTCTGCTTAGAGATGTGAATAAGGAAATAGAAAGAGCAATTAAGGACAAGTTTCTACAAGACAATACTGTGCAAAATGCAAATAACATTCATGTAGAGAAATTCATGATTAATATTTTAGATTATATAGATAATAATATTATTTCTGAGGAACCTCATTATTTAATTTATAATATTAATGATGAGGATAATATTGTGGACATAACCTCCATTTTAGGCTAAATACAAAAATAATAAATCAATTACAAAAAAACAATTTTATTCAATCGAAATGACATATATTACATTAATATATGTTAATATTAAGAATATTCATTAATTAAAAAAAAAGAAGTTGAAATTTCTAAAAATACTAAGTATAATACAAGTTGTATTCAATACTACATAAAGTATTATAATAAATACCATACTTAGTATTTATTATAATAAATTAGTATTAAAAATTGAACTATACTCATTATACCTATCTAGGTACATAAAAATAAATAGACTAACAAACTGTTATTTATTTGAAGGTGCCTTTTTAGAAAAAAGGTGGTGATATTTTGGCATTAGAGGCAATAAAAAGTATAAAAAACGCAGAACAGCAAGCAGCAGATAATATTAGTAAGGCAATTGACTGTAGTAAAGATACATTAAAAAAATCTGAGATAGAAGCTGAAGCTCAGTACAAAAGGGTTTTGGATGCTGCCAAAGAAGAGAGTAAAAAAATAATTGAAAATGCTAAAGAAGAAGGTAGAATAAGTTCTGAACCAATTTTTGAAAAAGGTAAAATAGAGGTAGAGAATATACTCAATTTAGAAAGTAGTAAATTTGATATGGCAGTTAACACGGTGGTTGAGAGGATAGTGAAAAGTAATGGCAATAGTTAAAATGAGTAAATTTACATTATTCGCCTTCGAATCACAAAAGGAAACATTATTAGATAGCTTGCACAAATTTGAAAATGTTCAATTTATAAATCTACAAAAGTTTGAAGAAGAACATTTACAATCTCTTGTAAAAGACTCGGAAAATGAAAAAGTTTCTTATTTAGAAGGTGAACAAGCAAAAGTGAAATTTGCTCTTGAGCTATTACTAAAGCATACTGAAAAACAAGGCGCTATAAAATCTTTAGTCAAGGGCAAAAGCATATTGAATTATGGGCAGTTGGAAGCGCTAGCTAAGAAATCAAACTATAATGAAAACTATAAGAAGCTAAAAGAAAAAGATGATTATTTACTACAAATGAAAAGTGAAAGATCAAAAATCAATTCTGAAATAGAAGTATTAACGCCTTGGATACCACTGGATGCACCTTTTGAAGATTTAAAAACATTAGATTCTTCCATATTTCTAATGGGGTCATTGCCAAAAGCACTTAAAGATACTTTCAGAGAAAAATTTGAAAGTGAAATTCCATATTCATATTTAGAAATTATTAGTGAAGTAAAAGAGGCTATGAATGTAATTCTTATAATCTATAAAGGTTATGAAGATAAAGCTAAAGAAATACTTAAACTTTATAATTTCAGTAATATTAATTTAAAATATGATGGAATTCCAGCACAGGTGGTACGCGAATATAAGGCAAGATTAGAAGAGATATCAAAGGAAGAAGAAAGAATAAATTTGGAAATAAAAGATAACTGTCAGTATTTAGAGGATTTTAAAATAGTATCTGAATACTTATCCAATAAACATATAAAAGCATCAGCTTGTGAAAATTTCTTAAAGACAGAAAGTGTAGTTGCAATAGAGGGATGGGTACCAACAGGACTCGCAAGTGATTTAGAAAAGTCTATAAAGGCTATAACTAATGGGGATTTTTATTTGGAGCTAGAAGATGCTACAAGTGAAGATAATGACGTGCCTATACTCTTAAAGAATAATTCAATTGTAGAACCTTTTGAGATAATAATATCAATGTATAGTTTACCTGAATATTCAGAGATAGATCCAACACCCGTAATGACACCATTTTATATGTTGTTCTTTGGGATGATGTTGGCTGATGTTGGATATGGGTTAGTAATGTTTATAGGTTGCGCAATTGCATTAAAGAAATTTAACCTAGATGAAGGTCAGAGAAAGTTTGTTAAGTTTTTCTGGTTATTAAGTATACCAACAGCAATAGCAGGAGTTGTTTACGGGAGTTTCTTTGGAGATTTAATTAAATTTAAAAGTTTAATTAATCCTGGAGAAGATATAATGAAATTACTTATTATAGCTATAGTAATAGGTGCGGTACAAATTTATTTTGGTCTTGGAGTTAAAGGATATATACTAATAAAAAATGGTAAACCAATGGATGCTATTTATGATGTTTTAACATGGTACGCAGCATTAACTGGAGCATTTTTATTAATAGGCGGATCATCTATAGGACTTAGCCCTGCTGTTATCAATATAGGTAAATGGGTTATGATTGTAGGAATGGTTGCACTAGTATTAACCCAAGGAAGAGCAAATAAAGGAATAGGTGCAAAGCTTGGTGGAGGACTATACGGGTTATATGGTATATCAAGCTATATAGGGGACTTGGTTTCATATTCAAGACTTATGGCGCTAGGACTTTCTGGGGGATTTATAGCAGCTTCCTTTAATATGCTTATAGGAATGATACCAAAACCATTTAATATTATTTTTGGAGTATTTATATTTGTGGGCGCACAAACATTTAACCTATTGTTAAGTGCTTTAGGAGCTTTTGTCCATAGTGCAAGACTTCAATATGTGGAGTATTTTAGTAAATTTTATGCAGGTGGAGGGAAAGCCTTCATAGCATTTAAACCAAAAAATCAATATATTAGTGTAATAAAAGAAAAGCAAATATAAGGAGGAATTAATTATGACATTGATAGAATTTACTTTAAAAAACGGTGGATATGTTTTTGCAGCACTTGGGATGGCACTTGCGGTAATTTTACCGGGAATAGGATCAGCAAAAGGTGTAGGTATAGTTGGAGAAGCGGTTGCGGGACTAACAACTGAAGAACCAGAAAAATTCGGTAAAGGTCTTATTCTTCAATTGTTACCAGGTACACAAGGGCTTTATGGTTTCGTTATAGGACTAATGGTTTTACCTAAATTAGCTAAAGCTATGACTTTAGATATGGGAATGTATTTATTTATGGCTTGTTTACCAATAGCGTTTGTAGGATTATATTCTGCAATATCTCAGGCTAAAACAGCTGCGGCAGGTATTGCAATAGTTGCTAAAAAACCAGAGCATAGCACAAAAGCTATTATACTTGCAGCAATGGTTGAAACATATGCGATTTTAGCATTCGTTGTTTCAATAATCTTAGTAAGTAAGACAATCTAATTTTCAAACTAAGAAGTTAGAGGAAGTGAATATATGTCAAATTTAGACAACTTATCAGCTAAGATAATAGAGGATGCGAGTATTAAAGCAGAGACTATATTGAAAGAAGCTAATGATAATGGAAAACTAATGGTAGAAAATAAAATAAAAAAAGCAGAGGCACTTAAAGGCCAAATGCTAGAAAAAAGTAAAATTGAATCAGTTACAGTTAAACAGAGAATTATATCTAACGCTCAGTTAGCTGTAAGAAATGAAAACATAGTGGCAAAGCAAAAAATGATTACTAAGGTATTTGTAGAAGCGCTAGAAAAGCTTTTAGCCATAAAGGATGAAGAGTATTTAGAACTTATAAAAAGATATCTTTTATCAATGTCAATAGTTGGAAACGAGGAAATAATACTTCCTGGGAAATATATAAGCCTTGTAAGTGAGGAATATTTATCCGAAATAAACATAGCATTGATAGCACTCGGAAAAATAGGCGAAATAAAAGTAAGCACTGAGGACAGGAACATAAAAAGTGGATTTATAATAATTAAAAATGGTATAGAGATTAATAATACTTTTGAAAGTCTAGTTAATTCCTTAAGAGATGAGCTTGAATCAGAAATAGTTAAAGAACTATTCAATTAAATTTAAGGAAGCTAGCAATTTATAATTGGTAGCTTCCGAAAAGCAAAACAAGGAGGATAGCCATAAATGGATAATATGAATTTTACACAAGCTGTGGCTAGGCTAAGAGTACTAGAAACAAGACTCCTGGGTAAAGTAAAGATCGATAGAATGATTGATAGTACCTCTGCGGAAGAAGTGCTTAAAATCTTGCAGGAAACTGAATATGCAAGTTTGATGGGAACTGTAAAAAGACCAGAGGACTACAATTTATTACTTAAAGAGGAGTTAAACAGAGTATATTCGCTTATGTATAATGTTTCTCCAGATACCGATATAGTAGATATTTTGAGTTTGAAATATGATTATCATAATATTAAGGTAATGTTAAAAGGCAGAGCACTAGACAAGGATCTTTCTCATATGTTAATTCCTGTAGGTACTGTGGATATAGAAAAATTAAAGGTCTACATGATAACAGAGGATTATAGAGAATTAAACCCTAGTATGAGGGATGCTATACTTAAGGCGAGCGAGGTCTACCATGAACTTAAAGATCCTCAAAAAATAGATATTATAGTAGATCAATATATGTATACGGATATGTTAGCTAGGGCAAAAGAAACAAAAAATAATTTTATAATTGATTATGTTGTGAGAAGTATAGATTTTTCTAATATAAAGTCAGTTATTAGATTGAAGAAACAAGAAAAAGATTTAAAATTTTTAAAAGAGGTTATACTTCCCGGTGGAGCTGTGGCTATGGATATTTTAATAAGAGCCTTTGATGAGCCTATTGAAAATATGGCAGCTAAATTTGCATCATCAAAGTATGGGGAAGTTATAAAGCAAGGCATCGATGATTATATCAAAACTGGAAAACTTTCTCTTCTTGAAAAGTTTTCAGAAAATTATATTATGAAAAGTTTAAAAACTGCTAAATATGTAACCTTTGGACCTGAGCCAATATTTGCTTATATAGCAGCAAAGGAAACAGAAATTAAAATAATAAGAATAATAATGGTTGGAAAATTAAATAACGTTGATACAGCGGTTATAAGAGAAAGGGTGCGTGAGGTTTATGCATAAAGTAGGAGTAGTTGGAGATAAAGATTCAATACTTGCTTTTAAAGCTCTTGGAATTGATGTATATCCTGTTATTGAGGTTGAAGAGGCTAGAAAAACTATAGATAAAATGGCATTAGATAATTATGCAGTTATATTTGTTACAGAGCAAATAGCTCAGCATTTGGATGAAACTATTAAAAGATATAACGCACAAATGCTTCCTGCCGTTATATTAATACCAAGTAATCAAGGCTCACTAAACATAGGAATGCAAAGAATTAGAGATAATGTGGAAAAAGCGGTGGGCGTAAATATTTTATAGAAAGGTAGGGAGATAACTTGAAAATTGGTAGAATTGTAAAGGTTTCAGGTCCATTAGTTGTTGCAAAAGACATGGATGAAGCTAATATATATGACGTAGTTAAGGTTGGAGAAAAAGGTCTTATTGGCGAAATTATCGAGATGAGAGGGGATAGAGCCTCAATTCAAGTATACGAGGAAACCTCAGGCCTAGGACCAGGGGATCCAGTAGAGTCTACTGGTGAACCACTAAGTGTAGAACTTGGACCAGGACTTATGGAATCAATGTTTGATGGTATTCAAAGACCACTTGAAGCAATAAGAGCCATAGCCGGCAATTTCCTAACAAAGGGTGTAAATGTTTCACCTTTAGATAGAACTAAAAAATGGAATTTTGTTCCTACAGCTAAAGTTGGCGATGAGGTTTCAGCGGGATTTGCTATTGGTACAGTTATTGAAACTAGTGTTATAACTCAAACAATAATGATACCTAATGGAATTTCAGGAACTATTACTTCTATAAAAGAAGGAGAGTTTACTTTAGAGGAATTAATTGCAGAAGTACAAACTTCAGATGGCATTGCTAAAATTACATTAATGCAAAAATGGCCAGTAAGACGTGGAAGACCCTACGCTAGTAAATTAAATCCAATAGAGCCACTAGTTACAGGGCAAAGAGTAATAGATACTTTCTTTCCAGTAACTAAAGGAGGAACTGCGTGTGTTCCAGGTCCTTTTGGAAGTGGAAAAACTGTAGTTCAGCATCAATTAGCAAAATGGTCAGATGCAGAAATAATTGTTTATATTGGTTGTGGTGAACGTGGAAACGAGATGACAGATGTTTTGAATGAGTTTCCAGAACTTAAAGATCCTAAAACAGGTGAATCACTGATGAAAAGAACTGTGCTCATTGCAAATACCTCTAATATGCCCGTGGCAGCTAGAGAAGCTTCTGTTTATACAGGAATAACTATTGCAGAGTACTATAGAGATATGGGATTCTCAGTAGCGGTAATGGCGGATTCTACGTCTAGATGGGCAGAGGCACTTCGTGAAATGTCAGGAAGACTTGAAGAAATGCCCGGTGATGAGGGTTACCCAGCATATCTAGGTTCACGTGTAGCCGATTTTTATGAGAGATCAGGAAAGGTAGTTTGTCTTGGAGATGGAGAGAGAGTAGGAGCACTTACAGTTATTGGTGCAGTATCCCCTCCAGGTGGAGACTTATCAGAGCCAGTTACTCAAGCAACCCTTAGAATAGTTAAGGTGTTTTGGGGACTAGATGCACAACTTGCTTATAGAAGGCATTTTCCAGCAATAAATTGGTTAGATTCTTATTCACTTTATTTAGATAAAATAGGTAAGTGGACAGATAATAATGTTGCTGAGGATTGGGTTGAACTTAGAATGAAAGCTATGACTATTCTGCAAGAGGAATCAAAGCTTGAAGAAATAGTAAGACTTGTAGGTATAGATGCGCTTTCTGAAAAAGATAGATTGAAACTCGAGGTTGCAAAGTCAATTAGAGAAGATTACTTGCAACAAAATGCCTTCCATGAGGTGGATACTTATTCATCTTTGGATAAACAACATAAAATGTTAAAGTTAGTTTTAGCATTTTACGATGAAGCACAAAAGGCTTTGGCAGCAGGGGTTTATTTCAGTAAGGTATTACAAATGGAAGTAAGAGATAAAATAGCAAGAGCAAAATATATTCCTGAAACTGAAATGTCAAAAATAGATGATATAAATATAGACTTATCTAAAGAAGTAGAGAAGTTAATTACAGAAGGAGGGGTTATTAGTGCTTAAAGAATACAGAACCATATCAGAAGTTGTAGGACCCCTTATGGTTGTAGAGAAAGTCCAGGGAGTTAGATATGATGAACTAGTTGAAATAGAACTACAAAACGGTGACATTCGTCGTGGAAAAGTACTTGAAATAAATGAAGATAAAGCAATGGTTCAATTATTTGAAAGTTCAGCAGGGATTAACCTAAAGGGCAGTAAGGCTAAGTTTTTAGGTAAACCACTAGAGCTTGGAGTTTCAGAAGATATGCTTGGAAGAGTCTTTGACGGACTTGGTAGGCCTAAAGATGGCGGACCTAAAATTATTCCTGATAAGAAATTAGACATAAATGGAGAAGCCTTAAACCCAGTAGCAAGAAACTATCCCTCAGAATTTATTCAAACGGGAATTTCTGCTATAGATGGACTTAACACTTTAGTTAGAGGACAAAAATTACCAGTTTTTTCTGGAGCTGGTCTTCCTCATGCTCAACTTGCGGCTCAGATAGCAAGACAAGCGAAGGTATTAAATTCAGAGTCGAAATTTGTTGTTGTATTTGCAGCTATAGGAATAACTTTTGAGGAAGCACAATTTTTCGTAGATGATTTTACTAGTACTGGTGCAATAGACAGAACTGTATTATTTATGAATCTTGCAAATGACCCAGCTATTGAGAGAATAGCTACACCTAGAATGGCTCTAACTACAGCTGAATATCTTGCATATGAAAAAGGATATCATGTTCTTGTAATTATGACTGATATTACAAATTACTGTGAGGCCCTACGTGAAGTTTCAGCTGCAAGAAAAGAAGTTCCAGGTAGGCGTGGATATCCAGGATATCTTTATACTGACCTTTCTACGTTATATGAAAGAGCTGGTAGAATTAAAGGACTTGAAGGTTCAATAACACAAATCCCCATACTTACAATGCCTGAAGATGATATAACTCATCCAATTCCAGATCTTACAGGATACATAACTGAAGGGCAGATTATTTTAAGTAGAGAACTTTATAAAAAAGGCGTTATGCCTCCAATAGATGTTCTACCTTCATTATCAAGACTTAAAGATAAAGGTATAGGTAAAAACAAAACAAGAGAAGATCATGCTGATACAATGAATCAATTATTTGCTGCCTATGCTCAAGGTAAGCAAGCAAAGGAGCTAGCAGTAATTTTAGGAGAGTCAGCCTTGTCTGATGCAGATAAAGCATATGCAAAATTTGCAGATGCATTTGAAAAACAGTATATAGCTCAAGGCTTTGAAACTAATAGAACTATAGATGAAACAATAAATCTAGGATGGGAGCTCCTATCTATACTACCAAGAACTGAACTTAAGAGAATTAGAGATGAATATCTTGAGAAGTACTTACCTAAAAAAGAGGGTGAGTAAACATGGCAAGGTTATCTGTTAATCCAACTAGAATGGAGCTGACTAAGCTTAAAAAAAGATTAGCAACAGCGGCTCGTGGGCATAAATTATTAAAAGATAAACAAGATGAACTCATGAGAAGATTTATTGATCTAATAAAGCATAATAATGAACTTAGGAAGAGTGTTGAAGAAGAATTACAAAACTCTTTTAAGGATTTTGTTATGGCAAGTGCCTTAATGTCTTCAGAATTTCTAGAGGAAGCCATTGCTTATCCAAAAGAAAGTATTTCCGTAAAGGTTGACACAAAAAATCTTATGGGTGTTAATGTTCCGGTAATGGAATTTAAAAGAAAACTAGAAGATGATGCGGGCAGTATATATCCCTATGGATTTGCTAGTACTTCAGCAGATCTTGATGGAGCCATAGAAAAGCTATATCTAATTTTGCCAAAGCTTTTAGAACTTGCTGAGGTAGAAAAATCTTGTCAGCTCATGGCTGACGAAATTGAAAAAACTAGAAGAAGAGTTAATGCCCTTGAATACATGATCATCCCTCAGCTTCAAGAAACTATAAAGTATATAAGAATGAAGCTTGGAGAAAATGAAAGAGGTGCTTTAACTAGACTTATGAAAGTTAAAAGCATGATGGAAAAAGCTCAGGCAATAGCAGATGCTAAGAAAATTACCACATAAATAAGATATAATTAAGGTGTTTTTTATGACACCTTAATTTTTTTTGTAAAAAATAAGTTGATGTATACAAGGATTTAGAATAGAATATAACATATAATAAATTAAAATTTATTGCTAATGAAAGCAATTAATATAAGTAAAGGAGAATGGATATGGCAGTTAGAAAGATTTTACAATATGGGGACAAACGTCTTAATACAGAATGCGCAAAGGTTTTAAAAGTAAATGGGGAAATATTAAACTTAATCGACGATATGATGGATACACTTTATGAGGGTAATGGAATAGGCCTTGCTGCTCCTCAAATAGGTGTTTTGAAAAGAGTTATCTTAATTGATTTAGGAGACGAAGAAGAAGAACCAATAATACTTATAAATCCTAAAATAACAGCTCAGTCAGGAAATGAAAAGGATTATGAGGGTTGTTTAAGCTATTTGGGACATGAAGGGGAAGTATTTAGACCTACAAATGTTACAGTGGAAGGAATTAATACTAAAGGAAAACCAGTAACTTATAAAGCTGAGGGATTACTAGCAAGAGCCTTCTGTCATGAAATTGATCATTTAGATGGAATACTGTATATGTCTAGAGCGGAAGAAATGTATGAGCTAGCTGAAGAGGAAGAAGAGTAATTATTCTTAAATTATGCGTTAACGAAAAGTATATATTGCTACAAATGCGCTCACAGCGCCGAGTAATTCTACAAATTATTTTATTTACAGCTGCTAAAAAATGCAAACTCGCTAAATCGCTTAAACATGCATTTTTCTTTACGCATCTATAAATAAAATAATTTGTGAATTACTAAGGCTTGTTCGAACGCATTTTACGCAATATATACTTTTCTTAGCTTAATATAAGAATAAACTCTTTTGTGAAGATTTCTGAATGCGGAATGGGCACTAGAGGAGTATTAATTGTTTAGCATCTTACATGTCGAACAGTTTAATCTTCTTAAAAGATATATATTGTAAAAAATAATACTGTAAGAAGAGCATACTATGTGATTTCAATATCATAAGGTATGCTTTTTTTTTCTGAGCATATTGATATATCACTACACAAATGCTATTATAGTATGTAATACAAGTGTATATACACTTGTATACACATACATAAAGAGAGGTATAAATAAATGCAAGAGTTAAAAGAAAAGATTCGACAATTGAAAGTGGAAAAAAATGCTTTGATTCTAGCACATTATTATGAGAATGATGATATTCAAGAGATAGCTGATTTCGTAGGGGATTCTTATTATCTCAGCAAAATAGCTAAAGAGTGTAATGAGAATACTATAGTATTTTGTGGAGTTAAGTTTATGGCTGAGAGTGCAAAAATACTTTCACCAGAAAAAACAGTGCTTCTTCCAAATATAGACGCGGGATGCACTATGGCAGATATGATTAATGGAGAAGATGTAAGGGAACTTAAAAAGGAGCATCCAAGGGCAAAGGTTATTTGTTATATAAATTCAACAGCAGAAGTTAAAGCTGAAAGTGATATATGCTGTACTTCTTCCAATGCATTAAAAATAATTAATAATTTGAATAATGAGGAAATAATTTTTATACCAGATAAAAATCTAGGCGAATATATAAATGAAAAAGCCACCGGTGTGGACATGATTTTATGGAATGGTTTTTGCTGCGTGCATGAGTTTGTAAGTGTAGAAGAGATTGTGGAAGTTAAAAATTGTGATAGTGATATAAAAATTTTAGTTCATCCTGAATGTAATAGAGAAATTAGAAAACTAGCTGACTTTATAGGAAGCACTGGAGATATAATTAAATTCGCTTCTGAAGACACCGGCAAAAAATATATGATTGTAACAGAGGAAGGTATACTTTACGAGCTAAAAAATAAAAATCCTAATAAGCAGTTTATAACACCAAAGACGCCTATGATATGTAAAAGTATGAAGAAAACTACCTTGGAGGACGTTTATAACAGTCTCCGTAGTAAACAATATGAAATAACCTTAGACGAAGATGTAAGACGAGCCGCAGAGAAATGTCTAAAAGCAATGCATGAAATGGCAAGGTGATTTTATGGATGTATTTGTAGATGTGCTAATAGTTGGAACTGGTGCAGCTGGATTATACGCCGCATTAAATTTAAGAGAAGATCTAAATATACTTCTAATAACTAAAGATGTAGTAAATAAATGCAATACATTTTTAGCTCAAGGCGGTATTTCAGTAGCTAGAGATGAAAGTGATTTCGATCTATTTATACAGGATACACTAAAAGCAGGAAAATTTAAAAATTCCATAAAAGCAGTGCAGACTCTAGTATATGAATCCATAGATAATATAAATAAAGTAATAGATCTTGGAACCAGCTTTGATGTGGAAAAGGGAGAATTCAAATATACAAAGGAAGGTGCACATAGCATCAGCAGAATTGTTCATAGTAAGGATGAAACTGGAAAAGAGCTTTTCTTATCTTTGTTAGAAGCTTTAAAAAATAAAAAAAATGTTTCTATATTAGAAAACACTACATTGGTTGATATTATTACTAAAAACAATAGATGTGTTGGAGGCATGGTAACTAAAGGCGAAAAAAGAATGAATATCTATTCTAAGGCAACCGTTTTAGCAACAGGTGGTATTGGAGGTCTCTTTAAAAATTCAACTAATAGAAGAAGCTTAACAGGGGATGGCTTAGCTATTGCCTTGCGACATAACATTAAAACCTCTAATTTAGACTATGTGCAATTTCATCCGACTGCACTATATGATCATAATGTGAATTGTGAGAAATTCCTGATATCAGAATCACTAAGAGGGGAAGGCGCCAAACTTCTAAATGAATATGGCAGAAGATTTGTAGATGAACTGCTACCAAGAGATGAAGTTTCTAAGGCAATTTATGGAGAAGAAAAAAAGGGTGGTTTGCCTTTTGTGTTTTTAGATATTTCATTTAAAGGCAAGGATTATATAACTAATAGGTTTCCTGCTATTTACAACCACTGTTTACAAAGAGGTATAGATATTACAAAACATAAAATTCCAGTAACCCCAGTACAACACTATCACATGGGAGGAATTACTGTTGACTTACATTCTAGAACATCCATGGAGAATTTATTTGCCTGCGGTGAGGTGAGCTGCACGGGAGTACATGGAGCAAATAGGCTAGCAAGTAATTCACTATTGGAGGCTCTAGTTTTTTCTAGAAGGGCTTCGGAGTTTATAAATAAGTCCATTGATAGGACTATGTTTCTAAACTCAGAAGATATAAATAGACAAAAGGGGAATAGTGATTATAGTGAAATTAATAAAACTATAGTTATAGATAAATTCAAGAAAATGGGAGAGGGTATAAGGAATGAATTGGTTAATTATTGATAATCTTATTATAGAGGCAATAAAAGAAGATGTACCTCAAAACGATATCACAACGGAATTTATTATAGGGGAAGAATGTAACTGTAGCGTAGATTTAATAGCCAAAGAAGATGGAGTAATAGCTGGACTTCATGTATTTGAGAGAGTTTTTAAAATACTCGGAGGAGTTAATATAAAGTTTTTTAAAAAAGATGGAGACGAAGTGTGTGAAGGACAATGCATTGCAAGGTTAAGTGGTAAAACAAAACACATATTGATAGGCGAAAGAACTGCATTAAACTTTCTTCAAAGAATGAGCGGAATTGCCACATTAACTAAAACTTATGTAGATAAATTAAAAAGCAGTGGAGTGAAAATTTTAGATACAAGAAAAACTACACCTAACATGAGAATATTCGAGAAGTATGCTGTAAAAATTGGTGGAGGATGTAACCATAGATACAATCTCTCAGATAGTGTGCTAATAAAAGAAAATCATATAAGTGCTGCTGGAGGAATAAAGGCCGCGGTTACTATTATTCGCCAGAATGTTTCCTTTGTTAAAAAGATAGAAGTTGAAGTTGAAACTTTAGAACAAATTAATGAGGCTTTAGAAGTTGGAGCCGATATTATAATGCTAGATAATATGGATGTGAAAACTATGAAAAAAGCCGTAGAGTTAATTAATAAAAAAGCACTAGTTGAGGCATCTGGAAATGTAACTTTAGATAAAATTTTGGAAGTAGCTGGAAGTGGAGTTGACTATATTTCTGTAGGGGCATTGACTCACTCTTTTAGGGTTTTAGATTTGAGTATGAAGAATTTAGTTAATAATTAATAAAGTATGAAATTTCTCCTGAATGCTTTCACACTTATACATGTATATCCTCGCTTAGGGTAAGCCTTTTATAAAGGTATACCTTAGCACCCTCATATTCCATTAAAGTATAAATAAATAACAAGTCAGTAGACTACTCTACTGACTTGTTATTTATTTATACAATCTTTAAGTATATAATTCTAAGAAGGAATTTCAATATCAAAGGAGTTTATTATATAAGAAATATTCGCACAGGTATAGTAGATAAATAGTTACTTAGAAATATAGTGAGATTTATAATCTAACACCTTTGATTCCATATATGGAGCCGAAAAATGGAATCTTCATCTTTTGATATACATGTATATCCTTACTTAGGATAAGGCTTTTATGAAGGTACACCTTCACATCCTCGTATTCCATTAAAATAAATTGTTCTGAGGGAGAAAAGTTTTTCTGAGTCTCAATCCAGAGACTTCTTGTAGGTGTGCCTCCTCAACCACAAGAATTTATTACAGCCTTAGCCACTAAAACTGAATTTGATTTTCTAATAGCATTAATTGATTTATCGTCCATAGTTAACATAAAAACACCTCCATACCCATAGCGGGTATACCTATATTGATATTCTATTCCGAAAGTGTCTAAATGTCAATGCGATACAAAATTTTAACATTTAAAATTTATAGGTGAACAAGTTAGTATATTAGTCTAGTCTATTTTAATTTTTCTTATTAATGTAATCTTTAAGTCTATCATTCCAAGGAGGAATTTCAATATTAAGGGAGTCTTTTATAAGAGAACTATTCACGCAGGTATACTTAGGTTCTTTGATGATATTTGATAAAAGTTTATCTGAATTTACAATCAATGGAACATTAAGATTACCTAATTCTATTATACTATTTATTAGCTGTGATTTTGATAAACAACCTTCATTTGTATAGTTATATACTCCATATTTATCAGTGGCTAGAAGCATCTGAATAACTGCAGTCAAATCTTCTATATAAGTTATGGAAAGAGTGGGATTAGAAAACAGATAAATTGCAGTATGTTTACCTTTTAGAAGTTTTCTAACAAAACAATCATTGCCACCAAATACATTTGAGCTGCGAAGGATAAAATATTTGGTGCAAATAGTTTGGATTAATTCTTCTGCCCCTAACTTGCTCTTGCTGTAGGCGTTTATTGGAATACATTCATCAATCTCGCTATAGGGGGAAGATTTAATATCACCGTATACATCTGTGCTAGATAGGTATAATATGGGTATATTGAGAAAATTACAACAGTTGGCAATATTTAAAGTTCCTAGGGTATTTACACCATAGGCCAAAGGTTCATTATACTCACAAATATATTTATTTGTTATGCATGCTGTATGAATTACAAAGTCGGGCTTTAATTCATTTAGTGTTTTCTCAGTAGCTATTTTATCCATTATGTTAAGCTGAGTTTTATCTAAACCATATATAGTATGTGACTTTGACAAGACACTACAAAGATAAGCTCCAACATTACCTTTCGCACCAGTTATTAAAATATTCATAAATACCTCCTTAAAGTTCATGCTACTAAAGTATATGATGTAGTATCTTTATTATTAAAGAATTAGTTATTTTTTTCAAAATGCATTATAGAATGGAGTTGAAGAAATGGCAATAAGTAAGAGTGAAATGGAATTTGAAAATAACAACCTAAAGGAAACTGTACAGTGGTTAAATAAACAAATTAATTTAGCGGCGGAAAAACAAGAAGAGTTAGAAAAAAAAGTATCTATGTTAAAGAAGAGTTCTGGTGGCACCTATAATGAAGAATTAGCTTTAACACAGCAGGTTTGTGAGTTTGCAAATAAGAATTTACAAAAGTACAGTGAAGCAGTTCATAAACCATATTTTGCAAGAATTGATTTTAGCGAGCGCAGAAGAGACAAGGAGAGCTATTATATAGGCAAATTCGCTTTAAATGATAGCAGTGAGGGAGAAGAAAAGGTAATTGATTGGAGGGCACCTATTGCAGAATTATATTATAACGGGCAGCAAGGTAAGGTTAGTTATAAGGCACCTATAGGTTTTGTAGAAGGTGAGCTATCTCTAAAACGTAAATTTCTTATTAAAGAAGAAAAGTTAGAAAATGCTTTTGATGAAGGTATTAACGATATAATCTTAAGATCATCCAATGATGAAACTACGGACAATGCATTAGTAGATGAATTCTTAAAGATAAATTTAGAACAAAGCATAGGAAGTAAGCTCAAAGATGTAGTAGCTACAATTCAAAAGGAACAGAATGAAATTATAAGGGCAAGTAAGAATACAGTGATGATAATACAAGGTTCTGCAGGTTCAGGAAAAACTACAGTGGCTCTACATAGACTAGCATATTTAATGTATAAATACAGTGAAAATTTAGAAACCCAAGAAATTTTAGTTGTAGCACCTAATAAGCTATTCCTGGATTATATTTCTGATATACTTCCTAGTCTTGGCGTAAGTGGTGTTGTACAAAGCACATTTGAGGATATTGCCTGTAGCATCTTAAAATATGGTGGTAAAATCAATACAAAGGATATGAAGTTTTCTTCAGTTATGGAAGAAACGGATAAAGACAAAGTGAAATTTATAACCACTAGCAGTAAATTTAAAGGAAGCATGACATTTAAAAGCATTATGGATAGATACTTAAAATATATAGAAAATAAAGATATCCAAGTGGAGGATATTATAGTCTCGCAGTATACATTATTTGATGCTAATGAAATAAAAAGATTATACTCTAAGGATTTAATACATTTCCCAGTAAATAAAAGAAAACAAGAAATTAGAAGATATTTTAATTTAAAGCTAAAGAATTTAATTCCAGAAATCATGGAAAAAATAGATGATACCTATGACAGATCCATCCAAAGCGTAAAAAGAGATATTAATGATGATGTTTCCAAAAGAAAGAAAATTATTGAACTTTATGATAAAAGAGATGAGGAAAAAAAGCATTTCAAAGCTAATGCTAAAAAAGCCATGGATGAGTATTTTAAACAATGGTCACAAAAGAGTGTAATTGACTTGTATTTTAATTTACTTGTGGATGAAGAAATCTTTAATGAACTTACTGATAGAAAAATATCCGCAAAGCTATATGCCTTTATTAAAGCAGAAGCTATTATTAATATGAATGATAATATTATCGATAGTGATGATTTAGCAGCTTTACTTTATTTAAAACACAAAATTGAAGGTTTGGAAAAATTTAATTTTTCTCATATCGTAATAGATGAAGCTCAAGATTATAGTAATTTTCAATTATTGATGCTTAAAAATATTGCAATTAATGATTCTTTCACAATTGTAGGTGATATTGGACAGGGGATTTATTATTATAAGGGCATTGAGAATTGGCAAAAGCTTATCACTGAGGTTTTCAAGGGACAAGCAAATTATATTCCACTGACGCAAAGCTATAGATCTACTATAGAAATAATAAATGTCGCAAATAGGGTACTACAAAAGCAACAAAATTATATAACACCAGCGAGTCCTGTGCTAAGGCACGGTGAAAAACCAGAGTTAATAGCCTATAGCTTAGAAAAGGATTTTGCTGAAAAATTAGATGAAATAGTGAAAAGTGTAAAGAGTAGTGGAAAGAAAAGCATAGCAGTTATCGGAAAAACCTTTAAGGAATGTAAATTTATAAAAGCACAACTTAAAAAGTACAGTAAAGATGATTGGGAGTTAATAAAAAATACTGATAAAAACTTTCAGTCAGAAAGAATAATAATACCTTCATATATGACTAAGGGATTAGAATTTGATTGCAGTATTGTTTACAATTGTGACGAAGAAAATTATGGAGATAACGAGTTAGACAAGAAGATATTATATGTAGTACTTACAAGGGCGTTACATTTGGAGTATATCTTTTATAAAGGGAAACCTTCAACATTATTAGACTAAAATCATTGAGCAATCAATGTGCAACCATTGGGCAACCATTGGGGACGGTTAACAACTATTTAAACTATTAACTTAAGAATATGAATATCATCTCAACTCGTAGGCAATAATTTAAAGAAAAGTTTATGAGTAGGGGTGATTTTCTATGGCAAGAAAGAAAAGATTAAAAGCAGCTGATGCTATATTTCATATTATCTGCAAAAGTATCAGTGAGGTAGATTTATATAGGGATTCTGAAGATAAGGAAAAGTATTTATCCTTTGTAAAGAAGTATAAAAAGCTTTATAATGTTAAAATTTACGGGTACTGCCTTATGGATAACCATGCACATTTATTGGTTGATGCTAATGGTGCAGATATATCAAAAGTCATGCACGGAATAAATTTTTCTTATGCAATGTATTTTAATAAAAAACATGAAAGGGAAGGACATCTTTTTAAAGATAGATTCAAGAGTAAAATAGTTGATAATGAGCAATATTTGAAGACTGTATCGTTATATATACATAATAACCCTACAGATATAGGTGAATTTAAAGATTGTCCTGAAAAATATGCCTTTTCTAGTTTAGGAATATATATTGGTAAGAGACGTGACCATTTCAACATAGTTGATTATGGATTTGTCTTGGGATTTTTTGGTGATGGACTTGAAAATGCAAGGAAAAACTACTATAGTCTTGTTTTTGGATGTGATGACGAAAAATTAAAAGAAGAAATTGAATTTAAGGATGAAAAAACAGAATATAGAAGTGGAAGAAATATACTTTTTAGAAATTTCACGCCTGAAGCTATAATAGAATTCATATCCTTGAAGTTGAAAATATCAAAGAGTCTTTTTAATATTAAGTACAGTAGAAAGCTTTTACATGCAAAAGCATTAACAATTGTTTTAATGAAGAGCCTCGGTAATTTTAAGTCCATTGATATATCAGGTGTGCTTGGAAATATTACACAGGCTAGAATATCTAAATTAACAAGCATCGGTATTGAATTAATTGGAACTGACGAAAAATATGAAAATATTATTGGGGAATTTATCAAAGTATGTACTTAGCAATAATTTGGTTATTTGTAGTTTAGTATAATTTTCAATAATAGGATTGGCAGTCAATTTAAAAATAGCCGTTAAAAGTTTTAGGAATATTTACTTGGATTTTCATCTATCAATTTCTTATATTAAATAAAAAAAATAGAGAATTAAATAATAATATTTAAATAAAATAAAATAGGACAAGCTTTTTAAAATATAGAAACCAATATAAAACATGAAAAAGATAATGAAAGGAAGTTAAAAATGGGTAATTTTATCGATTTTAATTTACATGTTTTTAAAAGAATTTGTGCATAAATTAAAATTAAATAATTGTTAACCGTCCCTAATGATTTCCCAGGATTACCCTAGATTCCACCATGGTTGTCCTGATTTATTTTGTAATAATTATTGTTTGTTGAACAGCATTGATATATGTGATAATATATGTATATATAATCTTGTAATAATAAAGATAAAATTAACGTGATAAACCACCAAAGAATCAAAAGGAGGATTTAGAGTATGCAGACAACAAAGTTAAAAGACAATATTTATTGGATTGGTGTTAACAATCCTGAGCTTAGGGTATTTGATATTATAATGGAAACAAAGAAAGGAACTACTTATAATTCATATATAATAGATGATGAAAAAGTTGCTATAATAGATTGTGTTAAAGATGGTTATTTTGAAGAGTTTTTAGGTAAAATAAAAGGTGTTATCGGAGAAAGAAAAGTTGATTACATAATTGTTCAACATACAGAACTCGACCACAGTGGCTCGTTAGCTAAGTTCTTAGAAGTTTATCCAGAGGCAGTAGTTGTTGCTTCAAACGCTGCTATAAAATATTTAAAAGAAATTACTAATAAGGGATTTAATAGTAAGCCAGCATTAGAAGAGATTTCTTTAGGTAAAAACACTTTAAAATTTATTTCTGCACCAAATTTACATTGGCCTGATACAATATTTACATATGTTAAGGAAGAAAAAATATTGTTTACTTGTGATGTAATGGGTTGCCACTACTCACCAGTAAATTGCATAACGGATGGCTGCTCAGGTGACTATTTTGATGAAATGAAATATTATTTTGATGTTATAATGGGACCTTTTAAAAAGTTTATAAATATGGGCCTGGATAAAATCAAAGATTTAGAATTTGATATAATAGCACCAAGCCATGGACCTATACATGTAGATGATGCTAAAATGTATGTGGACCTTTATAGAGAGTGGGCTAAAATTGAGGAAATAAAAGAGAAAAATGTTCAGATTTTTTATGTTTCTGCTTATGGTAATACTGAAAAACTTGGAAAATATTTAGCAGAGAAAATTAATGAGAATGGTATAAAAGCTGAGGCTCATGAAATTACATCCATGAATTTAAGCGATATTGTGGAATTAATTGAAAAAGCTAGTGGCATTATGATAGGTTCTCCGACTATTAATCAAGATGCTGTAAAACCTGCTTGGGACGTTTTATCTCTTGTGTGTGCAATAACCAACAGAGGTAAGGCTGCAGCAGCTTTTGGATCATATGGATGGAGTGGAGAAGGAGTTCCTATGCTTACACAAAGGCTAAAGTCTTTAAAATTTAAAGTGGTAGAGGAAGGATTAAAATGTAATTTTGTTCCGGATACCAAAGAATATGAGTTGGCTGACAAATTTGTGGAAGCGTATTTACAACTTTTAAACTAGGAATTTACTGATTAAATCTATGATGAAAAAGGGGAATTTTACTTTAATAGTGGAGTTTTCCTTTTTTTATAAGGGATTAAAAGTAATTCAAATGTAAAGAATATGATATATAAATATATTAATTAATATTATTTCAATTTATTATAGAAAAATAAAGCTATTTCTAGTATTATTTAAATAAGCATAAAGTCGTAATTAATAATTTACAAATGTAGTATGGAGGGGATTTATTTGAATAAACAACATATAATAAATTTTTTAATAATAAATGATTTAAAAGATATAGCTGAAATTCAATATAAAAAGGACACCATAGCTTTAAAATTTAAATATTATTATGATAAAGTAGAGATGGAAGCGGCTACATCTTATGCGAATGAAGAAGGAGATTTTAAAAAGGATAAAGAGGAATGGTATGAGGAGTATTTTTTACCTTATTTAAGTGATATTGCAGCAGATAATGTAGAAGATATTATGGAGGAATGTGCGGAACAAATGGGAATTGAGTATGAATTTATTGGCTGTGATATATCCCAAGATGCATATGAATTTAATGAATTCGCAGTAGTTTTTTATGGTGAAGATGCAGATATAGAAATTGATGATATTTTACTTGAATTAGATATATAAATCTTCTTTTAGAATAATAAAATGAGGGTTAAGCCACTTTTCTGCAAGTGGCTTTAACTTTTTCATACTTAATGATAACTTCATCTAATTGCTGACTGCAAGATACAACTATTTTATCTGTAGGCTTTTTAAAATTTAATAGAAAATGTAGGATCATTCTTAATGATTCTAATTCTCTTTTTATAAGCCGTAATTTAATATTCATATATTTATACTTCTTGATTACATATTTATACTTGTTAATCATAGTTTTATACCTCTTGTTCATGTATTTATACTCCTTATCGTAAATTTCATTTTTGTAAAGTAAATATAGTATACCAAATTTTTCAAATCATGTTAGGTTTTTTCTTAGTCAATAAAATATACAAAATTACAAAATAGACTATAAATTGGGAAAATAATTAAGCACAATATGGTAAAATATACCAAGGAAACCCATGTAGGGGTTTGACAAAGCTATTTTACATAATATGTAAATGACGAAAAAAGTCTTAATTTTCTTGTTCTATAATTATAAGAAATAGAATATGTTTGATTTTTACTATTATAGCAATATAATTTTTTGGTATAATAAATAAGTCGAAAAAAGTATAGGAGTGATATTATGAGTATAGATGAGTTAACTAATAGGATAAATTTCCTTTATAAGAAAAGCAAAGAGCAGGGACTTACAGATGAGGAGAAGGTAGAGCAAAAAGAATTAAGACAAAGGTATATTGACAATGTTAAAAGAAATTTTAGATCACAATTAGATACAATTGTGAAAGTAGAACAGAAGGATCTAAAACAATAAATTTATAAATTATTTGAAATGGGGAGTTTTAATGGCTGTTACAATAGAGGAATTAATAGAGCATTTTAATTTGGAAATTTTAGTAGAAGGGGACAAGGGTAAATTAATTACTGTTAGTGATATTAATAGACCTGGGCTTCAAATTGCAGGATTTTACCAGTATTTTGATAATAAGAGAGTGCAATTAATAGGCATGGCAGAGTGGAGTTTTCTAGATTGCATGGAAGTAGAGCTGAGGAAGAAACGAATTAACAAATATTTTAAATTAGATCCGCTTTGTGTTATTTTTACTAGGCATTTGGAACCTCATACGGAAATTCTCAATGCAGCAAAGGGAAATGGACAGTGGGTTTTACGAACTAAATTAATTTCTACAAGATTTATAAGTAAGCTTACAAATTACTTAGACACTAAGCTGGCTCCAGAAACTAGACTTCATGGGGTTCTAGTAGACGTTTATGGTATTGGAATATTATTAAGTGGTGAAAGTGGCATAGGTAAGAGCGAATGTGCCTTAGAATTAATAAAGAGGGGTCATAGACTCATTGCAGACGATGCAGTAGACATTAAAGAAATTGATGGTATACTCATGGGAAGTTGTCCATATATAACCTCAGGCATGCTGGAAGTCAGGGGTATGGGAATAATAGATATTCCAGCGATTTATGGTATGAGTTCCGTTCTAAACACTAAGACTATTAGCATATTGATTTCCCTTACTCTGTGGAACGAGAATGAAGAATACGATAGGCTTGGTATAGATAATGAATTTATGGATATACTAAACGTGCCTTTAAGAAAAATAACGCTACCAATTAGGCCTGGTAGAAATATAGCAGTGATTATAGAAGCTGCTGCAGCTAATTATAGATATAGTTTAAATTCTAAGATAACACCTGTTGAAACCATAAATATGAGAATAGAAGAAGTAACCGCCGCTCGTAATAATTAAATTAAAAAATAAATTATTTTGATAATATGCAATTTTCAGATAATAATATTTCAGAAATATATAGTGAACACTATAAAGATACTGTTTATTTGTAAGATTTGAAAGATTTGATAAAATTAGCACCAATGAGAGCCAAAAAGACTTTTTTAAGGCAGTTTTGGTGTTTGTAATTTAATAAAATATTTAGTAGAATAGTAAATATAAAAAGTAATTCTATTGGGGGGTAATTAAACATGTCTGATGTTAAAGATTTAGAGAAAAAATATGAATTAGCTTGGGATAAATACACTAAAAGTGATCTTAAAAAGGTCTTCGCATTATCTGACAATTACATAGATTTTATGTCAAAGTGTAAAACTGAAAGAGAGTGTGTAACTGAATTTACTATTTTAGCTGAAAAAAACGGTTACAAGAACATTGATACTTATATAAATGCAGGCGCTACATTAAAAGCTGGTGATAAAGTTTATGCAAACTGCATGGGAAAAACTTTAGCATTATTTTTAATCGGTTCTGAGCCTATTGAAAAGGGTTTTAAAATTTTAGGTGCTCATGTTGACTCACCAAGACTGGATTTAAAACAAAACCCATTATATGAGGATTCTGATTTAGCATTAGTTAAAACACATTATTATGGTGGAGTTAAGAAATATCAATGGGTTACTATACCTTTAGCTATACATGGCGTTGTGGTTAAGAAAGATGGCACAATAGTAAATATAGTAATAGGAGAAGATGAAAAAGAACCAGTAGTTGGAATATCAGATCTTTTAATTCACTTATCTGCAGACCAAATGAAAAAGACTTTAGACAAAGGTATTGAAGGCGAAGATTTAAACGTGTTTATGGGAAGTATACCAGTAGAAGACAAGGACGCTAAAAATAGAGTTAAGCTAAATATATTAAGACTTTTAAATGATAAATATGATATAGATGAAGAAGATTTTGTATCATCTGAACTCGAAGTAGTACCTGCAGGACGTGCTAGGAGTTATGGACTAGATAGCAGTATGATTATGGCCTATGGACATGATGACAGAGTTTGTGCTTATACATCATATGAGGCATTAATGAACATAAAAGAAACAGATAAAACTTGTATTGTTTTACTTGTGGATAAAGAAGAAGTAGGTAGTATTGGTGCAACCGGAATGCAATCTAGATTCTTTGAAAACACAGTAGCTGAAGTTGTTAATTTAATGGGAGAATATAGTGATTTAAAAGTAAGAAGAGCATTAGCTAATTCAAAAATGTTATCTTCTGATGTAAGTGCTGCTTTTGATCCAAACTTCCCATTAGTTATGGAAAAACGTAATGCTGCATACTTTGGTAAAGGTATAGTTTTAAACAAGTATACTGGAGCTCGTGGAAAAGGTGGATGCAACGATGCAAACCCAGAATTTATTGCAGAACTTAGAGCTATAATGGCCAAACATAAAATTTCATGGCAAACATCAGAGCTTGGCAAAGTGGACCAAGGCGGCGGTGGCACTATAGCTTATATATTAGCTGAGTATGGTATGCAGGTTATTGATTCAGGAGTTGCTCTTCATAACATGCATGCACCATGGGAAATTGCAAGTAAAGCAGATATTTATGAAGCTTGTAGAGCTTACGAAGCGTTCTTAATTGAGATTTAGTGAATAAAAAAAGGGATGTGAAAACATCCCTTTTATTTGTCTAATTCGTTTACAAATATAGCTAGTTCATTATGACTTAGGAAAACTGAACCAATGACACCATGACTTGTATCTGAAGTTGTAATTCCATGGAAATCTGAACCTGCAGTAACAAACTTATTGTATTCTTTAGCCTTTGCTTTTAGAAAAGACTTTTGTTTTTTTGTATTTATTGGATAGACGGCCTCAATACCATCAAAATCAAAACACAACATTTCATCTATAGAAGAATTCTTAATAAGCACAGGGTGTGCAAGTACTACTAATGCGTTAACTTTCTTTAACATCGATATACCATCAGCTGTTGAAATTTTCTTGGTTTGCACGTATGCAGGGCTATCGTTTGAAAGCAAATTATCAAATATATATTTCCAATCATATTTGTAACCAGCATTGATTATAGCTTTAGCTATATGAGGTCTAGCTATTACACCTTTAGCATCATCTAAAATTTTCTGGTAATCTAATTTTATTTTGAAAAATGTATCTAGATTCTCAACTATTTTTTCAGCTCTTAATACTCTATAATTTTCCATATCCTTTAAGTAATTTTGAAAAACTCCATTTTTATACTTATCGTCTTTAAAATAACCTAAAATATGAATGCTTTCTTTATTGTGAATAGTGGAGAGCTCTATGGCAGGTACTACCCTTATATTTTCAATTAAACCCTCCCTAATTCCTTCTTCAACATTTAAAGTAGTATCATGATCTGTTATTGCAATAATATCTAAACCTCTTGTAGAAGCTGTATAAATTAATTCCTTAGGACTTAGTTTTCCATCAGATGCATTTGTATGAAGATGGAAATCACCTCTATTGTACATATAATCACCTCGAATTTAAAGTTTACCATAAAAAATATTCAAGTAATTAAAAAATAATTATGATATTCTATTTATTTTTATCTTTCTAATATCATTTTAACTAATAATGGTGAATATTAAAAGGGGTTTGTAATAAATAATAATTATTATTTACAAGTAATAATATAATTACTCAGCAAATTCATAACATTATTAGTAATATACATTTAATTTTAAAGAATATATGAACCACTTTTAGTAAATAATTTTAATGGAGGTGTTTTAATAATGAATATTATTGATGAAGTAAAAGATTTAGTCCAATCAGGTAAAGGAAGAATAACTAATTTTACAATAATAAAAGATAATGTAGGAGAAATTGTTTTGAAATATGATGATAACTCTGAAAAAACAGTAGGCCTTACTGAAGAGGCTATGAACCAATTAAAAGATTACCTTCCCCAAAAATAAGAGCCATCATGGCTCTTATTTTAATCCTGATGATTTTCTTCAAATTATTTGCTATAATAGGTAATTATAAGAGAATAGGAGATAGGTTATGTTTTTGATGATAGACAATTATGATTCATTTGTATACAACCTAGTTAGATACTTTGAAGAGCTAGGTGAGGAAATATTAATTTATAGAAACGATAAAATTTCATTTGCGGATATTGAGAGAATTAAACCAGAAGCCATAATTATTTCACCAGGTCCAAAATCACCAGAACAAGCAGGAAAATGCATGGAAATAGTAGAACATTTTAAAGATAGCATACCTATTTTAGGAGTATGTTTAGGACATCAGATTATTGGTAAGGTGTTTGGTGGAAGAATTATTCAAGGAACGCAGCCAGTACATGGAAAAGTATTTGAAATTGAACATAGAGGAAAATATATATTTAAAAATATTGTGAGTCCAATGAAGGTTACAAGATACCACTCATTAATAATAGAGAGAGCATCACTGCCTGAGGTATTAGAAATAACTAGTGAAACTGAGGACGGAGTTATAATGGGAATAAGACATAAGCATTATCACGTTGAAGGGGTGCAATTTCATCCTGAAGCAGAGCTTACGGAATATGGCCATGAAATTCTTAAAAATTTTATTGATGAGGTTAGAATGTAAAATAAAAAGGTTAAAAACTAAGGAGAAAAAAATGAAGCTGCTAATTGAAAAATTCCACACCAGGCTTGATGGATTTGAGATATATTCACTATTTAAAGAGGATTTAAATACTATATTATTAGATAGTGCTAGGGACGAGGAAACACTAGGAAGATATTCGTTTATAGGGATCAACTGTTTTTTAACATTTAAAAGTAAAAATGGCCAGTGCTATAAGGGCGAAGAAGTATATATTGGGGACACCTTTGAAGAGTTAGATAAAATTATAAAAGAATATTCTATAGAAAATAATACTGATCTGCCCTTTGTATCTGGAGGTATGGGATACTTTTCCTACGACCTTGCTAGGGAAATTGAAGAGCTACCTAATATAGCCAAGGAGGATATAGATATACCATATTGCTGCTATAATTTTTATGATAATATTATTATCTTAGATAATCTTTACAAAAGTGTTTATATAACTGCCCTAGGCATACTTAAGCCGCAGAAAGACAGTATTCGAGGTATTGCAGAGCGGATAGAAAATGGCCATGAAATTGCATATGAAGAAGTAGGAAGTATAGTGAATAAATTTACTTCAGACTTTGAAAAGAATCATTATATCCATACTGTATCAAAGGTAAGAGATTATATAAAAAGCGGAGATATATATATTACGAATTTAACTCAAAGATTTAGTTGTAACACTCGTAAAAGTACATATGAGATATACAAAGACTTAAGACATGTAAATCCAGCTCCTTTTGCTGCACTTATGAACTTTGAAGATTTTAATATAATATGCTCTTCACCAGAAAGATTTCTGTCAATTAAAAATAGAATGGTAGAAACCAGACCCATAAAAGGTACCATGCCAAGAGGAATGGATGCAGAAGAGGACTTAAGAAATAAAAACATACTAATAAACAGCGAAAAGGACAAAGCTGAACTTTTGATGGTGGTGGATCTAGAACGAAATGATTTAAGTAAAGTATGTAAGCCTAATTCAGTTAAAGTAACAGAGCTTTTTAAATTAGAGGAGTATAGCACAGTATTTCATTTGGTATCTACAGTAGTAGGTCAGTTAAAAGAGGGGATAAGCCCACTAGAATGCATTAAGGCTTGTTTTCCCGGAGGTTCCATAACAGGAACACCTAAAATACGTTCAATGGAGATTATTGATGAATTAGAGCCGGTAGGTCGAAATATATATACGGGGGCACTGGGATATTTGGGGTTTGACGGAAATGTAGATTTGAATATAATTATTAGAACAATCTTAATAAAAGATAATCAGGCTCATTTTGGTGTAGGTGGTGGAATAACTTGGGATTCTGATGAAGAATGTGAATATGATGAAACCTTAGATAAAGCAAGGGCACTGATGAGAGTTTTATAGATTGGTACACCCACGTGGGTGGCACCTAAGGGGGTATTATGATACTTATAAATGGGAACTTAAGCGAAGGCATCATATCCTTAGATAGTGGTTTTTTCTTTGGACAGGGAGTCTTTGAGACTATATTAGTTAAAGAAAAACCAATATTTCTTGGGGCTCATATACAAAGATTAAATAGTGGACTTATCACACTTGGTGTAAATAAAAAGATTACTGAAGCTGAAATTAATGCTGGTGTGGAAAAGCTTAGCTGTAAAAACTGTGTGTTGAAGATTATGGTATCTGAGAAAAACACCATAATTACTAAAAGAGAAATTCCATATGAACAAAGTGATTATGATGCAGGGTTTTCCTTAGGATTAAGTGAGACACGGCGAAATGCATATTCGAATTTAACTTATGTGAAATCCTTTAATTACGTAGAGAATATAATTGAGCGGGACAAGATTATTAAAAAAGGCTATAATGAAGCACTATTTTTAAATACAGAGGGATTTATAAGTGAGGGAGCTATAAGTAATATATTTTTTGAGCAAAAGGGAATTGTTTTTACACCTAAGATTAAATGCGGATTACTACCGGGTATTATACGAGATTTTGTTATACAAAACTCATTATCTATAGGAGTTACAATCCAAGAAGGAGAGTTTACATTAGATAAATTAATGGAAGCTCAGAGCGTTTTTATAACTAATAGTATTATGGGCATAATGAAGATAAATAAAATCGGAGATAAAATTTTTAATGAAAGTGTGGTTGTATCACAAATAAAAAGGTATTATGATAGATATGTAGAAAATAATAAGGAATAAAGAATATGAAAGTAGACTGGACTAGTATACTGATTAGTTATTTATTTCAAAGCGCCTATATACTACTCTAAAGGGGTGGAAATCATAGATAATTATTTAATGAATGATAAAATCAATCTTATTATAGAAAATCATAGCTTTCAATATAATTTAAGAAAGATAGAAAGCTTAGAAAAACAAAGACGATTCTGTTTGCATGATATGCAGCACCTTTTAGATGTGGCAAGAATTATGTACATAATAAGTTTAGAAAACAATTTTAATATACCCAAATATATGATTTATGCAGCTGCTCTTTTGCATGATATAGGCCGAGGAGAAGAATATGAAAATATGATTCCTCATAATATCGCTAGTGTAAGGATTGCTAAAGATATACTGGAGCAGTGCGAATATGATATGCAGGAGATAGATGATATTCTAGATGCTATAGGAGATCATAGGAATAATAATGAAAAGTTAAATAATTTAAGCTATATATTATATAGCAGTGACAAGCTTTCAAGAAATTGTGCTAAGTGCAGTGCAATTTATGATTGCAAATGGCCAGTGGAGAAGAAAAATATGAAGATAACATACTAAAAACTTAGTTGAAAATTGTAAGCTAACGAGATTTAAATTTTATAAAAATATATTTATTGTTTTAGAAGATAATTATTTAATGTTTATAGGAGGAAGTTTATGAAAATAGGAAATTTAGACTTTGAAATAGGAAAAAGAACATATATAATGGGAATTTTAAATATTACACCGGATTCTTTTTCTGATGGAGGAAGATTTAATGATATTGAAGCAGCTATAAAGCATGCAAAAGAGATGGTTTATGATGGAGCAGATATTATTGATATTGGCGGCGAATCTACAAGACCAGGACATAAGTTTGTAAGTGAAGAGGAAGAAATTAAAAGAGTAGTTCCTATTATAGAGGCTTTAAAGAGGGAAATAGAGGTTCCTATTTCCGTGGATACATATAAAGGTAAGGTGGCAGAACTTGCCATAAAAGCAGGAGCAGCTATGATTAATGATATCTGGGGGTTTAAGAAGGACGCGTGCATTGCGAAAGTCGCAGCTAAGTATAATGTGCCTTGTTGTTTAATGCATAATAGAGATAATAGAAAATACAATAATTTAATGGTGGATATATTAGCGGATTTAGAAGAAAGCATTTCAATTGCAATAAAGGCAGGGGTTAAACGTGAAAATATAATAGTAGACCCAGGCATTGGGTTTGCAAAAAGCTATGAGGATAATTTAAAAACTATGAATAACCTAGAAAAGCTAAATAGCTTAGGATATCCAATACTGCTTGGAACCTCACGAAAATCCATGATAGGATTTGCAATGGATTTACCTGTAAGTGAAAGGCTAGAGGGGACCTTGGCAACCACAGCTATTGGGATAATGAAGGGTTGCGAATTTATAAGAGTGCATGATATACTCGAGAATAAAAGAGTTTGCGCTATGACGGATGCTATATATAGAATTTAAGAAAACAAGAGTGACATGAAGGAGAAAATATTATGGACAAAATCTATATAAAAGACTTAGAAGTTTACGCACATCATGGCGTATTTCAAGAGGAAAAAAACTTAGGACAACGTTTTTTAATTTCACTAGAGCTTTTCCTTAGTTTAAGAGAAGCAGGCACTACTGACGACCTAACCAAAACAGTTCATTATGGTGAGCTTTGCCAACAGGTTGAGGAAGAGTTTAAAAAGGAAAGCTACGATTTAATCGAGAAAGCTACAGAAAAATTAGCGGAATTTATACTTTTAAAATACGATTTAGTTCAAAGAGTTGTGGTTAAAATCAAGAAGCCTTGGGCACCTATCGGAAAGCCACTTAAGTATGCAGCAGTAGAGGTAGATAGAAGCTGGCATACTTCTTATATTGGAATAGGTGGAAATATGGGGGACAAAGAAAAAAACGTTAAGGGAGCACTAGAGCTTATTAATAATTCGCATCATACTAAAATAACAAAAACATCAAAATTTTATGAAACCACACCAGTAGGATATCTAGAACAAGAGGACTTCTTAAATTGTGCTATTGAGGTGAAAACACTTTTAAATCCATTAGAGCTTGTACGCTTCCTGTTATCTATAGAAAAGGAATTTAAACGGGAAAGAGTTATAAGATGGGGTCCTAGAACCTTAGATTTGGATGTATTATTGTATGATAATATTATTAGTTCACTAGAAGAAATAATATTGCCACATCCAAGAATGCAGGAAAGAATGTTTGTGCTTGCGCCATTGTGCGATATAGCACCATATGTTATTCATCCAATTTTGAATAAAACTATAATTCAAATCAAGGCATCTTTAAAAAATAACTAGCTGTAGCTAGTTTATTTTTTTAGATACCTAAAATGAAATAGAAGTATATTAGGCTTTTATTTCTTTTTTAATATTATCAGCAAAATCTTTAGCTAGTTCATGAATTTGGGGAACCTTAAAAATTTCACCAGGGTCATTAGCGATAGCCATTATAGAAAAATATGGTGGCAAAGTAAAGCCCTTATTTACATTTAAGGCCCCAATTAATTGTTTACTAATAGAATCACTTCCAGAACTACCGGATACTACCACTGAAAAGATATTCTTATCATAAAATGCTATCTTTCTATATAGTACTGTGAGCCGATTTATTACAGCTGTTAAATTGGAAGCTATTGCATCATTATAGTTAGGACATAGCCATATTATTGCATCAGATTTTTCAATGGAGGGAAGTACATCATCAACCATGACTCCTCCATAAAAGCATTTATTTTGCGTGGCGTAATGAGTGCATAATTTATAAGAGCAGCCTTTACAGTCTAAAACTTCTCCGTTTTCTATTTGTAGTTCTTTAATATCATAACCTGAAAGATTCTTCGTTACCATATGCCATAAATCCAAAGTATTAGAAGTTTTATGTGGACTTGAGTATAGCACTAATATTTTAGGATTATTTATGGTAATTGGATTATATTCTAATAATCTGTTTCGAAGTCTAGAGCACATGTTCAAGCAAATTTCTTCTAAGGGTAAACTCAAAATTTTTTGCCAGGTAAGAAAATTTCTAAGGGAAGAGGTAGCTTCTACTACGCAGTGCCCGATAAAGCAGCAACCTAAGTTGTTTGCGAGATATATAATATCTTGACTTGTACGTTTGGTACCGTGCTCAGTACTACTATGAACTAGTACTGCAGCAGCAGAACCTGAAAGACATTTATTACCTTTTTTATATAGTTTTGAGAAAAATTCCAACATTGCAATATCACAACAAATATCTGTGCTCTCAGAAGCAAAGAATATTTTCTTGTTTTGAAGATCAGGAATATTGTTAGAATCTTTCACTAAAGTATAATTGCTATAACGAGTAACCTTTGATATCATTTCTGAAAGCATCGGAGATATATTTTTACTTGGTACTATTACAAATAAATCCTTCATAAAAATCCCCTTTCTATATTCTTCTTAAATAAACCAAATAAATCATAGAGATTTACTAAGAAGTTTATAAGTTGAATTTAGCTTATGCAAGAGTACTTCATTTAGTTCTAAGGTTTCAAGCTCAATTCCAGAAGGTAGAAGTCTATTCTTACAACCCATAAAAGTACCACCAATAAATGTAGCACTGTAGTGCCAATTCGAATTAATGGTTGCAAGTATCGATAGTGCACCAGAAGAAAGCGCAGGGGCAATATAAGGTTTAAAGCCTGTAGAACGAACTTCTAAGTTAGCGGTCTTAGTGCTATGAGTTAGTGCATCTGAAAGCACCTCATTGTAGTTTATAATACTATCGGCAATGATGAGGCCATCTCCATGGGGACCAAAAGCTCTACCTTCATTCATATAATGTTTCGTAGCATCTTGCTGTGAGGCGTAATAGCAGGCTCTAGCGTTCATAACCCCTAAGCCATATCCTCTAATTTGTTCTGGAGCAAGGCCCATAAAGTCCATATTACCATCACTGCCTTTATTGCTTTCAATATATGCACTTTTGCAAAGTAAATCCACTGGATCTGATACTACAGCAAATATCCCCTTGAAGTTATTTTCTCTTGCAAGGGTGGCATAGTGCCCAATAATTTTAGCATTGCCCTCAAACTGTACTAGTCGAACATCTGTAGACTCACTTCCAACCTCAGGAACTCCAACGGATACGCAAAATACAAACATATCGCAGTCAAATACTTCCTCCTCTTTTAAGGAGATTATTTTTATAGAAGACTCATGCATGTCTGCTGAAAGGATTTGACTAAGTTCATATTTGTAGCGTTCATTGCGATTTATATCTCTATCATAAAGACCTAGACTTTGAATCTTATCCACACCTAAAAGTTTTAGACCTGTAAGCAAAGTGCCACCAACATCACCTAGTCCTACCACATTTATTCTCCATTTAATAGGCTGATGATAGGTTAACACCTGTTCCCAATTAGGATACATAGTATTCAAAGATGTAACGCGATTACTTTCAATAGCGGTTTTTAGCCACTGAGGAAGGCCTAAAGCCTGCGCTACAGGCTTCACAAGTAAATTCAGATTTTCTTCTTTTAAAAAGAGAAAATTCTCATGGGAAACAGAAAAACTCCTGCGACCACGTTCTGGGCTAAGTTTATTAAGAGCATATATCATGCCAATATATTTTTCTGCTTCACTCTCAGATATTTCCTCTTGAATCGGATATTCTTCCTTTGATATCAATAGTTTCTCATGACATATATAGTAAAACATTTTAAGCACCTCTTTTTATTTATTCTTATGTTTATCACAATATTTTATAATAAATTATCTAATCTACCTAATTGTTGTAAATCATTTTCTAGGTAATGGGAGGGAGATATATTTAAATCATATTGCATATCGCGTCCAATATCAGGACAACGTGGAATAGTAAACACTTCACCTAAGGAAGCTAAAGTTAAATTACGAGTATATAAAATATGATATTCATTTTCTAAAACTCTTAAAAGCTCTATAGAATTTTCAATACACACTCTTGATAATTCATAAAGGCTTTTAGGCATCGCATTTTTTATAAAAACAGGATAAGTATAGGGAAGTATTAAATTAATGGACGGAAGCAAGTTCCTTTTTGGATAACTGCCTCTCCAAAGCGCATCTCCACCTATGAAGGGATATAGTGTATTCTCATTAAACCAAATTTTAAGCTTGGGTATAAAGTAAACACTATCAACATCGCGGTGTTGCATATCCATTAGATCTTTTCCCCGTCCTGATAGGATACCAGCAATGATTTTTTTCACATTTACCGCCTCCTTTTTTAAGAGAGGATCTAAAGCTTTCATCCTATAACCTTTATGAAGTATATTATCTACCAGTATTACAGGTCTATTAAAAGACTTTATCATTTTAATTTGATGCTCAAGGTTTAAGTAATAAGGAAATTCTCCAATGTGAAATTTTTTAATGTCAGGCCTAAAAAACTTTTCTGTATGCAGTGATTTAGTAACGGTATTGGGAACTATATACCTATCAAGAATATCTCCATAAGGCACACACATTGCTTCGCCATTTTGTTTAGTGTGACTCATTTTAATTGGAACATTATTCTCACTGCAAACCTTTTTTATCATTTGCTGATGAAGTACATCACTATCAAAGGATAATACCAGTTCACCAGGATACAAATTAGAAATAGCTTTCTGCAAACTCTTTCTTGTACTACAAATAACTTGCTTTACTCTTGCACTGCTTCTAAAGGGTTCCTTAAGAATATTTTCTAAATCTAAGTTTAATACGCAAGGGTTATTCATATCTATCACAAGTGCCGTTAAACTAGGATCCGTAGTGTCAACTTTTTTAAAACCATGCAAATATAGAAGTTCTATTAAAGAAGGAGCATATAATTCTTGCAATATTGGCTTAAAAATTGCATATTCATAGTCTTTAGATAATGCATAAGCTAAAGATTCTGTAATAAGTATTTGTTCCAATATTTTATTCTTTTCTTTATTCTTTTCCTTATTGTTTATATACATTAGGTCAATAAGAATAATTCTACCAGAGGCATTTTCACGAACATATCTTGATAATTTATCATCATACAATTCACTGTATAAAATATTTGAACGAATCCAATGCATTGATGCAAAACCTAGAATTTCATGGGTTTGAATATTTTTAATTATTACAAGTTTTGGGGCTATTTTTTTCGAAAGTTCAGTTAAAATTTGGAAAACAAGTTCTTTGTCATCACAGGAATTAGAAAGTTTTTTTATGAAAGCTTCAGTAAACTCTTCAGCAAATTCAATATCTATATGAGGGTATGCCAGTGAAAGCTTATCTTGTGGCTCTCTTTGATAAAAACCATTTTCATAAATATACTGCTGAACTAGTGGATCGATTAAACTTGAAATATCACGATTATCGTCAATATAATTCCTTATTTGACTAGAGCTAATGCTAGCATAACTAGAAGGGAGATTTATCAATTTAATTTCTCCAAGGATTTTTTTCGTAGCCTCATCTAATTGTTTGCTTTTTCCACGCTCAAAAATTATATGTGGAAAATTGTGTATAGAGAATTCAGTTATAGGTTTTTTATAGCAGGTAGCATTTAATATAACATCACTACCAGCAACAAAATAAACCTGAGATTCACTAAAGTTTTTCTTTAACTCTTTCAAATCCTCTGGATTAGAAATATTTGTTGGAAAGTTTTCTGGATAAATAAAAATATTTAATTCATCTGCAATGGACATACTTAGCAAATTTTTACGAAGTAAATTTGGCAAGGTTTTCTTTGACCAAGAAAACTCATCCACAGATAAATAAACTTCAAAACCCATATTTCTAATTGATTTTGCAATATTTTTATGACTAAGGGAAAATGGGTCAAAGGTACCTGGGAAAAAAGCTGTTTTTGAGGGAATAGGTATATTGATTTCTCCTATAAAAAAGCTAAAATCTGATATAAATCTATATATATGATTCAGTGCTGCGGAATTTGTAAGGAAAAGTAATTTTTCTGTGTCATCCTCTGTAATTAATGTAAGAATTTTTTTTGCAGACAATTTAAATATAATAATTTTTTCCTCTAAAGATAGGAGTTTAGAACCAAAAACATCTTTCCCAAAAGTACTTATAGCAGCTTGCTTAACTTTTGTTTTGTAATCAGCTAGGCCGTTTAAAAGTATACCAAGTATATTTAATAGGCGATTATTATAATCCTCTGACTTTTCAATAAATCTATTTTTATACTTAGGATAATTAGCTAAGCACACACCTAGAGTCTTAAGAAAAAGAGGTTTTACATTTTCATTGGATATTTTTATTTTGATTTTCAAATCATCAATAATTTCATTTAACTCCACAGGTTGTAGCCAAAGAAGTATTTCACCTAGATAGGGCGGAATATACTCAGTAAATCTATGCCCTTCTATTTCTAGTGCTCGAAGAAGTTCTACTGAAATTTCATTTCGTTCAGGTAGTGTAAGTGTTGGCATAATTTTAAGTATGGAGATCCCTGCCCTATTACGAACACTTTCTACAGCACTTACTTTAAGCAAATTACAAAAATGAATAGCTGTGTGAAGGCCTGTTGAAGGGGCTTTATTTATAGTATAATTTAATAATAAATCAATTTGGTTTTTCTTTTTTATCCAATCGGTTGCTGTTTTTAAATTGCTTAAAAATATGTCAGGTATTTTTGCGTAATCTTGCTCGCAGAAGTCTTGAAAAATAGGAATAGAGGCTTTTATATTAAGTAAAGTAAAAATTCTAAGTTTAAGTAAATTTTCTGCGGGAATTTTACTTTTAGTGTAGTAACTGGCAAACTGACCTATTAAATTTTCTTTTAAATAGTTAAATTTTGGGAGCTTAATTATTAAGCAGTTTATAACTTCTAAGGCAGAAAGTCTTAAAATACTGCTTCTTTTGTTTGTCATTAAAATCACATATTTAAACAATGTGGACAAGTTGTCATCATATGGTTCCATGGGAATATATTTTGCGGTCTCTAATAAAAACAATTGAGTTTCTGTATTACTAGGACGTGATACATCATAATACTTAAGAATAATATTTCTGTAGGAGATAAGCATGCTTTTTCTGCAATTTTTAAATAGTGCGTTAACCATAATTTTAGTGCTATAACCCATCCAAGTTCTATGACCTATAATCATTTTGTGACTTGGATAAAGTAGCAGGTTTAAGTATTCCACAAATAAATCTGAACTTGATATATTGGGGCTTTCTATATCTACATTTTTGGGAATTTCCTTATTATAATCCTCATCAAAAATAGCTATAAGTAATCCAATAAGCTGAGCACAAAGACGTCTGATATCGTCCTCAGGATGGGTCAGATTATCATAGAGAAACTTCATAGTCTGTAGCTTTTGTTTTTGAGTTAAATAGGTAGAGTATTCTTCAAATACCATTATATATTGTCTTAAATTTTTCCAGTCTTTTTCACTTCTAGCCTGTTCTAATATTTCATCTAAAGAAAATTCATCACGCAGGGTATGCATTAAGTTAATATTATGGTTTATAGAAAGATATTTAAGGTTTTGAACTATATCAGGTCCTTGCATCAAAGAATAGATTGGAGTTTTCTGAATCTCCGGATTTTTCGTTTTCTCTAGAGACGTGTTGATGCCAATACTGACTAAATAATCTTCAAAATCTTTTAGTTTAGCATATACCCTTCTATATCTTTTTTCTTTTTTTTCATCCACATTTTCTAATTTATCAAGTATAACCTTGAAGGATTTATCTAAGGAAAATATGTTCATGGTGGGACCTTCGCTTGTTTCAAGATTTTTAACTCTAAAGTCAGAATATATTAATATTAGCGATTCCAGTGAAAGATTTTCAAGCTCTAAATCCCAAGTAGAATGATTTATTGCAATATTTCTAATATAATTTATACAATGTTTTTTAAACCATTGATCTGTATAATAGTAATGTAAATGAGGAACTCTTTTAAGATCATCACCGAAGCAACCATATTTTCCAACATCATGCCCAGCAGCAGCTCCTGATACTCTCCCTAAATCTATTTTAACATTCTTGTCCTTAAGTTGCCTTGCGAGATGCAATGAAAGATAGTGTACTCCACAAATATGATCAAGAGTATTATATTTAAAAACCTCGCCATTTAGTTTCATCATTTCATAGACGTAATCTTTCCTGAAAGCTTTAATAAATTTTACATATTCATCGTCATTTTCTAAATTCTCTATTTCTTCCTCCAGCAAAAAATTCATGGCGTAGTTACTTTGCCAAGTGTTATCACTACAATTTTTTTGTACATTACATACAATTCTAAGAACTGCTAGGTATAGTTCAGAGGCGGTTTCTAGATTATTACCCAGCACCATGGTTACGGCCTCTGGAAAGGACTTGTTTAATGCAAAATTATATAAGTACCTCAGCATGTCTTTAGGTAATATATCATTGCACAGCTCACTCATAACCTGTTCACAGATTAAAAGAGTACGTGTACATGTAAAATCCGCGCATTCTATCATAATTTTTAAGTTTTCTATGTAGCATGAGCTGGATAAAAAATTTTCTACAAGAGTTTTTGGGATACCATGGGTTTTCAAATATTTTGGGCTTAATAATTTTCTGGATATTTTTTGATTAATCTCTTTAAAATCTATAGCTTGCATGCATGACCTCCTCGTAGTTATATTCTGTACATAACAATTATCAATTGTTATGGGATTTTTGTTTATTTGTATGTGCATTATCTATATTCAAAATTATATACTTATAATGTGATTATTTATAGAGGATAATGCAATTATCCTAGAAAAAAAACAAATACCTTATTTAGGTATAAGGTATTTGCAGAGTCCATAAAGATTATAAGCTTTGTACATTTTAGTTGTGTCAATGTAATCCATGCTATAGCCACCATCCCAGGGATAAATGGAAATTAAATTTTCATTATATACATTTATAATATATTTATTTTTACTAAAGGTTAAAAATATTTTATATATTGGTTTATTTGTCAGGTTAGCTGGCTTTTGTATGAAGCTATCAGTATTTAATGATTTGAAAAAATCAGTGAATGTAGATAAATCCCCCACAGAAAAGTCCTTCTTCTTATAAAAATTCATATAAAGAGCATAAAGCTCTGTTGGCTTTTCTAGAGATAAATCCTTCATTAATAAATTAGTGTAATAATAAGTGTTTGGTTTATTTTTTATAAAAATATTTTTATTAAATTTATATTTACATCCATAGAGGGTTAAAGAGAAAAAAATACATATTATAATTGAAATATATTTCTTTATACTAACGCTCAAATAATCACTTCCTTCTACTGCCTTGTAAATAAAATATGTTGCAAAATTATCTTTTATTACACAATATGTGGATATTAGCATATTTTTATTTTTAAATAAAAGATTATCTTAAAAGTTAAAGTTAAACAGTAGGGTGAATTACTTGGAATGGATTATTAATGTAAAAAACCTGGAGGTTAAGTTCCAGGTTTTTTATATTTTAGGAATATTTTTTACATTAATAGTTCAGAATAGAGAAGTGCTAAAAAGTAGAATACAAGGAGGAAATTATGAAAGTTGGTGTCCCAAAAGGCTTACTATATTATAAATACCACCTTTTTATAGAAAGATTTTTAATTGAACTCGGTGCAGAAGTAATTACATCTGCGGATACAAATAAGGATATTTTAAATGCAGGAGTTAAATGCTGTGTTGACGAGGCTTGTTTGCCTATAAAGATATTTCATGGACATATAATGGATATAAAGGACAAATGTGATTTATTAATAATACCTAGAATTATGAGGGTGCGCCCGCGGGAATTTATATGTCCCAAGTTTTGTGGGCTTCCGGAAATGATAATATATAGCATTCCAAATATGCCAAAGCTTATGACAGAACCTATATATGCCACCAGTGACAAGGAATTATATACTTGGTGCAAAAGACTTGGGAGGATGATTACGAAGGATACTAGTAAAATAAGAGGTGCATTTAACAGTGCATTAGAAGAGCAGAGAAATTTTAAATTTGGTATTAAAGATGAAGGATTTAAAATAACTATTGCACTAGTAGGTCATCCATATAATATTTACGATACTTTTATTAATATGAATATAGTAAAAAAATTAAATGAAATGGGCGTGGGGGTAATAACAGAAGAATATGTAGAGGAGAAGCGAATTAAGTTAGAAGTAAAAGCTCTTTTTAAAAAACCATTTTGGACCTTTGCTACAAATTCTTATGGATTTACAACTGCTATAGCAAAAGATAATGAGACTTCCGGAGCAATATATATATCCTCATTTGCCTGTGGAATTGACTCTGTGGTACTTGAGCTTATTAAAGAAAAAATTGGAGATTTTCCACTACTTATATTAAAAGTTGATGAACATACTGGTGAAGGCGGTCTGGATACAAGAATTGAGGCTTTTATCGATATGATTGAAAGGAAAAAGAATAATGAAAATAACATTTCCACATTTAGGCAACACACATCTTGCAGCTAAAGCACTATTTGATGGACTGGGAATAGAATGCATAATTCCACCTTTTAGTAGCAATGAGGCGTTAGAGCTAGGTTCAAAATTCTCTCCAGAAGAAATGTGCTTACCTTATAAAATTATGATGGGTAATTATTTGCAGAGCATTGAGATGGGAGCAGATACCATAATTCTTCCTGGTAGCTGTGGGCCTTGTAGATTTGGTGAGTACTGTGAATTACAGATTAATGCTCTAAAGAAAATAGGGCACAATCTAACTTTTATTGTAGTTGATAGCCCTTTTGACATAGGAAAAAAGGAATTGTTAAATCGTCTATCGAAGATTTCAAATAATAGCACAAAAGGTAAGGTCCAAAAAATTAGAGCTCTAAAGACAGCCTATGATGTAATTGAGATAATAGAAAAAATCGAAACTGCAGCAAATTATTTAACGGGATATGAAGTAAACAAAGGAGAATTCAAGAGACTTTTAAAAGAATGTAAAATTAATGCTGCAAAAGCAATTACACCATCTGACATGGTAAATATCCTAAAAGGATATATGAAAAAAATTAGAGCTATTCCTATTAATGAACATAAGTCACCAGTGAAGATTGCAATTATTGGTGAAATTTATACTGTAATCGAACCATTTTCTAATCTTTATATAGAAGATAAACTTATGGATTATGGTGTATCAACTAAAAGAATGCTTACTCCAAGTTGGTGGGTTAAAGATGCAGTACTTAGCCCACTTAAGATTAACTCAATTGACATAAGAATGGCCTCTAGAGAATATCTTCCGTATTATATTGGTGGGCACGCTAGAGAATGTATAGGGGAAGTTCTACTTGCAGAAAAAGAGAATTTTGATGGGGCAATTCAAATTTTCCCTATGGGATGTATGCCAGAAATTGTATCAAAAGCTATTTTGCCTGCAATTTCAAATGACAAGGATTTTCCTATAATGACTTTGGTAGTAGATGAAATGACTGGAGAGGCAGGATATATTACTAGAATAGAAGCATTTATAGATATGCTAGAAAGGAAGAAAAACAATGTACTATATGGGAGTTGATGTAGGATCTGTAAGTACAAATATTGTACTATTAGACAATACTTTAAAGGTTATTGAAAAATTATATTTAAGAACAAAAGGTAAACCAATAAAGGCAATCCAATTTGGACTTAAAATTTTAAGTGAGCAATATGATAGTGAGCAAATAAGTTCAGTAGGGACTACAGGTAGTGGAAGACAGATGGCTGCCTTTTTAATAGGCGCTGACATAATAAAAAATGAAATTACTGCTCATGCTGTGGCAGCATTAGAAATTGACAAAGATGTGTGTACCATATTAGAAATTGGAGGCCAAGATTCTAAAATAATCCTATTAAAGAATGGCATAGTTACAGATTTTGCAATGAATACGGTATGCGCAGCAGGTACAGGATCTTTTCTTGATAGGCAGGCAGAGCGGCTGGAGATACCTATTGAAAATTTTGGAGAGTATGCATTAAAGTCAAAAGCGCCTGTAAGAATAGCCGGTAGATGTGCTGTATTTGCGGAATCTGACATGATACATAAGCAGCAGCTTGGGTATAATGAGGAAGACATAATAGGAGGCCTTTGTGAAGCCATGGTACGGAATTATCTTAGTAATGTAGGGAAAGGAAAAGATATTCGCTCTAAAATATTTTTTCAAGGTGGAGTTGCAGCTAACATAGGCATTAAAGTAGCTTTTGAAAAAGCACTAGGAACTGAAATTTATGTTCCAGAGCACTATGATGTAATGGGTGCTATTGGAGCGGCAATGCTTGGAAAGGAAGAACTTATGAGGACGGGAAAAACAAATTTTAAAGGCTTTGAAGTAGCAGCTAATGATTTTGTGCCTAGAAGTATTGAGTGTAATGGTTGTGGTAATAATTGCGAAGTAATAGCAATAAAAGATGGAGAAAAAACTGTAGGTTGCTTTGGAGATAGGTGTGGCAAATGGAGCGGTAAAATGGTGATATAAAATTTTGATGGGGCAAATACAAGAAGAAAAACACCTAGGATAATATTCCTAGGTGTTTTTAGCTTTGCAAATACAAAAGTGTCAGAGGCGAGAATCGAATCTGTTTCTACTCTTCTATTATATATGGGACAGTAAGCACTGCTACATTTCTATTTTTATATAGCATACTCTTTATAAAGAGTGCTGTTTGGTTATGAAGTATATTATGCCACCACTTAGTAGTAATAAATTGTGTTATTACTACTGTAACAGTTTCTCCATGTTTTGAAGCACGTTCTTCAGATTCTATAAAATTCATTAATGGTTTCATTATGTCTCTATAGGAAGAATGTTTTATTATTAATGAAATTCCGGGATTATACTCTTCCCATTTTCGTTCTAATTTTTCTGTAGCTTCAGTATCAGTTGATACATGAAAGGCAACTACATTTTGTGATAAGCATTTAGCACAGTTTAATGCCTTTAAAGTTGATTTATTTAAGGACCCTACAAGAATTATTACATGTTGCTTGTTATTCGTTGTAACTCCTTCATTAGGTCTTTGTTCTAAGGATAATTTAAGTTGCTCTGCTACACTAGTATAATGTCGTTTAACCTTGACCATAAGATAAACAAGTAAAGGTATTACAATACAAACTATCCAAGCACCATGGAAAAACTTTGTCATGCCTATGAGTATTACCGTAATGAAAGTTATTAGAGCACCTAATCCATTTATAAATGCCTTATGTCTATAGCCAGGTGTTTTAATTCTTATCCACTTTAAGAACATTCCAACCTGTGAAAGTGTAAAAGATAAAAATACTCCTACTGCGTATAAAGGTAGTAGTAAATGAGTATCACCTTTAAACACAATAATTAAAATAGCAGCAGCTGACCCGAGTAGTATAATCCCATTTGAAAAGCTTAGCCTCTTTCCTCTTTGAGAAAATTGCCTTGGAGCATATCCATCCTGTGCCATTAAAGAAAGTAACAATGGTAGACCTGCATAGGCTGTATTTGCAGCCATTACTAAAATTAATGCAGTGGTAATTTGCATAGTGTAAAACATAATGTTTTTTCCGAAAACTTGCTGTGCAATTTGAGCAAATACTGTCACATCTGGATGAGGTACTGGATGATAAATTGTTGCTAGAAAAGATAACCCACCAAAAATAAATAGAATTAAAAAAGCTAGTAAAGCCAAAACAGCTTTTGCATTTTTTGATGATGGTGCTTTAAAGTTAGGTATACCATTACTTACCGCTTCAATCCCTGATAATGCAGTACATCCTGAAGCAAATGCTCTAAGAAACAGGAACAATGTAAGGTCACCTATTTGTTTTGGTATTGGATAAAGCGGTGCTGGTGTAATTCCAAAAATAAAGTGCTTTACAATGCCAGTGACAATAAGTACTATGCAAGAAAGAATAAATAAGTATGTTGGAACTCCAAAAAGTTTAGATGACTCCTTCACTCCTCTTAAGTTACCTATTGTTATTATTAATAACATTGCAAGAGCTATAGCTACTTTATGAGGGAGCAAGGAGGGCAGAGCTGAAGTTAATGCTGCAGTTCCAGCACTTATACTTACAGCAACTGTCAGTACATAATCTACAGAAAGCGATGCTCCGGCAGTAAGCCCATATATAGTGCCAAGATTATCCTTTGCAACTATATATGCGCCTCCACCACATGGGTAGCTATCAATAGTCTGTCTGTAGGAAAAAACAAGTATAAATAATAGTATTACAATACACAGCGCCGCATAAAACATATATCTATATGCTACAACACCTATAACGCCAATTAACACAATTAAAATTTCTTCTCCTGCATATGCAACGGAAGAAACTGCATCACTAGATAAAATAGGTAGTCCCCAAAAAACATTTAATTTTTCTCCCTCTAATTCTTCTGTTTTTAGTGTCTTACCTATTAGTAGTTCTCTTAATTTTGAAAACATAAACACACCTCGATAATAGAATTTATCATTACAATATTTTTATATTATATAGTATTAATTCAAGAACTTCAATTTGAAATTAGCCCAATTATGACAAAATACAACTAAATTCGTGAACTTATTCACAAAAACGTTACATATTACTCCTCATGCTTTTATATACTTACTGTAGATACGTTTTAGATGTCATTAAAATTGTTGTAATATTACAACTTTAAGTCCTGAATAAAGATCTTCTTAGCTAGTATGTGTTAATTAGCTTTGTTTAATTCTTCTTAATAGCATAAAAACCAAAAATTATGCAGGAGTAAAATGTAATTAACCTCCATAACAATATAGCGGCCATTATATTGTTGGAGGCAAAAAATAAACTAAAGAATATATAGAAAGCACCCTCTGCGCCACCCATGGCTCCAGGTGAAGGAACAATCGCAGTTAGCATCATTACAAATGCAGTTCCGGCTATCATACTGCCTATGTGCGCACCCTTCATTCCAAAACTAAGATAGATAAAATAAGGAATAATAAAATACATTGTTAGTTGAAGTATTGTATAAATAGAAGCTTTAAAAACCAATACTTTCTTATGTTTTATTATCACCATATTATTATGAAATTGGTCTAAATTGTCGTTAATGCGCATTTCTAAGGTTGATATATTCTTCACCAATCTAAGCTTTTTTAATATTTTAGATAGCCCTAATATTAATTTGTGTGTTAATTTGCGATAAGTCGAAAATACAATTAGGGAGACAATTACACCAGCATGAACTGCAAATCCTACGCCTATTAAATAATAAAAATGGTTGGTGTTACTTCTGAAAAGAAATGCTTTCCAAAATATAAGAATTAAAGAATATACAGTTAATATTGTTTGATAGATAATAAATTTAATCATCAACGCTGAACCAGAACTACCAGCTCCTAATCCTTGTTTTGTAAGTGCATAAAACTGCATTATCTGACCACCAGATGCAAAGGGAGTAATTGAATTAAAATATTGGCCTATCATAGTAACTTTAAATGCTCTTTTAAATTTGTAATCTTTTTCAGTTAAAAATAAAATACATTGCAAAATTTTAGCTTCAAAAATCCAATATAATAGCATACAAAAGGCCGCAGCAATTATCCATTGAATTTGCAAATGTTTCATCTGATGAATTAAATCCATCCAACCCTTTGTGAATATAATCAACAATACAAAGATAACTGCAGAAGCTATCCCTAAAATTAAATTAAATTTATAATTTTTCATTATCTTACCTACCCTATATTCTATATAATTTTTTTTATGAAAACTTTCTCCAATTGCCCGAAATATTTTATTGTATTATTATATCATTGATAAAATCACTTTCAACTATTCCTATAAATAAAATATTCTCAGTACAAAGATTTAAGTTGCATTAAATATAGACTTTGATCTTGCAAATGTAAATACTGTTCTTGCTGCAGAAACAGATCCAGCAATAATTTTGATTCAAGGTGCAGGCAAAATGCTTTGCAAGTGATGGAGTATACAAACAATTACAAGTGGCAACACAATAACTCAAATCTCAGGGAAAAATCTTTATTTTTTTTGTTTTAGGTCGGTTTTTGTAACACGATACTTAAAGGAAAATGAGTTGTTATTGTAGAATACATAGTGAATAAAAAACAAGTTTAAACTAGTGAATTCTAGGGAAAGGAGGGGTTACATTGAAAAAATTAATTGGCAAAACCATGAATATAATAGGATGTATAGCATTATTTGTTGGAACATTGGCTATTGTGCCAACATCACTACTTCATTCACATCAGCCTAATTGTCCGGATGAATTTTTAAAGTAAAAATGTTGACTCTTTTGGGAAAGAACGCATGAATTTTATTGACACTAATATTACAAAAGAGTCAATACTTTATTGAGGAGAAGATATGAATATGACTAAAGAAATAATACTTGATATATTAGAAGCGTTAATATTATTAGGAGTTTTTAGCTCTTTAACTAACAAAAAGAAGTATATAATTGAATATAAAATAAAATCAGGGTTATTTTGCATAATATATGTTTTTGCAATTTATTTGAGTACACTTTATGTTAATGATGTGTATCGTATACTAATTATGATAGTAGTTTCTATTTTACTATTAACATTTATTACAAAAATAAGTCTTTATTTTTCGACTATTATATTTTCTATGTTTTTTTCAATAATATTTATTACAGAAACTTTAGTTCAATTCATTGAAATGGTTATTCTTAATGTGGAATTAAATCAAATTTTGACTAATTCTAAATACTTACTTATTTTTTTAATTGGATGCAAATTACTACAGGTATGTATTGTCATAATACTTTTTAAATTTAATATATACTATAAAGATAAATTACTTAATAAAGAAGAATCTCTTTTTTCAGAGTTTTTAATACAAATCGGAATTTTTAATCTATTTATATATATCTTAATCTTTAGTGTTTTAGATATTAAGAATAACAAAATGTATAATATGCTAGTCTATAGTATATTTTTTGTTTTTTCAATAATAGCATTTCTATACTTAAAAGAAAGAGAAAAAATGATAAATATAAATAACAAATATAAAGTTCAAGAGCATCAAATTTCAAATATGGAAGAAATAATTAATATAATTAGACAAGAAAAACATGATTATGCTAACCATATAAATGTTATACAAGCATTGTGTTGCTTGAACAAGCCTAACACCGTTGAGCGAATAAATGAATATGTATTAAAACTTTCAGACATAATTCATTCATCATTTAGATATTTAGATACAGGAAATGATTATATAGATGGTTTATTATCAATAAAAAATAATTATGCAACTAAAAATGCAATAAATTTTAAGGTAATAATTGATGAGTCCTTTAGCTTGTTAAAAATAAGAGAAGACGAATTAATAAGTATCATTAGTAATATTGTAGATAATGCATTTGAGGCATTCAAATTAAAATCACATACTGAAAATAAAGAAATATCTATTACTACTTTTTTAGAAGATAGCAAGTTTTGCATTGAAATAGCAGATAATGGAGAGGGCATTCCTGAAGAAATAAAAAACAAAATTTTCGAAAAAGGCTTTTCTACAAAAACTAAGCAAAAAGGTGAGCATGGATATGGTCTATATATTACTAAACAATTAGTTGAGCGTAATAATGGGAGCATATCTGTAGAACGTGCTTCACAGAAAACTAAATTCTTAGTTAAATTTATAATGTAAAAGGATAGACGAATGAATAAATTAATCGGTTGTATAGTAAAAAAAATTTCTGAAACTAATTCTCAATTTACAGACTTAGAACTAAAAAAAATGGAATATGGATTACTCTGTTCTTTTGATGAAGTTACGAAGATTATTCCATATTATATTATATTCTATTTATTTTCACTTCAACAATACTACATAGTTGCTTTTGTATTTTTATGTCCAATAAGATTATTTTCAGGTGGATTCCATGCAAAAACTTATTGGGGATGTTTTTTTATTAGTTTTATAACTTTCTGGGTAATAATCATTATTGGTAAATATGTATCGATAAATATCGTTACCTCAATATTAGTATTGACTAGTTCTGTTTTACTTGTGTATATTTTTTCTCCCGTAGATAACATCAATAAGAGAATAAAAAGTAAGAAGCGAAGAAAGAAGCTCAAAAAAATTTCTGTAGTCACAACTTTTTTGTTGAGTGGATTGTGTTATATAATACCGGATAGATTTTTTACTACAGCAATACTATCTATATTTATAGCTGTAATAATGATGATGATGGGCTATATAAATAATGGATATAATAAAAAATGAATATTTACAAATAATGAGTTTAATGGTAAACTCATTATTTTTTTACCTGAATATATTTATTAAATCTAATTCTAAAAAACACAGTAGAGAAAGTATAAATCTACTGTGTTTCACATTTTAAGATTTTTAAGTAATTTGATTTATCTAGTTTTTGTTTCTAGTTCCTTGCGTTGCAGCCTGTACGCCAGCATTTCCATTAGCATTATATCCATTTTTAGCATTTTTACTATCTAAACTATTAGCAATAAGGCTTTGATCTTTTTCTTTTATAGTCATATTTTGACTCAGACTATTTTCACTATTAGGTATAATATTTTGATTTTTTTCAGCTATGGTTTTATTTTGACTCATAAAAAACATCTCCTTTACTAATTATTCTATATTATAATGCCTTTAACTTAATATACTTATACTAAAATATCAAGACTCTTACATATACCATTGAAACGCAAACGCAGTATTATTTAACTTTATTTATCATAAATACTGCATTGTCTCATTTAGAATTTGAGAAACAATTTATAATTATATGTTAAATATTTGAAATTCACATTAATATTCTATATAATTAAATAAGAATGTAATTGTATAATACTATGAATTATTACATCTAAATTTCATCTATATATATATGTAACTTAAAATAATGCATGTGAATGTCAATGAATTTTTGACACAACTTGAAGAGATTAATACTAAAATTCAAAATATTGAAAGCTATGATAACAGTTTAGAAGAAATAGAGTCATTAAAGACTGTTATATTTAATATATTAGATGCAGAAAATCACCATCAAAGAGAAGAAAAAGTGTTATTTACTGAAATGGAAGACAGAAAAATTACTGGGCCAACTAGAATTATGAGAATGGAGCATGAGGATTTAAGAGGCAAGAAAAAGTTTTTACAACATGCAGTCCTATGAGGAAAAATTAAGTTCTTTATACCGTATTATTCTTAAATTTTACGGTATTTTTTATGTCGCAAATCCCCAAAAGCTTGACTTAAAAATTTCTGTTAGATATAATTGCTATAGCAAGTAATTAATTGGAGGAATGGAATTGGAGCTTGATAAGTATATTGGTTTTATTCTAAATAACGTTAATAGAAAGTTTAGTCAGTTTACTGTAAGCTTTTTCAAACCATATGATATTACACCAGAGCAAGCTGGAATCATTAGAAGATTGGGAGAACAAGAAGGTATAACTCAAAAAGACTTATCAATACGAATGGCTAAAGATCAGACAAATGTAACCAGAATATTAGGGCAGTTAGAACGAAAAGATTTAATATCACGAAAACAAAGTAAAGAGGATGGAAGAGCATCTCTCACTTACCTAACAGATAAGGGCAAGAGGCTGAATAAAAATATAATGCCAACTGAACAAGAAATAATGAATATTGCATTTAGTGGAATTTCTGAAGAAAGAAGAGCTTTATTGAAAGAACTAGTAAGTAAAATAGTTGAAAATATAAACAATTATAACAAACAATATTAAGTTTAAATATATTAAATTTTATTTAAAGGAGAAATGAACATGGATTTAGAAAATATTAAGAGTTCTATTGTAAATAATGTATATCACATTCCGTCAGGTAAAAAGGTCACCTTACATAAGCACCCAAAGCATGATGAAATTTTCTACTGCATTAAAGGTGAAGGCTTCGGAGTACTTGAAAATAGTGAAGTAGAATTGACTTTTGGAAAAGCCTTTATTGTCCCAGCTGGAGTAATGCATGCCCTGCGTTCAGACAGTAATTTGTATGTCACTTCTTTCTTAATTCCCGTTGTGGAAGAATAATATTCGTATTTAATCAAAGTATATTTATTATTAATATACTTTTTCAAAACATATTCTAATTTATAAGAGGAGGCAATAATATGTCGGCTATTTATGAGGATTTATATCAGTTCAGCAGTTATATTGCGCCTATTGACCTTTCATTTCATCAGTATTTATTATTAACTGATGAGCCCATGTTAGTTCATACAGGCAGTATACAACAGGCAGAAGCCTTGGTACCACAGCTTAAAGCTGTTCTTGGAGACAGACAATTGAAATATATTTTTATTTCACATTTTGAGTCCGATGAATGTGGAGGACTATCACTAATTTTAAAGCATTTTCCAGAGGCAAGACCAATTTGTTCTGAGGTTACAGCAAGGCAACTCAGTGGATTTGGAATTACAAATGATACAGTAGTTAAAAAGCCCGGTGAGAAACTAAATTTCGGTGATTGTGAACTTGAATTCATCAACTACCCTTCGGAAATGCATCTGTGGGAAGGACTGCTACTTATGGAAAATAAGCGTGGAATATTCTTCAGCAGTGATTTAGTGTTCCGTCTGGGGAAAGCTAATGGTTCGGTGATACAAGGCAATTGGCAGACAGAAGTAGATAGTATTAGTATGCATCAGGTATCAGATTTAGAGCGAAAAGCAAAACTTCAGCAGACTTTAGCTAAATTAAAGCCAAAGTTTGTAGCTGTGGGCCATGGCCCATGTCTTAAGGTTTAACGGACAAGTAAATAAGTTTGCCTGAGTTACAAGGTATATGAATTATAGTAGAGATTATTTTAAATCAACATATTGAAGTTGATTTTCATTGACATTAATTTGAATTTATAGTAAAATTAAGATGTTATAAATAATCAAAGTTAAGAGGGAGTAGCTGCCTTGAAAAAGGTGATAAAGTCAACATACTGACCTTTGGTCTGGCTTTATCGTAACTAATTTTAGTTAAGTGAGACTTTTAGCACAATGTTTTCATTGTGTTAGAGGTCTTTTTTTTTACTACTTATACTTGCATCAAAAAAGGATTTAGCATGGGGTATTCTTATTGTGTTAAAAGTCTATATTTTTATAAAAACTAAAATAAAAGTTGGAAGGAGGATAGTTTTAGTTTTTATTCAAATTATTTATTTAATTGGGAGGATGAATAATGACAGTATTTATTAAATCTTTATTACTTGTAGTAGTTGCGGAAATGGGGGACAAAACCCAGCTGCTTGCTATGGCTATGGCAAGCAAGTACAAAGCAAAACAAGTTCTTATCGGGGTTTTAGTAGCTACAATTTTAAATCATTCATTAGCAGTTGCTGCTGGAAGCTATTTAAGTTCTGTAATACCAATGAATGTTGTAAAAATTGTAGCAGCAGTGTCATTTTTGATTTTTGGACTATGGACTATTCGTGGAGACAAATTAAATGGAGAAGGCAATAAAAAAGTAAGGTTTGGGCCTATTGTTACAGTGGCCATTGCATTCTTTTTAGCAGAAATGGGAGATAAGACTCAACTTATGACTATAACCATTGCAGCTGAAAATCATAGGCCTCTATTTATTTTGATGGGGACTACGGTAGGAATGCTCGTTGCAGATAGCATTGGAATTTTAGGTGGAGCATGGATGTGCAAACATATACCAGAGGCCTATATTAAATGGATAGCAGGAATCGTATTTATGTTCTTTGGAACAATAACATTGCATGGTGCTGTACCTGCTTATATATTAAATCCATTATATTTAGTTCTATATTTTGCAGTGCTAGGAGTACTTATTTATTTATTTATTTGGAGTAAAATTTGCTTATTTTGGTCAAGTATGTGATATAGCATTAACTAAAGAAGTAGATTTAGATAATAGAAAAAATTAAATGTTTATATAAATTACTCTTCTTAATATTAACAGTTGGTTCAGATTTATTTGTTGTTGAAGGACACAGTATATTTGAACCCTCCCCCACCTGTAGAGGAAGGGGATTCTTTTTTATAAAGAAGTTTGCTTTAACTTTGGACCTAATAAATTAGGCAGCCTTATTCTTTTTGGCGTGTCCAAGTACGCCCTATACTGTAAATATTTCTATTCCCAGCCTACATTTAAGCTATTCTTGTCCTTATGGGGTTTAAATACTCTTTATGATTTAAGTTAATTTGTTTTATGTTAGATTTTCTCATTATATTAAGTGAGCCATTTATATCAGCATTTAATATCAAGTCTTTAGATGATTTGTATTGTCCTCTTGATATTCTTTTACCACTAAATAAGTATCTTTTCTTATTCAAAGCACTATAAATAGGCATACTATCATTTGCTAAAAAATCAGCTTTTGAAGTATAGCTTTCTTCTTGTTCTATTAAATTAATATTATATCTTTGGCTCTGATAAGTCAGCCTTTCTCTTATATTACCAATTGGAATATTAACAAAGTTTTGATTATTGACTTTACCCAAATTTACTTTTCTTTGAATAGTTGGGTTATAACCAACTACAATACTACCTATATCGTTATTTAAACAATAATCAATAATTACCCTAACGGTCTTATTGAGATAATCATTAACTCTATTACTCCTTTTATTCCATAGTTTCTTCTGAGCTTTAGTGGTCGTTTTAATCTTTTGCTTATCTTTAATTGATTGGAGTCTACTATTTTCCTTATTAGCCCATTGATTAATGGATTTAAGTTTTTTTCCGTCAATTATAAATGCTTTACCATCATTAATAGTACAAGCACATAAATTATCTATTCCTAAATCAATAGCAAGTGTGTTGTTTTTATTTAAATTTCCTTTGAACTCATCAATTTCATATACCCATTGAATTTCAAAGAACCTTGCATCATTTTTAGGTAATATCCTAACTTCTTTAATTGCCTTACCTTTTAAATTTGAAGGTATGTTAATCTCAACCTTACCATAAAGCCTTTTGAAAGTAGTTGACATTGGTACTGAAAATTTATCTTTAGAAGAATTAAATTCATTAAAGATAAGATTAAAAAATCCATCTTTAGGTAAGTACCCAGGTAATTTAATATCACTATATTGATATTCTCCTTTTTTAGCCATTTTTATTAAAGCAAAAAATGACTTGAAGTTTCTATCAGCAACTTTCAGCATTTGCTGTGCTGAATTACTATTAAGCATTGTGTAATTCTCATTATATTTACATAGGTGATAATTGCTGTTGTATCCAAGAAACTTCTTTTCAGTAAAATAATATTGTCTAATATTATATAAAGCTACGTTATACATGTTTTTAGATAAAAAACATAATCCTCTAAGAGCTTCATAATTGCTAGAATTTAAATGCTTAAGTTGTTGTTTTTGAACACCAAATAAGGCTGATTTAGTAATTTTTTTAGTCATTATGAATCCTCCGCTCTTGAATATTCATAATAATATTATTTACTATATCCAGAAAAATATAACAATTTACTTTATTTATAAAAAATAATAAAAGAGGTTACTACAAGGTTGGCTAACGCCAAATGAAAATTCACCACCCACTTATAGAAGATGGGTGTACTCTTTTTATAATACGATAGAAAATAAATAAAAAAATATACCAAAGCTTTTGCTTTGGTATATTTTTTATTGTGAGCATAGCATTCGTCACAATGTGGTAATCAAAACCATTGGAGTGGTTGGTAGCACAATCACAGGCCCACAAAAGGGTATCTACCATAGGGCAATATGAGATCTTGGTAAATGGAATAATTATTAAGCTTCTAAAGAAATTTAGGATATTATTGTTCTAGTAAATACTTGACAACTTTAGTTGGGTATCGTAATATAAATACGGCAATGAAAATGAATATCAATAGCTATTAAAAATTATTATCATGTATATATAACTATAATATAAAAGGAGTACGCAATTATACGGATAATAATGAAATGCTATAAATAAAATTGTAAGGAGCTTACATATTATGTTAAAAAAAATCACTTACTTGTTATTGTTTTCAGTACTTTCTATGTTGATACTAACAACGCCAGTACTGGCTTCAGATGCAAATACTGCTTTAACAGATGCAAATACGGTATTAAGTAAAGCATTTAACCTTGTTAAATCTGGAGAGGTAGATGCCGCAAAAGAAACTTACGCTACATATACTAAGGCTTGGGTAAATTATGAAGATACAATTAAAACACAATCAAAGCAAGCATATAGTGACATTGAAGAAAAAATGGGTATGGTACAGTTTCTTTTTTCTCAAGAACCAGTTCAAAAGGATAAATTACTGGATGCACTAAAAGAACTAATGCAATCTAACAAAAGTTTTATTCAGGGTAAATATAATGTTTCAACTACCGAGAAAAGTAACAATAATGTTCAAGTTAAAGATTTAGTTATAATTTTAGAGAATGCAAAGAATCAAATTAAAAAGGGAGATAATAATGCTGCCTTAAAATCCATGAAAGATTTTAGTTCTAAGTGGATAGAGGTGGAAGGCGTTATTTTAACACAATCTCAAAAAATATATAATGATGCTGAAAAAGATATGGTTGCTTCAAAAGCTTACTTGTCAGTGGAGCCAAAACAACCAGAGAAAGCTTTGAAGGTTATAGAGAGAATGATTGGTTATATGTCTCAAGTTGCAGGTGACAATACTTACAGTATTGTAGATGTTATGACAATAATTCTACGTGAAGGCTTAGAAGCACTGCTAGTGGTTGTGGCGCTTCTTGGATTTTTAAAAAAATCTGGAAATGAGGATAAGAAAGGATGGATTTTTGGTGGTGTAGGTATAGGGCTAGCTGTAAGCTTTATCGTAGCCATTTTAGTTAAGCTATTGTTTAGTTCAGGAACATTTGGAAATAACAACTTCTTAATTTCCGGATGGACTGGTGTTTTTGCAGCTGTGATGCTCATCTATGTAAGTTATTGGCTTCATAGTAAATCAAGCGCAAATGAGTGGCAAAACTATATACATAATAAAAGTTCAAAGGCATTGGCTAAAGGAAGTTTGTTTTCATTAGGATTTCTAGCTTTTTTAGCAGTGTTTAGAGAAGGTACAGAAACTGTACTGTTTTATATAGGAATGGCATCTTCAGTTGGCTTGCCTGTATTATTATCAGGAATAGCCATAGGTGTTGCAATATTAGTTATAGTAGCCTTCCTAATGCTAAAGTTAGGGCTACGTATTCCAATGAGACCTTTTTTCCTAATTTCAAGTCTCCTTGTTTTTTACCTAGGATTAAAGTTTACAGGTATGGGAATTAACGGTTTACAGAATGCAGGGGTTCTTTCTGCAACTTCAAGTGACAATTTACCTACTATATCATGGCTTGCTGTTTATCCATCTTGGCAAAGTGTTGTGCCACAAATAGTCTTAGTAGTGGGAGCTATAGTTATGATAGTTAAAAATAATATTAATTCAAACAAAATTAGGGGGTTAAAGTCCTAAATGGACTTTAACGGGTAATTGATGAGTGGAACGAATGGGTTAATTACCCCGGGTTCCGACTAAAAGGAGGAAAATAATGATAAAATTAAAAAGTTTCGTAGCAGTAACAGCATTAGTAACAGTACTTACACTTACGGGGTGTGCTTCTAATAAAGCTGAACAACAAAATACACAAGTTAAGGTGCAGCCTAAGGTTGAAGAGTCACAAAAAACTCTTACCATAAGTGAAGGAACGCAAAATATGATAGATGCTTTAAATAAAATGAAAGAAAAGCTAGAAGCTAAAGATGAGGCGGCAGTAATCACAGAAGGTTCAAAATTGGAAGAAAATTGGAAGCCGATTGAGGATGCCGTAAAAGATAAAAACAAAGAGGTATACAGCAAGGTTGAAGAGCCATTAGATGCGGTAAATGCAGGAATTAAAATTAAACCCCTTGATACTAAAGCACTTGGTAAAAATATAGCTGAACTAAAAGAGCAGCTTGAGCAGGTACTAAAGATTGATCAATCTCAGTCAACTGAAAGTAAGAAAGATATTACAATTGAAGACGGAGCTAAAAATATGCGTAATGCATTAAAGAATATGAAAGAAATGCTTGTTGCCAAAAATGAAGACGGAGCAATCAAAGAAAGCTCTAAGTTAGAAGAAAATTGGAAGCCAATTGAGGATAGTGTAAAGGATAAGAATAAAGATCTTTACGAGAAAGTAGAGACTCCTCTTGGGATAATAAATGCAGCAATAAAGATTAAGCCACTGGACACAAAAGCTTTAACTTCAGCAATAGATTCATTAGATAACACACTTTCCGAAGTTCAAAAACTAAAATAGTTGATAATTTCTAAAACTCCTCTTTTGAGGAGATTTAGCTTTTAACAAAGAATTCTCAGTATGGTTGCAATATAATAATTTTAATGAAATATTATTATAATAATTATTTTACTTTAAATATATTATTGTTGTTTGTAGTATAGAGAATTTGGAAGGACAAGGTCTGGGCACGTACACCGTCACCCAAAAAGAGAACAAGCTTCAGCATAAGAATCTCTAAGCTTCCCATTGTTTTCGTCCCTCAAACCCTGGGAAACTAAGAGCTTCTAATGCCAAAGCTAGTTCTTTTTTTGGTACCCGACGGCGTGTATTGATTCTAGTTTAATTTAAATTGTCTTTAATTTAATCATTCTATATTAATAATCAAGAAAAATCCTAAGTCTACGCAGCTCTTTCGATAAAGCTTGCTCCAACCGCCACCAATACTTCGTTGTATTTTATTTGTATCAAAAAACATATCAAATAATTTGATGCGATTTCCAATTTGACAAGAACAATATTGCTTATATAACCATAAAATAAAGTATAATGATTTCAGGAGTGGTGATAAATTTGTATTTATATCCCTATGAATATTTTCGTAAAGGGTTTTACCCTATTCCAATGAAAATTACTAAAGCAGAAGTTGATTTAATGAATAACATACGTAAGCTTTGGGAACAGCACGGAGTCTGGACAAGAATGGCCATAATGAGCATGGTTTTTGGTTTACCAGATGAAGACCTCGTTGTTAATCGGCTACTACAAAATCCAGTAGATTTTGCTAATGCATTGAAGATTTTTTATGGAGACAAAAATGCTTTAAAATTCAGTGATTTATTAAAAAGCCATCTTGTTATAGCAGCACAGCTTGTTAAGGCAGCTAAAGCAGGAGATAACAAATCAGCCACAGAAGCAGAAAAAAAATGGTACGAAAATGCTGATGAAATAGCTGATTTCCTAAGCAATATTAATCCTTATTGGTCAAGAGAAAGTTGGAAAGCAATGCTACATGAACATTTAGCACTTGTTAAAGCAGAAGCAATTGCCATGCTTACCAAAGATTATGCAGCTGGTATCAAAGTTTACGACAAAATTGAAAGTCAAGCTCTAGAAATGGCTGATATGATGGCACAAGGTATTATTAAACAGTTTTCTTATTAATTTACAAAATAGTTTTTAAATTGGCGTAAAAGTATTCGTCTGCCAACGTTTTTAGTGGTTTAGTTTTATTTATATTTAATAGTTCTCCTATTAAAAAGTGCTTGACTTGGAGTAGAAAAATTTTAAAAAGCTATCACTTGGAGTTTACTCCAAGTGGTAGAATTTAGACAATAGTAAGAAATGATTTTAAATCAAGTACAATATATCAAAATATGGAGGTAGCGAATTTTGGCGAGGTATTAAAAAAGCATTGGCTTAAGATGCAAAGCTTACAAAATGGAATGATTGCCAGAATAGATGCTTCGATGGAACGAATAGATAATTTGAGTAAAGTGATGGATGAAAAAGGTAAACGGGTATCAGAATTTGTGACAGTAATAGTTATGCCTCAATCACAAAGTAAACGATAGATTGAAGAGTGTAATCTACGGTTGATAACTGTTTATATGAGGATAATTTATAATATGTTAATTTTGCTTATAAAAATAACCTCTTGACTTAAAGTTAACTTTAAGTGTTATACTTGTTGCGAATATAAAACAACAAATAATAACATAAAAAGGAGTGTATGCTTATGAGTTAGATATTAAAATTTAAAAGTTTTTTATCCATAAATTTAAATAACATGAGCTTAAAATTTTGATCATGTTATCTTAATAATATTAATCTTCGTTGTATAATGATTTAACCCCTAATGTTGTTGCTATTTTCTTTTCAGCTATTTCATATAGATTCTCGACTTTACTTCTTAATTTCAAGTTATAAATGTAACTTGTTGCAAAAACAATTATATATGATCCTATAACATCCATGGGATAGTGGTGTCCGACATACACTCTTGAAAAGCTTACAATCATTGACAGTATTGTCATTATTATTCCAAGTATCCTATTGTATTTTCCTAAACCTAAAGCTATACTCATTGTTCCAGTAGCATGGTTACTTGGAAAGGATGAAGCTGTATCGTGAGGCAATAATAAATTCACCTTATTATGAACAAAAGGTCTGTCTACATAAAATATACTTCTAATGATTAAATTTAGCATTAAATTTATAACTGTTATAATAACAGTACTAAAAGCAATTTTTCTATATTCATATTTTTTTTGTTTAATTCCTAAAATAAACACTATTACAATAACTGCCATAAATATATAAGGTACATATTGGGAAAAGAAAATCATTGTCTTATCTAAAATTATGTTTTTATTTGCTAAATTATTTATTAACCTGAAAAGTTCCGTATTCATTTTTAACTATCCCTTCTATAATATATTTTAATAAAAAATAACAACCTTTGCCTCATGGTCTTCCTATAAAATTATAAAGATTAATTTCTAGCATAATATTCCAATTATAGCTCCTGCTATAACATCTGTTGGATAATGAACATATAGATATAGCCTTGATAAAGTTATCTTGACTTACTCTACTAAACATATAAATTGTTATTCTACTGCATATTAAAATTTCCATTCTATTTGATAATTAACAGTATCACTAATTACAGCAGATAAATAAAATATAAACACATAATTAGACAAGATAAGTTTATAGTATTCAAATAATAAACCCTCATTATATTTTATATTATAGATATTTAAGATTAAAATTACATTAAAAAACTCTTAGATTTGTCTTAAAAAATTTCTTAATATTTTAAAACTTAAGTAAGTATCACAAAAAATAATAAACTGAAGCAATAATTCCAATTTTATATATTACATAAACTTTACAGGATAAAGTTTATGTGTGAGCTCTCTGAGGTCAACGCCCTTACATTCCCCTCGGAGAGCTCTGGTAGCATACGCAAAAATGATATTTCGCACGCTAAGAAAAATATCGTCCCTTAAATGCAACCATCTAGGTTTATAAGAGTATAGCTATATATATCCCTATACCCATTTTCGGTATTAGCATCCTTGTTGGGATATCAGTACTACTCCTAATAAATGAACTTACAAAAGCAAAAATAAAGTTAAAATGGAAGGGTACATGCATTTAAGAGCCCAAACCTTATCAAGTATTTGTTCCTTTGTTATTACTTGACCTTTTTTTCTAAAGAAATGGTTTATAACATTTCCATAAATCTGTATTCCATTTTAAAATATGGTAATAATAGATATAAAAAATTAATAGAAAAAGGGGTGGAAATTATGGCGTTACCCGCAATTTTAGGTTTATTAATTGTTATAGGAAGTTTAGTATGCTTATTTTATGCAGTACCAATAGAGAAATAATATGTTAATTTTACTAATATATAATATGAAATATGGAAATTTTACAGAAGTTCCGATAACGAAAGGAGAAAAACATGGATATTTTAATTAACTGCATAAATGGAGTAATGCATATTGGCATCCTAAAGGATGTTTTTTTTACATCTATAATAGTTCTTAAACTAAATCTAAGGCTTTTTTAATCTGTTTTTAATGTTACAAATATATAGTGTGTAATAAGGGGAAATTTATAGAAAATCCTAATAATGAAAGGAGACCGGAGATGAAAGATTCCCAATATATAGTTTAGAACATAATAACATTAAAATAACATCTATTATTTCTTCGCGGGTGTACTGTTTGCCCTTTTGATTGCTATCCCGGCTTTGGCCTACTGGCTGTTTGGTCTGAACGAGATTTTCGCCTACTGGTTCGCCTACATAGTTACGCGTCCTCTTGGCGCCTCGTTTGCGGACTGGATGGGGGTGTCTCATAATCGCGGAGGTCTTGGACTGGGAACTGGATTGGTCAGCCTAGGCTTAACGGTTATAATCATAGGCCTTGTCGGCTACATGGCGGTCACCCGCAAGGATGTTAAGGAAGGTGAACATGCCGCGTCACAATCGCAGTAGCAAGCTCACTTACCCATGGCTCTCTAGCCTAATAAAGTTATAAATTTAGATGAATGGTTCTGAACAGCAGACAATGTCAGAACCAGAGTGACACCTTAAACGGGTTTACATATACAATCATATACTATTTAAGGATGTGTTTTTTTGAAAAGAGTAATTACCGAAGCTATTAGGAATATAATTATCAATACTGCTGTATTCCTCACTGTAATGTTAGGAATTGAGAATATATTGTATGAATATTATTATAGAATTCATGTTGTTTCGTATATAAGTAAATACTTTTACTTTTTTAGCCCCGAAATATTAGCACTGCATAGAACAATTTCTGTTATTACAGGATTTGTATTGATTTTTACAAGCTGCAGATTATACAAAAGGATGAGAATGGCATGGTTAATTTCGATAAGTATGCTGTCTGTTTCAATGCTAATGCATGTACTCAACTTTCACAGCGTATTTAAACCTGCTATTATTGTTGAATTTATTGTTATTATAATTCTGGCTTTTAATTATAAAAATTTCAAAAGAGCGTCTGACCCAATAAGTCTCAGGAATAGTATATTTCTTGATCAGCCTTTTGTCACTGCATTTGACAAAGAGAAGGTAAGAAAACTGCTTCACAAATACGGTGAAAATTCTCTTTCATATAATGCTATTGAAGATGACAAAAAATATTTTTTTAGTTATAACGTTGAAGGGGTAATAGTATATACTGCAGCTGCAGGAGTTGCAGTATGCGCTGGAGATCCAATATGCTCTGACAAAGATATGCCTTTGCTTATAACGGAATTTATAACCCATTGCAAACAAAATGATTTTGATATATGTTTTTGTCATACACTTGAAAAACATATTCCGTTATATACTTTTCTTGGTTTTGGCAAAACAAAATGTGGCGAGGAAGCTATGTTTGACCTTGAAACATATAACCTTGCAGGAGGTAAAGCAGCTAAAATAAGAAACGCGATAAATCATGCTTCTGCTTTAGGAGTTACGATATCAGAATATAAACCCTTGGAGAAAAGGGAAAAATTAATTGAACAGCAAATTAATGATGTTTCAGATGAATGGCTTAAAAACAAAAATAGCAGTGAATTGTCTTTTATGTTAGGAACAATCTCTCTGGATAATCCTATGGACAGAAGATATTTTGCAGCCTATGACAATGAAAAAGAGATGCTTGGTTTTATTGTATTCTCACCTTTTATTGGTGGGAATGGTTATCTAGCAGATGTTACAAGGCGAAGGAACAATGCTCCTATTGGAGTTATGGAAAAAATTACAATTGAGGCTTTTGATAAGATGAAATTAGAAGGAGTAAAGTGGGGTACATTAGGTTTGGCACCACTGGTAAATGCTGCTGAGGAGGGCGGTGTGGCTGGTAAATTATTCGAATTTGTATATAAAAAACTTAATAGTTTTTATGGATTTAAAGGTTTATACCATTATAAGAAAAAATACGGGCCTACAGTTTGGGAAAACCGGTATATAGTATATTATCCTAAATTGTTTACACCCAAAATTGCATATTCAATAATAAAGGCACAAAATCCGAAAGGCGTAGGTGATTTTCTTCTAGTACAGCTCAAGCTTTTTTGGGGGTTAAAAAAGAAGAGATATAAATAAACTGGTACCTATGTAGTTCCTAGATAATTTTGTAATATCTAATCTAATTTTAATCTAATTTTTAATTTTTTTTAATTTAAGATAGGTACTATGTAAATAATGAAAAGAGGAAAGGTAGGTATAAGATTCCGATTAAGACGTAAAATCCTACAATGACATATAAAAATTATATGCTATAGCTCACTATTTTTAAAAGTTTACGCATTTGTTATAAATACCAAAATGATGAAAACTAAGGAGTGTTTATTTAGTGGAAAAAGATAATAATAGAAAAAATTCAACTATTTCTGATGAAGTCGTATCCGTTCAATCAAAAAGCAGACAGATGCTCAACAAGGTTCCGGAAATCACAATTTTCTTCTGGATCATTAAGGTTCTGGCGACAACTGTTGGGGAAACCGCCGCAGATTTTCTGAACACAAACTTGAACTTGGGCTTGACAATTACGACATTTATAATGATCGGTATCTTGATTATTACATTGTTCTTTCAATTCAAGTCGAGGAAGTATGTGACGGGCATTTACTGGCTCGCTGTAGTACTGATAAGTATAGTCGGTACACTGGTCACTGATAACCTCGTGGACAACTTCGGAGTTCCTCTGGAAACGACCACTATTATCTTTTTCATTGCACTGCTGATGACCTTTGCGGCTTGGTATGCGAAGGAGAGGACACTATCCGTTCATAGCATCTATACGACTAAGCGCGAAGTGTTCTACTGGTCTGCCATTTTGTTCACATTTGCTTTGGGTACTGCTGCTGGTGACCTCATAGCAGAAGGTCTCAAATTTGGATACTGGAAGTCAGCGTTCATGTTTGCTGCACTGATCGGTGTAGTGGCATTTGCCCACTACCGCTTCAAGCTGAATGCAGTAGTCGCCTTTTGGATCGCATACATCTTGACACGTCCTCTTGGTGCATCTCTTGGAGACTTCTTATCACAGCCCCGTGCTGATGGTGGTCTTGCTTTAGGAACGGTAGGAACCAGTGCAATCTTCCTAATAACAATTTTGAGTATTGTTATTTTCCTTATTATCACAAAAATGGATCAGACCCAGATTGCGGAGAATGAAAATAGTGTATATTAGTATTATATAGTGGGCTACTAGCTCACTATTTTTCTATAAAGAAGGTGGTAATTCGAAGGATTTTAAAATTCTTTTAGTGGAAGATGAAAAGCTAATGTCAATGTTTGTTGAAATGTAATTAAATCATGAAGGATATAAAGTTGATGTGGCTTACAAGGGCGCAATTAATAGAAGAGGTATGGGGTTATGACTACATGGGGGATACCGATGTAGTATATGTGTTTATAAGGTATTTACGGAGTAAAATTGATGAGGGATTTGAAGATAAACTTATAACTACTGTAAGAGGTGTTGGATATGTTGTTAAAGGTGATTGATTATGAATTTTAAAATTATTAAGAGTGCAAACATCACAGCATAAACTAACTATAGTTTATGCTGTGATGTTTTCATTACTATTACTCATTTTAAATGCTTCAATTCTATACGGAATAAAATATTACTTGTATACTAAGGCAAATAAACAAGTAGAAGATGTTAGAACAATAATGATGAACTTAAAAGACTAGGCAATACCTTTAACAAAATGATAGATAGGCTCCAGGGAGCCTTTGACAGACAAATTCAGTTTGTATTCGATGCGTCGCATGAGTAGTATATATTTTTCTAGTTGAGTCAGTAGCTACTGTCAATTTCTTTTGACGTGAATAGGATATTAGGTCACTATATCTATCTCAATTTTTGAATTAGCAATATTTATATTTGGAGTTACAGGAATAAATGATAAAAAATAATGATGTATATTAAAGAGAGGATAAATATCTGCAAAAACTGTACCTTCTTTGTAACCTATTTTACATTGAGCACCCCTATACTTTAGATAAGATATAAACAATAGTATATGATATTATGCTTCAAGGGGGAATTAGATTAAAAAATATTAAGATTTTAACACAATTTAAACAAGGTTCATTAAAAACAAAAGTAGTTATAGCTACTACTATTATGGGTATTACCTTGATATCTGTAGGAGGTATCAACAATGTAAATTATAATAGTAGTACAAGTAGTGTGGGTCAATATATGCAAGTATTTGGTAGTGTATACGAAACACAGTATGGGGTAACAACAGGAAGTGACTTGAGTGTAAGAAGTGGAGCAGGAACAAACTATTCTATATTGGGAAGTATGAAAAGTGGGACCAAAATTATTATGACCGGAAAGATAAATAATTTTTACAAGATAACTTACAATGGCAAAACAGGCTATAAAGGACATATTAAAAGTCAAAGGTTTATAAGGAGATAAATTATGAAAAAGAAAATAGCTTTTATAGTAGCATTATTAATAACTTTAATCTGTCAAATAGTATTTGCAGCAACAGGAGTATTAATTAGGTCATCTTCGATAAATGTAAGAAGCACTGCTTCATCCAGCTCCTCCATTATAGGTCCATTACCAAAGGATTCAAAGGTAAACACTCTTGGAACTTCAAACGGTTTTTACAAAATAAGTTACAACGGAAAAACAGGATATGTAGAAAGTTCTTATATTAAAATAGTAACAACAGTTCAGAGAATACCAGTATTAATGTATCATAAATTAACAACTATTAGTGCTAAACAAGATGGTCTAGTAATATTACAATCAGCATTTAGCTCACAGATGAACTATCTAAAAACACATGGTTATAATACAATATCCTTAGATCAGTTCTATGATAACTTATCTAAGGGAACAGCCTTACCTAAGAAACCTGTATTAATAACATTTGACGATGGATATGTAAATAATTACACACTAGCATATCCAATAATAAAGGCAAATAATCAAAAGGCTACAGTATTTATGATATCAAAGGATATAGATACAAATCCAGGTTCGATGACTTCAAAACAGTTAATAGAAATGGATGCTAACGGATTTAGGGTAGAAAATCATACCAATAAGCACGAAAACTTAGCAACTTTATCATACACAAATCAATTAGCTACAATAACTAAGACAAAGCAAGTACTAGAAAAACTATTAGGCAGAAAAGTTGTTTATTTGGCATATCCCTATGGTGCATACAACTATAATACAATAAAAGCAGCAAAAGCAGCAGGGTGTAATTTAGGAATAACTACAGATGCAGGACTTACTTCAAAACAAGATAACCCATATGAAATTAAAAGAATATTTATGGGCCCACTAGATAATTTAACAAGTCTAGCACATAAATTAAAGTATGGTAACTAATATTAGGTGGATCACAAGCTTTAAACCAGTTTCTTTAAAGGCGTCTTTTGGCTTTGCATATGATATGAGTTTTGGAGGCAAAATATCAAAAAAATTGCTCACATTAATATAACGTGAGCAATTTTTTCTTGTGTTATATTAATTATGCCATATAGAATGAGATTTTTAGAATTTTTGTATGGAATTCTCTTTTTTGATAGTAAAGTTATCCTCAAGCAAAGCCCAGTTTTGAGGAAATGGATACCCTAGAACCCAATAACTTATTCCTTTTAAATTATAGCTTTTAACCACGTCAAACTTTGCTTGAGCACTGCGTGCATCTTCAAACCATACTTCATGTGCTCTTAGTTGTTCATCTGTGTACCGATAAAATGGTGATTGTGCAACTGTATCATACTGAATAACAGCACCATATCTTACAGCTCTTAAAATGGCCTCCTGACAACTGAATGTTTCAGCTTCCTGTCCCTCAATATGAGGTAGGAGCCAATCTCTTGCATATATTTGGAACCCAAAATAGGTTTTTCCACTAGGAATGACCGTAATAGCATAATTAAGAACCCGCTTAATTTGATTTAAAGGCGAAATGGCTTGAGGTGGACCTTTTCTCCAACCCCATTCATAAGTCATTAAGATAACAAAATCACAAATTCTACCATGAGCCTCATAATCATGTGCTTCATACAGTGTTCCTGTCTGCGATCCACTTACTTTTGGAGCTAATGCCGTAGAGATAAAAAAACCTTCTGAATGTAAGCTGTTTACTGCACGTTTAAGAAAATTATTATAAGCTTCACGGTCAGCTGGAATTACATTTTCAAAATCAATATTTATTCCCATATATCCTTTTTCTTTCATTGTTTTAATGATATCAGCAAGTAAACTTTCTACAATTGTAGGACTATTTAATATAATATTTGCAAGGTTTTCTCCTTTGCTGGTTGCAGTAAAGTTTGTAATGGACATCATTGGTATAGCTCTTTCCGCTTTAGCAGCTTGTATTGCTGGAATATCATTAATTGCCTGAAGACTTCCATCTTCTTTAATTAAATAAGCGAATGGACTTAGGTATGTTAAATGTTCACCGTCTTTTTTAATAATCGGAACGGCGTCTTCACCCAAGTCATATATATATGCATTTACGCTCATAGGAGGCCTTTGTTTATGCGGAATAACTAATATAGTACCTGGGTAAACAAGGTTTGTATCAATAATATTATTAACCTTTATTAGATTTTGTAATGAAACCCCATATATTTGGGCTATTGCCCATAATGTTTCTCCAGATTGAATACGATGCCTGGAAGCGGGTATATATATTAATAATCCTGGAAATATATTAGAAGGATTTACAAACTGATTATTTTGGAGAATTATTTGAACAGTTGTTCCATATGTTTGTGCAATTTTCCACAATGACTCTCCAGGTTTCACAGTATGAAATACATCTTCGCTTGGGATGAGCAATGCTTGACCTATTACAAGCTGATTGGGATTTGGTAGCTCATTGACGTTTATTATTGCTGTCATTGAGACACGGTAGTTGTTTGCAATCTGCCATAATGTCTCTCTTGCATTTACTACATGAATAAGCATTAAAGACCTCCTTTAATTATTACTATCAATATATGCTTTAGTTTTATAATAGTGAAGGCATTGTTAGAGTAGAAAATATTGCTGACTTATCTATGATTACATTTTTACTTTTCAATATATGACACAGATGATACCATTACCCCAAATAAGATAAAAAGCATACATTTGCTTTTAACCTAATTTAAGGGAATAATGGTATAATTAAATAAATTTTGTGTCGAACTTGTTAGATAATCTGACAGAACAATAGGATTATGTAAAGTAAGGAATATTTGTGTAATACTTAACAAGGAGGTATAAGCAGTTATAATATATATGAACATTTAATAACATTTATATACATATAAATACTATTATTGGTTAACCTAATAGTAGAGGTGATCATATATGCATGAATATGTAAGTATAACGAAAGCTGCTCAATTTTTAGGCGTAACACCTAAAACTATGAGAGTGTGGGACAAAGAAGGGATACTTAAAAGTTATAAAACACCAAAAGGTCATAGAAGGTACTTACTAGATGAAATAGAAACTTTAACGCTCGGCAGAGTTGCGAATACCACTGTAAATATAGATAATAAAGTTTATATATATTCAAGGGTTTCTACAAAAAAACAATTTGAAAGCGGTAATTTGGATAGACAAACTCAAAGATTAAAAGAATATTGCTCAAATAAAAATTATGAAGTTATTGAGACATATAGTGAAATAGCCTCAGGATTAAATGATAAAAGACCAAAATTAATTAAAATGTTATCTAACTTAGATGGGATAAATAAAATAATTGTAGAATATCCAGATAGATTAACTAGATTTGGTTTAAATTATTTAATAATAATGCTAAAAAACCTAGGAATAATTGTAGAATTCCTTGAAAGTAATGAAAATAACCCTGTTAACGAAGATATGACTAAAGATATTATAAGTATAATAACCTGCTTTTCTGCTAAATTGTACGGTGCTAGGGGTGGGAGAAAAGTTAAAAAGACTTTAAATGAATTGGCTCTAAATAAAGCTGAGTAGAACAGGTGGTGAATATAATTATGAAGGTAACTTCAAGGTGCTTACTTTACAATCCAAGCGTTGAACATTTTCAAATAATTGTTGATATGATGGAACACTTTTGCCCAGCTAAACATTATGCATATAAACGTCTTGAAGAAAACAGGTTTAATGCTGAATTTAAGATTTATAATTTAGATAAGATTATATCTAAAAAATATAGTTTGAATTCAAGACAATCCAAAGACGCTATAGAACAAGCTAGGCAAACGCTGATTTCACAAGAGAAATTATTAGATTTGAATATTACAGAATATGAAGGTAAGGTAGAGGCTATTCTTAAAAAATTCGATAAAGGCGTTAAAACAGAGAAAAGACAAGGTCTCATATCTAAACTAGATAAAAGACTAAGAAAGCTTTGTACTTATTTGGATTATAAAAGAAATAACACGTTACCTTCAATTATATTTGGGGGAAAGGATAACTTTTACAAACGTTGCAAAGACTTAATATCTAAGGAAGAATATCAGCGTAGACGAAACAATCAATTTGTTTCTCGTGGGGACAAAACAAAAAAAGGTAATCCTAATCTTAGAATTGTTATTAAAAATGGAGAATCTTTTCTTGAAATAACAACACTAGAATGTAATGTAAAAGAACCTAGATTGAAAACTGATGGAACGTATACAAAGTTAAAACCAATTTATAAAAAGATTTTAACTCCCATATATATACCACAAAAATTATCTAAGAAAACTGGTAAGATAAATGGATTTGATTATAAGCCTGCACTATTAACTCAAGTGGCTAAGGAAGAACCTTATCAAGTTGAATTGCTTATTAAAGAAGGGAAAATGTATGCACATGTTACTTTTAATTTAGATAAAACTGATTTAATTTGTACTGGGCATAACTATACTATAGGAATTGATACTAATCCAGATGGGTTGGCGTTAACCATGATAGATAACAATGGAAATTATAAATGGCATCATTATTTAAAAAACTCAGAACTTTTGACGGCAAGAGGTAATAGAAGAACTAATCTATGTGGTGAGTTAGTTAAAGAGGCAATCTTAACAGCACAAACATATTGTTCAGCAATAGCTGTAGAAGATTTAAAATTTATTAAAGATAGAGATGTTCACTCTAAAATAGCTAGAAAAACAGCACAATTTTGTTATAGAGTGTTGCTCTGTACATTAGAATCTGCTTGTTACAAAAATGGAGTTGAATTTATTAAAGTTAAACCACAGTATACAAGTAAGATAGGTTTGTATAAGTATTGTCATCAATTTGGTATGGATGTTCATAATGGTGCCGCTATGGTTATAGCAAGAAGAAGCTACGGATTTAAAGAAAAAGTACCTAGATTATATAGAAACCTATTTAAACCGATACCAACTATAAAAAAAGAAGAGCTGATTTACGAAAATATTAATTATTCTAATGAATGGAGTAATTGGTCTAATGTTTCAAAAAGAATGAAAATGATTTTGCAAAAGGATTGTTATCCAAGATTCTTTATAGAGAATCGTAAGAATATAAAAGATATGATTCTAGCTTAATATAAGTTTATGTTTAATCTAGATCCTTGCACAAGTACACGTAGAGAAAGGCTTGTGTGAGTTACTAAGCTGGGTTAACTGCCCCAATTCTTCTGAACTTTAATTTTATCAAAATTAAAGGCGCGCTGGGATTGCTGAAGTTTCTTCGGAAATTTAGGAGCTGAGCAAAAACCTGTAAAAAGCTCGCATCTATCTTCAAAAATTAAATTTATTTTAATGGAAGGAGAAGGTGTCTAAATCTAGAATATTCTGACTTGTTCAGATTTGTTTAGATTTAGGAAACCAGGTCATAATATTTGTCTATAAAAGAAACTTTGAACAAAATAAGAGACTCTGATAGTAGGAAGGAATACTCTGATGGAATTGATGATTTAGATGGTATTTCAGAAGAAAAGTTAAAAAATATTTTTAAAGATTATAAAATTGAAGTTTCATGGGTAGGCATTTGGAATAAACATCTAGTAGAGGTGAGTATCTTTCAATCGCTCCGAAGTCGAATGAGCTAGGATTCAATTGCATGGCAATTGATCAAAGATCTGGAGACTCAATAAATAGTGTCAATAATAAAACATTTGCCAGTGCACTAGCCCTCAATAAGCCCATAAGTTATGAAAATTCATATATTGACTTAGAATCTGCATTACACTTAGTAAAAGAGAAAATCAAACCTAGTAAAATTATAGTACTGTGCTTTTTCATTGCCCTCTTGTGCTACATAGTTTTTATCGGCTCAACATCTGAATCCAAATCTATAAATATCGCCGGTAAGAATAATTAAAATAAGTTTTATTTATTGTTGTAGAATACTATGAATTCTTATAAAGTTTTATAATTGTGTAGGATAATCGCAAATTATGAAAAATATATAACATATGCAGCTTTATAGGAAGATTGTTGCAATAATTCTAAATCTACAATTTTTGCCGCATTTAAGAAAATTATTCACTAACGATGAACTACGGAGTGTGTCATTCTTCCTTTAATAGCCTATTATAATCAAGAAGATTGATTATAATAGGCTATTTTGATAAAATCATTTAGAATTATAAAAAAAGACTAGATTGCTGTCTTTTTAGGCAAATAAAGTGCCGAAAATTAAAAATCATGCTTTTATAGCCCAACGCAATTTAGCACAGCGAGCACGACCATTGGTATTACATTCTTGTGATGATGGCCGAATAGCATCGGGAGCTATTTCGCGATAGACGCCTTCACGAAAAAAGCGTTGAAAAGATTTTTTAACGAGACGATCTTCTCCTGAATGAAATGAAAGTATAGCAACGCGCCCACCCTCAGCAAGGGTAGTAGGAAGCTTTTCCAAAAATTCATATAACACTTCAAATTCATTATTGACATCAATTCGCAATGCTTGAAAGCATCGTTGACAGGTTTTTTTAATCGCATCGTTACTATTATTTCCCGGAATAAATTTCAGAGCATCTTTGATAATTTGTTGGAGTTGTGTTGTTGTTGATATGTCTATTCCTTTTTTAATTTGGGAAATAATAGCTCGAGCGATTGCTGCAGCATTAGGTTCGTCTGCGTTTTCTGTAAGCATCCCTTGTAATTCATCTAGCGAAATAGTTTTTAAACGAGCTGCGGCAGATTGACCTCTATTAGGATTCAGCCGTAAGTCTAATGGCCCTTCACTCTTAAATGAAAATCCTCTTTCAGGATTGTCTATTTGCATTGAAGAGACACCCAAATCTGCCAATATAAAATTCAATGGCCCTGATTCGAAAGCAATTTGATCTATATCGGAAAAGTTCATTTGTTTGATTGTTAAAATTTCAGAGCCATAACCTAAGCTCTCTAAACGCGCTTGGGTGCGCGGTAGTTCAATAGAATCCACATCAATTGCATACAAGTGCCCCTTTGAATTTAAACATTTAAGCATCTCTAAAGTATGACCACCATAACCTAGTGTTACATCAAGTCCTGTTTGCCCAGGAGTAATTTGTAAGAATTCTAATATTTCTTTTACGCAAATTGAACGATGCATACCAGCAGGAGTACTGCCCTTTTGAATAACTTTTGCTACAGTATCAGCATATTTCTCTGGTTGCAGTTCCTTATATTTTTCTTTATAAGATCTAGGGTTAGTGCCTTTATATCGAACACGTCGCTGATGTTTTTGCTCTTGATTATCCATTGTTCCTCCACCTTTTTTAATAGCTTTTTGTAATGTTGTTACAAACCATATGATACCAAATACAATTCATAAAAGCAAACTCACAAAGAAGAAAATCTGTTAGGAAAATCAAAGCCTATAGTGAAAATTTCTAGAGAAATTGCTGAGAGAATTTATCAACAAGGATTCTACGTTGCACTACGGCATAACAAAAATTGATGTGAATATGGAAGATAAAACTGTTTGGTTAAGTATATCGTGGGATATAGGGTGAAATTATCGCGTGGTACCCAATTTAGAATATGGGCAAATTCTGTAATGGAAGAATATCTTAAAAAGGTATACTATCATCTTCGATTTTTATAACACAGTCATTATAAAACTTTTCAGATGAAATAGTATTTTCATTATTTTTAGGCTTGTCTGCACTATCAAAAGGCTGTGACCAATTATCACAATATTCTTCATTAGCATTTTCATAACACTTAGGGCAAGCAATATAGTCATTATTCATATAATCATAACTCACAAAGCCATGGGTCATTTCTTGGAGTTCAAATATTTCTTTCCAGGGAACTTCAAATTGATGGTTACAATTAATGCATTTAAATTCACATATACCAAAATCAAATTCCTTATCTGCTGGAGATTTCTTCTTTTTATTTTTACGTCTCTTCATTTGAATTCCTCCATTTTATGTTATAGGTATATTATAATAAAAAAAGTTAAAAATTAAAAGTATTCCAGTTATGAATTAAAATGAACTTTGAAAAAAAGAATGCAGGGGAGTATATGAACATTAATAATTTCGAAAAACATGTGAATGCTAGGATTATTGAGAGAAGTTATGACTATTATAGCAATGGGAATATAGTAGAAACATACGAACAAGCAGATAATGAATATGTTTTTGAAGTTTAGGGAAATGATAATTATGAAGTAATAATTGAAACAGATAAAAATGCAGAAATAAATGAAATATTAAAGAGCCTTTCTAAAGAAGAACTGATTGATGGTATAGTGGATATTACTAAAAAAGATTTAATCTTGAAGCGGTTAATTAAAAGATATTAAACCATGGAGGGGATAAAATGAGTTTTAAGATTATTGCAGACTATCATACTCATACTAATATTGCAAAGGGACATATTCCCTTATTTAATATTATTCTGGGAGAACATGCAAAAGGAAGTATTGAATCAAATGTTAAAGCCGGAATAAAAAGAGGATTAAAAGAAATTGCCATAACAGACCATGGTTATAAACATATTACCTTCGGGATGAAACTAAATCAATATGAAAAATTACGTAAATTAATTGATGATCTTAATAAGAGTTCATTATTGAAGGAGAATGACTTTAAGATTCTTCTTGGCGTAGAATGTAATATTGTTACTAAAAAAGGGGATATAGATATTAAAGATGAAGTAATTGATTACCTGGACATAATTTGTGTGGGTTATCATCCTGGAGCAGTACAAAATCCATTTTTATTGAGGAATTATACAGAAGCTGCAATTAATGCTATTAAAAAATATGAAATTACAATATTAAATCATCCTTTAGAGCATGTTAATCCAGATATTATCGAAATTGGAAAGGTTGCTGTTGAAAGAAATACTGCATTGGAAATTAACAGAGCTCATAGGAATATGGATATTGAAACAATAAAAAAGTTAAAGAATATGGGTGTTAAATTTTCATTGGGTAGTGATGCACACAAATCGGAGGATGTAGGGGATTTTGGTAAAGCTTATAATATTGCAGTTGAGGCAGGCCTTACAGATGATGATATTGTTAATGCTGATGGAAGTGCACATAGATCAATGAAATTATTAAGAGACTAAATGTTATTTCCATTCCGACAATTACTCTTAGAGTCCATTTAAGGCATTTGAGAAAGTGTGTTCAAAGAATGATTAATATCGATGTTTAATGCATATACTACAATTATTAAAACAAATCAAAAAAATAAGAAATCAGGTGATTTAAATAATATACATATATAATTGTTATGGAGGAACCCACTCATCTATTTTAGCAATTGCTTATCACTTAAAAATGCTGGATGAAACCCGAGAACCGACTAAGGATGAAATATTGGAATTACCTAACTTTAATAAGTTAGTATATGGCAATTGTGGAGAACTTTTTTATTATGGAAGTGATGAAGATGGAAACAAAGTCTATGTTGTAGGCAGGGGACGTTCAAAGGTTTTAATTCCAGGATTATTTAATTTATCTTCTATGCTTCATAAACAAAATCTATTAAATGAGAAAATTATATTTTCCAATACGTCGCCAACTGTTCCATTACCAATGACCTTTGGTGGATTTTTTTCTAGGTGGCTAAAAATTGATTTTATAGGAGTACCCTTGCTTGTAAAGGGAGCAAAACAATCATACAAGGACGTTATTCAACTTGTAAATCACACAAAGAAGGCAGCGAAGGAAGATAAGTCAGGGGTTATTATTTTAGATAATAAGGAATTTAAGAAAAAATAATTTTTAACTATTATACGGGTTACATCAACTAATAAGGTGGCAAAATAAATTTGCACCTTTTTTTGCCCTTATAGGTTAAGTTAAACAGGTATTACTTAAACTAAGTTAAAAAGTAAGTACTATGTTGACAGTGTTGATATATCAAGGGTTATAAAGAGATAAGAAGAACTACAAAATATCATTGAATAACAATAATATTTTATTGTTATTCAATAAAAATTCTGATATAATATTAATAATATATTTTATAAGGTGTTGTTTGATTATGAAGAGACATCTAGCAACAAGTATAATATGACAATTGTCGTAAATTTACATTGCGTGATGGCAAAAAGATAATTAATAACTGTAAAAATTATTAAGACATTATATAAATTGGACAGGTTTTGTCTGGAGGTAATATATGAAGATTAAATTAATTCAACCTGCAATGCTGAAAAGACCGATGGATACAAAATTAAAAACAAGAATGTCTCCATCGCTCGCTTTATTAACAATTGCAAATCTTACGCCGAAAGAGCATGAAGTTATTATTGAGAATGAAAATGTTGAAAAGATAGATTTTAATGAACCTGTAGATTTGGTAGCAATAACTGTTACTGTAGATGGTATGAATAGAGCAGTAGAAATATCAAAGGAGTTCCAAAACCGTGGTGTAACAGTAATTGCAGGAGGTATACATATAACAGCAGATCCAGAGGGCGCTGCTTATAGTTTCGACGTAATAAGTGTTGGAATGGCTGAAAGAGTTTGGGCAAAAATCCTTAAGGATAAAGAAAATAATTCTCTTAAAAAAATATATTATGATATGGAGAATATTGCTGGGAAAGAAATAGTATCACCTGACTATGACATAATTGATAAAAGTAAATACTTATATACTAATATTATTAGTACAAGTAGGGGATGTCCTTTTCAATGTGATTTCTGCTATAATAGTTGCAAAAATGTACTTAAAACTTATATTAATAGACCTGTAGACGATGTAATTAAAGATATAAATGCATTAAAAACAAGACACATAATGTTTATTGATGATAATTTTATTGGAAATCCCAAATGGACAAAAGAATTATTAAAGGCAATAAAACCTCTTAAATTAAAGTGGAACGCAGCGGTTACTTCTAATATAGTGGACATGCCTAAATTATTAGATGAAATGAAGGAGGCTGGTTGTCAAAGTCTTTTTATAGGTTTTGAAAGTATAAATAGTAAGTCATTAGAAAGTGTTCATAAAGTGCAAAATAGTGTAAGCAGATATGAGAAGCTTGTAGATGAAGTTCATAAGAGGGGAATAATGATAAATGCAAGTTTTGTTTTCGGATTAGATGAAGATGATGGCTTTATATTTAAGAGTACATTAGAATGGATAGTTAAAAATAAAATAGAAACTGTAACTTCCCATATACTTACTCCTTACCCTGGCACAAAGTTATATAAAGCATTACTCGCGGAAAATAGAATAGTAGATTTTAATTTGGCGAGTTATAATACTGCCAGTGTTGTATACAAGCCCAAGAATATGACAGCAGAGGAATTATATAATGGGTATCTATGGATATATAAAGAAGTGTACACGTTTAAAAATATAATGAAAAGACTGCCAAAATCTAAAAAACAATGGATTCCATTTTTAACATTTAATTTTTTTTATAGGAAGTTTGGAAAACTAACGGAAGTTTTCTGCAATATAGTTTCTTTTAAAAATGTAGGAAGATTATCTAGATGGTTGGCTTATAGGATAAAGTAGGTGGTATCCCTTTTGTTACTAGGTTCAAACTAAGAGCTTACCCTATATTTAAGGAATTTAAGGCTTACTATCTGTATATTTAGTTTTAAAATCAAAAATACAAACATATTATATACTAGTTATTATGTTTAAATTTTTGACGAAAGGTATAAATCGGTATGAAGAATGTTGATATAAAAAAGCTTTTTAAAAGTAAGGGTACAGGAAATGTTATTATTTTCATAGCTTCAATTTTACTAATATATTTACTTATTTCATTATACTTTTCTAGGCATTCCTTTTTTAATACAGTAATAAATGGGGTAGATGTGTCATTAAAAGCACATGAAGATATAGAGGGTATAATTAGAAATCAGGTTAAAAATTATAAGTTACAGTTAGTAGAAAGAAATGGGGAAATAGAAGAAATAATAGGACGAGATATAGGAATGGAGTACAATGAAAAAAATAGTATTGATAAAGTTTATCCGTGGCTAAGTTCCTTTAAATGGATAATTTCATTATTAAAGGAGCAAAAATATTATGTTGAGGATTTATTTGTTTACAATAAAGATAATTTAGAAAATAAGATAAATGGATTAAATTGTTTAAATACAGATATTATAGAACCTAAAAATGTAAGCTTTAAGTATACAAATGGTTCCTATAAAGTCATTGAAGAAGTATATGGAAATAAGATAATTAAAGATGAATTATATGAAGATATAGAAATGAGCATATTAAAAGGAGTAAGAAAATTAGATTTAAATGAAGACCACTGTTATGAAAATCCAAGGTACACTTTAAGTTCTGATAAAGCGCTTGTTACTAAGAATTTACTAAATGAGTATGTGAAAGCAAAAATCACTTATAAATTTGGAAGTGAAGTGGAAATATTAGATGGAAATATTATAAGTGAGTGGCTTAGTGTTGATAAAAATTTAGAAACGGTCATAAGCGAAATAGCAGTTATGAAATATGTTAAAAAATTGAGTAAAAAATATGATACCGTTGGAATAGCAAGAAAATTTAAAACCTCTATGGGGAAAATAGTAGAAGTTAGCGGTGGACTTTATGGATGGGAAATTAATCGTGAGGCTGAAACAGAAGCATTGTTAGAAAATATAAAACTTGGTAATGTATTTGAAAAAGAACCTATATATACTCAGAAGGCTTTATATAGGGCGGAAAATGAAATAGGTAATACTTATGTAGAAGTTAATATAACAAGACAGCATTTATGGTTTTATAAAAATGGAAAGCTTATAACACAAGGTTCTGTAGTAACAGGGAATCCAAATAGAGGACGTTCTACTGTCCTTGGAACTTATATGCTAAATTATAAACAAAAGGGGGCAACATTAACTGGACCTGGTTATGAAGCTCCAGTAACTTATTGGATGCCTTTTTTCGGGAATATAGGAATACATGATGCAAGCTGGAGATATTCTTTTGGAGGAGAGATATATAAGAGAAGAGGAAGCCATGGATGCATAAATGCTCCAATATATTTAGCTAAAACCATTTTTGATAATATAGAAGAGGGAACTCCAATTATTTGTTATGAAGAATAAAAAAAACGGGGTTCCAAATTCCTTGTTTATGAGAATAGAGCTATGTAGCTGTACGTAAGAAGTGCTATAATAAAATTAAAGATATTATTCAGTTAATAAAAATGAAAGGGGATAATTATATGAATCAGGAACAAATGGATCGAATCCATACTGGAAAAGGGTTTATCGCTGCGTTGGACCAGAGTGGGGGCAGTACTCCCACTGCACTTCTACAGTATGGAATTTCGAAAGACTGTTATTCAAATGACGAAGAAATGTTCAATTTGGTACACGAAATGAGAGCTCGTATTATCACGAACCCTGCATTCAATTCGGAGCACATTTTGGGTGCCATTTTATTTGAGAATACTATGGAGCGTAAAATTGGTGATCAATTTACCGCGGATTTTCTTTGGAAGAACAAAAACGTTGTGCCTTTTTTAAAGATCGATAAAGGGCTGGCTGAACTTGAAAACGGTGTTCAACTCATGAAACCAATTCCCAATTTGAATGAACTCTTAAAACGGGCGGTTGAAAAAAACATTTTCGGGACAAAAATGCGTTCAGTCATTAAAGAAGCCAATTCAGAAGGAATTCGAAAATTAGTTGAGCAACAGTTCGATATTGGCAAGAAAATAGCTGAAGCGGGGTTGGTTCCAATTATCGAACCTGAGGTTGATATCCACAGCGCGGATAAGGGAAAATCAGAAAAACTATTAAAAATTGAAATTTCCAATCAATTATCTGCCCTTGACAAGGACGTCAAAGTCATGCTTAAACTTTCAATACCAACAGTAGATAACTTCTATCACGATTTAATGGATAATCCGCATGTTTTACGGATTGTGGCTTTATCGGGAGGATACACTCAAAGCGAAGCAAATGAAAAACTTGCGCATAATAACGAACTGATAGCTAGCTTCTCACGCGCCTTATCGCAAGGATTGACAGCCCAGCAAACAGACAAAGAATTCAATTTGATGTTATCTGATTCAATTCGGTCAATTTATGAAGCATCCATCAAATAATGTAGATATTTATTCTGAAAGTTACTTGGACTTCATACTTTCTTATATTGAGCAATTAAGACTGTACTTAAAATAGTGCAGTCTTTTGTTATCTCATTAAAATTAATGAATGAATTGATTTGTTATAAATATGGTGTTATAACATTCAAAGTTACGGATTCGTTACATTATAGAATATTTATATAACAATAAAGACTTCAAGTCATTGTTACGTTCCCTGAGGACAAAGTAAAACTGGAAGTTGTTACTTTCTAATAACTTTTAAATCGAAAGCATTACTGTAACTATTTTTTAATAATATGTAACTTAATTGTAAATATTAATAACCCAATAAGTATTAAACTATTAGGTGTAGATAATTAATACTATTATGGATGTAATCTATGCAAAAGTTCAGTTGGACTTAATGTTTTTTCTGATAATGAGAAATTTATCTTTCGTGTCACTGAAAATGCAACATTTAATAGTTCATAGAGATACTATATTAAGTGCGAAAAGGAAGGATAATTAAATGAATAAGGAAATAATATTAATCTCATTAATATCTTTGAGTATCTTTATTGGAGGTTGTGGCTCAAAAACAATGAGTAATAATACAAGTACGTCAAAGGTTACAAGTAATAAGGTGCAACAGGCTAATAACGAAATAATAAATCAAAATGCAGAAGTTTCGCAAACGGCAAATAAATCAGATAAAGCAAATGCTTTAAATTTTGAAATAATAACTAAAACCTATGTAAATAAGAAAGTTAAAATAAATTATCCTCAAATCGCCAATTTAAGTGATGTTAATAAGCAAAAACGAATTAATGACTTAATAAAAAATGATATATTAACGTACTTTAATGTGGAAAGAGAAGATTTAATTATAGATGCAAACTATGAAATAAAGTGGAAAAGCTCCAGGCTTCTAAGTATAGTATACAAAGGTATTGGCAGCCTTGAGACGTCAATGCATTCTGATAGCAATATTTATGCAACAAACATCAATATTGAAAAGGGAACTATACTTAAATTTAGAGATCTTATTAATTTAGATAATAACTTTGCTGAAAAACTTAAAAATGTTAAAGATAGAGTATGGACACCTAAGCCATTGAATGGAATAGACGATAAGACAGCTATAAGTCTGATTGAAAAGGAATTGAGTTTGTCCACAAATAAAGATTTAATTAGCTATTTTGATTCAGCTGCGTTTGAATATTGTGGTTACTTTACGAAAGATTATTTTGGGATTGGTATAGCAATTAATCATGCTGCTGGTGACTATGCAGAATTGGAAATAAAGTATGGTGACATAAAGGATAACATAAAACCAGAAAATGAAGTTTGGAAAGATTTTATTAATAATACTAAAATAGAAGATAAAGTAAAGGTTAACGAAGAAAGCAAGAAACTAGGAATATAAAACTAAACTAGACAATATTGAAATAGCATTAAAATATTTAAAAGAGAAAGAGTCTGGAACAACATTGGATATGAGAGAGGCTGCAAGTGAAAGGTCTAATGGAGCAATGTGTCACAGTATTGTATTTTATTAGTTTATTCTCGAAATAATACAATAAGAAATATTTTTCTTTGTTTCAACAACTTGAACAACATCTAATCCATTACGTAAAATTGCTTCTTCTAATTCTTTAGGTGTATATTTCAAAGAACCAGTGATTGTGATTGTGATGCTTCAGTTTTAAACGGTAATGAAAACAAAAGGAATATACTAATAGTTTTCATAAGTATGCCGATTATGTATATAATCGGAAGTTGAAAAAATGAATATTTAATTAATGGGTTAAGGGAAAATCATAGATATTACTAATAACAAGGGTTGTACGGAATTTAATTTGTGAAAATATAAGTAGGAGAAGGGTGCCCTTGACACCTTCCTTCTACTTATATTAAGGAAGACTTACTTTTACATTTTTGCTATTTTTTTAACATCTTTAGAAACTGCTATTTCATTACCAGCTTCTATCTTTGTTTTAGCATATTCTTTTTTTGCTTCTTGGCTAGGAATTTTACTTTCCACATTATCTTTTTTAGCTAAATGTGACATTGTAAGAACCTCCTTCTTGCATGAATTAAGAGTGCAGAAAAAAATTGCCTCTTAGAAATAAATATCCTAATGTTAATATAACCAAATTAATTTAGTGTATGTAAGAAAATTTCATATGGTATAATCATCATAAAAAGGTGAATATTTTACACTGAAGGAGGGTTTATTTTGATTGATATAAAAATAGGAGAAAAGAGTTTTTATGTAGGTGATAATGAAAAATGCAACTAAATATTTTATAGAGAATAAATTGTTAACTATGATGATGCTAAAAAATTATATTATAAGATTATACAAAATAAAGAAATTTAAAATTGAAATTGCTAGTGAATTAGGAATTGACAATTATGATTGGGTAATTAATGATATTCATTCACCCAATCAGAAATATTTAGTCGGCTTCGTAGTGTTCAAGACTAGCGAAGTATCTTGAAGTACCTATATATTCTTAGATAATGTAGTAATTTAATACTTAGGCTATTCAACTGACTTCTGAATTTTCACTCACAAGCCACTATCCCTTTAGGGTAGTTGGCAGTTGACTATCTTCCTCTGTAAAAGGAAAGGGCTCACTACCAACATCTGATCCCTGCGTAATATGATTTGACATTCCACTTAAGTTATCTTCAACTTTTCTTATTGTATAACTTTTTTTACTTTTATTAATTTCATTTTTCATTTGTGACACCTCCCATTCTACGACACAATCTTTAGAATCTTTATCATCTTTAAATATAAATTAAAACTGTTTCAAGGCTTAAACAGAATTATTTCATCATTACCTTATTGCATATTTAATACTATTTAATAAAATTTAATCATTTTAATTTTAATAAGAATTTAATAAATTCTTAAGTTTATCTCCTTCACTTCTAAATAATATTGCATCGTCTAAACACTCAATATCTTTATTATTTAATTTATATAATTCAACTCCTAATTCAGCTAACATATAGTTTTTATACATTGCAAGTTTTATATCATCAATTCTATTCATAATTTATTCCTCCCTTATCATTCATTGTGAATTCATAATATATTTTGTGTTTGTAATACATTTTCATACCTGTAAAAATGTTGTAAAAATGTATTTATGCTCTTCACTAATCACATTAAAAATTTTTATTCGGCTAATTTTTTATATGTTTCATATCTTTCTTTGTCATTCTTCTTAGAAAGTGCAAACATCTCTTCTACTATTTTAGGGAATGTTGTTTTCAATGAAGTATATCGAATTTCACCATTGATAAAATCTTCATATGGCAAAATAGGTTCCTTTGAATGCAATACAAAAGGATTTTTACCTTCTTGTTTTAAATCAGGATTATATCTATATAAATGCCAATAACCTGAATACACAGCTTTCTTTTCTTCTTTTATATTACTTCCCATGCCTACTTTTATACCAAGACTAATGCAAGGTGCATATGCGATCAATGTTCAGTGGCTAGGATAGAAGTTCGTACAGTTATATTCATTAAGCAATGATTTAAGAGATAATGTTTAAGTTTGACGAATATATTGTTTTATCCGATTAATGGGAAAAAATTGTTTTTCGATTTAATTTAGCTAGTGACTACATCACATTATTTCTATAAGCCATAAAAAAAATATTTAATTATAAATAAAAGAAACACCTATTGGTTAAAATAAAATTTGGAGGTGGTTTTATGAAATTAAGAGACGTGATGACTAAGGAAGTTACAAGTTTAAATGTTGATGACACTGTTGAAAAAGCAGCACAGATTATGAAGGAAAAAAAAGTAGGATCAATTCCTGTATGCAGAGATGGTAAAATTGAAGGGATGGTTACAGACCGTGATATAACACTTAGGTCTATAGCGCAAGGTGAAAATATTTCAAGTATTAAAGTTAGTAGTATTATGTCATTAAATCCTATAACAGGGGATTTAAACATGGATGTACACGAAGCAGCAAACTTGATGGCAGAAAATCAAATTCGAAGATTACCAGTCGTTGATAACAACGCCGTTGTGGGAATACTTTCTCTTGGAGATTTGGCGGTTGAGCCTAAGTTCGTAAATGAAGCAGGTGACGCACTTTCCGAAATATCGGAAAATACTACATCGACAACCTAATACAATAATTTATAAACAAATCCACAAGATATTTGAAAATCATGTGGATTTGTTTACTCAAATGATATATTTAAGTATTTATAAATTTTTAATATTTGTCTGCCCTTAATAATTGATTGTTTGAAATTAAAAAAAAAAAAAACTACCCCTACTTTACCTAAAAAGAATAGTATAAACTTTAAAGTTTATACTATTCTAAAATTTAATTAATCTTCACAATCTAATACAATTAGTTCATGGCAACTTGGGCATGTTATTTTTTCTTTTTCATTGAAAATATTTTTATCTAAATATATAGTTTCATTACAATGAGGGCATTCTAGATGAACGTCACAACATTCATCTTCATCCTCATCATTTTCATCTTCATTTTCAAAAATTTCATCTTCAACGTCACATAAGTCATCATCGATAGCACCAATGTAATCTTCAATTTCTTCTTGAGCTCTTTGAAGATCTTCAACTTCTATTGCCATATCTTTTAGGATATTAGCAAGTTCAGTAATTGCTTTTCCTTCCTTAGTTTCATTAGTAATACCTAATCCTTCAATTAAGCCGTTTAAGTAGGAAACTCTAGAAATAATAGAATTCATAATATCACACCTTTTTTTTATTTTTTACAATATAGCTATTATAGACTAAACTCTTGCTAGATATTCACTAGTTATCTCAAATCTGATAGGAAATGGATGGGAATACATCAAAAGTGCAAAGAACTTACAGTGCAGTGCAAAGTAAAAAAACGGAGTAATAAAGTATGCAAAGGAGCATGCAGAAGAGTTTAGAATAGACCCTGATAAGATTGCAATCGGCGGTCACAGTGCCGGAGCTAACTTTAGCACAGCAATATGCCTGAAGGATGCTGAAACGAAAGAGCTGGGCACAAAAGGCCTGATATTGGACTACCCTCCATTAGATATTTTCACGGACCCATATCTTAAGCCACATCCAAAACGTTCTCTATCTACGAAAATGGGCCGCATATTTAATGTATGCTACTGCGACAACAAAGAGGAAAGAAAAAATCCGCTGATATCGCCTGTTTTTGCTACCATTGACCAAGTGCAATCATTTCCTCCCACACTGATCTTAACAGCAGGCCGGGATTCGCTTTACAAAGAAGCGGAGGATTTCAGAGATAAACTTCTGCAGGCAGGCGTAACTGTAACCCATAAGCGTTTTGAAGACTCAGTCCATGGCTTCACATTGAGCGATAAGCCGGATGCTGTGGAAGGGTGGCAGATGATGATTGACTTTCTGAAGCAGAATTTGTGGCAAAAATAAAATGGTGCCTTATTTTTAAAGGTTTAATACCGCCCCACAAACACTCGTTTATGGGGCTTAAAGAGTTAGGTACTGTTTTAGTTCTTATTTTTGGAATATGAAGTGCCAAGACTATTAGCTAGAACTACCCCAGTGTAGGGTAAGATTCACTACTTGCTCTTTTTGAGAAGCAAAGTGCGCCAAGAATTCCCCCGAGTATCATAAATCCTCCTAACCAAAATAACCAAATAAAAGGTCTTGTTGTATATTTTAAACCTTCAGTAATGATGGTATCACCTAATAATTTATGAATAGTCATAGTTTTTCCTGAAGAGATTTTCGATAAATTTGACTGTATTAAAATTCCCTCTTCACTAAATACAGAAGATGTAATAGTACCAGTTATAAGTAGTAAAACTCCAATATGAGAGACGTGTGCCCAAATATTTTTAAAAGTACTGAAAAATACTATTTTAGGGATAAGTGGAAGCATCAATATCCAAAGTATAATTAGCCATGGGAAAGATGAAAAAGCTGTAGTAGCAGAAATAATTATTATTATGATAGTGTTTATAATTATTATTTTTAGAAAATTCTTTTCAAATAAATTACGCATGTATACTGTAAAAAGTACTGAAGAAAAAATGGCAAAACCCAATGCTGCTGGAGTATAAAAACTAATTTCAGTTGAAACTCCTGAAAAAATAGGTAAGACAGTTCCAAACAATATATATACTGCAAAAATATATATAATATAACGAAATGCTGATAAAGTCTTTGCTTTGTTAACCTTAACCTTAACTCTAAGACCATTCCTTAGCCTGTCCTTTACTAGGGTCACTATCAATACTAAAACCGAAAGAATGAATACAATTAAGAGTGGTAATGTTATTGAAGATGAGGCATAAGAATGTACTGATGTCTTCTGTAAAATTCCACTTCTTGCTAAAAACGTTCCAAAGACAGCTAAAATAAAAGGAATCATAGCAAGCTTATGAGATATTTTTTTATTATGCACAATTGCAGTTAAAATAAGAAAGGGAACTAAAGCTGCATTCTCAATAGGATCCCATGCCCAGTAACCACCCCATCCTAGTGCTCGGTAAGCCCACAAACTCCCGGAAAATATTCCAGCCCCAAGAAATAGCCAAGAAGCAATTACCCATTTTCTATTAAATTTGCTAAAGCTTTGAGAAAATAGCACCCCCATTGCAGAGTATCCTATAAATACAAGAGGTGGATGTACTACCATCCATGGATCCTGAAGCGCTTTATTGAGTCCACTTCCTTCAGTTGGTATGTAATCCATAAGAGAAAATGGAGCACTTGAAAAAGCCAAGACCAAAATAACGGTACTTATTAAGGTGTAGACAACATAGGACTTATGCTCTCCACGTGCCAGCAAATTAATCCACATTGCAATCATTGCCCATAGAAGAAAAGAGCCTTCCTGTCCTGACCAAAGAGCTGAAATAAGGTAAATTGGTTTTAACGATCTTGAAATATGATTAAATACATAAGCATATTGAAAATTGAAAGTAAATTGATAATAAATAAGTAGTAGCGTAGAAGCCGTTATACAAAATATAGAACTAAATAAAAATATATTCGCATAAAAATTTACAAACTTATTTTTATTAAAGAATAAACTTACAATTAAATTTCCTAAACTCATTATTAAAGCAATAAGAAGCAATAATTCACCCAGATTCATTTTTAATCTACTCCTTTATATCCGTGTATTTTTCCATTCCCCTTTTGTTCATGACATGCTGAACATTTTCTAATAAAATCAGGTACACCATAAATTTTTATAGGTATTTGATTGTCTAACTCTAATGTAGATGGCCATTCCGCATGTGGACTATTGTGACAGGTCTCACAGGTAATATAACCATTCATTGCCTCGGGTCCATTCTGAAGGTATGACTGCCGGTATAATTTATCAGTATTAGATGCATAATTTTCTCCATGACAATCACCACAATCTGGCTCATTAAGCCATGCCTGTCTACCCTGTTTAAGAGAATTCGCTACGACCTCCATATCTCCATGACATTTGCTACTGCTGCAGGTATACCCTTTTGCTACCATAACTCCTCTGTTACATTTAGTTTCCACACCTGGATGACAATTATAGCAAGTAATCTCGAGGCTTGACATAGTCATTTTAGAGGCATGATAATCGTGCATTGCAAGTGAAAGACTTGGAATGCCTTCTTTCCCCTTAGCATTTAATGCATTGTCTTGGTGACATTCATTACAACTGTGTGGTGTGCCGTTTATTGAATCATCATAAAGTTTAGTGCCTTGATTTTTATCGTGAGCTTTTAATATATTAGCATCTGTATTAGTTTTTCCATGACAATTGCTGCAGAGCATTTCAGTTGAAACTGGTGCAACAACTGCATCCTCTACAGCAATAATCCTCTTAGTTATTGCATTCTTCACTGTAATAGTCACGGTTTGATATGGATTTATAATTTTGCTTCCATCATTATATGGTGCGATGGGAATATATTCTGCCTCATAATATTTTTTATCCATAGACAGTTTACACGTTCCGCTTAAGTAATTACCTGTAATTCCTTCATTAGGTTTTAAATTATAACCATAAGCTTTTGCATATTCCCAAAAATTAATCTTATCAATGGAAGAAGTATTATTATTAACCACATACTCTACTATTACCCCACCATTTATCAATTTGGCTTCCTTTATGCCTTTTTCAAATATTTGTACACGAATAGTATTTGCTGGAGGAAGTATCATAAAAGAGGAGTAATCAGACTGAATACAGTGCATTCCAATATCATTGTAAGCCAATATAACGTATTCTTTATCTATTTGTATTATAGTTGAAGTAGATTTTACAATACTACTAGAGACCCAGAGCATAATGAAACATGCGGCAACTAAAAGAATGGGTTTTAACAACTTTTTTATATCTAAAGTAATAAAAACTCTCAAAACTTTACTCCTTTAATATATTAATCACTTAATTATATTAACAAATCTAAATATTAATTCATGAAATATTTTTTGACTCTACCCCAAATAGTGATCACAATAATAATAAATTGAAAAACATTATAATTCAAGTAAAAGTAGCTTGGAATTAAAGTAATAAGTTGTTAAGATGGAAGTATAAAAACTTGCGAAGAATTATTAAATGAATATTTAAAATCAAAGCCTAAAATATATGATGTAGGAAAAATAAATTTTACTAATGTAGGAGAAAATGATGTATATAATATATCAGCTCCATTTATGGATAAGGGTAAGTTGATTATTGCAGGTAGAGTTGAAGCTAGAGATAGTGAATGTTCAACAGTATATTTTTTTCAAGAAGATGGTGCAAATTGGATTCCAGTAGAAGGATACCCAAAGCTTCAACTTCAAGATCCGTTTTTCATAAGAATTAATGGAGAGTTATTAATTGGAGGAGTAGAAGTATTCAAGCATACAGAAGTAGAAGGTGCTTTAATGTGGAGAACTATATTTTATAAGGGCAATGATATAACTTCATTAAAAAGATTTTTTGTAGGACCAGATGGAATGAAAGATTTGAGACTAGTTCAATTATCTGATGATAGAATAGGTATTTTAACACGGCCACAAGGAGAAAAAGGTGGAAGGGGTAAAATTGGGTTCACAATAGTAAGTACACTAGAAGAATTAAGCATTAATATTATAGATGAGGCACCCTCATTTAACATCCTTTATTAAGCAGACATTTAGTGTATATGCTAGATTTAGTGGAGAGAAGAGAAAAACTCTTGAAAGGCTACATAGTGGGTTGCACTTTTCTTCAGAAAGACTTGTATTCCCAGCTCCATTCACTTCATTGGGATCTTGTATCGAAGATTTTGTACTATGTGTAATACCTGAAACAGAGTCGCATTATATAACAAAGGTTGAGAGAAGAAAAATAGATCAGAGTTTTGCATCATGGGTGTCAGGAAACATAATCCCTCTTTTAGGTGATATTGATAAGTCTGACTTTAATGAATCTGGTATAAAACAAAAATTATCGGCATTAATTCAAAGAAATCTTAAATCCAGAATAAGTAATTTATTTAAAAATTATAATTTGGATTATGAACAAGATTGGGTATCAGACTTCGTTAAAAAGAGAAATACTGCAGCACATGGTAATTATGTTTTTGAAAAAGATGATTATCTCATTTGGACGCGTATGGCATCGTTGTTAGAAAGGATATTACTAAAAGAACTTGATTTTAAAGGAGAGTATATTGATTGGTCAGAAATCCCACCGGCAATAAAGGAAATTAATAAGCGAGATAGTTAAATTTAAAGTTGCTAGAATATAAAAAAACAGAAGATATTCAAAGCTAATATTAGTATAAAAGAGATGGGTGTGAAGAGATGGAATTGTTGTATATTTGGATAGAAGAGTATGAATGTTTTAAAGAAACAGAATTTAATTTTAGTGATAAATTTAAATTTTGTTATCGACCGAAAGAAGTAACATTGATCTGTAATAAAGGGATGAATTCAAGTTTAGGGTTTTGGGGTGAGCAAATCACCAATTTGAGTGTTATTGTAGGAGATAACGGAGCTGGAAAAACAACGCTACTAAAACGTATTATAGATTGCATTTCCTATGAAGGTAACTACTTAGAGAAAAGTTGTTTTTTTGTTTTTTTTGATAAAGAGAGTTCCAATATTAAAATTTTCGTTAATGGGAACTTTATACATAAGTTACATATTGAAAATAATATAATAGATTTAGGAGAACCTGAAATATTTCCATATAGTTATATGAATACAATTGGTAATGAAAGAGATAAAGGCAACTCAGTGCCTGAACTCCTAAAAAATAAATTAATCTATCTACAAAATGTTTTAGATATTAACGACTATTTGCATGAAAAAAATGGACAGATATATGATTTTTCAATTGGTGGTCTGATAAGACACGATTATAAGAATAATGTTGAAAGTGGTCATATAGAATTGTCGTCTGATAAATTAGTTAATTTCTTCAATAATGAAATTTATAGGCAATTGGATTTTGTACAGAGTTATAAAACAAATAATTCTGAGAATATACTCCCTTTTGAAATGCCTAATAAACTTCAAGTATCATTTGTAGACAATAAACATTATATGAAGGATATTTGTGAGCAATTAAAAAGATATGCGGACATTGAAAGTGAAAATTTGACGCCATATAAGCAGAATTTTTATAAAAAAGTAGATAAACTTGTCTATATGATTAATGAAAAGCTACATCAGAATAGTAAACAGACATGGTGTGATTTAATGGTAAATAGTTTAGTTTTAAATGTAATAAAAGAAATCGCTATGTCACCTATAGTACCAGAGAGAAGAGAAGTTGAATTATTTAGTTTTTTTAAGGCATACGAAACATTAAATGAAAATGAAAATGAAGATATATTATCTTTTTGTACCAGCTTTTTTAATGAAGTAGAAAAAGATCTAAGTAGAAAAAATTCTTTATATGCAGAACGGCTTGAGCCATATAAAGATTTTGTCGAATGGCTTAATCGAAATTATGAAAGACTAAACCTTTATTTTTCAAAGACTGAATTGGGATTGATAAATCATTTATCTTTTTCAATCCAAATGGAAAAAAATAATCGTGAAATATTTGAAGAATTTTTTGTTTTTTATAGAAGGACATGTACTTCATTTTATTATTTAAATTTTTCATGGGGACTTAGTTCTGGAGAAAACAACCTCTTAAGTCTATATGCAAGATTATATTCAGCCTTAAAATCTAAAATAGATGGTAGTAGAGGAGTGGAAGTAGTTAACAACTTCTCAATAGGTGAAACTAAGTGCAATAATATACTATTACTTATTGATGAAGCAGATTTATCGTATCATCCGGAGTGGCAAAGACTCTTTATTCATTCTCTAATACTTTTTTTACCTTCCATATTTAAGGATTGTGACTTACAAATTATCTTAACAACACATTCTCCGATTATATTATCGGATGTTCCAAAGAGTAATGTTATATATTTGCAGCAAAGGAAAAATGATTCGAAAAATTTGCATAAGGAAACCTTTGGACAGAATATATACACTTTATTTAATGATGCATTTTTTTTAAAAGAATCGGAGGAGAAGTTTGTACTAGGTAAATTTGCAGAAGAAAAAATAAGAAAAGCAAGTAAATTTTTGGAGTCAATTATAGTAGAAAAGAGTAATCTAAATATTTTTAAATATAATGATTTAGAGATGGATGATGCAAAGAGAATTATTAGTTTTATTGGTGAGCCAATTATTAAATCTGCTTTGCAAGAGAAACTAAAAAAAGCATCGGACATACTTCAAGAAAACAATAGTAAATCTGAAGAACTCAGTGAAATAATAGGAAAGTATGACAAACTATCATATGAAGAGCAAAAAGAATTAATTAAGTATATAGTTCAAAAGGAAGTGTAATTATGGAGCTAATTTATTTATGGATAAATAAAACACAAAATAATTTTATTGAAAAAAGTGGAGTATGTTTTAATAAATCTTATAATATATTATTTGATGTAGAAAAAAGGAAGTTAAGTATAGAATATAATAATTTATACTATAATATTTTTGAAAATGACATTATTAGTAATGTTAGCGCAATCGTTGGTAAAAATGGTTCAGGAAAGACTACTTTGCTAAACTATATATATAACATGGAAGTTATGCCTAACCAAAAGGAAGAAAGAGAAGAATATCTTATTACTAAAAAACAACAGGAGGAAATTGAAAGAACACTTCAAGTTTTTAGATTTAAAGTGAAGGATAAATGGCAATTAAATGTTTATCATAATTTTGAATATGATATAGAAGTTGTTCAGAAAGGTATATTGATTAGTAATGTTAATAATGACGAATACGATTTTGGAAGTTTTGTGCAGAGTGAAAAAGAGTTATTTAACATTACAAAGGTTTATTTGACGAACAGTAGTTATTATGAAAGTAATGGGTATTATTTGGAATATGGTAAAACAAGTAAAGTAGCTTTAAATATTTCGACTATAGGGGTTTTATCCAAAAGTTTCTATAGAAAATTAGTGGGGTTTCCTATAGGAATAATTAAAGACAATCTTTTTTATGGATTGCAGGATATGATTATTACAACAAAAACTCAACAAAACCTGCAAGAGATATGCGATATTATTTACTTTGATTATATTTTAAGAAAAAATAAGACCTTTGAAGGAAAAATACAGACTGAGTTACATATTACAAACATTATTACTCCAAAATTGATTCATAATGTACCTGGTAAATCACCATCTACATATTATTCAAATCAAGATTTTCCTAGTATTATTAAAAATAAGATAGAAAATTGGAAGCTTTTATATAGAAATTTTGCTATTAGTTATAATAATATTATTGATGGATTATATTTAAATCTTCTGTTTGAATTGTATTTTATAGATGAAAGTATTAGTAGTAAATTAAAAACTCTTAAAGGAATCGAAGATGTAATAAAATGCATAGGTAACTATTTAGAACATAGCAGTATCGAATACAAAGATTATTACTTAATGGCAGTAAGCGAAATTGAAGAGTATAGTAAAATTATAGTTAATACACATGAATTTAATAATGGTTGGCCAAAGGATGATGTGGCACATATTTATGGAAAAGTGATTAATTATGAGAATAATCCTGACTTGTATTTGAACTTTACAGCATTCATTAATAAATGTGCTTTTAGTGAGAAGTCTTTTGTTTTAAAATATATAAAAATTGATAACCTTGAAATGTCGTCTGGAGAGAGGTCTTATTTGAATTTCTTTTCTTGGTTAAATACCTTGAAATTTTTAAATCACATTTCGCAAGAGATTATCAAGAGTACAAAAGACAACATATTGTTATTAATTGATGAAATTGATTTATATTGCCATCCTGAATGGCAAAGTAATTTTATTGAATTTCTATTAGATGAACTTAAAAATCAGTTTTCAGGGAAAAGAATTCAAGTTATATTTACAACACATTCGCCTATTACTCTTGCAGATATACCTGATACTAATGTTGTTTATTTAGAAAAGGGACAAGTTAAGGAAAAAGAAGGAAAAACATTTGGACAAAACATTTATAATTTATTTAAAGATTCATTTTACTTAGAAAACACAATGGGGAAATTTTCTGAGAGAATTATCGGAGGTGTTTATGATAAATTAAACTATATTATAGATAATCAATTATCTAATGTTTCTAAGTATTATGAAGATATAGAGTATTGCAAATATATCATTAGTATTATTGGTGAATCGGTAATAAAAATCTCTTTAGAATCTAAAATACAACAAATAGAAGATGAATATAAGTCAACAAGGTTAAAAAATATTATAAGTGAGTATACTGATTTATCCAAAGACGAAAAAGAAAGATTAATTAAATATATAATAAATACTAATCAGGAGGATAATTAATATATGATAAAGATTAATTTATCCAATAAAATAGAGGAGAGGCACAAAGATTATTTTAAAAATAAAATCTTACCTAAACTTATTGAGAGTAAAACTCAACATTATATACATGATCCGGCTAGAGAAGCTCATCGAATTAATTTAGATGTTTTTCGCTTCCAGAAAAAATTCACAAAACAACATAATCATTTTATAGGTTTTGTTAAAAATAACTATAAGGCTTTTGCAATAGGCAAACCATATGATCTTAAACAATTGAATGAAAAGATTAAGAAATTTTTTCCTATTATTTATAAAATGCTTAAAGTAAGCTCAAATAATGCAAAAGAGGAGTCTTATAATAGTTATTTATACAAATTATTTGGTTATGAGAATTTTAAGGTAAAAGATTTATACTATTATATTAGTAAAAAAGGTAAGAAAGAAGCTAATCGAAGTAAGAATTGTGAAGAAGTCCGGATAAAAATAGTAGGTCTTTTAATTAGTAATTATCCCAATTTAAGTAACCAAATTAATAATAGATTAATGCCTATAGGAAAAGTCTTATCAGCAGTTGAATTTGAAAAAGAATTCAAGAAATTAACAGATATTAACATTACAATGGATAATTTCAAGCAAATTGATATTTTTGGAGATGAATGGAGTGATTATGCGTTCGTTATGGAAAGTGGCCTAAGAGTATGTCCATATTGCAATCGCCAATACATAACTCCTATTTTTTCAGATAGTGGAAAAATGAGAGCCGACATTGATCATTTTTTACCTAAAAGTAGATATGCTTACTTCTCTATGTCAATTTACAATTTAGTACCAGTATGCAAATCATGTAATCAATCTTTGAAAGGGTCTAAAGAAAGTGGATTTGATGATATTAATCCCTATGAAGATAGTATAAATGATTATTTTTCATTTAAAGCAAATATTCTTACAAATGAGATATCAATTGATAAAACTCATGGCAAATCAAAAGATGTAACATTACATACTGAAAAGTTTAAAATAGGAGCACTATATAATTATCATAGAAATCAAGTAGATGAATTAATTAAAAAGAGAATAGCATATCCAGATAGCTATATAAAAAAATTATTTAATGATAATAAGGATTATTTCAATGATGAGAATGAAGTGAAGCAACTTATTGTAGGATATATAAAAGACAAATGTAGATTAAATGATGAAGCCTTTCTTAAATTAAGACGTGATATAGCAGAACAGCTTGGCTTTATGGATAATAAGCAAGACGATGTGCTAATAGCACAACTAAAGGAAATATTAGATAGAAAATAGCACAAAAGTTATATTTTCATATTTGGTTCCGGCGTTCGTTAGATGGGTGGGTAACAAAAAAATATGAACTTCGAGTGAATTAACCAGAACAATAAAAGCATGCAGCCTAAACCTAACGCTAGAACTTATAATTGGAATGTAAGATGTTTATAGGAGTTTTATCTTACTTACGAAATTGAAATATTTTTTTATGTATTTGTATTAGGTATAATTTCTTATTATGCATCTTCCCGTTAGGCTAATAATGGGAAGTATTTTAAATTAACGTTATTAAAAAGGTGTGTTTGTTACACTTGTAAAAATTTCTTTCATACAAGAAGGTTTGTTGTACAATTATAAAGAGACACAGATAGGGGCGAGTAACGGCATGAATAGTAAAGAGAAGATAAAAAGTAATGATATAGTGAGATATTCAAGAGCTGGTGATGCCTTTCATTATCGATGGGCAGCAAGATATTGCCTAAAAATGCTAAATCCATTTTCCCCCATTAAATCAATAGTTATAGAAGGATCAAAAGAACAGGATCTGGAAGGGGAATGCATTATTGATGTAGCAGAATATTATTTATCAGAAGATGGTAATGATGCGATTAATTATTATCAACTGAAGCATACAACGTTATATAAAAACATTCCATTTAATTTGAGTGATTTAAAAGATACTGTTGTTGGTTTCGCAAAACGGTATAAAGACCATCATTCTAGGAACGATAACAAAATTATTGATTTTCATATTGTAACAAATAGAAATATTTCTGATGTTTTTAAAGATGGAGTGGAAAAAGTTAAAAAGAATCAAGAATGCGGAAAGAAATTTTTAAAGACTTTTAAAGAATATACAACATTAGAAGACACTGAGTTGGTAGATTTCTGCAAACATCTTAAATTTTCAGATGGATTGGGTGATTTTCAGAACCAATGGCTAGATTTGCAATATGATACAAGAAAATTGTTAGCGGGGAATATAGGGCATCCTCAAATTGATTCAATAACGGCATTAGTAGCTGAGAAAGCTTTGCCAAAATCAGACGGAATAATATGTGCAGAAGATATTTTGAAGAGGTTTGGCTGTATTACAAGGAGAGATTTATATCCAGCACCTGCCGTGTTTGAAAGGCTAAAAGAACCTATTATCAGAAGTCAATATCTAGAAATATCAAGTAAGATCGTAAAATCAAAAGAGCCAGTGATTGTTCATGCAACAGGCGGCATAGGTAAATCAGTTTTTGTGATAGTATTAGAAAATTTATTGTCAAAAGATTCAGTTACAATTATGTATGATTGCTTTGGTTTGGGAAATTATAGAAATCGCAGTCAGACAAGACATAGATATAGAGATGGTATTGTCCAAATTGCAAATGAACTAGCCGGGAAAGGATTATGTGATCCCTTAATTGCGTTATCGATAGCTTTAGATGATGAAATACTTAAGATGTTTTTGCAAAGGTTAAATACATCAATTCAAAATATTAGAAGTTGCAATGAAAATGGAAAACTTTTTATCATAATTGATGCGGCGGACAATGCTGAGATGGTAGCCAATGAATTTGGTGATACATGTTTTATTCATGAGTTATTACGTGAAGATTTGCCAGAGTATTGTCATTTGATAGTGCTATGTAGGACTGAGAGAATTGAACTATTAGAACCTTCAAACTCAATAAATAAATTTGAATTGTTACCCTTTAACAAAGATGAGACATTTAGATATCTTAAGGAAAGTTTTCCGAATGCTACTGAAGAAGATGGATTAGAGTTTCATCGGTTAACTTTTGGAAATCCTCGTGTTCAAGCAAATGCTATAGCTTTTGGAAATGGAATTTTAAATAGAGTTTTAGAAGAATTGGGTCCAAAAGGTACTACAGTTGAAAAGCAGATTGAATATCAATTAGATAGAGCAATTGAAAAGATTAAATACAGGCTTTCAAAGGATTATCAAAAGCAAATTGAAGCAATTTGTTGTGGATTAGCATCATTGCCACCATTTATACCAATTTCAGTCCTTGCAGTTGTGGCTGAAGTTGAAGAAACAACAGTTAGAAGCTTTATATCTGATTTAGGTAGACCCATTTGGGTCTCTGATTCAGTTGTACAATTTAGAGATGAGCCTACTGAGACGTGGTTTAGAAAAAAATATTTCGGAACAGTAAATCAAGTGAGAGATTATATTGAAAAATTGAAACCATTAGCAATTCAGTTTACATATGTCGCTGAGGTGTTACCAATTTTATACCTACAGGGTGAGTACTATAGAGAATTGGTAGAACTGGCACTTTCAGAGGATTGTTTGCCAATCGAAAATCCTATCGATAGAAGAAATGTCCAAATGTTTCGTTTGCATTTCGCCTTTAAGGCTGCTTTGAGATTAAAACAATATTATGATGCTTCTAAGTTGGCAATGCTTGCTGGAGAAGAAACTGCAGGTAATAAGCGCCAGTTGGAGATATTTAAAAATAATATTGATTTAATCGCACCACTGCAAGATATACAAAAGGTGCAAGAACTAGCATTTAAAAGAGCAATAAGTGCAGCCTGGGAAGGTTCACAAAATGTTTATTCTGCTTCATTACTATCCAATATCTTGGAATATCACGGCGAGGCACGTGCATATTTAAGGGCAGCAGAACATTGGCTAGACTTATATTTTGAAGATCGAAAAAACGAAAAAAAAGAAAAAATTCATATAGATAAATTACATGAAGATGAGATAGTGGAACTTATATTTGCTCATTACAACTTGAATGGGATTAAAGAAGCTGTAAGATTTATGACTGGCTGGAGCCCAGAATCACTAGTTTTTGAGATTTCCAGTAGGTTTATAAAGAAGTTGATTGACTTAGGAAGGTTTGAACACGTAGACGAGATATCTATACTATCATGTAATAATGAATATGCTATATTAGGCATTAATAATGAATTGTTAAAAGTAGGACGCTTTGTAGAAAAAGTATCTTTAGATAAATGTCTATCAATGATTGATATAGATAATTTTAAAATTCCTAATTTAGATAATCACTTTAATGATGATAAAAGATTGGAGGCATTGCTTTCTTTTGCAGAAGCATGTATTGCTAGGCATCTTGATAGTGAAAAAATCTTAAAGATGTTAGAGCGATTCATTCCTTTACGGGCACCCCTTACTTTTGATAGTGACTATAAAAATAAAGCAAGAATCGTTTATTTGCGAACTGTAGCCTTACGAAAGCATTTGGGATTATCTAGTGATCCGAAGGAAGAGGAATGGCTTCCAGAAAAGTTTACGATTAACAAAAAAAAATATAGTGATGAAGAAGATGTTAAAAAAATTAAAGAAGTGTTTTATGGATTAATGCCATGGTATAACGTTAGGCTGTGTGTTTTAGTGGGAAATTATGATATATTAGATAGTATTATAAATGAGGCAGGTATTAAAACTGAAGGAGTATTGAGTACAAGATACAGAAAGCATGATATCTTGCCATTTGAAATAGCACAAGTATGTGTTGAAATAATGCTTTTTAGCAAGCAAAGTTCCCCAGAAGAAATTAAATCATTTTACATAGATAGAATTCAGTCATGCGATACTATATTAATGGATTCAAGAATACAAGCTTTAAGAGGGGCCAATCGAGTAGATGATTTAAATGTAATACGAAATGATGTAGAGGACTATGTGTACAAATCTATTATAAGATCTCAAGATGATACAGAAACAAAAGCAAATTATTTTGTTGAACTAGCAAGAGCAACCTTGACTATAAGTAAAGCAGATGCAGCAGAATATTTTAATATGGCAATCACAGAAGTTTCAAGATTTGGAGATGAACTACCAAGTCGTTGGAAAGCTGTTTCAGTTATAGCAAAGCGTTGTTCAGAAGAATATAACGAGGAAGCTGAGCTATCATATCGATTTATCCGTTGCGCTGAGTTGGTTGGAGATAATATAGCAAGGGAGAAATACTGGGATAGGGATGAAGCAATTAAAATATGCACAAGTCTATCTCCTGCTTCTGGTCTAGCAGCAATAAGTCGATGGAGAGAACGTGATGTTGGGTGGTTTGAGGACCAATTTCCAATTGTAGCCAATACAATCGCTAAAACAAATTATATAAAACCAGAAGCAACATGGGCTTTATCTGCATTTATAAAAAATAGCGATATGTTAAATTTAGCAATAAATTGTATTAGTAGTGCTAAGGCAGAAAAAATCAGGAAGGATATATTAGAAGCAACAATAAGGTATTTCAAGATATTAGATATGCCAATTTCTTTATGGAATAAATTGAAAGAATTTCTTGATCAGTCAATGATTGAAAATGATGAAGTGTTAGAAATGTGTAAGATGTTGGGAAAAAATCAGAGTGAACAGTTAAAGCAAATGCACATTCAGGATAAATATAATCATCATGTTATTACTAAAGACGAAAAACAATCGATATTTGGTGGATTAGATTTAATGAGTGATAGGGATGTCGAAGAAGTAATTATTAGATTCCGAAACATTTCAGATTCATATCTTAATAAGCAAGTATTTTGGAAAATTTTCTTTAGCAATGTACCACAAGAAAATATTGTAGAGTTCATGGAGAAGTTTATTAAACTTCCTTCTATTAGTTTTTATGAGTTAACAGATGCTTTACCACATATACCTGAAATGTGGATGAATAAACCAAGTTTCAGAAGAAAATGGCCATTAATAATTAGAACCATTGCAGCTATGCATTCACGTGAATTATTGAATTGGTATTCAAAAATAGCGTTTTTTTCTGCAGTTAAATTAAGTGATGATGAAATGAAAATAGTTGCAGAGGGCATCGTGGATGGGTTAGCAAAGCAAGAAAACATCGATACAGCTGATGAGTATTTCGATTTTGTAACAACTATACAAGAGATGATAACTCCTTCACAAGCAAGATCATTATTAGAGTTTTCATTAAGCAGGTTTGAAATTAGTATTGATGATGATTTTGGAGATGGAAAATGGAGCGAATGGCTAACGCCGGCTGATACACCTGAGATGAATTTTGCCGGCTTTATTTGGTCTGCACTTGGGTCGCCTGAATCTGAGGCACGATGGAATGCGGTGCATGCCATCAAAAGGCTTGGGAAATTTGGCTGTAATAATGAAATCAAAGCATTGTTACTTTGGGCCGAAAAGAATACTGTAGATTGTTTTGGAAGTAATAAATTTTCATTTTATAATTTGAATGCACATTTATATTTATTAATTGCAGTAGATAGAATTTCAATGGAGCATCCAGAAATATTTTTACAATATGCTGATGTTTTTTCTCAATATGTGAAATGGAATATCCCTCACGCTTTAATTCATAAGAAGGCTATAAATATTATGATAAGTATTGAAAAAGCATTCCCTGATACATATAGCAAGGAGGAATATGATAATATATTATTAATGGGAAAAAGTCAGTTTCCTTTAAATATAGTTAATTATAGGGATAAAATAGAAAATAATTACGAGAATGATGATTTAGAAGATGATGTCAAGTTTTCTCATGGATATGACTTTGGTAGATATTGGTTTGAACCACTTGGTAAGATTTTTGGCATCTCTGAGAAAACAGTAGCAAAACTTGCCGGTGATGTAATTATCAAGGAATGGAAAATATTATATGATGGTAGCTATGTACATGATCAAAGACATTCATTGTGGGATTCACATCGGTATGAGCACAAAACATGGCATTCACATGAACAGCATCCAAGTGTAGAAAGATATAATTTTTACTTATCATACCATGCAATGTTTGTAGTTGCTGCTAGATTTTTTGAAAAAATGCCAATTATATTTAGAAAAGATTGGGATGAAAGAAATCCTTGGGACGAATGGATAGAACGGCATAGTCTGACTAGACAGGATGGTTTTTGGCTAGCGGACTGTCGAGGAAATGTTCCTCTGGATGAACCACGATGGATGAATGACGAAAAAGATAAAGAATGGAGAGCAAACATCTCTAAATTTGAATTTTTAGATAATCTAGTTATGAAGGATGGAAGAATATGTGTGAAAGGTTATTGGGAAAATGGACAAGGGCAGTACCGAGAAGATATATCAATAGCTTCAGCTCTTGTTTCAAAAGAAGCATCACAAGGTCTTTTATCAGCACTTGTTAGTTGCAAAAATTCACATGATTATAAGTTGCCAAACTATAAAGAAGAAAGTATGGAGTGTGATATTGACCCTTTTGTTCTGTTGGGATGGATTAAAGCTGATAATACAGAGGATGGTCTTGATAGATTCGATCCTTGGGCAGGTGAAATATCATATCCAGATTATGATCTGGGAGATACCTATCAAGAATTATTAGGATTGGAAGAAAATTCACTAAAAAATAAGTGGTATAAGTGTAACCGTAAAGAAGTAAAAATAGTATGCGAAAATTGGAGCCGTTTAATTGGAGAGTATGAAAAAAAAGAGATATTAAGAGGAAAGAGAATGCTTGCAACGTTGGATATTTTAAAAGATCTGTGCAAAGAAACAGGATTTAATCTAGTGTTGGAAGTGCAAATTTGCAGACGAGTTGTGAGAGACAGATATAGTAATACTGTTGTAGAAGATAAATATATGCCACCAGCACATAAAATTTATTTGTTATCTGGGGAAGGGGTGTTGTCAGATGAAAATGGAAATATTGAATTTGGGAAAGATGCTAGTTGATGAACTAGGATTGGATGATAGTGTAGATACTTTATCACGATGGATGGCACATTATATTGCACAACAAATGATAGAGATTGAGAATTCCGACGGAGAGAAAAAGGCAATATCAGAAGAAAAGTGTTTTGAAAGCATATTAAAATTATGGAAAAATCGTGCTTATTACGAACCTGATAAAAATCCATTTGAAAGATTTGAACCTATTTTTAAAACGTTGGAGAGAATGAACCCGGAGAAGGAGAGCTACTTCTTTTTGAATCAAAATAATGCTCAGCAATATCAAGAGGAATCAGAAGGACAAGTGTCAATTAATAGCTTGATGGATATGGCTAGTGGAATTGACAAGATAGCTCGGATATGGATAAATTATATTTTGAAACAAGCTACAGTTTGTGCTACAGATGAGAAAACCATAGAATGGCTTAGAGCTTCGGTAGTAGATGAATATGATAATTTAGATTCTGGGGTTATTATAAAATTGTTAGACCTGGATGTAGATGAAGATAAAGATGTAAAAGAGACAAAGATAAGGGAACGTATAGAGCAGTTAAAACGATTTAGAGATTTTAATGAAGATATAATACGAATGTATTCAGAAGAATTGTAATGATATAAATGAATTATTTACAACAATAAAAACAGATATTATATTAAAAGGTATTTATTAAGACAAGAATTTTCAACATTAATTATATATAAGCGGGGGATAGAATATGCCTAGATTAATTTGGGAAGTTAAATTTGAAGTTGATGGACATATAAAGGTAAAGAGTAGAATGAGTTTAAGACAAGCTAAGGGTTTTTTGGATCAATTTTATAGTGATATCGTTATTCAAAACAGTAGATTAGGAATTACTGTTAGTGTTACTGCATATGCTACGAATGCTGTTATTGCATACAAAGTAGCACTATATTTTTTAAGTAATATGGTCGATGTTTTATGCTGTGAATTGGATTTGCCTCTTTTCTTGTATTACTATGATGTTAATGCTCGCAATAAAAAAGACTATACTATTAAAAGAATTGTTGAGCAGGAACAGATTGAAAGGTGTTTTTATAAATCTCGTGATTATCAACAATCTGCAGACCTTCAACCTTTGCTAAAATCTATGAGTTGATATAGAAAAGGCATGATGAGCGAAGATCCGATTGATACATTTATTTCTTATTGGAATGTATTTGAAATCTTAGGATCTAAATATCATACTGAAACGCTTCGTACAAGTTCTGGAATTAAAAATAAGATTTATCAGTGTTTTTTGGATTATATAGGTGCACAAGATCTATGGGGAGTACCTCAAGATTGGATTAGTACCGTTTGTGAGTTAAGAAATCAATTAGTTCATGGTGGAAGAGAAATAGATATTGATACAATTGAGGAAATAGAAAAATATAGACTACAATTGCATGACCAGGCACATTTTTTATTATTAAAGATAGACGAGAATCATTAATGTGTTGTAAATAAAATTATAATTTAAAAGTTTTTATTATGGGAATTCGCTACTGAAATATTAAGACTTCAGAAGGAGAGTTGGACTTCCAATGAAGTTTTGTTTTTGATAGAGTAGGTATCGATTCATTGTATGCACCTGTGGCAGATAACAATTATAAATAATTATTCCTAAATTATAGAAATTGGGGGGCCTTCTTTGTGAAATGTCCTTAAAACAAAAACACCGAGATCATAAAATAATAATCTCGGTGTTTTACCTATAGTATAAAACCTTATTTATAAATAACATCATTCAACCTATCTGCTGCATCTTCATTCATATCTTTTAATACATGAGAATACAAATCCATAGTTATATTTATTGTACTATGCCCTAATCTATTACTTGCAACTTTAGCTGAGATACCAGTAAGGAGCATGAATGTAGCATTGGTGTGCCTTCAGAAATCCAAACGTTTGGATTTCTGAAGGCACTGATCATTCTTCCTCTTGGTCCCCCAAATCCCATGGACTATTATAGACTTTACGACAACTATCCTAAGACATAGGGATATGATAATAATAAAATATTTTTTATATGTGAATGTGGAAATAAAGCCAAGGATAAATGAGTAATTTAGCTATTCTAAGTAGAGTTAATTATAGTCATTCTTTTGTGTCTCTTAATTAAATGTTTCATAATCTTATGTTTTAGATTTTATAATTATATAAAAACAAAATTAAATAACATAGAGGAAAAAAATTTTCCTTGTCTAATTATATTAGTTGAGGAGGGGATAAATTATGGAACATTCAAAACTTAGAGCATTTATGATGAAGTGCAACAAGTGTTCAAGGGGCTGGTCAGTTGACCAAAGTGATTTTGAAAAGCCTATTATTACCTGTCAAAATCCAGAATGTAATAATCAATTTACCGTTTATGAAGGTCTTAAAAATGGTTTGAAATTTTTTGAAGATTTTATTCCAATTCCTTTTTTGGCTAATGATATGTTTAATGAAACTATAGACGTCAAAATTGGATATGAAACATATTTTAATTTACCTGAAAGTATTAAAAAGATTTATAAGATAATGATTATGCCAATGGGAGCTTTTCTTGTAGGTGCAGTTGATATCACTAAAAAGGGGTTTAGAATATTTACTTCCCTACCTGATGGTGGGGATAAAAGTCTAATTGGTGAAAATACGAAAGTGTTTATAATGATTAATGCTAAAACTGATGATTATAATATTCCATGGATGGATATGCTTCAATTCGCACTTGAACAGTTAATAAATGAAGACTTTCTTACAAGTATATTGTTTTCTGAAATAGCTTTTGAAATATATATTGATATGGCTTTAAGTGAAGGTTATAGAAAATATGGTTTAGATGAAGATAGCATTTCAAGATTTTTAGTAGCAACTGAGCTTCCAACAAAAGTAAATCCGTTAATGTGGAATTTGTATCAAATAAAACTATCTAAGTCCACATCATGGAACAACTGGGAAAAGAAAGCTCTTAAATGGAGAAATGAAATTGCTCATGGTTCTAAGGTTGGTGCTACAGAAGACGAAGCAAAATTGGTTTATGAAACTGTAGTAGATTCAATTTTTTACTTTATGGAGGGTATTGATAAAAAAATGAAACAAACCAATGTTTAAAAAATAAATAAACTTAAATAACGACTTTATTTGAACAATTATAAAACTCTATAATAAAACTGATGTAATAAACAAAATAAGGGGGATACATATGGTTGAAATAAAAAACGAAAAAATTTTATCATGTGAAAAATTTATAGTTACTAAAGAGAAACAAAAGTATAGATACTATTTATCACGAGAGTGGGGAGTGGATAGTGGTTCAAAAAAATGTTTAGTAGCAATAATGTTAAATCCAAGTCATGCATCATATTTAAGGGGAGATGGCACTGTAGATTTTTTAATGGAATTCTTTGATAAAAAAGGATTTAATAAAATGATAGTGTTAAATTTATTTGCATATAAAACAACAAAACCTGAGGAATTAATTAATTTAGATGATGAATTAGAAAAAAAGAATGAAATAAAAAGTTACCTTGATGAAGCAAATGAAATATTCGTTGGATGGGGAATAAATAAAGAGCTATGCAGGGAGAACTCAACTTTTAAAAATATGTTTGAAAATAAAACAAATAAGCTTTTAAAAGTATTGAAAAATAAACAATATAAACATAAAGCTTATTGCTTTAAAAATTCAAAAGGTCATAAGCCAATGCATCCAAGTAAATATAATAAAGTATGGGAATATACTAGTTTTTTTAATGATGATTTATAAACTTAAGAATAAACGTTGTATATAATAACAATTTAATATGAACTAATATCGTCATACACGTAAAAGAGAATATAACGAAAGGAAGTGAGTATTTTAGTGATTTAAAAGCTGGTAAAGATTTTACTGCTAATGCTTAATGCGGGAGATTTAGCAACAGTGCCACCTGAATTATATGCGAAATTTCAAATAATGTTTTACAGCGGCGCAGAAGATGCTGTATTTAAGGCTTTAGGAGTACAATAATAGATATATAAGCTATCTAGTGTTTTATAATGAAAAATGCAGCAATATAGAGTGTTGTAAATTATTCTAACTATTCAGTAATTATAAATATGTATAAAAAAGCACAAGATGTATTGAATTCAATACATCTTGTGCTTTCTGTTTAGGTTTAATTATGAGGGGAGAACCTATCTATAACTTTTTATGGAATATTAGGTAAATATGGATTATACTATAATTGCATTAGGGAAGGCCGCTATATAATTTAGTTGAAATAATTATAATGGTATTAAAGTGATGGGGAATTTAGTAAGAATCTTCTCAATAGATATTGGTATAGAATAAGAATAAGGTAATGTTTCAGATATTCTTGAAGATAATCACACTAGATTTATAAGAGAAATAGTAAAGCCAGTTATGTATATTGGGATTTTAAATGTATTTATTTTGTTTTAATAATATAAGAACGCTTTTGGGGGGACATTAATGGCTGATTTAAAATATGAAATAGTTGAAAGAATTGCAATTCTTTCTGAAAAAGGTAATTGGACAAAAGAATTAAATAAAGTGAGTTGGAATGATAGACCTGGAAAGTTTGACTTAAGAGATTGGAATCACGATGAAGGTAAAATAGGCAAAGGGATAACCTTGACCGAGGAAGAAATGCAAAATTTTAAACAAGTTCTAAATTCCATAGAACTTTAGAACAGGAGGCAGAGCTGTGGCTCAAATAAAAAGTATTTTTAATTTTCTTAAAGACTATAATGAACTATCGAATCCAGTTATAACAGAAATTGATAATCAAAAGTGGAGTATGAAAATTTCAAATTTGCCGAAAATTAAGGAAGTATGGTCGGCTTATAATATTGAGGATTTTGATGGGTTGAAAATATTGGAAGTGAAAAGACCTGTTTTAGAGCCATGCCCTGTTCCGGATGAATCAATTATTGAGTGGATTGATGGCAGTTGGGAAAAACTTGGGGTTGAACAGGTTCGTTATGAAAAAGTAATAGCTAGATCTATACATTTATATAAGTATGCTTGCTCTAAATGTGATTGGATATATGACCCACAAGTTGGAGATGAAGACATTCATATTCCTGTATGTACTGACTTTGATGATATCTCTGAAGAATGGGTATGTCCTAATTGTAGCGCGAAAAAGACTGCGTTTAGGAAAGCAAACTTAGTTGCTTGTTATAAAGAAGAGTTTTTTAATGAAGATGAGAATCGCCTGATGATTTTTGATAAATGGATAGCTGAAAGAACAAATTGGAGAATAGTAGAAATTCCAAAGCAACAAGGACTTGATTTATATAATAAATTATTTAAGCTATATTCTGAAATTAAGAAAGAATCTGAGAGCGTAGAACTTATACTTGGTGATGGACGTATTAGATGGACTACTGACCTGAAAATTATTGATCATCCTGTATTGCTTCAAAATGTTCATTTAGAATTTGATGCGGATAAGCCATCTTTTATTGTTAAATGTGATGAGCTCAGGACGGAACTATACACACCAATGCTAAGGATTATCCCATCAATTAACCAATTAATGCTATCAAATATTATTCAAGATATTGAAAAAAACGCGTATCATATTGCAGATACATCAAACACAAAGGGCCTTTTTCAGAGGCTTATTAATGTTTTAGATGAAAAAGGTAAATGTGTTGAAAGCTTTGAGAGTAATTATAATGGTCCTATGATTATGACTGAACCAATCTTGTTTCTCAGAAAAAGAACACTAGGGTTCTCTATGTTTATTGATAAAATCATTGAAGAAATTGAGAGCAATGAAGACGCTATTTTACCAGACTTTTTCGAAAATATGATAGGTAATCATAAAGAGCAACAGGAAGTTGAAATCATTGGTGAAAATTGGAACCAAAGTGGAATAGATGAAGATGTTTTATTAACCTTACCAGCTAATAATGAGCAGTTGAAAATAATTAAGTATCTCAATAATTATGGTGCAGTTCTTGTGCAAGGACCACCTGGAACAGGTAAAACCCATACCATAGCAAATCTTATAGGTCACCTTCTTAGTCAAGGCAGTAGTGTGCTTGTAACTAGTCATACAGAAAAAGCTCTAACAGTATTAAAAGAAAAAGTATACAAAGATAAGTATAACAAAGATATAAATCTCCAAAGTTTGTGTATTAGTCTACTAAGTTCCAGTTCACAAAAGAAAGAAATGGATGATGCCATTAACGAAATTGCTGCAAAAGGTACATCACTTGATTTACATGAATCTAAGAAAAAAATTGAAAGACTCGAAATTCAAAGAAAAGATCTTATTAACAAATCAAAAACAAAAAATCAAGAACTTCTTCAAATTAGGTCGTTAGAATATAAAGATATTGTATTTGCAAATCAGACAGTTACACCTATTAATGCTGCTAAGTTTATAAAAGATGGCTATGGTAAGTATGATTATATACCTGGAGCTACGAAAGATGATACATTAGGATTATCACTTTCCGTGGTTGATTTTTGTAATTTATATCATTCCAATCTAGAAATATCTACTGAAGAAGAAAATTTGTTAAGTAAGGAACTACCAACCTTAGAATTTTTATGGTCTTTTGATGAATTTAAATTATATTCAGATAGTTATATAAAATTAACTGAGGAGCTTATTGGATGGAATCCAAAACTTGTTTTGAAAGATAATGTTGAAACAAAGATACTATCAGAAATATCTAATAGTGCAATACTAATTTATGATGATCTAAACAGTCTGGAAGAATATCAGCTTGCTATTATAGCAAAAACAATAAAAGACGGAGTATATACTACTTTATGGACCATAGTTTTTAAGGAATTAGATGAGCTAATGGAAAACTACGAACAATACAGAAAAATCTTATTCGATAATGATATATGTATACCAAAACAAATAATTTTAGAGGAAAGTGTAGTCATTTTAAATGAAATAATTGATTCTGGAAAAGAAATTCCAGTGACTTTTATTATTGGAGTAACAAAACCTAAATGGAAAAGACTTCGTGATGGGATAACTAATAATAAGAGAAAAATAGAAAACAAAGCTGATTTTGAGAAAGTTAGAGCAATAATTATTTATGAGTTAAAGAGAAATAGCTTGTTGAATAAAATTAATAAGTTACTACTTGAAGTCTCGGAAAATGCAGCTATAAATATAGAAGATTTTGAGCAAAAAGTGAAACAACATCGTAAAAAAATACAGTCATCATTAAATTGGCATGAACAGTATTGGATAAAGTTAACGCAAGAAGTACAATTTAATGTGGAAGATATTATAAAGTTTGAAGAACTTTGTGTGATAGATATTGATCAGCCAATAGAAACCATTTCAGAACGACTTAAAAGCATTTTCATACCAGATTTAAGTAAAAGATGTAATTCTGAATTACTAAACAAACTGACACAGAAGTGGGATCAATATGCATTTGATTTGAACGGGTATAAAGTATATAAAAAGCCATTTGACCTACTAATTCGCGCTGTCAATGAAAAAGATGTGAGTGCTTATGAAGAGGCTTATTATAATATAACTGAGTTATATGCTAAAAGAAAAATATTTTCTTTAAGAAATGAACTGATAAGGAAATTAAAGATAAATGCTCCAATATGGGCTCATGCTATTGAAAATAGAAATGGAATTCATGGCGAATATAATTTACCAGAAGACATAGAGCTAGCATGGAAGTGGCGTCAGCTTACTAACCAGCTTGAACGAATTGATAGATATGATCCTAATATGATTCAAAAGGAATTGAGAAATATTAATGACCTATTAATGCAAAATGCAAGGAGACTTGCCTATGAAAAAGCTTGGCATTTAAAGATAAAGAATAAGACTCAAGCTCAGACTCAGGCCATTGAGGGATGGCGAGCTACAATTAGACAAGTGGGTAAAGGAACTGGTAAAAGTGCCCCAATGCTATTAAAAAAAGCAAGGGAATTGATGCCTTTATGTCAGAGTGCTATACCGGTATGGATTATGTCCTTAAATCGTGTAGCTGAGAATTTTGATCCACAGAAAAATAAATTTGATGTGGTTATAATTGACGAGGCAAGTCAAGCAGGTATATTATCTTTATCAGCTTTATATTTAGGGAAAAAAATTATTATTGTAGGTGATGATGAACAAGTAAGCCCTGATACTGTTGGAATAAAAACTGAAGAAATTAATGCATTAATTGAACAACATTTACAAGGTATTCCTAATAATCACTTATTTAATGGTAAGACTTCTGTCTATGATATGGCAAAAGCTTCAGGATTTAAACCTTTAATGTTGACAGAACATTTTAGATGTTTACCTGAAATAATTGAGTTTAGTAATCAATTATCTTACAATGGCAGAATAAAACCTTTAAGAGATGCATCAGGTGTAGCAATAAAACCTGCTGTGATTGAATATAGAGTTCCTAATGCATATAAATCGCCTGATAAAATTAATAAGACTGAGGCACAACACATTGCGGCAATGATATGTGCGTGTGTTGAAAATGAAGCTTATAAAGGGAAAACCTTTGGGATCATTTCTCTTTTAGGGCAAGAACAAGCTTATGAAATTGATAGACTATTACAGCTTAATCTTGATCCTAAAGAATACGAATCCCGTAAGATCCAATGTGGAACTGCATCTCAGTTTCAAGGTGATGAAAGAGATGTGATTTTCCTAAGTATTGTTGAAGGCCCAAGCGAAAAAGGTGGCCCAGTTAGATTGCTAAGTGAAGATGGTAATAATGACTTGGCTCGGAAAAGATATAATGTTGCTGCTAGTAGAGCAAAAGACCAAATGTGGGTGGTGCATTCTTTAAATCCGGAAATAGATCTTAAACCAGATGATATAAGACTTAGATTAATAAAACATGCAATGAACCCATCAGTAGATAAAGATGAAGAAAGACTAAAACATGCTGAGTCTGATTTTGAAAAACAAGTAATGAAAAGTCTTTTGAACCAAGGCTACATAGTTATACCACAATGGAAGGTAGGCACATATAGAATAGATATGGTTATTGAAGATGGAAATAAGCATATTGCTTTAGAATGCGATGGAGAAAAATGGCATACACAAGATGACCTACCTAATGATTTGAAGAGACAAGCGATTCTAGAAAGACTAGGCTGGAAATTTATTAGAATAAGAGGGAGTCAATTTTACAGAAATCCAGATGATACAATGAAATGGGTTTTTGAAGAACTTGAAAATAATGAAATTAGACCTAATTATTTGTCAGAGACTGAATATCTTGATGCAAATATGCTTACCAATGACGGGTTAATTGACAGCATTAAAAGACGAGCAGAACAAATACGTCTGGAATGGAATGGTGAATTCATTAATGAGGTTGATGCAGAAGCAGATGTTAATGATATACAAGTAGGAAATGTTATTGACTTAATAAATTCAGAGCAAATACAAGCAATTGAAGAAGAAACCACTAATCCTGTACTTTCAATTATGGTTGACTCCAAGCCGAAAGATGAAGAGAATATTGGCTTAGAATGTAAGCAGATAAATTTTTATGCTGAGTTAGGATTAGATAACAGTGAACAGCTAAATATTCTTGACTTGAGTAAATCAGAAAAAGTTGTTAAAAGCCCCAAAAAGAGAATCACTAAGAAAAATGGTGATAGAGGTAATGAGAAAGTAACAAGTGTTAAGAAAAATATTCCGAAACCAATATTTGATTTTAGAAAGAAATAGGTGGCTTCATAAAGCAACGAAAACTGTTCCAGTTTTTGTAAGGGCTCTGACCACTTAGATAGATTGTAAGTGAAACGAACAATATATGTAGCTATGAAGGGGCTTGGTAAAATGATTTTTGATTGTTTTGACACAGTCCCTATTATATATACAAAATAGAAAATTATACACAATGCCAAAAGTAATTAAGTTTGTTAAACTACGGGTTTGATAAAAAAATATGGGGGTTATAATCATAATTTCTATCACGAAGAGTAAAATATACTATAGTAATTATTAGGAATGATTAATATAGATAATTCAATTGAGCTTTTACCAAGAAAAGAATTTTTTACGACAACTTGGGTTAGAGATATAAAACTTGAGAGTGCCATTTTTGATTTAATTGATAATTCAATTGATGCTGCAAAACGAATTAGAGGGTACAAATCACTAGAGGGATTTGAAATAAGTTTAAAGATAGAAAATAATACATTTATTATAAGAGATAATTGTGGAGGAATAACTTTAGATAGTGCTAAAAGCAATGTATTTAGGTTCGGAAATGACACTACAAACTCATGTGAGTATGATAATATTGTTGGTAGATATAATGTTGGAATGAAGAGAGCTATGTTTAAAATAGGAAGGCTAATAGAATTAGAATCTCATACGGATGTAGATCATTTTAAGGTAAAAATTGACGTAGATCAGTGGGTTAAAAAGCAAGATTGGGCAATAGATTTATCTGAATGTTGTAGCTCCTATATAAATGGTACAACCATAAAAATCACAAAAATTAATAAAGGTATAAAAAGTGAATTCAATAAAAAGGGATATATTTCAAAGTTAAGACAAGATATTGCATTAAAGTTTAAGGATTGCATATCGAAAGGTATTAAAATATATCTAAAAGAAGAGGGTGTATTAAAGCTAATAAAGATAGGCATTAAGAAAGATAATGATATTATAGTATATGAAAAAGATATAAATACTAATAAATTTAAAGGTAATGTTAAAGTGTATAAAGGCATAGAAAATATGAGTGAAGCTGGTTGGAATATATACTTCAATGAAAGATTAGTTGTTGATACAAACAAAGGCAAATTAACCGGTTGGAATTTAAAGTTAATAAGTGATAAATACGAAAATATAATCTTTAGTGAGCAATATTATGGATTTAGAGGATATTTAAATCTTACTGAAAAAAGCCAGTATTCGCTACCATTTACAACAACGAAAGATGGGTTAGATAAAAGCCATGAAAATTATGAAAAAATACTAGAGATTCTTGTTAAAGCAATGAAAGCAGTAAAAATTAATTTTGAAAAACCTGACGAAGTAAATATTTCCTATAAAAGACCAAGAACGGAAGTAGAGATTCTTAAAGTTGAGTTTAATGTAAATTCAGCTAAAGCTGTAGGGGAAAAGACTTATGATATTCATATAGGAAAGTCATAAAAGCTATCTAATAATATTACTATCATAGATAGCTAAGTCAGCAATAATAAATGCTGACCTTTTTTAGGGTGTCCGACCTGGGAGTAGTTTGTTAGTGAAAGTCTGATACGAGGGCGGATATAGCAGACATAAACAGGTTTCTAACGCATACAATTTATGTTAGTGAATCAGAGATTCTACCTAGAGCCATCAAACTAGTATTTTCAATTAATATCCAATAGTCAGAAGGTATAATAGTTTAATTTTAAATAATAATGGGAATGACTTTGGATAAAAGCATAAATTAGTATCTATGATGTTAAGGAAATATTTTTTGAAGATAAATTTAATACTATGGCTTATGATAAAGGGTTTTTAAAAAGGAAGGGAAAGGTAACTCCAGTGGAACTTTTGAATCTATGTTTATTTGGATGTTATGAAAGTTGTTGGTGTACGTATTTTAATTGAACGATATGATTAAACTACATATGCGTGCCAAGATCCAGTTAGTTAAAATTTAAAATTAACGACTATTTAAAACTATTTAAGATTCTAGTGGGTCGATAAATTTCGTATTAGAAATTTATCGAGCCACGGGTCTTTAGCTTAATTGCACGGGCACTTAGGAACCTTTTATGAATAACAGTGCCCTTTCGGTAAAGGTCGCGGTGGTGGTGGCTGGAGCGAGCTTTATCGAAAGGGCTGCGTAGACTAGAATTTTTTTGATTATTAAAATAGAATAATTATATTATAGATAATTTAAATTTAACTAGAATAGATGCACGCCGTCGGGTACCAAAAAAAGGACCGGCTTTGGCATTAGAATCTCTTAGTTTCCCAGGGTTTGAGGGACGAAAACAATGGAAAATTTAGAGATTCTTATGCTGAAGCTTGTTCTTTTTTTGGTGACGGTATACGTGCCCAGAACTTGTACTTCCCAATTCTCTATACTATTAGTAACAACAATATATTTAAACTAAAATAATTATTATAATAAAATTTCATAAAGTATATCTAATATAATAACATAAGCATTATGACCCAAAAGGAAACTACGAAGACTAGCTACTTTTTTTAAAACTTGTAGGATGGTGGCAAGTGAACGAGCCCAGCTACTGAGGGACGAAGTGGCTGATAGGCCTGTCCACTTGCCGTGAAAAATGGACGAGTTTCTGACCTCTACGTTTCACTTGTTTGAAACTATAAATTTTTAGAATACGATCATAACTGTAGCAAGCTGAGGTGAGAAACCTGTCCATTTTTCACCCGAGCGAAGCGAGGCTCTACCTGTAAAATGAACATGAAAAGATGGGTAGGGAGTAAATCTAACAGAAGAAGAATTAAAAAACTAAGAGATGCACTTAACGAAATAGAATTATAAACTTTAGAATCTAATGATTAAATGCAGACTAAATATAACATGAGGTCTGCATTTGATTGTTAAATAGTTTGTAGTAACAAAGATTAGAAGTGGAGTACTAGTTTGTAAGAACTGTAGTGAAGAAGTATTTATAAAGTTAAAAATATTTAATGAAGCTCTGGGATAATTTCAGAGTTTTATTCTTTTTTACCTATTTTTACAAATATTGCAGGAAAAAAATAGTTTTATGCCGAAATAAGATAAAATATATGTTAAACCATGAAGTGGGTTGTACTGTATAGCTAATGGAAGTTAGGTACTGTAGATTATGGTTATAATGGGAAGTCCAAAAGATGTGAAAGACTTGATAGGTGGGGGGTATATCAAGGATATCTGAAGACATTTCTAAGTTAAAGAGTTATGTCAAACTTGTAAAAAAAGACGAAGTAAAAATTATTTATATAATATGCAGACAAATAGTAATTTGTAAGGCTGACGACAAAATAAGATTTTTTACCGAGATGCAGAATGGTAAAATACAAGAAAGGATGTTGTTTATATGGTTGATAACAAGATGCAGAGTTATTTAGGTGATAATTATACAGATAATCACATAATTAATTTTTTGAACTATTGGATGTGCCTAAAAGAGCCAAGAACAGAAAATGATTTAGATTGTCTTTATTTAAATGGAGATTTATGTGCAGATACCATTTTTTCTGTTTGGACACCGCTGAAATTTGTATTAGATTGTTTGAATCCAGATGAAAAGTTCTATAAGAAAGATAAATATGGCCCTGATCCACATAGATTTTTGAAAAAAATCAAATGTAACATTGATATATATTTGCCTAGAAATGAGAAAGTGGTAGAAGAAATGTACTATTTTGCAAAATTGGCTGAAACAAGAGCAAATGTAATGAGATGGCCAGTTCAGGGTATAAATAATAAGCGGTACGATGATTATGACCAAATGCCACCAACACTTTACAATTGTTTTTCAAATGGGAAATATGGCAACTATTTCGATAATGATGATTTGAAGGTGGTTGATTGGAGTAAAAAAGAAAAACTCGAAATGTTTTTCTTCGATGATATAATTTCAAAGGAAACTATAAAACCACTAATCACAAGTATGAAAGCAAATGAGATAAAATGGTTATTAAATAAAGATGAAATTATCGAAATGCTGAAAAAAATTAATATAGATTTAGAAGAACGGTTGAGACGTTTATAAATCATATTTTATTGATTTTGAAGATTTCAATTTGTAAATTCCAATTTGTAGAATTGAGGTAACATAATTTTAGATTCAGTTATGTCGTCTCTTTCTTAAAGTTCGTCATAATCAACTGTAAAAATTACTAAAGAAATCAGATGAATTGGAAAGGTTATGTCTATAATGTGTAGTTTGAAAATCAAATAATAAACGTAATGTATAAAGTTTTAGTTAGTATATTGCTTTTAAATCAATCAATGTATTATTTATTTTAACAATAGGGGGAAACATATGGGAAAATATTCTCAGGCTAATAAGTTATGTACATGTGGGAGTGGCAAAAAATATAAAAATTGCTGTTTTAAAAAAAGTTCATCGGAGAGCGAATTGCTCCAATTAATTATTGAAACACTTAGAAATTCAGATATGGAGCGCGGAGAATTAGAACAACGTATCAATTTAATTGAGGAATTAATTAGTAAAATTAATCTATGTGATTCCAAATTACAAGAGATTTATTATAACATATCTCAACTTTATATATTAGTAGGTCAAGATCAAAAAGCTTTGGATATTATAAATAACTCAATTGATTTCAATAAAATGAGTAATGAAGGTGAAATATTTATATTAACACTTAAGGCAAAAGTTTTATTAAATTTAGGGAATATGGGAGAAGCATTAGAAACAGTAACATTGGTTAAAAATATGACTCATTTACTTAAATGGTCTGATAAATCTAGTGCAAATTTAAAAAGTGGTATATTGTTAGAAAATTCAAAAATAGTAATGGGCATATTAATGTATTATACTGAAGAAACTGGAGTTGCCATGGATTATAGTGAAATTCTTGAAACTTATGATGAATTAATAGAAAACTATGAATTGGGTAAGTATGATCATATAGATCATTATTTAGGCGCTAAATCTAATAAAGCTTCAATATTATTAAAAAATAAATCGGAAACTATTCAAAAACAAGGTTTAGTACAAATGGAAGAAATAATAGACCAAAAAATAAAATGTGGATATTGGGTTGGTGTTGCCAATAATTTTTCTTCATTAGGTTTGTACTTCTTAAAAGTAGGAAATTATAAGCAGGCCATAGCATATACAAAGAGAGATTTACAATTAACAAGAAAATATGGCTCATCAAGAGAAGAAATATCAACATTGCTAAATTTGAGTGATATTTATGTTAAGACTTTGCAAATGTCTAAAGCAAGAGAAGTGTTAAAATTCGCTATGCATATTTCTGAGAAAACTGATAATTCAGCAGTAGCTATTTTTATTGCAAGTAAAATGAATAATATCAATGATATTTCTAAAAAATTACATATAGATGGCAAATCATTTGGTCCAAAATCAGATTGTGTATGTGGTAGTGGAAAAACTTTTGAAAAATGCTGTGGTGAAGCAGATTATGAATATGAATCAATAGAAAAGATATTAGGACTACAAAACATTATCCCTTATGCCAAAGCAATTGACGATACATCTAAAAAAACATTAACAGATGAGAAAAGTAGATTAAATTTAATACTAAGAAAATTAAACAAAGGTGAAATTAGATTATCTTGGTATGAAATTATTCAAAATGGTGCATATGAAGAGGTATATGAACTGCCTGATATGGCTAGTATTCACCTATTGTCAGCAAAATCACTTATTGCAAATAGCCCTATTGATGATTTAATGAAAGAAACAAGTGTTGCTTTATCAACATTAATGTTAAGTGTTTCTGCTCTAGAAGCATTTCTAAACCAATTGATTTATTTTTTGACAACAATTCCAGTAACTGAATTACCAAAGTTTGTTAGAGAAAAAATACCTGAAGAATTGATAAAAGATCATTGTGCATATCAAAGGAATGAAAGGTTTACTGATAAAATAAATGTCATTGCAGATATTTTCTGCAATGGTAATTGGTCACCTAAAATTGGAACGTTATACAATGATTTGTTCAAACTCATTTCTATAAGGAATGAATTAGTTCATTTTAAGTCTGTTGAATATATTAAAATAATTCCACCGCAAAATAATAGTGGAATACTAAAAAACTTAAGCTCGGAAGTAGTGTTACGTGAAATTTCAAATTCATGGCCTTTAAAACTCCTAAATGATACATTTGCTCGCTGGAGTATAAAAACGATTGAGCAAACTATAAACTATATAAAGACTTCATATGAAAATTGTATAAATAAAGAATTGTAAAAAAATAGAATTGGTTAATGAATATGTTCAAAATCTTGATTTTAGCTATTTAAAAATGAATTCAAATAAAGTTTTGAAAAAGTGAATTTTAAAAAAATATCTTATCATAATCTAGTAATTTTAATGCCGAAAAATAAAAAAGCTTTAAAATTTATTTTTCAAAGTACGGTAGTTTTGTTCAGGTGTATTTGTTTTGTAAAATTTTAAATAGATAACAATTACAAATTAGAATATTCAAATTTGATTCAGGTAACTACCCATTAGGCTAATAATGGGAAGCTAATTGGGTTACTTATAGTAAGTAATAATTAATCAATTTAGAATGAGGCATGCTGAGTCTTATCATAAGTAATGGAGATTTTTATATAGTAGTCTGAGAGGTTTGCATCCATCAAAACCAACCTTTACATATTTGGAGTAGTGATCATATATATTTTAAATGTTAAGTCTATCCTCCTGGATGGATTTTCTTACAGCAAACTTGCTCATACTCTTCATTTTTAATCTGGCATCACTAGACTGAAGAACTTGCTTTAATTTTTAAATGTATAACTTACCTAGTTAAAAAAACAAGATAGGTTTAATATTAAGTTACTTTTGGTGTATACAATAAATGTATGTGATTATTGTGGTCAAATTGTTTATTAATAACTATTTATGAATAAAATTTTTATAGTAAATCTCAATGAAGTGACAAGTGAACGGAGTAGAGTAAAGTCATTATGCTATTGTTTTTATTTATACCATTTTGAAAGAATTATGAAGGAGGCTAAGTAAACATGAAACTTATATCATTGTTTCAATTGGTTCAGGATTATAATGGTGCAATTATGGTGATGATTACAGCCATTTATGTTTTGACCACTATAATTATTTGTATTTATAATTATCGTTCTGCAAATGCAGCACATAAACAAGTTTCTATGAGTAATGGGATAGGGTTATATGAAAAGCGATTATCAGTAATAGCTAAATTGTTAAACTATTCCTATAGTGAACTAGATGATAGTGAAGTTAAAATCCTTTTTGGGGATAAAGTTTATAATAAGTATATGGATATTAAGGAAGTTTTAACGTACGCATATAAAAATAAAATCAAAATTGATAAATGGATTGATTATATTAAATCAAATGGTAACAATACAGATTTTATAATAAATAAATTAGATAATATGAGAAAAAATTATGAAAAAGATGGGTCAAGTGAATTGGAATATATCGAATTATCAGATCATTTTAGCATAGGCCAAGAATTAAATTATTGTAAGTTGTATAGGAATAAGTATTTTTATGACAATCATATTAATGAATTTATTGCATTGTTGGAGGATTTTATATCCAAATCTATTAGCATTGAATAAAAAGTATGTTAAAAAGTCTAAAAATAATATACATAAATATAAATACACCATAATATTTGATACAGAGAACCGTATCATAAATGACATGGTTTTTGGTATAGTATTCCGATTATATTGTACACTAACATAAAGTAAAAAAATGCAAATGATTTTACAATTGATGGTACTATCTATACTGAACAATCCAAGATATTAACCCGTTTATCAACTTCCTATTATCCATATACCCATTGGGTTAATAATAAGTAGGTTAGACTATCATGATATTATTGAAATGAAAATGCTGTTTAACTAAAGAAAAAATTACTAAATATAATAAAAATATAAACAATTATGTAATTTATTCTTTAAAATAGATGCTATTTAGTTAAAGATTGTATTTTGAGTTGAAGCTTGAGGAGATGATTTTATGATATACATATTTTATTGGGATGAATCTTTTCATACACGTAAAATTACTGAAAAGAATAAGTCGGTTAATATTTATGGAGAAAACGAGAATGATACTTATATTTCTGTTTATATTGGTGGAGCAAGAAATCAAATTAGTTGCCTGTTAGAGGATTATAGAATAATAGAGAATGAATTTAAGAAAAAAAGAGAATACAATAATGAACAGGAAGTGAAAGGAACAAGCTTTAAAAAAAGAAATTTTACATATGGTTTAAAAACATTTAATGAAGAAGCGATGTTTTTTTATTCAAAATTTTTTAAAACGTTATATGATAATAAAACATACTATCATATAACAATGATTAGTAAAACTGAGATTCTAATTGAGCAATCATTTAAAGGAATTAATGTGCCTTTTATAAAAACTGAAGCGTTTTATTACTCACTAATTAAGTTTTTATATAATTATAGATGTATTCCAGTTATGCTTGAATTTTTTAAAGAGAATATAGTGTATGAAAAAGATTTGATTGATAAAATAAAGGATTTATTAAGTAGTGTAATAGATAAAACCAGAGATATTCCAAGAAAAAAGCATGAAACAGGAACTTTAAAGGAGTTATTATATATATTAGATAATTTACCAGTTCGATTTGATACAAAGTTAAAATACTCATGGGATTATACTTTAGTGTATGAGGGATTTAATAAGTATTTAAAAGAAATAAATATAGAGCACTCTGACTGTTATTTATATATGGATAAAGAATCGCATGTTTATCAATATGGTTTAAACTACTCATATGGGAAATTAGAGGAAGTAGATTCTAAGCGGAAGATTGGAGTGCGTATTTCTGATATATTAAGCAACTTTATTGGAAGAATATCATACGCTATTCAAGCTGATACAAAGGAAATAGGTATTGCGACTACAGATAGCATAAGAACTGAAGACTTTGAAAGAAAAAACTTGTTGAGTCAGAAATGGTTTGAAATTAATCAATCTCAGTTTGAATTATATAAATTAATTGAAAAATATTTTGCGTTATATGGTGATAGATATTGGTCATCTTATACTGGTATTTATTTTGATAATATAGTTAAGTTTTTTTCATTATTTCAATATATAGATTCTTATGAAACATATGAGGAATTTTATAAGATCAATTCTTTTATGCATACAGAGAAATATAATGTGTATACATGTAGAAGATTACAAGAAAATTTTGATAACATGTAATTAATAATGAAATTATTTTTGGATTATATGTTATATCTTTCATATAATAAGAGATAAATTCCACTTTGTCTGATTGAACAAAACTAGCTTAATGTGTGTTTAGTTAATACATATTTTTCTGTATTTGTGACATTATCCGTATTGGATATGTAGATAATATTTATATTTATTGACCCATACCCCCTTTGTTAGACACGAGGAACTCGTGCTATACTAAAAATGAAGGGTGGATGATTTTTGATGAATAAAAGTTATAGTGCTGAATTTAAAATGGAAGCAGTAAAGAGATTAGAAAAAACAGGAGAGTCGATGTCAAAAGTAGCTGCTGATTTAGGGGTTAAGCCAACCACAATGCAGGGCTGGGTAAATAAGTATAGAAAATCTCCTAAGGCTCCATTTATAGGTAGTGGACACTTAAGCCCAGAAGATGAAAAATTTCATAAGCTTGAAAAAGAAAATAGGGACCTCAAAGAGGAGAATGATATATTAAAAAAAGCGGCAGCCTACTTCGCGAGAAACCTCAAATAAAGAGATTTCTATTTATCAAGGCTAATCGCATGAACTACCATCTAGCGAAGCTATGCATGGTCCTATCCGTTTCTAGGAGCAGCTACTATGCATGGGAGAAACGTCCAGAAAGCATGAGATCAAAAGCAAATAATCTTCTATTAAAGGAAATTAGTGATATCCATGGAAAGAGCAATAAAGTTTACGGTTCAACAAAAATTACACGAATATTAAACACCAAAAGTAAATGTCCTATTAATCATAAAAGAGTGGAACATATCATGAGTGAAAATGGCATAAAATCAAAGGTTTCAAAGAAATTTATAGCCACTACAAATTCTAACCATAAGCTTCCAGTTGCAGAAAATATCCTCAACCGTGACTTTTCTGTGGACAAACCTAATGAAAAAATGGTAAGTGATATCACCTACCTGTGGACAGATGAAGGATGGCTTTATATCGCTGGAATCTTGGATTTATGTGGACAAAAAATTGTTGGATTGTCCATGAGTGAACGAATGACAAAGGAATTAGTTATTGACGCATTGAATTCGGCATATCTACGTGCTGGTAAGCCTTCAAACGTCATTTTACACTCGGATAGAGGTTCACAGTACTGTTCTTACGACTACCAAAATTTGATTAAAAAGTATGGTTTTACATGTAGTATGTCCCGAAAAGGTAACTGTTGGGATAATGCACCAATGGAATCTTTCTGGGGCAAATTAAAATGTGAATGGCTCTATGGTACACACTTTAGGACTCGTGAAGAAGCCCGTGCAGCCGTATTTGAATATGTTGAAGTGTTTTATAATCGGCAGCGAATCCATGCCTCAAATGGATATGTGACACCTGAAGACTATTATAATAAAGCTACTCGAAAAGCTAAAGTAGCTTAAAACCAAATATTAAGTTATTGTACGAAAACAAGAGATAATACGAGTTTAGAGTGTCTAGTTTATTGGGGAAGGGTCATATTAACTACCCATTATTCTTAGCGAATTATACGAAGTTAGGCGCGAAAAAAAGCTCAAACCCTAGATAAGAGTCTGAGTGTGAAAAAAATACAGAAGTACGCCTAACTTTGGATAATTAAAATAGAACGAAACCGCGGTATTTTAATTAGAACTTATGGGGATTGAATAATCCCCTCATACCAAATTTAACGAGCTAGTTGAACAAATAGTTAAGTTCAAAGTGATAAACACATAATAACATCATTAAATATAGAAATGTAGGCATAGTTTCCCCTACCCCATAATGCAATTTTTTTAATATTATGCAGTTTGTATAGTTGTAGGAGGAGATCTGGGAAATAATGTACACCGACTAAGGTTGTCTGAACCACAGTATGGACACTTGGATAAATCTCTTCCTGTGATATTTTTGATTAACTGGAGCGTTGATATTTTTTCTTTAAGTAAAATAGGTGTACTAGTAAGGTATTTGCAAAGTTTAAGTTTGGTAGTTTTGTTTCGATTTCCTAACAAACCATAGTGCCTAATTTTCATAAATCCACTTGGTAGTATATGAATCAGAAATCTACGGATAAACTCATCAGAAGAAATGGTCATTAGTTTACACTTGCTACTTTCTTTGTAATCACGCCATCTGAATGTAACATTACCATTTTCAATATTGATGATACGATTATTAGATATAGCAACTTTGTGAGTATATCTACCTAAATATTCAACCACACATGCAGCTTTTTTAAAAGGTGGTTTGCAATAAACAACCCACTCTTTTGAATATATAGAGGAAAGTAAATTTTCAAATTCATTATCATTGTAAAGATATTGCTGACTACCATAAAAATTAAGCTTATTTTCATTGTATAGTTGTTTGAGATAATATAGAAATTTGCCTCTGAATTTGCGAGAAAGCACTTTAACTGGGATGAAAAACTTTTTTCTACTACTTACCCATTTTCCTATTGAAGATAACCCTCCACCGGGTACAATGCAATGAATATGAGGATGGTGCATAAGATTTTGTCCCCACGTATGTAAAATAGAGGTAAATCCCAGTGTTGCACCTAGATATTTTTTGTCAGATGCTAATTCTGTAAGAGTTTCAGCGACAGCTTTAAATAAAAGAGCATGTAGCTCCTTTTGATTTTGATATACTATTAAATTTATGGTATCTGGAATGGTAAACACAACATGAAAGTATCCAACGTTAAGTAAATTACTTTTCTGAGAGTCAACCCAACGTTCTTTAGCAAGATTTTGACATTTAGGACAGTGTCTATTGCGACAAGAGTTGTAAGAAATTTTAGTACTGCCACAACTTTCACATTTGTCTATATGACCACCTAATTGGGAAGTCCTACATTTTTCAATTGCAGACATAGCTTTTAGTTGAGCAAGCATAAGCTTATGTTTTTCACGATATTCTGTACCATATTGTTGAAAAATATCTTGAACTTCAATCATTATTCTTATGCGTTTTTTTCGCTGGTTTTTTCAACATGTCGAGAGGACTTTTTACATTTAAGGATTCAATGTTTATCATATGTAAATAAAAACAGGTTGAACTGATATCCGAATGACCAAGAAGCTGTTTAATATGAAATATGCTTGTTCCAGATTCAAGTAGGTGAGTAGCAAAGCTATGGCGAACACAATGTACAGTAACTGGTTTAGTAATATTTGCTTTCTTTATGTATTTGTGAAACATATTTTGTACTGATCTGGAGTTAATATGGGTGCCGGTATTATTTCTGCTATAAAAAAGCCATTCTTTAGGGTGGTATTCTTTCCAGTAATCTCTGAGTATTTCTAGATTGTCTTGTGAAAGTAATGCATATCTATCTTTGGAACCTTTGCCATTACGGATAAATAGTTGCATTTTTTTACTATCAATATCTGAAACTTTTAGACATGAGACTTCGTTAAGTCTTAATCCTGCACCGTAGAGGGTCATTAAGATGGATTTATCTCTTAAATTATCACAGGCATTAAAGAGGCTTTGAATTTCATCTTTAGTAAGAATATTTGGGAACTTACGATTTCTGCGGTGGCGGGGTATTTGTTTACAATTTAAATTAGTATCCAAGGTTACACCATACAAAAAACGAAGTCCACTATTATAGGAATTAACACTTCCAGAGGTAAGTTTTTTTTCTGTTGTGAGATAGTGAAGAAATTCTCTAATATCTTTTTCATAAAGTTCAGTTGCGGGTTTATCAAAGTGGTTTTGAAAGATTTTGCATTTGGTATAGTACTCATCTTGAGTATGTTTGCTTAAACCCCTGAGTTCTACATCAAACTTTAACTTTTCTAAAACTTGTTCTTTTGTCATAAATAAAACAACTCCTTTAAAGTTGAATTTTTTCCAATCTAAAGGAGTTGTATACAATAAACAAATAAATACTTATATTATCAGCTTTATTTGATTTTATTTTGGTTTACCACCGCGCTAGCGGTTTAGTGCTATTCTTATAATGAATAATAACTACAACTTCTTAAAAGAAAGAACAGGATATCTACGAACAAGTTCGTAAGATTATTTTAAAATCAGGTAATCTATAAAAGATATTTTTTTGAAAAAGGTCTCCAAAAGTTGTGCATATAGGCTTCAATTTTAATTAAGATTGGGCGAAAGCCTTTGTAAAAGAACAAAATTAGTGTTGGCAAGTGCACAACTTTTCGAGACCAATTGCTAAACTTTTATATTGACAAACACAGGTATATAACTTAGTTGAAATAAACTGGCTACTACATTACGAAACAGTTGGTTGGATTTTTTTATTTTCTCTACAAATTATAAAGGATAATTATGTATGCATGTTGAATTGTGTAAATAGAATATTTTAGAAGTTATAATATCCATAATCTTTGTGAATTTAGGAAAACGAAAGGAATGGTCATAAAGGATGAAACAATATTTAGCAATAGCATGTAAATTAATAACAGATGCTTCTTGGGATACTGAATGGGAAGTACATTCTCAAATGTTTGGTGTTGATGAGTATGTGCGACGAGGACGGTTATTAAGGAGCCAAACATTCAGGGACCCCGATTACTCTGCTTGTGTATTAGAGACATTTAATAAAATATTTGATAAAGTAGGTGAAGAAAAAACTAAAGCATTTGTTGGATACGTTCTTAATAATGCTTTAAAAAGTGCTGGGGAAGAATTTACAACTAAAAATGCTTATTTTATTAGCTTAATGAATTCAGATAATAGTAATAGCACAATATTAGAAGGAATTCAAATTAGCTTTAATAAATTTATTAATTTGGTGGATGTTCCAGATGGATTTTATCGTGATTTACATGATGAGATAAACAGAGCATACAACTTTGGGATATATTCGGTAATTCCATTTTTATTACGTAAGTTTATGGAGAATTTAATGATAGATATTCTACGTAAAAAGTATACTGCCCAAAGTATTGAAATATATTATGACGTTAATAATCACAAATGCCATTCTTTTTCGCAAATAGTTTCTAATTTTGAAAATAAACTTGAGGATTTTAAAAATATAGAAAAAAATTTAGATACGGCTTTTATAAAACGTGTTAATTCTTATAGAGATAGTGGTAATTCAACTGCACATTCAATATCAATTAAATTTGGTACATTGGAAATATCTAAACTTAAAGAGAGTTCAGAAGAGGTCGAATATATCATAAAACTTTTAATTAGAGTGTTAAATTTAATTTAAATTAAGAAAGAGCTTAGAGTGGCTATTTTTGTATACATAAATAATTTTAGCGAGTTCGCTTGGAGTATACCGCAGACGAACGCAAACTAATAGCCTTCAAAGTGGTATTATATGGTGGCAAATATACATATAATCAGTTCGTTAATATATTGACTTTAAACGAACCGTTATATAGAATTATCTAAAAGAAAATCAAATCTAAAAAGAAAGAACCAAATGGAGCCAGAAGGTTCCTTCTTTTGGTTCAATATAACATCTTATTATGTGGAAGGATTCTTTATGGCAATGTAAAATCGGGGCTTGCCAGTTTTTCATAGTAAGAACTAACTGGAGAATAATCTTGGATTTCATTATTGCTTAAAGTCAATGTACCCAAGTTAGTTAATCCTTTCAAAGATTCAATATTGCTAATTTGATTGTTACTTAAATGCAAATAAGTTAAGTTAGTCAATCCTACTAAAGATTCGATATTGCTGATTTGATTGGTACTCAAATCCAAATAATCTAATTTAGTCAATCCTCTTAAAGATTCAATATTGCTAATTTGATTCTTATCAAAACCCAAAAAAGTTAAGTTAGTTAATCCTCTTAAAGATTCAATGCTACTAATTTGATTGTTACTTAAACCCAAACTAGTTAAGTTAGTTAGTTAAGTTAGTCAATACATTTAAAGATTCAATGCTGCTAATCGGATTGTTATCTAACTTCAAGTCAACTAATTTAGTTAATCCTTTCAAAGATTCAATATTGCTAATTTGATTGTTACTTAAATGCAAACAAGTTAAGTTAGTCAATCCTTTTAAAGGTTCTATATTGGTGATTAGATTATTACTTAAATCTAACGTAGTTAAGTTAGTCAAATTTTCAATTCCTGAAAGATCTGCAATTTTACCACTGAAATTGAGAGTATCCATAAATCTTATATTATCAAGGTCACTCTTTAAAATATCGCCAGTCGGTTTATTAATACAACTTCTTATTAATAATTCTAAATTTTTATCAGAAAAAGTAATTCCTACTGTCGGAGAAACATTAGGTGTGTTAGAAACCGGTAATATTCCACGATTAAAAATAAAATGCCAACTTAAAAAACATATTATAATCACAACACATATACCAGTAATACGCATATATTTTTTATTGTTTTTTAACATATATCGTATAGATAAAGTTTTTTTATATAACTTTTCTTTTAACGTATTTAGCCTAGATAAAAATTTTTCATATAACTGCTCTTTAGACAATCCAAGATAAACAATATCGCTAGCTTCTTTTAATAAAACATCTTTGCTATTAACATACTGTTCTATAATAGTTTCAAAACTTTTTTTAGTTTTTCTATTTATGTAAATAACGTCTTTGACACCTATCCCACGCTCATACAAAATATCAGCAGCTACTTCTAGTTCATTGTTTTTATATTTATAAAATAACTCGATATCATTAAGAACAATAAGTTCTTTTCTTAGTTTGAATTTATTTATATCAGAACCTCTTCCTTTAATTTCAGCTGAAATAAGAGTTAAATTGTCATTATCGTTACAATTTGGATTTAAATACATTTCAAATAACTCATCATTAGTTAGCTTATTAAGCAATTGTTTTTTATCAATTAGTTGAGATATTTCTTTGATTTCAGTAATTGTTAATATGTTTTTATCAACTAAAGGTGAAATTGTATAAATAAAATCTTGCATACATTCCTTTATTATTTCTGATTTTAACGTATCTAATATTTTAGATTTTCTTGAATTAAAATTTTCTTGGGTTATTATATTTAAAGTTAGTAAATTATATTCTTTATCTAATTTTTCAAATATAATTTTTGACAATTCATAATCGGTTTCTTTTGATTTATTAACTAATAAATCATCTTTAAAGGGTTTGGAAATTTCTTTTATAATGTTCGAATTTTCATTCTTGGTAGTGCGATTTCTTTCTGTTGAATTGTTGCTTATTTGTTTTTGTTTTTTACCTGAACCTATGAAAAGAATAATTCCTTCTAAAGCAATAAATCCTCCAATTAAAGCTAGCCACCAATACATCTCATTTTCATTTTGTAAATCTTCACTAATATTTTTTAAATATGTATTAACATTGTTTGTAATTGTATCTTCAATACTAGTTCCTAACTGATAGGCTTTTTGTGAGGTTGTATTTATGCCAACTATTCCACTAATCAACATTAAAATACCAATAATCAGAAAAACTATGCTTAATTTAAATTTTATATCATGGGGTAATTTCTTTATTAATAGCCAGTTCGCTAATATAATTATACCTAAAATCGAAGATATAATTATATTCAAGAAGATACTTAAAATAATAAATATAACAATTGATATCATAAATGCGTTAGTTAAATGTTTACCGTTTTTCTTTGATTTATAAGCTTTGCTACTTTCATATAGAAAAATTAATGAAACTGTTATTGAAATTAGCATTGGCATTGACATTAGCATACCTATTCCATTATAATATAATATTTGGGAAATTATTGGTTGAAAAAAAGTAAGTAATCCGAATGCTAATGAATATGAAATTTCTTTAATGTTGGTCATATCAACATAATTTTTTAATACAAGTCTAAATGAACCATATCCGTAAGCGGCCCCCAAAATTATTAAAATCATTATTGTCATAGAAAAATCCCCCTTTGTTTATAAAATATATTATATATAATTCGACTGAGTATGTAAAATACCTTTAAATATGGCAAGTTTATCATGGGATTTTGCCATCATTTATGTCAAAATTCAAGTTAATGAATATATATATATAGGTTTTGGCCCATTCTCTCAAAATTTCAAATAAGATATAAATTTACAACTCCTAGCGCTGATTACAAAAGTCGTCTTCCTGGGCTTTTTACGGATTAAACTATGATATAAAAAAACATAATCACATTTATGGGCCAATAGTTTTTTGCGTGCGAAATGTCATTTTTTCCGATGATATGGCTGTAGATTATTAAATTAGCAGTGATACTCATGTGTATTCCTCTGTGGTTAAGGAAGCTTTGGACAACCTTACTGAAAGTATTTGAATGTAACATATCATGTTGACTTGTTACATTGAATGTATTATAAATTAATAATCAATGTAAAAGTATGAATAATAGAAAGCTTATAAATTGATTCTTTTTTATTATGTAATAAAAGAAACTAAAGCACTCGATATTTATATAAATGATAAGAAAAATAACAGGTCATTTTAATTTGCCCCTTATAGTTTAATATTAATAGGGATAGACAAGTATAGTTTAAAAAATAAAGTGAGTATTTAAGACGGTTTGAGGGCTATTTAGAATTACTTAAAACGTCACTTTACGAACCAGTTGGTCGCAGGTTCGACTCCTGTTCCACGCACCATAGAAACCTAGTAACTGCGGCGGTTACTGGGTTTGGTTATTTCTTGAGGGTTGTTTAAAACATGAAAATGGGGACTGTTTGGAGACTAAATATATAAAAAACTACTTCTGTATAAATAGTATCATCATGCAAAATAGCTTCATACATGACTCCCTAAATAGAACGTCTTTCTATAGAGTCGGATATAGAAAAGAGCGATTTAATAGTAACATCAGGACTTGGGCGCATATATCCTTCTGGAATTAGAATAGGAATGTATTAAGTGTTTATGAGGATAAAGGTAAGGTAATGATTCTAAAAATTTTAGTAGGAGAAATAGATTTAATCTAGTTGTTGCAAATATTGTTGCAAACTAATAAAAAAGACTGTATCACATAGCTCTTAAGCTAAGTGATACAGTCTTTCTTTAAAATATATGGTGCCGGAGGCGGGAATCGAACCCGCACGGTATTGCTACCACTGGATTTTGAGTCCAGCGCGTCTGCCAGTTCCACCACTTCGGCATGTCTGACAAAATTTATTTTACCATATGTTTATAATTAATGCAATAGTTAAATATAGTTTTTAATAATTTGTGTATCCGCATTGGTCTTCTTTACGGTATTCATTCCGCATTAAGTAATGTCAACATTTTAATTTGCACAAAGAATTGAAAATACCATTCAAAGTATAGTATTATATGTAGTGTACAGGTAAATACTAATTTTAAAAAATACATTTTATTGTATTGTTTAGGCAGGGGGATAACATGAAAAGAATATTAGATACTATTATTGACAAGAATAGGCATTTTACAAAGGAAGGTGCGGTTGCCTCGTATATTCCAGAACTTTCTAAAGCAGATGGAGAGGCACTAGGTATTTGTGTTACTACTCTTGATGGAGAAGAATTTTTTGCCGGGGATTATGAGACAAAATTTACAATACAAAGTATATCAAAGGTTGTCACGCTTATGCTAGCCATAATTGACAATGGAGTAGATTATGTGTTTACTAAAATAGGAATGGAGCCCACAGAAGCTGGCTTTAATTCTATAATAAATTTAGAGAAAAATATTGACCAAAGACCTATAAACCCAATGATAAATGCTGGAGCAATTGCAATAGTTTCATTGATTACAGGTGATACTGCAGAAGAAAAATTTAATAGGATTTTAAAATTTACAAGAAAAATTACAGGTAATCCTGATATAAATATTAACCAAGGTGTTTATACCTCTGAAAAAGCTACAGGGGATAGAAATAGATCACTTGCCTATTTCATGAAGAGTACAGGTGTTATTGAGGGTGATGTGGAAGATGTTTTAGATGTATACTTTAGACAGTGTTCAATGGAGGTCAATTGTAGGGATATAGCAAGAATAGGAGCTATGCTTGCTAATTCTGGTGTAATAGTTTCTAAAAATGAAAGAGTTTTATCTAGAGAAGCCACTAGAATAATTAAAACTATAATGGTTACTTGCGGCATGTATGATGGTTCAGGAAATTTTGCAGTACATATAGGAATACCAGCAAAAAGTGGTGTAGGTGGAGGCATAATGGCAGCAGTACCTAGAAGAATGGGTGTTGGAGTAATTGGACCTGCGCTTGATGAAAAAGGTAATAGTATTGGTGGTATAAAGGTTTTAGAAGAATTATCTAAGGAATTAGATTTAAGTATATTTTAAAAATAAAATTGCAAACATAGTAGAAAGAAGGGATTTAAAATGTCTAAAGAAAGGTTATTGATTTTAGATGGTCATAGTCTTATGTACAGAGCTTTTTATGCATTACCAGCCCTAACAAATTCAGACGGGATATATACTAATGCAGTTTATGGCTTTACAAGCATGCTCTTAAAAATGAAAGAGGAATTTGAACCTGATTATATTGTTACGACCTTCGATAGAAAGACACCTACTTTTCGTCATGAAGAGTATAGTGATTATAAGGCAGGTAGAAAAAAAATGCCTGATGAGCTTATAGGACAGTTTTCTATAGTTAGGGAACTTTTAGAGAAAATGGCTATAGACATTTTTGAATTAGATGGATTTGAAGCAGATGATTTAATAGGAACACTATCTGTAATTGGAGAAAAAGAGGGATTAGAAGTTTTTATAGTGACAGGAGATAGAGATGCACTTCAGCTTGCTACAGATAATGTTAAAGTTGTAATAAATAAAAAGGGAATGTCAGAAAAAGAAATATATGATAGAAATCGTATAATAGAGGATTTCGGAGTAACCCCTACTGAATTTATAGATGTAAAGGGCTTAATGGGTGACGCCTCGGATAATATTCCAGGTGTGCCAGGAGTTGGTGAAAAAACTGCTTATAAGCTTATTAAAGAATATAAGAGTATAGAAAATGTTCTTATGAATATTGAAAAAATTAGTGGCAAAAAGCTTGTGGAAAATTTAATAACTTATAGTGAACAGGCTATTTTTAGTAAAAAATTAGCTACTATTATTACAAATGTGCCTATGGAAATAGACTTAGATTCAATTAAATCAAAAGAAAATTATGATGTACGTGCTGTAAAAGAATTATTTTATAAATTACAATTTAAATCACTAATAAACAAAATAACAGATGAGCAGGAATCACCTGAAGAAATATTCACAGCGGATTCTACTGTAATAGACAAACTATCAGCGCTTGCGGAATTTATAGTGGAAATTAAAGATACTATTTATGTAACTTTTGATATTAGAGACACAAACGTATTTTCTAAAATGTGTTTAAATAACATATACATTAATTATAAGGAAAAAAACTATACTATTAAGGTTATTGATTTATGTAATGAAGATGAAGAAAAAACTATAAGCCAATTAAAAACTTTATTTGAAAGTGTGGATATTAAAAAGGTAAGCCACGCTTTAAAAAATGCATACACTGCGTTTAATAAAATGGGTATTGTGCTACAAGGTGTAAAATTTGATGCAGAGATAGCCGCTTATTTAATAAATTCAGCTCAAAGTGAATATAGTTTAGAATCTCTTATTAATGAAAATCTTAGAATCGGAATTGAAGGCGAGGGTGATGCAAAAGAGATTAATAAAGTAGCATTACTAAAAAGCCTTTATGAAATACTAGAAATAAAAATTAAAGAGTATAAAATGGAAGAACTTTTATATACAGTGGAGCAGCCCTTAACTGAAGCTATATCATATATGGAGGCCGAGGGTTTTACAATAAACAAGGATAAACTTGAAGAACTAGGCATAAAATTTGCTAAAGAAATAAAAGAAATGGAAGGCACTATTTTTGCACTAGCTGGAGAAGAGTTTAATATAAAGTCTCCAAAGCAATTAGGGAAGATATTATTTGAAAAATTAGATTTACCAGTTATAAAGAAGACAAAAACGGGATATTCAACTAATGCAGAGGTTTTAGAGGCTCTAGTAGATAAGCATCCTATAATCACAGAAATTACTCGATATAGAGGGCTCACAAAAATCTTTTCTACTTACATTGAGGGCCTAAAAGCTGTAATTGATACAGATTGTAGAATACATTCAAACTTTATGCAGACCGTTGCGACTACAGGAAGATTATCAAGTACAGAACCTAATTTGCAAAACATTCCAATAAGACATGAAATGGGTAGAGCTATAAGACGAGTATTTATACCACACAATGATAAGTGTGTTATTTTATCTGCGGATTATTCACAAATAGAGCTTAGGGTACTGGCTCATATATCTGGCGACGAGAATTTAATTGAAGCCTTCATTAACCATACTGACATTCATACTAAAACTGCTTCAGAGGTATTTAATGTACCTTTAAACGAGGTTACATCTCTTATGAGAAGTAATGCCAAAGCAGTAAACTTTGGCATAGTGTATGGTATTGGAGAATTTAGCTTAGCAAAGGATATAAATGTATCTAGAAAAGAAGCTAAAATTTATATAGATGCGTATTTTGACAGATATCCAAATGTTAAAAAGTATATGGAAGATATAGTGGTTGAAGCTGAGGAAAACAATTGTGTTACCACGATTTTTAATAGAAGAAGAGCTATCCCTGAAATAAACTCATCAAATAAAATTGTGCAGTCCTTTGGCAGGAGGCTTGCTATGAATACACCAATACAGGGAAGTGCAGCAGATATTATTAAACTAGCTATGGTAAATGTATTTGATAAATTAAAGGACTCAGGATTAAAAAGTACTTTAATACTTCAAGTACACGATGAATTAATATTAAATGTATATAAGGATGAGATTGTGCAAGTTGAAAATTTGGTTAAAGAGCAGATGGAAAATGTTATAAAGCTTTTAGTTCCTCTAGAAGTAGGAATAAGCATTGGAGAAACTTGGTATGAGGCTAAGTAGTTGCATATGTTAAAGGTAGGGATAACAGGTGGCATTGGTAGTGGAAAGAGCACGGTGACTAACATGCTAAGAGAAAAGTGCCTTTCCATTATTGATGCTGATATTGTAGCTAGAGAAATTTTTATAATAAACCCTGAGGTGCTCCCTCAAATTAAAGAGGAATTTGGGTATGAGTTTTTTGATGAGGAAGATCAACTTAAGAGAAAAGAGTTTGGAAACTACATATTTAAGAATGATATACGGAGAAAAAAGCTTGAAAATATAATGATGCCTTTTATAATAAGTGAAATAAATCATAGAATAAAAGCCTATGAAGAAAATAATTGTAAGCTATGTTTTCTTGACGCGCCTACTTTGATAGAGAATAATTTACATACCAGTATGGATGTAACTATATTAGTTTGGGTAAGTAGCCACGTTCAAATACAAAGGATTATACTTCGAGATGCTTTAGATTTAGACGCAGCAATGGATAGAATAAGAGCCCAAATGCCAATAGATGAAAAGAAGAAGTTCGCGGATTTTATTATTGATAATAGTGGAAGCGTTGAAAACACAAAGTTACAACTAGATTTAATTATTAAAGAATTAGAAAGGTTAAATGTGAAAAAATGAAGTTTAAAACAATTATAAAAATTTTATCCTTAATTTTATTGGTTATCATATTAATTAATATTAAAAGTATTTTTAAAATCTTTTATCCAATGAAATATGAAGATCACATAGTTAAATATTCGCAAAGGTACAATGTGGATCCCCTATTGGTTGCAGCAGTAATTAAAGTAGAAAGTAATTTTAATGAAAAAGCTATCTCTCCTAGAGGTGCCTATGGGCTCATGCAGATAATGCCAGATACTGGACTTTGGATTGCTAAAAATATGAAATTAAAAGATTATAAGGAAGAAAAATTATATGATAACGAAATTAATATTGCTATGGGATGTTGGTATATTAATAATCTAAATACAGAATTCAATGGGGATATAGAGCTAGTACTAGCAGCTTATAATGGTGGTCGTGGGAATGTGCAAAAGTGGCTTAGTGATAAACAATACTCTAAGGATGGAAAAAAAATAGATAATATTCCTTTTGGAGAAACTGATAAATATGTAAAAAAGGTAAAGACAAATTATAATATTTATTTTAAATTATATGGTGATAAATATAAGACTTCTTTAAAAACAAACGAATCATAGACTTCTTTAAGAACAAACTAGTATATTGACAATTTATACTGAGTTGATATATAATAAATCTTGTAGTTATAAGTTTTATAAACGAATATAACTATAAGATTTTCCCCTTTATATTAAAAACAATATTTGCGATAGTGGCGGAATGGCAGACGCGCACGTTTAAGGGGCGTGTGGGAGACCATACGGGTTCAAGTCCCGTCTATCGCACCATGTTAAAACCAGTGGTATCAGCACTTTGAAGGTGTTGGTACTTTTTTATTTTTTGAAGAAGTGTCAAAATCACGAACATGTCTATTGGGAGTTTATTCCAGTAGACGTGTTTTTGTTTTTTTTGAAATGGGAGGGTAAAAATGGCAAGAGTAAAGATTGAAATGAAAAATAATAGGCAAAAGACATTTGATGAAGCATACGATGAGTTTTTAAGATACTGTAAAGTTAGAAATTTAAGACCAGCGACAATAAAACATTATGAGTGTATTCTCTTTCTATGGTCAAAAATTGATTTATATTTTTGTTAAAAAATGTAATTTAAAGTTGACGAATATTTTAACTTCGTCATGCCTTTATAGTATATTATTGGCACATTTGGTCAATAATATACATGCTTAATAACAGGACAGGGCAATGCTGAGGAGCAACCCGAGCGGTTATTAATTTTCTATACAGGAACGGGTGGCCCCTTGGGCTGCCCGTTTTGAACGTTCCTGTTAGAACTAAAGCGATAAACCTCAGGGGTTTGGGGACGGAGTCCCCTAAGCTACGCTCCTGCATTTAGGATTTCACTAAATAATATATTGAGCTGGCTAATAACAAGATCCCAATCTGCGTATACTCGAGTCCATTTTCTACTTACTTTTTCCGTAGCCAAATATAGCATTTTCATAAGACTCTCGTCGTTAGGAAATATAAGTTTTGTCTTAGTGACTTTTCTAAATTGACTATTAAGGCTTTCTATAGCATTTGTGGTGTAAATAATTCTACGAATATAATCTGGGAATACAAAGAAAGTTATAAGATTATCCCAATTATCTTCCCAACTCTTTATTGCATTTGGATACTTATTACCCCATTTTTCTTTTGCTGAAATTAAATTTTCAAGTGCAACATCCTCGTTTACTGCACCGTAAACAGCTTTCAAATCTGCTACAAAAGCCTTCTTATCTTTGTATGGTACATATTTCATACTTGCTCTCAATTGATGGATTATACAACGTTGTATTTTTGCATAGGGGTATACAGAGCCTATAGCTTCCTTGAAACCATTTAAGCCATCTACGCAAAACACTAAAACGTTCTGTAAGCCTCTATTCCTAAGGTCATTAAGCACTGAAAGCCAGAACTTACTGCTTTCATTTGCACCTACCCATATACCAAGAACCTCTTTTACTCCATCTATATTTACTCCCAAAACAACATAAGCAGCTTTTATTACAATATGCTTGTCATCACGCACTTTGTAATGGATTGCGTCCATAAACACAAAAGAATATGTTTTTTCAAGTGGTCTATTTTGCCACTCTGTAACAGCAGGCATAATCCTGTTTGTTATATTTGATACCATTTCAGCGGATATCTCAACATCATATAAATTTTTTACTTGCTCTGCTATGTCTCTTGTAGTCATTCCAGCTGCATAAAGGGCCATTATTTTATCTTCAATACCAGTTATATTTCTTTGATGCTTAGGCAAAATTTTAGGTTCAAATTCACCATTTCTATCACGTGGAATATTAAGTTCTACTGTTCCAAGTTCTGATTTTACAGTTTTTTTAGAGTAACCATTTCTACTATTTTGAGTTTGTTTTTCCGATATATCATATTTATCATATCCAAGTTCTAAATCCATCTCCGCTTCTAACGCCTCCTGAAGAACGTCTCTGAACATACTCTTCATAGCAGCTAGAACCTCATTTGGGTTTGCAAACTTTTGCTCATTAATATAATCTCTTAAAATTTCCTTAGAAATATCTGACATAAAAATACTCCTCCTTACAATATTAGATAATTAGCTTATCTCAATTATTGCCAAGAAAGAGTACTTTTTAATCTGTTTACACAAAATTATTTACAGGCTCTATATCTTTCTACCTGTGATTTATTTAATCCTATATTCTTTAATTCTTTTATTTCAGCAAACACTTTCCACACCTTCACTTTACATTCCCCCTCTGATGAATAACTCTTTTATTCTATCAGAGCAAGGAGTATTATTGTACTATATTGGTAATTTCTCTCCTTTTTTGTTTGCCTAAATCTCTCCATTTTATTTTACCATTCACATCCCAATTTGAATATACTCGAGTCCATTTTTTACTCACCTTTTCAGTAGCTAAATACAGCATTTTCATAAGACTCTCGTCATTAGGAAATATAAGTTTTGTTTTTGTGACTTTTCTAAATTGGCTGTTAAGACTTTCTATAGCATTTGTGGTGTATATAATTCTACGAATATAATCTGGGAATACAAAGAAAGTTATAAGGTTATCCCAATTATCTTCCCAACTTTTTATTGCATTTGGATATTTACTCCCCCATTTTTCCTTTTCAGATATTAGATTTTCAAGCGTAACATCCTCGTTTAATGCGCTATAAACTGCCTTTAAGTCTTTGGCGAAAGCCTTTTTGTCTTTATGTGGTATATATTTCATGCTTGCTCTTAATTGATGAATTATGCAACGTTGTATCTTTGCAAAGGGATATACAGATCCTATTGCTTCTTTAAATCCATTTAAGCCATCTATACAAAACACTAAAACGTCCTGAACGCCTCCGTTTCTAAGGTCATTAAGCACTGAAAGCCAGAACTTACTACTTTCATTTGCTCCTACCCATATACCAAGAACCTCTTTTTCACCATCCATATTTACACCTAGTACTACATAAGCTGCTTTAATTACAATATGTTTTTCATCACGAACTTTGTAATGTATTGCGTCCATAAACACAAATGAATATGTTTTTTCAAGTGGTCTATTTTGCCATTCTGTAACAACAGGCATAATCCTGTTTGTTATATTTGATACCAAGGCATACCGAGGGGGGTACTTTACACCTTATTTTTACATGCCCAACACTATATATAAGTATAGTACCTCCAACACTGGGTCTAATATGATATAGAGAATTTAGAGGACAGGAAAAAACTGCTATATTAAAGTAGAAATTCTATAAAGAAGATTTACGTGTACTTATAAAATTAACTGAGGATATGAACTTACTCACCATGAAATCTCACAGTAGTAAATATTGTCTGCTGTAGATTATTTAACATTTTTAGCGAAGTGAGAGTTAAGTTGTAAGATTGTACCATTAATTGTATAATAAATATATGTGATATGTTCGGTTGTGTAATAGAATATGAGGAAAAATTATTTTTATAGGTAAATTACTAATGAAATGGAGGATTAAATAGTGGGAAATCAAGAGGGGAATGACGAAGAAAATGAAGAAGCATCAAAAAAGCAATTTGATAAGTTAGACAAACAGTTCAAAGACATTGCTGGGATTTCAGCACGTATGACACCATTATTGGGCGTAAGTGCAATGTTGGGAGACATGCAAAGCAGGTGGGGCAAGCAGTTCGAGGACATCAATAGAATTTCAGCAAGTATGACACCCGTATTGGGTGTAAGTGCAGTGATAGCAGATATGCAAAGCAGGTGGGGTAATCAGTTCAAGGACATCAATAGAATTTCAGCAAGTATGACAGCGGTATCGGGCGTAAGTGCAGTGATAGCAGATATGCAAAGCAGGTGGGGCAAGCAGCTCGAGGACATCAATAGAATTTCAGCAAGTATGTCACCCGTATTGGGTGTAAGTGCAGTGATAGCAGAGACGCAAAACAATTGGGGCAAGCAGTTCAAAGGTTTAGACAATAGTATGTTTTCAGCACTTACACAAACACTGGGAATTGTGGGAAAGGTGACTCAGTTACAAAACAATTGGGTCAATCAGTTCAAAGATATTGGTGGGATTTCAGCACTTAGTACACAGGCATTAGGTATTAGCGCAATGATGAAACCGTATCAAAACAATTGGTTTAAACATTTTAAGGATATAGACTTCAGTAATGTGAAAATAAATGAAGATGGAACAATTGATTATTTAAATGAAACTATAGATGAACTCAATTCATGTAATAGTAGTGATATTTCTTGGGAAGAAAATACTGTAAACGTTCTTCAAAAAATAAAAACTAAGCACCCAGTAATTGTTTTTTTAATAATAACGTTTCTTATTTATCCAATCTATGCATATTATGTTGATTATGCAAAGGCAGTAATAAATACTACGGTTCAAGAAATTCAAGGCAAGTATGAAATGTATAATGATAAAAATAAGATTATAAAGGATATAAAAAAGGAAGTAATAAAAGAGTCTTATATCAATTTGAGTCAAGATTCAAATGTGAAAATGGCATTAAATGAATATAGATTTGTTAAGGCAGATTGTTTGAATGTTAGAATTAGTAATTCCACAAATTCTAGGATTATATATAATTTAAAATTTGGACAATCAGTGAGAGTTTTAAATAAGGATAGAAATTGGACATTGATAGAATATACAGATGATGAAAATATATGTGTTAAAGGATGGGTATTTACTAGATATTTAAGCACGTTTAATTAACATATTATAAGATAAACAGAGAAGGCAGAAGTTTGTGATAAACTTCTGTTTTTTATTTTGAGTCAAAAACATTAATTATCCTGCCCCAAACAATGAAGAAACTATTTGAAGGAGATTTAAGGTTGTGTATAAAATTGATTGAGAAAACCGAAACTATCCCTCGATAACATCCAATAGTAGCATCTAGTTAGTTGTAGATTATTTTCATTGTTAGCAAAGTGAGAGTAAAGTTGAAAGGTTGTGCCATTGATTGTATAATGAATATATGTGGTAAGTTAGGGAATGTACACAATTAAATAGTTTAGCGATAGAAAGGTGAAAAATGGGGGGAGTTTTTATGAAAAAAGTTATTATGCCAATGGTCATATTTTTTATATTATGTCTTCTTACGTTTAAAGTGGACATTGAAAGAATAGGTTCTTTATTCAATCAGATTCAGTCATTAAAGTTAGGGGATATTATTTTGATTATCTCAAATGTAACATTAGCAGTAATAACATACTTCTATCTTCGTGAAACCCAACAAATTAGAAAAATTGGTCAGTTATCCTACAAAATAGAGAGTTCACCGAAAGTATATATACATGATAGTATAACTATTTTCAAATATAATGAAGAAGATGACCATGTGTATATGAATGTATCATTACAATTGAAAAATGTTGGTAAGAGTGAAGCAACGGATTTAAGTGTAAACTATAGATGGGTATATAATAATGGAATGTATGATGATTCTAGAAAAATCGCGCCATATATATTTCCTGACCAAGAAATGAGTTTCAATCTTATACCTTTAAAGTTCGATATGGATACGACAGAAATAAATAATATTGTTAAAGAATTGTTTGATACAGGTGAGTTTGATTTACCATCCACATTTACGGATAGGTCTAAAATACAATTATATATACAAATTGGGTTTAAAGACCAGGATTGTGAAGAAAAGATGGTTGAATGGAGTTTAGAGTATAATTCGCCTTTTAATATGTGGAGTTACATATAAAATGTTCATGTAGAGACTTCTGTTTATTATGGTTAATACTTAATTTAAAATTAACATTTAATAGTATAACCAAAAGGATATATGGTAATAGCGCGGGATATGATATAACACCCTCTTTTCTATACTTAAAAGGGATTATGGACACCTCCATCACGTTGAGAAAATGTGAAGTCTGTTACAAAATTTACTTGGCAAAGAGGAATGAAGCAATTGGGAGATATGTGAACATCCGTTCGATAGAATGATTTATAATAGGTCTATTTCGCGATGAAATCAACGGATATGAATGAATATCAGAATATATAAATTATAAGTATCCAAGGCTTGTAACGGCAGGACAAGGATACTTTGGTATTTATAGTCTAGAGTATTTCAAACACTCTTAGATTGTACCATTGAACTAGATAATGACACCTTGATTTTACATTGAAATAAAGGTATAATTTAAATAAGAGATACGTCTAAGGTCGTGTGATAGTTTTACGAGTAAATTAACCGAATACGGCTAAAACAGAGGGTTGCGAGGTGCTGATTCATTGGCACGTTTAAGGGGCGTGTGGGAGACCATACGGGTTCAAGTCCCGTCTATCGCACCAAGATTTTATGATTTTTGAATACTTGAAGTTTTGCCACTAATCCGTGACTTTTAGTCATGAGTTAGTGGCAACAATTACCTTTGTTTTAGTTTTTATATAATGCTACAATAAAATTCTAGGGTAGGGACTATCCGAAGTAAGACGCCCATAGAGTTAGTAGGTTACGAGGACTGTGACGTGGGAAAAACTAAGAGTGATTTTAGAAGCACGTGATTTAAATTATGTGAGGTTCACAAGAGAGGCGTAAATGCTTCTTTTTTTTTATTAGGCAGAAATTTATCATCAAGACTTTTCTACCAAAAATAGTGAAGAATATAAAGAAGACAGAGCTAAATCCGGGAGAGATGAATTTTTAAAAGAAATATGGAAAAACTAACATCTGAGAGAGGTGTTAATTATGAAAAATGTAAAGAATAATCCTGATGAAAAACAGGAAAAAACAGCTAAAAATAAAGAAAATAATCCTGTTACTATGAATGGTGATAGTAACATGAGAAAACCTGTAAGAGGATTAAAGTAGCAATCACAATAAAGAGGGAGTAATTAACCCCTCTTTATTCATTTAAACACATTAAAGAAAAGGTATATTACGTAAAATGCATTTGAACAAGCATTAGTATTACTTAGCGATGTGAAATGCAGTTGGATAATATATCCTTTCTTTTTTTTTGTAAAAGTTAGTATCAAAACAACACCTCTAGCATAAATTGTTAATGTATTAGTAATTTAGAAAATAGGGAGGGCAATGATGAATCTAGAGGATAGAAACTTTGAGGATATAGACATAAATGAAGAATATGAAATGATTCCATTTGAACCTATGATATATGGATATGGGCAAATGAATGCCATGCCGATTATGGGTATGAACCCAAGTATGGGAATGCCAATGGGTTACATGCAGGGTGTAAATCCTAATATTGAAATGAATCCAAATATGAACATGAATCCAAATATGAGCATGAATCAATCTAACGAAGATATGTTCACGAATGGGTTTAATTCAATGGCTATGATGTATGGGGATGCATCTATGAAAGAGTATGGGGATGAGAATGAAGAGCTAAGACAAATGGATAAGTATGGAGACAAAGATCCCTTTAAAGATGGCTATAATAATCCAAATAAATTTAACCAGAAATATAATGATGTTGATTCCATTGTAAGAAGGATTGAGAGGTATAATTCTGCAATATTTAGGCTTTTGACTAGATGCGGTATGTCTTATGCAGAAGCAAGAGATATAGTTAGAAGAATTGTTAAACTGACACTTATGTACAGTGAGGAATAAAAATAATCTTAAGTTCAACATAAGGTGCAATTAAATAAATCTTATATATTTTATAACCCTATATAAACTTATAGGGTTATAAATTTTATCTGGAATTTTACGAGATTAAGAATAGAAAATTAGTAATATTTACTTTTTTTTTATTGAAGGAAATTTAAAGGAAATGTAGAATTAATTATTAGCGTAGGATTTAATTATTAGTATAGGATTTAATTAATAGCATAGAATCTAATTATTCAAGAGGTGTAAATATGTTTAATATAGATATTGTATTTGATGATGTTAGCATCATGAGTGTAGAAAAAGAAGATATTACTAAAATTGAAAATTGGGTTAATAGTCAACAGGAGTTTAATAAAGATGCTGTACAGGATTACGGTATTAAGGAATTTTACCAAAGATATTTAGAATATTATGTAAGTGAGGGAGAGTACTTTCTTAAAGTTATGCGTGGTGGTGAACTTATAGGAATTATTAAAGGTAGAATAGAATTTAAAAATCCAAATGAAGTCTGGATTATGTGTTATTTAATAGAATTTAATTTATATGATCTTGATATATCTACTACAATTATTAATGAATTTTTAAAACATTTATATGAAAATTATGGAATACGCAATTTCTATACTTTTGTTTCGGCTGATAATAATGGTATGCTGAAAATATGGAAAAATAATAACTTTGAAATAAGTAGGGTAACAAGTAATTTTTTGGAAATTAATAGCCAAGACAAGGATATATTAATCTTGAAAAAAGAATTGAATATGAATAAAACCAAATAATGCATACATATATTAATAAGACACCAGAAATAATCTGCTAATGAAATTTGTTTAATTAGCGCGTTTAGAAGGGGGGCACACTTTTCTAAATAGTGTAACTGCTTAGATAGTAGTATAAGAGTAGATTGTGGTGGAAGGTGAGATAGGTCATTTCTAAAGTTATTTTGAAAGGGCATTAAGATTATTGACATTTCTATGGTAATTATTTATAATAAATAAAGCTGAATCCTATTTATATATAGGTACGGAGGAACCAAGAAATATGGGGTTAATCTAGAAAATAGTAATTATTTTATTAGTAGGGAGCCTTCATCCCGAACCCGTCAGCTAACTTCGGAAGCTTTAGGAGGGTGTCTAATGAGCATTTTTAAATTTAACTTAGTCAAAATGGCAATTTTTGTACTAACCATAGGACTTTTTACAAGTATGAAAACGGAAATGGTGAAAGCGGATGTGGCCATTAAAGGCCCAACACAGGTTGTTCTTCGCTCTGCAACTTTCAAAACAGATAAGGTTATTAAAGTTCCGGATAGAAGTGCGCAAAAAAAGAAAAAGGAAGTAGAAAAAAGATTATCAAGAGGTGAAACTTCAACGAACTCATTAGTTTCAGGTAGCAAAAGCGATTTGATTTCTTATGCCTATGATTTTATTGGAAAGCCATATGTATGGGGAGCTACGGGACCTAAATCTTTTGATTGTTCAGGTTTTACAAAGTATGTTTATAATGCTTTTGGGGTAGATTTACCACATTATACAGGTGCTCAAATAGGTGAAGGAAGTTCAGTATCTAGAGACAGCCTAAAACAAGGTGATTTGATTTTCTTTAATACAGATGGCCCAGTATCACATGTTGGTATTTATGTAGGGAATGGAGAGTTTATACATGCCTCCTCAGGAAGTAGAAAAGTTACAGTGAGTAATTTAGGTCAAAGTTATTACGCTACAAGATATGCTGGTGCTAGAAGAATACTTAATTAGATATTATATAATCCGACAGAACTTGTCGGATTTTTTTATTTAATAGATGCCTAATTTATTTTCTTTTTTTTATTCTAAAATTAGCTTTCAAATAATAATATTTTAAATAAGGATTTATTAAGTTGGGAGATGTTAGAGTGAAATATACTAGATATAATTATAAGCCACCTAGGAAAAAAAATAATTTTATGCTGGTTTTTATATTAATTATAATAGCAGCAATTGCACTGGGCACTATATTTTCCAAACTATTACCTAAGAATAGTACAAATGCAGCCGCAGATGATAAAACTACTAAAATAGGTTTAGATAAGGACAAGGTAACAAATAAAGAGCCTGCAGATGCTTCTAAAGTAGTTTCTGAAAGCATTATTAATGACTATGTAGGAATACAATGTGGTGTTTTTAGTAACAAGGCAAATGCATTGATCTTGAAAAATAGTTTAATGACCTTTGGTACACCATTTATTATTGAAGAAGCGAGTTCAGTTAGAGTTTTGTTTGGTATTTATCCCAAAGATAGTATCGATAGTATAACTAAACAGCTACAAGCAAATAAAATAGAATATGCTAAAATTAATTTTAAAGTAATTGGCAATGATTCCACCAGTTCACAAATCAATGAAATGATAAATGCAGACCTTAAAATATTAAATAAACTTTCGGAAAAAGATACTACTGCAGTTCAAACTGTTGATTTGAAAAAATGGTTGGGATCTTTACAAGGAGCAGATGAAAAAAGTACAAGTTATGCAACCATGGCGGAAATAAAAGCTTATTTAACTGCAATGCCTGCTGAAGTTAAAAAGGAAAAAACAGAGGAAGGATATATATATATATATAAATTTATAAAGAAACTATCAAAGCTATAGCTATTAATTTTTCTTGTATTTTGTAAACAAATTGTAACGAAGTTTGATGAAATATGAAGTAAAATAAGTTAAAATATAAAAAATGCAAATGGATTTTTATAATCTATTTGTATTTTTTTAATTCAACGTTATAGTTATTGCAACGCTAACTCAATGAACTTTAATTATAAACTTTTCTTGAATAATAGTTTATACACTTGTTAATGAATTTATTAAATGTTAAAATGTATAAGATATATAAGTAAAGTGGGGGTTATAATTTGAAAAGTGCAGAAAAAAGAAATTCATATTTTATTTTTTTCATACTTATAGGAGCTATTTCTGGAAGTTTTATAGGTGAGTTATTAGGAAATAATATAAATGCACTGAAATTTTTGAAGAGTACATACACCATAGGCATGAGTAATCCTATGCTTATAGATCTGAAAGTATTAGCCATAACTTTCGGTATAAATTTTAATATTAATATTATGTCTATTATAGGCATTATTTTGGCAATAATATTATATAGAAAATATTAGGAGTGATGTAGTGGATATTATTTTAGCTTCTGCTTCGATTCGTAGAGCGGAACTATTAAAAAAAATAACTAGTAATTTTAAGATAAAGGTAAGTGATTTTAAAGAAAGTGACATACCGTTTTCTGGAAATTGTGGGGACTACGTTATGAACTTAGCAAGAGGAAAGGCTATGGATATTTGTAGCAGCATGAACAAACCAGCTGTTATAATAGGTTGTGATACTATTGTTTATTTTAAGGGCAAGGTTCTTGGAAAACCTAAAGATAGTGTGGAAGCTTTTCAAATGCTTAGCGATTTAAGTGACAATACGCATGAGGTTTACACAGGAATTGCAGTAATAAACACAGAAAACCAAAAAATTAGTACTGAATATGTTTGTACAGAAGTAAAATTTTCAAAACTCAACCAGATCGAAATAAACAAGTACATTGAAACAGGAGATCCTTTTGATAAAGCTGGAGCTTATGGGATACAAGGAGCAGCATCTTTATTTGTTGAAGAGATAAAGGGTTGCTACTATAGTGTGGTGGGGCTACCGGTTAATAAATTATATTTTATGTTAAGGGAGATGGGGGTCAATCTATAAAGGAGTTGTTTTATGGGTATGACGTTCAAAATCATGGATTTGCCTCAAAATGAAAGACCAAGGGAAAAATTATTAAGATACGGTGCTGAAACACTTTCAAACAATGAACTATTAGCTATAATACTTAGAATAGGATCGAAAAATGAAAATATTATAAGTCTTTGTGGTAGAATTATTTCTGAGTGTGGCGGACTAAATGGACTTTTAAGTTCAAGTGCAGAAGAATTTATGAATTTAAAGGGTATTGGCAGTGCTAAAGCAGCACAACTCTTGGCTCTTACAGAAATTTCAAAAAGATTTAGAAGTTTTAAATCTGGAGAAGAGTATAAAATTACAACGCCAAAAGATGTTGCACAGTATCTTATGGAAGAAATGAGATATTTGAAAAAAGAATATCTTAAGTTAATTATGCTAAATACAAAAAATGTAATTATAAGCATAAAAGATATCTCGATTGGTAATTTAAATACGTCAATAGTTCATCCAAGAGAAGTTTTTTATGAAGCTATTAAAAACTGTAGTGCTTCCGTGGTTATTTGTCACAATCATCCTTCAGGAGATCCAACTCCTAGCAAGGAAGACATAAGCATTACTGCAAGACTTAAAGAATGTGGTAAATTACTAGGGATAGAATTGCTTGATCATATAATTATTGGAAATGGAACTTATACAAGTTTAAAAGAAAAGGGAATGCTTTAGATACGAAAGGAGAAATTATAATGGGAATATTTGGAACGTCTCGTGATATGGGAATAGATTTAGGAACAGCAAATACATTAGTTTACTTAAAGGGGAAGGGAATTGTTTTAAGAGAACCTTCTGTTGTAGCTATAAACATAAATACTAATAAGGTTTTAGCGGTTGGCGAAGAAGCAAAGCAAATGATAGGTAGAACTCCAGGTAACATTGTTGCAATTCGTCCTATGCAAGACGGAGTAATTGCAGATTTTGATATTACTGAAAAAATGCTTAGGCACTTTATAAGTAAAGTTAGTTCAAAAGGATTTACAAGCCCAAGAATTGTAGTTGGATTTCCGTCAGGCGTAACTGAAGTTGAAAAGAGAGCAATAGAGGAAGCGACTAAAAGAGCAGGAGCAAGAGAGGCATATTTAATGGAAGAGCCAATGGCAGCAGCTATTGGAGCTGGACTTCCTGTAAATGAACCAACTGGAAGCATGATAGTGGACATTGGAGGCGGAACTACAGAGGTAGCAATAATTTCACTGGGTGGAATTGTAACAAGTAAGTCTCTAAGAGTGGCAGGGGATAAGCTGGATCAATCAATAATAGCGTTTATTAAGAAACAGTACAGTCTTATGATAGGTGAGAGAACTGCAGAAAATATTAAAATTGAGCTTGGATCTGCCTTTGTATTAGAGGATGATGACATGAGCATGCCAATAGTAGGAAGAGATTTAATATCAGGACTTCCAAAAGTTATAGAAGTAACACAAAAGGAAGTAAGAGAAGCATTAAGTGAACCAGTTCAAGCAATAATAGAGGCAATAATAACAACATTGGAGAAAACCCCACCAGAGCTTGCATCCGATATAATGGAAAAAGGAATTATGTTAACTGGAGGCGGCGCACTGCTCAAAGGAATAGATACACTTATAAACCGCGAAACTCATATGCCTGTGCACATAGCTGAAAACCCACTTGACTGTGTTGCTATAGGAGCAGGAAAAGCTCTTGTTAACATAGACGTTATGAGTAAAAGAAGATAGATGAAATTTTTAAAGAATAAACTGGCAGTAGTTATTATAATACTGTCAGTTACATTTTTATCAATAATCGGGTATAGTGCGAATAGAGAAAAAATGTCTTTCGTGGAAAACGGTGTGGGAGTAACTATAAACTCAGTGCAGGGTTTATTTTATGATGGGTTTTATAAAGTAAGAAATTCTTTTAAATTTATAACAAACTTCTCAAATGTTAAAAAAGAGAATGAGCAGCTAAAAAAAGCTAATAGCGAGTTCCAAACAAAAGCATTAGAATATGATGCTGCAATAAAAGAAAATGCAAGCTATAAAAGCATGTTTAAGTTTTCAGATAAAAGAACTGAATACAATTACATAGGTGCTGACATAAAAGGAATAAGCGGGAATAATTTTTCCGATGGTTTTATAATAAATGTTGGTGAAAATAAAGGCATAAAAAAAAGAATGATAGCTATGACTGGTGAAGGTCTCGTGGGTCAGGTTACTTCTGTAGGTAATAATTGGGCTATTGTTCAATGCTTATCTAATGAAAATATTGCAGTGGCAGGTCTTGTTGAAAGAACAGGAGACAATAATGGTATTGTTAAAGGTTACAAAGATGAGAATAATAAATTGCTTGCACAAATACAGAGGCTTTCTTTAGATTCGGCTATAAAAAAGGGCGACGTAATAGAGACTTCAGGACTTGGGGGCATATATCCAGCTGGAATTAGAATAGGAAGTGTGTTAAGTGTTTATTCGGATAAAGGTGAAGTAATGAAAAGTGCTATAATAGAGCCATACGTTGACTTTACAAAGATTGAAGAAGTTTTCATTGTGGTACCTAAGGATACTAGAGAAATAAAATATTAGGAGTTGTATTATGAAGAGAATATTAGGGATTTTATTATGAAAAGAGTATTGTCATTAGTATTTTTATGTATTCTATTTCTAATATTAGATAATACTTTGATGCCTTTACTTAAGATAAATGGTGCATATCCAAGTCTAATATTTACTTTTGCACTATGTTATTCTATAGTTAGTTCTCCAAAAGATGCAGTTATAATTGGCGTTTTTACTGGAGCCCTTCAGGATTTGTATTTTTTAAATGGGTCTGGAATCAATATGCTAACAAATATGCTTATGTGCCTTGTAGCTGCTGAAATAGGTAAAAGTATATTTACTGAAAAGGCACTTCTGCCAATAGTATCATCTTTTGTGTTAAGTGTTATAAAGGGTTTAATGGTATTTTCTATAATGTTTTTGATAAAGCAATATACACATATTGAGGTAGTATTATATCGTGGGATATACAATTTGATAGTTTCTATTTTCATGTATAAATTTGTGTATAAACTTTCTCAAAAGGAATACATGAAGAAAGAGTGGAGATTTTAAAAGGTTGGTGAAATAGTGGGTAAGAAAAATAAAGATAAAAACGAATTTTCTAGATTTAATGTTTTGGTTATAATTATGATTATGATTTTTGGTGCCATTATTTGGAGGCTAATAAATATACAGGTAATTAATGGCGAATTATATAGGGAAACTGCAAATCAACAAAATCACAAGATAATATCAACAGTAGCTCCTAGGGGTGATATAATTGATAGGAACGGCAATAAATTAGCTACAAGTAAACAAAGTTATATATTAACATTTACTAAAACCCAGGAAAGCGAAGACAGTTTCTTTCCCACTATGGACAATGTATTTAAAATTCTTGATGAAAATAAGGGAATTCTGGTAGATGAGTTTTTACTTAAGGTAAAGACTAGTGCAGATAAAAAAACTACAGAATACAGCTTTGATTTTAGTAAGACTGTAGATAAAAGAACACAGGATTGGATTGAGCTTAGATTTAAAAAAGATAGGGGCTTTGAAGATGCAATTATTAAGAAGCTTTATAAGGATAAAAAGAAAGATGATTTAAATGCAGAGCAGCTAAAGAAAGTTGACGTAGAGCTTTTAAAGATTACTCCAGAGCAAGCCTTTAATGAATTAATTAAACAGTATGGAATGGACAAAATGATAGCTTCTAAAAGTAAAGAAGAACTAAGGCGTTATATGTTGGTTAAGGATACTTTAAAGATGCAGAGTTTTTCTGGATACAAGCCTATAACTATCGCTACTAATCTAACTCCTGAGGCTGCCGGTATTTTTGAACAAATGCAACCTGAAATTCCAGGTGTTAGTATCACAACTCAACCAATTAGAGTTTATCCTAATAAGGATTTAGGATCAGCTTTTTTAGGGTATATTTCTAAGATAAATCCTTGGGATAAAGATAAGTATGAGGAACAAGGCTATGATATAAGTTCTGATTATATAGGTACTTCAGGAATTGAAGCAGCCTTTGAAGATATTTTAAGGGGAACTAAGGGTCAAGAAAGTATAGCAGTTAATAAGCAAGGACGTAAAGTTAGTACCCTTGGGGAAATTGAAACTTATCCTGGGCAAACAATACAGCTTAATATAGATAAAAATATGCAATACGCCGCAGAAAAATCTTTAGATGATGTGATGGTAAATCTACAAAAAGCCGGTAAAAACACGGGGCAAGGTGTAGATACTACAAATGCAAATAGAGGTGCAGTGGTGGTGCTTGATGTTAATACAGGTAAGGTATTAGCATTAGCAAGTAGACCTGGATATGATCCTAATCTGTTTTCAATATCTGGTAGTTCATCTACTGAAATTAACAATTTATTAAATCCAAAAATAGATGAAATGGGACCAAAGTATATTCAAGACCGAGGGCTTGCAAATATTAAAGGTGTACTAACAGATAAAGATTTGGCGGAGAAATCCAAAGCAGAAAAAGAAAAAATATTGCTTGATTATATGTTTCCTCTAGACAAAAGTATAGAAGGTAATTCTAAAATAAGGAAAGATAATAATGATATTTTTCCAAAAGCAACATTCAATTATGCAACTAAATCTCTAATACCTCCTGGTTCTACTTTTAAACCATTGACTGCCATTGCTGGGCTAGAAGAAGGTGTTATAACGGCGGATTCTACAGTAGATGATAATGGACCATACAATAGCAGGTACCCATCCGTTACTGCAGCCTGTTGGTTATATAATGAGCATGGTTATGGTCATGGATTAGTATCTTTAAGAAAGGCAATGAGAGAATCTTGTAATTATTACTTTTATGATGTAGCTGATAAACTTTTTGCAAAGGGTGGGGAGAATAAAAGTGGTCTGGACCTACTTGCAAAATATGCATGGAAATTCGGTCTTGGAATAGACCCTAAAAGTAATGAAAAGCCTGCTACAGGTATAGAGATACCAGAAAACTTTGGTCAGGTATATAATTATGAATCTAGTAAGGAAATATTAGCTAATATTCATATAAGTAATCTGGTAGGATTTTTGCAAAAGGGAACAAATGCTATAGGAGGCAAATATAAACCTCTTGATACGGTGTCGCAAAAAGAAAATGGCACTAATGATCAAATACAGGAAATTAAAAAATTGAATGAAAAGAAACTTAAGCTTCAGGCTTTCTTTAAAGCAGAAATGAAAAAAGATAAGAAAGATTCCTATAGTTCAATTATACAAAGTTCTCAGGTTTCTATAAATGAAATTATTGAAGCTTCTAAAGCATTAAAAAGCAATAATTATACAGAGAGAGATATCAGAGCTATGGCAGAAACTATATATTCGGAAATTAGTAATTGTAATACTGAAATTAATACTGCTGCTAATGAGTATTATGCAGCCATAGGTCAAGGGTTTAATGCTTTTACACCTCTGCAGCTTGCGAATTATGTTTCTACCATGGTAAATGGCGGAACTAGATATGAAACGCACTTGGTAGATAAATTTCTAGATTCAGATGGAAAAGCAATTAAAGAAAGTAAGCCTGTAGTTTTAGAAAAAACTAAAATAAGTACAGAAACAACTAATTTAATTAAAGAAGGAATGCTCGAAGTTACTAATGATCCTAAAGGTACAGCATATGAAACTTTTGGAAAATTCCCTATACTAAGTGGGGGTAAAACAGGTTCGGCTACTTTTAATGACGTTACTCAGTCTGCTTTAGGAAGGACATCCTATGGATATTATATAGGCTTTGCTCCCTATGACAAACCTCAAATAGCTGTTTGCGCAGTGGTTTTTGATGGAGGTCATGGTGGCTGGGTTGCACCAGTTGCAAAAGCAGTTTATGAGCAGTACTTTAAAGCGGAATTACTTAAGCTAGATCCTAAATATGAATTTATGTATGATGTAGAAAAGAAAACTAGTAATGTGAAGCTACCTACTGGAATATCAGGCAATGGTCATGATTAAATAAATTATAAACAAATAGGAATTTTAAATAAACTCTAACAAATTAATTTGTTAGAGTTTATTTTATTTATGGATTATATAATAAATTAAAATTTATATACAAATAGTAAATATATTGACAAAAAATATACTTATATTCAAATTATGCAGGAATTTACCAATAATATGTGGAACAAGTAGCTTAAGTTGAATTATAATAATATTTTAAAAGGTTGGTGAAATAGTGAGTAAGAAGAATAAAGACAAGAAGGAGTTTTCTAGATTTAATGTTTTGATTATTATTATGATTTTGATTTTTGGCGCCATTATTTGGAGACTAATTAATATACAGGTGATTAATGGCGAGTTATATAGAGAAACTGCAAATCAACAAAATCACAAGATAATATCAACAGTAGCTCCTAGAGGGGATATAATTGATCGCAATGGTAAAAAATTCGCTGAAAGCAAACAAAGCTATATATTAACATTTACTAAAACAAAGGAGAGCGAAGATGCTTTCTTTCTCACTATGGACAATGTATTTAAAATTCTTGATGAGAATAAGGAAGTCCAGGCAGATGAGTTTTTACTTAAAGTAAAGACTAGTTCAGATAAAAAGACCAAGTCGTACAGCTTTGACTTTAGTAAGACTGTAGATAAAACAACACAGGATTGGATTGAACTTAGATTTAAAAAAGATAGAGGCTTTGATGATATAGTAATTAAAAAGCTTTATAATGGTAAAAAGAAAGATGATCTAAATGCTGAGGAGCTTAAAAAAGTTGATTTAGCTCTTTTAAAGATCACTCCAGAGGAAGTCTTTAATGAACTAATAAAACAATACGGAATGACTAAAATGATAGCTTCTAAAAGCAAAGAAGTACTTAGGCGCTATATGCTGGTTAAGGATACTTTAAAGATGCAGAGTTTTTCTGGATACAAGCCCATAACTATCGCTAATAATTTAACACCTGAGACCGCTGGTATTTTTGAACAAATGCAACCTGAAATTCCAGGTGTTAGTATTACAACTCAACCGATTAGAGTCTATAAGAATGGTGATCTCGGGTCAGCTTTCCTCGGATATATTTCTAAGATAAATCCTTGGGACAAAGATAAGTATGAGGAACAAGGCTATGATATAAGTTCGGATTATATAGGTACTTCAGGAATTGAAGCAGCCTTTGAAGATGTTTTAAGGGGAACTAAGGGGCAAGAAAGTATTGCAGTTAATAAACAAGGACGTAAGGTTAGTACCCTAGGGGAACTTGAAATTTATCCCGGGCAAACAATACAACTTAATATAGATAAAAATATGCAATATGCTGCAGAAAAATCTTTAGATGCAGTGATGATCAGTCGACAAAAACAAGGAATAGATAAGGATGTAAATACAACTAATGCAAATAGAGGTGCGGTGGTTGTACTTGATGTTAATTCGGGTAAGGTATTAGCGCTGGCAAGTAGACCTGGATATGATCCTAATTTATTTGCAGTATCTGGAGGGCTAACTCCTGAAATGAATGATTTGTATATAAATCCAAATATAGCGAAAATGGGACTCGAGTATATTCAAAAAAGAGGGTTAGCGGATATTGAAGGAGTGCTAACTAATAGGGATATGGCGGAAAAAACTTTGGCTCAAAGAGAAAAAATACTACTTGATTATATGTTTCCACTAGATAAAAGCATAGAGGGTAATACCACAATTAGGAAGGATAATAATGATATTTTTCCAAAGTCAACATTCAATTATGCAACTAAATCTTTAATACCACCGGGTTCTGCAATGAAACCTATGACAGCTATCGCTGGACTTGAAGAAGGCGTTATAGACGGGAACTATAAAGTATACGATGATGGCCCATATACTAAACGATATCCGACAGTTACTGCTGCTTGTTGGATATGGAATGTCAGTCATGGTTCACATGCATGGGTAAACATTCAAAAGGCAATGAGGGAGTCTTGTAATTATTATTTTTATGATGTAGCTGATAGACTTTATGCAAAGGGTGGAGAGAACAAAACTGGTTTAGACATGCTAGCAAAATATGCTTGGAAGTTCGGTCTTGGTATAGAACCCAGTAGTAATAAAAAACCGGCTACAGGCATCGAGATACCAGAAAACTTTGGACAGGTATATAATTATGAATCAAGTAAAGAAATATTAGCTAATATTCATAGGAGTAGTCTTGTGGAATCTTTACAAAGTGCAAAGAAACCTCTTAATCTTGTTTCGCAAAAGGAAATTGGAACCAGCAAAGAAATAGAAGATATTAAAAAAACAAATAAAAACAAAAGTGTGTTTCTTGATATTATTAAGACTGAAATGAAAAAAGACGCAAGGGGTTCCTATGAATCAATTATAAAAAGTGTACAAAGTGCGCTAAAAGGTCTTATTGAAGCTTCCCCATCATTAAAAAAGAATAATTATACAGATATAAATATCAGAACTATGGCTGATACTATATTTACAGAAATAAATTCTGCTAATGTGGAAATTAATTCTGTTGCTAATGAGTACTATGCAGCCATAGGCCAAGGGTTTAATGCTTTTACACCTCTGCAGCTTGCAAATTATGTTTCTACCATGGTAAATGGCGGAAATAGATATGAATTACATTTAGTCGATAAAATTTTAGAGCCAGATGGAAAGGTAATTAAAGAAACTAAGCCTGTTATTTTAGAAAAGACTGGAATAAGCAATAAAACAACTAACATAATCAAAGAGGGAATGCTCGAAGTTACTAGTGATGCTAGAGGTACGGCATATGATACTTTTGGAGATTTCCCTATACCAAATGGAGGGAAAACGGGTTCAGCTACTTTTAAAGAGGATATTCAATCTGCACTAGGAAGGACTTCGTATGGTTACTATATAGGATTTGCTCCCTATAACAAACCTGAAATAGCTATTTGTGCAGTGGTTTTTGATGGTGGTCATGGTGGATTTGTTGCACCAGTTGCAAAAGCAGTTTATGAGCAATACTTTAAAGCAGAATTACTTAAGCTAGCCCCTAAATATGAATTTATGTATGATGTAGATAAGAAAACTAGTAATGTGAAGTTACCCACTGTAATAACAGGCAATGGTCATGATTAGATAAGTTATAAATAAATTAAAATATTAAATAAACTCTAACCAATGTACTTGTTAGAGTTTATTTAATGGGTAGGCATATAAAAAACATAGAAATCTTCACCTAAAACAGTAAAACTATTGAAAAAAAATAAAAAATATATATTTATATTGAAATTAAGCAGGAATTTACTGATAATATGTTGAAATATTAGCTTAAGTTCAATTATGGATGGAACAGTTAATAATTACTTTAGAGACATGAAAATAAATAGCATACTAAATTGATATTTATTTAATGTTCCATAAACCCCAGAATAGAGCTAGGAGGTTAAAATTATGGTGACAGATAAAATAATAATTAAAGGAAATAAAGAGGGATTAAATGTAGTTATAAATATGAATCATTTCAGTGATTTTGACGATATGTTAGAGTCACTAGTTTCTAAACTTTCGCAGGGAAAAAGATTTTATAAAGGAAGTACTTTGAAAATCACTACTGAGCTTAAATACATAAATGAAAAAGAAAGTATAAAATTAAAAGACATATTGTTTGATGAATTTTTAATTAGTGATTGTATTTTTCAGGATCAAGATGAATCCACTGTTAAATTATTTACAGGCATATATGAGGGGAAAACTAAGTTTTTGAGAAAAACCATAAGAAGTGGACAAAGTATAAATTATCCTGGTAATATAGTTATAGTTGGGGATGTAAATCCTGGAGCTGAAATATATGCAGCTGGAAATATAATTGTCCTTGGTAATTTAAGAGGGGTTGTACATGCAGGTACTAATGGTAATGAAAAAGCTATAATTGCTGCATTTAAGCTAGAACCTCAAATACTCAAAATTGGTGACATTGTCACAAGATCCCCAGAAGATAACCTTAAGCCTCAATATCCTGAGGTGGCAAAAATTAAAAATGGAAATATTATTGTAGAACCGTATTTAGAGAATAAATATATTTAATGGAGGTAATGAACATGGGAGAAGCTATAGTTATAACTTCGGGTAAAGGTGGTGTAGGCAAAACGACCACCACAGCGAATATTGGAACAGCGCTTGCAGCAATGGATAAAAAAGTAGTAGTTATTGATGGAGACACTGGACTTCGAAACCTTGATGTACTAATGGGGCTTGAGAATAGAGTAGTATTTACATTAGTAGATGTTATAGAAAAAAAATGCAGACTAAAGCAAGCCTTAATAAAAGATAAAAGATTTAGCAATTTATATTTATTGCCAACAGCTCAAACTAGAGACAAAAATGATGTTAATATAAAAGATATGCTACTAGTAGTAAATGAATTAAAAGAAGAATTTGATTATGTTATTATAGACTGTCCAGCTGGAATAGAACAAGGTTTTGAAAATGCTATAGTTGGTGCGGATAGAGCTATTATAGTGGTTAATCCAGAACTCACTTCAATTAGAGATGCAGATAGGGTAATAGGAAAATTGGATTCTAAGGGTTTAGATAGACATGAGGTTATAATAAACAGAATAAACTATGAAATGACAAAAAGTGGAGATATGCTATCTGTTGATGATATTATAGAATGTTTGGCTATTAAATTAATAGGAATTGTCCCAGATGATAGGAAAGTTACCATTTCAACTAACAAAGGGGAGCCGATAGTTTTAGATGAAAAGTCTTTGGCAGGTATGGCTTTTAAAAATATTGCTAAAAGAATAATGGGAGTTGAAGTGCCATACGCTACAGTAGATGGATCATCACGTAGTGAGATGGGATTCTTTGCTTCTCTTAAAAAAATATTTAAAGGAATATAGGAGGAGGGACTCTAATGAATTTATTTAAATTGTTTTCTAGCAAGGTTTTCTCAAAAGATATTGCAAGCGATAGATTGAAGCTGATTTTAATACATGATAGAGCGGACTTTTCACCTGATTTTTTAGAAATGATTAAAGCTGACATACTAGCGGTAATATCAAAATACGCTGAAATAGAAACCGGAGAAATTGAAGTTAAATTAACAACAACGGAAGAATGTGAAGGAAGCGCGCCCGCACTAATCGCAAGTATTCCTATTAGAAAAATAAAAAGATAAGCTAGTAAAGACTCTGTATAATTAACAACTTATGCATAGCTTTTTTTTCACAATATGATATAATCATATTGGAAATGGAGGTAGGTCAAAGCATGAAGATTTTACAGAAACTAAAGCTTAATAAAAAACTTTTAAGAGAATTGGATTATAGTTCAATTATATTTGCAATTTGTATCGTGATTTTTGGATGTTTAAATATTTATAGTGCTACTAGTAAGGAGCATGGAACATACTATCTTAAATTGCAAATAGCATGGCTTATATTAGGGCTTATAACAGTGTATTTTATTTTGATATTTGATTATATTTTAATTAAAAATTACGCTGTGTTGATATATTGGGCAGGTGTAATATTTTTAATCCTAAACGACTTTGTTTTGGGATCTACTACCAAGGGTGCGACTTCTTGGATAAAAATTGGTAGTTTAGGAATACAACCTTCAGAGTTTGCTAAAATTGGTATGATAATAATGCTTGCTAAAAAATTAGATGATATGGAAGGGAAAATTAATAACCCTAAAAATTTATTTACACTTATATTTTATGCAGCAGTGCCAATGCTATTAATTATTATTCAGCCAGATATGGGAATGACTATGGTTAGTTTTTTTATAGTACTTGGGATATTTTATTGTATAGGGCTAGATCAAAAGATTATAATTGGAGGGCTAACCTCAATTATACTTTTAATTGTAGGAGTATGGAATTCACCACTTATGAAAACTTATTGGAAGGGAAGACTTACATCGTTTCTAAATCCTGAGCAATATCAACTAGGATATGGACTTCAGCTTATTCAATCAAAACTTGCTTTAGGCTCAGGCGGAATACTTGGACGCGGCTTTGGAAAAGGGGTCCAATTTAATTCTGTACCAGAAAACCATACGGATTTTATTTTCGCAGTTTTAGGAGAAGAGTGGGGACTTATTGGTGCATTAGTATTAATACTTTTATACGCAGTGTTAATATATCGATTAATAAAAATTGCGAAAAATTCTAAAGATGTTTTTGGAATTGTAATCTGTGTAGGATTTATTTCTAATTTATTATTTTCAATAATGCAAAATATAGGTATGACCATGGGTCTTATGCCTATTACAGGAATAACTTTGCCTTTTATGAGTTATGGTGGAAGCTCGCTTTTAACAGGCTTTATGGCACTGGGACTTGTGCTAAATGTAGGCATGAGGAAAAAGAAAATAAACTTTTAACGAGGGGGAAAATATGAGAATAGCACTAATAGCACATGATAAAAAAAAGGACGATATTATTGATTTTGCAAATCGTTACAAGGATACACTGATGAAACATGAGTTATACGGAACAGGAACAACAGGAAAATTAATAACCGAAAAAGTGGGACTGACCGTTAGCAGATTTTTATCAGGCCCACTCGGAGGAGACCAGCAAATAGGTGCAAAGCTAGCACAAGGGGAAATGGATATGATAATTTTTTTAAGAGATCCACTTACAGTACAACCCCACGAGCCAGATATTTCAGCACTTCTTAGATTGTGTGATGTCCATTGTGTTCCACTTGCTACGAATTTAGGTACAGCGGAAGTTTTAATGAGAAGCTTAAGAAATCGTGAATAAAGCAACAAAAAACAGCAAGCACTGCATATTTTGCAATGATTGCTGTTTTTTTAGATTATAAATATATACTTTCTCTTTTTAATTATAATATGTAATATAAATGGAAAATTTTAAATATATATAAATAGTAAAAGAATGCATGAGGGGGATAAAATGGGTAATTATAATACGCAGTATCAAAGCTATTATAATAATTTGGCTAAGAAACAGAGGGGCACAAATAATTTTTCTAGTGAAAGTATGGGACAAAGTAGAATATGGGATTTTTATATAAAAAGATTAACAAGGGAACTTATTGGTGTATTAATATTGTTTATGCTTGTAATCATGTGCAAAGTAGTAGTTACCACTAAAACTCAATATGCTTATAATTATTCTAAGAACGTGTTAAATAAAAAATATGATTATAGTATATTAATAAATAAAGCTAAGGGTTTTAAAATAAAAGATATAGGAGTAATTACAGTGAATTTTATGGAAAAGATCAAAAACACAATTTCCAATGAAAATGATTTAATTGATAAAAATATTGGACTTTAATGATTTTAATGATTTATAGTAAAATTTGTTTTTTCTTGCGCAATTTAGTAATTACTATGGGGGATATTAATGGTAAGAATAAGTAAGCTATTTCTGCCGTACATTATCTTATTGTTAATATTAGGGTTTAAAGGAGAAATTGTAATAGCTTTTATTCTAGTGTTCATCCATGAGTTAATGCATTATTTAACTGCAAGAATTTTAGGCTTTTCGGGTTTTGATATAGAAATACTTCCTATAGGAGCAGTACTTAAGGTGAAGGATTTAGATGAAGCAAGTCCTAAAGAAGATATAATAATTTCACTATCAGGGCCCTTATTAAACCTAATACTCGCAGCTGTTTTTTATGTTTTATTTATATTATTTAATATACCTTATTTGCATTTAATATATAGCAGCAATTTAGCTATAGGTATTTTTAATCTTATCCCAGCCTTTCCACTGGACGGTGGAAGGGTACTTAGGGATATACTTAGTATTAAGACTATATATAGAAAGGCTAATGAAATTTCTGTTAGGGTTAGCATGACCCTCGGAAGTATTTTCATGTTTATATATTTTGTAAGTGTGGTAGCAAAAAAAAGTAACTTTAACTTAGGACTAATTTCTATATTTATTTTAATATCTTCAATAAAAGAGAAGGAAAGGATAGTATATTTGATTATGGGCTATATTATCAAGAAGAAATACAGATTTATAAAGAGAGGGTATATAGAAAATAGAAGTATATCTATCTTTTGTAACAAGGATTTATTAATGGCGCTAGGTATGGTAGATAAGAATAAGTATAATATATTTACGGTACTCGATGAAAACATGAGTGTGCTGGAAATTTTGTATGAAGAAGAAATAATTAGGGCGATAAAAGCCTATGGTAATATAAGCTTACTTTCATATATTAATAGTAAGAAACTAAAAGCTACATTATGAAATGGATTCTGAAAAATAACTAGTGGATATTTCGGCCTTTAATAAGCTGTTATGTTCATTAGTTATTTTATTTGAGATACTTAAATCATCTTCTTCAAAGCTGTAATATTATTTTTCATTTTGAGATTTAACTTTCATGTGTTAAAATAAAATAATGTAATCTAAGAAACGTTAGGTAGACATAAAGTGTAATTATTAGCTACCTTAGTGAAAAAACTAGGAGGGATTTCTATGAACAAAATTTCGGATGATATTTTATTTAAAGTTGAAAAGCCTGCCAGATATGTAGGCGGAGAACTTAATTGTTGCTATAAAGATATAGAAAGTGTAGATATAAGATTTGCTTTTTGCTTTCCCGATGTATATGAGGTGGGCATGTCCCATTTAGGAAGTAGAATACTTTATCATGTATTAAATTCTAGAGCAGACACCTACTGCGAGCGAGCTTTTGCTCCTTGGCCAGACATGGAAAAACAAATGCGAGAAAATAATATAGCATTATATGCACTAGAGAGCAAGGATTCGCTAAATGAATTCGATTTTTTAGGGTTTACTCTTCAATATGAGATGAGTTACACTAATATACTTAATATGCTAGATATGTCTGGTATAACTATAAGAGCTTCAAAGAGAGGCGAAGAAGAACCTATAATTATGGCTGGAGGTCCTTGTGCGTATAATCCTGAACCACTTCATGATATAGTGGATTTCTTTGAAATTGGTGAAGGCGAAGAAATAATGAATGACGTGTTAGATGTTTATAAAAAGTACAAAGGCAAAGGTATGAAAAGTGAATTTCTAAGAGAAATATCTAAAATAAGAGGAATTTATGTGCCTTCATTATATGAGGTATCCTATAACGAGGATAACACTATTCGCGAATTTAAACCTAAATACGATGATGTTCCTAGTCGCGTTGAGAAAAGGTTCGTAGCAGATTTTAATCAGGTTGCGTATCCAGAAGAAATGGTAGTTCCATATATAGAAATAGTACATGATAGAGTAATACTCGAGACATTTAGAGGCTGCACCAATGGATGTAGATTTTGCCAAGCGGGCATGATATATAGACCAGTAAGAGAAAAAACCACCGCTACCCTTGTAGAGGCAGCAGATATATTATTGAAAAGTACAGGATATAGAGAAATATCACTAAGTTCACTAAGTATTTGTGATTATTCAGATATACAAAACCTTATAGCTACACTTATAGAAAAAAATAAGGAAAACCACGTTAGCATATCCTTGCCATCTATTAGAATAGATTCTTTTTCTGTGGATTTAATAAATGAAATACAAAAGGCAAGAAAAACTGGCTTAACTTTCGCACCAGAGGCAGGAAGTCAAAGAATGAGAGACATTATAAATAAGGGTGTTACAGAAGAGAAAATATTGGAAGCTGCTAGCAGTGTTTTTGCTTCAGGGTGGTCAACTATAAAGCTTTATTTCATGGTGGGACTTCCTTATGAAACTATGGAAGATGTTCGTGGTATTGCAGAGTTATCAGATAAGGTTGCAGGAGAATACTTCAAAATCCCTAAAGAAGTAAGAAAAAGAGGACTCCGAGTTACTTCAAGCTCAGCTATATTTGTACCAAAACCATTTACACCTTTCCAATGGGCTGCGCAATGCACCATGGATGAGGCAGTAGAAAAAATTAAAGCAGTTAAGTATGCTATAACAAGTAAGGCAGTTACCTACAACTATCATGAATCTATAGTTTCATACCTAGAGGCAGTTATCGCTAGAGGGGACAGAAGAATTTGTGATGTTATAATAAAAGCCTTTGAAAAGGGCGCAAAATTTGATGGTTGGTCTGAGTATTTCAAATTTGAATTATGGCAAGAGGCCATAGAAGAATGCAATGTTGATGGTAGTTTCTACGCTTATAGAGAGCGAAGTTACGATGAGATACTTCCATGGGATTTCATAGATATTGGAGTAAATAAAGAGTACTTAATTTTAGAAAATGAAAAAGCTAAAAAAGCAGAATTAACACAAAATTGTAAACTAGGATGCACAGACTGCGGTGTTAATGTTAATTTTAAAGAAGGGACGTGTTTCCATAGTGCGTTATCTAATCAAGTATAGTAAAGATAGTGAGATTAAATTTATTGCTCACTTAGATTTAATGAGAACTCTCCAAAAAATAATTAAAAGAGCAGAACTTCCAATAGAATATTCAAAAGGCTTTAATCCTCACATGGCGGTGTCTATTGCACAGCCATTGTCTGTAGGAGTACATTCCAAGGGTGAATACATGGATATAGTTTTAAGTGCAGAATTAGAAGAAAAATATATTCAAGATAAAATGAATGAAAACTCTCCTCGAGGTATAAAAATTTTAGATGTGGTAAAAGTTATACCAGTTGAGGGGAAAAAACAATCACAAGCTATGGCAATTATTGATGCTGCAAAATATAAAATTAAATTAAAGTGCACCCAGGAAGATGATGTAATAGAAATTTTAAATAGCCTTTGTAATAATGAAGAATGGAACATTATTAAGACTAGTAAAAAAAGTGGAGAAAAAATGGTTAATATAAAACCACTAGCTTATAAATTTGAATATGAGGTAGATGGCTCTATACTTATTATTTCAGCGCTTATTGCTTGTGGAAGTCGCGCTAATTTATCTGCACATTTATTAGCAGATTATATTGTGGAAAACATTGAGTCTATTAATAAAGATGCTTTTGTTGATATAGAACGTGAAGAAATGTATGCAATGAAAGATGATAAATTAGTCACTCTTAGCGAGTTTTTTTAAAAATAGTAAAACAGGAGCTGGGTTAAAGTGAAAGAAATATATATTGAAAGACAAGAAGAATTTCTAAGAATAGCTATAAAAGAAAATAACAAATTGAAGGAATGCTTCATAGAAGAGGATTCAAGTGGTCCTATCCCCGGAGAAATATATAAGGGGGTAGTAAAAAATATTGTTCCAGCAATTAAGTGTGCTTTTATAGATATTGGGCAGAGTAAAGATTGTTATATGTATTTAGATGAAAGGTTTAATAATACTAAGATTAAAAAAGGCGAGGAAATAATAGTTGAAGTTTTAAAAGAAGGAATAGATAAAAAGGGAGCAAAAGTTACTAGCGCCTTTGGTATTGCAGGGGTTTACTGCGTGGTGGTAAACATGAATAAGGACATAAGCTTTTCTAAAAAAATAAACAATAGTGCTTTTGAAGCTATGGTGACTAGTGGGTTAAATAAACCAGAGGACATAGGGGTTATGATTAGGACTAATGCCTTTGATGTAGACCTTAGTATTCTAAATGATGAAGTTGAAGAATTATATGCAATATACAAGGGCATTATAAAACATGCGCAGTATTCAAGAAATCCTATTTTGCTATATAGTGATGCTGGAGCTTTAAACAGAACTCTACGTGATATTTTAGACAAAAACACTTTTAAAATAGTATTAAACAATGAAAGTGATTTTGATTATGCAAAAAAATTTACAGAGCACAGATCTGATATCTCCGTAAAAGTAGAGCTTTATAATGAAAGCAGAATGTTATTCGACTATTATGGAATAGAAAAAGAAATTCTGAGTCTAAGAAATCATAGGATTCCATTAAAATGTGGAGGAAATATTGTAATTGATAAAACTGAGGCAATGTATGTAATTGATGTTAATTCTGGAAAAAATGTAAAGAGCCGTTCGCTGCAAAAGACTGCGCAAAGTACTAATATTGAGGCAGCAGAAGAAATTGCAAGACAAATAAGACTCCGAAATTTAAGTGGAATCATTATAATAGATTTTATTGATATTGAGGATATAGAGGTAAGGAAAAGTATACTAGATACTCTAAGAGTAGGATTTGCAGATGATAAAAATAAGACCGTAATTTATCCCTTTACCCAGCTGAATTTAGTTCAAATTGCAAGACGTAGGCGTGGAAAGTCTATATACGAATTTATTGAGGAACCTTGCAAGCATTGCGGTGGTAAAAGTAGTAGAGTTAAATTATCCTATATTCAGTTTTTGATAAAAAATGAAATTTCTAAGATTCATAAGGAACAGGGCATAAAAGATATATATATAGAAATTGATCAAATATACCAAAAGGATATTATGGAAGATGTTTTAGAATTTGTAAGGCTCATAGGAGCATTAGAAAATAGTGTATATGTGGATTTTATACCTCATTTAGAAAAATTCAAAGTAGAATCGCTAATTTTCGCAAGTCAAATAAGAAATTTGCAGACATATAAGATATATGGTTAAATATGCTTTACAAAGGTACAGATATATGGTAAAATGTCTTTTGTAGACCGCTCACACAAGGTTGTGAAACATACTTGATTACAATAAATTTACATAGTGGTATGTACCTGGGATGGCGAGACTGGATCAAGGAGGTGTATTTATGTACGCAGTAGTACTTACTGGTGGAAAACAATACAGAGTTCAAGAAGGAGACGTTTTATTCGTTGAAAAATTGAATGCTGAAGTTGAAACTACAATTGAATTAAATGAGATTCTTGCTGTAGGCAAGGAAGATGGTTTAGTAGTTGGGAAACCTCTAGTCGAAGGAGCAAAAGTTGTTGCTAAAGTATTAGCACAAGGAAAAGCTAAAAAGATTATAGTTTTCAAGTATAAGAGAAAGTTAGATTACAGAAAGAAACAAGGACATAGACAATCATATACTAAGATTCAAATCGAGAAGATTGAAGCTTAATTATGGTAAAAGTTGAATTTGTTCGAAAAACAGGTAAAATAGTTTCTTTTAAAATAAAAGGTCATGCTATGCCAAAAGAAGAGCAGTTAGATGTAGATTTAATTTGTTCTGCTATTTCAGCAATTTCTCAAACTACAGTAATTGGGATTGAGGAAGTTTTGAAAATTAAGGTAAAGTATTATATAGAAGATGGATTTCTGAATGTAAATTTAGAAAATCAAACTTTGGATGATATTGAAAGATGTCAAGTTTTACTAGAAACAATGATGCTTGGACTTAAAAGTATAGAAATTACGTATGGTGATTATATAAAACTAGAAACAGAGGAGGTGTAATACTATGCTAGTTATTAACCTTCAGTTATTTGCTCACAAAAAAGGAGTAGGTAGCTCAAGAAACGGTAGAGATAGTGAGTCAAAAAGACTTGGGACTAAACGTGCAGACGGTCAATTCGTTCTTGCAGGAAATATTTTAGTAAGACAAAGAGGAACAAAAATCCATCCAGGAAACAATGTTGGAATAGGTGGAGACGACACTCTTTTCGCTAAAGTTGATGGAGTTGTTAAATTCGAAAGAATGGGAAAAACTAAGAAAAAAGCAAGCGTTTATCCTGTTGATCAAGAAGTAGAAGCAATTGCAATGGCTGAATAGTTTAAGGCACCCTTAAAGGGTGCTTTTTTAAAATTCTCTTTCGGAGGATAGTAATGAATGAATTAGAAAATTATATAAGCTTACTTAGAAAACAAAGGCACGATTTCATGAATGACCTTCAAGTTATATATGGTTATTTGCAAATTAAAAGACCTCAAGGTGCTTTGGATTACATAGATAGATTATCGAAGCAAAATGAAATTATTAGTGAAATTTATAAATTGCAAGATGATGGATTTTCACTATGCCTTGAGAGTAACATTAAAAAATTATGGGCAAATGAAGTTAAAGTTGAAATAGATATTGAAATTAGTAATTTTAAAGATAAGATTTTTGAAAACGAATATAATAAAAAAAGTGATTTAGTTAACACTATATTTATGGAGATAGAAGCTACTGGTCAAAACTTTGTTTATATTTATATATTCCAAGATGAATTAGGCGAAAGTTTACTTGTTACTAATAATGAGGGAATGATAGGCGAAATAAGTTGGATGGATGAATGGCAACAAATAGATATAGAAATAGATGATTTTAAAATTTATAGATGTGGTTTTGATAATAATATAGCTTATAGATTAATATTCTAAGAAACTAAAGTTTAATTAATATAAAAAATAGAAAATGAGCTAAGGTAAGGTGAAATATATGTTTATTGATACAGCCAAAATTTTTGTTAAATCAGGTAGCGGTGGAAATGGATCCGTTTCGTTTAGAAGAGAAAAATATATAGCTCTGGGTGGACCAGATGGTGGAGACGGCGGAGATGGTGGAGACGTAATACTCGTAGTAGATGCTAATATGACTACTCTATTAGACTTTTCTTATGCAAGAAAGTTTGTAGCAGAAAATGGAGTACAAGGATCTGGGTCTAAATGTTATGGAAGAGCTGGAGAAAAATTGTTTGTAAAAGTTCCAATGGGTACAATTGTACGAGATGTTGAAACAGACAAAGTAATGTGTGATTTAGCTCGCGATGGTCAAACCTATACAGTTTGTAAAGCTGGGCACGGCGGAAAAGGTAATGTTAAGTTTTGTACACCTACAAGGCAAGCACCAAACTTTGCTGAACCTGGAATGCCAGGAGAGGAAAGATGGATTAAGCTTGAACTTAAGCTACTGGCTGATGTTGGACTACTAGGATTTCCTAATGTAGGTAAGTCAACTTTGCTTTCAGTAGTTTCAAAAGCAACACCTAAAATAGCTAATTATCACTTTACCACTTTAAAACCAAGTTTAGGAGTAGTAAATGTGAAAGGTATACCGAGTTTTGTTATGGCTGATATACCAGGAATTATTGAAGGAGCAGCTGAAGGAGTAGGTCTTGGAATAGGATTTTTGAGACATATTGAAAGAACTAGAATGCTTATTCATGTGGTTGACATTTCAGGAATTGAAGGTAGAGACCCTGTAGAAGACTTTATAAAGATAAATGAAGAGCTTAAAAAATATGACGTTAAACTATGGGATAGACCACAAATAGTAGCTGCTAATAAAAGTGATATGTTATTTGATGATGAAGTCTTTGAAAACTTTAAGAAAAAATTAAACGAAATGGGATATGATAATAGTAAAATATTTAAAATATCTGCAGCTACAAGTCAAGGCGTAGAGGCACTGATGAAAGAAGCAGCAAGAATGTTATCTACTATTCCAGTTACAGAACTGGTAATAAATGATGAAGATAAATTCATAATAGAAGAAAAGAGATTTACCTACACTATTAATGTAGACGATGAAGGAACTTTTGTTGTTGAAGGAAGCTTTGTTGATAGATTATTAAATGCTGTAAATGTAAATGAACCGGATTCTCTTAAATATTTCCACAAGGTATTAAAAAACAAGGGAGTATTTGATGCACTAGTTGCAAAAGGAATTCAAGACGGAGATACAGTTAGATTACAAAATTTTGAATTTGAATTCTTATTATAAAAGATAAGGAATAATAATTCTTATCTTATAAGAATGTGACTAGGAGGATGTTATGATTACAAGTAAGCAAAGAAGTTATTTAAGAACTCTTGCCAATACATTACAACCAATATTTCAGCTTGGAAAAGCTGGGGTAGAAGAAAACTTTTTAAAGCAGTTAAATGAGGCACTGGAATCTAGAGAGCTTATTAAAATTAAAGTTCTAAATAATAGTGGACTCACTGCTAGAGAAGCATCAGATATAATTAGTGAGGCAATAGACGCTGAGGCAGTTCAAACTATTGGAAGCAAATGCGTATTTTATAAAAGGTCTTTAAAAAAGCCCACAATTGAATTACCATAAAAGCATGTAAAATTACATGCTTTTTCCTCTATGGAAAATCATAACTTGTGTTATTATTTTCCATAGAGGAAAAAATATTTAATTCCTGACTACAATATAAAAGAGGTGTTACATTGAAAAAGGCCATTTTTGGAGGAACTTTTGATCCAATTCATATCGGCCATATTCATATTGCCTATGAAGCGTTATACAATTTACATTTAGACAGTGTTATATTCATGCCCGCAGGAAACCCACCACATAAAAAAAATAAAAAAATTACAGATGCTCAAATTAGATATGATTTAGTTAAAAGGGCAATAGAATCCGAAGCTCAATTTGAAATAAGTGATTATGAAATAAATAAAAAAGAAAATAGCTATACCTATAAAACTGTTGAAATTTTTAGTGAATTGCAACCTAATATAGAATGGTATTTTTTAATTGGCGTGGATAGTTTAATGGAATTAGCTAATTGGAAAAATGTAGATATAATTCTCAATAGTTGTAAGCTAGTAGTTTATAATAGGGCAGGCTTCACAACGGAAGAAGTGTCTGTGCAGAGGCTTTATATAGAACAAAAATTCAATAAGAAAATAATTTATATAAATATGCCAATTATAGACATATCTTCAACCAATATTAGGAAGAATATAAAAGCAGGTAGGAAAGTTAATTATCTTTTGCCCAGAGGCGTTGAGGAAATTATACAGGTGCACAATCTATATAAATAGTAAGCTGTGCAAAGAAGAGAAAAACCATATGTAATTATTTTCTTGAAAAGATGGATATTAGGAGGGGCTAAATGTGGAATGAGAAGGAAATTTTTCATTATTTGCAATTGAATTTAAGCGAAAGCAGATTGAAACATAGTTTAGGTGTTAGTGAAACAGCGGTAACGCTGGCAGTTAAATATGGAGAAAATATAGAAAGTGCAAGAATTGCAGGATTAGTTCATGACTGCGCTAAGAATATGAAGGCCCACCAGCTTATGAAAATGGCCAGTGAGCATAAAATACATATAGACGAAATATACACAAATAATCCATCTATTTTGCATGGGGTAGTTGGGAGTTTAATAGCCAGAGAAGTAATGGAAATCCAAGATGATGATATTTTGAAGGCTATCAGGTATCATACTACCGGTAGAAAAAACATGAGCATTTTAGAGAAAATAATTTATATTTCAGATTACATTGAGCCATTAAGAAAATTCGAGGGTGTAGAAGCATTGAGAACCTTAAGTTATATTAATTTAGATGCAGCAGTAATACAGTCTCTTGAGAACACCATTATATATGTTATAAGCCAAAAGGAATTATTGCATATAGATACAATTGACGCAAGAAATTATTTATTAAGTAAAAATAGAAGGTGCGAAGATGAGTGAAAAGAAAAAAGAAAAAAGAACAGTGAATTATAAAAAAATGGCAGTGGGTACCCTTATTTTTGTGGTGGTAGCCTTTGTATTAATTTTTGGAGCTTTATATTTATATTTATCTAGTTTTAATAATGGTGCAGTTGATTTATCTAAAAAAGGAATATCATCTAAGTTAAGTAAGGGTGAGGTAGAGCAAATAGTTAAAGATGGAGAATCTTGTAACATATTAGTTATGGGTGTTGATGTAGGCACTCCTGGTGCCACAAATGCAGATGATCCTAAAAGGACAGATACAATGATAGTGGCACATTACAATGCAGAAGATAAAAAAATTAGTTTGGTTTCCATTCCTAGAGACACGCTAATTACAATAGATGGAAAAAATCAAAAAATTAATGCTGCTCATGCTATTGGTGGTGTAACTTCTGCTGTTGATGCTGTTGAAAAGCTATTAGGTATTAGAATTGACTACTATGGTAAAATCAATTATGAAGGTTTTAGGAAAGTTATTGATGCTATTGGTGGTGTTGATATGGATATAACAAGAACAATGAATTATGATGACCCCACGCAAAATTTAAGCATTCATTTTAAAAAGGGTACAACAGTTCATTTAAATGGTAAAAAGGCTGAAGAATTTTTTAGATGGAGAAAAAACAATGATGGAACTGGCTTTGCAAATGGTGATTTAGACAGAATAGAAAATCAACATATGTTTATTAGTAAAGTCATGGAAAAAGTGAAAAATCCCACTATAGTAATTAAGATTCCAAGTATTTTATCAGCAATTCAAAGTTCTGTAGAAACTAATATGGATGCTAAGGATATAATGAAATATGGATACATATTTGCTACCATAAATAAGGATCAGCTTAGTATGTATACTGTTAAAGGTGATTTAAAGACAATAAGCGGCCAATCATATTTAGTATATGATGACGCAAAAAATAAAGAGATCATTTCAAAATTAAATGATAATAAAGTTCTAGATATTGACAAATCAAAGCTCAGAATAAAAATAGTTAATGGAACTAAAAAAGCAGGACTCGCCAGTGATTTTTCAACATATCTAGTATCAAAAGGTTACAATAAGGCTGTAACAGAAAATGGTGGGACTACTAGTAAAACTAAGATTATAGTATATAATAGCAATAATGACATAAAAACTACTCTTATAAAAGATTTTAAGACAGATAATATTGAATTTTTATCGTCAGAACAGGAGAATTTTGATATAATAGTTATGTTAGGTGAAGACCATGAATATATGTATTAATATTTTGACCTAGCGATGATATACAGTTAGATAGTTTTTACACTAACTAAAGTTATGAGGAGGAGAAAAAAATGGAAAAGCAGATTATAAGCACAATTAAAGCACCAGCAGCTCTAGGGCCATATTCTCAAGCAGTAAAAGTTGGGAATGTATTATATACTTCAGGATCCCTTGCAATAAATGCGGCTACTGGAGAATTTATTAATGATGATATTAAAAAAGCTACAGCACAATCCTTAGAAAATCTAAAATTTATACTAGAAGAAGCAGGAACATCCTTAGATAAGGTAGTAAAAACCCTAGTATTTTTAAAGGATATGAATGATTTTGCAGATATGAATGAAGTATATGCAAAATACTTTACTACAAATCCCCCAGCTAGATCTTGCGTTCAGGCAGCAAAACTTCCTAAGGATGCATTAGTAGAGATAGAAGTAATCGCGATTGTGCAGTAATAAATTACTGTTGACTAATAAATTAACCTATATAGTTGTCGAAAATATTCATGAAGAGAAATTAAGAGATTATTTAAAGTTTACAGAGAATTTATCTAGTAGATTTTTAAAAAGCTCAGGACTTAGTGGAAAAATAACTGTAAATGATAAAGTGGCTAAGTTAAATCATCGAGTGAGTTCAAAGGATAAAATAGAAATTGATATGAAGAGTAATGAGCATCAAAACATTGAACCGGAGAAGATGAATCTCGACGTGGTATATGAGGATATAGACCTTATAGTTATAAATAAGAGTCCCGGTTTAGTGGTTCATCCCACAAAGGGGTATCCCTTCGGAACCCTTTCCAATGGAGTTGCATATTATTTTAAAGAAAAAAATGAGAAATGCATTGTTAGACTAGTGAGCAGATTGGATATGGATACTTCAGGTCTTATAATAATTGCAAAAAATCAATTTTCACATATGGCCTTGGCTAGAGACATGCAGAGTAAAGACCTGCAAAAGGCTAATACGTTGCAAAGCGAAGATATGCAGTGCAAAACCTTTGAGAAGAGCTATATGGCTGTAGTACATGGCAATATGGAAAACAAGTCAGGTACTATTGATTTGCCTATTGGAAAACCAAATGAAGAAGGTGCAGCAAGGGAAGTTTGGGAAGAGGGACAAAGAAGTGTAACTCATTATGAAGTTATTGAATCTTATAAAAATGGAGACCTTCTAAAATTGATTTTGGAAACTGGTAGAACACATCAGATTCGTGTTCATTTAAGTCATATTGGTCATCCAATTTATGGGGATAGCCTTTATGGAGCTTCAGAAGAAAGTTATATTGAGAGGCAGGCACTTCATGCTTATAAATTAATTATTCCACACCCAAGAACTGGCGATGAGCTTATACTTGAGACGGAGCTTCCAGAGGATATAGCGAATTTGATATGTAAACTAAAAGCTGAAAGTTAAATATAAGAAAGCCACAGGTATATACTATTTAGTATGAACCTGTGGCTTTCTTTATGTGTTACCTTCTTTTACTATTTAAATTATCTATTTCTTTTTATATGCTTTAATCTTAAAAATACTATTAGCACGGCCAAGAAAATTGCAAAATATTTTATTATGTTAATTAAAAGTAAGGAATTCTTGGAGTTTTTTGAATCATCTTTTAAAAGCCCATTGTTTAGGGATAGTGGGTTAGCGTGATTGATTCCGCTAGACAAATCTAAATTGTAGGAATCCTTACCAAAAGTAATTGTTGCCTTACTTATTTCATCACCTTTCGTTATAGAAGAGTTGTTTAAATCTTTTTGCTCAGTTTTAATTATCGGAGCTTCCGCTTCAGTTGAATTTTTAGCTTTAACAACATAAAAATCCTTTGAGGCAAGTAATGGAATCAACGTACCATCCTCTAAAGTTAATTTTGATACTTCTTGATCCTTATTAAAATATTTAGAAAGCTCAAAATTATCAAATCCATAATTCAATAGTTTTATACTGTCTGGAAAAAAAGTCTTTTTGGAGTCATGCACAAGAGCCACTATAAGCTTTTGACCATTTCTAGTAGCTACGGCAATATAAGAATGCTGTGATTGAATAGTATAGCCTGTTTTTCCACCTACACAATCCGGATAGTAGTAGCTGTCGCCTTTATGTATTAGTCTATTACCATTCCAAAGAGGACGTTTTTCTACAGATTTATTTGTTGGTGCCATCATATATGAAGGAGTTGTTGACATGGCTTTATATTCTTCATGTTTGGTAAGTTCCATCATAATCAAAGCTAAATCATAAGCAGAAGTTTTATGATTAACATTATATAAACCATTGGGATTGACAAAATTAGTACTTTTACAACCTAGTGATTTTGCTCTCGCATTCATAAGCACTGCAAATTTTTCTGTGGTGCCACTTACATGCTCTGCTAAGGCTACAGCGCAATCATTAGCTGAAGCTAATATTAATCCATATAATAATTCCTTTACAGGGAGCTTTTCGCCTTCAGTGAGATATATTTTTGAACCATCAGTCATTTCTGCTTTTTTACTTACTGTTACCACGTCGCTTAAATTACATTTTTCTAAGACTAGAAGTATAGTCATTATCTTTGTAGTGGAAGCTGGGGGATAAGCAGAATTCTTATTTTTTTCATAAAGTATTTTACCTGTAGTGGCATCCATTAAAACCACACTATCAGCGGACGCCACTGGAGGGGTTATTAATGCTTGTACTGCTGGAGCTATATTAAAAAGTAAAAAAAATGATGTGAATAATATTATGATAAATTTCCTCATAGATTACCTCCCAGTTTTCAATACTTACATTATATCAAAATAAATCTTTGTTAGCGACAGTATTTACGAAAAATTGTCAATAATTTTATATGTAAGGTAAATTGTTCCATGGTAACAGAGAATAAAGAGGAGGAATTATGAAAAATAAAGAAAAAATAATTGGTTCTATAGTTATTCTATGCATAAGCATTGTATTTATAATTGCTGGATACAAAATGTCAGGTCCAAAAGAAAGCGTTAATGCTACAGACTATAAAGATATATTTGTAGAAACTGACAAAACTTCTGAAAATAAAGATGCAAAGGGAGTTGCTGCCACTAAATCAAATATAGCTATAAAATCAAATACAGCTGTTTCATCAAATGTAGTAGAAGATATTAATATAAAAGTAGATATAAAGGGCGCTGTAAATAATCCAGGGGTATATGAAATAAAAAAGGAAAGTAGAGTAATTGATCTTATAAAACTAGCGGGTGGTCCTACTCCAGAAGCAGATCTAGGAGTCACTAATCTTTCTATAAAGTTAAATGATGAGGATTGTGTTGAGATTCATAAAAAGGGCGAGGTAGTTAAAACACAAATTCCCCCCAATAATACTAGTAAGCCTATAGTTTCAAGTTCTCCTAAAAACAATGCTATTGTAAACATAAACACTGCAAATAAAGAAGAATTAATGACGCTTACAGGTATAGGAGACGTTAAAGCAGATGGGATAATAAAATATAGGGAAGAAAACGGAGGGTTTAAGTCTGTAGAAGAGCTAACAAAAGTAGATGGTATTGGAGAAAAGACCTTAAGCAAATTTATAGATAAGGTGGACATAAAGTGAGTAATGGTATAAAATTATCTTGAAGATTTAGTAACAATTAATAATTGTTATCTATGATAGAGAATTACAAGGGGGTTTTAACATGGTAAAAAGACTTACTGAACTTTCAAAAACCTCTGGCTGAGCAGCAAAAATAGGGCCGGAGGCCTTAGCGGAGATACTAGGTAAATTACCTAAAATGGAAAATGAAAATTTAATTGTTGGAATTGAAACCTCAGATGATGCAGCGGTGTATAAATTAAGCGATGAAATTGCAGTAATTCAAACATTAGACTTTTTTACACCTGTGGTAGACGACCCTTATACATTTGGTCAAATAGCAGCAGCTAATTCATTAAGTGACGTATATGCTATGGGAGGTAAACCAACATTAGCTTTAAATATAGTATGTTTTCCTAATTGTTTAGATATAGAGATACTTGGACAAATTTTAAAAGGTGGAGCAGATAAAGTAATAGAAGCTGGAGCAATAGTAATAGGGGGTCATTCAGTACAGGATGATGAACCTAAATATGGTCTATCTGTTATGGGAATAGTACATCCAGATAAGGTGCTTAAAAATTATGGCTGTAATGTTTCGGATGTGTTAATTTTAACGAAACCATTGGGTACTGGTATAATTAGTACCGCAATAAAAGCTGAAATGGCTTCAAAAGAGGCTTATGACAGGGCTGTTTTGGTTATGAGTACTTTAAATAAATATGCTGGAGAAATCATTATGCAGCATGAGATAAGTGCTTGTACAGATATAACAGGCTTTGGTGTTATGGGGCATTGCTATGAAATGGCTAAGGGATCAGATGTAAGTTTAAAATTATTCAAAGAAAATATACCATACATAAAAGAAGCTAAAGAGTATGCAAAGATAGGACTAGTTCCTGCAGGCAACTATAACAATAAAGCATACTTAGAAGGTAAATATGAACTTAGAAACATACCAGAATGGTTAGAGGACATATTATTTGATCCTCAAACTTCAGGTGGACTTTTAGTGTCCTGTACAAGTGACGAGGCGACAAAACTCATGAGTAGGTTAAATGAATTAGAATTACAATCACAAATTATTGGAGAGGTAATCCCTTTGCAAGATAAATATATAATTGTGGAGTAATAAAAATCCTCCATACTAAAGCGCTGCAGGCACTAATTTAATTAACAAAATAAATGCGGGGTGAAAATATAATGAATAGAGAATTATTAAGAAGTTTACCCAAGGTAGATGAACTACTTCAAGAAGGAGCAATAAAAGAACAGTTGGAAAGCAATATAAGAGTTCTTGTATTAGCTTCTTTAAGAGAAACTATAGAAGTTTATAGAAAAGCAATTCTAGATGGTGAAATACAATCCTTAACCAAAGAAGAAGTAATAAGACATTCTATTAAACTATTAAATAAAAAGAATAGTCCAAAACTGAGAAAAGTTATAAATGCTACGGGAACTGTAGTCCATACAAATTTAGGCAGGTCCCTTTTATCAAAGGATGCAATAGACCGAGTAGTTAATGTTGCCGAAAATTATAACAACCTTGAATATGATATTGAAAAAGGTAGTCGAGGGTCAAGATATTCACATATAGAAGATATTCTTATAAAGATAACTGGTGCAGAGGCTGCTATGGTGGTAAATAACAATGCAGCAGCAGTAATGCTTGCCCTAGATACATTGTGTAGGGAAAAGGAAGCAATAGTATCTAGAGGGCAATTAGTTGAAATTGGAGGCTCTTTTAGGGTTCCTGAGGTCATGAAATTTAGTGGAGCTAAACTAGTAGAAGTAGGTACAACTAATAGAACTCATTTATACGATTATAAAGATAATATTACTGAAAACACAGGAGTACTATTAAAAGTCCATACCTCCAATTTTAAGATTATGGGTTTTACAGAAGAAGTATCAATAGAAGACTTAGTAAAACTAGGAAATGAAAAAGATATACCAGTAGTTGAAGACATAGGAAGTGGAGTGCTAATTGACTATTCAAAATATGGGTTTGTCTATGAGCCAACTGTTCAGGAAAGCATAAAAAAGGGTATAGATGTAGTAACCTTTAGTGGAGACAAGATGCTAGGTGGTCCTCAAGCTGGAATTATAGTAGGAAAGATGAAGTATATTGATAGAATGAAAAAAAATCAATTAACTAGGGCACTAAGAATAGATAAAATGACGTTGGCAGCTTTAGAAGGTACGCTAACGCATTACTTAGAAGAAACAGGGGCTATTAAAAACATACCGACTTTAAACATGCTTTTATGTGGCAAGGAAGAACTCAAGAAAAGAGCTAAAAAACTAAAAAGAATACTTCAAAATAAAACTGATAAATTTACTTTCACAATAGATAATGACTACTCAATGGTTGGTGGGGGATCCATGCCCACAGAAAAAATAGAAACTTATGTAATAAAAATAAAAAGTGAAAGCTACGGCGCGCAGCAAATAGAAGAGGCTTTAAGAATGAATGAAGTAGCTATAATTGTAAGAATTAATAATAATGAAGTTATAATGGATCTTAGGACACTATTTGAAAAGGATTATGGACTTATTGTAGAGGCTTTTAAAAACATGAAAAATGTATAATTAGCTTACATGTCCATATTTTTATGGAAAGGATGTTGCTTGTATGAAGCATATTATTATAGGAACGGCAGGTCATATAGATCATGGGAAGACTACCTTAATTAAAGCCTTAACCGGTAGAGAGACGGATACTTTAAAAGAGGAAAAGGACAGAGGTATTTCTATAAATTTAGGATTCACTTATTTCGATTTACCCTCTGGTAGAAGAGCTGGAATTATTGACGTTCCAGGGCATGAAAAATTTATTAAAAACATGCTAGCAGGAATAAGTAGCATAGATGTGGTACTACTCGTAATAGCTGCGGATGAAGGTATTATGCCTCAAACTAGAGAGCATTTTGAAATATTGCAATTGCTAAATGTTAAAAGAGGAATTATAGTACTTACAAAAGCAGATCTCGTGGACGCTGAATGGATTGAAATGATTAAAGGTGATTTGAGGGATGAATTTAAAGATACATTTTTAGAGAATGCACCTATTCATGCAGTATCATCAAAAACAAAAATGGGATTTGCGCAGCTTGTAGAAGATATTGATAAAATCACTGAAGAAGTTGATGCTAAAGATACAGAGGGTCATTTTAGATTACCTGTGGATAGAGTGTTTTCTGTAAGTGGTTTTGGTACGGTGGTAACTGGAACAATAATAAGTGGAAGAATAAAGGTGGGAGATACTGTAGAAGTATATCCTTCAAAAGTAGTTACAAAGGTTCGCGGCATTCAAATTCATGATAAACCTGAAGAGTTTGGAGAAGCAGGGCAAAGATGTGCTATAAACCTAGCCAATATAAAACTAAGTGAAATAAGCAGAGGCGATGTAGTTTCTAAATTAAATATAATGGAACCCTCTTTTTCAATAGATTGTGCGCTTTACTATCTAAAAAGTGCAGAAAAACCACTAGTTAATAGGCAGAGAGTTAGATTATATCATGGAACAGATGAAATCCTCTGTAGGGTTGTTATATTAGATAAAGAAGAAATAGCGCCAGGTGAAAGTGCTTATGTCCAATTAAGACTGGAAAAATCCATAAATGCTCAAAGAAATGATAGATATGTACTTAGAAGCTATTCACCTATGCATACTATAGCCGGTGGAATTGTCATTGAACCTGTTGCGCAAAAGGCTAAAAGATTTAATGAAAAGTATATAGAAGAACTTAAAGTTAAAGAAAGTGGAAAGACTGAAAATATTTTAGAGAATACTGTTAAAAAATTAAGTGGGGACTACCCAGATACTACAGTGATTTTAAAAGCACTAGGTAAAAACGAAGAAAGCATAGAAAATAAATTACAAACACTGGTAGAGGACAATATAATAATTAAACTAACGGCCTTAGATAAGGCAATATACATACATAAGAATTTTCTAAAGCAAAGGATTGAGGAAATAGAGAATATCTTAATGGCATATCATAATGAAAATCCACTTAAGGTAGGTATGCCAAAAGAGGAGATCAAAAATAAGATTTTTGGCAAAAATACTAAGCAAAAAATCTATGATGAAATGTTAATTCTTATGGAAGATAGAAATTCCATAAAAGTATATGAAAAATCTGTATGTTTATACGATTTTAGGATACAATATACAGTGGAGCAAGAAAAATTAAAAGAGAACATTATTTCTGCTTATGATAAAGGTAGATATAATACACCTAAATATACTGACTTAGCTATAAATGAAAAGGATAAAAAGGCCTTTAAAATGGTTTTTGATTCACTTATGGATAATGAAGAATTAATAAAAATAGCCGAGGATTGTATTTTTACAAAAGAAAATTATGAAAACTCAAAAACAATAGTTTACAATTACATAAAAGAAAATGGCAGCATAGCAGCATCTTCAGCTAGAGGAGTATTTGACACAAGTAGAAAATTTGCAGTAGCACTTTTAGAGCATTTTGATGGAATTAAATTAACTAAAAGGGTAGAGAATGATAGGGTATTGTATAAAGACATTTAGAACAGGAACTAAATATTAAAGAATTCGACAGAATTATGCATATTACTATTGAATATAAAGAAATATTATGCTATAATTAGCACTGTCCTTGGGAGTAGATAGGTGCTGGTGTGCCTGCCAGTCTTCAAAACTGTGTTGTCGTGCTAATACCACGATGGGTGTGTTCGATTCACACATATTCCCGCCAATTAAATCGACATATTGCGGCCTAGATACATAATTTTTATGTTATCTGGGCCGCTTTTTATTTTGGCTTTGACAACGGATTGACAAACAAGGGGTTAGAGCAAATTAATTAAATCTAACTGAAATCGTACAAGCATTAAAACACCTAAAAATGGGGATGATATTAGTATAAGGTTTACTAAAAAATCTATTTAGGAGGGATATTTAATGCTAAATAATACAAGTTTCAGGAACCAATTTGAGGGAGATATTAAGGAACGTTTTGAAATGTGGGTAGATAAAAAAATGGGTATGGGAGCCACAGGGGAGCAGTTAGAAATGTGTCTTAGTGAAGAATTTAGTGAAGATGAATATAATGCTGATGATTATAAAAACATGATGGACTACATTTATGCAAAAACATTTTAGAAAAAAAGGGAGTTCACTACATACATAGAATATATTTATTAAGTTTTGGAATATGGATTTTAATAAAAAATGGGATTTGTTTTCAGCATATAGTAGAGTACAGATTGGATGAATTCACCCTGGAATAGAGCCAATATATTAAATGATAAATTCAAGCGGATTGGTGTTGGCGTTGCATTTTCTACTACAGGTAAAGTATGCAACACAATCATTTGAAAATTAAATTATGATAGGGTAAGTATTCTCAAAGAGGGCAAAATATGATAAACTAATAAGACTAACAAAACTGACAAGGAAGAAGAGAGGTGTATAAAATGGAATTTATCAATGGTCTATTTAATAAAAAAACTCAAAAGGTAATAAATGATTACAAAAATAAACTTCCTGAAGATATACAATACATTGATTCATATATAGATATAATCAAACTAGCATTAGTGAAGAATGATATAACTACTGTTGAATTATTTTATTCATTTGATGGCAGAGAATTATTTGATAAGATCAAGAATGAAAATTCATCTAAGAACATTTTAGTTTTCTACAAAGGACATATTGACAAACTAATTGCAAAAAATGGATATATTAATATATATCACTCAAAACGGGGTAATTACTCTTTAGTTGTTTTTCAACATCAATTTATATATGAAGAATTATTTGGAGTTGAATTATGGAATGATGGAAGTTCAACACCTCAGAAAATACATACATTTAACTGTTACATATCAGAAAAAATTAATTATTTTGCAGCCATGAATTGTAGCGTTATGGGTATAGGTATAGGAAATATCAACAAGAAACAGTATGAAAATTTGATGGAAGATTATCACAAGACAGTTAAAACACCCAAAAATAAAACAACCCCAGGTAAAGTAGCAATATATACAGGAATTGCATCTACAATTGGGGCTGGATTGCTTATAGGTTTAAAAATATGGTCAAAAAAAGATAAAAAATAATGCAGGAAATTATATATTTAATAAAAAAATCACGCTTATCCTAGCGTGATTTTTTTACATGAAATATTAATAAAAATAGTATAAAACAATTTGATACAATACCTAAAACATTACCATTAAATTTATGCATAAGAAGATGATTATAAAACATAATATATATTAAAGTATGGCATATTAAATTTATAAATATTAGGTAGCAAACTGAAGAATATAATCCTAAAAGAGGTTCGAAAAAATATTTAAAATAAAATATAAATAAAAGGTGTGTGAGAAATGAATAAATTAGAAAAACTAATAGATGCTGGATATAAGGTGAAAATCCAATCAAGTTCTAAATTTTGTTTAACTTTAGATGATGAAATTCCTTCCATGAGCTTTAATTCTGATAGCATAGAGGAAGCTATTGATTCAGCTTATGACTTTGTAAAAGAACAGAAAAAAGTAGCAGATAAAACTGAAACAGAAAAGCAAATAACAGATTATAAAATTATAATTGATGTACCACAAACGCAAGAATTAAAAATTAATGAAGATATTCTTAACGGAGAATTTAAGGCTACCACAACTATTAGATTGTATTCAGATGTTTTGGGGCAGTTTAAAGATTTTGCAGATACATATAAAGAGTATAAAAGCATGGATTTGGTTAGCATGGCACTTTTAGAATATATTGAGAAATACAAATAAAAATTTAAAAATACTTATCAGAAAATCAACAATTGTGGATAGCTAAAAAATAACAAAATGACCCTTTGGACTGTCTCAATAATAAATATAGACTGTCCGAAGGGTTATTTTCTATGATTTTAATGGGCGATTTACAATTAATGTATCCAAATTCAGTAGTAAATAGATATAAATTAACCAACTTCAAATTGATTTTATTAAAATTCAGAAGGAAAAATAGGGGTATATATAGAAATAATAAAAGGATGAAGGTAAAATATTTTATAAGGATATAGAACTGACAGCAATAAATGATAATGATATGAGGAGTATGAGAAAGGAACTACAAATTATATTCCAACATAGTCAAGGGGCATTGGACCCTAAAATGACAGTAGAAGAACTATTGACGGAACCTTTAAAACTGCATCATATTGTTAAAAGCTCGGATATGGATAAGGAAGTATCTCGGTTGCTCAGGCTAGTAGAATTGTCTGAAAGTGATAAGTTAAAGTTCCTATTTCAATTGAGTGGAGGGCAAAGACAAAGAATTGGTATTGCTAGAGCTATTTCTATAAGGCCCAGCTTTATTATTTGCGACGAGCCTGTATCTGCACTTGATGTTTCTGTTCAAGGACAGATACTAAATTTGCTTGACAACCTAAAAGATGAATTAAACTTAACTTATTTATTTATTGCTCATGATCTTAAGGTGGTAAAACATATATGTGACAGAATTGCAGTTATGTATAAAGGAAAGATAGTTGAAAGTGGACATACGAAACAGCTTTTAAATGAACCTTCTCATGAGTACACAAAAAAACTTGTGAGTTCTGTATTGTAATAAAGAAAATTTTTATAAAATAAAAACCACAAGCCGTTTAATTAAAAGCTTGTGGTTTTAATTATTAGAAAAATATATTACTTGCGTAACAAAAATATTATTTATAATTTTAGTCATTAGGGGACAATATATATTAAATTTAACTTATATTTTTAAAAGAATTTAATAGAAAGGATTTTAGAAAATATGGAAGAAAAATTAAGAAAAAGACGGTATAAATGGTGGAAATTATTAATAATAGGGTTAATAATTTACGTATTAGGTTTAGTTGTGTTGGTATTAACACAAAACCCCAATCTGTTTCCATCAATAGTTATGTTGGGCAATTTTCTTATACCAGTTACCTATGTGGCCTTTTTATATGAAAAAAGAACCTTAAGTAATGTAAATATGGCTATGACTCTTGCCGGTTTCTTTTATGGTGGGTTCTTAGGTACCTTTGCAGCAGCAATACTTGAACCTATTTTTATTCATAAGTTAAACTTTTCAACAACTATGTTGGTAGGGATAATTGAAGAATTTGCAAAGATTCTTGGAGTATTAGTTATTTTCAGAAGTAGAAAGCATGACCTTGAGCTAGATGGTTTAATTATTGGGGCAGCCGCAGGAATGGGCTTTGCAGCGTTAGAGAGCTCAGGTTATGCCTTTACTATGTTTTTAAAGAGTGGTGGAAGTTTATCATCTACTGTATTTATAACGCTACTAAGAGGAATATTGTCTCCATTAGGTCATGGTACTTGGACAGCTATTTTGGCAGGTGTACTTTTAAGAGAAAGTGCTCCGCGGAAATTTAAGTTGAATTTAAGGGTTATTGAAGCATATGTTGTCGTGGTTGTGTTGCATGGGCTTTGGGATGGACTCCCATCTGTAATTGCTATGTATACCTCTTCCGCAAGAGCTATTTTTATAGGAGAGGGCATCGTTGGTGCCCTTGGTGTACTTATATTAATGAGGTTGTGGTTTATTGCAAAAAAACAGGGGAGAGAAAGATTAGCAGGGAGATAACTGTCGCAATTTCCGCCAATTTAAATAGACATATTGCGGCCTATACATAATTTTATGTATCTAGGCCACTTTTTATTTAAGATTCAGAAGGAAAAATAGGGGTATATATAGAAATAATAAAAGAATTTAAAAGGGAGGAATCAAATTATGAAATTTTGCTGGAGTACATTAATGGTTAGAAATTTAGAGGAATCTTTAATGTTTTATACGGAGATTGTCGGGCTTAATGTGAGTAGAAGATTCAATGCAGGGCCAGGAGTAGAAATTGCATTCTTAGGAGATGGGGAAACAAAGGTTGAACTGATATGCAATGAAGCCATTAAAGAAGTAAACCTTGGACAGGATATTTCCCTTGGATTTGAAGTAGACTCAGTAGATAAAATGATGGCTTTTGTTAAAGGCAAAGGTATAGATATTCATAGTGGACCATTTCAGCCCAATCCACATAACAAGTTTTTCTACGTATTGGATCCAAATGGATTAAAAATTCAGTTTGTAGAGAATATTCGATAGCATATAAAGTTTAAAAATAACAAACAATTAAAATTTCCATTTTTAGTTTAGTATTTGCTTGTTTTGTACATACTCTTTTAATATGAGACGTATTTGATACTATACGAGATGAAAGAGGAAGAAGAATGAACAAAATTAAATTTGATGAACTAGGACTAAACGAACTAGTGCTTCACGCTATACAAGATTTAAAATTTCAATACCCATCAGACATTCAAGAAAAAAGTATTCCAGTTGCTTTGGAAGATTTTGATATTATAGGGCAGGCTCAAACTGGAACTGGTAAGACATTAGCCTTTGGTGCACCTATTATATGCAGAATGGAAAAATCAACAGGAAAAGTGCAAGCAATAGTTTTAGCTCCTACAAGAGAACTAGCTATCCAAGTAGCCGAAGAACTTAAGCGAATTGCAAAATATGAAAGAATTAAGATATTACCCATATATGGAGGACAATCTATTGCTATACAAATCTCAGCTTTAAAAAGAGGAGTAGATATTGTGGTTGGAACTCCTGGAAGAATACTAGACCATATTAGAAAAGGTACTTTGAAATTGGCCAATGCTAAATTTCTTGTTATAGATGAAGCAGATGAAATGTTAAACATGGGCTTTATTGAAGATATTGAAGATATTTTAAGTAACTTAAGTGAAGATAGACAAACTATGCTTTTCTCAGCCACTATGCCAAGAGCTATTAAGATATTATCAAAAAAATATATGAAGACTAATACAAAAATTATCGCAATTGAAAAAAAATCTATGACTGTTGCGAAGACACAACAATATTATTATGAAGTAAATTTAAAAAATAAATTTGAATCACTATGTAGAATTCTTGATGTTGATGCTCCTAAGACTTGTATACTATTCTGCAAGACTAAGAGGGGTGTTGATGATTTAGTTGTCGCATTACAACCTAGAGGGTACAGTGTAGAAGGTATGCATGGAGACATGAAACAAAGCCAAAGAATGAACACTCTAAAAAAATTTAAAGATGGTAATTTGAACTACTTAATAGCAACTGATGTAGCCGCAAGAGGAATAGATATTGAAGATGTCACTCATGTAATAAACTATGATTTACCACAAGATAGTGAATCATATGTCCATAGAATTGGAAGGACTGGTAGAGCCAATAAAGAAGGTATAGCCTATAGTCTTATTACAAGAGGAGAATCATCTACTAAAAGAAGAATTGAAAATGATACTAAAAGTGTAATCACTAAAAAAAGCATACCTACTATGCTAGATATTTTTGCAGCAAAGTCAGAAACTATTATAAAGTCTATAAAATTAACTTTAGCAGAAAATTTGTATGATAACTTTATTCCACTTGGAAAAATTCTAACTAGTGAATTTGGTGCAGATGATGTAGCAGCTTCCCTAATAAAAACTATTTTTTATAGTGGAGTTAACAATAACTATTCAGATGATTCTGTATCAACAGAAGGCAATGTTAGACTATTCTTATCTATCGGAAAAATGGACGAAGTTATGACGAGTGATATTATAGCCTTTCTATGCGAGACTGCTAATATTAATAAAAATGAACTTTTTAATATTGATATTTTAGAAAAATTTTCATTTATTGATGTACCTAAAAATCTTGTTGATGATATCCTAAGAAATAGCTCTGGTCATAAGTTGCATAAAAGAAGAGTAAATATTGAGGTTGCTAAAGCTAGAAGGTAGATTTCACAGCTTAATCACATAATTTTATTATCATAATTATAATTTCATTGTTGTAAGCAATAATAGAAGAATTATTTAGGAAGTGACAAAGTGAGATATGTAATAGTAAGTGTAGTAGATGGAAAAGCAGGTATTTTAAATGATAATTTACGGAGGGAAGTATTTCAAAAATTCGGTGCGAAATCCTCCAAATTGCCTGCGCACTTTACCATAAAAGCTCCTTTTGAATATGGTGGAAGTATTGACGATTTAGAAATTGCATTAGAGATATTTAGCAAAGAGAGTATCGGGGCTTCTTATGGTATCAATAATTATGATCACTTTGACCTACGGGTTATTTATATGAAAGTGGAAATGTCTGTGGAAGGGAAAGAACTTCATGACAAGCTCATTGATACTATTGATTCATTGCCCTATATTGCCTTTGATAATAAAGATGGCAAAAACAAGATTTTTCATGTAACCATTGCATCTAAAAAAATTAATGATATATACCCTGAAATTTGGGAATACGTTAATACTAAACCTTGTAGCTTTCAATGCAAATTTAATAATGTATCAATTTATAAGTGGCAAGAAAACACATGGCTACTACATAAAAAATATGAATTTTAATTGCGAATTGCGCAAAAAAAAGGTTGACTATATAAGAGATAGTCAACCTTTTTATCTATATTATTAAGGAATAAAAAAGAGATTTAAACTCTTTTTTTAATTTTCTTCGACCTTCTCTTTTCCTTCAATATGCTGGATTCCAGTGTCATTTATTTTATAATTCCCTCTGTCCTCTTGTTTTTTTATAAACTTCTTATTAATTAGTGATTCAAGTGATGCCTTAAATAATCTAAGATCACCCTTACCCTTGCCTAAATCAATACCCAATTTTATTTTTGCTACACTTTGTGGGGATGCAGCTTTATTTTCATAAAGATAATTTAATAAGTTACCTTCAATTTCTTCTATGTTATCCTTCATAATTAGCCTCCTTCATTAATACAATTAGCAATAGTACTTAATTATACTACAACATTCAGTTAATAAAAAGACATAGTTTAAAAGGACAAGGTTTATAGGTGGGTATGTGAGATAATCACAGGTAGAGTTAGCTATTTACGTTATATATTGGAATAATACTCAAATTCATTACTAAACGCTTAGATAATGTCAAAAATAGCTTTAGACATTACTATTCAAAGAGAATATAATGAAAGGATAGTTATTTTCTTTATTATAGGAAAAAAACAAATCGATGGATTATTTTAAAAATAATGGGGGCGATGCTTTGGAATTTGTAATGAACAAAATAATGAGTATAGACAAAGATGCTGAAAGCTATAGAAATAGCATTGATGAATTGATAAAAGAAAAAGAAATTGAACTAGAAAAAATTATAATGAATATGAAGGTTAGCTTTCAAGAAGAATCTAAAAATATTAAAAGCACTATAAGTGATGAAATAATAAAAGAGGCTGAAAATAGATCTAAGAACATAATAAAAGAAAAAGAAGAAGAACTAAATATAATTAATACGAAATATGAAAGAAATAAATTAAAAATAGTTGATGAAATATTTAATAGAATAATAAAATCACAATAGGAGTGAAAATATATGGGAAGTGTTGTTAAGTTTAGTGCCATAAATACTAAGGTAAGGGCTATGATGGGAAAGCGGATGAGCAAAGACCAGTATTTGAAATTGCTAAATTGTAAAGACTTTAAAAGCACTCTTGAGGTATTAAAAGAGGAAACTAGTTATGGTGAAATTTTAGAAGGGTATAACTTAGAGAAGATTCATCGGGGTGATTTAGAAATTATTTTACATAAGTATTATATAAGTACTTATAATAAATTTATAAATTATTTTAATGGTGAATATAGGGATCTTATTAAAGCACTTTTTTTGAGATGGGAAATAGAAGATTTAAAAGTAATAATAAGAAGTAAAAATTTAGGCCTAAGTAAAGAAGAAATAGAAAACAAGCTAATTGCAAGAAGTACGTTAAATACAATAAAGTATGATTATTTATTAGCTTTAAAAAATGTAGAAGAGGTAATAGACGGATTAAAAGGTAGCATATATTATAAGAGCCTAAAAAATTTAGCTAAAGATACAAGTGCAAAAGGATTATTTAGAATTGAAACGGAACTTGATTTTGTTTATTTTACATCCATACGACGCGAACTCCAGCATTTAGATAAGGAAAACAAGGAAGTAGTCTATAGTATTATTAGTCTTGAAGCGGATCTTCTAAATTTAGGATGGATATATAGAGGGAAAACTTTTTACAAAATACCTCCGGAGGAACTTTTTAACTATACTATTTATAATGGGTATAAACTTTCTAAGGAGAAACTTAGAAAACTTTGTTACATAAATGATATAGAAGAATTTAAAAATCTATTAGAAAAAACGCCCTATGCATCCATATATGAAAAGGATGAACCTAATTTAATTGAAAAACGAGAACGAGAATTTCAAAAAAAATATTTCAATAAAATTCTTAGAGAAAATAAAACAAATATTAGCGTAGTTATTAGTTATCTTATTGTTTATAGGATTGAAATAAGAGATATTATATCTATAATAGAACAAAAGAGGTATTGCAATACCACAAATGAGTGTATTAATTATGGTTCGTCCATGTTATAAATTCTTAACTATCGTATAGGAACGCAGGAGGTGATTTTGTGTCTATAGAAAAAATGCATATGGTTAATTTAGTTGGGAAAATTGAAGATTTTGATAAAATAACTAAAATGTTAGCACTTGAAGGCTGTATGCAACCAGTAAGTGCTTTTCAAGAAATAAACTCGTCAGATTTTATATTAAAAACATCCTCGGATAATGTAGAGGTTATAATGGACGTAAATTATATAAGACCTTACGCGTATGATAAAGAATATAATATTAGTTTAAAACATATTGAGAAACTTCAAGAGGCTCAAAATACCCTTGGTATAAGTAAAGAGCACATTAAAGAAGTGATATTTGATTTTGACACCATAGAAAAACAATTATGGTCAGTCTACGGAAGATTTAATATTTTAAACACAGAACTCGAGGATTTGAAAGAGAAAGATCATTATCTTAAAAACACTTATGAGGCCCTAAAGTTTTTAAAAAAAATAGAGCTTCCCATAGAAGATATTACGACTATGAAAAATTTTGAAATGGGTTTATACAAAGTGCCAGAGCAAAATATGCTTAAAATAAAAGCCAATTATGAAAATATACCTTCAGTAATCCAATCTGTCTATACAGAAAAAGATTATGATATATTTATAGCATTTACTCCAATACTTTTGTTAGTAGAGACGGAAAAAATTTTTAAATCTGCTAATTGCGAAAAAATTGTAGTGCCTGATCATTATACAGGAATTCCGAGGGAAGTGGCAGTAACAGTACGCGCAGAAATAAACCAAGTGCAACAATCCATAGATGAAATTCAAAAACGGCTTAATGATTTCCTAAATGAAAATTATGAAATTATAATAAACATTCAAAATAGTTATGAATTAGAGCAAAGGTCTGGAGAAATAAAAAAAAGTGCGGCTTGTACTAATGAATTTTTTTATATTTCTGGTTGGATACCTGAAAGCTATATGGAAAACTTTAATAAGCTGCTTTCGAACTTTGATGATAGAATTATATTTATTAGAAAGGACCCTAATGAAAGAACAAATAAAGATATAATTACACCAACAATGCTTATAAATAATAAATTGTTCAGTCCGTTTGAGAGTATGGTTGGGATGTATGGTATTCCTAGTTATGATGAGATTGATCCTACCATGTTTTTGGCAATAACCTATACGTTAATGTTTGGTGCTATGTTTGGGGATATAGGACAAGGATTAGTATTGGTATTAGCAGGGTTTTTGCTTAAGAATAAGCTAGGTAGTAATAGTTTTGGTGGAATTTTTGAAAGGATTGGGATAAGTTCTATTATATTTGGTTTTTTATATGGAAGTGTTTTTGGCTCTGAAACAGTAATTCCAGCTCTTCTAATTAGGCCTATGGAACATATTGAGGATATACTAATTGCCACAATAATTTTTGGATGTGGTTTCTTGATTTTAGGTTTTGTTTTAGGAATAACTAATAGCTTAAGACGAAAAGACATAGAACAGGCAATATTCGGAAAAGAAGGTCTTGCAGGTTTAATGTTTTATATTGGAGCATTATCATTAGTAGTATCTATTGTCTATAAAAATCCATTATTACCAACAACCATTTGGATAATATATTTTATTTTCTTTCTATTATTGATATTGTTAAAGCAACCACTAGCAAATATTATTTTAGGTAAAAAAGTATTATTTGAAGCTGGAGCTAAAGATTATTTTATAGAATCAAGTTTTGAGGTAGTAGAAACTTTACTATCTATGTTTTCTAATACACTCTCGTTTGTAAGAGTAGGTGCATTTGCTTTAAATCATGTTGGTTTGTTTATTGCATTTGCTGCGCTAGCTTCTATGACTAATAGTGGTGTTGCTTCAGTGCTAATACTAGTACTTGGAAATGTAATAATTATATGCCTTGAAGGGCTCATAGTATTTATACAAGGGCTAAGACTGGAATACTATGAATTGTTTAGTAGGTATTATGAGGGTGGGGGTGTTACTTTTGAACCTGTGAAGGTTAAATTGAAGTGACACATATAAAAAAATATAAGGAGGAATAACGATTATGACTATATTATTAATGTTAACATTTTGTGTTGTTATAGCTACTATTACTTATGGGGTGGTGGAGCAAAGTAAGATAGATGTTTTAGGTAGACAAAAAATTAAAAAAGCTCTTAAAATAAATTTAGGTGTATTTATACCAGTTATTATGGGGGCTTTAATAGTAAATATTCCAAGTGTAGCTCACGCTGCAGTAGCAGTAGCAGTGAACCCAGCTGCAGGAATTGGATATCTAGCAGCTGCCCTTTCTACAGGACTTGCAACTCTTGGTGCAGGTTATGCTGTAGGGGCCGTTGGTTCTTCAGCCTTAGGTGCGGTATCTGAAGATCCTAAGATACTGGGGAAAACTCTTATTTTTGTAGGTCTTGGAGAAGGTATTGCTATATATGGACTTATTGTATCTATAATGATACTTGCGAAATTGTAATTTTAGGAGAGCGGGTTATGAGAAGTTATCTAATAAGTGATAATGTAGATACATTTGTAGGTATGCAAATGGCAGGACTAGAAGGCATTGTTCTTCATGAAAAAGAGGAAATCGTAAAAAAAATTGAAGAATTAAAGAAAGATAAGGCAATAGGAATAATAATAGTAACAGAGAAAATTGCAGCGAAAATACCCGATGAAGTAAGAAAAATAAAGTTGTCCAAGCAAAGACTACTTTTGGTAGAAATTCCGGACAGGCATGGTTGGAGCAAGAGTAGTGACGCTATTTTAAGATATGTTAAAGAGGCTATAGGCCTTAAGTTATAATAAGAGCATTAGAATTTGCAGGAGGGTTGGTTATGACCACCATTGAAGATAAGGTAAGTTTGTTTTCTAAGATGATATATGACAAGGTAAATGAAGAAAAAGAGGGAAGATTAGAAGTCTTCAGTATAGAAGCTGAAAAAAGAATAAATATGGAAAAAGCAAAGATAGATGAGCTTAGGCAGTGCCTTCAAAAGGAAGTGACAAAAAAATCTAATATTAAAGCAAATTCGATAGTGGCAAAAGAAAGACTTACTAAGCAGAGAGAAGTGTTATCTCTCAAGGAAAAACTGATTAATCAGGCTTTAGAAAATCTGAAACAAAAGCTTGTAGAATTTGTGTCTTTAACGGAATATAAGCCTTATTTTCTAAGTATATTAGAAAAGACTTTAAAGGAAATAGACAAAGGGAACTATTATATTATAGTTTTAAAAAAAGATTATGAAAAATTTCAAAGTGAAATTGGAATCGTGCAGAGAGATTACAGTGATCGAAATGCAGAAATAAAGATTTCAGAGGGAGACTTTATAGGGGGCATAATAATAAAAGATATTGAAGGAAAATTTAAAATAGATAATAGTCTATATTCCAAATTAGAAGAAAGCAAAGAACTAATTGGTGTTAGAGTTATGGAAATGCTAGCCATAGAGTAAGCTAGATTTCGCATCTGTCCACTGATTTATGAATGGGGGAAAGACATGGAAGGAAATATAATGGGAGTAAATGGTCCAGTTATAAAAGCTGAGCACATGAAGGGCTTTAAAATGAGAGAAATGGTTATGGTTGGTTTTAAAAAGCTCATCGGTGAAATCATAATATTGGAAGAAGATTTTGCAACTATTCAAGTTTATGAAGAAACTAGTGGACTTAAAATAGGTGAACCTGTAATTTCTACTGGAAGTCCTCTTTCTCTTAAACTGGGACCAGGAATACTTGGAAACATATTTGATGGAATTGAGAGGCCACTTGAAAAAATAAATGAAATGTCTCATGGCTTTTTACCTGAGGGTATAGGATTAATTTCTCTTGATGAAGAAAAACTTTGGTATGTAGAAATTACAGTTAAACTAGGTGATGAATTAAAAGAAGGATATATATATGCAAATGTTCAAGAAACTGAATCAATAATGCATAAAATATTGGTTCCACCAGGGGTGTTTGGAACTGTAATTGAGGTAAATGAAAATGGTAACTATAATATAGAAACCACGGTTGTTAAATTAAAACAAGACGAAAAGATTTATGAACTTAAGCTTTATCAATATTGGCCTGTAAGAAATCCAAGACCAGTAAAAGATAAAAAAACTATTTTTAAACCTCTTATCACGGGACAAAGAATTATAGATATATTCTTTCCACTGGCAAAAGGCGGTACTTGTGCCATTCCTGGTGGATTTGGTACCGGAAAGACTATAACTCAGCACCAGCTTGCTAAATGGTCTGATGCGGATATTATAGTATATATTGGTTGTGGAGAAAGAGGAAATGAAATGACAGAAGTTCTAGAAGACTTTCCAAAACTTATAGACCCTAGAACAAATTTGCCTCTTATGAATAGGACTGTGCTAATAGCAAATACATCAAATATGCCCGTAGCTGCAAGAGAAGCAAGTATTTATACAGGTATAACTATAGCAGAATATTTTAGAGATATGGGTTATCACGTTGCTATAATGGCAGACTCAACTTCAAGATGGGCAGAAGCACTAAGAGAAATATCAGGAAGACTTGAAGAGATGCCTGCTGAAGAAGGGTATCCAGCTTATCTACCATCAAGAATAGCAGAGTTTTATGAAAGAGCAGGCTACGTAGAAAACTTAAACGGCAGCGAGGGTTCTGTAACTGTAATTGGCGCAGTTTCGCCTGCTGGGGGGGACTTCTCGGAACCTGTAACTCAAAATACTAAAAGGTTTGTTTCAGCTTTTTTAGGCCTTGATAAAAAACTAGCTTATGCAAGACACTATCCTGCAATAAATTGGCTATCTAGTTATAGCGGATACACTACACTTCTAAAGGATTGGTATGAGGAAAATGTGGCGAGCGACGTAATGGATTTAAGGGCAAAGATGCTTAAGCTTTTATATGAAGAAAATAAGCTTCTGGAAATAGTTAAACTAGTAGGTGAAGATGTGCTTCCGGACGCACAAAGGCTTATTATTGAAGTAGCTAAATGTCTTAAAATCGCATTCCTCCAGCAAAATGCTTATAATCCTGTAGATACTTTTGTACCATTAGCCAAACAATATAAGATGCTTAAAGCTATAGAATCCTTTTATGATAATGGAGGTAAGGCAGTAAAAGTTGGCATACCAATATCCGTTATAATGAATAAGGAATTAATGGAAAAGCTCTATAAAATGAAATACAATATACCAAATGATAACCCATCACTTATAGATGATTTAGAAAGTGAATTATCAAGTTATTTTGAGGAACTTATAGCAAAATATAAATAGGTGGATAATTAATATACCTACAGAGACTAGCAAGGAGGTGCAATATGAAAAAAGAATACTTAATGTTAAATAAAGTGCAAGGACCTTTAATTATACTTTCTAATGTAGAAAATGTAGCCTATGATGAAATCGTTGAAATATTGGTGGATGAAAAATATAAAAAAAAGGGGAAGGTTGTTCAAATCTATAAAGATAAGGCTATAGTACAAGTTTTTGAAACAACAACTGGAATGTCAGTAGAAAATACATCAGTGCATTTTAAAGGGGAATCCTTTAAAATAGCTATTACAAAGGATATATTAGGGAGAGAATTTAACGGCATAGGTGATCCAAGAGATAATGGGGGAGAAGTTTATTCTTCACAAAAATATGACGTAAATGGAAGGCCAATGAACCCTGTGGCTAGAAGATACCCTAGAGACTATATACAAACAGGAATATCCTCCATAGACTGCCTTGCTACTTTAATAAGGGGGCAAAAGCTTCCTATATTTTCTGGGAATGGTATGGCTCATAACGAGCTAGCTGCACAAATCGTAAGGCAAGCAAAAGTTTCTAGCGAGGAAGATGAAAATTTTTGTATAGTATTTGGAGCTATGGGCATAAAGTATGATGACGCTAATTATTTTAAGAAAAGCTTTGAAGAAGCAGGAGTCTTAGAAAAGGTGGTTATGTTTACAAATTTAGCAGATGATCCCATAGTTGAGAGAATAATAGCTCCAAGATGTGCTTTGACTGTTGCAGAATACTTAGCTTTTGAAGAAGATATGCATGTACTTGTAATACTTACAGATATGACTAACTATTGTGAAGCACTAAGAGAGCTATCTTCCTTAAAAGAAGAAGTTCCTAGTAGAAAGGGCTATCCAGGATATTTATATTCTGACTTAGCGTCCCTATATGAAAGAGCTGGTATGATGAAAGGGAAAAAGGGAAGTATAACACAAATACCAATACTCACTATGCCAAACGATGATATAACGCATCCAGTACCAGACCTTACCGGGTTCATAACGGAAGGACAAATTGTTTTAGGTAGAGGAATTCAACAAAGAGATATATATCCGCCAGTAAACATTTTATCCTCCCTTTCTAGACTTATGAAAGATGGTATTGGAGAAGGTTTTACTCGTGAAGATCATGGAGACGCGTCAAATCAAATATTTGCAGCATACTCTAGGGTGCAAGATGTAATAGCACTTGCACAAGTTATAGGAGAAGATGAGCTTTCGGAAACAGATAAGATATATATGGAATTTGGTAGAGCTTTTGAAGAAAAATTTTTGAAACAAGACTTTGATGAAAATAGGGATATGACAGAAACTTTAGATTTAGCTTGGGAGATTCTTGGTATATTGCCGAGTAGTGAGCTGGATAGGGTTTCACCTAAAATTTTAGAAAAGTATTATAAAGCAGTGGTGAAATAATATGGAAACCTTTGCACCAACAAAATCTACTTTAATGGCTGCTAAAAGTTCCTTAGATTTTTCTGAAAAAGGTTTTGAACTACTAGATAAAAAAAGAAATGTATTAATAAGAGAAATGATGTCTTATGTTTCTAAGGCGCATGAACTTCAAAATCAAGTTAATATGACTTTTTCAAAGGCATATAAGGCATTGGAATCTGCAAACATAAATTCAGGTATAAAAAATATACAAGACATAGCCATGTCAGTAGAAGAAGCTAAAGATTATGAAATTTTATTTAAAAGTGTAATGGGAGTAGAAGTACCAAAAATTACTTTCGAGAGAAAAGAAATAGAACCAAGATATGGATTTTACAGAAGTAATGCATCCATTGATGAGGCCATGAAAGAATTTAATAATGTAAAATATTTAACTTACGAGCTTGCAGAAGTAGAAAATGCCGTATACAGATTAGCAATGGAAGTAAAGAAAACCCAAAAGAGAGCCAATGCACTTCAAAATATACAGATTCCTAAATTTGAGGAAATAGTAAAGTTTGTTACAGAAGTTTTAGAAGAGAAAGAAAGAGAAGATTTTTTTAGGCTAAAAGTAGTAAAAAAGAAACATAGAAAAGAAGAAGATTAGCAAAAGTTAATTTTAATAAAAGAATATTCAAATTATTTAAAATGTGTTATAATGAATTTAGAAAAGGAGGATATAATAGGAAAATTTATGGATAATAAATTATGCTAAAATGTTTGAAGTTTTAAGTTGAATTATTGTTTAGTTTTAAATAATATATGCGAAATATATGATTAAGAACAACATTTTAAATAAATAATAAGAGGTGGAATATGGAAGAATACAGAGGCTATGTAATAGAAGTTATTGAAAATAATGAAAAAGAATATCCATTTAAGGCAATAGCAAGAAAAGAAGAAGAAGAAATAAAACATAAGGGACATAGCAAACTACAAGCCATTGATCTTGTTAAAGAAACCATTAATTTAGCTTTAGCTAGAGTTAGTAAATAATGAATAGTTAGTATTTTTTTCAAGTATTTTAAAGAAAAGTATTGCAAACCACTAATATATATGTTATTCTAAATGAGTTGAGATTGCAAAATCAACAACACCGAGATTTAATATGATTTAAACATTACCTTTTTAGGCATATAAAGTAAATCAGCTCTTAAATCTTAATATAATTAAAAAGGAGAAATGTTTAAATGGCAGATAAAACTATAATATGCAAAGATTGTTCACAAGAATTCGTATTCACTGAGGGTGAACAGGAATTTTACAAAGAAAAAGGATTCGAAAATGAACCACAAAGATGTCCTGATTGTAGAAGAGCTAAAAAACAACAAAACAATAGAGGATTTCAAAGATAATATTATCTAATAAAAATTACCTGTAGGAATTAATTCCTACAGGTTTTTATTTTGCGAAAAAATATTGTATAATTTTCAAGAAAGCATGATATAGTATTATATATATATGGCAAATAAAATAACAAGTGAAGTATGCCAAGGGAAAAGGAGCGATTACCATATGAGAAATATAAAATTAAGTAAAGCTAATATGAATAAAATAACAATGCATAATGTTAAGTTAGATAATGTGATAATTCCACAAAAGGAACATACTCACGGAGGAACCTATGAGGGTGAAAGAAAAAATGGTGTAAAAAATGGCCAAGGGACTTTTATTTATACGGATGGAAGTAAATATGTAGGTCTTTGGAAGAATAATAAAATGCATGGTGAGGGAACTCTTACATGGGCATGTGGAGAAAAATATGTAGGCCAGTGGAATAATGATGAAAAACATGGAAGTGGAATTTATACCTGGCCAGATGGTGAAAAATATACAGGGGATTGGGAGAATGGTGAAAAATGTGGTCAGGGCATTTGCAGCTGGCCAGATGGAGATACTTATGTAGGTGACTGGAAAGATGGACTTAGACATGGCGAGGGAATCCATACTTGGTCTCAGGGAGATAAATATATAGGTCAGTGGCAAAATGATGAAAGAGACGGCCTCGGAATGTACATATACGCTGATGGAGAAATGGAAATGGGACAATCTAAAAATAACCAATTGATAAGGTAAGACAATTGCTATATTGTACTTTAAAATTGTGAGACTTTAGCTATTTATGCTAAAGTCTCCTATTTATTCAACGAAGATTATATTGTATAAAAAATGCTAAAGGATAGGTTGGGTAATATGAAACAATGGTATGGAAAAACAATGACGAAGGTAGTGAAAATTTTAGATTCAGACATTGATTTGGGTCTAACTGAAAATAAGATTGTATATATGAGGGAAAAACATGGCGAAAACCTTATATTAAAGCCTGAAATTGAAAGCCTTTTAACTTTGATTATTGAAGAAATAAGACAATTATGGATGGTTGTATCATTCATTTTTATAGCTATGTTATTTTATAACAAGTTACCTATTATAGCATGCATTGTAATTTTAATCATGATAATTAGTGTTGTATATTTAATTAATGGAGACTATAGTGAAGAAAAAAGCTTAATGGCAATTGATAATTTAAATACAGCTTTTTCATATGTATTACGAAATGGAAAGAGATGTAAAATAGCTTGTGAAGAAATAGTAGTTGGAGATATGGTTTTTTTAGAAAATGGTAGCTATGTACCAGCTGATATTAGAATAACAGAATGTGAAGATCTTAAGGTAAAGGAAGTTGCTGTAACCGGTGAAAAATATGAAGTGGAAAAGTACTCTATGAAAATAGAGGGAGGGGTAATAAATCTTTCTCAAATAAAGAATATGGTATTTAAATCTTCTATTGTTACTGGGGGATTTGGACTAGGTATAGTTATTGCTACAGGAATGAACACGCAAATTGGTAAAATTGCAAGTGCATTATTGGAATATAAAAAGGATAATAGGGTTTTTACTAAAAGCTTAAATAAAATTGCAAATAATGCAGCGAAAGTTACTATTGTAGCGGGTGCAATTACCTTGCTTTTTACCCTATATAATAAATTTTTAGTCTATGATATTATAAATACTCTTATATATGTTTTTATGACATTTTATTCGCCAATTTATATTATAATATTATTTTTATTTTTTAATATTATATTTAATGGATTTAAGAAGAAGAATATATTCATAAAGAATATTTCTGCTATATACTTTCTTGCAAACATTACTACAATATTTACAAAGAAGATTGGGTGTATTTCTGAGAATATATTTATTTTTAAACAAGTGTACTGTGACAATATGCTTATTGATGTGCAAAAACAAGGTATTGCTATGGAAGATACTATGGAGAGAATAACCAGTATAGCATTGCTTTGTAATGATGCTAAAACTTGTATTGAGGGAAAGGCCTATATGGGAAATGATAATTCTATTGAGAACTTAGCAGAATATGCAATTCTTGAATTTTTTAATGAAAAATTCCCGGAAAAAAGTAAGTTAGAAATGGAGCAAAAAAGAATCTTTAAGATACCCTACGATTCTGACAGGTTGATAAAAACTGTTGTAAATAAGATTGAGGACAGGTATAGAGCAAATGTATCGGGGAGTCTTGATAGCATATTAAATAAATGTACCCATATTTTAATTAATGGGGTAGAAAAAGAAATTAAAGAAACTGATCTTAAAACTATTATAAGTGTTCATATAGGCATGTCTAATAGTGCGTATAATGTTATAGCTTTCGGATATAGAAATTTCAATTATGAACCTAGCATTGATGAAAATATTGAAAGTAATTTAGTTTTTGTAGGTCTAATGGGCTTTGAGAATCCTATAAAAAATAATTCCTATGCTGCAATAGAGAAATGCGAGGACGCAAACATTAGGCTTATTATAGATGAAGAAGATAATAAGCTTGCTTGTTTAGCTTTTGGAAAACAAATAAGACTTACCCACAAAACAGAAGAAATTTTATCAGGTATAGAAATAGATTATATGGACAAAGAAGAATTTGAAAAAAACATTGAGGCTGTTAGCATTTTCTCTAAAATTTCTTCTAAACATAAAAGTGAAATTGTGAATTCCTTAAATCATAAAGGGCATTCTATAGCTTCAGTAGGGGATAGACTAACCGATTTGGAATACCTTAATAATTCCCGTATTTCAATTTCCACAGGAAGTGAATGTAGCACAGTAGTGCGAAAACTATCAAGCTTATTTTTACAAGAAAATGATTTCAGTGAAATAATAAATTTAGTTCACCATAGTAAAAAGATTATTAACTATATAAGTGAATTAGGTCTATTTATTAGTTCAGTAGGGCTCAGTGAAATTCTTATAATATTAGTGAGCTTAATTACTAGGGAGAAAATGCCGTTTACACTTATTGATCTCTTATATTTGAACTTTATAATTATACCTTGCTCTGGGGTGTCAATTCTATTGCAAAATAGGAATAGTGATAAGGTTATGAAAATTATTAATTATAAGCATGTAAAAAGAGTTTCTATAAGGAATTCCTTTATAACTAGCATAATATATTTTATAATTTCGGGTTTGATAGGTGAAGTTGCTATTGGTAGCACAGAACATATTGGCTTTGTTATTTTTATTTTATACCAAAACCTATTCGCTTTAACACTAATATATGAAAAGCATTTTTCAAAAAATAAAATTTCACATAGTTTGTTACTTATTAATTTAGTATTACAGTGTATATTTATTTTCATGTGCCTTGTTAATGTTATTAGTTAATATGATAAATATAACAAGGGTGTCAAAAAGTTTCTAAGGGTGCTCGAAAAATGAAAAACAAGTAAAAATACCCTGATTAATATGAATATTTATTGGATAAAATAAAATTGTGGAGGTGTGTGTGAAAATGCTTGAAAATATATTTGAAACAAAGGTAATAGGAAGTAACACAATTTTTTTAGATATACCAGAAAGTGATTATTTTATTAATTATAATAGTTTATCAGAAAGTGCGGCGCAGGAAATTACTTATAACTATTTTAAAATAAGAAATAAAACTGGAATACCTCATGTAAAACACATTCATGCCATTCCTAATATCCACAATGTTGAAATTATAATAGAAATAGAAAAGGATGGAACAAATTAATATGTTCTTTTTAATAAATAAATTTTTAAGTAGGATAATTTATTATGGTTAGACCCTTAGTGTATTATGCAGTGTCAATTTTTATGGGATGCTTTACTTTTTTAATTTTAATTAATAGTCCTATTTTAGGTGCAGTTATAGCTGCATCTTTTTTGGCTGTTATGCATTTTACTATGGAGAAGAAATTTTTTTATCTGGTAGCTTGTTTTTTTATTATTGGGGTTATAAATTATTATTCTTATTTTAATATTAACTTACCAAAGGCGCAAAAGCTTAAAGTGAGAATTTCAGACAAAAGTAATTATTATTGCTATGCAAAAGTTAATAACAAGAAAATTATTTTGGAGGGCAATATTTTTAAATTAACTGAGGGAAGAAATGTTTGGATAAGTGGCAATTTTAAAAAAGTACCGGTTTATGAAAGAGGTATAGTTGGAACCTATACAGTTAAAGATTATAAAATATGTAATGAGGACTTAATATCAAAGATTGAAAGTTTTAGAGAAAACTTATACCAAAAATTTTATCTTGTACTCGGAAGTGAAAAAACTGCACTAGTTATGGGTGTATGCTTTGGAGATGCTAGCTTTATTGAAAAAACTCAAAAGGAAGACTTTAAAAAATTAGGCATTAGTCATGTTATAAGCGTATCGGGACTACATATGTCAATAGTATATAAAACCTTAGAAATTATTATTGGTTATAAAATTGCTCTCTTATTTTCTTTTGCATATATGATATTTACAGGAGGGCAAGCTCCTACTATAAGAGCTTTTATAATGATTTTTATACTGAAAATATCAAGTAGAGTTTATAAAAAATACGATAGTCTTTCATCTATTAGCCTAGCTGCAATTATATTATTGTTAATTAGACCCTTTTCTATTCTTGATATAGGTTTTATGCTTTCCTTTCTTTGCGTTCTTGGAATTATAATGTTTAATAAGAAAATAAAAAAGGTACTCTATAAACTGCCTGCCAGTTTAAACGAATCTTTTAGTTTAAGTATCAGTTCTCAAATATTTTCATTGCCCTACGCAGTCTTTGCACTGAAAACTTTTAGTCTAGGATTTCTTTTTAGCAACTTCTTGTTATTACCTTTTTATACCCTAGTAGTTGTTTTAGGGAATATAGGACTGGTTCTTAGTGGTTTTCATGAACTGCTTAATTTAATAAATTACGGGTTGTATACAATTTTAACAATTATAGAATTCATTCAAAAAATCCTAGGCATAATGTTACCAGAAATAATTTACTTTTCTTATATAGAAAGTTTAGTTGTATTTGGGCTATATCTATGTTATCTTGGAATTAAAAGTGGATATAAGCAATTTAAGTACCTTCCCCTATGTGTTGTTTTTGCTTTTGCATATCAAAATTATAAAGTTTTTCCAGAGATTAGCTATATAAATGTAAATAACAATGATATAGTTTTAGTACAATATAGAAATGATACAATTGCAGTGACTACAGGTAACTTCAATATTAAAGATTTAAAAGTGCCTATAAAAAAAGAAAATGTTTTTCGGGGTTACCGTGGAGATTCAATTATGAACCTTTCAGCCAGGTGTAATATTAGGTTAATTAGTCACGGTAATAAATTAGAAGCACAGGTATGCTTTTTAGAAAAATCAAATATAGAACCTAATTTGGAGGCTTTTAATGATAAACTGGTATTTAATAATACTGGTAGTGAAATTGCAGTATATAAAAACATTATAAAACTGAAAGTGGATGAAACCTATACACCCACAGGTACAATAATAAATAAATATATAATTATAGGAAATAAAGCTTTGAAATTATTAATTTTTTAAATTTTTATAGAAGTTGGAGGAAATATTTTGATTAATTTTGCAGATTTAGAAAAAAAGTTAAAGAAAAATGAAATAGATAATTGTTATGTATTTTGCGGATCAGATGAAAAATTAATAAAACACCATGTTAAATTTATAACTGATAAGGTGTTAAAAAGTGATTTCGTGGATTTAAATTATTCAAAATTTGATGGTAACAAAGCTGATTTTGAGACAATTATTGAGGCTTGTGAAACAATGCCATTTATGAGCGATAAAAAAGTAGTGGTGGTATATAGAGCATCATTTTTAGATGATAGCGGCACAAATAAAAGTTCTGGGGACTTGAAAGGTGAGAACTTCCAATTATTAAATGAATATTTAAGCAATCCCTCTCCTCATTGCGTTCTAATTGTATATTATGTGTTTTCAAGTGACAGAGAGAAGCCAAGTAATAAAATTAAAAAATTAGAAAAAAAAGCCTGTGTTATAAAAGTTGATAAATTAAGAGGTGAAGTTCTTCAAAAAAAATGTAGGGATTTATTTGAAGCTGCAGGTAGTAAAATAGGAAAAGCGGAGCTTACACTATTTTGTAATCAGGTAGACAATAATATGGATATTGTAATTAATGAAATAGAAAAATTAATTTCTTATGCTGAGGGAAGAGATATTACAAAAGATGATATTTTTGATATGATGCCTCAAAAGAGTGAAAATGATATTTTTAATTTGGTAGATTACTTGTCTCAGAAAAACATTAAGAGGGCTCTGGATATTTTAAATGAACTTATATATAAGGGAGAGAAGATTCCACTCATATTATTTATGATGGGACGACAATTCAATCTTTTATTTAATATTAAATTAGGTATTGAGAGCGGAAAATCAAAAGAAATTTTAGCTAATGAATTAAAGCTTCATCCTTATATATGTGAAAAAATGATATCGCAGAGCATGAAGTTTACTTTAAAAGCTCTAAAGCGAAATATTGAACTATGTGTTGATACGGAAAAAACACTGAAAAGCACTTCCACTGATAATAAAATAAATATTGAAGTCTTTATGATAAAGACTGTTATGTAGCAAAAAAAATAAAAACCGGTGGACATCACCGGTTATTTATTATGCAGTTAAACTTAAATTGTTTAACTTCGCTGCGAGTCTTGACTTTCTTCTTGCTGCTTTATTGATGTGAAGTATTCCCTTTGTTACAGCCATATCTAAAGCTTTAACCACGTTTGCATATGTAACCTTAGCTTCTTCAACATTGCCAGTAACGACAGCTGTTTCGAATTTCTTTATCTTAGTTTTTAAAGCAGATTTAATCATTGTATTTCTTAATGTCTTAACTTCAGTAACTTTAATTCTCTTTTTTGCTGACTTGATATTTGCCATTTAATTTTCACCCCCCTTTGTATTTAATCCGTATCAGCAGTTTTGGGGAAAACTGCATACGAGTCTATTAATTAGACAATAGACAACTGATATTATAGCATTAAAATTAAAGCACTTCAAGTGAAATTTATCCTATATATAGAAATTTTAATATAATGTTAAATTTTATAGAAATGTTAAATAAAATAAATATTTTTATAAGAATAGGAAAACACTATTAGGAAAAGCTAATATTAAAAAATTAGTTGAGGTGAAATTATGATAAGTATAAGAACAGACTTAGCAGTGGAAGCTAAAGAGATATACAGTGCAGACAGTAATGGCGAGATGCCGGGTGTTGATGTAGATGAGTATAATGATGGTGATATTAAAATTACTAATGTAAAAATAGTAAGCGATGTTGGAGAAAAAATGATGGGAAAACCAAAAGGTACATATATAACTATTGATATCCCAGAATTTGTTCACTATGATGGTGAGGCTATGGACAGGGTAAGTGTTGTAATGGGAAAGGTACTTAAGCCCTTAATAAAATTAGAAGATAGTATGACAGCTCTAGTGGTTGGACTTGGTAATTGGAATGTAACTCCAGATGCTATAGGGCCAAAAGTTGTTTCAAAAATAATGGTGACTAGGCATTTAAAACAATTAGTACCGGACTCCATAGATGAAGGTATAAGGCCGGTGTGTGCTATATCACCTGGAGTACTAGGAATAACTGGTATGGAAACTGGTGAAATTATCAGAGGCATTGTTGAAAAAATTAAACCCAATTTAGTAATTTGCATTGATGCATTAGCTTCTAGGAAAATGGATAGGGTGAATAGAACTATACAAATAGGGACTTCTGGGATTTCGCCTGGAGCAGGAATAGGAAATCGGAGGATGCAAATAAACGAGGCAACACTGGGAGTACCTGTTATTGCTATTGGGGTTCCGACAGTAGTGGATGCAGCAACACTAGCAAATGATACCATTGATTTAGTACTTGACGAGATGATTAGAACTGCAAATGCAGGGGGAGAATTTTACAATATGCTCAAATCCATCGATAAGCAGGAAAAACAAAAGATGATAACTGAGATATTAAATCCATATGTTGGTAACCTTGTAGTTACACCAAAGGAAATTGATATGGTTATAAATTCTCTTTCTAAAATCATTGCAAGCGGCCTTAATATAGCCTTGCAACCAGCACTGAACCTTGAGGATATAAATAAGTTCCTAAACTAGTAATAAATTTCTATATTCCCTCATATTATTGTAAAAACAGGGGGGATGAAAATGAACTTTTCAAAATACACTATTAAAAAAGATAGTAATGTGAGAATTGCTTTTAGTATTTTCACATTACTAATTATTTTTTTATTTGGGATCATTTTACCTAAAAGTACTAAGGCCTACAGTGAAGGGAATTATATAAATTACTTTTATGTTAAGGCTGTTAATAATACATTATCTGTAATTAAGTCCGTAAGCACTCAAGATCAGTCTATTAAAAATGAAACTAGCTTAAAATTACAAGCACTATCATTTTTAGGAATAGACATTTCTAATCCTATATCAATAATAACAAAAGAAATTGCATATTTGAATGAAAATGAAATTAGTGGGGATGTAAATGTAAAAAAGGATAGCAATGAAGTGAACAAATTAAAAACATTTATTCTTAACCCTTTTAATTTAGGAGATAAACAAATAAGTAAGAATGAAGTTGCAACTCAAAAACCTAATGTGATTGCAAACCTTTATGATCCTAAATTGAAAAAAACTTTAAATAATGCTAAGCCTGAAGTGCTAATATATCATTCTCATACCTCGGAAGCTTATCTAGCCTCAGACAAAGATACATCCAAAGTTAGCAGTAGTTCGGATGTAACAATAAATGTAACGGCTGTAGGAGATGTAATAGAAGAGGAACTAGAAAAAAATTATGGAATTGCAGTCATACATGATAAGACTGTGAATGATAAAGGAGATTATTACGGGGCCTATAAAAAATCTGGAGCTACTTTAGATAAATATTTAAAGGAATATGGAGACTTTAAATTAATTATAGATTTACATAGAGATAGTATAAAGGCAGTAACTACCAAATTAAACGGGGAAAATGTTGCTAAATTTATGTTTGTAGTGACAGAGAAAAACCCTAAGTATGCCAAACAAAAGAAATTAATAGATTCCATGATAGGGATATCAAATAAACTATTTACGGGTCTTTTAGACCCCAGGGAAATATATACTTATGAATACGGTATGGGTTTCTATAATCAGAATAGAAGTGATAATGCTGTGTTAATTGAAGTAGGTTCAAATAGTAATACTATTGAAGAGGTAAAAAATACTGGTAAGTATTTAGCTAGAATAATTGCAGAGCAAATAAATGGAAAAAGTGAATAATATATTTTAAAAAGTGCATCCTTACTAAGGTGAAGATAATAGTTAGCAATTATTATCTATCTGTGATAACTCTAGGAGGCACTTTTTATGCGAAAAAAAGGTAGAACTAAATACATTCTTATTATGTTGCTTTGCTTTTTTATATTTATATATGGATTCACAGAAATTAATATTACTAAGGCAAAAGATTTGAGAAAAAAGTCAAAGTTCACAATAGATTTAACTTTAAAACCCATTGATCTAAAAATAGAGACTGTAAACTATATATTTTATGTGAACAATAAAATTATTGATAAGATGAAAGAAAAATATAATGAAGTATATGATGAGATATATAATGGGATTTTTTCAAAATAATACGAATATTAAGCTCTTTAACTAAATAAATTGCTTTGCAATAGTACTTTGTGTTGACAAAGCTCTAGACATTTATGATATAATTTAAGTTGTTTTGTAAAAACTAATATATTTTGTGGCACATAACAATAATAAAAAGTGGAATATAAAGTATAGTTAGGTTATGCTAAAGATAATAATTAATTCATATACAATAACGGGGGTAAAAATTAATGCAGAGTGATAGACAAAAATACATAAGAAATTTTTCCATAGTTGCACATATAGATCACGGCAAGTCTACACTTGCGGATAGGCTACTCGAAAAGACAGGTACACTAACTAAAAGAGAGATGGAAGAACAGGTACTTGATACTATGGACCTAGAAAGAGAAAGAGGTATTACTATAAAATCTCAACCAGCTCGGTTAATTTATAAAAGGGATAATGGAGAAGAATACATATTTAATCTGATAGATACTCCAGGACATGTAGATTTTAACTATGAGGTTTCAAGGAGTTTAGCGGCGTGTGAAGGAGCAGTGCTTGTTGTTGATGCGTCTCAAGGAATTCAAGCTCAGACCCTGGCAAACTGCTATCTAGCTTTAGATAATAACCTTGATATTGCACCAGTTATTAATAAAATAGACCTTCCTAGTGCAAGACCACAAGATGTTATTAAGGAAATTGAGGACGTAATTGGAATTGAAGCTCAGGACGCTCCTTTAATTTCAGCTAAGACTGGACTTAATATAGAGGATGTTTTAGAAACTGTAGTAAATAAGATTTCACCACCTAGTGGTGACGCGGAAGCTCCACTTAAAGCATTGATTTTTGATTCTTCCTATGACAGCTATAAGGGTGTTGTATGCTATATAAGAGTTAGAGATGGTAAAGTTAGACAAGGAACAAAGATTAAGCTAATGAATACAAATAAGATATATGATGTAGTAGAAGTTGGAGTTTTTGTGCCAAATTATCTTCCCGTACCTGAGCTAAGTGCTGGGGATGTTGGATATATAACTGCATCTATAAAAAATGTTAGGGATGCACGAGTTGGGGATACAGTAACAGAGGCTGCAAGACCAGCTGAGGAACCGCTTAAGGGATACAGACCAGCGATACCTATGGTGTTTAGTGGTATTTATCCTGTAGATGGTGCCAGATATGGAGAATTAAAAGAAGCACTAGAAAAACTTCAGCTAAATGATGCAGCCTTAGGTTTTGAACCAGAAACCTCTATTGCATTAGGTTTTGGATTTAGATGTGGATTCTTAGGGCTTCTGCATATGGAAATAGTGCAAGAACGAGTAGAAAGAGAATTTAATTTAGATATTATTACCACCGCTCCTTCAGTTATATATAAGGTAATGAAAACTAATGGAGAATTAATAGAAATAACAAACCCTACAAATCTTCCAGAGCCTACAGAAATTAATTATATGGAAGAGCCAATAGTTAAAGCTTCTATCATAACACCATCAGAATATCTAGGAACAGTTATGGAGTTATGCCAACAAAAAAGAGGCGTATACATTGATATGAATTATATAGAAACTACTAGAGTAGTAGTAAATTATGAATTGCCACTTAATGAAATAGTATATGACTTTTTTGATGCCTTAAAATCAAGAACAAAAGGCTATGCATCTTTTGACTATGAATTAAAGGGATATATCAAAGCGAATCTTGTAAAATTGGATATTTTGCTTAAAGGAGAGAAAGTTGATGCTCTTTCTATGATTGTTCCTGAGGAGACAGCTTCTCATAGAGGAAGAGTTATGTGTGAAAAACTAAAAGAACACATACCAAGGCAAATGTTTGAAATTCCAATACAAGCAGCTATAAACGCAAAGATAATTGCAAGAGAAACTGTAAAAGCAATGAGAAAAGATGTTTTAGCTAAATGTTATGGCGGAGATATTTCAAGAAAAAGAAAATTATTAGAAAAACAAAAAGAAGGTAAAAAGAGAATGAGACAAGTTGGAAGTGTAGAAGTTCCACAAGAAGCATTTATGGCTATACTTAAGGTAGATTAATCTTAATATTAATGCTTATATAATATTAAGATTGAAGCATATTAATATTTAAAGTGAGGATGAGATATGAAAGAAGTTGCGTTGTATATACATATTCCCTTTTGCAAGCAAAAGTGTTTATATTGTGATTTTCCGTCTTTTGCAGGTATTGAGGAACATATGCTACATTATGCCGTAGCCTTAGCCAAAGAAATTAATAGTATAAAAAATAAAAAAATAAAAACTATTTTTATAGGTGGGGGAACTCCCACCTATTTATCTTTGGAGGGCTGGAGAATAATAAAAGAAAGTATTGATGCATTAGATACCCGCGGGGATTTAGAATTTACAGTAGAAGGAAATCCAGGAACCTTTACAACGGAAATATTAGAGCTTTTTAAAAAAATGGGAGTAAATAGACTTAGTATTGGACTTCAAGCCTTTCAAGATTCGCTTCTAAAAAGCCTTGGGAGAATTCATACTATAGAAGATTTCAAACAAAGTTTTGAAATGGCTAGGAAGTTAGGGTTTAATAACATAAATGTAGATTTAATGTTTGGGCTGCCATGTCAAACTTTTGAGCAGTGGCAAGAGACATTGAAAAACGTCACTGAACTTAATCCAGAACATTTATCTTGCTATAGTTTAATAGTAGAAGAAGGAACACCTTTTTTTAAAAGATTTGAGGGGGGGACATTAAAGCTTCCAGATGAGGAAATAGATCGAGCTATGTACCATGAAACAATAGTATATTTAAGAGAAAAAGGATATTTACAATATGAAATTTCAAATTTTGCAAAAGACAAAATGGCTTGTAGACACAATTTAGTATATTGGGAAATGGAGGAGTATATTGGTTGTGGGTCTGCTTCTCATTCATATATTGATGGGTTTAGGTATAGAAATGAAGAAAATGTAGAAGCATATATGGAGAAAATAAATGTCCATGGTAGTGCAATAGTAGAAAAAGTGAAAAATTCAACTAAAGACGACATGGAAGAGTTTATGTTCATGGGCCTTAGAAAGACCATAGGCATTAGCAAAAGTCAATTCCAAAAAAGATTTAAAATTGATATACATAGTGTTTATGAGGTAGTAATAAGTAAATATACAAGTTGTGGACTCATGGTGGAAAATGATGATAATATTTTTTTAACACATGAAGGCATTGAAGTATCTAATATAATTATGGCAGAGTTTCTTCTACCATAAACCTCAATATATTTACTAATCATTTTATAGAGTAGGGTATAAATAAAAGAAAAAAATTATAAGACCACATGAAATAGGTCACTTCAACTTTTATGAAGTTGACTAGAAAATTAAAGAAAAATAGAGCATGATAAATATAAACTGGCTCAATGAGTATAAAATGGCTATATTGAAAAATGAGGGTTATTGACAAATACCATAGTAAATGATACTTTTAATACATACTCGTTAGCACTCAATGGTAGTGAGTGCTAATAAAAGAGGTGATATTATGGAAATGGATGAAAGAAAGATTAAAATACTTCAGGCTATAGTTACAGATTATATAAACAATGGTGAGCCTGTAGGGTCCAGAACCATAGCTAAAAAGTATGATTTAGGTATTAGTTCAGCTACTATAAGAAATGAAATGTCAGACCTGGAAGAGATGGGATATATAGAACAACTCCATACCTCCTCAGGTAGAAAACCATCAGATAAGGGTTATAGATTATATGTTGATAGACTTATGCAAATCACAGAATTATCAACTGAGGAACAATATATAATTAAACATCACCTTATTAATGTTGCGCTATATGAGGTTGATAAAATTGTTAAACAAGCAACACTAGTGCTGTCTCATCTTACAAATCTTACATCTATAGTTAAGGCACCCTCTGTTCAAAAGAGTTGTATAAAGTATATTCAGCTAATGAATCTAGATGCTGGAAGTGTCCTGTTTGTAATTATTACCGATAGTGGCATAATCAGAAACAATGTTATTAAGATTAGTAAACCCATTAATAGTGCTACCATAGAAAAACTCACCCATATACTTAATTTTAGATTAGGGAAGCTTACAATTGAACAAATAAATTTAGAAGTAATAAATAATTTAAAAAATAATTTAGCTTCTTATGAAGAAATTTTTGACGGTATTATTCCAGCCTTATATGATAGTTTGTCCGGAGTGGAAACTTCAGAAATATATATTCAGGGTGCTACAAATATATTTAACTACTCAGAATATAACAATATTGATAAGGCTCGGGAGTTTTTAATTTTAGTAGATAATAAAGAAAGTATAAATAGTTTACTAAATGCAAAAGACATTACAGGTAACATTACAATCAAAATTGGTGGTGAAAATTTTGTCGAATGTGCTAGGGAATGCAGTATTATAACTGCGGTTTATAGCGCCTCAGGTACACCGCTGGGTTCTATTGGTGTTATAGGACCAACAAGAATACCCTATGGGAAAGTTATATCCGTGTTAACAGAAATAGTTAAAGAATTAAATGACAATATAGCTCAAATTTATGATGATCATAGATAAAATTTTAATAAAAAGATTTACTTTGAGCCTGAAATGGAGGAATAGTTGAGTGCATACAAATAATAGTAAAAATGAAAAGATTTTAAAAGAAGAAAAAATACCAATGGACTTTGAAGATTCAAGCTCAGCTGATGAAACTGAACTTGAAGAAACTGAGGGTAATATAGAAGGAACTCCAGAGGAAGCTGAAATAGTAGAAGAAGAGTTTATAGAACTTTTAGAAAGTGAAAAAGAGAAAGATATGAATAAAAAAATGAAAAAACTACAAGAAGAAAACGAAAAATTAGAGAATGAGGTTATTGCTATTAAAGATAAATTTTTAAGAACAATGGCTGAATATGAAAATTTTAGAAAAAGGACAGTGAAAGAGAAGGAAGGCATATACACTGATGCTTGCGCCGATGTTTTAAAAGAAGTTCTACCAGTACTAGATAATTTAGAAAGAGCACTTTCTGTTGAAGGAAGCGGTGATGATCTAAGAACTGGTGTAGAAATGACGGTAAGACAATTCAATGATGCTTTTAATAAATTAGGAGTGGAAGAACTAGCCCCAGAAGGAGAGTTTGACCCAAATCTTCACAATGCAGTGATGCATGTGGAAGATGAACAGTATGGAGCAAATGAAATAGTTGAAGTATACCAAAAGGGGTATAAAAGAGCAAATAAGGTATTAAGACATAGTATGGTTAAAGTTGCAAATTAAAGATTTATATTATAAAAAAATATAAAACCTTAAAATAATAATGATATAAACTAAAAGGAATACAAGGAGGAAATAATAATGGGAAAAATTATAGGAATAGATTTAGGTACAACAAATTCATGTGTAGCAGTTATGGAGGGTGGAGAACCCGTAGTAATTTCTAACTCAGAAGGTGCAAGAACTACACCATCTGTAGTTTCATTCCAAGCTAATGGAGAAAGATTAGTAGGCCAAGTAGCTAAAAGGCAAGCAATTACAAACCCAGATAGAACAATAATGTCAATTAAAAGAGAAATGGGTACAGATCATAAAATAAATATTGATGGAAAATCACATACACCACAAGAAATTTCAGCTTATATACTACAAAAAATTAAAGCTGATGCTGAAGCTTATTTAGGGGAATCAGTTACAGAAGCGGTAATAACTGTACCAGCATATTTCAATGATAGCCAAAGACAAGCAACAAAAGATGCAGGAAAAATAGCTGGACTTGAAGTTAAGAGAATAATAAACGAGCCAACAGCAGCAGCTCTAGCTTATGGTTTAGATAAGATGGATGTTAACCAAAAAATATTAGTATATGATTTAGGCGGCGGTACATTTGACGTATCTATATTAGAACTTGGTGATGGACTATTCGAAGTTAAATCAACTAATGGTAATACTAAGCTTGGTGGAGATGACTTTGACCAAAGGGTTGTAAATCACATAGCTGATACTTTTAAATCTGATAATGGAATAGATTTAAGAAATGATAAAATGGCACTTCAAAGATTAAAAGAAGCTGCTGAAAAAGCTAAAATCGAATTATCATCATCAACGCAAACAACAATTAACCTACCATTCATTACTGCAGATGCAACAGGTCCAAAGCATATAGAGATGAATTTAACTAGAGCTAAATTTAATGAATTAACTCACGATTTAGTTGACGCTACAATAGAGCCAATGAAAAAAGCTCTTGCAGACGCAGGTTTATCACTTAGTGAAATAGATAAAGTTGTGCTTGTAGGTGGTTCAACAAGAACACCAGCAGTTGTAGATGCAGTTAAAAACTTTACTGGAAAAGAGCCTTCAAAGGGAGTAAATCCTGATGAATGTGTGGCCCTTGGTGCAGCAATTCAAGCCGGAGTATTAACTGGAGAAGTTAAAGATGTTTTACTTCTTGATGTAACTCCATTAACACTAGGAATTGAAACTCTAGGAGGAATAGCTACTGCATTAATTGAAAGAAACACAACAATTCCTGCTAAAAAGAGTCAAGTATTCTCAACAGCGGCAGATGGTCAAACATCCGTTGAAATTCACATTGTTCAAGGTGAAAGACAAATGGCTGCAGGGAATAAAACATTAGGAAGGGTTACTCTTTCTGGAATAGCAGCAGCACCAAGAGGAATTCCACAAATAGAAGTTACTTTTGATATAGATGCTAATGGTATAGTTAATGTATCAGCTAAAGATAAAGGAACAGGAAAAGAAGCTAAAATAACAATTACAGCTTCTACTAATTTAAGTGATTCTGAAATTGACGCAGCAGTAAAAGAGGCAGAGAAATTTGCTGAAGAAGATAAGTCAAGAAAAGAAGCAATTGAGGCTAAAAATAACGCAGAGCAGTTAGTATACCAAACTGAAAAAAGCTTAACTGATCTTGGAGAAAAAGTTTCAGAAGATGATAAAAAAGATATTGAAGGCAAATTAGAAGCACTTAAAAAAGTAAAAGATGGAGACGACACAGAAGCTATAAAGAAATCTACTGAAGAGTTAACAGAAGCTTTCTATGCTGTAACTACAAAAATATACCAAGCAGAGGCAGCACAGCAAGAACAAGGAGCACAAGATCAAGGTGCTGGCGACATGGGCGGAAATGCTCCACATGATGACAATGTAGTAGATGCTGATTTCAAAGTAGAAGAAGATGAAAAAAAATAAGATAAATAAACAATAAAACCATTTAAATAAGGGTGGGGTAATTACCCTTCCCTTAATTTATTTAAATAAATTATATCAATAAGTGTAGAAAAACGATATACTAGTAATGTCGGCATAAAAAAACATGCCGTCGGCATAAAAAAATATGCCGTTGGCATTGGAAGAGATGCCATTGAATTATTTTAATCAATATTTTATATAATAAAAGCATATATATTTTAGGTGGTGTAAAAACAGCATGGCAAAAAAAGATTATTATGAGACCCTTGGCATAGAAAGAGGTGCTAGTGAAGAAGAAATTAAGAAAGCCTTTAAAAAGGCTGCATTAAAATATCATCCAGATAGAAATCCAGACAATAAAGCAGCAGAAGACAAATTTAAAGAAGCGAATGAGGCATACCAAGTTTTATCTGATTCAGATAAAAGATCAAGATATGATCAATATGGTTCAGCGGATGCTGGAGCAGGCTTTGATGCTGGCTCTGATTTTTCAGGCTTTGGTGGTTTTGGAGATATATTTGGAGACATATTTGGAGGAGGTTTCTCTTCAAGGAATCAAAATGGGCCCAAAAAAGGTGCGGATTTAGAATACAATTTAAATTTAAGCTTTGAGGAGTCTGTTTTTGGTGTTGAAAAAGAGATATCTGTTACCAAAAATGAAAAATGTAATGATTGCGGTGGTAGTGGTGCTAAAGCTGGTACTTCTGCTAAAACCTGTGACAAATGTGGTGGAAATGGGCAGATAAAAGTTCAAAGAAACACTGCTTTTGGAAGCTTTGCTAGCATGAGCACTTGTGATAAGTGCGGAGGGCGTGGTCAAATAATTTCTGAACCATGTAAAACTTGTCATGGCTCTGGAAAAGAGAGAAAAAACAGAAAAATTAAAATTAATGTTCCAGGTGGAGTTGACACAGGAAATGTTATGCCCTTAAGAGGGCAAGGAGAACCAGGAGAAAAAGGTGGCCCATCAGGAGACTTATATATAAATATCAGAGTAACTCCTCATAAAACCTTTAAGAGAAATGGGATTGATATTCATATAGAATCTCATATAAGTTTTGGATATGCAGCTATAGGAACTGAAATTAAAGTTCCAACTGTGGATGGGGACGTTAAATATAAAGTTCCAGCAGGTACACAATCTGGTACTGTGTTTAGACTTAAGGGAAAGGGTATACCTAGAGTTAACGGACATGGGAGAGGCGATGAATACGTAAAAGTCATTGTTGATGTTCCAAAATCCTTGAATGACAAGCAAAAGGTAGCCTTAAAGCTTTATATGGAAGCTAGTGGTGAGATTATAGATTTTAGCGAAGATGGTAAAAAGTCTTTTGTGGATAAAATATTAGGTAAATAATTAATAATAAAAAACTTCGTTATATAAAACGGAGTTTTTTATTATAATATTGTGTTAAAATATCAAAAATGATACACTTATATGGATAAAAAATGATATCTACCCTTAGGGAGAAGCAAGGAGAATAATTATGAATAAAGATTGGATTGAAGTAACTATAATAACAAGCGGTGAGGCAGTTGAGGCAGTGTCAGCTATGCTATATAATACTGGTGTAAAAGGTGTTTCTATTTTGGATCCACTAGATATGATTTACAGGCGAGATCATACTACAGATTGGGACTATTTTGATGAAACTATTATAGACACAAATAGTGGGGTTGTAGTTAAGGGATACTATAAAGAAGATGAAAAATTTGAAAGCTACTTGGAAGAAATTAAAACAGGGGTAAATAAATTGCCTGAGTTTGGACTAGATAAGGGTTTAGGAACGGTTACGGAAGTGAAGGTAAAGGAACAAGATTGGGAAAATAATTGGAAACAGTATTATAAACCAATAAAGGTAGGAGAAAAAATAGTTATAAAACCTATCTGGGAAAAATACGATAAAAAGCCTGGTGAAATAATTGTAGAGCTTGACCCGGGTATGGCATTTGGAACTGGTACTCATGAGACTACTAGAATGTGCATAAAAGCACTTGAGAGGCACGTAGACGAACAATCAGTTGTTTTTGATATAGGAACAGGGTCGGGTATATTGTCTATCGCTGCGGCTAAACTTGGGGCAAAGAAAACCATAGGCGTTGATTTGGATCCAGTAGCAGTAGATTCTGCAAAGCAAAATGTTAGTTACAATGATTTAAATAACATTGAGATAGTATACGGAGACTTAATGGAAGTTGTTAAAGGAAAGGCCACCATAGTTATAGCTAATATAATGGCTGATATAATTATGTTCTTAACTGAGCAAGTTAAATCCTTTATAGTAGAAGGTGGATATTTTATTTCCTCAGGAATAATCTTAAGTAAAAAAGATGAGGTAATAAATAAGTTAACTCAGTGTGGTTTTAAAATTGAAGAGATAAACATAGAGGGAGAATGGGTTTGTATAGTTGCAAAGTTATAGAAAAATAACTATAAGGTTGAGGAGAGAATAAATAATGCATAAATTTTTTGTGCCTAAGGCTAATATAGTAGAAAATAATGCTATTATTGAGGGCGAAGATGTAAAACATATATATAAGGTATTAAGGCTTAAAGTTGGTGATAAGGTAAGTATCAACAACTGCGAAGGTAGTGAATATGTAGGGGAAATAACTTTAATAGATAAGAAATCGGTAAATATAAATCTATTAGAAAAAAGCTCTATAAATAATGAAAGTCCTATTGAAGTATACTTATTTCAGGGTATGCCTAAATCAACAAAAATGGATTTAATAGTTCAAAAAAATACGGAACTAGGAGTTAAGGCAATAACACCTATAATTACAGAGCGAGTAGTAGTTAAAACTGAGCTTGCGGAATTCAAAAAGGTAGATAGATGGAATAGGATAGCACTTGAAGCTTGTAAGCAGAGCAAAAGAAGTTTGGTACCTCAAATTAATGTGCCTATAGAATTTGATCACTTATTAGAAAATTTAAAACAAATGGATTTAGTTGTGGTGCCCTATGAAAATGAAGAGGGCTATGGTATAAAGAAATTAATGAAAACCATAGAAAAACAATCTATTAGTAAAGTTGCTATTGTCATAGGCCCAGAGGGTGGATTCGAAGAGTGTGAGATCATTAAATTAAAAGAAATAGGAGCTAGCATCATCACTTTAGGACCAAGAATACTTAGAACTGAGACAGCAGGTTTTACCTGTTTAAGTTTGATAATGTATGAACTAGGAGATTTGGGGGGAATTATAGAATGAAAGTTGCTTTCGCTACTTTAGGATGCAGGGTAAATCAGTACGAGTCAGAAGCAATGGTAGAAAAATTTCTTCGCGAAGGATATGAAGTGGCTGAGTTTCATGATTTTTCTGACGTATATGTTATTAATACTTGTACTGTGACTAATATGGGTGATAAAAAATCAAGACAGATGATAGGACGCGCTAGAAGATCAAATGAAAATGCTATTATTGCCGTGGTGGGCTGTTATGCACAGATAGCACCAGAGGAAGTAGCAAGCATTGAAGGCGTTGATGTAGTTTTAGGTAGCCGAAATAAAGGTGATATTGTTTATTGGGTAAATAGAGCTCGCGAGGAGTCAAAACAGGTAGTGCAGGTTAGCGATGTTCTAAAAAATAAGGTATTTGAGGATTTAAATATTAGTGAATATCAGGATAGAACCAGAGCTTTTGTGAAAATTCAAGATGGCTGCAATAGATTTTGTTCTTATTGCTTAATACCTTATGCAAGGGGCGCAGTATGTAGCAAGTCACCTGAAAAAATTATATCGGAAGTTAATGAATTGGCCCAAAATGGCTTTAAAGAAATTCTTTTATCTGGTATACATATAGCATCCTTTGGCTTGGATTTAGAAGGCGGATGGAATTTAGTTCGGATTCTAGAGGCAGTGGATAAGGTTCCAGGAATAGAACGGATAAGAATAGGTTCAATAGATCCAACCTTCTTTACAGAGGGTGTTATCGATAAAATAATGTCATTTAAGAAGCTATGTCCTCATTTTCATCTATCACTTCAAAGCGGATGTGACCAGACACTTAAGAGAATGAATAGGCTGTATACAGCGCAGGAGTATAAAACCGTAGTAGAAAATTTAAGGCGAAATATAGTGGGTGTTTCTATAACTACGGACATAATTGTAGGTTTTCCTGGAGAAACCAAGGAAGAATTTAATGAAACCTATGATTTCTTAAAAGAATTAGAGCTATCAAAAATGCATATTTTTAAGTACAGCCCAAGAAAAGGCACCAAAGCTGCACAGATAAAAGAGCAGATTGATGGAAATATAAAAGAAGAGCGAAGTAACAAGCTTATTACACTTAATAATATGCTAGAAGAAAAACATATAAATACTTTCCGTGGCAAATGCATGAATGTACTATACGAGCAAAAATTTAAAAATAATGAAGATGAATATGAAGGCTACACTGACAACTATGTAAAGGTTGTAGGAAGAGCCTCTAAAAATATAGCAGGTGAATTTCATATGACGAAATTCACAGAATGTATGGGTGATTATATACTTGGAGAAGTTCAAGACTCGGAATAATTGCGCAATAATAAATGTATGTAGCAGGAGAATAAAACTTTATGTTGAATAGTATATTAAATAAGATAGTATTGCAATAGGATAGTAGGAGGTGATTATGTGGAAGACTGTATATTTTGTAAAATCATAAAAAAGCAGATACCCTGTGAGGTGCTTTATGAAGATGATAAAGTTATAGTATTTAATGACATAAGTCCTCAGGCACCCATACACGTTATAATTATTCCAAAGGAACATATTGATGACCTAAATTGCTTAAAACAAGAGTCATCAGAATTAATAGGTCATATATTTATGGTTGCAAGGGAAGTTGCGGTCACTTTAGGTATTTCAGAAAGTGGATATAGGATTGTTAGTAATTGTGGGCAGCAAGGGGGGCAAACTGTTCAGCATGTGCATTTTCATTTATTGGGGGGCAGGATGCTTCAGTGGCCACCTGGTTAAAATATAACTAATTTTAAATGTTAAAATTTGATGTATATTCTATATTTAAATACATTATATATATCAAAATAGCAATGAAAATGTTGACATTATGTAAAATTGTGTTGTATAATAAAAAATGTGCTATTTAGGCCCCGCATTAGCTGTTTTTAAATTGAATTGAGCTAGCGGAGGGAGGGATAATGATGTCAGAAATTAAGGTTGGAGCAGACGAGTCCATTGAGAACGCTTTAAGAAGGTTTAAGAAAAAATGCGCAAGAAGTGGAGTGCTTGGAGAAGTAAGAAAAAGAGAGCACTATGAAAAGCCAAGTGTTAAAAAGAAATTAAAATCAGAAGCTGCAAGAAAGAGAAAATTCAAATAGAATTTTTTATAATGGAAACAAACAAGATAAAATAAAATTTTGTTCGAATACCTTCCTCAGCAGTAAATAAATTAGAAATTTTAGAGACATTCAGAGAAACAGTAGTAGAATTGGGAACTAATAGCATGGAACACGTGAAAAAAATTATGTTTACCGAGTTGCCTTAAGTTATGGGCAAAGCATATGGTAAACTTGCTTGTGAAATAGTAAAACAATATTTAAATAAATAAAAGACTCAGCCTGTGCTGAGTCTTTTTTTGCTTTGAAAATTATAAAATTTAAAAACTGTAATTTCTTGTGTTTTTTTTTCATAAATTTAATATGAAGTACTTTATGAGGTGGATATATGGAAAATAAATTTTCTAAAACAAAGGAAACTATAGCGAGTAAGTTAGATTTGCCAAGGGATATACTACTAGATTTACCCAAAATAACTATTTTGGCCAATAATGAAATAAATATAGAAAACCATAGAGGTGTAGTAATTTTTGAGGAAGAAGAAATAAAGATAAATTCCAATGTGGGACCAATTTCTATATATGGGAAAAATTTTAAAATATTATTTATAGGGGGAAACACAATAACTTTAAGTGGTAACTTTAAATCTGTTGTGTATGAAGGCAATGAATAATTTAAAAAAATATAAAAAAGGGACTATTACAATGGAAATTGAATCATTTATGCCGGAAAAATTTATTAATTTATTATGGAAAAATGGCATTGCAGCTAAAAACATAAAAAAGGTTAATATAACAACTCTAGTGTTAGATGTTAAATTATCTGATTATGTTGAAATTAGCAAAATTGCAAAAAAAACGGATACTAGAGTTATTATTATAGGAAGGAATGGATTATCCTTTTTTTTAATGAAAATAAGAAGTCGGTCTGCACTATTACTTGGAGTGATTTTGTTTGCATGCATAATATATTACTTATCTACATTTGTATGGAATATAGAAATTAGTACGGAACACTATATAAGCCCATTTGAATTACGTAATCAAATTAAGGGGTTTGGAGTTACAACGGGACTCAGAAAGAAAAATATAGATGTTTACGACATTGAAAATAGAATTCTAAGAAGTAATGATGAGATAATGTGGGTAAAAGCTAGGATTGAAGGTGTTAAGCTAAAAGTTGATGTAATAGAAAGACAATCACCACCTATTATAATTGTGGATGGAACACCTCGTGATTTGATAGCCAATAAAGATGGTATAGTAGTTAGGGTATTTACCACAGAAGGAACAGCCGTTGTTATAAAAGGAGATTCAATACAAAAGGGAGATATATTAGTTAAGGGGGAGCAAGGTAAAGAGGGAAGTCTTTACCCTGTACGTGCGCAGGGAGAAGTTATAGCGAAAACTTTTTACGAGGAGATAAAAGAAGTTCCATTATCCAGTACATCAAGGATTAAAACAGGAAATAGTATAAGTAATTTATACATTAAATTTTTGAATAAAAAAATTTATCTCAAAAATAGCTTAATTCCATATGGTAATTATGATAAAATAGAAAATAACGATAAGTTTATAGACAAAGAAATTTATTATGAAGTCCAGGAAAAAAATATACATGCAGATGCAACTAAGATAACAGAGGAAATATATTCTAATATTTTAAAAAAATTAGATAAAAATGTAAAGGTTATGGATAAGATCGTAGATGTAAAAAAAGATAAAGATAAGTACATCATAAGAGTAGTGGTTGTTGCTGAAGAAAATATTGCTACCGAAGATAAATAATATTTCGAAGATAAATGATATTATCAAAGATAAATAGTATTTCAAAGATAATAATATTTCATATATTTTTTAGAATACTTGAGAAGAAAAGGTGGGGATAGAATATGAAAAATATTAGAGAACTTATAACGCTTAATAAAGCAAAGCCATATCTAATTTTTATAATTACAGCAGTTATTATGTATTCGATTCTAGTAACAGCTTTAGTTCCCCAAAAATATACACTAAATGTGGGGGATATTGCAAAAATAGATATAAAAGCTCCTAGAGAAGTTGAAAATGAAGTATCCACAGAAGTTAGTAAAACTAAGGCTGTAGAAAATGTAGAGAAAAAAACAATTAAAGTCCCAGTGAATGATAAGGCTATAGCTAGTTTTAGGAAATTATTTTCTGCAGTAAGCAAGTTAAATAAAAGTTCAACTGGAAAGATATTATCAGAAAAGGAAAAAATAGATTTCAAGGCGAGTAATCCAATTGCTGGTTTTAACATTGAAAAATATCAGGTTTTAATAAGCTTAGACCAGAAAAAGGCTGATGATTTAGAACAATTTCTTATAGATACAATGACCACACTCAATGCATCATTTATAATTAATGAAGATAAGCCTGAAGAGATTATAATGGCGAAGGGTATTATTGCTACAGCTTTTAACGACTCGAATTTTACAAAGGATATAAGAGAAATAGGGATGGCTATTGCAAATGCAGAAATTCGGCCTAATACAAGATATGATAAAGAAAAAACAGAGCTTCTGATGGAAGCTGCGAGAAAAAGCGTTAAACCTGTCATGATTAAGAAGGACCAAATTATTGTAAAGGAAGGGGAACCAATAACCACGCAGCAAAAGGCACTGCTTCAATCATTAGGACTCCTAGATAATACCACCAATTTTGAATGGTCCTTATATTTAAGTTTAGCAGGGCTAGTGTGTTTAGTCATATTACTTCAATGGTTTTATTTATATAAGTATAAACCGGAGATATTTAAGGATATAAAAAAATTAATTATGCTTAATATTCTTAGTATAATAGCTATATTACTGGCTAGAGTATTAGGTATAATTTCCCTGTTCGTAATTCCACTAGCCTGTATACCAATGCTCATGGCCATTTTAATTGACGATGAAGTATCTATAGGTTTAAATATTCTTAATTGTATTCTAATTAGCGTTGCAGTTAATTTTAATTTTGAAATTACTGTATTAGCAGTGTTAAACTCTATTATTGGGGTTATGTTACTCAAGAAAATGCAACAAAGAAACGATATATTATATTCATCCATATATATTACAATGATAAACTTGGCCCTTTATCTTTCTATGGGATTTTTGCTAAGTAATAGTATAGTTGATGTTTTAAAAAAGGCTGGAATGGTGTCACTTGCAAGTCTTATATCTGGAGTGCTTACCATAGGATTTTTACCGTTTTTTGAAAGCTTTTTTGATATAGTAACTACAGTGAAGCTTTTAGAACTTTCAAACCCCAATCACCCACTTTTAAAGAGGTTACTTTTGGAAGCCCCAGGAACATATCATCATTCTGTGCTAGTAGCGAACTTATCCGAGGTGGCAGCAGAAGTAGTTGGTGCTAATCCAGTGCTTGCCAGAGTTTCTTCCTATTATCATGATATTGGCAAGATAAAGAGACCTTATTTTTTCAAAGAAAATCAATTGGGAAATGATAATCCTCATGATAAGATAACTCCTAATCTAAGTACACTTATAATAATTTCACATGTAAAGGATGGCTTAGATCTTGCAAAAGAATTTAAGATACCCATGGCGATCCAAGATGTTATACAACAACATCATGGAACCACACTAGTTAAATATTTCTATGTAACTATGAAAAATTCTAGTGAGACTCCAGATGAGATTAAGGAAGAGGATTTTAGATATCAGGGGCCAAATCCTGAAAGCCGCGAAGCCGCAATTATAATGCTGTCTGATGCAGTGGAAGCAGCTGTGAGATCAATTCCAAATCCTACAAAAAATAAAATTGAGGAAATGGTCAACAAGATAATAAAAGGCAGACTAAATGATGGACAATTAGATAATTGTGATTTAACTCTGAAAGATTTAGAAAAAATACGAAAGGCATTTTTAAAAGTGTTTTCGGGAATATACCATGAGAGAATAGAATATCCCTTGGATAAATGGGAAAAAGATAATAAAGGAGTAAAACAAGTATGATTTTTATAGATAATAGGCAAAATAAGATAGACGTTACAACAGAGCTTGAAACTGCCATAAAAGATGTCATTGAATATACACTTAAAGAGGAAAAACTTCTTATAGATAATGAAGTAAGTGTTATATTAATTGACAACGAAGAAATTAAAAAAATAAATTTAAAGTATCGTGGTATAGATGAAATAACAGATGTACTATCGTTTCCAATGCTGGATTATCCACAAAACAAGGTGTTTAAAGATGAGTATATAAATTATAAATTTGACCAAAGTGATCTAAATGATGAAAGGTTAGTAATTGGGGATGTTGCATTATCACTAGAAAAAGCATGGCATCAGAGTGAAGAATTTGGCCATTCCTTTATTCGCGAATGTGCATACCTTACAGTGCATTCAATTTTACATCTGTTAGGATATGATCACATGGAGGTGGCAGAGAAAAAAATTATGAGGAAAAGAGAAGAAGAAATATTGAGTGATTTTAAGATATCTAGATAAATTATATTAATAATTATTTAAATAGAATTGGGTTACTTACAATATTTTCAAAGGCGGTTGAGTATGAAAGTTAAAAAATTGGTTGATAGTTTTAATTACGCTATTGAGGGGATTATATATTCCATTAGAACACAAAGAAATATGAAGATACATATGATAGCTACAATAATAGTGCTGTCTGCCACTTTTTTTTATGACTTATCAAGGATAGAGCTTTTGATTATAACCATGACTATAACCTTGGTTATAGTGGCTGAAATGATAAACACTGCAGTAGAATGTGCAATAGATGCTACCACAAATTTTTATCACCCCTTAGCCAAGATTGCTAAGAATGTTGCTGCAGGCGCAGTGCTAGTGACTGCTATAAATGCAGTCCTTGTAGGCTATGTTATCTTCTGGGATAGATTAACCCCTTTTAATAAAACAATGATGGCAAAGCTTAAAAAATCTAATCCTGACATGATATTTTTTATACTAGTTATAGTTTGTATTGCTGCAGTAGTAGTTAAATCAATTTATGATGAGGGAACTCCATTTAGAGGAGGAATGCCAAGTGGTCACAGTACCATAGCTTTTTCAGTAGCCACAGCAATAACCTTATTAACTACGGAACCACTTATTATGGTATTATCTTATTTGCTAGCTGCAATAGTGGCACAAAGTAGAGTTGATTCACAAATTCATTCTATTTTAGAAGTTATTTTTGGCGGCATTTTTGGGACACTATTAACCTTGCTATTATTTAAAGTTTTAGGATAATGTGTAGTTCAACTCAGTCCAATAAAATATAATATATAATATTATTGAAATACTAATATTTAATGATATAATTGGTATACGTGATTTTTAATTGTTATTTATTATCATGAGCCTTAAATTAATTGTGTAGGGGTGTATTAATGGATTATAAAAAGTTAGCTAAAATTGCAATAGATGCTAGAGAAAATGCTTATGTGCCTTATTCAAAATTTAAAGTAGGTGCAGCAGTTATTACGGAAGATGACTCAATATATACTGGATGCAACATAGAAAATGCTTCTTATGGTGCTACTAATTGTGCCGAAAGAACTGCAATTTTTAAAGCTGTATCGGAAGGACATAAAAAAATTAAAGCTATAGCAATAGTTGGAGATATGTCAACCCATACCTATCCATGTGGTATTTGCAGACAAGTCATAGTAGAATTTGCCACAAAAGATATAGATATTATATTAGTGAAAAGTGAAGATGATTATATAATAAAGAATATGGAAGAAATATTACCAGGCGCATTTACTAAAGAAGATTTATTAAAGTAAGATAGAAAGAGATTGCTAAATACTATCTACTTAAGATAACCAGAAGGAGGAAATATGTTTAAATCGGGATTCGTAACTATTATCGGAAGACCTAATGTAGGTAAATCTACATTAATAAATTTTATTATGGGGGAAAAATTATCAATTGTGTCTAATAGACCCCAAACTACAAGAAATAATATACAAACTATTTTAACAACTAAAGATTCTCAAATAATATTTGTAGATACTCCAGGGATGCATAAACCTAGACATAAACTAGGGGAATATATGGTTAAAGTGGCGCAACAATCTACCAGTGAAGTAGATGTAATATTATTTATAACTACACCTGGGGATGAAGTTGACAAAGGTGATATGCACATTCTTGAACAATTAAAAGACAGTAATATCCCAGTGTTTTTATTAGTCAATAAGATTGATGAGAATACCCAAGAGAGGGTAGCTAAAACTGTTCAGAGTTATTCGGAGTATTTTAACTTTAAAGAAATAATACCTATAGCTGCTATAAAAGGTAAGAATGTTGACATAGTTACTAAACTTGTAGTGGAGAACATTCCAGAAGGACCGCTTTATTACCCAGAGGATATGATTACAGACCAACAGGAAAGATTTATTATAACTGAAATCATAAGAGAAAAGGCTTTGAAACTATTGTCCCAAGAAGTACCTCATGGAATAGCAATAGAAATTATTTCTATGAAACGAGATGAAAGGAACATGTATCATATTGAAGCTAATATGCTTTGTGAAAAAGATTCTCATAAGGGGATAATAATTGGAAAAGGTGGAAAAACACTTAAACAAATTTCTACTTATGCAAGGCAAGATATAATGAAATTTTTAGGGGAAAAAGTAAACCTAAGATTATGGGTAAAGGTAAAAAAAGAATGGAGAGATACTTCAAGTATTTTGAAAGAATTGGGATATAAGTAGGGGATGATTTTATGGCAATTTTAAAAACTAGAGCTATTGTCATAAAAACACAAGAGTTTAAAGAAGCTGATAAGCTAGTTTGGCTTTTTACTGAGGATTTTGGTAAAATAACAGCCATAGCAAAGGGTGCCAGGAAAAATAAAAGTAAATATGTGTCCTCCACATTACCTTGCTGCTATGCCGAATTTGTGCTTTTTAAAGGTAAAAATTTATATACAATAAATGAAGTTACAATTATAGATTCTTTTCAGCAATTGTTAAGGAACCTGGACACAATTACTTATGCCTCGTATTTTAACGAGTTAATTGATATATCCATGGAAAATGAAGATGTTAATAGTGAACTTTTTAAAGATCTTGTTAGTGCCTTTTATTTTATAAAAAATGACGTTATGGATATAGAAATATTAGCAAGAGCGTTTGAAACAAAACTTTTAAAGGCAACAGGTTATGGGTTGGATTTTGAACAATGTGTTAGATGTAGAAAAAAAATAACAATATCTAATAATATTGATTTACAATCTTATGGTCCTATTTGTAAAGATTGTGAAAAGGTAAATAGTATATATATTTCAAACCCTACATATAATACATTAAAATTCTTAAATAATTTCGGTATGGATAAGATTAATAGAATAGTTGTGTCTAAAGAATCAAAGCTTGAGTTATATAAAATTTTATCTATTATCATTTCTCAAAATTATGCACGAAAACCAAAGAGTCTAGAAATGTTTGATTATTTAAGAGAATATAACAACTAGTAAAAATTTGTTAACCAAGAAAAATTATAAGGAGGATGATTTTAATGTCAGAAATTACACTAGAAAAAATTGACATAATAAAAGAGAGAACAGGAGTATCATATACTGAGGCTAAGGAAGCATTAGAGGAATGTGATAGTGACGTAGTTAACGCACTCATTTATATTGAAGCAAAGCAAAAAAGGGTTAATAAATTTAATATGGAAGAAATGTATTCTACTAAGGATGAACTTGTAGCAACAATAAAAGATATTGTACGAAAAGGAAATGTTACAAGAATAAAAATAAAAAAAGATGAAACTGTAGTTGTAGACATACCTGTTAATGCTGGTATTGCAGCAGGTCTAATTAGTCTCTATATTATGCCTGCGCTAATTGGTATAGGAATATTAACAGCAGTACTTACCAAAGTTACTATTGAAATAACTAAAGCAGATGGTTCTATAGAAGTAGTTAATACTATTATTAAAAATACAGTTGAAGACGTAAAAAGTAAAATGAACGATATGAGTGAAGACGTAAAAGAAAAATTTAATGACAAAAAAGATACTTTTACTAAAAGCAGTAAAGATGATAGCAATGAAAATGTATACCAATATACTGTAAAATTTGATAAGAACAAAGAAGAAGTAAAAGAAGAGGAAAAAACAGAGGAAAAGGAATAAAAATAATGATTTTATTTTAAAATTTCACTTTTTAACTACCTCTATCAAAATGATTTTCCATTCTATAAAGCCAGCAATCGACAATTGCTGGCTTTATAGAATGGAAAATTTAACTATTTGTATAACTTTACCTTAATATCGCTAATAAGAAATTAATAATATGGGAATATTTTATTTTTTTAAACAAAAAATCATAAAAAAACCCTACAATATATATTAAAAATGTGGTACAATGTTACAAATGGTATGTAAAATTCTAGTATAATAATACGTTATGCAATCGTTTGTATTTCTAATATTGGAAATATAACAAATATATCAAAAATAGAAATTATATATCATGTTTAGTAAGTTAAAATAGAAAGAGGGTGGGAAAAATAAAACTAACACCAAGACAAGAAGAGATTATAAGATTAGTTAAAGAAAATCCACCTATTACTAGTGAACGTTTAGCGAATAAGCTAGGAGTAACAAGGGCTGCACTAAGGCCAGATTTGGCAATACTCACAATGACAGGTATTTTAGACGCAAGGCCTAAGGTAGGATATATTTATTCAAAGAAACCCTCTTATAGTTTAGTTTATGATTATATAAGAAATATTAAAGTTAAAGATGTAATGTCAAAACCTATAATGGCAACAGAAGAAACAATGGTTTACGATGCTATAGTACATTTGTTTTTGAATGATGTTGGCACTTTATTTATACATAATAATGGCAATTTAGTAGGGGCAGTATCAAGAAAAGACTTTCTTAAAATGGCTATGGGTGGTACAGATATGCACAAAGTACCTGTAGGGATTATAATGACTAGAATGCCCAATATAGTGTTTGTTGAAAAAGAAGATAGTATTTATTTAGCCGCACAAAAGATTATAGAACACGAAGTAGACAGTCTACCTGTGGTAGAAAGGAAATTCGAAAGTGGGAAAGAAACATTTCAAGTTATGGGTAAAATATCCAAAACTAATATTACAAAATTATTTGTGAAAATGGGTGAAAATGGCTAAATAACTAAAGTGAGTGAAAGTGGGTACTGTTTGTTCTAGGTTGGACACTTTATACCCATTATCATATATAATTTATAATCGAAGGGGTTGTATGGAATGGAAAATAAAAAATATGTTTACCTTTTTAGCGAAGGTAATGCTTCAATGAAAAATCTTCTAGGCGGAAAAGGTGCAAACCTTGCAGAGATGACCACCCTTGGAATTCCAGTACCACAGGGATTCACAGTAACAACTGAAGCTTGTAATAAATATTATGAAGATGGCCAATTAATTGCATCTGAGATTGTTAATGAGATACATTCTAAAATGGCTGATCTTGAAAAAATTACTGGAAAGAAATTTGGAAGTTTAGAAAATCCATTGCTTGTATCAGTTAGATCTGGAGCAAGAGCATCAATGCCTGGTATGATGGATACAATTTTAAATCTTGGATTAAATGATGAAACAGTAGAAGTTATGGCAAAGCTAACAAATAACCCAAGATTTGCGTATGACTCTTACAGAAGATTTATTCAAATGTTTGCTGACGTTGTTATGGGCGTCGAAAAAAGAAACTTTGAAAACATTATGGATATTATGAAGGAAGCAAAAGGCGTAAAATTCGATACTGAACTGGATGCTAATGATTTAAAAAAATTAGTTATACAATTTAAAGAATTCTATAAAGAAGATAAAGGTGAAGAATTCCCAAGTGACCCAACAAGTCAATTAATTGAGTCTATTACAGCAGTATTTAGATCATGGGATAATCCTCGTGCTAACGTGTATAGAAGACTCAATGACATTCCAGGAAATTGGGGAACAGCAGTAAGTGTTCAAGAAATGGTATTTGGTAACAAGGGAGAAACATCAGGAACTGGAGTTGCATTCTCAAGAAACCCATCTACTGGAGAAAAAGGAATTTATGCTGAGTACTTAATGAACGCACAAGGCGAAGACGTTGTTGCAGGGATAAGAACGCCTCAAGATATATCACAACTTCATAAAGATATGCCAAAAGTATATGGCGAATTCATGGCTATTGTTAATACTCTTGAAACTCACTATAAAGATATGCAGGACATGGAGTTTACAATTGAAGATGGGAAATTATACTTCCTACAAACAAGAAACGGCAAGAGAACTGCACAAGCTGCATTAAAAATTGCTGTGGAACTAGTTGAAGATGGAATGTTAACAAAAGAGCAAGCTATGATGAAGGTTGACCCAAAACAACTAGATACATTGCTTCATCCTAACTTTGATGTAGAAGATTTAAAGAACTCTACAGTAATTGCCAAAGGTCTGCCAGCATCTCCTGGAGCTGCTTGTGGAAAAGTTTGCTTTACTGCAGAAGATGCAAAAACTAGGCACGAAGCTGGAGAAAAAGTTGTCCTTGTAAGGCTTGAAACTTCACCAGAAGATATTGAAGGCATGATTGCCTCTGAAGGTATCTTAACAGTAAGAGGCGGAATGACTTCTCATGCTGCGGTTGTTGCAAGAGGAATGGGAACTTGTTGTGTTGCTGGTTGTGGAGATATAAAAGTTAATGAAAAAGAGAAAACTTTCAAAATAGGTGAACTAACATATAATGAAGGTGACTTTATTTCAATGGACGGAAGTACAGGAAATGTATATGCTGGAGTAATTAAAACAGTTGAACCTGAAATAAGCGGTTACTTTGAAACATTTATGGGCTGGGCTGACGAGATAAGAAGTCTTAAAGTTAGAACTAATGCAGATACTCCAAAAGATACAGCGCAAGCAGTTAAATATGGAGCTGAAGGCATAGGATTATGCAGAACAGAGCATATGTTCTTTGATGCTGATAGAATAATGGGCATAAGAGAAATGATTGTTGCTAAAGACGAAGCGAAAAGAAGAGTGGCTCTTGCAAAATTATTACCAATGCAAAGAAAAGACTTTATAGGAATCTATGAAGAACTTGCTGAAAGACCAGCTACAATAAGATTCTTAGATCCACCACTACATGAATTCTTACCACATGATGATGAGGATATAAAAGAATTAGCCATTGATATGGGAATAACTTTTGATGAGCTAAAAGCTACGGTTGAATCATTACATGAATTCAATCCAATGATGGGACATAGAGGATGCAGACTTGCAGTATCTTATCCAGAGATAGCTGAAATGCAAACTAGAGCGGTTATTGAAGCTGCTATAGATGTTAAGAATAGAAAAGGATACAATATTGTTCCGGAAATAATGATTCCTCTAATTGGAGAAGTTAGAGAATTAAAATATGTTAAAGATATAGTAGTAAGAGTAGCTGATGAAATCATAGCTGAAAAGGGCAGTGATTTAAAATACATGGTTGGTACAATGATTGAAATACCAAGAGCAGCTCTTACTGCTGATGAAATAGCAAAAGAAGCTGAATTCTTCTCATTTGGAACAAATGATTTAACACAAATGACTTTTGGATTCTCAAGAGATGATGCAGCAACCTTCTTAAAACACTATTATGAAAAGAAAGTTTACGAATTTGATCCATTCCAAAAATTAGATCAAGTAGGCGTAGGCAAACTTATTAAAATGGCTGTTGAACTTGGACGCCAGGCTAGACCTAATATAAAACTTGGAATATGCGGAGAACACGGTGGAGACCCATCTTCTGTTGAATTCTGTCACAATGTTGGACTTGATTATGTATCATGTTCACCATTCAGAGTTCCAGTTGCAAGACTTGCAGCTGCACAAGCTGAAGTTAATAATCCAAGACCAAGTAAAAAATAAAATAAATAGTATAAGATAGCTCGTAAAGCCTTATAACATGAAGGTTTAGAGAAAATAAAGTTTGGGTATTGGCCTTAAGGTCAATACCCTATTTTTTTGATTTTTTGTATTTTGGTACAAAATCATGGGTGAAAAATAGCATAAATTAATTAGTTAAACCCAGCAATATAAATCGGGGAGGGTAAGATATTGTGAAACTTTAACATTAAGAAAATCCACTTGGTTGTGAGCTATTTTTAGTTCTATTTAGATTTGGAGAAGAAACTTTGCTAGGTGGCTTCTCCCTTTCTTATTTTACACAAAAATATAGGATAAAGGAATGCTAAATAAATTATTTGAAAGATTAAAATTCAAATCTACAACTAAAAAGAGTAATAGTGAAAACTCTGCAAGTTCTAAGCTTTACTACTGCTTGACAAATATACATGCAGTGATTATAATTGCTATAGCAAGTACTTTTAGAAAGGAGAGTTAAAATGCAACTTAATGATTACATAGGATTTATCTTTAATAATGCTTCTCGAAAATTAAATCAGTTTGCAATGAGTTTTTTTAAACCCTACGATTTAACACCGGAGCAGGCGGGAGTCATTCGAAGGTTGGGAGAACAGGAAGGCATAAGTCAAAAGGAATTATCTATACGAATGGTGAAAGATCAGACAAATATAACCAGGTTATTGGATCAACTGGCGAAAAAGAAACTTGTAAGAAGGGGACCCAATAAGGAAGATAGGAGATCATTTCTAGCGTATCTAACAGAAAGCGGAAAAGAAATGAATGAAAAAATAATTCTAATAGAATCAGAGATTATGGAAAGCGTATTTAAAGGTTTGTCTGAGGAGAGAATAACTTTATGGAAAGAAGTACTAGAAGAAATAGCTGAAAATATAAACGCACATAACAACGTTAGTGCCAATAATGAAATGGAGGAATAAATATGAAAGAACATGGGGTATGGAGTAAGGAATATATATATATTTGTATCAGCAGCTTTTTCTTATTTATGATATTTTACTCTCAAATGGCAGTACTTCCTTTATTTGTTACCAACGGATTGGGTGGAAGTGGTCAGCAGGCAGGTCTTGCTACGACCATGTTTCTGATTGGGTCTGTGATATTCAGGCCCTTCGCCGGAAAATGGGTAGATGAACTCGGAAGAAAGAAAATGCTGCTCATAGGCCTTTCCTTGTTTTTAGTGGCCAGCATCATGTATATTGAAGTAAAGAATCTTTCTAGTTTGTTAATATTACGATTTATCCATGGTATTGGTTTTGCCTTAGCCAATACTGCACTTTGTACTGTTATTACGGATCTCGTTTCTGAAAAACGCAGAGGAGAGGGGCTTGGGTATTTCGTTACTTTTATGAACTTGGCAATGGTAATTGGTCCTTTTCTAGGACTTACTATGATAGCACACGGTAGCTTTAAACTATTCTTTATCACCACTGCAATATTTGCTGTATTATCTTTTTTATTTGGAAATATCGTTCGTATTCCTAAAACATTAGTAAAGGGAAAGGTTATAGTACAGGAATACCAGGGTCTGAAAAGATATTTTGAACCGAATGTTGCGTCAATAGCCATTGCTGGTTCATTTGTATCTTTTGCTTATGCAGGAATATCTACTTTTTCTTCAATATATGCAAAACAGATTGGGGCTTCAGAGGTCGCTGCCTACTTTTTTGTAAGTTATGCTATAATGCTTATATTATCTAGGCCTTTTGTGTTAAAATTATTCGATCGCTCCGGGGCGAATACAGTTATTTATCCGGCATTTTTCATTCTTATAGTAGGGATTATTAGTTTAGCACTGGCAAAAGGGCCATTTATGTTTCTGGCCAGTGGTGCAATTATCGGAGTAGGCAATGGAACGCTTTTCTCGTCCTTTCAGACTATGGCAGTAAGTCTATGTCCTGGAAACCGCAGTGGGGTTGCAACTTCAACATACTTTTTAATCTATGATACAGGTATGGGTCTAGGAGCCTTTATCCTTGGCATGATAGCAGCTCATACAAACTACCATTTAATGTACTTTATATCTGCTTTAATCGTATTGATTTCAACACTGTGCTATTATACTCTATGTCATAGAAATATTAATAGCATAGACAATCATATGCAACGGGCAGCTTAAACATAGCATTAGATTTAAATATAATAAAATATCATTTTTAAAATCAAAATTTCAATTAAAGGAGAAATAAAAATGAATTTAGAAAACATTAAGAAATCCATTGTAACTAATGTATATCACATTCCTGCGGATAAGAAGGTAGCTTTGCACAAACATCCAAAGCATGATGAAATTTTCTACTGCATCAAAGGTGACGGTTTTGGTGTGCTGGAGGATAGAGAAGTGGAATTGACAATAGGTAAAGCTTTTATTGTTCCTGCGGGAGAAATGCATGCTTTACGCTCAGATAGAAATCTGTATGTTAGCGCTTTTTTGATTCCTGTTGTTGAAGAATAAAACTATATACGTTATCAATACCTATGTATTATTTGTACAAAATAATAATAAATTTTAAATTTGTATTCTAATTATCAGGAGGAGGTAAATAAATGTCAAGTATTTATGAAGATTTACATCAATTTAGTTCTTACGTACCACCTATAGATCTTACTTTTCATCAGTATCTTTTATTAGCTGATGAATCTATATTGGTTCATACAGGCAGTGTACAGCAGGCGGAAGCTTTGGTTCCTCAGCTGAAAGATGTTCTTGCTGGTAGAACACTAAGGTATATTTTTATTTCACACTTCGAATCAGATGAATGTGGAGGTCTGTCACTAATATTAAAGCATTTTCCTGAAGTCAAGCCAATCTGTTCGGAAGTTACAGCAAGACAGCTAAGCGGCTTTGGTATTACAAATGATATAATAATTAAAAGACCAGGAGAAAAACTGATTTCTAATAGCTATGAGCTTGAATTCATCAATTACCCATCTGAAATGCATCTTTGGGAAGGATTATTGCTCATGGAAAACAAGCGTGGAATATTCTTCAGCAGTGATTTAGTATTCCGCTTTGGAAATGCACACAGTACAGTAATAGAAGGTAATTGGCAAACAGAAATAGAGAATATTACACCACAGCAAGTACCGCACCCTCAGCAAAGAGCACAGCTTCAGCAGACTTTAGCGCAATTAAATCCTAAATTTGTGGCTACTGGTCATGGCCAATGTCTTAAATTTTAACATATAAGTAAAAAATCAATCTGAGCCACCATATTAGAAGGTACGATATCATAAGGGAATGGAAGAAAACAGCAACTTGCAAATAAGCAGATGACAAAAGGGATGGTCAAGCTCTTCAATATAATCTCTTATTCAACACTATCATAGAACATAATCGAAACAAAAAGTGCATATATAATTTAGAAAGGAAAATTTTAGATTTGTATTGAATTACATGAAGTGTTCCATAATAGTGAAAAATAGAGGTTGGTCTATTATGGTTGCACTAGCACAAGCTGAAGTAAATAATCCAAGAAAAAAATAGTGTAAGCATAGCTTAAAAAGTTTTATATAATGGGTATTTGAGGCTATCACTATAAAAAGAATAGGGTATTGGAACTTAATTTTAAGTTCCAATACCCTGTTTTTTATACAAAATGATATGTTGTATTATTTATATAATTAAATATTACTTCGTACTTGTAATAAATATGCAATAACAGTATAGTTATTTCCTATGTATTTCTGTGGAATACTGTAATAGCCTAAACTGTTAACAGTGAAAAAACATTTTTCATATTAAGTATCTTATGGTTTTCGTTCAATTGATTTATATAAGATGCATTATTTGTAAGTCCATGTAATAATCGTATTTTGAAGAAGCAGATACGTTGATCATTTTTGATACTAAATAAACTGTATCATCAAGTTTTATATTAGTGGTATGTGCATATCTTAGCAAATCACGCAGAGCGGCTGAACAATTTTCTTCGGAATAAAGGAACCGTTTGGTAATGTAACGGCCTTCAGGGAGGATTTTTGATTTTAATCCAGGGATTTTTTTGTCGGAAAATATACCAAACCCTTTTACCTGAAGCTTTTGTGTTTTTTCATATTTAGATAAGGAATAAATAGAACACATTACGTTGTTCTCACTATTATCTATATTGATGGTATCAATAGTATTTCGATTTACGTACTTATCTATATCATAAATGGAAATATCTAGTTTGATATAATAAAAATTACGATTCATGAGATACTGTTCATATATTTCATTTTTTTCTGGATACTTCTCTCGATATTTAATATCAGCTATCAAACCATCTGTGATTCTTTTAGAGTATTTAAGTTCGGCTATTTTTTTATCCAATTGTTCTTTATGCGACTCTAAAAGAGTTAATAATTTGTCATTTTCTTTATTCTCATCTATTAATTTTTTTACATCTCCTAATGGAACATAAAGTATTTTGTTTAAATAGCGGATGATATCAATGATAAAAAATTGCTCATAGTTGTAATAGCGATATCTTGTATCTACGTCTATATAAGAAGGTTTTATTAAATTTATCTCATCATAATGGCGCAATGCTTTTGGTGGTATATTCAAAATGCGAGACACTTCACCGATAGAATATAATTTTGTCATTTTTTTAACACTTCCCTATTGACCTTGCCCTTAGGGCAAAGATTATAGTTGTATTATAAATTAATAGTTAAAAAATAGTCAAGTGGGTTGAAGAAATATTTAAAAAGGTATTAATTCTTCCCTAAGGGAAGCAGATAAAATAACTTAGTGAAAAGATTATGGGAATGGAGTGTAAATAATGAAAATGGTATCGATTACAATTGACGGCTATACTTTAGAAGTAGAATCAGATAAAAGCGTTTTGAATGCAGCGTTGGAAGCAGACATGTATATTCCTCATTTATGTCATCATCCAGATTTGCCAGATATTGGCGCATGTAGATTGTGCGTTGTAGAAATAGAAGGATGTGACGAAATCAAGACAGCTTGTACTACTAAGGTAGAAGATGGAATAGTAATACATACAAAAACAGAGAAGTTAAATGCAATGAGAAGGCTATCAATGGAATTAATGTTGGCTAATCATGTTGATGATTGTACTACTTGCTCGAAATATTTAAAATGTGAATTACAGTCATTGATTCAATACTTGGGAGTAAGTACCTCTCGTTTGAAAAGAACATTAAATAGTGTACCAGTGAATACATGTAACCCACTTATTGTACGAGACATGAATAGGTGTGTGTCCTGTGGACGTTGTGTACGAGTTTGTAAAGAAGTTAGAGGGGTCAACGTTCTAGATTACGAAGTGACAGAAGATGATAGAATCATGGTTGACATTCGCAATCACAATTCTCTAACAAAAGAGAATTGCCGTTTTTGTGGAGCTTGCGTAGAAGTCTGTCCTACAGGAGCATTGCAGGATAAAGAGGGAGTATTTAAACAGAATTTCAATCGTGAACTTGGTCTTGTTCCATGTAAGGCAGAATGCCCAGCAAATATTGATGTTCCCAAATATATTAGATATATTAAAGAAGAAAAATACCAGGCTGCTATTGCAGTTATTCGTGAAAAAGCACCATTCCCTCACTCATTGGGATATGTTTGCATGGCCTTTTGTGAAAATGCATGTAGGAGAAAAGAAATCAATAATTCCTTATCAATCAGGGAATTAAAGAAATTTGCAGCTGAACATGATCAGGGATTATGGCGTGATAAAGTTACTTTTAAATCTAAAACAAATAAAAGAGTTGCAGTTGTAGGTAGCGGACCTGCAGGTTTAACAGCAGCATATAATCTTGCAAAATGCGGACATGAGGTTACAGTGTTTGAAAAATCATCAGTAGCTGGAGGAATGTTATTAACTGGTATTCCAGAATATCGTCTTCCAAGAAAAGCAGTTAAGGCAGAAATCGCAGAGATAGAAAGTATTGGAGTTAAAATAGTAACTAATGCATATGTGTCTTCACTTGAGGATTTAAAAGCTAAAGGCTTTGACAAAATTTTAATAGCAATTGGCGCTGGAAAAGGTATACGTTTAGCAATCGACGGAGCTAATTGTGAAAATGTTTATGAAAATATAGATTTTCTAAAGAAAGTTTCACTTCAAAAGCCAGTACCCCTAGGAGAAAAAGTAGTAGTTCTAGGCGGCGGTAATGTAGCATTTGACTGTGCAAGAGTAGCAAAACGATTAGGCGCAAAAGATGTCACAATTGCTTGTCTTGAAAGCAGAGAGGATATGACTGCAAGTGCTGATGAAATAGAAGAAGGAACAGAAGAAGGAATTACAATCCTTAATTCCAGAACATTTATGGATATTGAAAATGACGGGACTACTGCGTCAGGAGTGAAGTGTCAGGAGGTAGAATCATTTAGTTTTGATGAAAATAAAAGATTGCAGCTTCAAATAGCACCGGATTCAGAATATGTTATACCAGCAGATACAGTTATCTTTGCTATAGGACAAAGACCAGAAATACCAGAAGGATGGAATGTTCCTACTGGACGGGGCAATTCAATTGTAACTGAAGATGAAATGAAGATAAGTGACAGTGATATGTTTGCGGTTGGCGATGTAGTATATGGAACCAATTCTGTAATTAGAGCAATTGCAGCTGGACGTAGAGCAGCGTCTGCTATAGATGTTGCATTGGGTGGAGATGGAATAATTGAGGATAAATTAACAGAAGATGTTGTGCTTGATCCATACATTGGTAAAGATGAAAAATTTTTATATCTTGAAAGAGAAAAAAATGGATGTGAAGCTATTGAAAGCCGTATTCAAAACTTCAAAGAGGTAAATCATTGTTTAAGTGAATCTTCAGCTTGTAGGGAAGCAAACAGATGCTTGCAGTGTGATTTGCGTACACAGATTACAAGACCAAAATTATGGGCTCAGTACAAGGTTAAATAAAAGGAGGTGAAAAAGTATGACATTACGTGAAAGAAAATTATGGAAACAAACATCTGTGGAAGAAATCAAGGATTTTGTAACTCAGGCATATAATCAAGAGGCAGAAAATCTATGTCCTGTTGACAAGATGAGAGCATTTACTGATAGTATAAGACGTACAAGCTGTGGAGAATGTGTAATCTGCAGAGAGGGGATATTGCAGATTAATGTAATGGCAGAAGGAATTACCCAAGGTACTGGACGCAATGGAGATATCGAAGTTATAACCGAAGTGTCAGAGGATTTAATCATAGGTTCCTGCTGTAATTATGGTAAAGAAGTTGGAAAAATCACTAAAAAGATAATAGAAGATGAGCAGGAACAATTTGAAAAACATATAAAAAGAAAAAGATGCGATACTTTAGTATGTAAGAAGTTTTTCAGTTACTATGTTGCACCAGAAAAATGTAACGGCTGTGGTAAATGTGTAGACAAGTGTCCTAAAAAAGTAATTGCTGGTGGCAAAGATTTAATTCATGTGATTGGGTCATCTCTTTGTGACAGATGTGGAGATTGCGTAACAGTATGTGAAGCATTCGCAATTCAAAAAGCAGGAGCAGTAGTACTTAAGGTTCCATCTGAACCGATTGCAGTGGGAAGCTTTGAGAAGCAGATAGAAAATGGCGGTGGATTGATGGCTCGCAAAAGACGTAGAAAAAGTGAATAATATAAATATAAATACTTATAACATAAAAGGAGGAAATTAACATGAGAGAATTTGAGACAGACGTGGTTGTAATTGGAGGAGGAGCATCAGGACTTGCAGCGGCAATTACTGCAGCTGAAAATGGTGCACAGGTAATGATGCTTGAAAAAGCCAATTCTACAGGTGGATGTGCCAATATGGCAATGGGATTGCTTGGGGTTGAAACAAAACTTCAAAAAGAAAGATTAATTGGTCTTACAAGAGAAGAAGCATTCGAAAAATTTATGGACTATACACACTGGAGATCAGATGCAAAATTAGTTAAGAAATATATTGATCAGTCAGCAGATACAATTGAATGGTTACAGGAAATGGGCGTGGAATTCGCATTACCATCAAAATATTTTCCAGGCTCAGAAGCAACTTGGCATATTGTTAAGCCTAAAACTGGAAATCCAGGACTCCGTGCAGCTGCTACAATGATTAAAGCAATGACAGAAAGAGCAGACGAATTAGGTGTTAAAATATTATTAGAGACACCTGTAAAGGGTCTTATTAAAGAAGAGGGAGAAGTTATTGGTGTAACAGCTAATGATAAAGATGGTGAATTAGAAGTTTATGCTGGAGCAGTTATTATTTCTACAGGTGGTTTTGGAGATAGCCCAGAGTTCATTAAGAAATACACTGCATATGAATGGGGAAAAGACTTATTCTCATATCGTATCCCAGGATTAACTGGAGATGGAATTCAAATGGCATGGGATGCAGGTGCAGCTAAAGATTATATGGACATGGAACTTGTATTCTTTGCTCCAAATACAGGAGGGTATGCACCAATAGAACTGCCTTTCCGTCAGCCTAATGTTTTCGTTAATTTAGATGGAAAACGGTTTTACAATGAAGAAGTTGTTGAGAATCCAGTATTTTCAGTAAATGCTATTTCACGTCAGAAAAACCGTGTTGCATTCTCAATTATTGATGATAAATTAATTAAAAAATATGAAGAGAATGGCTTAGATTTAATTAATGTGGTAACATCTTCTATGGATATGTCATACTTTAATCACGAAATGGAAGAAGCAATTAAAAACGGAAGTGACGTTTTATTTATTGCTGATTCAATTGAAGAATTGGCTAAAAAAACAAGTATTGATAAAGAGGGATTAAAAGCCACGTTGGAAAGTTACAACGAAGCATGCAAAACAGGAGACAAGGACTTTGGCAAAAATCATAAATATATGATTCCTATTGATGGTTCGAAATTCTACGCTTTAAAATTTGCACCAAGTGCATATGGAAGTTTGGGTGGAATTAAGATTAATGATATGACAGAAGTAGTAACCGATGATTTTAAAGTTATTTCAGGATTATATGCCGCAGGAACTGATGCAAATTCAATTTGTAACCCTGACTACGTATTTGTTTTACCAGGCAATTCTCTAGGATTTGCTGTAAATAGTGGTAGAATGGCAGGTAACAATGCTGTTGAATATATTAAAACAAACCTTGTAGAAGAATAGCAATGATTTTAACAAATTGGAGTAGTTAATAATATCAATGGCTACAAGAGTGTTCCATAATAGTAAAATATAGTGGTTGGTCTTTTATGATAGCTGCACAAGCTGAAGTAAATAACCCAAGAAAAAAATAGTGTCTTCACCAAGATGTAGTTAATAGATTTATCTCAAAAAGCCGCTGCTTTGCAGTGGCTTTTTACTTATGAATAAATTATAAAATTGTTTTAAATTTATTTTCCATATAAGCTTTAAGCCCGAAAGCAAAATCTAATTGATATTCATTTTTGTTAGTTGAATTATTTAGTAGATTTAAGAAAGCTTTTTTATTGCATTTATTAATATTACCATAATAATCTCTTGATATTTTCCAATACCTTTGGGGAAAGGCTAAATATACAAGAATATATTTATAATCATCCAAGGTTAAAGTTAGAATTTTATCATATAATTCTAAAAAGCTTATTGCGAGCTCTAAATCCCATTTTGTGCTGTCTCTTTTTAGAAGTCGCCTTAAACAGTAGGAAATATCATGGGCGCAATAATCATTTCTACATTTATCAAAATCTATTACCCATATTTCATTATTAGTATCAAATATAATATTTTTATTAACATAGTCAAGATGACACAATGATTTTGTAAGATTATCCTGGTTCATACCATAAGCAATGTGGGTAGAACATTGAGCCAGCTTATTACTCGAATCAAAATGCTCAAGATATAGTCTCGAAAAAGCATCATCATATTTATAAGCTAAATTAGAGAAATTAAGAAGGCTTTCATAGTGCTTATACATTGAAGTGCCTAAGGTCCCGTAGCCTTCCTTTATGTTGCTACCACATATAGGGGTGAAATTAATACTTACTTTATGCATATTTGCAAGATTGCTACTACAGGCTAGTATATGATCTATATTATCGTAGTCACATTTAATACCATCTACCCAGGGAGTAAGTATGAATAGCATATTATTGTAGTTTATATATCTGCTATTGGTTTTTGTCTTAAGGATTCGAGGTACATGGATACCATTTCTATATAACCATTCTATAGCTGAATATACAAATAATAAATCCTTTACGCTGTAATAAACTTTTTTTAAACAATAGCATTCATCGAAGTATTGCACTTTATATACAGCTCTTTGTTTATCAGTATCTTTAAATTTAATTTGCGATATATCAGCATTAGTTAAGTTATATTGAGGGAGGATGTATTTTTTTACGTTTTCTTCAGATAATAAATCTATGTTATTTATGTTTTTAGCTGTGGAGGGCATCATATCACTCCTAAAAAATTATTACATTATTAGGATATTAATAAAATTTATATAATATACGTTTAATATTAAAAAAGGGAAATTAATTTAATTTGTAGAATACTAAGTAAGGTGTATAAAAAAATAATATAAGCAATTATAGAAATAGTTTTCGGTTCAGGAGGGAATTTATGAACATTCGCCAAAGAATAGAAACCAATGAAAGTAATATAATTATGACCTATGGGGCCTTATCTATAAACTCAAAAGGACGAAAAATATCAGAAGAGCTAGATGATGTAAGAACCTGCTATATGGTAGATAGAGATAGGATAATACATAGTAAATCATTTAGGAGACTGCAGCATAAAACTCAAGTATATATAAAGGCTAGTAGTGATCACTATAGAACAAGACTTACACATACCCTGGAGGTTGCACAAATAGCTAAAACTATAGGTAAAGGTATAGGTTTAAATGAAGATCTAATAGAAGCTATAGCGCTAGGGCATGATATAGGGCATGTACCCTTTGCTCATAATGGGGAAGAGGTGCTTAATGATATTTTGCCAGGAGGGTTTAGGCACAACGAAAATAGCATTAGAGTGCTTACAAAAATTGAAAAATTAGGTGCTGGACTTAATTTAAGCGTGGAAGTACTAGATGGAATTCTCAATCATAGTGGCTTTTCTAGAAAGAGTGGAAAGGCTGAAACACTAGAAGGTCAGGTTGTTAGGTATAGCGACAAAATCGCATATGTTAATCATGATATAGATGATTCCATAAGAGCAGGATTATTAAAAGAGTCAATGTTACCAAGGACTGCCCTAGAAGTTTTAGGCACAAATCATGGCAAGCGAATAGATACCTTAGTTAGAGATTGTATTTTTAATACATTAAATAACTTAGATAGGGATAAGATAGAGGTATCACTTAGTGAAGTCGTATCAGGTGCATTGGGTGGTTTAAGAAATTTTATGTTTGAAAATATATATAAAGGAGAAATATTAAAGGAAGAAAGACAAAAAGCTCAATTTGTTGTAACGCAAGTATTTACATACTACTATAACAACCCACAGGCAATGCCAGACTTTTACAAGTGTATAGTTCAGGAGGAAGGATTAGATATAGGAGTAGCAGATTATATTTCTGGTATGAGTGATGATTATTGTTTAATGCTCTTTAATAATTTGTACCTCCCTAAAGTTGTTATTTATTAAAATATTAGAATAAAGCAGTAAATACTTCCATAAGAGTGAACTTATTCTGAATTTAAAAATAAAAAAATAAAAAAATAGAAATATTGAAGGAAATTTGTAATTTATAAAGAATATATAATATGCAAGCATAATTATTATTAAAAAAAGTGGATATAAAGAAGGATAATACACTTTTTTGTCGAATAGGAATACGTTGTGAATTTATATAAGTAAGGTGGTAGTAAATTATTGATTGCTGAAGATGTCATCCGAAAAATAAAGGAACAAAATGATATTGTGGATGTAATATCTGAAAGTGTTAAACTTAAAAGAACTGGAAGAAATTACATTGGACTTTGTCCTTTTCATAATGAGAAGAGTCCTTCTTTTACTGTATCTCAAGACAAACAAATTTATAAATGTTTTGGGTGTGGTGAAGCTGGGAATGTAATTAGTTATATTATGAAGGAGAGGAATGTAACTTTTCCTGATGCTGCAAGGCTCCTTGCTGAACGAGCCAACATTAGTATAGAAATAGACAATGAGGAAAACAATGTACAAAAGGACATATATAATAAAATGTACAATATTAATGTAGAAGCTGCTAGGTATTTTTATGACAATTTAAGAAAGGATAAGAAAGCTGGAGCATATTTTGTAAACCGAGGAATCTCTGAAACTACTATGAAGAAATTTGGTTTAGGGTTTTCCATTGATAAATGGGATGGCTTGTTATTATACCTAAAAAAGAAAGGTTACTCTGAACTCGATTTACTAAATATAGGATTAATTATTAAAAGTCCTAAAGGTTCATATTATGATAGATTTAGAAATAGAATAATGTTTCCTGTGTTTGATTATAAGGGGAAGGTCATTGGATTTGGAGGAAGAGTTTTAGACGATTCAAAACCAAAGTATTTAAATTCACCTGAGACTACCTTATTTCATAAAGGATATAATCTTTATGGATTGAATTTTGTAATCAAAAATAATAAATCTCGAACAATTATAATTGTAGAGGGATATATGGATTGTATTTCACTTCATCAATATGGTTTTTCAAATGTCGTTGCATCCCTTGGTACGGCACTTACTATTAATCAAGCAAAATTATTAAAAAAGTATGTAGATAAAGTCATTATTTCCTATGACGCTGATTTTGCAGGTCAAGCAGCGACACTAAAGGGACTAGAGACATTAAGGAATGAAGGCTTTGATCTGAGAGTGCTAATAGTACCAAAGGGTAAGGATCCTGATGAATATATAAAAAACAATGGACAGCAGGCTTTTCAGAAACTGGTGGATGATGCTCTTCCTATAATAGATTATAGAATTAAAAGAGCAAGTGACGGAATAAATTTTTCGAATAGTGAAATGCTAATACAGTATGTTAAAAAGGTAACTGAAATTATTGTAGATTTAGATCCTGTTGAAAAAGATGTTCATATAAAAAAGATTTCTGAACAAACAGGCATCAAAGAACAAGCAATATATGACTTATTAAGAGAAGAAATTGACAAAAATTCAAAAAAAACTCAAAAAATGAATATACAACAGGATTTTGGACAAAAATTATATTTAGAACCAGCTTATATTAAGGCTGAAAGAAATTTATTGAAGTTCATGTTTATAAGCGGGGAAAATTGTGATTATATTACAGAAACCCTGTCCATAGATCAATTAGTACTTGAAAGTCATAAAATTATATATAAATTAATTGTTGAATATAAAAATTTAGCAAAAGATGAAAAAATTAAAAACATCGAGTTTAGATGTAATGATATAGAATGTACAAAAGAATGGATAAATACTATGGAAATTGAATTTGATGGCGATGAAGAGTATCATAAAAAACTTATAAATGACTGCATAAAAGAACTAAAAAAATTCAAGTTAGAGGAGTCGAAAAAAGAAATTATGAATAAAATCAAAAAATATGAATCAAAAGGTTTGTTAGAAGAATCTATAAAACTTGCCCAAAAACTTATAGACGTGCAAAAAGATATAAAACAATTATAGTATTTAGAAAGGAGGTAATATGATGAAGGATAAAAGCTCAAAAATGACTATAGTCAAGAAACTTATTGAAAAAGGTAAGAAAAAAGGATCCTTAACTTATAAAGAAGTAATGGATGAACTTTATGAAATAGATCTAAGCCCAGAACAAATAGAAAAGGTTTATGAAGTTTTAGAATCAATGGAAATAGATGTTGTTGGGGATATGAATGAAGTGGCGCCTAGTACTGGTGCTCAAGCTGAAAGTGAACCAGAAACTGAAGAACTTGATGTTAGCATACCTGAAGGTATATCTATAGATGACCCAGTTAGAATGTATTTAAAAGAAATTGGAAAAGTTTCATTATTATCATCAGCTGAGGAAATTGAACTTGCTAAAAGAAATGAAGAAGGCGATCTGGTTGCGAAGAAAAGACTAGCAGAGGCTAATTTAAGACTAGTGGTTAGTATAGCTAAGAGATATGTTGGACGGGGAATGCTATTCCTAGATCTTATTCAAGAAGGTAATTTAGGGTTAATAAAAGCTGTAGAAAAATATGACTATAGAAAAGGATTTAAGTTTAGTACCTATGCTACTTGGTGGATTAGGCAAGCAATAACTAGAGCCATAGCTGACCAAGCGAGAACAATAAGGATACCTGTGCATATGGTTGAAACTATAAATAAGCTTATTAGAGTTTCAAGGCAACTCCTTCAAGAACTTGGTCGGGAACCTCAACCAGATGAAGTTGCTGAAAAAATGGAAATGCCTGTGGCAAAAGTTAGAGAAATAATGAAAATTGCACAGGAACCAGTATCTCTTGAGACACCTATAGGCGAAGAAGAGGATAGTCATTTAGGTGATTTTATTCCAGATGATGATGCACTAGCACCGGCAGAAGCTGCAGCATTTACAATGCTTAAAGAGCAATTAATCAATGTTTTAGATACCCTAACTCCTAGGGAAGAAAAAGTATTAAGATTAAGATTTGGACTAGATGATGGACGCGCAAGGACTCTTGAGGAAGTTGGAAAAGAATTTAACGTAACTCGCGAGAGAATAAGGCAAATTGAAGCCAAAGCACTACGTAAGTTAAGACACCCAAGTAGAAGTAAAAAATTAAAAGATTATTTAGATTAAACACCTTATTTAAGGTGTTTTTTTCTTTATGTAAAATTATGGGTAAATATTTACAAGATGGATTTAAATATGATATAATGTAGCTTAAGAAGGTGATTTAATGGATAGTTATATATCTAAGGGAGGACGCGGACTAGGGTATATTATACTCATGACTGCACTATATAATATATTAATCTTAATATTATTAAAATTTACCGATTCATACATTGTAGCTAGCCTGTTAAAGCTTATATTAGTGTCATTAAATATATATCAAATATACTTCATGTTGCTTTACTCATCACTTAAATGCACTATTGATGACAAAAATTTTGCTATTTATGCTATTGGGTCGTTAAAAAAAGTAATTATACCCTTAAATGAAATTGAAGGATATACTATGTCAAGTGGAACAATTAAAGGGATTAAGCTTAATGGTATAGCCGCTAGCAACTTTGCTATGGGGAGATTTGTTATTGATAAAATTGGCATATCTAGAATGTTTGTTACAGATAATAAAAATGTTTTTTATCTGAAAACGCAGCATATGAATTATGCAGTATCTCCTGTAGATTATGAAAAATTTGAGGGAGCACTAGTAAATCACAATGTAAATAGAGTAGAGTGGAAATATAAAGTAAATAATAGCTATAACCTTCATAAAGACAAGCATTTCATTATACCTTTAATGATAGTTAGTATATTAACGTTAATTTTAACCTTGAATCCATTTATATTATATTTAAAACATATGATACCTAATAGTATGCCCTTAAACTTTGATGCGAATTTCTACCCAATAAAAATGGGGACGGACAAACAATTTGCATTTACCCAGATGATTTACGGGGTATTAAATATGGCATTGCTATTTTGTATGTATTATGCAAGCTATTTTAGTGCAAAATATGACAGAAAATCAGCATATAAATTTATATATTTGTCACTAATTGTGGCCATGATATTTTTAATTATGCAGTTTAAAATATTAATTAACTTTAGATAAGGATGGGAAATATGGATCTTAGCATAAGATTAAATGTAATTGTAAGTATGATAGAAAAATGTGATAGTGTTATTGATGTAGGAACGGATCATGGGTATGTTCCTATCTATTTAGTGAAGAATGACGTAATAAAAAGTGCTATTGCCTCTGATATAAATAGAGGACCCGTTGAGAAGGCTAGAAATAATATTGCTGAAAGCGGCGTTAGTTCGCAAATTAGTTGTAGACTGGGAAGTGGACTATCTACAGTTAAAAAGGGCGAGGCAGAGATAGCTATTATTGCAGGAATGGGTGGTAATTTAATAAGAGATATCTTAGAAGCTGACTTAGAGGTGGTTAAACAATTTAAATATATGATACTTCAACCAGTTCAAAATGCAGAGGTTTTAAGAGAGTATTTGTATGTGGCTGGATATAATATCATTGATGAAGAAATTTGCAATGATGATGGTAAGTTTTATGAAATTATTAAGGTGAAATATGATACTAAACCTCTAATACTTGATAGTATATATTATGAGATAAGTAAAATATTATTAGATAAAAAAGAAGCAGTTATGAAGTGTTTTATAGAGTATAAATTACTGAAATATTCAAAAGTATATGATAGTTTAAATGATGATACAATTTTATCTAAAAATAGGAAAGTGCAACTCTATCATGTTATACAAAAACTTAAGGGTTTTTTAAAATGTTTTTAAAAGTAAGAACTATTGAAGATATTATGGAAAACTATGCCCCAGCTACACTAAAAGAAGATTATGATAATGTTGGACTAATGGTTGGGGACAGTGATGCATCAGTTACAAAAATTTTAGTTGCATTAGATTGCACAATGGATGTAATTTCAGAAGCTGTGGATAATGGATGCAATTTTATATTAAATCATCATCCTCTTCTTTTCATGAAACCTAAAACTATTACTAGGGATACCTTAGTAGGTAGAAAAATTATTGAGCTAATTAAAAATGATATAAATGTATATGCTAGTCATACAAATTTAGATTCTGCTTGCGGTGGTTTAAATGATATTGCTACTGAGATATTAGGATTTAATAATTATAAGATTATAGAGCCATCAAAAAACTTTAATTATGATGATAGTCATTCAGGTATTGGCAGATTAGTGTGCTTGGATCAGCCTATTATTTTAGGTGAATTATGTGAAAATGTTAAAAAAACATTTAACACAGAAGCTATAAGATATGTAGGGGATCATAATGATTTAATAAAAACTATTGCTATTATAAATGGCAGTGGCGAAGATTTTTTTTATGAAAGTATAAAATTAGGTGCGGATTGCATTATTACAGGGGACACTAAGTATCACCATGTTAGTGATCTAAAAGAAGAACATATAGCGTTAATTGATGCTGGGCATTTTGCAACAGAGTGGACACCGCTACAAATATTTGGAGAAAAATTAAAAAAACAATTGATACAAGATGGGTATGATAATGAAGTTATAATTTCACGAAAATCACAGGATCCATATAAAACTATATAGTATAAAATACCATTTGCATTTATGCTAATATTATGGTATTATTATTATGCGAGTAAGCCAGACAATCGCTGCGCAATGTTGCATGCAATATTGTGGAGAGGAAAGTCCGAGCTCCATAGGGCAAGGGTGCTGGGTAACTCCCAGTGAAGGCGACTTTAAGGAAAGTGCAACAGAGATATACCGCTAAAGGTATTCTAGTAGTTTAGCTTGCTAAACCTCTGAATATACTAGTAAGGATGGAAAGGCGAGGTAAGAGCTCACCAGCGCAATGGCGACTTTGCGGCTATGTAAACCCCACCTGGAGCAAGATCGAATAGGAGAACATTATGGGACTGCCCGTCTCGTTCTCGGGTGTATCGCTTGAGCTTATTGGTAACAATAGGCCTAGATAGATGATTGTCTAATACAGAACTCGGCTTATAGGCTTAATCGTACCAATAAAAAACATTCACTTTACAGTGGGTGTTTTTTTTTGTTGTTTAGAAGAGCATAAATTTTAAATATATTAAATTTAAATACGAAAGTAGCTGTGTATATAGTTGTATATATATGCCATGCTGTTTTTTTGCATTATATTTAGTTTTTTAAAAGTATTAAAATCAGAAAAGTATAGAATTATAGTAAAATAAGCTTTTATAATTAGACAAAATATACTATACTATAAATATAACGAATTATAAAAGAAATTTAATGTTTAATATTCGTATAAATTTATATTTTGGAGGTATTAATCATGGAAAATAAAATATATAGGTTATATGTAGAGAAAAAAGCGAACTATAATGTTGAAGGTGAAAAATTATTAAGAGATATGGTGATAAATCTAGCTATAGCGAACTTGGAAGGGCTTAGATTAATTAATAGATACGATATTATGGGAATATCAGAGAATCAGTATCAAAAATCTAGGAATACAATATTTTCAGAGCCTACAGTAGATGAGGTTTATGATGAAGAGATAAATACTTACGCAGGTGAAACCGTATTTGCTATTGAATATTTGCCAGGGCAATATGATCAGAGAGCAGATTCAGCTGCCCAGTGTATACAAATTTTAACTCAAAAGGATAAGCCTATAGTTAAAACTGCAAAAGTTATAATATTAAAGGGAAATATCGCTAAAAGCGAAATAGAGTTGATTAAAGAATATTGCATAAATGCTGTAGACTCTAAAGAAACAGATATGGAAAAGCCTGTGGATTTACAACAAAAGTTTACTGAGCCAGAGCAAGTACATATATTAGACTCCTTTACTAATATGAATGATTTAAATTTAACACAATTCTTAAATGATAATGGTCTAGCTATGAGCTTTGAAGACTTAAAATACTGTAGGGATTATTTTAAAGACACTGAAAAGAGAGATCCATCTATAACGGAGATAAAAGTTATAGATACCTATTGGTCAGATCACTGTAGGCATACAACATTTAATACTGTGATAGAGGATGTGGACATAGAAGAGGGTAAATATTCTAAACGGATTAAAATGGCTTATAAAGAATATTTAGATACTAGAGAGTTTGTTTATGGTGCCAGTGGTAGAGATGTTACACTGATGGATATGGCAGTTATTGGGATGAAAGACTTAAGAAAAAAAGGAAAATTACAGGACTTGGATGTTTCAGATGAAATCAATGCCTGTAGCATAATTGTGGAAGCAGACATTGAGGGAAAGAAAGAAAAATGGCTAGTGATGTTTAAAAATGAAACCCATAACCATCCTACTGAAATAGAACCTTTTGGTGGCGCAGCTACTTGTCTTGGGGGAGCCATAAGAGATCCATTATCAGGTAGGAGTTATGTGTATCAGGCAATGCGAGTTACGGGCAGCGGTGATCCAAGAGTGAAAATTTCAGATACTATTAAAGGAAAACTACCTCAAAGGAAAATAACCCTTGAGGCTGCTCATGGGTATAGCTCTTATGGAAATCAAATAGGACTCGCTACAGGCCTGGTTTCCGAGGTTTATGATGAGGGTTTTGTAGCTAAAAGAATGGAAGTAGGGGCAGTAATTGGAGCGGCACCTTATGAAAATGTAGTTAGAGAGGAGCCAACTTCTGGTGACGTAGTTATACTTCTTGGTGGAAAAACAGGGCGTGATGGATGTGGTGGAGCTACTGGATCCTCTAAGCAGCATAGTGAGAGTTCATTACTAACTTCAGGAGCAGAAGTTCAAAAGGGGAATGCACCTACAGAGAGAAAAATTCAAAGACTATTTAGAAATCCTGTTGTTACAAAATTAATAAAAAGATGTAATGATTTTGGTGCAGGTGGGGTATCTGTAGCTATAGGGGAACTGGCGGATGCACTTGTAATTAATTTAGATGCTGTGCCTAAAAAGTACCGAGGTCTAGATGGTACAGAACTAGCCATCTCAGAATCCCAAGAGCGTATGGCCGTTGTTGTTAGACGTGAGGATGTTAATATATTTATAAAACTTTCAGAAGATGAGAATTTGGAGGCTGTGGAAGTAGCTCAAATAACTGATGATAACAGGCTTAAAATGATATGGAAGGGAAAAACTATAGTTGATGTAAGTAGAAGTTTCCTAAATACCAATGGAGTTAAACAATATACTAAGGTAAAAGTGGAAGCACCAAGTGAAAGTGAATACTACTTTTCAAAAGGTAAAAAAACAGATTCAGAAAAATCAAAATCAATAAAAAAACTATGGATTGAGACCTTGTCAGATCTTAACGTTTGTAGCCAAAAGGGTTTAGTTGAGAGGTTTGATAGCACTATTGGGGCGGGAACAATTTTAATGCCTTTTGGTGGAAAATTTCAGAAAACACCAATTCAGGCTATGGTAGCAAAGTTGCCTGTGCTTAATGGAAATACAAATACTGGCACAATAATGTCATATGGATATAATCCTAAATTATCTAAATGGAGTCCTTTCCATGGTGCTGCCTATGCGGTAATAGATTCTGTAACAAAGGTAGTAGCAAATGGAGCTGATTATGCAAATATTAAACTCACCTTCCAAGAGTACTTTGAAAAATTGTCAAAGGATCCACTTAAGTGGGGCAAACCATTTTCAGCACTACTTGGTGCTTATCATGTGCAAAAACAATTTGGGATAGCTGCAATCGGTGGAAAAGATAGCATGTCAGGTACCTTTAATGATATGAATGTACCACCAACCTTGGTATCTTTTGCAGTAGATCTGGTTAATACAGACAAGGTTATATCTCCAGAGTTTAAAAAATATGATAGCCAGGTAGTGTTAATTTACGCAACTATTGGAGCGGATGGATTACCTGATTTTGAGAAGCTTCGTCAAAACTATAAATTAGTAAAACAATTAATAGATAATGGTAAGGCTTTATCCACTTATGCAGTAGGAACTGGAGGTTTGTCAGCTGCTATATCGAAAATGTGCTTTGGTAATAATATAGGATTTAGATTTAACGAGGATATTCAAGTGGAGAGCATATTCAAAGAGGATTATGGCAGTATAGTAATGGAAATTGATAACAGCGTACTTCAGGAGCTAATAAAAGACAATGCAAATATTGTAGTACTTGGTAATACTCAAAGTAAGCCAGTTATTTCTGTGCACTCAGAAAGCATTAGTTTAGAAGAAGCTCTGTCTAATTGGGAAGCATCATTAGAAAGTGTATTTTCTACAAAAGTAAATAGTACAAAAGTAAATCATATGAATGAGAAAATCCAGGTAAGTGTTGAAAATTTAAAATCAGTATCCAGATCTATAATTAAAATTGCAAAGCCTAGAGTTATAATTCCTGTGTTCCCTGGTACTAATTGTGAATATGATTCTATGAAAGCCTTCGAAAGAGCTGGGGCTCAGGTGGAGATAGTAGTATTAAACAATCTATCATCAAGGCATATTGAAGAATCTATAAAAGTAATAGCAGATAAGATAAGAAATTCCCAAATAGTTATGCTACCAGGTGGATTTAGTGCTGGTGATGAACCAGATGGGGCTGGTAAATTTATGGCTACATTTTTTAGAAATCCTATAATAAGTGAAAGCATATGTCAGCTATTAGAAAATAGAGATGGCTTGATGCTGGGAATTTGCAATGGATTTCAAGCACTAATAAAGCTTGGACTACTCCCTTATGGAAAAATAACTGATATAACTGAAAATAGCCCAACCTTAACATACAATGAAATTGGTAGACATATATCCCGTATGGTGCAAACTAAAGTAGTTTCAAACCTATCACCTTGGCTTAGTCATTTGAAAATTGGAGATATCCATACCATCCCAGTATCCCATGGAGAAGGTAGATTTATAGCAAACGAAGAAGTTATTAAAAAACTATTTGAGAATGGCCAAGTGGCCACTCAATACGTAGATTTTGAAGGCGCTCCAAGTTATGATATAGACTTTAATCCAAATGGGTCATTGTACGCTATTGAAGGAATTACTAGCGCAGATGGAAGAATTTTTGGTAAAATGGGTCACTCTGAAAGAATAGGCTCAAATGTTGCATCAAATATTATTGGTGAAAAGGACCAAAAAATATTTGAGGCAGGAGTAAATTATTTTAAATAAAATCTAAAATTTATATGATGTAGCAGTAAGTATAGTACTTTTATACTTACTGCTTTTGAATTTCTATAATTCAACATAGTAAAAACGGACTAAAATATTAAAAAACACGAACGATTCATGTTGATAAAGTATATAATTGTACGTATATGCATATAAACACGAACGTTAATATGAACAATGGCATTAATATATTGACTTATGGAAAAATAGATGTTAATATGAAAATATAAATTAATAAATTAGTTCATCAATATATTTCTAAGAATATGGCTTAGAAGTTTCTACGAGGAGCCGTAACTTCTCACTATTGGTGGATCTTGAATTGAGCGTTTAATTCAGGATTACACCATTAGAATAATTTTTTTTATGGTATAGTCCTTTTTTTATTGGTAGTTATAAGATTTGGTAATTTTATTTTAGGGAGGCAATTAAATGCAGGTAGGAATTGTTTTTGGAAGCAAATCAGATAAAGAGGTAATGAAAAATGCAGCAATAGTACTTCAAGAATTTAATGTGGAGTACGAAGTACATATTTTATCAGCTCACAGAGTACCAGAGAGATTAGTACAAGTAATAAAGGAAATGGAGAATAGAGGGGTAGAATGCATTATAGCAGGCGCAGGGCTTGCTGCACATCTTCCAGGAGTAATTGCATCTCAAACAGTAATGCCAGTGATTGGAGTGCCAATTAAGGCCGCTATGGGGGGGATAGACTCACTACTTTCAATAGTACAAATGCCAAAAGCTATTCCTGTTGCTACGGTGGGCATTAATAACAGCTATAATGCTGGAATGCTTGCAGTTCAAATTTTATCTCTTAAAGACTCAGAACTTAAAAATAAATTAATAAAATATAGAAAAGAAATGAAAGAAAAATTTATAGCAGAGAATGAAGAAAAGTTTGAATTTTAAAATAAAAATATTAAGGAGTGGTTATTAATGGGAGATTCAGTATTGATATATGAGGGAAAAGCTAAAATAATGTACAGCACAGATAATAAAGACGAGATTAGAGTATATTATAAAGATGATGCAACAGCTTTTAATGGGATTAAAAAGGCTCAAATCGAGAATAAGGGAATTTTAAACAATAGCATAACTACTGAACTATTTGAATTATTAGAAAAAAAAGGTGTAAAAACTCATTTTATTAAAAAGTTAAGTGATAGAGAGCAACTTTGTAAAAAGGTTGAAATAATACCTCTTGAAGTAATTGTAAGAAATGTAGCAGCTGGTAGCATGGCAAAAAGATATGGAATAGAAGAAGGCACAAAGCTACAAACAACAGTGTTTGAATTAAGTTATAAAAATGATGAATTAGGTGATCCACTTATAAATGATTATCATGCAGTAGCTATGGGACTTGCAACTTTTGAAGAATTACTAGAGATATACCATTTAGCTTCAGAAATAAATGATATTTTAAAGGACCTTTTCCTTAAAAAAGATATTAATTTAATAGATTTTAAAGTAGAGTTTGGAAGATTTCATGGAGAAATAATTTTGGCAGATGAGATATCACCAGATACTTGCAGATTTTGGGATGTTAAAACTGGAGAAAAATTAGATAAAGATAGATTTAGAAGAGATTTAGGTAATGTTACAGAGGCCTACGTGGAAATATTAAGTAGAATTAGTGACAAATAAGATATATGTGTGAAATGCAAATAACGGGAAACATATTTAAAGACTAGAAAACAAGGAGGGATTTCTTTGAATGGAATTGTAGAATTAGATGAAGTATCCATTTCAGATAGTGAAAATGAGATTAAAGAAAATGATTTTAAAGAAGATAAGTTTAAAGAAGAATGCGGTGTGTTTGGTATTTTTTCAGCGGATAAGGACTTAGATGTAGCATCTTTAACTTACTATGGACTTTATGCCTTGCAGCATAGGGGAGAAGAAAGTGCTGGAATAGTATATTCAGATGGAACTACACTTATTTGTGAAAAGGCTATGGGCCTTGTATGTGATGTTTTTAATGAAAAACAAATTAGTGAAATGAAGGGGCACGCGGCCATTGGACACGTTAGGTATTCCACTACAGGTGGCAGTGAAGTAAAAAATGCGCAGCCACTTTTAAGTAAATTTAAACTAGGAGACATAGCTATTGCTCATAATGGGAATTTAGTAAATGCAGATGTCATAAGAGAGCTTTTAGAAGATTGTGGATATATGTTTCAAACCTCAATAGATTCAGAAGTTATATTAAACTTAATTGCTAGAGGTGCGAAAAAAGGTGTTGAAAAGGCCGTAGTTGATGCTATACAGGCGATTAAGGGTTCCTATGCAATAGTTATGCTTACAAAGGAAAAGTTAATAGGCGTTAGAGATCAAAACGGTATAAGACCTCTTTGTATAGGGACAATAGGCAATAGTTATGTAATTGCATCGGAAAGTTGTGCGCTAGATGCAGTAGGTGCAGACTTTTTAAGAGACGTAAAGCCTGGTGAGATAGTTATAATAGATGAAAATGGACTTACTTCCATTAATTTTGCAGAAAAAACTAAAAATGCAACTTGCTCCTTTGAATATATATATTTCGCAAGACCAGACAGTACTATTGATGGAATTAATGTGTACACTTCAAGAGTGCTGGCAGGGGAGCAGTTATTTAAAGAATCACCTGTAGATGCAGATATGGTTGTAGGGGTTCCGGATTCAGGAATGGCGGCTGCAATAGGATATTCTAAAATTTCTGGAATACCTTTTGGAATGGGTCTTATAAAAAATAGATATGTGGGTAGAACCTTTATAAGTCCCACTCAAGAAATTCGGGAAAGGGCAGTATCCGTAAAACTAAATGCACTAAAAATAAATGTAGAAGGTAAAAGAGTTATTCTCATAGATGATTCAATAGTTCGCGGAACCACCAGCAAAAGATTAGTTGAGATATTAAAAAAAGCTGGAGCAAAAGAAGTTCATTTTAGAGTTTGTTCACCAGTAGTAAAATATCCTTGTTATTTTGGAATAGATACGCCCTATAGAAAAGATTTAATTGGAGCTAATGTCTCCGTTGAGGAAATTAGACAAGAGATAGGTGCAGATAGTTTGGGATATTTAAGCATAGAGGGATTATTGGAATCCTTGGGTAATACTGAATTTTGCTTAGGTTGTTTTAAGGGCAGATACCCAGTATCAGCTCCCTTTGAAAGTGATAAAGAAAGATTAGAAAGGTAGGGGATATTCATGATAACTTATAAAGATGCAGGTGTTAATATTGAAGAAGGATACAAGTCAGTAAAATTAATAAAAGAATTTGCGGCAAGTACATTTACAAAAGGTGTTTTAAATCATTTAGGAAGTTTTGCTGGTATGTTTGAAATAGGTGAGGGTTATAAAAATCCTATTTTAGTCTCAGGTACTGATGGCGTTGGTACTAAGCTTGATATTGCATTTAGAATGAAAAAATATGGAACTGTAGGAATTGATTGTGTTGCTATGTGTGTAAATGATGTCCTTTGCCATGGTGCAAAGCCACTTTTCTTTTTAGATTATATAGCTTGTGGAAAACTCGAGGCTGAAACAGCTGCAGAGCTTGTAAAAGGTGTATCAGAGGGATGTATTCAAGCTGGATGTGCCCTTATTGGTGGGGAAACTGCTGAAATGCCAGGATTCTATAGAGACGGTGAATATGATATGGCAGGGTTTACAGTAGGTATAGTAGATAAACACAAGATCATTGATGGTTCTGCTATAAAAGATGGTTATTCACTTATAGGAATTGAGTCTTCAGGGCTACATAGTAATGGATATTCCTTGGTTAGAAAATTAATACCAGATTTAGATATTGAATTTAACGGAGATAAGATTGGTAATACACTTTTAACGCCAACAAAAATATATGTGAAAACTGTACTAAAACTTATAGAAAAATTTGATATAAAGGGTATGGCACATATAACCGGTGGTGGTTTTTATGAAAACATACCAAGAATGTTTAGTGACAAATTTACGGCAGTAGTTGATAAAAACAGTTTTAACACTCCAGATATCTTTAAACATATTATTTCCCTTGGGGTAACTGAGGAACATATGTTTAATACATATAATATGGGGATAGGCTATGTATTATGTGTTGAAGATAGTGATACACTAAAGGTTATAAAAACCATTGAGGATTTAGGAGATAGAGCATATAAAATTGGCCACGTTGAAGCTGGAGGTGGCGGAGTTTGCTTAAAATAGCCGTATTAATATCAGGCAGCGGAAGCAATCTTCAAGCTATAATTGATAATATAGAAAGTGGATATTTAAACTGCTGCATAGAAGCGGTGATTACTGATAAGAGTGATGTATATGGCATAGAAAGAGCAAAAGCGAAAAATATAAAAACCTATGTAGTGGATAAAAAACAATATGGTGGAAAGCTTTCAGATGAAATATTAAAAATTTTAGACGGTAGAGTAGATTTAATAGTTCTTGCTGGATTCCTGTCGATACTTCAAGGGGATCTTCTTGAGATATTTAAAAATAAAATAATTAATATTCATCCAGCCCTTATACCATGTTTTTGTGGACCGGGAATGTATGGGATAAAGGTTCATGAAAAAGCCCTGGAGTATGGTGTTAAAGTTTCAGGATGTACAGTTCATTTTGTAGATTCTGGTACAGATTCAGGACCAATTATAATTCAAAAGGTCGTAAAGGTTTATGGTGAAGATACGGCTATTCAATTGCAAAAAAGGGTTTTACAGCAAGAGCATATTGCACTGTCCGAAGCTATTAAATGTATAAGCGAGAAAACCATAAAAATTGTAGGAAGAAAAGTACTAGGTATTTGAATGTGACATAGGCACATGAAAATAAATGTGCCTTAATAGAGAGGTGGAGTAATTATGATTAAAACAGCACTTATAAGTGTTTTTGATAAAGAAAATATTTTAGAACTTGCAACATCACTTCAAAACAATGGGGTAGAGATTATATCCACAGGTGGAACTTTTAAATATTTAAAAGACAATGGTATAAAAGTAGTAGAAATTTCAGATATCACAGGCTTTGAAGAGATTTTAGACGGAAGAGTTAAAACTTTGCACCCAACAATACATAGTGGAATTTTAGCTATAAGAGATAATGTGGATCATATGGCAACTATCAAGGCTAAAGGAATAAAACCTATTGATATGGTAGTAGTTAATCTTTATCCTTTCTTTGATAAAGTAACAGAAAATATAAGTTTTGAGGAAAAAGTTGAATTTATTGATATCGGTGGACCAACAATGCTCAGAGCCGCTGCTAAAAACTTTAAGGATGTTATAGTACTTAGTGACGTATTAGATTATGAAAATATTATAAATAAAATGGATGCCAAAGAAGAAGTAGATTTTGCAACTAGAAAATATTTAGCAGGTAAAGTATTTAATTTAGTATCAGCTTACGATGCGGCTATAAGCAATTTCTTACTTGGAGAAGAAACATACTCTGAATATCTTTCTGTTTCTTATAAAAAACAAATGGATTTAAGGTATGGTGAAAATCCACATCAAAGCGCAGCTTATTATGTTAGCACCACAGAAAATGGAGCTATGAAGGATTTTAAGCAGTTAAATGGCAAGGAATTGTCTTATAATAACATAAAAGACATGGACATTGCATGGAAGGTAGTATGTGATTTTGAGGAAACTGCTTGTTGCGGCCTAAAGCACAACACACCTTGTGGAGTTGCCATAGGAAGTAGCGTACTTGAAACATATAAAAAGGCCTACGATTGTGATCCCATGTCTATATTTGGTGGCATTGTTGCTTTTAATAAAAAGGTAGACAGTGAAACTGCGGAGGAACTTGCAGCGATATTTTTAGAGGTGGTTATTGCGCCAGCATTTGATGAGGCAGCTCTAAAGATATTAAAAGGTAAGAAGAATTTAAGGGTTATATTATGTTCAAATGGTGCAACTGACAAAATGCAGATGGTTAAAGTTGATGGTGGCATACTTGTACAAAGTTCAGATGATAAATTAATTCATGATATTAAAGTAGTTACAGAAAACAAGCCATCAGAGGAAGAAATGAAAGATTTGATATTTGCAATGAAAGTAGTTAAATATGTTAAATCCAATGCTATTGTAGTAGTTAAAGATGGAGTAACTAAAGGAATTGGAGCAGGACAGGTAAATAGAATATGGGCAGCAGAGCAAGCCTTAGAAAGAGCAGGGAATGGGAATGTAATGGCATCAGATGCATTCTTCCCTTTTGGAGACGTGGTAGAGCTGGCTGCAAAATATAACATAACATCAATTATTCAACCGGGTGGTTCTATTAAAGATGCAGAGTCCATAGATATGTGCGATAAAAATGGAATTTCAATGGTATTTACGGGTACTCGCCATTTTAAACATTAATAAGCCGTTATCACGGCTTAATCTACCAAAGTAACTGAATATGCTCTAAGTATTAGTCTCATGAGAGGATAACCAGGTTGTTCCATCATGAGACTTATTAAGATAATAGGAGATGGGATTATGAAGGTGTTAATAATTGGTTCTGGGGGAAGAGAACATGCATTAGTATCAAAGGTTGCAGAAAATAACTCTGTTGAAAAGGTGTATTGTGCTCCTGGCAATGGCGGCTCGATAAGAGAAAACAAGTGTGAGAATATTAATATTACAAAAATAGATGAGCTTTTATCTTTTGCTTTGGAAAACAGAATAGATATTACAATAGTTGGATCAGAGGAATTGCTGGTACAAGGTATAGTTGATAAGTTCAAAAAAAATGGACTTAAAATATTAGGGCCTAGTCAAAAGGCAGCCAGACTTGAGGGAAGTAAAGCGTATTCAAAAGAATTCATGAAGAAATATGGTATAAAAACAGCGGCCTATGAAGTCTTTGAAAATGAAATTAAGGCTTTAGAATATTTGAAAAAGTGCGAATATCCAATAGTAATTAAAGCAGATGGCTTAGCTGCAGGAAAAGGTGTAGTTATCTGCAATGATTTTATTGAAGCTAAAAGTAGCATAAATGATTTTATGATACTCGATATATTTAAAGGCAGCGGTAAGAAAATTGTAATTGAAGAGTTTTTAGAAGGTGTAGAAGCATCTATTCTCTCTATAACAGATGGGAAAACAATACTTCCATTTATATCCTCAAAAGATCACAAGCAAATATTCGACGGGGACATGGGACCTAATACAGGCGGTATGGGAGTTATAGCACCAAATCCCTATTGCAACAAAAAAGTATTAGAGGAGTTTGAAAAATATATATTACAGCCTACCCTTGTGGGAATTCAAGAAGAAGCAATGGATTATAGGGGAATAATATTTTTTGGTATAATGATAACAAGTAAAGGTGTATATTCCCTTGAATATAATGTGAGATTCGGAGACCCTGAGACTCAAGCTGTGCTCCCACTTATGAAAAGTGATTTTGTGGAGCTTGTGATTAGTGCTATTGAGGGGAACCTTGAGAGCTTTGATTTACAATGGAAAAGTGGATATTCTTGCTGCGTGATTGCTGCATCAAAAGGTTATCCAGTCAGCTACAATACTGGATTTGAGATAAGTGAGCAGGATAAACTAGAAGGTAAGTTATTCATAGCTGGGGCTAAAGAAGAAGATGGTGTTCTTAAGACTTCTGGTGGAAGAGTTTTAGGAATAACAGGTATTGGTGAAACATTAGATATTGCCAAGGAAATAGCTTATACTGATATGAAAAAAATTAAGTTTGAGGGAATGTACTACAGAACAGATATAGGAAAATAATTTTAAGTATAAAATGAAGGTTCGGCATGTAGGATGTTCTGATAGTAGAACGTTCGTTAACAGACTCTAAGTTTATTCCGTGAAAATTTTTCTACCGCACTTATTCGACGTCCTGTCTCAGAAGTGCTAGCAGCCCGTCCTGGGCTGCTTACGAAAAATTTTCACTACATAAACTAAGAGTCTGTAAACTAACTATATACTATCTATCACACTCCTACATGCTTTTACCTTCCTGATTATAATTAAAAAATATAAAGTTTGATTAAGAGTTTTTTCTTATATTATGCTATAACTAAAAGTATATATTGCTAAAATGCGTTCACTTTGCCAAGTGATTCTAAAATTTATTTTAAAATTACTAAGGCACGTTCAAACGCATTCTACGCAATATATACTTTTGTTAGCATAATCTAAGAAAAAATACCTAAATTTAAAATGACTATTATTTTATATTACATCATAAGTGCATTCTATTAAAAAAATTTTAATGTACTAATTCGACGCACTGTCTTAGAAGTGTCAGCAGAACCTCTGGGTATTCCTCGTGGCTCCGCACAATAGATTTAAAAATCCTTGTATTTGTTTTTAACATTTTTTTGAATATGGGTTGAATTACTGCTATCACTTCATAGGGAATATCAGTATTCCTACAGGAATTTTTCTGTAGATTTATGTTAAATATTTCTGGTAACTTTAGTTTGTTCACACAGTCCTACCATAAAATTCATTTTTGCATGGCTGTACATAGTAAATAATTACTTTTGAAATTTACTCTCGGATAATTCAGTTTATGGGGGATGTATCATAGAACAGACGTAGGAAAACTGAATTAGGAATATGAAATTTCTTAATCGAATTTCCAGTTTAGAGTTCTTTTGCAAGGCGCGCAAGAGAAATTTTATATTCCTTTAATGTTCTTGATAGTGGCTTTAGGGACGGTTCTCAAAATGATATTGAGAATCGTCCCTACAAAAATTGAAAAAAGGTTGAATATTGCGATAATGTCTTATATTATTAGTAGTAATAACAGAAATTATAATTGGGTGATATTTATGCATAGGAGATGATAATTATGAAAGTTATCAAAAGGGATGGAAGACTTCAAGAATTTGATTTAAGCAGAATAAGAACTAGCATAGACAGAGCTTCAGACGATGCGAATCAACCTCTTAATGAATCAGATATCGAGAATTTAGCAAAGAGCATTGAAAAAGGTTTGAAAAATTATCAAAAGGATAGTATTCATTCTGATATTATTCAAAAATTTGTATTGCGCGAATTAGAAAAGCAAGGGTTTAAAATTGTGGCTGAATATTATAACCAAGGAAAAGTATAATAATCTGAAGTGGATGAATTAAATCATCTGCTTTTTTCTTAGGAGGAAAATTTTATGGAATTATGGGATATTTATGATAAGAATAGAGAAAAAACTGGACGCACCCATGAAAGAGGTGTTCCTGTGAAGGAAGGCGATTATCATTTGGTGGTTCATGTTTGGATTGTTAATGACAGAGGAGAATTTTTAATCCAAAAGAGGCAGCCATGGAAAGAGGGCTGGCCTAATATGTGGGATGGTTCTGCTGCGGGGTCTGCAGTAGTTGGGGATAGTAGTAAAGTCGCAGCTATACGTGAAACAAAGGAAGAACTAGGAATTGATTTAGATATGAGTAGTGGTGAGATTTTGTTCACCATTAAATTTTCTAGTGGCTTTGAGGATATTTGGCTTGTTAGGCAAAATGTTGATATGAAGGATATAAAACTTCAATACGAGGAAGTTGCAGACGCAAAATGGGCTAGTGAGAAGCAAATTAAACAAATGATAGGGGATGGTGAATTTATAGCATTCAATTACATTGATAAATTATTTGAAATGGTGGTTTCTAACATAAAGAAACCTATCTTTCCTAGCGAAGTTAAGAAAAATTAAAAATTTATTAATCTAAAAGGAAAAATAAGTTAAAAGCTGAATATATTAGAATATATAATTTTAATTCTAATAAGAGATGGGGGGTATTCAATGGCAAACTTGTTTTATTGTAAGAAGTGTAAAAGGGTGATTCATAGTGAAACGCAGTGTGATTTTTGTGGCCATAGTGAAGTTAGTAAACTTATGCAAGGAACCTCAGTTAATATTATAGGTACAAAAGAAAAAGGTAAGGTATTTAAAATTTGCGATGAAACCGTTAAGGTAATAATAATTGATGTAGCTAAAAATAAACTTTTAAAAGAATATAAGGCTTCGCAACTTAAAAAAATAGTATAACATAGCATCAGATGATAATAAAAAAAGTAGTTGGGTTTAGCCATCTACTTTTTATTTTTGAATTTATTATGTAATTATTGGAGTATATTTATGAGCATTTTCAAGGCAACAGCCAGGGACATGGTTACAAATATAGGTTTTATAAGTTTTGAACCCTTATTTAATGCAACGCTTGTTCCCATTTTAGCTCCTAAAATCATAAATACTGCTACGGGCAGTCCAAACATATAATTTATTTTACCACTAAGGGCAAATAAAATTAGGGCTGTAACATTGCTGACAAAGTTTAAAATTCGAGCGTTAGCAGAGGAGGTTACAAAGTTGAACCCAAAGATATTTATAAATCCAAAGACCAAAAAAGAACCAGTGCCAGGACCGAAAAAACCATCATAAAAACCTAGAGACAGAGCAAGGATAACACCACCTAGCACATTTTTTTTACTAAGTCCCTTAAATTTATCTTGGAGTCCCAAAGATTTAGAAAAAAGAGTATAAATTCCAATAAACATGATAAGAATTAATACTAGTGTATTTAGAAATTTTTGGTCTATATTTAGTACTGCTTTAACACCTAGCATTGAACCTATGAAAGTAAAGGGAATAAGGTATTTTAAAAGTTTGAAATTTGCCTTACCTGATTTTATAAATCCAAGAGAGCTAGTAAAAGAACCAGCAGTGGCACTAAACTTGTTTGTACCAAGTACCATATGAGGAGGGAGTCCAGCAAGCATAAAGGCTGGTACACTTATGAGGCCGCCACCTCCAGCTATGGAATCTACAAAAGATGCTAAAAAGCCAGCCATACATAGAAGAATAATTTTAGTAATCATAGAACACCTACCTAATTTTTGTTAAAATCAAAAGCAAATATACGGTTTCCCTATCATTATAAATGATTATTAATATAAATTAAAGAAATATATGAATTCAACTAAAGTTAGGGTGCCGCACAAAAGTATCCTGTAAATTTTCAGTGGAGACATAATAGCCTCTTGATTTATACTACATAAATACGTATTATATATAGATGGGAGTAAAAAATATATGTATTTCTCCCGTTTCAGATTAATAAAATAAGGTTATGAAAAATAATAGTAGAATATGAGGAGGATTTACAATGTTAGAACAAAAGGACTTAAACAAAAGTGTTATTGAGGAATCAGATGATATAAATAATAAATCTGTAGGACAAAAGGAAGAATTAATAGATATTGATAATCAAAATTCAAATGATTACAAATCTATAAAACCTAACTTTATAGATACTTTTAAAGCCAATCTTATAGATTTAGTAGTTATTGGAGGAATATCAACAGTAGCAGTATTTGTGGCAGATGCATTGTTAAGATTAGCAGGATATTTTATAACTCAAAAGTTCCAAATGACATTTATAATTTTTATGGTGGTTATGGTACTATATATGAGCATAATGGAAAGTGGTAAAAAATCTAGTACTCTTGGTAAGAAAATATCCGGACTAATTATTACAAAGGGATAGGAGACATGGAAAAAACTATGCAAAAAAGAAAAGAATATGAATTTGATATAGAAGATATGGAATTTCCAGCGCAGGGCATAGCATTTTACGAAGGTGAAAAAGTTTCTATTAAAAATACACTACCAGGCCAAAAGGTAATTGGTAGGGTGTTAAAGAAGAAGCAGGATGGTGTGGAAGCAAAACTTGTACGCGTCCTTGAGGATGTAGACTATAAAATTCAGCCACAATGCAATATTACGGACTTATGCGGAGGCTGTAGCCATCAATTTCTTTCTTATGAAAAACAATTAGAATTTAAAAAGCAACAGGTATTAAGGTTGTTTGAGGCTGCAGAAATTAAAGATTTTGAATTTTTAGGCATAGAAAAGAGTCCGGAGCAATTTGAATATAGAAATAAGATGGAATTTACCTTTGGTGACTTTCAAAAGAATGGTGAATTAACTCTTGGTATGCATCTCAAAGGAAGAAGCTTCAGCATAGTTACTGTGGATGATTGTAGAATTGTAGATGGTGATTTTAGAGAGATTTTAAAAATAGTATTAAACTATTTTAAAGAATTAAAAATACCACAATATAAAATAATGGAGCGTGTTGGATATCTAAGAAATTTAGTTATTCGAAAGGCTAAAAATACTGGTGAAGTATTAGTTAATATTGTAACTACAACTCAGATAGATTTTGATTTTAGTGAAATAACTAATATGCTAAAAGAATTAAAATGTGATGGAAATATCACAGGAATAATACATACGCTTAATGATGGCCTGGCAGATACAGTTCACCCTGATAAAGTTGACATATTATACGGAAAAGATTATATTATGGAAGAAATATTAGATCTTAAGTTCAAGATAAATGCTTTTTCTTTTTTTCAAACTAATACAAAAGGTGCGGAAAAACTTTATAGCTTAGTTAGGGATTTTTTAGGCTCAGCAGAATCAAAAGTAGTTTTTGATTTATATTGCGGAACGGGAACTATAGGACAAATTGTTGCAGCTAGAGCTAAAAAAGTTTTGGGAATTGAATTAATAGAAGAAGCTGTGGATGCTGCAAATGAAAATGCAAAAATTAATGGACTTAACAATTGTGAGTTTATAGCTGGGGATATAGCAAAGGTTATTAAAGAAGTTAAAGATAAACCTGATTGCATTATTCTAGATCCACCAAGAGCTGGAGTTCACCCTGTAGCCTTAGATTATGTTATAAAATTTGGTGCGCCACACATAGTTTATGTGTCTTGTAACCCTAAAAGTCTAGTAGTTGATTTGAAGGAAATGATGGATAACGGATATAAGGTTCAAAAGGTAGTACTTATGGATATGTTCCCACATACTCCACATATAGAGACCATCGTAGATATAATAAAAATATAGAGATATAATAAAAATTAAGAAATAAAACATAATTATTTTTATATTTAATTAAAAAATGTACCCTTTCACATTTGAATGGCATATAAAGTAGTATAAATTCAAATGAGGGGGGGTATATTGATGATAGAGATAGTTATTCAATATGTTTTAATACTGCTTTTAGTATTAGGCCTTGGCTACTTAGTTTACTTGTTAAAGGATAAGGATATAAATATTCAGGAAGACTATTTTGGGCTTGCTTATGTAATACTTGGAGGACTATCTGCTAGTGAAGCTACACGTGAAAATGAAAAAAGAATTATTAAAATTGTATCAGCAGTAGTTCAGTACGTAGAATCAAACTACAAAAATAGCGAAAATGCCTTTAAAGAAGAAAAGGCTATTAAAATGGCAAAGAACGCTATTGGATTATTAAATTTTCAAAGCAACATAGATAGTGAAAGCCTAAAATATCTTGTAAGATTAGCTGCAGCAATATTGCCTACAACTGATAAAATAATAGAGTGAAATTACAGCGAATTACCATATTAACCGGCAGGAGAGCTTTATTCTGCCGGTTGTTATTTTGATAAATGATAAAATGGGACAAAGCAATTAATAATTGTTTTCTACCCCAGAGCCACAAGGAGGAAAAGTTAATGTTAAAAACCATAGAATATGGAGAACTAGAGGGAAATTATATATTAGTTGACGTAAGGAGCCCAGGTGAATTTGAGGAAGCAACTATAAATGGGGCAATTAATATACCCTTATTTGATGATGAGGAAAGAAAAATTATTGGTACTGTATATACAAGGGAAAGTGTTGAAAAAGCAAAGAGAATTGGGCTAGAAGTAGCATCAAAAAAATTACTCCATATTTATGATGAAATTAAAGAGCTTAATAAACAATATGATAAAATCGTGTTATTTTGTGCTAGAGGAGGAATGAGAAGTGGTGTACTTGGCATTCTACTTAGTTCCCTAGGCATAAATACTGAGAGAATAAATGAGGGCTATAAAGGATATAGAAAGTATGTAATGGAAGATTTACCAAGACTTAATGATAGTGTTCAATATATTGTTTTGCATGGTAATACTGGTGTTGGAAAAACTGAAATACTTAAACAATTAGAAGAGGATGGCTTTGATGTTTTAGACCTAGAAGGTTTTGCTAATCATAGAGGATCACTTTTAGGGACTGTAGGACTTGGAAAAACCACTAGTCAAAAATCATTTGAATCTAAAATATATCATATGTTGCAAGGAGCTAAAAGTTCTTTTGTGTTTATTGAAGCAGAAAGCAAGCGTATAGGAAACACTATGATACCTGATTTTATATTTGAAAAAATGAAAACAGGTATACATTTATTTGTAGATGCAGACATTGAGTTTAGAACAAATCTTATTGTTAAGGAATATACAAGATTTGAAAACTGTAATGAGGAAATAATTGAATGTCTAAAAAGACTGGAAAAATATCTTGGAGAAAAAAATGTTGACAGGTACTGTCAATCTGTTTTAAAATCAGAATATGATGAGGTTGTACGCGAGCTTATGATTAAACATTATGATCCTATGTATATGCATACCTCCAATAAATACGATTATAAATTAAAAGTTATGGTAATAGACATAAAAACTGCCACAAATGAAATAGAAAATTGGTTTAAAATCATATAAAAGAATAAAAATACCAAAAAACAGAAACTAATGTTCTGTTTTTTTATTTAAAGCCCTTTACCTTTTGCAAATAAACATATAAAATAACAAATGTACAATAAAATATTACTGGAGGATGTATATGAGTTTTGATAAGGAAGAAATTCAAACCTATGATGTAACCGACTTAACTTCTCTAGAAAAACTAGAGCCTGTAAGAATAAGACCTGGTATGTATATAGGTTCTACTGGAAGCAAAGGGTTGCATCATTGCATATGGGAAATTTTAGATAATTCTATAGATGAAATAGCTAACGGCTTTGGTGATAGAGCTGAAATAATATTAAATAAAGATAAAAGTGTTACTATTGTTGATAATGGTAGGGGGATTCCTACAGGAATACATCCTATAAAAAATAAATCTGGTGTAGAAATGGTATTTACTGAGCTTCACACTGGTGGAAAATTTAATAATAAGAATTATAAAACTTCCGGGGGGCTTCATGGAGTTGGAGCTGCAGTTGTAAATGCATTATCGGAGTGGCTGCTAGTTGAAATAAGTCAAAAGGGTAAAATTTTCACTCAAAGATTTGAATATTCTTATGATAAGGAGTTAAAGAGACTTATGCCTGGTACACCAGTGACTAAGCTTAAAATCATTGGGGAAACAAAAAAGACAGGTAGTAAGGTTACTTTTATGCCAGATAAAGATGTATTCACTACCCTGGAATTCAAATCAGATGTAATTGATGAAAGGCTGCAAGAATTGGCCTTTCAAAATAAAGGAATTACCTTAGTATTTATAGATAATCGAAAAGAAGGTAATCCTATAAAAGAATATCACTCAGAGCGGGGCCTTCTAGATTTTATCGATTATCTAAATGAAAGTAAAACTCTTCTGCATAAGGATCCTATATTTTTTCAAGGTGAAAAAGAAATCAATGGGATGCAATTATATGGCGAAGTATGCATACAATTTACGGATTCTACTACAGAATACATCGCCAGTTATGTTAACAATATACCAACTACAGAATCAGGGACTCATGAAACTGGATTTAAAACAGGAATGACAAGGGCATTTAAAGAAGGGGCTAAAAAGCTTAATCTTTTAAAAGATAAGGATAAGGAATTTGAAGGTGACGATTTAAGAGAAGGCATGACTGCCATAGTTAGAATTAAAATAAGCAACCCAATCTTTGAAGGTCAGACTAAAAGCAAATTAGGAAATAATGAGGCATATAGCATGATGAATGAATTGTGCTTTGCTAAAATTTTAGAGTGGATAGAAGACAACAAAGAAATGGCCACTAACTTAATAAGTAATGCTATTTCTGCCGCATCAAGGCGGGATAAAATAAAAAAAATTAATGAAGCTGAAAGAAAAAAAATAGGTAAGGGAGCGGCTCCTCTTGCAGGTAAGATTGCAGTATGTACATTAAAAGATTCGGATTTTACAGAATTTATAGTGGTGGAGGGAGACTCAGCTGGTGGAAGTGCAAAGCAAGCCAGGGATAGAAGGTTTCAAGCTATAATGCCTTCAAAAGGTAAAATTATGAACACTGAAAAGCAAAAGTTAGAAAATGTACTGGCAAGTGAGGAGTTAAAAATATTTAACACCGCCATTGGAACAGGGGTTTTAGATAATTATAATGAAAAAGATTTAAAATATGGTAAGATAATAATTTTAAGTGATGCGGATGTTGATGGATATCATATTAGAACCTTATGGATGACTTTTATTTATAGGTATATGAGGCCGCTAATAGCTAATGGCCATCTTTATATGGGTATGCCTCCACTTTATAAGGTTTATAAGATGAGCAAAAATGGCGAAGTGGCTAAGTATGCTTATAGTGACGAGGAATTAGTTCAGACTAAAAAAGAAATTGGAAAAGGTGCTCTTATCCAAAGGTATAAGGGTCTTGGAGAAATGAATCCAGATCAGCTTTGGGATACTACACTAAACCCAACAACTAGGACCTTGCAGCAGGTTACTATAGAGGATGCAGCAAAGGCAGAAAAGATGGTTTCGCTACTTATGGGGGATGTTGTTGCACCTAGAAAAAATTACATGTATAAATATGCTGAGTTTTAGCAAGGGGGATTTATTAAATGGCAAAAAAATTTGACGTACCTAAAGACAATAATATAATAATGACTCCTATAGAGGAAGCAATGCCAGATAACTACCTTCCATATGCCGTGGAGGTTGCCCGGGATAGAGCGCTACCAGATGTACGAGATGGTTTAAAACCAGTACATAGAAGGATTCTTTATGGAGCATATATGCTAAAGGCCTTTCCAGACAAGCCTTATTATAAATCAGCAAGAATAGTTGGAGATATTCTTGGTAAATACCATCCCCATGGAGATAGTTCTGTTTATGGCGCCATGGTAATACTTGCCCAAGATTTTGCCACAAGAAAACCATTAATAGATGGTCATGGAAACTGGGGAAGTCAAGATGGAGATAATGCGGCTGCTATGCGTTATACAGAAGCAAGGCTTTCACCTATTGCTCTTGAAATGATAAGAGATATTGATAAAGGCGTTGTGGAGATGGTAGATAACTATTCTGATACAGAAAAGGAACCATCTGTACTGCCTTCTAGATATCCTAATTTGCTAGTAAATGGGACCTTTGGAATAGCTGTAGGAATAGCAACAAACATACCACCTCATAATCTAGGCGAGGTAATTGATGGATTGCTAGCTTATGCAGATAATGAGGAAATCACTACAAAACAGCTAATGAAATATATTAAAGGACCAGATCTACCAACAGGAGGCATTTTAATCGGTAAAAACGCTATACAAGCTGCTTATGAGAGTGGTGAAGGAAAGGTAACTCTGCGTTCTAAAATGAAAATTGAAACATTAGAAAGTGGACGCCTTGGCATAGTTATTACAGAATTCCCTTACAGAAAAAATAAGGCAAAGCTTCTTGGATCTATTTCTGATATGACAGCGGACAAAAAACATGCAAAAGCACTAGAGTCCATCATAGATATTAGAGATGAGTCTGATAGAAGTGGACTTAGATCTGTAATTGAATTTAAAAAGTCCACAGATAAGGAAACTGCGAGTAAGGTACTTAAATACCTGTTGAAAAAAACAGAACTTCAATGTAATTTACCTTTTAACATGGTAGCGTTGGCTAATGGAAAGCCTCAAACTATGGGGCTTAAAACCATATTAATGCACTACCTAAATCATCAAAAGGATGTTGTGACTAAAAGGACTCAAAATGAACTAGCAGTTGCTGAAAATAGATTCCATATTGTAGAGGGATTTATTAAGGCAGTAGATGTAATGGATGAAATTATTGTAATAATTAGGGGTTCAAAATCTAAAAAGGATGCTGGAGAAAACCTTATTAGTAGGTTTGGATTTTCGAGTATTCAAAGTGATGCAATTCTTGAACTTATGCTATACAGGCTAACAGGGCTTGAAATAAAAATATTCTTAAAGGAATATAAAAAACTGGAAGCACTAATTAAAGGATATAAAAAAATTCTTGAAAATGAGAAGGAACTTTTGAAAGTAATAAAAACGGAAATCTCAGAAATCAAAGAAAAATATAATGATCCTAGGCGTTCGGAAATTATTGAAGATGATAATGAGGCTAAAATAGATGTGGAAGAGTTAATCATGGTAGAGGATATTATGATAACGCTATCTAACGATGGTTATATAAAAAGAGTGCCTATGAAATCTTATAATAGGTCTAACACTAATATAGAAGATATAGAGTATAGAGAGGGAGATTTTAATACATATTTAATCGGAGCAAGTACTAAAGATACCTTAATGATCTTTACAGACCTTGGAAATATGTATCAACTAAGAGGCGATTTAGTGCCGGAATATAAGTGGAAGGAAAAAGGCGAAAGACTTGATACCCTACTTCGAGGTATAGATTTAACAAAAGAGAAAATCGTTGATACACTTTCCTCTGAAAATTTATCTGCTGAAAAGGAATTTATGTTCTTTACAAATAAAGGGAATATAAAGAAAACAGACTTGGACAAATTTATGACGAGCTATACTAAATTATCTGCTTTAAGGCTAAGAGAAAATGAAAAACTTCTTCATGTTGTGTTAATTGATAAGGAAAGGCAAGAAAATTTCTTAAAGGTATTAACAAAGGAAGGGTTGGAGTTTTCTGTGGAAGAGCCGGTACTTCAGGATATTGATAGAAATACAATAGGTACTCAGTTATTTAATCTCACCTCAGTGGATGAAGTGGTAAAAATAGAATTTACGCAGGGATATGATTATAAAGAATTCTATATTAGTATAAATGCAAAAGGTGCAATAAAAATATCTAGTAGAAAAACCAATACACATTTAAGCACCTATACTAAATCATCTGCTACACTGCTTATATTTACAGAAAAAGGCGCAGTTCATAAATTACCTAGTTATATGATTCAGAATATTGATAAGACTGGTATATTTATTAACACCTTGCTTGACAATTTCAATATTGAGGATAAAATAGTAGACATTGTGTCCATCGATAGTTTCAATGAAGACATAAGTATATATTTCTTTACTAAAAAAGGATTTACAAAACGAACTAAGCTTTGTGAATTAGAAGGAGATTTCTTCGGGGCCATGGTATATAAGCTTAAGACAGAAGAAGATAAATTAACCTCTGTAAAGATCAACAGTGATAAGGAAGATAAGGATATACTAATGGTGACTAAAAAGGCAATGTGCATAAGATTTAATGTGAATACTATTAACTTTATGGGGAAAGTTGCCTCAGGGGTAACAGGAATTAGCCTAAGAGATGATGAGGATGAAGTTATTTTTGTAGATTTGGTACCTGCAGTAACAAAAAAAGACCAAGGTTCAAATGAGATAGCTGTAACCTTTGAGCAAGATTTGTGTTTAACCGTGAGCTCTTTTAAAGGCGAAAAGAAGACTATAAGACTTCAGGATATAAACGTTCAGAATAGGGCAGGTAGAGGCAAAAACTTAACTAATGCACTAGTAGACGATTATGTAGAGGAAGTTACGTTAACAACAGTTGAAAAATAATAAGTAAAAGATGATAATAAACAATAATATAAAACACGCAATAAAAAGTTAAATAAAACTTATTTTAGCGTGTTTTCTTTTTATTGAAAACAAAAAATTTGTTAATTAAGAAGCCAAGAAAACCAATAGTCATAGAATCTATTAGGATACATATGTTAAGCCAAAGATGATTTAACTTCATTATATTCCATCCTCTATGCATATGATGAGCAAGTGGGTTGTGTCTAGTTAATAAAATTAACATAAAACTATTTAAAAGCATACTAAAAAATAGTACAGATGCGTATTGAAAGTAAGCTTTTTTTTGTGGAGTTCCACTAAAAGTGAATTTCTGATTTAACTTATACCCACAAACTGAATAAACGGAGAAGGCTATAAGATTAAAAATAAATAATATTTTCCCATGAGTTATGCCAGTAGTATAGGAAAGAATGTTTAATATGATAATATCTATTATAATGTTAGAAGCACCAACCATTGAATACTTAATAAATTGAATCAAGGACTGTATTCTTTTATGCTTTTTATTCATAGAATTTTATTCTTAAATAAAATATGTTTAAGAATTTACTCACCACCCTTTTAATAAAGTGAATATTGTCATTTACCACACACATTAGTTTACAACAAAAAAATCGAAAATAATACAAAAATAAATAAAATAAAAAAAGAAGGTGATTAAATGGAAAAAGTTACGTTTAAAAATGGAGTAAAGTTACTATATAAAAGTGCAGAGAATAATTTAACTTCCTTTACCATAGGATTTAATGCTGGAGCAAATCGTGAGGGTAATAGTGAACTCGGAATTGCTCACGTGGTTGAGCATATGCTTTTTAAGGGTACCAATTCCCGAACGGAATACCAGATTAATAAATTATGTGATGAAACCTTCGGATTTTGTAATGCAATGACTAATTATCCCTATGCAGTATATTATGGAACCACATTAGATGAGGATTTTGAAAAGGGTTTTGAAATTTACTCGGATATACTTTTGAATCCAACTTTTCCAGTGGAGGGGTTCAAAGAAGAGATAGATGTTATTTCCGCCGAATTAAAAGAGTGGAAAGATGATTCTAATCAGTTTTGCGAAGATTCCATGCTTTATAATGGGTTTAATGTGCGAAGAATAAAGAATTTAATTATAGGTACAGAAGAATCAATTCGTTCCATTACCGTAGACAGAATTAAAAATTTTTATTGCAAATACTATGCCCCAGATAATTGCGTAGTGAGCGTAATATCTTCTATGAGCTTTAAATGTGTTTCAGACATAGTGGAAAAGTATCTTTGTAATTTTAATAAAAAATCATTTAATACTGAGCTAGTTAAAGAAGATGAGCATATAGAAGATGCACAGCAATATATATACGAAAATAATAATCCAGGTACCTACTTCCAATATAGAGATGACTTGCAAGGTGCTAAAATTCAATATTGTTTCCCCATTCATAATTTAAATGATAGAGAGATTAGTGCACTAAAGCTATTTAGCTTGGTTTTCGGAGAAGGTACAAGCAGTATACTATATGATGAAATTAGAACTAAAAGAGGCCTTGTCTATGATATAAGTAGTAAAATTAAAAATGAGACAGGAATAAAACTTTTTACTATTACCCTTGGGACTTCCTTTGAAAATGTACATAACACCATAGAAATTATTAATAATCAAATTGAGGAAGTTAAAAAATTAAAGGGCCATTTTGAAAAGGCCTCAGTTTTAAAACTATGTAAAAGTTACAAATTAAGAAGGATGCTAGCGTTAGAGAGATCTATTCAAACTAGTATGAATTTATGTGTATATGAAGTTATGTATGGAGATGGTTCTGTAATTTTTTCTGAATTTAAAGGGATGGAAAATATAAGTGAAGTGGAAATAATGGAAGTAGTAAACAGAGTTTTAGTGAATGCTACTATTCAAGTCTTGATGCCTAGCAAGGTTTAATGACATAAAGGGTTAGGTCCCATTAAGTTTTGTTGTCCATAAAAGTTCAGAACCAAATATGAAATAATAATTAATTAGGAGATAAATATGGAGAAAAAGTGGTTAATAAGAAGTACCTCTAAAGACATTAGAACCCTTGCAAAAGACTCTGGGGTAAGTGAGGTCATAGCTAAGATTTTAATTAATAGGGGATTTCAAAATAAAATAGATATAAAAAAATTTATGACAGCTAGTTTAGAGGATTTATATGATCCATTTTTAATGAAGGATATGGAAAAAGCCACAGAATTAATTAAACTCGCTATTGAAAACAAGAAAAAAATAGTAGTATATGGAGACTATGATGCGGATGGTGTTACTAGTACTGTTATAATGTATAAATCATTAAGAAAATGTGGTGCACTGGTAGAATACTATGTTCCGGATAGGGAACTTGAAGGTTATGGGATAAATAGTGATAGAATAAGAAAGCTTAGTTCAGAAGGCTTTGAAGTGGTTTTGACTTGTGATAATGGAATTGCTGCAACTGAGCAGGTTAAATTGGCAAAAGAACTAGGAATGACAGTTATAATAACGGATCACCATGAGTTATCTTTTGACGAAGATAGCAGGGGGCTTAGAACTTTCAAGATTCCTCCAGCGGATGCAGTTATTAATCCAAAACAAGTGGATTGTAATTATCCCTTTAAACAGTTGTGTGGCGCAGGTATTGCACTTAAATTTGTACAAGCGCTATATTTAAAACTTGGAATTAATAAACAAGCTGTAGTGGAATTTATAGAAATAGCGGGAATAGGAACTATTTGTGATGTGGTAGATTTAATTGATGAAAATAGAATAATTGCTAAAAATGCCTTAGGAATGTTAACAAATACAAAAAATCTTGGTTTAAAATGTTTGAAGGACATTTTGAACATTTCTGATAAAGAGATAAAATCCTATCATGTTGGGTTTCAAATAGGACCATGCATAAATGCTACAGGAAGATTAGAGTCAGCGGCTATTTCAGTTGAACTTCTTATTTGTGAAGATGAGACTCGCGCAGCAGAACTCGCTAAAACATTATTTGAACTTAATAAAAAAAGACAAGACATGACAACGGAAAATGTGGAAAAGGTAATTGAGCTTGTGCAGCATTCAGCTTTTAGAAATGACAAAGTATTAGTAATTTATAAAGATACCATTCATGAGAGTATCGCAGGAATTGTAGCAGGGCGTGTTAGGGAAACTTTTAACGTTCCAACAATAATATTAACTAAAGGAAGAGACAACCCTAAAGGTTCAGCAAGATCCATTGAAGAATACAATTTATTTGAGGAATTAATAAAATGTGAAGAGCTACTATTAAAATTTGGAGGACACCCAATGGCTGCAGGTCTTTCTATAAAAGAGGAAAATATAGAAAAATTAAGGCAAAAGTTAAATTATATCTGCAGGCTAACGGATGAGGATATTATACCTAAAGTAAGAATCGATGAAAGAATGCCACTAAATAGAATAAATTATGGGATAATTGAAGAATTAGAACTTTTAGAGCCTTATGGTAAAGGAAATCCCTCACCACTACTTGCTGAAAAAAACATTCCAGTTTTAAAAATAGATATATTAGGGAAAAATGCTAATACAATTAAAATAAAATTTTTAATGCCAGGAACAAATAAAACAATTGATGGAATATTTTTTAATAGAGTAGATGAATTTATGGAAATGCTAAAAGATTCCTATGGACAAGACTATATGAATTATTTTGGAAATCCAAGAGGAATGAAACTAGATTTAATTTTTACACCTCAAATAAATGAGTACAATGGGAACAAATCTATTCAATTGAAAATCATAGAATTTAAACTTAGTTAAATCATCTTCTTCGAAGCTGAATATTAAAAACACAATGACCTGCGTCATTGTGTCTTTATTATATTTTAGCTATCATTATAAATTTTCTTCGTACTGTTGTACCATTTTTTTAACCATTTCTCCACCAACAGAGCCACATTCTCTTGAAGTTAAATCACCATTGTAATCTGTAAAATTAACACCTAGTTCTTTTGCAGTTTCCATTTTAAATTTATTTAATCCAGCTCTAGCTTGAGGTACTAATTTTCTGTTTGCCATTTGGTAATCACTCCTTTTATATTTTATTTTGTTATGATGATATCTTGTGCAGAAACTTAAAATATATAATAGAATATTGGTGGTAAATAAGGCAAGTAAACTTTAAATTGTAACTTTAGTTATATGAAATATATGAAATATATGAAATATTTTAAATAGATGAAAGGATACTATAAATTTTTATAAGATTTACGTAAAATCAAAATCAAAATCAAAATCAAAATCAAAATCAAAATCAAAATCAAAATCAAAGGGTATATGACTAGCATATACCCTTTAACAACTAATTTAAATTATAGATTGTTTTCGTATTGTTCTACCATTTTTTTAACCATTTGTCCGCCTACAGATCCGTTTTGTCTAGAAGTAAGATCTCCATTGTAACCATTAGTTAAATTAACTCCAACTTCCTTTGCAGCTTCCATTTTAAATTTGTTTAACCCTTCTCTAGCTTGTGGTACTAATGTTCTATTTGACATTTTAATTCCTCCTTTTATATTTTATTTGTGTTATGTTAGTATCTTGTGTAGAAATTTGAAATATATAATATAATATTGAAGGAAAATAAGTCAAGTACAACATTTTAAATTAATTGTTGTTATTATATGAAAAATCTTAATTAATTGAAAAATAATTACATATTACTTATATTTTAATGAATCAAAAAAATACATATATTTATATGATTCAGATAAAAATATCAAAATTAAGAGGTATATGACTAGCATATACCTCTCAACTTATTTAAAATTTAAATTATAGGTTTTTTTCGTATTGCTCAACCATTTTTTTAACCATTTGTCCGCCTACAGAACCGTTTTGTCTTGAAGTAAGATCTCCATTGTAACCATTAGTTAAATTAACTCCAACTTCTTGAGCAGCTTCCATTTTAAATTTGTTTAATCCCTCTCTAGCTTGTGGTACTAATGTTCTGTTTGCCATTTTAATTCCTCCTTTTTAATTTTGTTTTTATTGGTATGATAGTAGTTTATCCTGGGATTACATTTTTATTATAGTGAGTTGAAGGGTAGTTTTGAAAATTATATACTGTTTAGAAAATTATGGACAACACGATTTTTAATAAATAGTAGAACTTTTTATTGAATTTGGTATATAATAATGTAGAATAAACTGAGCAAAGCATGTTTTTTAAAGGAGTGTTAAAGTGGAAAAGCACAAAATAATAATGACTGGTGGCGGTTCAGCAGGACATGTTACACCAAATCTTGCACTTATACCAAAACTTAAAATGTTAGGTTATGAAATCCAATATATTGGGACAAAAGAGGGCATTGAAAGAAAAATAATAGAGGGTGAAAATATAAAATATTATCCTATTTCTAGTGGGAAACTTCGAAGGTATTTCGATATAAAGAATTTTTCCGATCCACTAAAAGTAATTAAAGGGATTTTTGAAGCAAAAAAAATAATGAAAATTGAAAAACCGGATATTGTTTTTTCAAAGGGTGGTTTTGTTTCTGTACCAGTGGTTCTTGCGGCATACCTGTCCAAGGTGCCAGTAATTGCACATGAATGTGATATTACACCAGGACTTGCTAATAAACTCGCCGCACCCTATTGCACAAAGGTATGTGTAACTTTTCCAGAGGCCTTAAATGAAATAAAAGGTGGAAAAGGGGTAGTAACTGGTAATCCTATAAGGCGAGAATTATTTCTAGGAAGCAAAATAAAGGCTAAGGAAATATGTGACTTTAAAAATGAAAAACCAATATTGCTGGTTATTGGTGGAAGCCTAGGATCTAAAGTTATAAATGAAGCCATAAGGACAAAGCTTGACAAATTGATTTTGAAGTATAATATTATTCATATTTGTGGCAAGGATAATATGGATAAATCAGTTCAAAACAAAGTTGGCTATGTGCAATTTGAATATGTAGTGAATGAATTACCTCATTTATTGGCTGCTGCGGATCTTGTGGTATCAAGAGCAGGCGCAAATGCAATTTTTGAACTTTTAGCATTAAGAAAGCCTAATTTATTAGTTCCACTATCAGCGAGTGTCAGCAGGGGAGACCAAATCCTTAATGCCAAATCTTTTGAAAAAAGTGGGTATAGTATGGTTATTCAAGATGAGGAGTTAACTCCTGAATATTTACAAATGAAAATTAATGAATTGTATAATGACTCAGAAAAATATATTGGGAAAATGAATACAAGTAACACAGAAAATAGCATTGATTTGATAGTTAATCTAATAGAAAAATATAGAAAAAGATGAAGAGTGTAAAACTTCTTCATCTTTTTTTATTTTAAATAATATTTATTATATAAAAAAACCAAAAAAAGTGTAAACTGTAATTATGACAATATATCCTTGCTTATTATATGTGAAAAATAATAATATAAATTAAAGGAGAATAAGATGGAACTTAATTTTTTTGGAGCAGCGGAGTGTGTTACAGGTTCATGCCATATGCTAAGAGTAGGAGATAAAACTATTTTATTGGATTGTGGATTATACCAAGGAAGAGATGGAGAGGGAGATAAAAACCAGAATTTTGGATTTAACCCAGCAGATATAGATTTAATGATATTATCCCATGCGCACATAGATCATAGTGGAAGAATCCCACTATTATATGAGAGTGGATTTAAAGGTGATATTTTATGTACAAAGGCTACAATGGAACTATGCCAGGTGATGCTCCCAGATAGTGGTCACATTCAGGAGATGGATGTTGCCTGGAAGAATAAGAAGCTTAAAAGAAAAGGGCTAGAGCCTATAGAGCCTTTGTATTCCTTAAAAAGTGCAGAAGAGTGTTTAAAGCTTTTTAAAAGTTATCCTTACAATGAAGAAATAAAACCTTTTGATGGCTTAACAATTGTATTTGCAGATGCAGGCCATTTACTGGGATCAGCGATTATTGAACTTCAAGTAGAAGAAAAAGGGGAAGCGCCTGTAAAACTTGTTTATAGTGGCGACTTAGGTAATATTAACATTCCACTTATAAATGATCCTACATTTATAGAGTGTGCAGATTATGTAATTATGGAAACTACCTATGGAGACAAAGTACATAATAATTTCCAAGATGTATTAAAGGAACTGGCGAATATAGTAAAAGAAACTTTTGAAAGAGGTGGGAATGTTCTAATTCCATCCTTTGCAGTGGGTAGAACCCAAGAGGTTATATATGCCTTGAACACCTATTTTGATGAGGATATGCTTAAAAACCTCTCTGTGGTTGTGGATAGCCCACTGGCTGAAAAAGCAACAAGAATTTTTGAGAATAACAGAGAATATTTTGATGCTGAGGCAAAAGAGATGGAAAAACATGATAATAATATACTGAGTTTTGCGGGACTTAAGTTTACTCATTCTGCAGAGGAGTCTATGAAATTAAATGAGGTTCAAAAGGGTATGGTAATAATATCTACTAGTGGGATGTGTGATGCAGGTAGAATAAAACATCATTTAAAGCATGGTTTATGGAGAAGTGAAAATTCTATAGTATTTGTAGGATATCAAGCTGAGGGGACATTAGGTAGACAGATTTTAGATGGAAATAAAATGGTTAAAATTTTCGGGGAAGATATTTCCGTAGCTGCCTCAATATATAATTTGCAAGGACTTTCTGGTCACGCAGATAGAAATGGTTTAATTAATTGGATTGACCATATGAAGATAAAACCTAAAAGAATTTTTCTTGTACATGGTGATGTAGATGCTCAAAAGAGCTTTAAGGAGCTATTAGATTCAAAAGATTACAGTTCTGTAGTTATTAAAAGTGGGGAAAAGTATAAATTAGGCGAAAATTAGCGAAAAATAGCCGTTATATACTTTATTAAGGAATTATTAAAGTATAATGCAATATTTATACAATATTCATAACAAAGAACTTGAATATTTTTCATTATGATGTATAATTAAAGGGTAATTAAAACTATCTATTATAATGAAAGCATGGGGTGGTAGTAATGAGAAAATTGACAATAATTTATTGGAGCAATAATGGAAATGTTGAGGTTCTAGCTAATCACATAGCTAAAGGTGCAGAGGCAGCAGGAGCAGAGGTACTAGTTAAACTAGTTAGTGAAGCTACAGTGGAAGATGTAACTAGGGCAGATGTAGTTGCTTTCGGAAGTCCATCAATGGATAACAATAGAATAGAACAAAAGGAAATGCAACCTTTCATTGATAAATTCAAATTGATACCACTAGGTAACAAAGTTACTGGATTATTTGGATCTTATGGATGGGATGATGGCGAGTTTATGAACAAATGGGAAAGTCAAATGAACGATTATGAATTTAATGTTATACAAAAATTAACCATTAATGAAGCACCTTCTAAGCAGCAACTAGTTGAAGCAGAAGAAATGGGAAAAAATTTAGTTAAATAACATTAAATAATATAAATCTATAGACTCGGTAATCTATAGATTATTTATAAATCATTTATAAGTAATCTATAGATTACTTAGTTTGTATTTTGAATAAAAGCACGACCTATGGTCAAACTAAACAAGAAAATGTAAAAAATAGCTTTAAAAAGTTTCGTAAAACACTTTTACAATATTATTAATGAAAGAAGGTTTATTAATGAGAAAGATGAAAACAATGGATGGTAATACAGCAGCAGCACACGTTGCTTATGCATATACTGACGTGGCAGCAATTTATCCTATAACACCATCTTCAACAATGGCAGAGTATTGTGATGAATTAGCAGCAAAGGAAACAAAAAATGTATTTGGTCAAAAAGTTAAAATTATGGAAATGCAATCAGAAGCGGGAGCAGCAGGAGCAGTTCACGGATCACTTCAAACAGGAGCATTAACTACAACCTTTACATCATCTCAAGGATTATTATTAATGATCCCAAACATGTACAAAATAGCAGGAGAGTTACTACCTGGAGTATTCCATGTAGCTGCTAGAGCGTTAACTACTCATGCACTTAATATTTTTGGAGATCATCAAGATGTAATGGCTGCAAGACAAACTGGATTTGCACTACTTGCGTCTGGTAGCGTACAAGAAGTAATGGACCTTTCACCAGTTGCTCATTTAACAGCTATTGAAGGAAAACTTCCTTTTGTAAACTTCTTTGACGGTTTTAGAACTTCTCACGAAATACAAAAGATTGAAACTTGGGATTATGAAACTCTAGCTTCTCTTATAAATACAGAATCACTAGATGCATTTAGAAATCATGCGCTTAATCCAGAGCATCCTGTAACTCGTGGAACGGCACAAAATCCAGACATATATTTCCAAGGAAGAGAAGCTTCAAACTCATACTATGATGCTCTTCCAGCAAAAGTTGAAACATATATGGGAAAAATAAATTCATTAATCGGAACTGACTACCATTTATTTAATTATTATGGTGCAGCAGATGCAGATAGAATAATAATAGCAATGGGTTCAGTTTGCGATACAATTGAAGAAACTATAGATTATTTAAATGCAAAAGGAGAAAAGGTTGGAGTACTTAAGGTACATTTATTCAGACCATTCTCAATGGAACATTTCTTCAAATACATACCTTCTACAGTTAAGAAGATATCAGTACTCGATAGAACAAAAGAACCAGGATCAATTGGAGAACCATTATTCCAAGATGTAAGAAATGCTTATTATGAAAAAGAAAACAGACCAGTTATAGTTGGTGGTAGATATGGACTTGGTTCAAAAGATACTACTCCAGCACAAATGGTTTCAGTATTTGAAAACTTAAAAGCAGAATCTCCTAAAAACGGATTTACTGTAGGAATAGTTGATGATGTTACTAATACTTCACTTGTAACAGGACCTGAAATAACAACAACTCCTGAAGGAACTAAAGAATGTAAATTCTGGGGACTTGGATCAGATGGTACTGTTGGAGCTAACAAGAGTGCTATAAAAATCATAGGAAACCATACAAATATGTATGCTCAAGCATACTTTGCATATGATTCTAAAAAATCAGGTGGAATTACAGTTTCTCACTTAAGATTTGGTAAGAAAGCTATAAAATCAACATATTTAATAAATGCTGCAAACTATGTTGCTTGTGGTAATCAATCTTATATATATAAATATGATGTTCTAAAAGGAATAAAAGACAATGGAACATTCTTATTAAACTGTATATGGACTCCAGAAGAATTAGAAGTACATTTACCAGCATCAATGAAGAAATATATTGCGACTCATAATATTAACTTCAACATTATCGATGCAGTTGGAATAGCGCAATCAATAGGTCTTGGTGGAAGAACAAACATGATAATGCAATCTGCTTTCTTTAAGCTTGCAGACATTATTCCTGTAGAAGATGCAGTTAAGTATCTTAAAGAAGCAGTTATTTCATCTTACGGTAAAAAAGGTGAAAAAGTTATTAACATGAACAATGCTGCAATAGATAAAGGAATTGAATCGGTTGTTAAAATTAATGTGCCAGATAGCTGGAAACAGGCTGTGGACGCTAATGATACTGAAAAAGAAGCTAGACCGGATTTTATTAAAAATATAGCTGATGTAATGAACAGACAAGAGGGAGACTCCCTACCTGTTAGTGCATTTGTTGGAATAGAAGATGGAACACTACAAGCAGGAACAGCTGCTTTCGAAAAGAGAGGTATTGCTGTTAATGTACCAGAATGGCAAGTGGATAAATGTATACAATGTAACCAATGTGCGTATGTATGTCCCCATGCTGTAATAAGACCATTCTTAGCAACTGACGCAGAACTTGCAAAGGCTCCAGAAAGCTATGAAAGTAAAAAAGCTGCAGGCGGAAAGAATTTTGAAGGACTAAATTTCACTATTGGTATAAGTTTAGAAGATTGTACTGGTTGTGGTAACTGCGCAGAAGTATGTCCAGCAAAAGAAAAAGCATTAATCATGAAACCATATGAAACACAATCAGCAAAAATAAAAAATTGGAAATTCGAACAATCATTATCTAAAAAAGAAAATCCAATGGGAACTGCAACTGTTAAGGGAAGTCAATTTGAAAAACCATTAATGGAATTCAGTGGAGCATGTGCTGGATGTGGAGAGACTCCATATGCTAGACTTATAACTCAATTATTTGGAGATAGAATGTTAATAGCTAATGCTACAGGATGTTCTTCAATTTGGGGAGGAAGTTCACCAGCATCACCATATACAGTTAATGAATGTGGTCAAGGACCAGCTTGGGCTAACTCATTATTTGAAGATAATGCTGAATTTGGACTTGGAATGTTCCTTGGAACTACTCAATTAAGAGATAGGGTTGAATTGTCAGCAGTTAAAGCCTTAACTTTAAATACAAGTGATGCATTAAAAGTAGCTATTAGTGAATGGATTGAAAACAAACAAGATGCAGAGGGTTCAAAAGCTGCAACTGATAAAATGTTACCATTATTAGCATCTGAAAAAGATAATAATGAAGCATTAAAAGAAATATTTAGTAAAAAAGATCATTTAGTTAAAAAATCTCAATGGATATTTGGTGGAGATGGCTGGGCTTATGATATAGGCTTTGGCGGAGTTGATCATGTACTTGCATCTGGAGAAGATGTAAATATTCTTGTAATGGATACAGAAGTATATTCAAATACTGGAGGTCAATCTTCAAAATCTACTCCAACTGCAGCTATTGCAAAATTTGCAGCTACAGGTAAAAAAACTAAGAAAAAAGATTTAGGTATGATGGCAATGAGCTACGGATATGTTTATGTTGCTCAAATAGCAATGGGTGCTGATAAAAATCAAACACTAAAAGCTATAAAAGAAGCAGAAGCTTATAAAGGACCATCACTTATAATTGCTTATGCACCATGTATCAATCATGGTATCAGAGCAGGAATGGGATGTACTCAATTTGAAACTAAGAGAGCTGTTGAATCTGGATACTGGGCTATGTATAGATTTAATCCAGAATTAAAAGAAGCAGGAAAGAATCCATTTATACTAGACTCTAAAGAACCAACTACTTCATTTAGAGAATATTTAATGGGCGAAGTAAGATATTCTTCACTTGCAAAAATATACCCAGAAACAGCAGAAGCATTATTTGTTAAAACAGAAAAAGATGCTATGGAAAGATTAGACAGTTACAAAAGACTTGCTGATCAAAAATAGTATTTAAAATTGCAAAGTCAAAGGAAGATGAATTAAATTTCATCTTCCTTTGTAATTAAATCATTATCGCCCATGCTGAAATGTCGTTAAAATACATTATAAAAAGATTTAACAATAACTTAACAATAAAATTTAAAAAAAACACTTTTAATATTTTCAAATTAAGGGTAGAATATAAAATATACTGAAATGTAGGAGGTAACACATTATGAATGAAGATAAAAAAATATCTTCCGTAACTGAAGAAAACGAAGGCTGCGGATGTGGAAACAATGAAGGCTGTGGATGTGGTTCAGATGAAGAAAATGAAGGCTGTGGATGTGGTGGTCATGATCACGATGAACACGATGGTTGTGGTTGCGGCTGTGGCGAAGGAGAAGCACTAACTGTAGATTTAGAAGATGAAAATGGTAATGTAGTTCCATGTGAAATAGTAGATGGATTTACTTATAAAGATAATGAATATGCATTAGTTCAAAATCCTGAGGACGATTCAATATATCTTTTCAAAGTAATTGGAGATGAAGAAACAGGCGAATTAATTATCCCAGAAGATGAAGAATTCGCAGAAGTAACTGCATATTATGAAGAAATGATTAAAGAAGAGAAATAGGGTTCAATAAAAAGAGTCGTTGCAAATGCATCGGCTCTTTTTAACGACATTTTAGAAGGAAGGTCTCCTATTTATATAAGCGGGTTCACGTACTATAACAAAGAGGGAAATTCAGTGGCAGTCTAAATCTCCTTCTGAAGTCGTTAATATTGCAGCTTCGAAGAAGATGATTTAACTTTAAATAAAGGAATGAATAGAGATTCAATGGTAACAATATTAATAATAATATAAATAGAGTACAATAAGAGTAATGTAAGATTAAGTTGGTATAAGTGAGGAGATATAATAGTGAAAGAAAAATTAGCTATTTTCGATGTGGATTACACTCTAACAAAACGAGAGACATTAGTAGAATTTTATTTTTTTATGATGAGAAAAAATCCTAGATTATTAAAATATCTACCTAAGAGTATATATTCATCTATTTTTTACGCTTTGAAGATCCATGATGCCTCAACAGTAAAGAAAACCTTTATACGATTCATTGATGGTATAGAGGAAAATGAAATGAAAAAAATTGTCAAAGAATTTTATGAAAAAAGGTTAAGTAAAATACTATATAATGATGCTATTGTGATGATAAAAAAGATGAAAGTAGAGGGCTACAAAATTTATTTAATTTCTGCATCTGCTGAATTCTATTTAAGGGAGCTCTACAACATAGAAGGAGTAGATAAAGTAATAGGAACAAGGTTTACCCTGGAGAATGGCTTACATAGAAATGAAATCTTGGGGGAAAATTGCAAGGGAGAAGAAAAAGTAAAGAGACTGAAAGAAGTTTTGAAAAAGGAAAATATTGAAGTGGATTTTGAAAGCTCTTATATGTTTTCTGATTCTCTATCAGATTTGCCACTTTTTAATTTGGTGGGTCATCCTTACTTAATAAATTTCAGGAAAACACATGATAAAATTGAAATCCTAAAATGGAAATAGTAGTATAAACCCAGAAAAAGGTTATAACTTAAAATAAATTCTAGAGAGATAGAAATTTATAACTTTCACCTCTCCAGAAAATTTAAAGGAGGAGCTATATATGGACAAGTGCATGAATGAATACTTTTTATTTGGGGACGAATTTAAGAAAAGGCAAGAATTTGAGAATTATAATATGAGTATAGGAAAATCATTATATGAAGTTATCAGGATAAGTGATGGAGTGCCTATATTTCTTATGGAGCACTTAAGCCGCTTAGAAAATTCTGCAAAAATTATGAAATATAATTTATGTATTACAAAGGAAAAAATAATAGATGGAATTCTTGAACTAATACATAAAAATAATATAAGCCAGGGAAATATAAAATTAGTTATCAATTATCAACCTAATTCTGTGCACAATGAAAATAGCAAATCATTAACTGAAAGATTTTTGGCATATTTCATACCTCATGCATACCCATCGAAAGAGCAATACGAAGAAGGCGTAAAAACTATTACGTGTCAGGTGGAACGTAGTAATCCTAATGCCAAAGTTATAAATAGCGACTTTAGAGAAAAAGTAAACGAGAAAATTGATAGTAATAGCGTGTATGAGGCAATACTAGTGGACGATGCTGGCTTTATTACTGAAGGTAGTAGATCAAACATTTTTATGGTTATAGGCTCTAAAGTTTTAACTTCAAAGGTAGAGAATGTTTTACCAGGCATAACAAGACAATTTATTATAAAGGCTTGCAAAAAGTTAAATATAGTAGTTGAAGAAAAAAATGTCCATAAAAGAGACATTGAATCCTTAACAGGACTTTTTATTTCCGGAACCTCACCCAATGTACTACCCATAAGTAGTGTGGATGAATTTTCTTTTAATTCCTCAAAAAATCCAATAATAAATTCAATAATGCTGGGATTTCAAAATGAATTAAAAGAAGATAAACAGAAAATTGTAAAGTTTATAGGAAATAGGTCGATAAACAAATAAAACAATTGAAATGTTATTAAAAGAATAGAAGAATTATGGTATAATTTCTCTATAGAAAGAGGTGGTATATATTGGTAGCTAAAGCATGTGACAAAAAATTCCAAGGCTCTAATATTCAGGAATGTTTAAGTCTTGCAAGTTTTAGTTTGGGGGTTCCAGTAGAAAAGATAAAATATACGATACTTGAGGAAAAAAGTGGCTTTTTCAAAAAACATGCTGTAATTTCTATTGATGAAATAGAAGGTTTAAATGATGAAGAAAACGAACACATAAAAAATACTGCTGAAGATGTCACAAATGGAACTATAGAAATTCGCCTTGGTAGTGTCATTGTAAAAAACCCTAAACCAGGTGGGAGACCAGCAACAATTTCTATGAGTGACAATATCACAGTAACTGTGAATGGAGAAAACGTAAGTGGCAGTACTGCCGTATATGAGGATAGTAATATAGGAATTGTATTTAAAGAAGTGAAAGCTAAAAGGCAGATGAATTTAAGAACAAGTGAAGACAAGATGGAAGCTTATATTAGTATTGTATATAATCCTACTATCATTTATAAACTAAAAGATGCTGAAAGCAAAAGCTCCGCCACATTAGAAATAGACGTAAAAGAAGAAATTATGCCACCGAAATTTACAGAACTCGAGATTAAAAATGAGTTGCAAAATCATAATATTACATATGGCATTTTAAAGATGAACATTATAAAATGTGCAAAGGCTGATGAAGTTTCGGGAGTGTTAATTGCAACTGGGAAGAAACCTATACCTGAAATAGATGATAGTATGGAAATTAAATTCAATGAGGTAAATGCAGAAGACCAGCAGCAATGTGACAATGTAGATTCTATAGACTACAAGGCTATAGGTGCTGTAAGTGGAGTAGAAAAAGGACAAGTTTTAGCTATTGTAAGTCCAGGAAAAAATGGAGAAGATGGAATAGATATTACAGGCAAAATTATAAAAGTTAAAGCTGCAAAAAAAATAATATTATCCACAGGAGAAGGTTGCCAGCTTTCAGATGAATTTACTGTGGTGGCTACAAGTGAAGGTAGACCATCTGTCAGGGTAAACACTTTTTTCGTTTATAAAACTCATGAAATAAATGGAGATGTGGAATTAAAAACTGGAAATATTAAATTTGTAGGAGATATAGTTATAACCGGCAGTGTACTGGAAGGTATGAAAGTAGAATCCGGCAATTGCATTTTAATTAAAAACAATGTAGCAGAAGCAGAAATTATTGCCAGTGGTGATGTTGTGATAAAGGGTAATGTAATCCATGCAAATGTTGCAGCAGGAAAAGAAGATGTATTAATTTTAGAATATTTAAGTGATTTAAATAGCCTGAAAAACGATGTTTCAAAATTAACATCTTCTATAAGGCAACTTAAAGAAATGAACCTTTTAGAAAGAAATACCAGTGATGGTGAACTAATAAAAATTTTACTAGAATCTAAATTTAAAAAACTTCCTCAAACTGCAACTCGCGTAGCTCAAAGGATTTTGAAACAAGGCATGGACCAGGATGAGCTAGTATATATAATTAAAAAGAAAATACTAAATTTAGGTCCGCTTAATATCAAGAACTATGAAGAACTAAATGATGTGGTGACAATTATTGATAATAAGATTGCTATACTCTCCATGAATTTAACTCTTCCTGTTAATGTAGTGCTAGACTATTGCCAAGACTCAATAATTAAGAGTTCAGGTAACATTATCTTTAGAGGTATTGGACAATACATATCACAAATAGAAGCAAGTGATAGTGTAATCTTTCAAAAGGATAAAAGTGTAGCTAGAGGTGGAGTTATAAAAGCTGGAAAAGAAATTAAATGCAAAATAGTTGGGGGACTAGGAGGGGTTGCAACAAAGCTTATTGTAGAAAATAATGGCCATATATGGGCAGAAGTTGCTTATCCAAATACTAGGTTTATTATAGGTACAAGAGAATACATAATGGATACTCCTAGTAAAAGTGTTCATGCATTTATAGATGAAAACAGAGAATTAGTAGTCCATAAATTACAATTGTAGGGGGATTTAATATGAAGCAGCAAGAAATAAAGATTTTGATTTTTAGCATAAATAATGAGTATTATGCTACGGGTATTATGGAAGTCGAAAGAATACTAGAATACGAAAAGTCAACTAAAATTCCTGACTCTCCACAATTTGTGGAAGGTGTTATAAATTATGAGGGTAAGATTTTGCCAGTTATAACACTATCAAAAAGATTTAATTTGCCGGAAGCAGTGATACAAGAAGGAAGTAAGATAATAGTTGCTAAGCAAAACCATAGTAAAATAGGTATAATAGTTGATTTTGTTTCTGAAGTTAAGGATGTAAAGATGGACAGCATAGAAGATTCACCTGAAATCATTTCTGGAATATCCAGAAGATATATCAAGGGGCTTATTAAGATTGATGGTAGAATAATTATATACTTAAATCTTTCAGCTATATTGACAGAAGAAGAAAAAATCCAAATATTATAAATAGGGTGTAAATATGGAATATAATGAAATAAAAGTAGGGATTGCAGATTTAAATGTGGCTTTTTCGCCAAATAAATTAATAACCGTGGGACTTGGGTCTTGTGTAGGCATTGCAATTTATGATAAAGATATAGGTATTGGAGGATTGGCACACATAATGCTTCCAGATAGCAGCCAATTCAATAAAGTAACTAACGAAATCAAATTTGCAGATTTAGCTATCCCCATACTCGTAGAGATTATGATAAAAAAAGGCGCAACGCTCAAAAATATGAGAGCTAAAATAGCAGGTGGAGCTTCCATGTTTAATTTCCCAGATAAAACAATAGTCATGGACATTGGAAATAGAAATGGTATAGCGGTAAAAAGTGCACTAAAAAGTTTATCCATTCCAATACTTTCAGAAGACATTGGAGGTAATAAAGGCAGAACTTTAATATTTGATACCACAAGTGGGTCATTATTTATTAGAACTGTAGGTATGGGAACCACGGAAATTTAGATTAATTGCAATGTTAATGAGGTGGTATATATTGTTAAAAAAAATTAAAGTGATCGTAGTAGATGATTCAGCATTAATGAGGAAAATTGTTTCTGACATGATTAATGCGCAGGCAGAAATGGAAGTTATAGATACAGCAAAAAATGGGCAAGACTTGTTAACAAAAATAGTAAGTAAAATACCCGATGTTATAACCATGGATATTGAAATGCCAAAAATGGACGGTATAAAAGCTTTAAAGGAATTGAAAAAAATGAATATAAATGTGCCGGTTATTATGCTTAGTAGTGTTTCTAAAGCTGGTACAGAATTAACTATGGAATGTCTTGAACAAGGTGCCTTCGATTTTATAGCAAAACCATCTGGAGCAATATCACTAGACATTAACAAAGTTAGAGATGAATTGGTGCAAAAAATAAAACTGGCATTTATGCAGTGTGAGGGTAAAAACACCTTAATGTCAGAAAAAAGCGTTAAATCAAGTAGAATAGACTTAAATAGGAATAGTACTATCGGATTAAATGAAGTAGCTACAAACACAGGGACTACCCTCCGCAGTAGAACAGCCACAATGCACTATGTAGAGGCTGTAGTAATTGGAGCTTCCACAGGCGGCCCTAAAGCCTTATATAAAGTAATAACTGCGCTGCCAGAAGATATAGGAGTTCCAGTCCTTGTGGTGCAGCATATGCCCATGGGTTTTACAAAGGCCTTTGCTGAGCGACTTAATTTAAACTGTAAACTAAAGGTTGTAGAAGCGGGGGAAGGAGACACAGTTTCAAAAAACGTAGTTTATATCGCTCCTGGTGGATATCATATGGAAATAGGAAGGGATAAGAGGATACATTTAAATACAGAACCTAGTATTTGGGGAGTTAGACCAGCAGTAGATAAGCTCTTTATATCCGCCGCGGAAGTTTATGGATCACGGCTTTTAAGTGTTATACTTACTGGCATGGGACGAGATGGGGCGCAGGGTACAGCAGCTATTAAAGACAATGGAGGATTTACTATAGCAGAGCACCAATCTACTTGTATCATATATGGCATGCCAAAGGCGGCTTTTGAAACCGGTAAAGTAGATGAAGTTGTTCCCCTTGATAATGTTGCTGAGGAAATCACTAAAGTTGTAATGGGGAGATGATTATGGCTATGGATTTAATATATTTTCAGCAATGGGTTTTAAAAGAATATAAAATAGATTTAGCCGCTTATAAATCCAATCAATTGCATAGGCGAATTTTAAGCTTAATGTCAAGAGTTGGAGTGAGTTCAGTAGAAGAGTATATTAGTTTATTAAAGAGGGATGCGGCTCAAAAACAGAAATTTTTAGACTTTATTACTATAAACGTAACAGAATTTTTTAGAAATCCAGAAATATTCGAGGAGCTTTCAAAAAAAGTTAAATCTGAACTTTCATATAATGGAGGGCTTAAAATTTGGAGTGCAGCCTGCTCTGTTGGAGCTGAGCCTTATTCATTAGCTATGATTATGGATGATTTATACCCAAGAGCGAGTCATAGGATTGTAGCTACAGACATAGACAGTACAATACTTCAAAAAGCAAAGAATGGTGAATATGTCTATGCAGAAGTTAAAAATGTACCAAAACAATTTCTTGAAAAATATTTCCTAGTTAAGGGTGATAAATACTGCATTAATTCTGTAATTAAAAAAATGGTGGATTTTAAGAAGCATGATCTTATCTTAGATAATTATGAAAGCAATTTTGATTTAATAGTGTGTCGAAATGTAGTTATTTATTTCAATGCAGATATTAAGGATAAAATATATAAAAAATTTAGTGAGTCACTAAAAAAAGGTGGATTACTTTTTGTTGGGGCCACTGAGAGTATATATAATTATAAAGAGTATGGATTTGAAAAAGCATCAACATTTATTTATAAAAAAATGTAAGGCATTTACAATCAACAAGGAGGGGAAAAAATGGATACATCGCAATATATGTCAATGTTCTTAGAAGAATCTATGGAAAATTTGCAGACATTGAATGAAGCACTTCTTATTTTAGAACAACAACCAGAAAATATAGACAAGCTAAATGAAATATTTAGGGTAGCTCATACTATAAAGGGTATGGCTGCAACTATGGGATTTAGCCAAATGGCTGAATTAACACATAAGATGGAGGATGTTCTTTCTAAATTTAGAGAGGGTAAGCTTAAAGTGACAGAAAAGGTAGTAACTGTTTTATTTAGATGTCTGGATACATTAGAAAAGATGGTAAATAATATATCGGAGGGGATTTCAGAGGAAATTTCCATTGAGGATATAATAGAGGATCTGCATTCTATAGCAGAAGGAAAGGACACTACTGAAAATATTAAAAAAGAAATCGCAGTTACAGTGGAGAGCGATAATAATGGTGCTGAGCGAATTTCTCTTAATGAATATGACATTAATGTTATTAAACAAGCTATGGATAGAATGTACAATGCCTATGAAATAAAGATTCTACTAAGTGAAAATACCCTGCTTAAGTCAGCAAGAGCATTTCTCATTTTTAAGAGCTTAGAAGAATATGGTGAAATAATTAAATCTATACCTGGCGCTGAAGAATTAGAAAATGAAAACTTTGAATTCGAAATAAATTTAATTTATATAACTAGTAAAGAAAAAGATGAGGTTATCAACATTTTGCTGAATATTTCTGAAGTGGAGAAAGTAATGGTAGAGGATGCCTCGGTTAATGTAGCGAAGGAAAATCACTATGATAAATCAGAAGAATTTAAAGGAATAGAACAAGCTTCAAAAGTTGATGTAGGTGCAGTAAAAAATATGACCACCATGGATGTTAAAGGTAAAGAGGTCGATATAAATAAGGATAAAAAGGAAGCGGTAGTTCATAAAAAGGCTCATCAATCTGTGAGAGTTGAACTGGATAGATTAGATAAATTTATGAATATGGTATCAGAACTTGTAATTCATAGAACAAGACTAGAACAGATAAGCAGTGTTCATAAATTAAATGATCTAAATGAAACACTAGAACAAGTAGCTAGGGCCACCTCAGAATTGCAAGATTTAGTGATGAAAATTAGAATGCTTCCACTAGAAGTAGTATTTAATAGATTTCCAAGGATGATAAGAGATTTGTCAAAAGATCTTGGGAAAGAGATGGAGCTCCAAATACAAGGACAAGATACCGAACTTGATAGGACAGTTATTGATGAAATAGGTGAACCACTATTACATTTGCTTCGTAATGCAGCAGATCATGGTATAGAGTCTTCAGAGGAGCGAACTTCCAAAGGAAAAAATCCTATTGGAACAATTAAACTTATAGCTTATGCAGAAGGTACTAAAGCTATAATAAAGGTTGAAGACGATGGTAAAGGGCTAGACGTTTCCAAAATCAAGGCAAAAGCGAATAAAGTTGGTATAAATACTGACGGAATGTCGGAATCAGACATAAAGAATTTGATTTTTGAACAAGGCTTTAGCACTAATGAGCAGGTAACAGATATTTCTGGTCGTGGAGTGGGCATGGATGTTGTTAAAACTAAAATTGCTGCTCTTGGTGGAACGGTAGATGCAATAAGTGAAATTGACAAAGGTACATCTTTTATTATAAGATTACCATTGACACTACAAATTATTCAAGCACTCCTTGTGAAAATTGGTGATGAAACTATGGCTATTTCTCTTGGCTATATTGATAGAGTAATAGACTATAAAGACGAACTAATTAAAAAAACTAATAATAAAGAAGTTATTGTTTACAACGATTCCGTAATTCCACTAGTAAGAGTAAATAAAAAATTGCAAGTAGAAACTAATAGTAAAAATAAGAAATACATTGTTATTGTAAAGGTGGGAGAGAAAATAGTAGGGCTTTTAGTAGATTCGCTTCTAGGACAACAAGAAATTGTAATAAAGCCTCTAGGAAAAACACTGCAAGGATTAAAAGAATATATAGGAGCAACTATTTTAGGGGATGGACTAGTTACCTTGATATTAGACGTTGCTGCTTTAGTATAAGGAGGGTATATATGGACTATTCTGAGCTAAGTGCTATGCAATTAGATGTGCTACAGGAAGTAGGTAATATTGGTGCAGGAAATGCAGCTACATCCTTATCAGAGTTACTGAATGAAAAAGTAGATATGGCTGTGCCATCAGTAAATATTATTCCATTTGATGATATATTTGCTAAAATCGGAGTTGAAGAAGTTGTAATTGGTGTAATTGTACGAGTCCTTGGAGATATACCAGGTAATATACTTTTTACACTAGATAAGGAAACAGCACTAAATATCATATCAAGTTTACTAGGCGCGCAGCAGCAGCAGATAACGGAAATTGGAAGTTCTGCATTATGTGAAATAGGAAATATTATTTCAAGCTCTTTCATGAATGCCATAGCAAAACTTACGAATTTGGTTCTTCTGCCTTCTGTACCAGCTGTAGCACTAGATATGATGGGCGCAATACTATCTACTACATTTATTGAATCAGGTCAATTTGATGAGTATGTACTTGATTTAGAAACACAGTTTTTACAAGAAAATCAAAAAATAAACGGGCATTTTTATTATATACCAATGCCTGGATCACTAGAGAAAATACTAAATTCACTAGGTGTAAACTAATTGGAGGTTATATAAAATGGCTAAAGTATTAATTGTTGATGATGCGGCATTTATGAGAATGATGATAAAAGATATATTGGAAAAAAATGGATTTGAGGTTGTGGGTGAAGCAAGTAATGGAATAAAAGCTGTGGAGCTATATAAAGTAGAAAAACCAGATGTTGTAACTATGGATATTACAATGCCTGATATGGATGGAATTGAAGCTGTCAAAGTAATTAAAGCTTTTGATCCTGCTGCAAAAATAATTATGTGTAGCGCAATGGGGCAACAAAGTATGGTTATGGATGCAATAAGAGCAGGAGCAAAAGATTTTATTGTAAAACCATTTCAAGCCGATAGAGTACTTGAGGCAATAAAAAAAGTTGTAGGCTAGGAGGGGAAAGTTATGCAAGTAGTTGTATTCAAAGTTAATGAAGAGCAGTTTGCAGTAGAAGCTTCTAAAGTTCAAAGTATTAATGATATGATGGAAATAACAAAGGTACCTAAGTCTGCAGATTATATAAAGGGCTTAATTAATTTAAGAGGAAATATAATTTCTCTCTTAGATATAAATCTGCTTTTAGATATTGAAAAAGGGGGCGGCGCACAAGAAAATATTATTATATTAAACCTGCAAGAAGAATCTGTAGGAGTAACTGTAGACCAAGTTGATGAAGTATTAGAAATAGAAGAATCAATAATTGAAAAAGTTGAAACTGACAGAAAAAAAACCTATATTAAAGGGGTTATAAATTTTAAAGATAGAATAATAACATTAATTGAGATTGGTAAGCTAATCGAAAGATAAGAGCTTACCAAAAGATAAATTCATATTTTATACAGAGAAATGAGGTAGAAATATGGCAGAAGTATTATCACAAGGTGAAATAGACTCACTTTTATCTGCCCTTTCTTCTGGGGAAATAGAACCAGATCAGCTCCCGGGTGAAGAGGAAAAGCACAGAATTAAATTATACGATTTTAGAAGTCCTCAAAAATTCTCAAAGGACCATTTGAGAACGCTTGAGCTCATTCACGATAATTATGGAAGAATAATATCAAGTTATTTATCCGCACAGCTAAGAAATAATGTAAAGGTTAAAATTGAAAGCATTCAGCAAATAACCTATGAGGAATTTATTCATTCAATTCCTAATCCTACTATTTTAACCGTATTTAAAATGCCACCACTAAGTGGGTCTATATTATTTGAGACTAATCCCCAGTTTTCCTTTCAAGTAATTGATATACTTCTAGGGGGAATGGGTAGCAGAAAAGTTAAGCTCAAGGAATTTTCTGATATAGATAAAAATATTTTAAGAAATGTTAATGCGGGGCTTATAGATAACCTTAAACTTGCTTGGGAAGATGTTTTGGATGTAGAACCAGAGATAGAGGCATTAGAAACTAACCCTGCACTTAATCAAACTCTCGCGCCAAATGAACCAGTTGCATTAATTACTTTTTCTGTAGAACTTAGCAATAATAGTACTTTTATAAATATTTGTATACCTTATTTAAGTATTGAAAAAGTGCTTGATAAACTTGTTGTTCAATATTGGTTTAGAGAAAACGATGAAGAAATTGTAAGTGAATCTAGAAATAAATTAAAGGAGCGATTAAATATAGTAAGCGTTCCAATAAAAGGAATGCTCGGTTCTACAAATATTACTGTAAATGAATTTCTACAACTTACGGAAGGGGACGTCATTACATTAGATAATGCAAGTGATAGCCCGGTTAAAGTGTTTGTAGAGGAACGTTTGTGCTATACAGGTAAACCAGGTATTATAGGTAAAAACAGGGGAATTCAAATATTAGATATAATAGATAAGGATGTGGAAAATTATGAGTAACGGCTTTCTTTCACAAGAAGAAATCGACGCTCTCTTAAATGGTGGCGGCATGAGCTCGGAAGAAATGAGCTCAGAACCTATAAAAAAGTTTGAGCTTTCTGAAATTGAGAGAGATTTGCTAGGTGAAGTTGGAAATATTTCTATGGGCTCGGCATCAACAGCTCTTTCAACTATAACGGGTCAACCAGTAAATATAGCAACGCCTGTAGTAACAGTCACTACACTCAAAGAATTAAGAGATAACTATGCAGTGCCTAATATTGCACTAGACGTTAAGTTTACAAGTGGTATCTCAGGGGGGAACCTTTTAGTAATGAAGACCTCTGATGCTGCGGTTATAGCTAGTTTAATGATGGGTGGAGATGGGAAAATAGAAGGTACACCAGAGCTTTCAGAAATTGAAACAAGTGCTGTTTCAGAAGCCATGAATCAGATGATTGGCTCTGCTGCAACATCTATGGCAACAATGTTTGCCAGAACAGTAAATATTTCTCCGCCACAATCTAAGATATGGGATGACTCAACTTCACCCTTAAGTGATAGTATAGATGAAGATGAGGAAGTTGTTCAGGTAGCCTTTAAATTGACCATTGGCGATTTAGTTGATAGCATTATAATGCAAGTGCTCCCTGTTGAAACTGCTAAAAAAATAGTAGATATTATGATGGGTACAGAAGAAGTTGTTGAAGCACCTAAAGAAGTTAGTACAGAGAAGGCATTACCAAAAGTAGAGCCAGCTCCTGCGGCACCATCAGCGCAGCAGGAAGCAGCTTATACCAGTGTTCCGGTGCAACCTGAATATTACGCAAAACCTATTGAAAGACAGGAACCGCAAGTAGAAGTTAGGCAAGCAGCATTTGTGCCTCTAACGAAATCTCCTGTTTATAATTCGCCTAGAAACATTGACTTAATATTAGATGTTCCATTAGAAATTTCCGTAGTACTTGGAAAAACTAAAAAGAACATTAGAGATATTTTGAATTTGGGAACTGGGTCACTAATTGAACTTGATAAGCTAGCAGAAGAACCAGTAGATATATTAGTTAATGGTAAAAAGGTAGCTTACGGTGAAGTTGTAGTTGTAGATGAAAATTTTGGAGTTAGGATTACTAGTATAATTAGTGGAGAAGAAAGAGTTAAAGCTATATCTGAATAGTGAATGAAATAAGGATTAAAGAAAAAAGTATATAGGTATAGGAAAGGAATGAATTTATGTTATTCCTTTTTTATTTGGGGAATAAAGAAAATTTATTCCCTTTTATTTTTTGCATTATAAATGCAATATGCTTTTAGGAATAGCGCATAGAAATAAATACATATAGTAAATAAATTATTAATATTGACTTATAATTAAATTGTATATAAACTTTGAAAGATTATATACGATAATAGGAATAGATAGAACAAACTAGAAGGAATCTAGTATTAAGATATAAAAAGCTAGGAGTGATTAGGAATGAAAATAGATGGAGTAAAGAATAATGTGGTTAGTTTCTACAAAAACAAGACACCTAAAACAGAAGCAAAGCTAACTGCTGCAAAAAAAGACACCATAGAATTATCGCCTGCAGGAAAAAGCTTAAGTGCATTATCATTGGATAGTAAATCAATTAATTCTGAGGCTAAGATAGAAGCTATCAGAAACCAAGTATCTCAGGGTACCTACAAGATGGATTCAAAATTAACAGCTAGTAGAATGATGGAGATTATGAAGGGGAGAGATATTTAGTTATGAAAGAAAAACTAAATGTTGTCATGATACAGGAAATAGAAGCTGTGATGGTTCTGTTAGTAGAGCTTGAAGAGCAACACCGATGTATAGTTGCTAATGATATTTTTGGATTGGAAGCTTGTGTAAACAAAATCAAAGAAGCTAATAAAAACATAGCTCATATGGAAGTGCAGCGAAGAAAGCTTACAGAAAGCAGAGATATGGGGTCCATAATTGAAGAACTTAAAGATAAAGAGCTTGAAAACAATTATTATAAAATTAAGAACTTATTACAGGAAGTTGTACTACAAAAGGATACAAATGAGTTACTTATAAAACAAGGACTTAGTTTTACAAATAGAATATTGAATGTATTAAACCCAATACGTGAAACACCAATTTATAATGCGTATGGTAAAGTAAAAAAATAGTATGAGGTGAAAGAGATGTCAGGATTATTTGGAACTTTTAATGTAGCAAAAAGAGGTATGAGTGCTCAACAAAAGGCTTTAGATGTAGTTAGTCACAACATAGCTAATGCTAATACAGAAGGCTATTCAAGACAAAGGGCTACAATGGAGGCTTCAAGGCCCTTTGGTATGCCTAGCATGAACAATGCTATGGGGCCAGGTCAATTAGGTACTGGTGTACAGATTTCATCTATATCAAGAATTAGAGATGGCTTTTTAGATTATCAGGTAAGAACGGAAAATGGAACTAGCGGGTTATACGAGGGACGTGAGGAATTTCTTACACAAATTGAAGGTATTATGAATGAGCCTAGTGATACAGGAGTGTCAACTCTCCTCACAAAGGTATTCAATTCTTGGGGTGACCTTTCATTACATCCAGAAAGTTCAAATTCAAGAACCGTGGTGGCACAACAATCCAAAGCACTTACTGATGAGCTAAACAATACTTATAATCAATTAATAAAATTAAAAGGCAACAGTCAAGAGGTTATTAAGCAGAACGTAGTAGACATAAACAATATGCTTGATCAAATAAATGTATTAAATCAACAGGTTATAAGCGTAAAAGTTGGTGGAAATGAACCAAATGATTTAATGGATAAAAGGGATTTGTTAGTAGATCAACTAAGTGCAAAATTTGGTATTTCTATTGATAAGAAAGGACTTGGGGGAGAAGATCTTAAAGCGGATGGTTACGATGCATATCTTGTAAAGTCCATTGGCAAAGATGATGTTAGTAGGTTTTCTTATGTGAGCAGTATTGAACTAAAAGATAAAAATGATCCAACGCAAGGATATAATGTAACTTATTATAAAAATGGAGATATGTCCCAAAAAAGCGAAACTATAAGCATGCAATTAACTCCTGGACAATATAAAGAGTTAGATCAATGCAGGGTGCTTTTGGCAGATAAGGCTGGAAATGTTGAAAAAGCAGATGGTACGTTAAATTTATTCCTTCCAAAAACTGGAGAACTACAAGGTTATATGTCTGTACAAGCGGATATAGATAAGTATGTCAATGAGTTGAATAATTTAGCTAAGGGTATTGCATTTTCTATAAATGCGGTGCATAGCGGTAGTGCAACTGCCACGGAGGAAGATTTATTTTTTGTTAATAGTACGGATCCTACTGCAGCTGGAGAACAGAGCATTAATGCCGGAAATATTTCTATAAAGAAAGCGATTATTGATGATGTTATGCTTATTAAGGTTGGAATAGGGGATACTCCAGGACCAACAGATGGGAAAAGAGCACTGGCTATTTCAAGTCTTAGAGATATTAGATTAGCAATTCAAGACATTGATGCAGGCAAAACAAGAGCAGAATTTTTAACAGGTAAATTTGATCTAGATGCTACTTTAGGAGTAAATATGGTTAAGTCCAATTTGAATGGTATGACAGTTAGTGGGTATTTCACGGATATCGTGAATAGACTCGCGGTGCAGACCCAAGAGGCAAAAAGAATTGTAAAAAACCATGGATTACTATTAGCAGGCTTAGATGAATCAAGGACATCTATATCAGGTGTATCCTTGGATGAAGAAATGGCTAATATGATTCAATTTCAACATGCTTATCAAGCTAACGCAAAGATTATTTCCACCGTGGATGAGCTTCTAGATGTGGTTATTAATGGCTTGAAAAAATAAATAATATAATTACATGGATTAAGTGAGGGGTGAAGATATGAGAGTAACAAATAAAATGCTTTCAAATAATTTTTTAAGAGATATGAGAACAAATTTGACTAATATGAGTAGGATACAGGGTCAAATGACTTCTGGTAAACAAATAACAAAAGCTTCAGATGATCCTTTTAAATCTTCCAGGATAATGCAGATGTATTCAGATATAGATGCAAATAAACAATATAATAGTAATATTAAAAATACAACAAATTGGCTTGACACAACTGATACAGCATTATCACATGTAGGCAATGTAGCTGGAAGAATTGAAGAACTTTTAGTATCTGCTGGAAATGGTAGCTACAGTAGTGAACAAAGACAAGCTATTAAAGATGAAATAAATCAAAGAGTACAGGAAGTCTCACAAGTATTAAATACCAGCTTTGATGGTAAGTATATTTTTGGAGGCACAAGAGGAACTACTAAGCCTACTGAAACTAAAGCGGGTGGTACCGGAGGGCTGAATAGCGAATTAGTATATTCTAAGATTGGTGGAGGGGAATTAGTTGTTCCCAATCCCCCAGTTGATACCGACCCTAGTACTATAGAGTATAATCAAATAAATTCAAAGCTCCTAGTTGAAGTATCCCAAGGTGTAACTATGGATTATAATGTTACAGCATCACAGGTTATAAACTATGGAACGGGTACTGGTGAGAATCTTATGAAATTATTAGGGGATATTACTAGTCATCTTGATTCGAAGCCGACGGATTCAGCAGGCACTGCTAATCCTAATTATGCTGATGATATTAAAGCTTTGACCAATGCAGACTTGGAAGGAATACAAAAAGTTACGACCAATATTTTAAAGCTCCGTTCTGAGGTTGGTGCTAAACAAAATAGAATGGAAAGCGCAGAAGCTAGAAATGTAGATCAGAATTTTAATATGACAGAAATCTTGTCTGCAACTGAAGATATAGATATTACAGAAAAAACAATGGAATATGCTACTATGCAAACTGTATATATGGCATCGCTACAAACTAGCGCTAAGGTACTTCAGCCTTCATTACTTGATTACTTGAGATAGTTGAGAGTTGAAAATTAAGAGAAAAATGATTTTTACAAAAGGAGTTGATTTGTAATATGGAGCTAATTACTAAGTATCATGGAGTTAGAGAGTATAGTGATGAAGATGTTATAGTGTTCAAAAAAGGTTTACCGGGATTTAAGGAATTGAAAAATTTTATAATTTTCCCTTTAGAAAGTAATGAAATTTTTAGTATATTACACTCAATTGAAGCTATTGAGGTTGGGTTAGTATTAGTATCTCCATTTAATATCCTTAAAGATTACGAATTTAAAATACCGGATAACTATATAAAAGAACTACAAATAGATAAACCGGAAGAAGTACTAGTATTAACTACAGTAACTTTAAATTCACATATTGAAGATATGACTACTAATCTAAAAGCTCCCATAATTATTAATATAAAAGAAAAATTAGGGGAACAACTAATATTAGATAATGATATATACAAAATAAAACAACCTCTATTTAAAGAAGATGACAATTGTTAATTGTTTTTTACGCCAAAGAAGCAAGGGGATGTATAAATGTTAGTAATAGGTAGAAAAAAAGGTGAATCCCTATTAATAGGTGAAGACGTGGAAATAACCATAGTTAAAATTGAAAATGGCTCAGTAAAAATTGCTATAAATGCACCTAGAGAAATTAGCATTTTAAGGTCAGAACTTTATAAAGAAGTGACGGATGAAAACCAAAGAGCTATGGTTTTTGATTTGTCAGCTTTAGAAAAATTAAAAAAATAAATTGGGGGGCAAAGCATGGAAATTGGAGGTATTGGTGTAAATAAAACTATGGGCTTTGATAAATCTTATAAAGTTTCTAATAATACTGGGGTTTCAAAGCCTACTGAAAGTAATAATCCACTAAGTGAAAAAGATAATAGTGAAAAAGAAGTTAAGAAGGCAGTAAATAAAATAAATAAATTTTTAGAGGGTGAAAGTACCCATCTACAATATGAAAAACATGATGTGTTTAACCAAATGATTGTAAAGGTAATAGACAATAATACTAATGAAGTAATAAATGAACTTCCCTCAAAAAAAATACTAGATATGGTAGCTAAAATGTGTGAAATGGCTGGTGTTTTAGTAGATAAAAAGGCATGAATTTTGACTTAAAAGGCGTAACCCACTAGGATAAAGATGGGAGGGTATTATGGAATTTAAATTAAATAAAATTGATGTTGAAATAAGACAGAGAGTTAAGGATACAACAAAGTCGGGTGTAGTTCATAGAAAAGATTCAATAAGTATAAATAAAGATAGAAATCCTAAAGATAACTCAAAGTCTTACCAAGAATTTAGTAGTAAGCTTTTGAAATATAAGAAAAACCATAAAATAACTGTAGGTGCATTTATAAATAATCAATATGACGTAGAGGTTTTTAAAGAGGTTTTAGAAAAAGAGCAAAGAATTATGGGAAATTTTATAGATACTAAAAAGTAGAGGTGAGGGAATATGGCAATGAACGCTTATGGAAATGCATTCAGTACTTATAAAAATAATAGTGTTAATTTTGCTTCAAAGGATCAATTGCTTTTAATGTTAGTAGATGGGGCTTCAAAATTTTCAAAAATAGGTAGACAAGCTATCTTAGATAAAGATGTTAAAAAGGCACACGAAAATATTGTAAAAACTCAAAATATATTTTATGAGTTAATGGCAACTTTGGATGTGGCAAAAGGTGGAGAATGGGCAGAGAGTTTAATGAAAGTTTATGAGTTTATAACTCGACGACTTACGGAGGCTAATATTAAAAAAAGTGAAGAGATTATGAATGAGGTTATTCCACTGATTGAAGACGTTAGAGATACTTGGAATGAGGCTTATAAAGTATCTAAAGGTGGAAAGTAGATAGTTGAGAATGGAAAGTGGAGATTTTTATGCGTAGCAGAAAAATTATTTTTAAATCTCAACTATGTAAAAGGAGGTTGTATTAAATGAGAATTACTGGGATGGCTTCAGGACTGGATACAGAAACACTAGTAAAGCAAATGATGAAACCTTACACCATGAAAGTTGATAAGATGAAACAGGATAGACAAATAGTATCGTGGAGGCAGGAGCTTTATAGGGATATATTATCAGATACAGCTGCTATTAAAGACACATATTTTGATAACTTAAAACCCGATACTAATATGTTAAGTAAAAATAACTATGCGGGGTTTGATGTAACGGCTACTAATAGCGTAGCAGGAGAAAGTGCTGGGGTTAGTGCTACGGCGTCTGTGGGAGCTATGCCTGGAAGCTATAAAGTGGAAGTAACAAATTTAGCTACAGCGGCAAAGATAGATGGAGTAGCAATAAATGAGAGTAATGACTCTTTTGTTTTGGCAAATTGGCAAGGAAAAACTATAAGGTTTAAAGTTGGAGAGACAGAGGAAAGCATAACTATTGATAATATTCCTCCAGTAACAGATAGAAAATCATTAGTTGCTAATATAAATGATAAATTAGCTAAACAACCTACATTAGATGGGAAGATAATTGTGTCAGAAGGAGCCGGAGTCGGAGCTGGAATTAAATTTAATGCTTTAACAAATGATAGTGTAAAAGTGGTTTCAACGGGCGTAGTTACCGATATGGATAATCTTGTAGGGAAAGTTATTAATCCTAATAGATATACTACAAAATTAAGTGACTTAGGTATTGAAGATGGTGGAACTTTAACTTTTGATTATAAAGACTCTAATGGTATAACAAAAAAAAGTAACCCTATAACTGTATCAAAGGATGCTACAATATCACAATTAATAGATGCGGTTAATCAAGGTACAACTGGGGCTGTTAAACTAAATTTTAGCGAGCTAACAGGAAAATTTAGTATGGAGAGTTTACAAACAGGAAGTTCAGCATTATTAAATGTAACAGAGGTCGGAGGAAAGGGTGTTTTAACAAAATTAAATTTGAATGCAGCTGTAACCCCTGGAAAAGATGCTAAAGTTATAATAACTCCTCCAGGGATAGGTGCTGTAGCAACAACTGTTGAAAAACCAGGTAATACTTTTTCTATAGATGGAGTTAACTATACATTAACCAAGGCAGGCACAACAAATAATATTACCGTCACTGGGAATTCCCAAAAAACTTATGATAAAATTAAAGGTTTCATAGATAAATATAATGAACTAGTGGATAAGGTTAGTCAAAAAACTGATGAAAAGAAGCAATATAAGTATCTTCCACTTTCTGATGAACAGAAGAAAGATATGAAGGAAGATGAGATTAAACAATGGGAGATTAAGGCTAAAGAAGGATTGTTAAATGGTGACCCAAATTTAGAAAATATGCTTAGCTCAATGAGAAGGACTTTTTATGAAGGCGTTGAAGGCGCAGGCATATCTCTTTCAGAAATCGGATTGTCAACCTCACCGGATACAAGTCAAAGAGGGAAAATTATAATAGATGAGAAAAAACTAAAAACTGCTATTGAAAATAGAGGTGAGCAGGTTTCTAATTTGTTTACAAAGCAATCTACAACATATTCTTCATATAATGCAGATGCTACAAGTATAGAGAGAAGTACAAGAAACAAAGAACAAGGTATATTTCAAAGAATAAATGATATTTTACAAGATTATACGAAATCAACTGGTAAAAAAGGCATTTTAGTTCAAAAAGCAGGCCTAAAGGGGGATGTTAAATCTTTATTATCTGAGGATATTATAAAGAAAGATAAAAAGATAAATGAGATGATAAAAAGTTTATCATCTAGAGAGAATAGCTATTTTTTGAAGTTTTCAAAACTGGAAACAGCTATGAATAAGCTGAACTCCCAATCAAGTTGGTTAACGCAACAATTAGGCGGGGGAAAATAAAATCCTTCTAAAATAAATGGAAGGGGGAAGTTATTTTGAAAGAATTGACACAGCGATTAGTACAATTCAAGCAGGTAACTATAGAACTTATTAGAGCATTACAGCAAGACGAAATTTATAAATTAGATGATTTATTAGATAGTAGACAAATGCTTATTGAAAATATGGAAAAGCTACAATACACCACTGAAGAATTTGCGAGTATATGTGATGAAGTGGATATATTAAAGGTGCAACACGAATTATTGGAATTAATGAGAGCAAAGAAAGAAAGTACAAAGGAAGAATTAAATAAAATACAAATAACTAAAAATGCAAATAACAATTATAATAAAAGTTTTTATGTTAATTCAAGCATGTTTAATAAACAAATATAGGAATGATGGGAATTTTCGTGAATAGGTTATATCAAAAATAGCAGTAAAAGGGAAAACACTGGAAGAATTTAATAGATTATTCTAGTGTTTTTTATATTCGAAATATTTTTAATTGTATTAAAACTAGAAAAAATGGAGAGTGATACCATGGAGGTTAAAATACCGTAGGTAACTCTTTTTAAAATAAATTTTGAAGCATACCAACCTCCATTGTATACGCTTATATTAACATTCTCGCTAGAAACTGCCGAAGAATTTTATGGGGTCAAAATGGTATTGAAAGTGAAATAAAGAAGCTAGAAGCAACATTGGATGGAGAAATGAAAACTAAAATAGGTTCACTATATGATGGTTATACAGCAAATACAGAAAAGCCTGATGCTATAGAGGATAAGGTTGATAATATACAAATTGATATTAACAAACTTTCTATGAAGAACTGTAATAATGATAATAGAAATGAATAAAAGACTAAAATCTATAAAATAATTTTAAAAAAACTATAAAGTATATAATTTAGTCTACGATATAAATAATAGAAGTTGAAAATATAAATAGCTATTAAGATGTTAGTTGTATATACATTAAACTTCACAGTTGTAAGTAACAAATATTGACGGCAGAAAGTTGCCTAACTGTTGAAAATCAACTTGGTGTTGAAAGGACTATAAAAGCCTTGAGAACACTGGATGATGAAATTCAACAATAAAGCAACAATTACAAAAGTAACGTTTCAACAATTTAGTTAGTATGGCTCGCAACGAGCTTAACTATAAATATCAAATAGAGGACAAGGATGTCCTACAAAAATTTCAAGGAGGAATATTATTATGATAATCAATCACAACATGGGCGCAATGAATGCTAACAGACAAATGGGTATTAACGCAAGTAATGCTGGTAAATCAATGGAAAAACTTTCATCAGGTTTAAGAATTAACAAGGCAGGAGACGATGCTGCAGGTCTTGCTATATCAGAAAAAATGAGAGGACAAATTAGAGGATTAGACCAAGCTGGAGCTAATGCTCAAGACTCTATATCATTAATACAGACTGCAGAAGGTGCGTTAAATGAAACACACAGCATTCTACAAAGAATGAGAGAACTTTCAGTACAATCATCTAATGATACAAATACTGATTCTGATAGAAAAGAAATCCAATCAGAGATTAAACAGTTAAATACTGAAATCGATAGAATTGGTAATACAACAGAATTCAATACTAAAAAATTGTTGGATGGTTCAGCAAAAGGTGTAAGTGAATTAGTAAAAGGTACTGCAACAGTAAACAATAATTCAGGTGTAAAAATCGTTACTGCTGACCTTGACACTTTGAATACAGTTGCTGGAACTACAGCTACTGCTGCTGCAAAAGATGGAGCATACATGCTAGTGAGAATAGGAGAGGCAACTGCAGGAGCTTACACTGCTGCTGATTACAAAGTTATTGGACCTGATGGTAAGGTATCTGCTGATATCTCAGTAACAGATAAAGATACTCTTACATTTGCTGGTGCTCTTATTACAGGAGGTACTACTTTAGCTGTTGGTGACGTTGTAGCTAACATGAAAGTTGGAGAAAGTATGACTTTTGTATTTGGTAAAGAAGAAGCAGCAGGTTCAGATTTAGATGGTTCAATAATGACTCAAATTGGTGCAAATGCAGGACAAACAGCATTTATCTCTGTTTCAGATATGAGAGCTGAAGCTTTAGGAACAAAATCAGTAGATGTTTCTACTAAATTTGGAGCAGCTACTGCAATTGAAACAGTAAACAATGCTATCAAGAAAGTTTCTAGTCAAAGAAGTTCATTAGGTGCTATGCAAAACAGACTTGAGCACACAATAAATAACTTAGGAACTTCAAGCGAAAACTTGACATCAGCTGAATCAAGAATCAGAGACGTTGATATGGCTAAAGAAATGTCAACATTCTCAAAGAACAATATTCTTTCTCAAGCTGCTCAAGCAATGCTTGCACAAGCTAACCAACAACCACAACAAGTTCTTCAATTATTAAGATAATTGATAAACTTATAAAAGTAATATTAAGGAGTCAGGGTGAAAACTCTGGCTCTTTTCTATAATGTAAAATAGGAGGAATAACTATGGATATAGGAGCACTATCAATGATAATGAGTCAATCAAGAGTACAAGAAAATGTTGGGATTGCGGTAATGAAGATGGCAATGGATACAGGTAAAGAAAATGCTACTCAGATTACAGATATGATGAAGAATGTTGCAGTAGACCCTAATGTAGGACAGAACTTGGATACTTGGGCGTAGTAATGAAAGATAAAAAGAACTAGAGAAAGAGTTGCAGTGGGTGCAGGATAGACAGCTACTGCAAAAATGAAACTGTTAGAGGAATATGTTAAACAGGCTCATCCAACTAGGATAACTGTAATTTGGGAAAAATAGTAGATAGGAGGTAATCATATGGATATAGCAGCACTATCAAAGGTTCAACAACATGCTGATATAGAACATGCTGGTATAGTAGAAACGAAAACGACTATGCATACAGGGAAAGAAAATGATAATCAAATGATAGAAAAGATACATAATGCTGTAGAAGATCCTAATATCGGACAGAATTTAGATGTAATTGCAGATAATCAGAAGGATAAGAAGGAAGAACTACACAAACAGCTACAACAGGAAATAAAGTGGGCACAGGAAAAGCAAAAGATGCTTAACATCAAGGAAGTAAAGCTGTTACAAATGAGAGAAATAGCGGAACAAGGTAAGCAGGCTGTCGTTACTCCACAACAACTAAGAAATTTGAATCATAGGCTAGACAATTTGGCAGCACAGGTTAGTGCAATAGATAGCGATAGCAGAAGAACAAGAGACGGAAGAAAATTAGAATGAGCATTAGTGGCTATGGGAGTAGCTGCTGGTGCTTATTTTGTTTTCGTGGGTAGGGCTACTTTTAATTTTTAGCAAGCTTAGGCAAGCCTTCGCAAGTACCCCAGGGGTGTAAATTTTGGAAATTTGGCAATAATCAATAATACGGAAATAAGGTGGAGGTTTTGATTATGCCAACAATAAAAAGAGAATGGTATCCTGGTGCAAGTTATCATGTTACTGCAAGAGGTAATCACAGGAATAACATATTTAAAGAAAAAGAAGATTTTGCATATTATATAATTTTGATTAAAGAAACGGTGGAGTATTATATCTACGATAAATATGAAATAATATGCTATTGTTTAATGGATAATCATGTGCATATAATAATCAAAACAGAAAATAAGCCTTTAGGACAATTTATAGGTAGAATAAGTAGTAAGTATGCGAAATACTATAATAAAAAATATAACTATATTGGACATTTATTTCAAGATAGATATTTTTCAGAACTTATAGAATCAGATTCTCAAATGCTTGAAACAAGTCGATATATACATCTGAATCCTGTCAGAGCCAAGATGGTTGAAAAGCCCCAGAATTATGAATGGAGTACCTATTCTATGTATATAGGTAAAGTAAAAGAAAAATTGATTTGTAGTGATAGACTATTATCTTATTTTAATAACAAAAACAGAGAATTATATAAAACATATGTGGAGTCTGCAATTATAATAAAAGTATAAGTAACCAATAAACGTATTCATTTCGTTCATACATTTATTGGAAAGGGATTGTGTCAGCCACCTAACATAAGGAAGCTTGAAGGCTGTAGCAAGCTCAGGCAAGCCATTACAAGTACCCAGCGGTGTAAAATAAAACTAATATTGGAGGAATAGCTATGGACATAGGAGTATTATCAATGGCAACGAGTCAATCAAGAGTACAAGAGTCAGCTGGTATTGTAGTAATGAAGATGACAATGGAGACTGGTAAGGAAACTACTACTCAGATAACAGAAATGATTTAAACGTTGCAGTAGACCCTAATGTAGGACAAAACTTGGATACTTGGGCATAGAGAACTGATGAATGAAAGAGAAGAACTACAGAAATAATTGGAGCGGGAAATGAAATATAGAATAGTATTTTAATAAGCAACAGCAGCTAAAGTAATAGCTACTGTTGCTTATTTTGTTATAGGAATTATTTTGAATTAATAGATCAAACAACATTCATAGAAATTCATATAAAGTTATTGCAATTTTAAACGAAGTATTAATGAAACAATAAATAAAGTTAAATAGTCTTTAATAACATTGTAAACCAAGAGGAGCGATTTTATATGGGTAGCAACAAGGCCCTGTTAATTGAAGTAGAAGCCATAGAGAAAATCATAAAAGACCTAAAGGAAATAGGTCTTCTTTGTTATCAACCGGATTTAAAAATAAAAATTGAGGAACTGCAGTGGTTTGTTTCTAGCATTCTTGGCCCACACAGTAAAATTTCTGTTGAGGATGTCATATTTGAAAAAATGGTAGAAGTTAAGCATTCGAATCCAGATCTTCATTTAAAGCTATATATGTTATATAGAAATCTAGTCAGTGATAGGATATCAGAAGTAGATGCCATGGTTTCCTATGAAAGTTGCTTAAGCTTGTTTGAATTTGATATGGTTGTATATTAATGGTATTTAAATTATGGTAAAGCTTTTAAAGAATGGGATAGTGAAAGTAAAGGAGTGAAAAAACCTCTAAATCCCTAAAGTAAAGTTAAATATATCCGATATAATAAAAAAGATAGTAATAAAAAAAATTAATGGAGTTGATTTTATGAGATTAAATAAGAATATTGCCTCTTTAAATATATATAGAGCCTACAGCCAGAATCTTACTAAGCAAAGTTCTGCCTTAGGGAGAATCTCCTCTGGTATTAAAATAAATAGTTCCAAAGAAAATCCCAATGCCATTGCTCAAAGTGAAAGACTTAGAATGCAGATAAGAGGGCTTCAAATGGCGGCGAGAAATACTCAAGATGGGGTTAGCATGATGCAAACTGCAGAAGGCGGTCTTGAGGGTATTACTACTAACTTACAAAGAGTTAGAGAACTCTTAGTAGGAGCAGGTGGTGCTACAACTCCTGAGGATAAAGCAGTAATCCAAAAGGAAATAAATCAAATGTTAGATGCCGCAGATGACTTGGCAAATAATACTGAGTTTAATGGAGTTAAGCTTTTAACAGGTGGTAAAAATGATGGGTCAGTAGTAATTGAAACCACTACAGGTGCTAATGTAGGAGAAAAAATTGACATACCAAAATACAAACTCACTACAGATGGCTTAGGTCTTAAGACTGGAACTGCAGTCAATATAGATGTGAATAATATAGACGGATCGCTAACACTTGTAGACAACGCTCTTGATGTTATTATCAGTGCCAGAAGTAAATACGGAGCATTAGAGAACAGATTTGAAAGTAGCTATAATTCTACAATAGAGATGGAAGATAAAATACAATCCGCTGAAAGTGGTATAAGAGATACAGATATGGCTGAGGAAATGATGGAATACTCTAAGTATAATATTCTTATTGAGGCTGGAAATGCTATGATGGCTCAATCAAACAAATTACCACAGGATGCCTTAAGAGTATTAGAGAATCTTAGATCTAGATAGTGAACTCAGTTTTCTGAGTTTTTTTTTCTTCAACCATAAACAGTGTAAGAATTTTAGTGAAATACATGAAATTATAGAGTTTTTTTAAATTAGGGGGATGAGTGAATTATGTATACAAAGAATAAATTTATAAGCACTATTAGTGCATTGATATTTGTACTAATGGTAAGTGTCTTTTGTGTTTCAAGTATGGCGAGTGGCGCAACATCAATTGATAGCAAGACTATTGCTAATCAATTTAATGTAATGCCTGATAAGGTATGGAAGATAAACTTTAACAAAGAAGTAGATTTAACTTCTATAAATTATGAAAATGTTAAAGTTTATGATAAAGCTACGGACAAAGCTATATCGGTTAGTCTAATAGTGGATTATAGCAATTACAGGTCTTTTACAATTAAGCCCTATATGAATTACACAAAGGGTAAGGGGTATAGAATAGAAATTACAAATATAAAGACAAAAGATGGCGAAAAGACATTAAAGCCAACTATCATGGATTTTTACATAAAAAATATATATGCTGGATTACCAGGAGAAAATGGACTGGTTATAATTGCAGACAAGGCATATTCCTCTGATTATTTATTAACTCATTCTAAAGAAGTTAATGAGATTATCTTAAATAGTAGTTATGATATTTATTTTACCTACGATGCAAATTATGAACAGCTCTCAAGTATACTAAAATATGGTTTATTAGATGGAACTAATGTAACGAGAAAATATGATAAGATGACTTATATAGATCCTAAAGGAAATAATCACATATACGTATGGAATGCAAATACTCAGGAGTATAAGCTACAATCACCAAGTGTGGATTTACAAATTGTAGTAAGAAGCGATGTTAAACTAATAAGTGTTACACCAACTAATTTAGTTGGTGTACCAGGTGCTATGTATTTCAAGTTAAAGCATAGTAGTTCCATTAAAAATATAGGGGAAATTATAGCTTATACCTCTAGTGAAATGAATGAAGAAATATCCATATTATCTAGTGATAAAACAGTACTTGCAAAAGGATATTTTAATATTCAGTATAACCTTACAACCCAATGCTCACTATATACCTTTGATGACTTCGGAGCTGGAAATACGGGCGGAAATATTGTTAATAATGGTATAGCTGCATTGGATTCAGAAGGATATATTTACTATTCAAATCCAGCGGATAAGGAAGCGCTTTATAAAATGGCATTTGATGGAGTGTTTAATAAAAAAATTAGTGAAGAAAAAGCCCAATATATAAACGTATCCCAAGATTATATTTACTATAGTAATTACACTGATGGAGGGAGACTATATAAATCTAAATTAGATGGTTCACAAAAACAGTTATTGGTAGATGATAAAGCAGCTTATATAACACTATCCGGTGAGGACATTTATTATAGTAATCATTCAGATGGGGGTAAACTATATAAGGTTAAGAAGAATGGTTCTGATGCTGTGCTAAATCATGGTAACCAAGTTATAGCTGATAATAACAGCAGCAATTCACAAGTTGGTGAGGTTGCTTATATTAACATTGATGGAGATTGGATTTATTATATTAATCATGCTGATGGCCATAAACCTTATGTAATAAATAAAGAAGGAACTTATAGAGGAAAATTAAGTGATGAATATGCAACTAGTCTGCAAGTATTCGGAGACTGGGTTTATTATTGTTCAGGGAATGGAACTATAAGCAAGGTTAAAAAAGATGGTACCGGTGGCGTGGTAGCAATCAAGGGTAAGGCCTCAGAAATAAACAAAGGTTTTTATATAAATGTACTTGATGAGTGGATTTATTATAGTAATGTTGAAGATGGAAATAAATTATACAAGATTAAAACTGATGGAAGTGGAGAAAAAATTAAGCTTTCTGAGGATGCAGTAGGATATATTAATATTGTTGCAGGAAATATATACTACAACACAACTAAAGGAAAACTTTTTAGAGTTGCTCTAAATGGTAATATAAATATAAAACCGCAAGAAATTGGTTCCAAAACCACAACAGATAATGTTTTAAATATGGATAGTTTAAAGGTGGTTGTAGCATTTAGTGATGTTAATCAGGATATTAAATTTCTTGAGAAAAAATATCTACCAGAAAAAGTATCTGCTATAATGGGTGACAATACTATGAAGCAACTAGTGGTAATTTGGGATACTGTAAAGGTAACAGTAAAAGATGGAACTAGAACCTATAAGGGTAGTGCAATTGGGTATAACAAAATTATAACTTTAGATTTAGTATTGCCTTCAGAAATGCTCAATGATACTAATAAGATATCTATTTATAATAATAACGGTAAAAATGATTCAGTTGAGGTAGCGGACATTGATACGGCCGCAAGCTATTTATCACGTAAAATACAAGAGGGAGAACTAGTAAGAGTATATAGTGATGAGGCAATTAAATACAAATTAGGAGAAGCTAAAGTAACTAGAGATAAAATTGCATTAATTCCAAAATTAGATTTAGATGCTTATGGGAAAAGTATTTGGGTCACTATAACTAGACTAGGAAGAGCTGAAAGTGCACCAACAGAAGTTAAACAAGCAGAAGCCCCTCTAATAAGAGATAATGCTGCTAAAGATATTGATTATGCCAATTTAGGAGTAGATGTAAGGGATTTTACAATTTCAAATTGGACACCTTCTGTTAAAAATAGCCCTTTAGATCAATATGTCTATATTGTACCTTCTAAGATAATATTAGATATGAAGAGTTTTCAGGCTGTGGACAATTTAAATAGCATGAGGTCTAATTCCTGGGATGGAACACAATTGTATAACAAATCAATTGGTGACAAATTAGAACTTCGTAAACTTGATAGTAAAAAAACACTAATTAAAGCTGGAAATTATGATGTGTATATAGCAACTGGGTATTCTGGTTATGGAAGTCCTGATGTTTATGGAAGAGTTCCAAAAGTAGAAGGTAGGGTATCTAGTGATACTCCATCTATAGTGACTATCAAAGAAGAAATGTTACCTAAAAAGCCTATTATGATTGAACAAAGAGTGCAAGCGAACACAGAAATTACATTAGCAGTTGCACCTGCTATAGGAGAAACTGCTTGGCTTATACCTGTAGAAGACCTTCCACAAGTAAAAGGATGGAAATGGGAAAATATAGATACGAAAGAGTGGATTGAAAAATCAGGATGGAATAGCAAGTATAATAGTGATGGTTCTAATCCATATGATCCATTTAAAGCTTTGGAAAAGCAAAACAAAGACGTTACGAAATTAGTTGGAGATGGAATGAACAAATTTATCAAAGCACCTTTAGGTATGGTAGATGGTTCTGAATATCGAGACAAAAAATACAAGTTATTTATAGTTAATGGTGTGGGAGCATCACTCGAGGGGGGAGCTTCTTTAAGAGATACAAATGACAGTATTGTAGTAGATAATCAAAAGTCAACATTAGAACTATTGTCAAATATAGCTGTAAAATCGGGAGAACCGATTATAGTTAAAACTTCAGAAAATTCAAAGATGCCAGGAGAGTCTGAAGAGGCAAGAGTATTTATTGTAAAAGACTATGACAGTATAATTACCATAGATCAACTTGAGAATTCAGTAAAAGCTGGAAATGGGAAAGTAATCAAAGTGAAAAATCAAACTTCCTATAGAATAGATACAACTGGACTAGAAGCTGCTTTAGATAGTATAAAACCAAATTATACAATTGTAGTAGTAGATAATGCTGGAAATGTTTCACCAGCATATTATGTTAATATTATGTTGAAGACTGATGAACTAATTAGTTTACTCAATGAGGTAAATGAAAAGTTAGCATCAGTGGGTACAATTAGTCCAGATAGAAAAGATACCTTGAGCAAAATGAATAGTTTAACAGCTTACCTACCTAGTGTGGAAAAAATTATAAACAATACACTAGAAAATAAAAAGGAAAGTCAAAAGAATATAACAGCTGCTTATAAAAATTTAAGGAGTAAATTTGCATACTTTCTAAATTCGCTAGGAGGAGGTACAGGTATATTAACCACTGACCTAGACGTAGATGCTCCAAGATTTGAATACAAGAATCCTAATGTGGGAAATGTGTCTGTAAACTCAGCCTTACTTAATATTAAAGTAAAAGAAGCTGCCACAGCTTATTATGTAGTGCAGAAGGCCGATTCACAGGCACCAGATCAGAAACAATTATTAAATTATCCAAATATAGATAATAGCTTAATTGTACAAAGGGGTGACTTTACTTTTAATATAGTTATGTCGACGTCTATATCAATAAGTGGATTAGAGAGAAACACAAACTACATTGTCTATACAGTTTTGGTAGATGATCAATTTAATTACTCCACAGTTGAAATGACTAAATTTATTACGAACGAAAAATAACAAATATTCTAATTATAAACAATATGTATAAATAAATAACAAGTCAAGATATTTGTATCTTTGACTTGTTATTTATTTTTTGCCTTATTTAGTTAATTTAATAGACAAATTACAACAATAATGTATAATATAAAAGGGCAATGTAAATAAAAAGAAAACTCCATAATAATTGTTAAAATCGAAACATAACCACTAAAATATACATTATAACAGTGAAATGTGGCAGTTTGAATTTTAAAGTTAATTTAATTCATAAAAAATTACAAAGAAATCTTCACTTTGATAATAAAATAGTATATAATGTAATTATCATAGTGGAATATATTAGGACTAATAAAAAAAAATAGTCGTTTTTAGTAAAATTTAAAATTTTAAGAAGGAATTTCAAAGTATATGTCTAATTCTACAATATGGGAGATGGTGATTGTGGGTATTATTGGAAGTTCACTAAGCGAAAATACGTATAACTTGTTGAAAAAAAGTATGGATGCTTCCGCAACTAGAAGTAAGGTTATAGCAAACAACGTTGCAAATATTAATACAAAAGGTTATAAGAAATTCTATGTTTCATTTGAAGACACATTAAATGACAGCATGGGTAAAGATATAATGAAAACTGATAATTCGAAGCATATGCAAACTGCCAGTGGTAGTGGTGATATTACAGTAAAAAGGGACGAGAATACCAGTATGAGGCAAGATGGCAACAACGTAGATATAGACCTAGAAATGACAAATCAAGCAGCTAATACACTAATGTTTAATGCTCTAGTTAAGCAAGTTAATAGTAAGATTGCACTTACAAGTTATATTATTGGAGGAGGTAAATAGTAGAAATGAATGATGTTTTTAGGGGAATGAGAATAAGTTCTAGTGGATTAACCGCTGAAAGATTAAGGATGGACACCATAGCGTCTAACATTGCAAATGCAACTACAACTAGGGGAGAAAATGGACAACCTTATATAAGGAAAATAGCTGTATTTCAAGAGAATCTGCAACAAGAATTAGATAAGAGTAGTGGTACATATAAAGATGGTTTTAAAGGGGTAAAGGCAGTTGGTATTGTAGATGATGATTCGCCTTTAAGACGTGTTTATGACCCATCGCATCCAGATGCTGATAAAGATGGCTATGTGACTATGCCCAACGTAAATATTATGAATGAAATGGCGGATATGATTGCGTCAACAAGAGCATATGAGGCAAATGTAAATTCCATGAATGCTATAAAAAATATGTTCTCTAAAGCTTTAGAAATAGGTAAATAGGAGAGTGATTTATGAATATTAATGCTTATGTCAATAATACAAAAATATTTAACGATCTTCAAAGTAGCCCAGTAGAAGGTGCAACGAAAAGTACTAATTTCTTAGACACCCTAGAAGAAAAATTAAGTGAAGTTAATGATAAACAAATAGAATCAGATAACATTACTCAAAAGTTTGTAAAGGGTGAAGAGCAGGATGTACACAAGGTAATGCTCGCTACAGAGGAAGCTAAATTGTCACTAGAACTAGCAGTACAAATCAGGAATAAGCTAGTAGAGGCTTACCAGGAATTTAATAGAATGCAGATATAGTAAGGGGTGCTGGGTATGAGTAAGCTTCTCGAAATGAGGAAAAAGCTTTCGCAAGGTTTTGGTGATTTAAGTAAAAGTAAAAAAATAGCTTACAGTTTACTTGCGGTCGTAGTTATAGTGGCCCTTGGTTCTTTTATAGTACTAGCATCTTCGACTAAATACGATGTGCTATTTTCAAATATGACGGCAGAGGATTCAAGTGCTATTTTAGCAAAATTAAAAGAGAAAAAAGTTACATATAAGGTGACTGGTAGTTCCATACTGGTACCTAAGTCGGATATTGATAGCCTTAGAATGGAGCTTGTGTCAGAGGTTAAGATTACAGAGGGAAGCCAAGGATTTGAACTTTTTGATAATGGAAAAATGGCACCTACGGATACAGAAACTAAAATCATGTACCAAAGGGCTTTAGCTGGAGAAATTGAAAGAGCTATTAAGTCTTTTCCGGAAATTGAAGGAGCTAAGGTTAATTTGGTTTTACCAGAAAACACAGCTTTTGTTCGCGAAACGGAGCCAGCTAGTGCTTCTGTTGTAATAAAACTTAAAGCGGGTACTAAGCTTAATAATGCACAGGTAAAGGCAATAGTGGCATTGCTCACCGGAGCTGTACAAAATCTTCCAAAGGAAAATGTCAGCATAGTATCTGATAAATTTTTACTTTTAACTGAGGGGTTATTTGATAAGGAAGCAGATAATTTAACTGGTTCCACGGATAAACAAATAGAAGTAAAAGATGAAGTTGAAAAGAATTTGGAAGCAAAAATAATGAAGGTGCTGGAGCCTGTTTATAAAACAGGAGTAAGGGTTTCAGTTAATACAGATCTCAATTTTGATGCAGTTAAAAAACAAATCGTTAAGTATGACCCCCAGGGAACCGTAGTAAGCTCACATGATACACAGACTATAAATGATAGTACTACTACTGATTTAAGCAGTAGTCCTGTGGATAATGCAGCGCAAAACTCTACTCCTACTACCACTAAAAATGGGAATGTTGTTAGTAAAGACTCAACAAAAAATTATGAAAATTCAAAAGTAGTGGAAGATACAGTCAAAGCTCCTGGGGGGATTACTAAAATTACTACCTCAGTTGTACTAGATGGTAATTTGGATCAAAATACCAGAACTTCTGTTAATAATTTAGTTGCTCAGGCTATAGGCTTTTCTGGAACTCGAGGGGATTCTATAACTGTGGAAGGCTTGAATTTTAATAGTGATAGTAAAAAAGCCGCAGAAAAAGCACTTGTAGATATAGAAAAGGCTAATAAAGCAGCCAGTTCAGCTGAACTATACAAACGCATTGCATATGGAGTAGGAGCTATTTTATTATTTATTTTATTATTTGTGGCACTACGCAGGTCAGGTAAAAACAGAGAAGAAGCTTCTGATGGCATTGATATGGTAATTGGAGATAATATTGCTCCAAAGCAACAAGAATTTTTTGCTCCAATTGAATTTGAAGTTAATGATAAGAAATCCAATATGGAAAAACAGGTTAAAAAATACGCTGCTGAGAAACCAGAACAGGTTGCAGATATAATTAAGTCTTGGTTGACTGAAGATGAGAGGTGATAAATAGTGGCTAAAGGTGAAAAACTTACGGGTATTCAAAAGGCGGCTATATTATTTATAACCTTAGGTCCGGACGCTTCATCGGGGATAATAAAAAAATTGCCAGAAAAGGATATCCAAAAAATTACCTATGAAATTGCTAATATAGTATCAGTTAAATCTGATCAAAGACAGGCAATTCTAGATGAATTTATGGAAATGAATAAGGCAAAGGATTTTCTTTTAGAGGGTGGAGTTGATTATGCAAGAAATATACTTTCAAAAGCACTTGGGTCCCAGAGGGCAAAGGAAATATTGGACAAGGTTATGGAAGAAACACAACAATATAGACCTTTTTCCATTGCAAGGAAAGCTGATGCTCATCAACTTTTGAACGTTATATCTAATGAACACCCACAAACGATAGCGCTTATTATGTGTTACATGCAACCAGACAAGGCTGCCCAGATAATGGCGGCTCTGCCCCTGGATTTGCAAAGTGAAGTATCCTATAGGATTGCAACTATGAGTAATATTTCTCCTATGGTTGTTAAGGAAATTGAAAAAGTTTTAAATGGGAAATTATCCTCTGTTATTAGAACAGATAGTGCTGTGGTTGGAGGAATAGAATCCCTTGTGGATATTTTAAACCAAGTAGATAGAACCACTGAAAAGAATATTACAGAAGGACTAGAAAGAGAAGATGCAGAACTTGCAGAAAAGATTAAAGAATCTATGTTTGTATTTGAAGATATTATCACTTTAGATGATGTTTCAATACAAAGAATTTTAAGAGAAATAGATACTAAGGATTTATCTCTTGCATTAAAGGGATGTTCAGAAGAAGTTGCTAATAGTATCTTCAAAAATCAATCTAAGAGAGCCTCAGCATCACTAAAAGAAGACATGGAGTTCTTAGGGCCAGTTAGACTTATGGATGTTGAAAAAGCACAACAAAAAATTGTTGGTATCTTAAGGCGTTTAGATGAGGCTGGTGAAATTGTACTTTCAAGAGGTGGCGAAGATGCAATCATCGTTTAAAGTCATAAAAAATTCAAGAGTTGTAGAGCAGGGCGATAGGGAAATAAAGACCCAGTTAAGAGAAGTCACTTACGGCGAGATTATGGGTGAAAGTCATGGAAATAAAAGAGATAATATAGAAAGCTTTGAAAACATAGCTGGCAATATATTAGAGAATGCACGAATAGAAAGTGAGAAAATCATTTCTAAAGCTTTTGTGGATGCGGCAGATACCAAAATTCAAGGCTTTAAAGAAGGGCAAAAGGAAGGCTATGAAAATGGCTACAATGAAGCTATGGTCAAAGCAATGTCAGATGCAGAAATTGTGAAAGCTATGGCTGACTCAATATTAACTGCAGCAAAAGGTGAGTATAATCAATATTTGATTGATAAGCAGCAGAATATAAAAGCCTTAGTTGTAAGTATAGCTGAGAATATATTAAAAAGAGAAGTAGTAGAAAAAGCTGCCCTAAACGAAATGATTTTTAATACTCTAGAGGCTGAAAGAAATATAAAATCCTATATTATAAAAAGTAATAGTGTTCATTTTGCTACCTTAGTGCAGGAAATTGAGAATTGGAAACAAAAACTTGCTTTTCAAGGTGATATATTTGTAATAGAAGATAATTTTTTAGATGATGGAACTGCTGTTATTGAAAAAGATACGGGTAAAAGTATTGTAAGCATAGCTTACGGTATAGAAAAAATAATAGAAGTTTTTCAGGAAGAGCAAATATAGATTTAGAAAGGCGAGAACTATTATGATAAATCTGAATTTTGAGTATTTAATGAATAAAATTCCTGATATTAACTACACTTATTCCGAAGGTATAGTAAAGAATGTTATAGGACTTACTATTGAAGTTAAAGGAATAACGGCCTTTGTAGGTGAAGTGTGTAAAATTTATAATATATCAAATGAAGAGATTTCGTGTGAGGTTGTTGGGTTTCGCGATAAGGATGTAATTCTAATGCCTCTTGGAGAACTTGTGGGAATATCACCAGGTTGCAGAGTAGTACCAACTGGAAGTCCCTTAAGCGTTAAATGCTCTGATGAATTGTTTGGAAAAGTTTTAGATGGATTGGGTAATCCGTTAGTTGGACCTGAAATTAGTAAATATACAACTTATTCGCTTAATGCATCTCCACCAGATCCACTAAAAAGGCGTAGAATAACAGAGGTGCTGCCTACTGGCGTTAGAGCAATTGATGGATTTTTAACTTGCGGGGAAGGGCAAAGAATAGGTATATTTGCAGGTAGTGGAGTAGGTAAGAGTACAACTCTTGGAATGATAGCAAGAGAAGCAGAAGCAGAGGTAAATGTAATTGCACTTATAGGAGAAAGAGGAAGAGAAGTACTGGATTTTATAGAAAAAGATTTAGGGGAAAAGGGAATGCAAAAATCAATTATCGTATGTGCAACTTCTGATAAACCAGCACTTGTAAGACTCAAGGGTGCATTTACAGCTACAGCTATTGCAGAATACTTTAGAGATCAAGGTAAAAAAGTCATTCTAATGATGGATTCAGTAACAAGATTTGCCATGGCACAAAGAGAAATTGGGCTAGCTATAGGTGAACCTCCAGCTACTAAAGGATATACACCATCTGTATTTGCAATGTTACCTAAATTAATGGAGCGTAGTGGAATGTCACAGAAGGGATCTATTACAGCTTTTTATACAGTACTTGTTGATGGTGATGATTTTAATGAACCTATAGCAGATGCAGTTCGAGGAATACTAGATGGACACATAGTTTTATCTAGAGCTCTTGCTGCTAAAAACCATTATCCAGCTATTGATGTTTTAGGTAGTGTAAGTAGGTTAATGTCTGAAATTGCTACAGTAGACCATAAACAAGCGGCCTCCACAGCAAGGGAGCTTATGGCAACTTATAAAGATTCAGAAGATTTAATAAATATCGGCGCCTATGTAAAAGGAAGTAGTACAAAAATTGACAAGGCAATTAAGTATAACGATAGCATAGAGTCTTATTTAAAACAGGGTATAAATGAAACCACAGATTTTAATGATAGTTTAAATATGCTGAAAAATATATTTGATTAGTGGGTTTTTAGGTAAGTTATAAGTGGAAGGGAGTTTTCAAATTGGCAGACATATATAAGTTTAGACTGCAAAAGCTTCTTGATATTAGAAAAGATATTGAAGACAAAAGCAAACTGGTTTTTAAAGAAGCGCAAAGAGAAAGAAATCTTGTGGAAGAGGAGCTAAACAATTTAAAAGGAAAGTATAAAGTCCATAGAAATATAGATTCATATGAATCAATTGTTCAGCAGAAAATGAAACAAAATTATTTAAATGCCTTAAATTTGGCTATTGACGAAACCACAGTAGTCTTAGAGGATAAAGACGGGATAGTAGAGCAAAAAAGACGAGAACTTAAACAATGCCAAGTTGAAAAAAAGACTGTTGAAATATTAAAAGAAAATCAGAAAAGTGCTTTTATAAAAGAGCAAAATTTAATAGAGCAAAAAACTAATGATGAGTTTGCACTTTATGCTTTTATTAGAAATAACCACAGGGAGAGGAGGTGAAAAAAATGAACGTAAATATGAATGTTATGACCAATACTACTTCTAAAAAGCAAGAGGCTCCAAAGGCGTCAAATAGAAGTGAAGATTTTAAAAAGGTTTTAGATAACCATGAATTGAAATCTGTGAATTCTTCCAATGAAAATGTACAGAAAAAGTATAATAAGGACGAGGATGACCAGAAAGTAAATAATAAGGACGAGGATGACCAGAAAGTAAATAAGGGCGAGGATGACCAGAAAGTAAATGAGGGGAATTTAGAAAAAACAAACAATGAAAATCAGCGTGATGAGGTTGCAAACAAAGATGTTGAAAGTGTGGACATTGAAAAGAGCACAGTTGAAAGCAGTACCCCAAAAGATTTGAAGAATTCTGAAGCGAATGTTGAGTTAAAATCAAAGATAATTAATCTCATAGAAGTAGCTATAGATAAACTTAAGCAAACCTCTAAAGGTTCATCAAGCGGGTTGGAAAGCACAGATAAATCTAGGTCGCAAATGGCTCAACTCCAGCAGTTACTTCAATTACTAAGTTCTATGTTTCTAAATGTTCCTGAAAATTCAGCAACTATAAACGTGGAAGGTGATTCTAATTCTATTAATCTAGAAAGCTTAATGGGCTCAGAACAATTAATAGATGCAGCAAAGTTAATGAGTGGAGAAGAATTAACTTCAGATGCAAAAGGCATATTAAAAAATGACCTTACTGAAATAATTTCAATGCTAGAAAAATCAAAAGGGAAAGAACTTATACCTTCTCAAATAAGCGATATGCTACAAAAGTTAACTACTGTAACTTCAGAGTTAAAAAAAGATTTGAGCTTATTAAAGGTTCCTAATTTGCAAGCCCTTAATGTAAATATTGAGGACAAATCAATTAAAGATAATCTACTAAAAAAGATTATGCAGCAAAGCACTAAGGACACTTCTGAAACTATTCCTAAAGTTCAGTTACAAAGCTCAAATGATTCGTCTAAGGAAAGTAAATTTTCAGGAAATAGTTCCTCAGAAGAAAAATTTCTTAACAATTTGCTTGGAAAAGATAAGGATGAGATGAAAATAACAAAAGCAGTTAATTTTATGAATCAATTTGAAACTGTAAAAGCCACAGATACTGCTAAGGTTCAAACTATAAACACAATCATTGATAAAAGTAGTTTTACAGTAGATGTAATTAAAAATATTAAATTCATGGAAATTAACAATATTAAGGACTTAACAGTAAAAATGAATCCTAAGGAACTTGGGGAAATAACTATAAAGCTTACTATGGAAAGTGGAATCATGAAGGCTAGTATATCTGCTCAAAATAAAGACACCTTTAATTTGCTAAATGGAAATCTTCAAGATATAAGTGATAAGTTAAAAAATATGGATATTAAAATTCAAAGCTTAGATATAAATATTTATGAGGATTCCACCTTTTTTAATAAGGACTCTAATGAGAAAAATAACAATGGAAGTAAAAATAATAACTCAGGGACAAATAGTGGATTAGAAGAAGAAGCTATTTCTGTAAGCAATAACTACGCTATAGAAGAAAATCAAGTAAATAAATTTGTTTAAAAATAAGTTAGTTCTTTGTACGCGAAATATATAAAGGAGTGATAAATATGCCTATAGATGGAGCAATAACAGCACCTGTAATTAACCCTAGGAGTACAGCTGTTACCAAGGAAGAACAAGATAAATTATCCAGAGCAACTGACAGAGGAACTAGAATTGTAAAAAAAGGCGAGGAAATGGACAAGAACTCTTTTTTAAGAATACTTTCCGCCGAACTTTCAAACCAAGATCCAACTACGGCTAAAGATGGTACAGCATTTGTAGCTCAAATGGCTCAATTTGCATCACTAGAGCAAATGACTAATTTAAATAGCACTGTGTCCTTTTCAACTGCTTCTTCCTTAGTAGGAAAGACAGTGGCACTTAATTCTTTTGACGCAAAAGGTATGCAGTATGGTGGAACTGTTAGAGCTGTGTACAAACAATCAGGTACAACCAAATTATCAGTGCAATTGATAGATGGTTCTATAAAAGATTTTCCGGCGGACTCCTTATCAGATATTTTAGATATACCAGATTATAGATTGGATTATATAAATGGAAACACAAGCTTTTCAAGTGCAGTAAGTTTAATGGGTAAACAGGTGGAAGCTTTGGTGCCAGAAGGTACTGATGGAAAAGATAGTAAAAAGTATACGGGTACAGTTAAAAGCGTCTTTAGGGATGCAAATGGTGTCAATTTAACCATTGCATGGCAGGACGAAAATGGAAAAGAACTTACCAAGGATATAAATTATGCTAATATAATAAAAGTGCAAGAACAAGTACCTAATGGGAAATAGTAAGGTGATATTATGTCATATAGAGTAATAAATGGTAAACTGTACGATGCAAAAGATTTTTCGGATTATTCTTATGTAAATTTACAGAAAAATAATGTTAAAGATAATAAAGAAATTACAGATTTTAAACAGGTTTTAGATAAACAATTAAAAAAAGAAGAATGTTTCACCATATCCTCTCATGCAGCACAAAGGCTTAATAGTCGCAACATTGATTTTAATGATGCTGATATGAAGAAGATTAACGAGGGAATAAATATGGCAGACAGTAAAGGTGCAAAACAATCCTTAATATTGTATAAGGATATGGCCCTAATAACCAGTATTAAAAATAGGACCGTAATTACCGCAATGGATAAAAATCAAAGCGAAACAAATATAATAACCAATATAGATAGTGTAGTTATGATATAAGCTGGACCTTTTAGGGGGCTTAACTTTGTGGAAAGACAGAAGCAAAGTGAATAATAAAAAATCGCAATTACATTAAAACTCTATTGGAATTTAGCTAAAAAAATGGAGGTAATATTATGTTAAGATCATTATATGCTGGAATAAGTGGAATGAAAGCAAATCAAGTTAAATTAGACGTTATAGGAAATAACATAGCAAACGTGGGAACTACATCTTTTAAAGGTTCAAGAGTTAGATTTCAAGATATGGTAAGCCAAAGTATGTCCCAAGCTCTAGCTCCGGGAGCAAGTCAAGGAGGAATTAACCCAAGGCAAGTAGGACTTGGAGTACAAGTTGCAGGAATAGATACCTTGGTAGGTCAAGGAGGCATGCAGCCAACATCTAGAAATCTAGATGTTGCTATGGATGGTGAAGGATATTTAATGGTAGCTAAAGGTAAAACGCCTCTTACAAACGCAGATGGTGTGGGTGTAGATCCAACTGAACATACAGCAAATGCTCCTAGTGGAACGGATTTATTTTACACTAGAGACGGTGCTTTAACTTTAGACAAGGAAGGCAATTTATTGAATTCTGATGGATTAAGAGTACTAGGCTATGCTATTAGTGAAGTAGATGATAAGCCAAGTTTAGACTATGACGTGACTAAGTCAACCACTACTCCACCTAAGTCGCCAACTCTAAATTATGTTAATGCAGATAGCACAACCTTAAAACCAAGCGGAACACTAATCCCTCTTGTTATACCAGAGAAAATTTTTGTTCTTGGTGATGCTAATGCTGTCCCTCCTACTAGTGATGGGGATGTCAGGGTTAAAACATTTTCTATAGAAAAAGATGGAGTAGTAAAAGCTATTTTAGAGGGTGGTAAAGTAGCAATATTAGGACAAATTGCTGTAGCTTCCTTTAAAAATCCTGGTGGTTTATCTAAAGTAGGTGGAAATATATATCAAAATACTTCTAACTCTGGTGCTCCAATAGTAAGGACAGGAAAAAATACTGACAAAGCTGTTCCAGACAATAGCGCAGGTTACGGCGATATGCTTCAAGGAATGCTTGAAATGTCAAATGTAGACTTAGCTGAGCAATTTACTGATATGATAATTGCAAGTAGAGCTTTCCAGGCAGCGGGTAAGACAATTTCCACTGGTGATGAAATATTACAGGATATTATAAACTTAAAAAGATAGCATAAGGCTTGAAATTTAAAAGTGAATTTTTGGTAAGTTTCAAATACTAAAAGTATTTAAGACTTACCAAATTCCTTTGAATTTATAGTACATAAGATCATAGGAGGTTCCCATGATAAAACTTACAGGCTTAAATAAAGAAGAATTTATCTTAAATGCTGAAGTTATAGAAAAGATTGAAACAATGCCAGAAACATTAATAACTTTAGTAAACGGCAAGAGGTACATTGTGCTTGAGAGTACAGACGTAGTGATTGATAAAATAATAAAATATAAAAACAGGATATTTACTGGTAAGCTATAGGAGGCAATGGCATGAAAAAACATGATATTTTAACCACTATTGGAATTGTAGTAGGGTTTGGGCTAACTTTATGGGGGATGGCATCTGGTGGAACAAGTTTAAGAATATTTTATGATCCGGCCTCAATAGCAATTACAGTAGGGGGATCCTTTGCTGCACTGCTCATAGCTTATCCTATTTCAGCAATGAATAAAGTGCTTAAGGTCATTGTACAATCTTTCAGAGAAAGTACATCTTCTAGTTCTGAGATTATTAATAGCTTTACAACACTATCTAAAAAAGCAAGAAGAGAAGGACTTTTATCTCTTGAAGATGAAATGGCACAATTAACTAATAACTTTTTAAAAAAAGGTCTTCAAATGGTGGTGGATGGACTAGAACCTGAAACAATAAAGGAGATTATGGAACTAGAAATAGGAGAGATGGAAAGGCGCCATAGTGACGGAGCTAATATGTTAAAAGCTTGGGCTGCGTATGCACCAGCTTTTGGTATGCTTGGTACCCTTATAGGACTTATTCAAATGCTTGCAAATCTAAATGATTCTTCAGCGCTGGCTTCTGGTATGGGAAAAGCATTGATAACTACATTTTATGGTGCATTACTAGCAAACTTAATATTGGTTCCTATGGCGCAAAATCTAAATTATAAATCTAGCATTGAAGTAAATAATCGGGAAATGATGCTTGAGGGAATACTCGCCATTCAATCTGGAGTAAATCCAAGAATTGTTGAAGAAAAATTGACCTCATACCTATCACCTGTTGATAGAGCTAAATTTATTGAGGAGCAAGCCAAAGCAGCTGGGGTGACAGACAATGTCTAGAAAAAAAATTGGTGGAGAAGAGATGCGAACAGATGCTTGGCTGGGTACCTTTGCAGATACCATGACACTTCTTCTAACTTTTTTTGTCTTATTATATTCTTTTTCAACAGTTGATGCAGCTAAGTTCAAACAAATTGCGACCTCACTTCAATCAGTACTCACAGGGGAAACAGGAAAGAGCATTTTAGATTTAAATTTAAAAAGTGGAGAAGTTCCATTAGTTGGGGAACCTGTACCCACTACAACAGCTGGTAAAGATACAGAAGATGTGTATCAAAAGGTTCAAAGCTTTATAAAAAAGAAAAAACTAGAAGGTACGGTAGTGATAAAAACTGATAGTCGCGGAGTTATTATTCAACTTAAGGCAAATATATTATTTCAAAGTGGAAAAGTAGAAATTATAGATAATAGTAAACCGGTGTTAGATTCAATAAATTCTCTAATAGCTACTTTGCCAAATGACATTGTGATAGAGGGACATACAGATAATTTGCCCATTAGTAACAATGAATATACAAATAATTGGCAATTATCCTCTTCTAGAGCCTTGAATGTACTTGAATATTTTGTAAATGTTAAGGGGCAGAAGAATCCTGAGCGATTTAAATCGATTGCTTGTGGTGAATATCAACCTATTGCTCCTAATAATAGTGAAGTAAACAGAGCTTTAAATAGAAGAGTAAATATTTTAATTGTTGCAAATGAAAAGGAGGCCACTAAAAAATGAGCGATAACGCAAAAAAAGGAAATGTACTTAAAATAGTTATTATAGTTTTATTAATATTAGTTGTAGTTGGTGGTGCTGCATTTGGAGGTATGTATTTCGCTAGCAAAAAATCTGGCACCGCCACAGCTAATACAGCGAAAGTCGTGGAAACCAATGAGGTAACTTATTCCTTAGATGAATTCTTATTGAATCTAATGGACGAGGATGGAAAGCGATATCTCAAGGTGAAGGTTTTTATTGGATATGAAGATAATAAGGCTTTAACTGCAGAACTAGAAGCAAAAAAGCCGATTATTAGGGATGTGGTCATTGCAACTCTTAGAGCAAAGAGAACTACAGACTTTAGTGCTACAGGTATTGATTCTATAAAGAATCAACTAATTGCTAGTATAAATCCAGTTTTAACAAAAGGGAAAATAGCCCATATATATTTTAACGATATATTGGTACAGTAGGTGGTAAAAGCATGGACTTAGAATTTTGGACATTACTTTTTAAAATCATAATATTTTTACCATTCATATTATTTATTTTATATTTATCTTTGAGATATGGTGGTAATAAACTTCAAAAATTGCAAAATGGTAGGTATATGAAAGTATTAGACCGGATTGCATTATCTAAGGAAAATAGCATTATAGTTGTAAAAATTGGTGAAAAAGCCTTTGCTGTTTCTTCTAGTTCCAAGGAAATTAATATTTTATTTGAACTACCTGAGGGTGAAATTAGTAGAATCGAAAAAATTAAAGAGCTACCTCAATATGACGATATGAAGGATTTGTTTAAAAAGCATATTTTAGAAAAAGACCTTGTGGACACATTCAAAAAACGTATTATGAAAAAGGGTGCTAAAGATGAAAATAAAGAATAAAAACCTACTTATTTTTGCTTTGATTATGGTAATAATGGGGATTGTCACAATAAAGGTTGTAAATGCGGTTCCACAAACACTACCAATACCTAAAATTAATCTATCCATTGATAAAGCAACTACTCCCACGGATTATGTGGATAATATTAAATTGCTAGTGATTCTTACCATTCTTACATTACTTCCCTCATTTATTATAATGACTACCAGTTTTGTAAGGATAATTATAGTGCTATCCTTATTTAAAAGTGCTATTGGTGTTCAACAGGCAATACCAAAAGAGGTCATAATTGGACTTGCTCTATTTTTAACATTTTTTACTATGGCGCCAACCTTTACAAAAGTTAATGACGAGGCTTTAACTCCCTATTTGAATAATAAGATAACTCAATCCGTTGCCATTGATAAGGGTTCTAAACCCATGAGGGATTTTATGTTAAAACAGACCAGAGCTAAGGACTTAAAACTTTTTTTAGAGGTGGGAAAATTAGAAGATACAGTTAAAAATGAAGTTGATGCAAATGGAAAAGTGGTATTGAGCAATGGAAAGCCTAAACTTAGCTATGATAAAGTGCCCCTATATGCGGTGGTTCCTTCTTTTATAATAAGTGAACTAAGGCGAGCTTTTGAAATGGGATTTCTATTATTTATCCCTTTTATTATCATAGATATTGTTACGGGAAGTATTCTTATGGCTATGGGTATGATGATGTTACCGCCAGTTATGATTTCTCTCCCATTTAAATTATTGTTATTCATTATGGTGGATGGCTGGAATCTGCTTGTAAAATCATTAATTATGAGTTTTAGTTGAGGTGAATTAAATGACTGAGAGTATTGTATTATCCGTTATAAAAGATGCTATTCAAACTGCAATATTGGTATCTGCTCCCATACTACTTGTAGCTACACTAGTAGGGCTAATAATAAGTATATTTCAAGCTACAACGCAAATCCAGGAGCAAACTTTGACCTTTGTGCCAAAACTACTTGCAGCAGCGCTAATTGGCTTATTAATGGGTAGTTGGATGCTTCACATTTTAGTTGATTTTACAACTAGAATTTTTGAACTTATTGCTAATATGGGAGGTTAGGTGGAAATATATTGATTAATACAGCTTATTATTTAGGCTTTATAATGGTGCTCCTACGAATATCAGCATTCGTAATGGGTATTCCAATTTTCTTTCCTACGGGTACTCCTGCCACAGCAAAGGTTGGATTTTGTGTTGTTTTCACTTTTTTAATTCTACCAGGTGTTAATTATGATAATGTAAGCCTAATTACTAATAACACAGCCCTTATAATATTTGCAATAGACGAGGTTATTACTGGTTTAGTACTGGGATACATAACAAAATTTTGTTTTTTCTCGGCACAAATGGCTGGGCAGCTTATGGATTTCCAAGTTGGTTTTTCCATGATGAGCCTTTTTGATCCTGTATCTAATGAGAATGTTACATTGCTTGGAAGGTTACTTTACTGGGTAAGCATGGTTATGTTTTTTGTGGTAGATGGTCATCACATGTTAATAAGAGCAATTATTGATTCTTTTAACGTTATTCATCTTGGTAAGTTTATACTATCACAAGCAACAGCTATGATGATGGTGAAAATATTCATAGAGTTTTTTACCCTGGGACTCAAAATTGCAATACCAATTATTCTGATAGTTATTATAACAGATATATGTCTGGGACTTATATCGAGAACGGTACCACAATTAAATGTTATGATTTTAGGTATGCCAATAAAAATACTGGTAGGACTCAGTTGTTTTGCACTAGTGCTTCCAACTGTTATTACTTTAATAGTAAATTCTTTTTACACTATTCCTGATATAATTAAAGCCTTTTATAGAGTAATACCCTTATTAATTGTTATCTCAGCGGATAGTGGTGAAAAAACTGAAGAAGCTACTCCTAAAAAGAAAAGTGATTCAAAGAAAAAAGGTCAAGTAGCAAAGAGTAAGGAATTATCCTCTACTATTACGCTACTCACCTCAACACTTTTACTTATAATGCTGGGTGCCTATATGTTAGGCAATTTAAAAGCTGTAGTGACTCTTTTCTTAAACAATTATTTAACCTTGAGTCTAACTGAGGAAACATTTAGAACTGTGCTTTTTGTTTCTATGACCAAATTTGGAATTTTGATTTTACCAATTATGGTACCTATTATGATAATGGGAGTGGTGGCAAGCTTAATGCAATCTGGTTTTATATTTACAAATGAACCACTTAAACCAGATTTGAAAAAACTAAACCCAATAAGTGGATTTAAGAAAATTTTCTCTACAAGATCCCTGGTGGATCTACTTAAAAATTTAGCTATAATTACTACCATAGCATATGTAGCTTATGATTATATAAAAAGCAATTATCTAGACATAATGAATTATGGGAGCTTAAAAATTGATGCTATTTTAGGTGTTTTTGGGAAATTAGTAATAGATATATTTTTTAAAATTGCAATAATAATGCTTATAATATCTATAATTGATTTTGCATACCAGAAGTATAAGCATAACAAAGAATTAAAAATGAGTGTTCAGGAAATTAAAGAAGAATATAAGCAACAAGAAGGAGACCCGCAGATTAAAAATAAAATCAGGCAAAAGCAAAGAGAAATGGCAGCTAGTAGAATGATGCAAGCTGTTCCTGATGCTACTGTGGTCATCACAAACCCTACTCACCTAGCTATTGCTATTAAATATGAGCAAGGAGGGGAAGGGGCGCCAATAGTTGTAGCTATTGGTGCAGATAATGTTGCTATAAAAATAAAAGAGCTTGCAAGTGAAAATGATATACCTATTATTGAAAATAAACCACTAGCAAGGTTAATATATAAGGAATTAGATATAGGATCAGAAATTCCAGCTGAAATGTATGGAGCAGTGGCAGAGATATTGGCATTGGTATACAAATTAAAGAAAAGAAAGTAATGGAGGATAACCGTGGCTGAAAAAGCGAGATTTAACATAAAAAACAATCTAGATGTTTTAGTAGCCTTTGGTGTAATAGGAATAGTTTTAATGATTATTATTCCATTGCCACCAAAGCTTCTTGATGTAATAATTGCACTTAATATTACACTTGCAGTTATAATTTTACTATTAACAATGTTTACAACAGAAGTTTTGCAATTTTCAGTTTTTCCAACATTATTGCTGATTACAACACTTTTAAGACTAGGACTCAATATTTCATCTACCAGACTAGTTTTAACCCAGGCTTATGCCGGTGATATAATTGAGGCCTTTGGTGAATTTGTTGTTGGAGGTAATTATGTAGTTGGAATAATTATTTTCTTAATAATTATTATTATACAGTTTATAGTTATTACAAGCGGTGCGGGTAGAGTTTCCGAAGTTTCTGCTAGATTTACGCTAGACGCTATGCCCGGTAAACAGATGAGCATTGATGCTGATTTGAATGCAGGTGCAATTACTGAAGAACAGGCAAGAGAGAGAAGAATAAAGCTTCAGGATGAAGCCAGTTTTTATGGAGCAATGGACGGAGCTTCTAAATTCGTAAAGGGAGATGCAATAGCGGGTATAATTATTACCATAATCAATATTTTTGGTGGAATAATTATAGGTGTGGTAATGCTTAAAATGCCAATTGCAACAGCTGCAACCACTTATGTACGCCTTACAGTAGGGGATGGTCTTGTAAGCCAGATTCCTGCGCTTCTAATATCAACTGCTTCTGGTATTCTCGTTACCAGATCCGGTAGTACTACAAATTTAGGAAGTCAAGTAACGGCTCAGCTTACTGCGTTTCCAAAGGTTATTGCACTAGCATCAATAGTATTGTTAGTTTTGGCGGCTATTCCAGGTATGCCTACACTTGTTTTCATAATGCTTGCCATCGCTACAGCAACCAGTGCATATTTCCTGCAAAAGGACGCAAAAGATCAAGTGATTATGAGAATAGAAAATGATGAAAAGGAAAATTATGAAACTGAAAGTCGAGAACCAGAAAATGTGATGAGTCTGATTTCTGTGGAGCCTATGGAAATAGAAATAGGTTATGGACTAATACCACTTGCCGACGAAGCTACAGGAGGAGATTTATTACAAAGAATTGCCTCAGTAAGGAGGCAGTGTGCACTAGAAATGGGAATTGTTGTTCAACCTATTAGAATTAAAGATAATTTGCAACTAAAAACAAATGAATACGTAGTTAAGATTCGCGGAACTGTAATAATTAAAGGCAATTTAATGCCAAGTATGTTACTTTGTATTGATCCTAGTTCCGAAGAGATTAATATACAAGGCATTAACACCATTGAACCCACATTTGGACTGCCTGCAGTATGGATAAATAATGATCAAAGAGAAGATGCTGAAATAAAGGGACTCACAGTTGTAGACCCAACTACTGTAATGGTTACTCATTTAACAGAAACGATTAAAAATCATGCCTTTGAACTTCTAGGTAGGCAAGAAACTAAGCTATTAATTGATTCTGTAAAAGAAAAATATAATACTGTAGTTGAAGAATTAATACCAGACCTTATGACTATTGGTGAAGTACAAAAGGTTCTTCAAAGCTTACTAAAAGAAAGAGTAGCTATAAAGGACATGGTTACAATTTTAGAGTCTCTAGCAGATAACTCTAGAATAACTAAGGATTTGGAAGTTTTAACAGAATATGTTCGTTTTTCACTGGGAAGAAGTATTTGTAATGGACTCGTTGATGACAATGGAATTATAACAATTATAACTTTGGCGCCAGAAGTTGAGAATATTATTTCTAGTAACATTCAAAAATCTATACAGGGTTCTTTTCCAGCAGTAGAACCGGATACCACAGGTAAAATATTAAATTCCATTAAGAGTAATATTAACACAATTTATTTTCACAATAATCAACCAGTAATATTAGTAACACCAAAGATAAGACCAGCCTTTAGAAGACTGATTGAAATGGTATTTCCAAGCGTTTCCGTGCTTTCTCTCAATGAGATACCAAATGAAATTGAGATTAAAACTGAAGGAGTTGTGACTCTACAATGATTATAAAACGATTTATAGTGAGTAGCATGAACGAAGCCATGACAAGAATAAGATATGAGCTAGGCTCGGAAGCTGTTATTATAAGCCAAAGAAAAATCAGAAAACCAGGATTAAAAGGATTATTCTCTCCTAAGATTATTGAAGTTACAGCAGCTGTTGAAAATGAAATAAATCCACAAGACCAAAGTGTGAAAGAAAGCATTGTGGCAATTAAAAAAGTTGTGCAGCAGCAAAATGGAATTGAAAATTATCCAAGGGAGATTCAAAATCAAGTTAGCGCTGTAAATAGTGATTTAGGGTATGAACAGGGAAGCAATAATGCAAGCAACAAGGCTAATTTAAATGAACCCACAATGGACCTAATGAGTGAAATGAAACAAATGAAAACTATGATTAGTGAGCTCTCACTTAAAAGTGAGCTCTCTAGTGCTAGTAAGGTTACTAGTGTTAATAGCCCAGGAAATAATAAAAGTGATATAGAAAAATTATTAGAAGACAATGACGTAGATAGTGAAACCATAGTCAATATAATGAAGAAAATTAAAGATTTTAAAGCTTACACAGATGAAATAAGAGAAAATGAAATAAAAACAGGTGATATGCAAACTGATGAATATGAAAAATTGAAACTTGTTTTAAAAGAAATGATTCATGTGACTATTCCAAAATTAGAAGGTAGGATAGTGCTAGTAGGGCCAACAGGAGTAGGAAAAACTACTACCATTGCTAAACTAGCAGGAAGGCTAGCACTAGTGGAGAAGAAAAAAGTAGGGCTAATTACTGTAGATACTTACAGAATTGGCGCAGTTGAACAGCTTAAAACCTACGCAGATATTATGAACATACCCTTTAAAGTTGTATACAATATAAAGGATATGGAAAATGCCATAGGAACTATGAGTGAATGCGAGGTAATTTTAATTGATACTACTGGAAGAAGTAGTAAAAATAAAATGCAAATCTCTGAACTTCGAACTTTTGTGGAAAAGGCTGATACAAAAAACATCCATTTAGTACTTAGTTCTACAACAAAGAATAAAGATATTAAATATATTATTGAAGCATATCAAATTTTGAATTATAATAGTATAATAGTAACTAAATTAGACGAAACTTCCACTTATGGTTCTATACTTAATATAATAGAAACTGCCCAGACCCCCTTAAGTTTTGTGACAACTGGTCAAAATGTACCTGATGACGTTAAAGAATTATCCCCAGACAAAATTGTTAGTCTTATACTTGGGGAGGATACTATATGCTAGACCAGGCACAAAGACTTAGACAAATGGCATCGAAAAATGATGATAGTGTGCCTAGGATTATAACAGTTACCTCTGGTAAAGGTGGAGTTGGGAAAAGTAATATAGTAGTAAATTTATCTATTGCGCTTCAAAAAATGGGTAGAAAAGTTATGATTTTTGATGCGGATATAGGTATGGGAAATGATGATATTATAATGGGATGCTCTTCAATGTATAACGTATTTGATGTTATAAGCAATGGTAAAGAAATTGAAGAGGTTGTGGTAAATGGACCCTTTGGGGTGAAACTTCTTCCAGGAGGCTCCGCTCTTATGAAAGTTGAAGATTTGACAGAAACTCAAAGAAATGCCTTTTTAAATAAACTTACTGCTTTAACGGGACTAGATTATATAATAATGGATACAGGGGCTGGTGTAAATAAAAGTGTTTTGGGTTTTATTGCTTGCTGTGAGGATTTAATAATTGTAACAACTCCAGAACCTACTTCGCTAACAGATGCTTATAGTTTACTTAAGGCTGTTAAGCATTTTAATATTAAAAATTCTGCGAAAGTCATAGTGAATAGATCCTTAGATAATAATGAAGCTAATATGACTTTTAATAAATTTAATAATGCTGTTACTAAATTTCTTGGTATGAAACTAGACTATTTAGGTAAAATCGGTGAAGATAAGAAATTAGCTTATGCTGTACGTGCTCAACAACCTGTAATAGTAAGTTATCCTAGTTCAGAGGCCGCTCGGGATATAAATAGTATCGCAAACAAAATTGAAGGCATGAATGATAAAACAAGTGGTATGGGGATAGAAGGGTTATTTAAGAAAATATTCAGCATTTTTTCATAAGGGGTTGGGGTAATGATTAAAGTGGATTTTGCCATAAACAAGAAATTAGAAATATTATTTGATGAAAAATATTACAACACCAATATACAAGATTTAACAGAGGATTATATAGAGATTAGTATTCCTATGAGTGCAGGTCAATATGTTCCATTGTCAAAGGGAACTATTATAGATGTAATTTATTATGAGGAGGAAAATCTTTATACATTTAAGTCTTCAATTATAGGACGTAAATTTGAAAATATACCTATTTTAATTATATCAAAACCTATGGAAATAAAAAAAATTCAAAGAAGAAAATATGTCAGAGTACCATTAATAAACACTGCTAAATATAAAAACCTTAAAAATCAGCCTAGAACAAAGCCAAGTACCATCGATAAGAGTGAATATTTGAAGGCGGTACTAGTTGATTTAAGCGGTGGTGGCATGAAGGTCAGAGTATCAGAAGAAATTAAGACCAATGATTTTATTTTGGTGGATTTAACGGTTAATAATGAAAATATACTTATAGTGGGACAAGCAAAGAGAATTGTAAAAGATGATCAAGGTAGATTTCTTTGCGGGTTAAGCTTTGAGTCTTTAGATGGCATAACTCAGGAAAAAATTATTAGATATATATTTCAACTTATGAGAGAACAGATGAAAAAAAATTAGGAGGCGCTTATATGTCAATAGCGAGTGTAGTTGATGTGCGTGAGCAAATTGTTAAAAACAATATACCCTTAGTTAAATATATCGCATCTAGAGTAATAATTGGAAAAACTAAATATGTACAATATGAAGATTTAATTAGTTATGGAATGCTTGGACTTATGGATGCACTAGGAAAATTTGATGCAACTAAAGGCATGAAGTTTTCTAGTTATGCAGCAATAAGAATAAAAGGTGCTATGATTGATGAGCTACGTAAAAATAGCCCCATCTCTAAGGGCGCTATGGATAAGCTTAATAGGTATAATGAAGCTATTGAGAGGCTACAGAAACTTCTCTATAGAGAACCCTCAAACCATGAAATTGCAAAGGAACTTGAAATTACTATTAATGAGGTAGCTGACATTGAGAATAATATAAACTATATATCTGTAGTTTCACTAGAGGATTTAATATTTTCTGATGAGGATGAAATGCCCCTTAGTGGAACAATTAAAGATGTTAGGAGTCCAAGCCCAGAAAAAGCATTAGAAGAAAAAGAACAAATCGAATATTTATCTTTAGGCCTCGATAACCTAAAGGAGAAGGATAAAATGGTTTTAACATTATATTATTATGAAGGCCTCACATTAAAAGAAATAGGCCGTATTTTGAACGTATCTGAATCAAGAGTTTGTCAACTTCACAGCAGAGCACTTGTAAATCTAAGAAAAGCTTTAGTAAGACTAAAATATGAAATAGTATAGAATTTGGAGTGAATTATATGACGGGTTTATTGATTTTTATTGGATTAATTCTTGTAATTTTAAACGTTTTATCTATAAAAAAGCAGAGTAAGTCTTTTAATGGGGCGCTTTCAAATGCTATAGAAAATACTCAGGATTATGATCTTAGAATAGGAGAACTACGACTAGAATTTTCAGAGAGTATTTTGGAACTGCAAAGTGAAATTATGGAAATGAAAGAAATTATGAAAAAAAACCAGGTCACAAATAAAAAATTAAATACTTCATATTTAGAGGAAGCAGGCAGTATAGAACATAACGAGAAAATTTATGATGAAAATAAAAGTGAAATTATTATAGATGAAGCGGATAATAGTAGCAGTGAAAAGGTTGAGGGAATAAAAAGATTATTTAGTGAGGGACTATCTGTGGAGGAAATATCAGAAATAATGCATTTAGGTAAGGGGGAAGTACTATTAATAAAGGATTTATATATAAGATAAAAAATTTAATAGACTTTCTAAGCGATAGAAAACTTCTAATAGGAATAGGGATAGGACTGATTATTTCTGCGATTTTATTAAGTGGTGCAAAGATAAATTATGAAATGAGTAAAGGTAAGGTTGAAATAAAGGCTAGAGGGTATGGTATGCGTTACCCTGATGAAATGCCAATTATTAATAATAAGGAAGTGGGAAAATGATTAGAGGTCTTTACACAGCAGTGACAGGACTCATAACTGGTGAGGCTAAACAAAGTGTAGTATCTAATAATTTAGCAAATGCTAGTACAATTGGTTTTAAAAGTGATAATCTTTCCATTAAAAAATTTGATGATGTGCTAATACAAAACTATGACAAAATTGTAAACGGTGTAAATACTAAAAATGTCATAGGTTCCCTTAGTACGGGAAGTAGAATTGATGACTTAAACACATATTTTGCTCAAGGTGTTATACAAACAACAGATAAAGCCACAGATTTTGCAATTGAAGGAAAGGGATTTTTTACAGTACAAAGGAATGATGGTATTTCAAATAAAAATTATTATACCAGAAGTGGCGATTTTCACGTTGATGGACAAGGGTTTTTAGTAACGGATAGCGGAGACAAGGTGCTATGTAAAAATAGTGCAACAAATGCAGTGGAACCACTATTTGTAGGTGATGGTAAACTTCAAGTTGATAAAAGTGGGAATATTTCAGTTAATGGTGAAAACACATCTAAATTAAATACTGTGGACTTTGCAGATTATAAAACGCTTAAAAAGGTTGGAGATAATTTGTTCGAAGCAGCAAGTCCAATTGATAATGGAGGAATTACAGTTAGGCAAAATGCACTAGAGAAATCTAACGTTAATGTTGCAAGTGAAATGGTAAATATGATGACAATTATGAGAAATTTTGAAAGTAACCAAAAAGTTCTACAAGCCATGGATGAAACTTTAGGAAAAGCTGTTAATGAAGTAGGGACCGTAAGATAAAACATGCAAATTAGGGGGGATGTAGCAGATGTTAAGACTTTTATCGAATAGCAAAAGTTCTATGATGGCCCAACAGGAAAAGCTAGATTGTATATCAAATAATATTGCAAATGTGAATACTAATGGGTATAAAAAAATTAGTGCAAATTTCAAAGACCTTGTTTACGAGTCACTTGATAGAAAGGGGTATCCCGTATCTAAAGGCATTAATGGTAAAGCAATATTGCAAAATGGTACTGGTGTTAGAGTTGGAGAATGGACAAGAGACAATATGCAAGGTAGTCTTACATCTACAGAGCTTCCGACGGATTTAGCTATAGATGGTACCGGCTATTTTGAGGTGGTTCAGCCGGATGGTAACAAGGCTTATACAAGGGCAGGTAATTTTTTAACAGATGCAAGTGGCACTATAGTTGACCAAAAGGGAAATAGATTAAGTATACTTGATAATAAGGATATTAATATTAATAGGTTAGATGGACCTTATAAATTTAATGCAAATAATTTTCATGTAGATGAAAAAGGCCTTGTAACTATAAAACAAAACAATGTAAATTTACAGGTGGGAAAAGTGAGAATTTCAAATGTTGTAGGGGATAATTCGATGATTTCTGTAGGAGATAGTTTGTATATGCCAAAGCCTGGTGTGCAGGTTTCAAAAAGTACTGATTATTCTATTAAGCAGGGATATTTAGAATTATCAAATGTTGATATTGCAACTGAAATGACAGATATGCTTATAACCCAAAGAGCGTTTCAACTTAGTTCTTCTGCTTTAAAAACCGCAGATGAAATGTGGCAAATGGCTAATAACTTGCACAAATAAATTTATTATTAAAATAGGCATACTTATGAAAGTATGTCTATTTTTTGATTCCTAGAAATAATAAAATAAAAATAGTTTTAATTAAAGAGTCCCCTTCATATATTAATATTAAAGTGCGTAATAATATGAACAAGGGGGATGGAAATGGGAATAGGATATGTATTTGGATGTTTATTTAGTATATTGCTATGGAGACTAGATAGGCAAGGGCTATTTAATTTCATTAACATAAAATTGTGGAAAAAAGTTAAAAATATATATGTGATACAATTTTTATATTTATCTGCTGTAATTGCTATATATATTGGGCTTACATTTATAAAAAGTAATGAGGTATACAATGCTTTGACAGCTTTTATAGTTATAGATATAAGTAATACAGAGAGAAAGAATTTAAATCACACTGAAAGAAAACAATTTTATGACACAATGTCTACTATATCTAGATCATTGGTGTGTGGATTTATTGCTCCTTTATTCTATATTACAATATTTGGAAATGGAGCTGCTATTGTATTTACTTTAATTTTTAATTTAAGTTTGGACGAGGATTTGAATATAATAGGTACAATTTTAGCAATAGCTACTATAATTCCAGCTTTAATAGCGGAAGCATTTTTATATGTAATCTATGCTTTTAAGAATAAAAATCTTAAGATAAAATTTAAAGGAGATTTTATTAGTAATCTTTTGAAAAAACCTCTTCTTAATGTGGATATCCTGGCGGCTTATATAGAATCCGTTAATTTTTATTTCCACTATAATGGTAATAATATGCATTATTTAAAAAGTTATGGAGAATATAATAATAAGATTGATGATTCTTGCATTAAGGATTATTTAAGTATAAGTTATTCAATATGTTTTATAATTTTCACTGCTATTTTGCTTCTAAAGCTAGTATAGTCCTATAGTTACATTTATGGGTTATAATAAATACAAATAGAAAAACAAAGCATATTAAAAAATTGCTTTGTTTTTTTATTTCATAATATATTATAAAATTTACTTTATTTGATTTATGGCAGCTGCAATAGGTGGTATAACTTGTTTTTTTCTTGATACTATACCAGGTATGTATGCACCATTATCAGTAAGAGTAACATTAAAGGCTTTTGAAACAATATCTTTATGTTGCCCCGCAGCTATTAATACAGATCCGCCATTTAATATGTCGGTTAACATTAGCAAAATAATGTCATAACTACTTTCCTTGGCTTTTTTGCTCATCAGATTTATTATGTCCCCTTTTAATGGATCAAAGCCATCAATATACATTGTACCAACTTGTGATACTCCAACTTTATAATTATTAAGAGAAAAGGTCTTAAAGTCTTGGTAGAAAATTTCTTGAGCAGTTTTACCCTCAAGGGATGTTCCAGCTTTAAACATTTCTTTAGCAAACTCTTCTATGTTTAAATTAGCAATTTGAGCTAATCTTTTTAATACAAGCTCATCTACTATAGTAGATGTAGGAGATTTTAGAAGTAGCGTATCTGAAATTATTGCTGCACATAGAAGGCCTGCAGCGCTTTTTGAAGGTCTAATTCCATTTTCAAAGAATATTGAGGCTACGATGGTTGAAGTGCTACCTACAGGTTCATTTCTGAAATATATAGGGAATCCAGTTTGCACATCTGCAATTCTATGATGGTCTATAATTTCTAATACTTCAGCATCCTCAAGGCCTGATACAGATTGAGTTCTTTCATTATGATCCATAAGGATTACTTTTTTTCTGTTTTGTGATATTAGATGGAATCTGGATACACTTCCAATAACTTTATTAGTTTCATCAATTACTGGATAACTTCTGTACCTGGTTTCAAGCATAATATACTTTATGTCCTCAATAAAATCCTCTGTATTAAAGCTTAGTACATTCTTTTTGGTCATAACATAATTTATAGGGATACTTTGAGTTATTAATCTAGAAGCCGTAAAAGTATCATAAGGGGTTAATATAATTGTACAGTCATTCGCTTTTGCAAGTTTTATAACTACATCTGTTGGAGGATGGTTTCCCGTAATAATTAAAAGACAAGCTTTAGAACTAATTATTAGTGACTGAGAATCTTCTCTATCGCCACATATAGCAACGTCACCAGCCTCAATTACAGTTTTCGTGCTTTCTGGATTCATAGCAGCTACAATAATCTTTCCAGTTATTTTAAAATCATGTTCTGGTTTAAATAGGCATTTAGCTGATAGAGTATCTAAAATATTCTCAAGTGTGGTATTACTTTTGGCAAGAATAGAATTGTCCCAAATATCTAAATAGCTTGCAGCAAGATTTGAAACTGAAGCCACACCAGCTAGCCTATCATTTTCATCTATAACAGGTAGGGTTTTAATATTATTTTTCTTCATAATGGACCAGGCCATTTTTAGAGAAATATCTGGTGAAATAGGAGCTACAATGTCTATATCTAAATCAGAAATCTGTGTTTTAACAGTAGTTATAAGCTCAGGTTCCGCTACGTTAAAGTAATTAAGAATAAATTGCGTTTCCAAATTTGTTGCGCCTAGTCTTATAGGAACTGCAGGAATTTTTCCGGTTTTATTTTTAAACTCTGCATAGGCAATAGCAGAGCAAATAGAATCAGTATCTGGATTTTTATGTCCAGTAACATAAATAATGTTTTTCACGTATGTACCTCCTTGTATTTCGCTGGAGTAGGTAACAATTATAAATTGTTACCCATCCTTGTTCTCGTCTGGGGTAGATAACAATTATAAATTGTTATCATCTTTATTTTTCCATTATGATTCTTTCATTAATAATCATTGTTAGTACTATTTTATATTTAAAGTTACATATTGTAAAGAAAAAATCAATAATAGCTAAAATATTACACTACATTCTTTTCATATGTAAGTAAACAAACACATATATTAGTAGAGAATGAAAATATAGTGAATTAGTAAGCTTAAAGAATTATGGAATCCTATCTAGGTCAGACAAGTATAAGGGGGACATGTAGTGATTAACGAACAATTGTCAAAGGATAATGCAAAGGATAAAAACAGGCCAAGAGGCTCTGTTTATGATAGCGTAACCACATCAAGGGGGCTTACCTCACAAGAGGCTGAAACTAGATTAAAGAAATATGGATATAACAAATTAGAAAATAAAAAAAAGATATCTCCTGTTTCAATATTTTTTTCGCAATTTAATGATTTTATTACTTGGATATTAATTGCTGCAACAGTTATTTCAGGATTCATGGGAGAAAAAGCAGATGCAATAACTATATTTATTATAGTTATAATGAATGGAATACTAGGGTTTATTCAAGAGTATAAAACTGAACGGTCTCTGGAGGCGCTAAGTCAGCTAGCAGCACCAACGGCTAAAGTACTTAGAAATGGAGGAATACTCGTAATAAATGCCATATATTTAGTGCCAGGTGATTTGGTAATCTTAGAAAGTGGAGATAGAATTCCCGCGGATTGTATTTTAACTGAGGACAATAATGCAATGATAGATGAATCACTGCTTACTGGAGAGTCAGCTGGAGTACACAAAAGTGCAAGTTCTAGTGATAGTAACATTTATATGGGTACAATACTGCTTACAGGAAAAGCTAAAGCAAAGGTTGTAGCTACAGGAATGAACACGGAAATGGGAAAAATAGCAAATATGCTTCATAATATTGAAAGTGAGAAATCTCCATTAAAAGAAAGGCTGGATCATCTTGGGAAAATATTAGTTGCACTTTGTATAATAATTTGCGCGGTTGTAACGCTTATGGGTATCTGGCGTGGACAAGATAAGTACGCAATGTTTTTACTTGGAGTAAGTCTAGCAGTAGCTGCTATACCAGAGGGGCTCACTGCTATAGTAACGGTAGCTTTAGCTCTTGGAGTATCTAGAATGCTTAAAAGGAAGGCACTAGTTAGGAAATTACCAGCGGTGGAAACACTAGGTTGTACTTCTGTAATATGCACAGATAAAACAGGAACTTTAACTGAAAATAATATGACAGTAAAAGCATTGTATTTTGACGGACGGGTTTATCATGTTGATAAAGATAAAATTCCATTAAATTTAGTTATGAAAAGTGCGTATACATACTGTAATGATTGTAATTACGATTTCAATGGAAAGAATTTAGAGAAATCCCTCTTTGGTGATCCTACTGAAACTGCATTAATCAAAGGATTTTTTGGAAACTCTAAAGAGCTACAAGAATTTTTGAGTAAATCCAGACGTGTATATGAAATACCTTTTAATTCAACAAGAAAAATTATGTCTGTGGTTGTTCGCGAAGACGATAGAGAAGTTTGCTATGTAAAGGGTGCTCCAGAAAGAGTTATAGAAAAATGTAATTATATATTGGTAGATGGAAACGTGCAGCCTATGCTGCCTAATTATAAAAATGCACTACTCCGGGCTGTAGATTCTATGTCTTATAAGGCGTTAAGGTGTATAGCTTCTGCCTATAAGGTGTCTGGTATTATTAAAAATGAAAATTTAGAGTCTAACTTAATTTTCATAGGTGTTGCAGGAATAATTGATCCTCCAAGGCCAGAAGTAAAAGAGGCGGTTTTAAAATGCAAGGTTGCTGGTATAAAACCTGTAATGATAACAGGAGATCACAAAAACACTGCCTATGCTATTGGGAAAGAGTTAGATATTTGCCTCGATCCTGGCGAAGTTATAACTGGAGATGAACTAGATCTATTAAATGACAAGGAATTAGAAAAAAATATCAACAATTATAAGATATTTGCAAGGGTTAGCCCAAAACATAAGTTAAGAATTGTAAAAGCATTTAAACACAATAATGGAATTGTTGCCATGACTGGAGATGGTGTAAATGATGCTCCAGCTATAAAAGAAGCAGATATTGGTATAGCTATGGGGATTTCGGGAACGGATGTAACTAAAGAGGCAGCTTCAATGATTCTTTTAGATGATAATTTTGCAACCATTGTTGCAGCAGTGGAAGAGGGGCGTGTAATATATAATAATATAAGAAAATTTATTAGGTATTTATTGTCCTGTAATTTAGGCGAAGTACTTACTATGTTTTTGGCTTCGCTATTTTATTTAGAAAATCCACTGCTTCCAATACAGATTTTATTTGTAAATTTAGTTACGGATGGACTTCCTGCTATTGCGCTTGGAGTTGACCCTGCTGACGGTGATATTATGTTTGAAAAACCAAGAGAAAAGAATGAAAGTGTATTTTCAAGAGGACTTACAGAAAAGATTATCATCCGTGGATGCCTTATTGGTGTATGTACGATATTGTCTTTTATTGGTGGTAAATATTATGGTATGAGTCTTGAGGCATGTAGAACGTTAGCTCTTGGAACTCTAGTGTTATCGCAACTCATACATGTGTTTGAATGTAGATCGGAAAAGCTGTCTTTATTTGAAATTAATCCCTTAACAAATCTGTACCTAATTGGGGCTGTAGGCATATCCGTTCTTATGCTACTTAGCATAGTGTATGTTCCAGCACTACAGAGCATATTTCATACAATACCGCTTAATTTTGGTCAATGGTGTATTATTTTATTCTTCTCCGGTATTATTTCTTTTATTAACAGCTTGTACTTATATTTAATACACAACCATTAATTATCACTTACAGTGATATTCGCATCACTTGCGTGCTGTTATCACGTGCAGTGCTGCAATAAATTTTAAAAGGGACTGCCTCAAAATGATCATTTTGAGGCAGTCCCTTTTATTTATTTAAACCGCTTATCAGCCCTTACTCGTTGCACTTTTGGAGTAGGAGTATCTCCCTTTGTTGGTACCAAATCTTTCTTTGTAGTCATATTTCTAATATTTACAATTTGAATCTGCTCTCTGTGTTCTTTTCCTTTTTTACCCTTCATTCCTTGAATTATAACAGAATGTCCTTGAAGCACAGAAATAAAGTTGATTTTTTTAAACCAACGTCTTTTTTTAAATACGCACTTAGCAATAGATTTACTTCCATCTGCCTTTACTAAGATGGTTACGAGTAATTTGTAAAATATTTTAAAGTAACTTTTTTCTTCTACTTTGACGGATAGAACTCTCCCTTGTGCTTGAGTAAGTCTGTCACCATATCTCTTCAAATAAGCCTGTGTATAGCTATTAGTCATTTTTTCTTTAAATCCCATCAGTATTACTCCTTTACAGCAAAAATTATAAAAAATATAAAAAGTCAATAACTTATTATATCTTATGTTGTAATTTAACTCAAGTATTAAAAAAAGTCTATTTTAAATATTTGTTGTTCCAACTCATTACAAAAAAATATAATTATGCATAAATTCATAAAATATTATTATATCTCAATGATAATATTTGTTCCTAAATTAGTAATTTAAGAATATTAATATAATAAAGGATTGAAAGGAGGGTGAATATGAACAGGGAATTAACTTCAAAAGACATTATATATGAATTTGATATTGAAGATATGAAAGTGCGAGAACCCTTGGATTCATTACCACAGTATTTTGATGTAATAGAAAATATTAAAACTGCCCTAAATATAGATAAAGAGGGCTTTAATATTTATTTAATAGACGATTTTTCAAAAGAGACTCTTAAAGATATTATGAAATATGTAAATAAAATTTATGAAAATAAGAGGAAACCAAAAGATATTTGTTATTTATTATATGAGGATGAAAAATCTCCTAAAGCAATTTTTGTAAGCAATGGTGGAGGTAATAAGCTAAAAGGCACACTTGAAGAAATGCAGAATGAATATTTAGAGTGCACATTCCAGTTTTATAACAATTCTACAAACAAAGAAAAGGAAGAAATACAGGAAAATATTCAAAAGAAAAGAAATGAACTAATTGCTAAACTAATAGATTCGGCTAAAGACAAAGGCTTCGATATAAAATCTGCTAACAATGGATTTACATTCATTCCTTTAAGTAGCGGGAAAGAAATGACTGAAAGTGAATATGATATATTAGATAGTGAAAAAAAAGAAGGTATTTTAGATACAGTACGCCTTTTGAAAGATAAAGCTAAGGAAATATTAGAAGAATTAAAAAATATTGAAGAAAGAGACATAGACAAACTAAAACAAATAATGGAAGTATACTATAAAGATGAAATGAATGATTTAAAAGAAGAATGTAAAATCAGGTTCAGTGAGGATAAAGTTGTTCAAGATTATTTCCATATGGTATGCAATAACATTGAAAAAAAACTTATAGATAATTACTCATTAAGCTTTGATGAGGATGAGGAAAAAATAAATGAAATTATATTTAAATATGCCATAAACGTAATTGTAGATAATAGTAAAAACGTAGGTCCACCTGTAATATTTGAACAGGATCCTAGTTTATCAAATTTACTTGGAAATATAGAATACGAAAATCACAATGGGGCTTATACTACGAATATAGAACTAATAAAAAGTGGTAGTATGTTAAAAGCAAATGAAGGCTGTTTGGTTATTAGAACAAACACGCTGCTAAGCAATCCTTCAGCTTACTATCATTTAAAAAAGTCATTGCTAGCAGAGAAAGTGGATGTGAGTTATAACAGAAGCTATTATGACCTGGTCTCATTAAGTACCATAAAACCAGAACCTATAGCCATTAAAGAAAAAGTGATTCTTATTGGGGATTATGAAACTTACGACTTGCTTTATAATTATGATGAAGACTTTAGAAAAATTTTCACCATAAAAGCAGAATGTAGTCCCTTGCAGAATATAGACAATGATTTAAAGAACTCTTTAATATTTGAGATAAATAATATTTGTAGTGAAAATGATTTTAAGCGCCTTACAAGTGGAGCAGTAAGAGAAGTAGCAAAGGTATTATCACGAAAGGCTCAGAGTAGAAAAAAAATATATTATGATAAATATGAAATAAGTAAGTTATTAACACTATCAAACAATAAGGTGTGCGAAGAAAATAAACAAGAGATTAGTGCAGAAGATATAATCCGAATTGCTTATAAAAAAGATATTATGGAAAAGGAAATTTTAAATAACTATACTGAAAAGAAAATGCTCATTGACGTTGAAAATAGTAGAATCGGACAAGTGAATGGATTATCAGTAATTGATACTGGATATTTAAGTTTTGGCAAGCCAATAAAGATTACCTGCTGTTGCTATAGGGGAGAAGGAAATATTGTAGATGTTCAAAAGGATAGTAATCTAAGCGGAAATATTCATAGTAAATCTATTAATATTTTAAAGGGATATATAAGTGCTATTAATGGTGGATTCAATAAACTACCAGTGGATTTCCATTTGAGCTTTGAACAGATTTACGGCAAAATAGATGGGGATAGTGCCTCTGTGGCAGAAATAATATGTATGCTTTCCGCCTTAAGTAAGATACCTGTAAAACAAAATATTGCTGTCACAGGTTCTGTAAATCAATTTGGTGATGTTCAACCTATAGGTGGGGTAAATGATAAAATAGAAGGTTTTTTTGGAGTTTGCAAAGCCATAGATACAATAGTGGGCAAAGGTGTAGTCATACCACTATCTAATGCAGATGACTTGGTTTTAAATGCAGAAGTTGAGAGAGAAATTAAAAATGGAAATTTTCATATATATACTATGACCTCTATAGAAGATGCTATGGAGGTGCTAATGGGAACTTCAGAAGTGAACTCCCAAGAAGTAATGAATGCTATTACCAAGGAATTAAAAAAATATAGTAGCAAAAAATGATGATTTAATGCTATTAAAAAAACAGGACTGATATATTTTAAATATCCAAGTCCTGCTTTTTTAATTCTATACGTTAAATCTGAAGTTAACTACATCGCCATCTTGCATAATATATTCTTTTCCTTCAAGTCTATAAAGGCCTTTTTCCTTAGCGGCGGCTTCAGAGCCACATTCTACTAATTTATCAAAGGAAACTATTTCTGCCCTTATAAAGCCTCTTTCGATATCCGAATGGATTTTACCAGCAGCAGCTGGAGCTTTAGTTCCATTGATTATAGTCCATGCTCTTATTTCTTGAGGGCCTGCAGTTAAGTAGCTCATTAAACCGAGCAGCTTATAACTTGCGTGAATAAGTTTATCTAAACCTGATTCATCAAGACCATATTCACTTAGAAGTTCCATTTTTTCATCCTCTTCTAAAGTGGATAGTTCTTCTTCAAGCCTTGCACAAACTATAATTACTTCTGAATTCTCATTTGCAGCAAATTCCTTAACACTTTTAACCATAGCATTTTCTGAATTACCAGACACTAGATCTTCCTCACTAATATTTGCAGCATATAATACTGGTTTTGAAGTGATTAGGAAAAGGGTGTTTACAAAAACAGATTCTTCCTCGTTAAATTCTAATGTTCTTACTGGAGAGTTTGCTTCAAGGTGGTTCTTTATTCTTTCCATAAGTTCAAATTCTATTTTTGCTGTTTTGTCACCAGAACGAACAAGTTTCAATGACTTTTCCATTCTTCTTTCCAATACATCAAGATCAGAAAAAATAAGTTCTAAATTAATTGTATCAATATCTCGTAGTGGATCCACGTTGCCATCAACGTGAATGATGTTGTCATCACTAAAGCATCTTACCACATGAACTATAGATTCTACTTCTCTGATGTGGGATAGAAACTTATTACCAAGTCCCTCTCCTTTGCTGGCTCCTTTTACAAGGCCTGCTATATCATAAAATTCAATTGCGGTATGAATTACCTTCTTACTATTATAAAGAGCTTGTAGCACATCTAATCTTTTATCACGAACGCTAACAACTCCTACATTTGGTTCTATAGTACAAAATGGGTAATTAGCAGATTCTGCTCCTGCCTTTGTTATTGCATTAAATAATGTGCTCTTCCCTACATTTGGTAAACCTACAATTCCTAGCTTCATATATATGTACATTCCTTTCTTACTCTCAAATTATTGACACCTTTTAAATTATACTCTAGATTTGTTCCTATATCAAGAAAGTAAATAATACTGTGGGGTTTTTATGAAAACTCACATGTGGATAATAGTATATTTTTAGTAAATATATTCTAGTAAAATAATTAAATAATTTAATTATCTTTAAAAATTAATAATAACTCGCTAAAATAAGAAGGAATTTTCGTTTTTCTATAGAATAATACATAAAAGTGGTTTAGAATGGTTTAAAGTGGATTAAAGTGGAGTAAAGTTATAAGGTGGGGGAGTAAAATGTTTATTGGTGAATATCAACATGCCATTGATAGTAAAAACAGAATAATTATCCCCACCAAATTTCGAGAGGGATTAGGCAATGAATTTATACTGACTAAGGGTCTAGATGGGTGTTTATACATATATACCTTGCCTGAATGGACAATAATGGAAGAAAAACTAAAAAAACTTCCATTAACTAGTAAAGATGCTAGAGCCTTTGTGAGATTTTTCTTCTCGGGTGCAAATGAAATAACAATAGATAAACAAGGAAGAGCTTTAATACCACAAAATTTATGTGAATATGCTTCAATACAAAAGGAAATAGTAAGTATAGGAGTATCAACTAGGATAGAAATATGGGCTAAAAATAAATGGGATGAATATAATGACTCGGATATGAATTTTGATGAGATAGCAGAAAAAATGATGGAACTCGGAATATAGATTGAAATAGGATTATAAAAGGAGAAAAATTATGGAATTTAAGCATTTACCAGTTTTATTAAATGAGTGCCTTGATGCGCTAGATATTAAAGAAGATGGAATTTATGTTGATTGTACATTAGGAGGTGCAGGGCATTCATTAGAAATTTTAAAAAGATTGTCTTCAAAGGGACGCTTAATTGGAATTGATCAAGATGAGGACGCATTAAGGGCAGCGAAGGAAAACCTTAAAGAATATAATAATGTTACATATGTACATAATAATTTTTACAATATTGATGAAATACTCGAAAAACTGGAAATAGAAAAAGTAGATGGTATCCTTATGGATTTAGGGGTGTCCTCCTTTCAATTAGATAGTGCAGAACGCGGATTTAGCTACATGAAAGATGCAAGGCTTGATATGAGAATGGATAGAAGCCAAAGTTTATCAGCATATGATGTGGTGAATAATTATAGTGAGCAGGAAATCGGAGAGGTTTTAAGAAATTACGGAGAAGAAAAATTTTCTAAAAGAATAGCTAATTTTATTATAGACAGAAGAGCCGAAAAATCTATTGATACTACGCTGGAACTAGTTAATGTTGTAGATGCAGCTATACCAGCTAAGTATAAGAGAGAAGGTGGCCATCCGGCTAAGAGAACATTTCAGGGTATAAGAATTGAAGTTAACGGTGAATTAAAAATATTAGATAATGCAATAGAAAATGGAGTACATAGACTTAATCGCGGAGGAAGAATGGCAGTTATTACATTCCAATCACTTGAAGATAGAATTGTTAAAAATAAATTTAAAGAGTTAAATGATCCTTGTAAGTGCCCAAAAGAGTTACCTATGTGCGTGTGTGGTAAAACATCAATTGTAAAACTTATAAGTAGAAAGCCTATAGTGGCAACAGAGGAAGAATTAGAAATTAACAAAAGAAGCAGAAGTGCAAAATTAAGAGTGGCTGAAAAGATTTAGTTCTAATTTGGGGATGGGGTGAATAAAGTGATAGTAGAAAAAAACAAGTTTGGAATGGATGGGAATACAGTACTCGCACCAGAAAATGGAATCCAAAAACGAAAATATGAAGAGCTAGAAAAATCACGACAACAGACAAACCAAAGTAAAAAACTAAAGGATATAAAAAAGAAAAAAAATGCTCTAACAAATATCTTTCTAGTTTTTATTATAGGAGTTGTTATTATTGCTAGATATTGTATGATTTATAATTATCAAGATACAACATCTAAAGCTAAAGCTCAAATAGACGTATTAAGTAAAGAAAATGACGCGTACAAAGTCCAACTACTTAAGTTTAGAAATATAAGTTACATTGAGAAAACTGCTACTGAGAAACTTCACATGGTTAAACCCAGGATTAGCGATGTACAATATTGTAATTTGAGCAAAAACAATTTAGGAACAACTGAAAATTCAAAAATAAAAGTAAGTAATGAAATAGTAAATAAAATTAAAAATTTTATCTTTTAAATAGCAATTATTAATTTTTATGTTTTCTTTTTCACAGATAATAGTAAGGGGGAACCACATTGGCAAGAGGAGAGTATAGGGACAAGGTATTAGTTAAACGACGAATGTTGGGTGTCTTTTTCATACTTTTTCTTTTGTTTTTTCTATTAGTTAGTAGGTTAAGCTACGTAATGATAGTTAAAGGAAAGGATTATAAAGAAATGGCAATTCTACAATGGACAAGTGACGTTCGGATTGCACCACAACGAGGACGGATTTTAGACAGAAATGAAAAGGAATTAGCTATAAGTGCAAATGTTTTTAGAGTAGACTTAGATCTTAATTCATTAAGAGATACTACAAGCAAAAACAAATTAACTATGGCGGGTATTGCACCTGACCTTGCTAAAATACTTGGAATGGAATCTAAGAATGTTTTATCTATTTTGACTCAGACTAATGCAAAGGGAAAACCTATTGGAGCAGCCATTTTGAAGAGAAGGATAGATAAGGATATAGCCGATAAAATTGTTGATTATGCTAAAAGTAATAAGCTCCGGGGAATTGTAATTACTGGAGATACAAAAAGATATTATCCTAATAATAATTTCTTAGCAAATGTTATAGGACATACTAATTCTGATGGTAATGGATTAACAGGCGTTGAACTATATTACGATAAATATCTATCTGGGGTACCTGGAATAAACCTTTCTGAAACTGATAGAAAAAGTGAAGCTTTGCCTTATAAAATATCAGATTATACAAAACCAATAAATGGTAAAGATGTAGTACTTACTATTGATGAGATGATTCAATATTTTTGTGAAAAAGCGGCTACTCAGGCCATGATTGATAATAAAGCAGCAGCAGTTACCATAATTGCAATGAATCCTAAAAATGGAGAAATTTTGGGGATGGCTAATAAACCAGGCTATAATCCAAATGATCCCTGGGATCTTACTAAAAGTTTTGACGAAAACCAAAAGGCTTGGAGAAACAGAGCAGTAAGTGATACATTTGAGCCAGGGTCTATTTTTAAAGTAGTTACTGCAACAGCTGCCATGGAAGAGAAACTAGTTACAGACAGTGATAGATTTGTCTGTAATGGTAGCACTGTAGTTGCAGGTAAAACAATAAAGTGTTGGAAAACAACGGGACATGGAGCTCAAAGCTTTGTGGATATTTTAAAAAACTCATGTAATGTTGGATTTATGGAACTGGGTCGAAGACTAGGTCCTGAAAAACTAAATAAGTATATTTACTTGTTTGGACTTGGAAAAAAAACTGGTATTGATTTAAATGGAGAAGCTTCAGGAATAATCAGACCAACTAAAAGTATGACTACTCTTGACGTAGCAACAACATCTTTTGGTCAAAGTAATACACTATCTTGTGTGCAGTATTTAACAGCATTTAATGCTATTGCAAATGGAGGGAAACTTATAACACCTCATGTTATGAAAGAGATAATAAATTATGATGATTTAAACAATAAAAAGGTTCTTCAATCATATTCCAATTTTAATGAAAGAAGAATAATAGATGAGTCAGTGACAAAGCAACTTAGAGCTGACCTAGAACAGGTTATAGAAAGTGGTGGAGGTAAGAAGGCATATATTGCAGGATATCATATTGCTGGAAAAACGGGAACTGCTCAAAAGATTAGTAGCACTGGGCCTGGTTATGCACCACAAAAATATGTTTCGTCATTTGCAGGAATGGCACCTGCAAATGATCCACAAATAACCTTACTAATTAATATTGATGAACCAAATCCATCTAATTATTATGGTGGACAAATTGCAACAGTGGTGGCAAAACAAGTTTTTAATGATATATTTAATTACTTATCATTAAAATCTGATGCTTCTAGTGAGGAAATTGGCAAAAGTTTACTTAGGGATATTATCGTGCCTGAGGTAAGAGGCCTTAAAAGAGCAGAGGCTCAAAAAATATTAAAAGATAATAACTTAAAGTTGAAATTAACAACTGGCGGAGAAGTTATTACTGATATGACTCCTAAACCTGGATATACAGTTAAAGAAGGAACTGAAATTATTTTACACACTGATACAAAAGTAGAGTATAGTAATTCAGTGATAGTTCCAAATGTTAAAGGAAATAGCCCGGAAAAAGCTAGTGAAATGTTAAATAGTCTTGGTCTAAAAGTTCAATTTATTGGTAATGGAATAGTCTCAGAACAAAGTGTAGAAGGCACAGAAGTAAAAAAAGGAACTACTATTACATTACATTTAGATATAATGGCTGACTAGTTAAATATAGTGTAGATACTATATTTAAGAAACAGTGAAATAAATAACAAGTCAGTATAGAGCAACTTTGACTTGTTATTTATTTTCGTGTAACATAAAGGTGATAAATACCGACATCACTCAGTATTTCTGAACTGTCGGATTTGCCATGTTGTGGGTAAAAGTAATTTTTTTAGGGAATCCTCTTTACTTCTGTATACTATTTTCAAAACAGGTTAGTAATAATAAGAAAAATAATTATTTGCAAGCATACTATATGTAAAAGCATATTATATGTATTAACACATATTTATGTATAGACACACATTTATGAATAAATACACATTTATGAGTAAATACACATTTATGAGTAAATACACATTTATGAGTAAATACACTAAGGGAGTGAAAATATGAAATTAAGAAAAATTATGGAGAATATTAATTTGGATTTAATTAATGGAAATATTGATATAGATATAAAAGAAATTCAATATGATTCAAGAAAAATTAAAAGTGGAGATTTATTTTTCTGTATAGATGGGTATAAGGTTGATGGTCATGAATATATACAAAATGCAATTAACAATGGAGCGGCTGCTATTGTATGTCAGAAGAATATAGAAGCACAATTAAATTGTACTGTGATTAAAGTAGAAGATAGCAGAAAGGCATTAGCTCTAAGTGCAGCTAATTACTATAATAACCCTAGTAGTAAGATGAAAATCATAGGAATCACAGGTACTAATGGAAAAACAACTTCAGCCTTTATGATTAAAGCTATTTTAGAGGAGCAAGGGCATAAAGTTGGACTTATTGGAACTATAGCAAATTATATTGGTGAGGACAAAATTCATTCGGAGAGAACTACTCCAGAATCTCTAGAGCTACATGAGCTTTTCAATGAAATGGTGGAGTCACGTGTGGATTATTGTGTTATGGAGGTGTCTTCTCATTCACTGTATTTAGATAGGGTATATGGAATAGAGTTTTGTGAAAGCATTTTCACAAATTTAACACAAGATCATTTAGATTTTCATAAAACTTTAGAAAATTATTTTAATGCAAAACTAATATTATTTAAGCATAGTAAAAACTCTGTAATTAATATTGATGATACTTATGGAGGCAGTGCCTATAATTTAATTACAAGTAGTAAATCGAGCTATGGATTAAATTCCAATGTAGATATTAGGGCTACTAATATAGAAATGAACTCGAGGGGAAGTAAATTCACGGTGCTGTATAAAGACAACTCTTTTGAGATTGAATTGAATATACCAGGAAATTATAATATATATAATGCTCTTGGCTGCATTGGAGTTTGTTTAAATCAGGGAATAGAAATATCTGCAATTAAACAAGGGCTAAAAAAAGTACAAGTGCTTGGACGTTGTGAACTTGTTGCAAATAACTACAACTTGGGATTTGAAATAATTTTAGATTATGCACATACACCTGATGCACTAGAAAACATACTAAAAACTGTGAGAGAATTTACAAAAGGCAAACTTATATGTGTTTTTGGTTGCGGCGGAGATAGAGATAAAACCAAAAGAGCTATCATGGGCGAAATTGGTAGCAAACTTAGTGATATTTCAATAATAACTTCTGACAATCCAAGAACTGAGGACCCGCTAGAAATAATTAATGATGTAGTAAAAGGCATTGGAAAACAGAAATTTGAAATTATAGCGGATAGAACAGCAGCTATAAAAAGAGCAATTGAAATTGCGATGAAAGATGATGTAATTGTTATTGCAGGAAAAGGGCATGAGGACTATCAGGTTTTGAAGGATAAAACAATACATTTTGATGAGCGGGAAATTGTTTTAGATATAATAAAGGGGAGTTTGTAGATGGAGTATATTACACTAGACGAGATAATTGAGGCAACGCTTGGAGAAGTAGTAGTTAAAGGAGAAAGCGCCTTTTATAACAATGTTTGCATGGATACAAGAGACATAAAAGACAAGGATATTTTTATAGCCTTAAAGGGTGAAAATTTTAATGCTAATGATTTTATTGTAGATGCTAGTAAAAAAGGAGCTTCAATTTGCATAATTGATGAAATAAAATTTGAAGAAAAGTTGCTAGATGTGAAAACTACTGTAATTAAAGTAGGAGATACTAAAAAAGCATTAAGGGATTTAGCAAAATTTTATTTAAATAAGCTAGATATACAAGTAGTAGGGATTACAGGGTCTACAGGCAAAACTTCCACAAAGGATTTGGTTGCAGCGGTGCTATCTGCAAAATTCAAAGTTTTTAAAACACTGGGTAATTTTAACAACGAAATAGGGTTACCTATGATGATATTTATGTTAGATAAAAGTTATGATATTGCAGTTCTCGAAATGGGAATGAGTGATTTTGGAGAGATTCATAACCTATGTGAGACTTCAAAACCTAATATTGGCATAATTACTAACATCGGAATGTCTCACCTTGAAAATCTTAAAACAAGAGAAAATATTTTAAAGGCTAAAATGGAGATAACAGATTTTTTTACAGAGGATAGTATTTTAATTGTAAATTCAGACAATGATTTATTAGAAAATATAATCACATCAAACTATAAAACTATAAAAACAGGAATTGATTCTCAGGCTGATTATAAAGCCTGTGATTTAAATATTTTTGAGCACAAAATAACATTCAGATTAATTGAGACTGGAATTTTAACTGATAATACAATTGAGGTTAATATACCTGGAAGACATAACGTACTAAATTCCCTACTAGCAGTAGCTTGCGGAAGGGTATTGGGTATGAGCTATGATGAAATTGCTAGTGGCTTTAAAAATTTAGAAGCCACCTCTATGCGTTTAGATATAACAAAGGGTGAAAAATTCACTGTCATTAACGACTGTTATAATGCTAGCCCAGATTCAATGCTAGCTGCAATGGATGTACTTTGTGATGTTAGTGGAAAATCTAAAATTGCAATACTCGGTACTATGAGAGAATTAGGAAATAACGCCTTCGAAGGACATAGGCAAGTTGGGGAATATGCAAAAAGTAAAGATATTGATTTATTAATTACCCTAGGGGAATTTAATGAGGCATATAAACAAGGATTTAGTGATATAGATAAATATAGGTGTTTTGAAACTTATAATGAAGTAATTTCTTTCCTAAGTGAAATTATTGCCCCAAATGATGTTGTTTTAGTTAAAGCTTCGAGATATATGAAGTTTGAGAGCATAGTTAATGAACTAGAGCATTTGAATGCTCTAGAGAATATTAATTCGCGGGCGAATCTAAATTCGCTAGATAATATAAATGCTAAAGAGGTGACTGAAAAATGAGTTTAATTATATATTCAGTTTTAATTGCATTTTTTTTATCAATTCTACAAGGTCCACTTTTAATTCCAATGTTACATAAGCTTAAGTTTGGTCAAAATATAAGGGAAGAAGGACCTAGAAGTCATCTAAAAAAAGCAGGCACACCTACTATGGGAGGCATTATATTCATGACTTCAACAATAATTACAATGCTAATCATTGTTAGGCATTTAAATGATGAGGCTATGATTGCACTATATTGTTTTATTGCTTTTGGATTAATTGGGCTTATTGATGATGTTCTAAAAATAAAACGTAAAAAAAATGAAGGGCTTTCATCCAAACAAAAGATGCTACTTATAGTTGTGGTAGCGGGTTTTATTGGTTATTACGCTTCAATTATAATAGGGACGGAAACAATGATACCATTTTTAAATAAAACCATAAAATTGGGTATTTGGTATGTACCCTGTATTATTATATATTTTGCAGCAACTACAAATTCAGTTAATTTAACAGATGGATTAGATGGCTTAGCTACCAGTGTTACAATAGTAGTTATGACATTCTTTGCACTAGTTAGTAATATGATGTTTCATTCTACTCTTGCAATATTCTGTGCTGCTCTTGCTGGTGCGTTATTAGGATTTTTAAAATTTAATTCTTATAAAGCACAAATTTTTATGGGAGACATGGGGTCACTTGCACTTGGTGGCGCAGTAGCAGCGGTGGGTATGATACTTAAGGTACCACTACTGGTTGTTATTGTAGGTGGAATATATGTTCTGGAGGCAGTTTCAGTTATTATTCAAGTATTAGTATTTAAGTCTACTGGTAAGAGAGTATTTAAGATGTCTCCAATTCACCATCATTTTGAATTAAGTGGATGGCAGGAAACTAAGATTGTGGCAATATTCTCTATTGTAACAGTGGTTTTATGTATAGTTGGATTTCTATCCTTTACCTATTAGGGTTTAACGACATTTCAGAAGGAGAGTCTCCTACTTCTATAAGTGGCCCATACTATAACAAAGAAAAAACTTCAGTGGGAGTCTGGATATCCTTCTGAAGTCGTTAATCCTAGCGACCCAGGAGATGATTTAAGGAGGATATATTATGAAAAAATCCAAGGTTAAAATAGGACAAATAGATTTTGTATTATTTGCAACCATAATGCTTCTTGTGGCCATCGGAGTAGTAATGGTTTATAGTGCCAGCTCCTATACTTCGGCTTTCAAACTAGATGATCCAGAATTCTATTTAAAAAAACAATTAATGTGGGTATGCATTGGATTCATTTTTATGATTGCAGCTATTAAAATTGATTATCACGTAATAAAAAAATATACTGGTATTATTATGATAATTACTGTAGTGTTATTACTTGCTGTACTTGCATGTCCAGCCGTTAACGGTTCTAAGAGATGGATTCCATTAGGATTTGCAGGTTTTCAACCATCGGAAATTGCAAAATATGCTATAGTGTTATATATGGCTAAAAGCTTAGACATAAAGGGAGAAAAAGTTAAAGAATTCTTTAAAGGTGTTCTTCCGTACTTATTAGTTTCAGGATTTTATGCAGGTCTAATTTTACTAGAACCAAACTTAAGTATTGCAACAGTTATAATGATTGTTACTGTAATTATTTTATTTGCGGTAGGAGCAAGATTTTTACACATTTTTGCCATAGGTGGATCGCTAGTTGCTGCAGTTGGTGTTTTAATATTAATTGCGCCATATAGATTGGAAAGACTTATGAATTTTACAAATCCTTTTGCCCATAGTCAAGATGAAGGCTATCAACTAGTTCAATCATTGCTTGCACTTGGGTCTGGCGGAGTCACTGGTGCAGGAATTGGGCAATCGAGACAAAAATGTCTTTACATACCAGAACCGTGGACGGATTTTATTTTTTCAATAATTGGTGAAGAATTAGGATTAATCGGATGCGGCTTTATAATTTTATTATTTGTAATATTTGTATGGCGTGGTATTAAAATAGCAGTTACAGCTAAAGATATGTATGGTACTATTTTAGGCATTGGTATTACATCTGTTATAGCTATTCAAGCAATTATTAATATAGCAGTAGTTACCGGTTCAATGCCAGTTACAGGTGTGCCATTGCCTTTTATAAGCTATGGTGGCTCAGCTTTGGTTTTTAATATGTTTGCCATGGGAGTAATTTTAAACGTGTCAAGACAAAATGCAAATAAAAATTAAAAGGGAAGGCTTGCATTTGTGCATGCCTTTTTATATGCTTTCTCACACAAAATATTAATTTTTTTAAAATACTAAAAAATACATTGGAATTGAGATGAAAATAATTAGATTAAGTGGTATTATATATAGATAAGTGAGTTATAAAAGTAAGTTAGATAAATTAAGATAAAGTGTGAACTACAATCTAGAAGTTTATATTTTAAAAGTCAAAAATGTAAAAAATATGTATTATTGAATGCGGGGAAGTGAATGAACAAGAAAAGCGATAATTTTAAAAATGGTAATTATATTATAGAAAATAAAGAAAAATTATTATATAAAAGAAAGCACAAAAAAAGAGTAAAACGCTTAACGCTTCTATCCATGATTATGGTATCCACATTGATTACACTATGTTTTAAATTACCCTATTTTAATATTAAAACTATTGAAATTCTAGGGAATTCCAATGCTTCAAAAGCTGAAATTAATGATGCGGCTAAAATTACACTTGGAAGTAATATTTTTAATGTAAGTTTTAACGATAGTAAAAAAAGAATTATCCAAAATCCATATATCCTAGGTGTGAAATTTAAAAAGGTTTTGCCAAATAAAATTGTAATAGAAATAGAAGAAAGAGTAGCTGTATTTTATGGAAAAGTGAACAACATATATTATATTCTAGATAACAAAGGCATTTTGCTAGAAAAAAGATCTGATATTAAAAATAAAAGCTTAGTGAATTTAATTGGATTTAAATACGAACAATCTAAAGTTGGAGGTTTAGTTTACTCAGAAGATAATAGAAAAATTATTATTGCAAATGAAATAACAAATATTATTACTGAGTATAGAAAAACCAATAGTGCTATTGTGATAACTATGGTAGATGTAAGTGATGTTTTAGATGTGAAGGTTTTCTCTGGAGAAATGTGTATTAAATTTGGAACATCTGACGACTTAAAAAATAAATTTAATAAGGCGATAAACATTATTTCACAACTTGAATATAAGGGTGCTAAAGGTTATGTGGATGTTAGTTCTAAATCCAATCCAGTTGTATTTATACAACAATAGTAAAAACAAAAACAAGTACCCCCCCCAGAGAGTAGCAAGGAGGAAGTCTATGAAGAAGTTTAGATCCCAAATTTCCATTGGCATAATATGTGTATTATTAGGATTTATGATAACTTACCAATTTAAAATGATAAGCAAACAGAATTTAACAGCGGATACTAATAAGAATACACCAGAAATTATAACTGAAAATGAACAATTAAAAACTAGCAAAGAAGAAATGCAGAAAAAGATTGATGAATTAGATGCTAAAACAAAGGAATATGAGAACTCTGCTAAGGGAAGAGATGAACAAAGTGGATTATTATACAAAGAATTGGAAGAGACGAGAATTCTTACTGGGGGTACTGAAGTAGAAGGTCAAGGTATAATAATTTACATTACCCCTAAAAGTGATGTTTTTGGTAGTGACTCTGAATCTCAGCGTATAAATGATACAGATTTGGTGCATATAGTAAATGAATTAAATGCGGCAGATGCTGAAGCAATTTCAATTAATGATATTAGATTTACTTCTCGTAGTGGTATAAGAAATGCAGGAAATGCAATTATTATGAATGATGAAAGGATTTCTTATAATAAAAGAATTACAATTAAAGCAATTGGGAAAAAAGACTTACTAGAAAGTGCTATTAGTTTTCCAGGAGCGATTCCACAAGACCTTAGTAAGACCTGCGATATAACTATGGAAAAATCAGATAAAATTAAGGTTCTTAAATATAATAAAGCATATAAATTTGAGTTTGCTAAACCAATAGAAAAGAAATAGAGGTGATGAAATGGTTGCATTTGTAGGGCTATTAATAGGTATTATACTAGGAATTGTATGGAATGTTGATATTCCAGTTAAATTTTCTCCATATATTTCTGTAGCAATTTTTGCGTGTTTAGATTCTGTTTTTGGAGCGCTGAGAGGGTCAATTTCCCGTAATTTCAGAGCGGATATTTTTGTATCAGGATTTTTCGGAAATTCAGCACTAGCCGTAGCCATGGTTTATCTAGGTGATAAATTAGGCATTCCAATTTATTTGGCTGCTGTTATTGTATTTGGAGGAAGAATATTTGATAACTTTGCAATTATTAGACGACTTTTAATAGATAAAACCAAATCTCACTCCTGAGGTGATTAAATGAAAAATAATGAAGCTACTATATTTGTTTTTATTGCATCAATAATAATAGGACTCCTTATAGCTATGAATATTGGATTTAAAGGAAAAAGTAATTTTTTGGATGTGAAACAGTATGATGTAGCCTATAATGAGAGAAGTAAATTATATTCTGAACTAAACAATTTAAAAGAGCAATACTACAATGCCACCTCAAAGCTCCAAAAGTATGATAGTGGTGATGTGAAAAAATATAAAGTTTTAGAAGAAATTCAAAAGGAAGTTAACGAAAATAATATTATATTAGGAAAGAGTGATGTTCAAGGTCAAGGGGTTAAAATTACATTAGACGATGGTATCAGCAATATTGATGAGTATCTTAGTAGTAGACAGTTAATTCATGACGCTGATATTGTAGAAGTGATAAATGATCTAAGAAATGCAGGAGCAGAAGCAATTTCTGTTAATGGTCAAAGAATTATCTATGATAATTATGGATTATGTGCTGGTTCTAACATTGATTTAAATGGCATTAAGATAGTAGTTCCATTCTACATTGATGCCATAGGTAATGAAGATGTATTGTATAATTATTTAACACTAGAAGCTACACATATAAAAGAATTAAAGCTCAGACAAGTTAAGATTGACATTGTTAAGGTAGATGATATAAAAATATTAGCATATACCGGTGATTATATAGTAAAGTATATGAGTATCGCGAATAAAAAAAATTAATATAATTAAAAATCAAATAATAATATGCAAAAATTGAAGGGATTTTTCGCTTCAATGAAGAATTAAAGAAATAAAGAATTAAAGAATTAAAATAAAAATGGGAAATAACAATTAATAATTGTGTTGACCAGGAGAACAGCAAGGAGGCAGGTCCGTTTGGAAATTAGTGAAGCTTATAACCAAATAAAAAATGAAATCTCAGAAGATGTAACACTAATATGCGTTTCTAAGACTAGACAAATCCATGAAATAAAAGAAGCATATGCAGCTGGAGCTAGAGATTTTGGAGAGAATAAAGTACAAGAATTAATGGAGAAACATGATAGCCTAGAAGAGGACATTAAATGGCATTTTATAGGACACCTGCAGAGGAATAAGGTAAAACATATTGTTGGGAAAGTTTATCTTATTCACTCTTTAGATAGCATAAGACTACTTCAAGAAATTGAAAAACAATATGGGGCGCAAGATAAAATTGCTAGCGTTTTAATTCAAGTTAATATTGGGAAAGAAAATGCTAAAACCGGTATAGCTGCTCATGATATAGATTCTCTAATACAAGCATGCGAGGAATGTAACAACATAAAAGTTAAAGGCCTAATGGCTACAATTCCAATTGGTAATGCAGAAGAGTGTAGAATTTACTTTAATCAGATGAAAAGTATGTTTGATAATCTAAAAACTTTTAAATATAAAAATGTTACCATGGAATTTTTATCTTTAGGTATGAGTGGAGATTTTGAAATTGCACTAAAAGCAGGATCTAATATGATAAGACTTGGTGAGAAAATATTTGGGGAAAGAGATTACAATAAACTGGAGGGATAACAATGAGTAAAGTAATAAACAAGGTTATGGGTTTTTTAGGTATGGCAGAGGATGCATCTGATGAAATTGAAGAAATGGAAACTGAAGATGATAACATGGAGATTGAATCACTGATGACTGCAAATAAAAAACAAAGTAAAGTAGTGAATATTCATACCACAGCATCTACAAAAGTGGTTATTATTAAACCAGAAGATTTTGATGAAGCAACTACAATTAGTGATAACTTGAAGTCAAGAAAAATTGTAGTAGTTAACACTACGGGACTAGAACCTAAAACTGGCCAAAGATTATTAGATTTTATTGGAGGCTCTTGTTATTCTTTAGGTGGAGACCTTCAACAAGTTGAAAAAGGTGTATACATATTATCTCCTTCGAATATAGAAGTTAATAATGAGTTAAAAAGTGAATTAAGTTCAAAAGGAATTTTTAATTGGAATAAATAATCAGAGAAAAACAGGAGGTTATCAAATTTGTTTTATAGATTTTTTGATTTAATTTTTAGTGCATTACAATATGCAATATTTATCGAAGTGATTTTATCTTGGGTTTATAGGGGAACAAATCAATATGTAGAATTATTGCATAAAATAACGGGGCCTATTTTACTACCCGGTAGAAAAATTCAAGAAAAATATTTTGGAAATATGATGGTAGATTTTTCACCAATAATAGCACTTGTTATAATAATGATTGTAAGATCATTAGTGCTTGGCTTATTGAGATATTAGATTAAGGAATGAGTTAAATGGATAAGAACTATTTTTTAAATAGTATAAATCACGAGGATAAAAATTTGATTTCCAATATATTTAATAAAATGCAAATAGCTGAGAAAACTAATAAAATCATATTTACTAATGAGTTTTTATCTCCAATTATATGGAATCAAATTTCGGTCCTATGTGAAAATTATAAAATAAAATCATATACAAATGGGATATTTAAAGATTCCGACAGGAGAATGTTATCATTTTCATCCTATGAGGGACCTTTAATATATCCCATAAACTTATTGAAAATAAGTAATAACTCTAAATTTAGTACCCTTCATCATAAGGATTATTTAGGTGCTATAATGTCACTAGGAATTAAAAGAGAAAAATTAGGTGACTTAATAATTAGAGATGCGGTTTGCTATGTACCAGTATGTGGTGACATTAGCAGTTATATAATTAATAATTTGAATGATATAGGCAATTCTCATTGCAGCGTTAGTGAATACTCTTATACATCGCAGGAGCTTCCAGAACGTAAATTCGAGGAGAAAATTGTTATATCTACCTCACTTCGCCTAGATGGAATGGTTTCAGCCATATGCAATGTTTCAAGAAATAATTCAGTGGGACTTATATCGACGGGTAAAATATTAGTGAATTATTTTCAGTGTTTAAAAAAAGATAAGATTGTAAAGTGCAATGATACCTTAACCATTAGAGGGTATGGTAAGTTTGTGGTTAAAGAGATTATAGGAAGTACTCAAAAGGACCGTTTAAAAGTTGAAATAAAGCAATTCATATAGTTAAGGGGGGAACGAGAATGAGAATGACATCCATGGATATTAATAATAAAGAGTTTAAAAAGGGTTTAAGAGGATACAATGCTGATGAAGTTGATGAGTTTTTAGATAAGGTAGCTGAAGAATATGAAATTATGTACAAAGAAAATTCAACCTTAAGAGAAAAGAACAGCTTTTTAGAAGAAAAATTAGATCATCATGTTAAAATAGAATCTACAATTCAAAACACCTTAGTGCTCGCTCAAAATGCTGCAGAACAAGCAAAATTTTCTGCTCAGAAGGAGTCAGAATTAATTATCAGAAGTGCAAATGATTCTTCTCAAAGAATGGTAGATAAAGCACATGATGATGTACTTAAGATAAATGGTGAATATGATAGTGTTAAGCAAGAATTTGCAATGTTTAGAACGAAATTTAGAAATTTTATGAATTGTCAAGTTGAGATGTTTGATGGCCTAGAAAGTGACTATTTTAAGAGTTACAATGTGGGTAATGAAATTGGGGATAAAAAAATAGACACAAAAAATATTGTAGAATCAGAAGTTTTTAATTTAACATTAAAAAATATTGATGAAAAAGATTTTCATAACCATGATATAGAAGAAATAAAAAGTTTTTTTGCAAAAGAGTAAAAACATAGAAATCTCACTCAATGGGTGAGATTTTTTATGTAGCAAATGTGATATAATATATTAGGAACTTTGGAAATAATAAATGTTTTCTACAGCATAGTGACGCAAGGAGGAGTAAAAAATGAATATAGGTATTATTGGAGCAATGAGTGAGGAAGTTGGATTTTTACTTAAAGATATGGAATTTGAAAGAAGTGAGGTTAAGGCTAATATGGAATTTAGTCTTGGAATTATACATAATAAAAACGTAGTCATAGTTACTAGTGGTATTGGGAAAGTTAATGCTGCAGTTTGTGCTCAAATATTAATAGATGATTTTAACGTAGATTATGTTATAAATGTGGGGATTGCAGGCGGAACTAAAGAAAATATTTATCCTGGAGATATTGTAGTAGCGGATAATTTAGTACAACATGATATGGATACTTCTGTATTTGGAGATAAGATAGGACAAATTCCGAGACTCGATACTTTTGATTTCAAATGTGATAAAAAACTAATAGAGCATGCAATAGAGGCTTGCAAGAGCATACAAGGGCATAATTATTTTACGGGAAGAATTGTGTCAGGGGATCAATTTATTGCCAGCATTGATAAAATAAAATGGCTTAATTCTGAGTTTGAATGCTTAGCTTGTGAAATGGAAGGAGCAAGTATAGCACAAGTGTGCTATTTAAACAAAATCCCATTTATTGTTATTAGATCCATTTCAGACAATGCAAATAATGGAGCTCATATGGATTATGAAAAATTCAAGGATATTGCTGTAGAGCATTCCACAAAAATTTTGAACAATATGTTAAAATTAATTTAGGAGTCTTGTATATGGAAAAGTTATTAGTTCATAAAAATAATGGTTTAGATTTGAAAGTAAAGGTTAAAAATATAATTATTGGTGGAGAAGAAAAAGTAATAATATCAGGGCCTTGCTCAGTTGAAGATTACGATAATATGCATGCAATAGCAAGTGGTTTAAAAAAAACCGGTGTACATATATTGAGGGGGGGAGCCTTTAAACCAAGAACTTCTCCCTATGATTTTCAAGGATTTAAGGAGGAAGGTCTGAAAACACTTAAAATTGTTGGTGATGAATTTAATATGCCGATAGTAACAGAGGTTATGGATTCTAAGGATATAGATTTAGTACTGAAATATGCTGATATGTTACAAATAGGGTCTAGAAATATGTACAACTACAGTTTGCTGAAGGAAGTTGGAAAATTAAAGACACCTATTTTATTAAAAAGAGGCATGAGTGCAACACTATCAGAGTGGCTTTATGCGGCAGAGTACATTATGTCAAATGGTAATGAAAATGTTGTGCTCTGTGAGCGAGGTATTAGAACCTTTGAAACTTACACAAGAAATACATTAGATTTAAGTAGTGTTGCTGCAATTAAACAAAAATATCGTATCCCTATAATTGTTGATCCAAGCCATGGAACAGGTAGAAGAGAATTAGTAGAACAGATGTCACTAGCCTCAATAGCTGCAGGTGCAGATGGATTAATGATTGAAAGCCACATTACTCCAAACAATGCTATATCTGACGCAAGGCAAACAGTGTCAATTGACACCATAGATCAAATTGTTAAAAATGTAAAAAAATTCGAGGTAGCGTTTAGGGATTAAGATGTGTAATTATTAAAATAATTTTAAATAAGTGTAATAAAATTCACTCCATGAGAAAACATAAGCCTATGGGAGTTTTATCAGTTTGATATTACTACTATATTAATAACTAGAGGAGCTGTTATCATGGAAGAGGAAAAAATACAATACTTTAAACAAAGATTAATAAATGAACAATCACGCGTTCAAAGGCTTATTAATCAACTTAGGCAAAATGGTGTTATAAATTCTAACAGTGAAATGGCATCTGAAATATCATTTTATGACAATCATCCCTCAGATACTGCTACTGAACTTTTTGATATTGAAAAAGGATTGGCACTTAAAGCAAATGAGATATCAATTATTAAAAAGATTCAATCTGCATTAGACAGCATTGAAAATCACACCTACGGGAAATGCAAGAGTTGCGGGCGTGATATAATTGAGGAAAGATTAGAATTTATACCTTACGCAGAAAACTGTGTGGGATGTGAAAAATCCATAGGTGATAAAAAACCAGAGCAGCAAAATGATAGATGCGTGGAGGAAGATGTGCTGGGTACACTTTTTAGATACAGTACTAGTGGTGAAGTAGGTATAGATGCTGAAGATATTTATCAAACAGTTGAACGTTTTAATAGATTGGAAGACATAATTGAGTATTATGATGATGATGACGACGGTTATGTTGAACCTATAGAAAAAATAAGTAATCAGCAATATAAAAATCAGTTGCCAGATTAAAAAATAAGTTGAAACAATATTTTAAATTAGGCAGAATAAAAAAAAGTATATATTGCATTGAATGAGTTTAGAGCTATTAGTATGAAAAACATATCCCTGCAATATATGCTTATCTGTTCATAATAAATAGGGGGAAGGGTATGGAACTATTAATTGTTTTTTTTGGATTGCTATTGGACAGATTAGCTAAAATTTGGGCGCTGGGTTCACTTAAAGATAATAATGGAATTATAATAATTAAAGATTTTTTTGGATTAGAATATTTAGAAAATAGAGGAGCAGCTTTTGGTATTATGCAAAACAAAACCATATTGCTAGCCATAGTCACTCTACTAGTTATATCAGGAATGATATATTATCTTGTTAAATATAAGCCAAAATCAAAATTCCTAAGAATAAGCCTTGCACTAATTATAGGTGGAGCGCTAGGAAATTTATATGATAGACTATTTTATAAATATGTAGTAGATTTCATTTTACTTCATTATAAAGATATATATTATTTCCCAACATTTAATGTAGCGGATATGTTAGTAGTTGTGGGTACTTTGGTTTTGGCAATTTCTATAGTAAAGGATGAAGTATAAATGGAAAATTTTGAGTATAAAGTTGAGGAAGATTCAGTTGGTACAAGATTAGATGTATTTATTTCTAATGAATTTGAAAATAAATCTAGGTCATACATTCAAGGAATAATTGAAGGTGGAGCGGCATTTGTTAATGGTAAGATTAGAAAAAGTAATTATAAATTAAAAGTAGATGAAATAATTACATTAACAATTCCAGAGCCCTTAGAGTTAGACGTTGAGGAAGAAAATATACCTTTGGACGTTATATATGAGGATAGCGATGTAATTGTAATTAATAAACCTCAGGATATGGTGGTTCACCCAGCACCAGGAAATTATACTGGAACCTTAGTTAATGCGCTTCTATATCATTGCAAGGATCTATCAGGCATCAATGGTATTCTAAGGCCAGGAATAGTTCATAGAATCGATAAGGATACATCTGGAGCCCTTGTAGTAGCTAAAAATGATAATGCACATAACTCTTTAGCAGAGCAGCTTAAAGATCATTCCATGACAAGAAGTTATTTAGCTCTTGTAGAAGGTATAATTAAGCAAGATGAAGGCTCAGTAGATGAGCCTATTGGAAGGCATCCTAAGGATAGGATAAAAATGGCTGTAGTAGAAAGTGGTAAGAAGGCTATCACCCACTATAAAGTAATAGAAAGGTTCGACAACAATACCTTATTGGAATGTAATCTAGAAACAGGTCGAACTCATCAAATAAGAGTACATATGGCAAAGATAGGACATCCTTTAGTTGGGGATTTGGTATATGGTTTTAAAAAGCAGAGGTTTAATTTAAAAGGTCAGGTTCTTCATGCAAAAATGCTTGGTTTTATACATCCAAGTACTAACGAATACATGGAATTTACATCACCTCTTCCAGATTATTTCGAAAAAATTATAATCAAGTTAAGAAATGAGTTGAAATAGAGCATAATATGTGATATTATGTTTTTAATTAAATATTTGTGCCTTTAAATGTTCCAGAGAGATCATAAGGATGAAGCAAGCAATACTATTAAAGTATAGTATGCCTTTACCTTTATGATAAAGGCTTTTTTTATATTGTAAAAGTAAATAAAACAAAGATAGTGTTAACACTATAATATTTTAATAGGGGGTGAAGTTATGGAATTTAAATCAGTGCTATTAGATGAAAAGGCAATAGAAAGATCATTGACAAGAGTAGCTCATGAAATTATTGAAAAAAACAAGGGAATAGAGGATATTATCCTTATAGGAATAAAAAGAAGAGGGGTACCAATTGCAAAAAGAATTGCTCTCTTAATAGAACAGATTGAAGGAACTAAAGTTCCTGTAGGCAGTGTTGATATTACTTTATATAGAGATGATCTTACCTCAATAAACGAGCAGCCAGTTTTAAACAATGCAAATTTAGGTATAGATGTGAGAGGTAAAAAAATAATTTTAGTAGATGACGTATTGTATACCGGAAGAACTGCGAGAGCCGCAATTGATGCCATAATAGCTAATGGTAGGCCTCAAATGATACAATTAGCTGTTTTAGTAGATAGAGGGCACAGAGAATTACCTATTAGAGCAGATTATGTAGGGAAAAACATACCTACTTCTGGAAAAGAAATGATTTCTGTGGAGCTTTTAGAAATTGACGAAAAAGATTCAGTTAGTATATATGAAATATAGCTTCGAAGAAGATAAACAGTATCGCAGATGATGCATAATTTCGAAGAAGATAAATAATCTTTTAAAATAGTCCAGCGAGACTAAAAGGAGGAACAAATGAATAAAATTGTAGATGTTAATGAAAAATTACCAATCATTAAGACGCTCCCTTTAAGCTTCCAGCACCTATTTGCTATGGTAGGAGCAACTATACTTGTACCAATGCTCACAGGTCTTAGTCCATCAATTGCACTGTTTTGTAGTGGGGTGGGGACGTTATTGTATATTTTATGTACGAAAGCTAGACTTCCTGCTTATGTAGGTTCATCCTTTGCGTTTATAGGACCTATGGGCGTAGCCACAAAGGCATATGGCCAAAGTTCTATGTTATCAGGAATTATAGCTGCAGGGCTTGTATATGTAATTGTAGCACTAATTATTAAACTCGCGGGAACCAAATGGTTAGATAGAATGTTGTCTCCAGTGGTGGTAGGTTCTGTTGTAATTGTAATAGGACTAAGTCTCGCTGGCGTTGCAATAAATTGGGCAGGGCTAAATTCAGGTTTTACAACACCGGCACTTCAAGGTGTATCTAGAGGCACATGGATATTTGTATCAATGGCAACCCTGGGAATAGCAATAATTGGCACTATGTATTTCAAAGGATTTTTCGGGGTAGTACCGATTTTGATTGCCATGGTAATTGGATATGCACTTTCTATATTTCTTGGAGTAATTCCAAAGGAAGTTCTACAAGAAATAGGCAAAGCTAAATTTTTTACAATGCCAAGCTTTGTTTTGCCAACCTTTAACATAAATGCTATTATGCTTATGGCTCCAGTAGCTTTCGTAACACTTGCTGAACATATTGGTCATGTATATGTTACAAGTAATGTTGTAGGCCGTGACTTCACAAAAGATCCTGGGCTACATAGGTCAATTATGGGAGACGGGATTGCCACGATGTTTGCAGGTTTTGTAGGAGGGCCACCTAATACCACTTATGGTGAGAATATAGGAGTTATGGCAATCACAAAGGTGTACAGTGTTTGGGTAATTGGAGGAGCTGCAATAATTGCAATTGTATTATCCTTTATTGGACCAGTTTCTGCAGTAATAGGAAATATTCCGCTTCCTGTAATCGGGGGGGTTAGTGTTATGTTATTTGGAATAATCGCTTCCTCTGGCTTCAGAATTTTTGTGGAAGATAAAGTTGATTTTAGTAAAAAGAGAAATCTTATAATTGCTTCTGTAATAATAGTTTTAGGTATTGGTGGAGGCGGTATAAAGTTTCCGTTTTTAGGAGCGCAAGTTGAGATTGCAGGAGTAGCTCTTGCAACACTGGTGGGTATAATATTGAACTTAGCACTACCTGAAAAGAGTAAGTCAGGAGATAATTAATAGGATTTTTAGATATAATATATACACAAAAGTGCCAGCAGAAGTTCTGGCACTTTTATTTTTAATGCTTTCTAATTTAAAAATTCTAGACAATAATAACAAATAGAGATATTATAATATGAGTGATACCTAAGAAAAAGAAGAAATAGGAGAGATAATTTATGATGTATACTTTAATTGCCACGACTACTTTTGGGATAGAAGCAGTTACAGCAAAAGAACTAAAAGCACTAGGATACGAAGATTTAAAGGTGGAAAACGGAAGAGTAACCTTTGAAGGGGATGAAATGGATATTGCTATATGCAATACATGGCTAAGAACCGCAGAAAGGCTGTTTATAAAGATGGCTGAATTTAAAGCCTTGTCTTTTGAAGAATTATTTCAAGGAACGCTGGCAGTAGATTGGGGTAATTTAATACCAGAAGACGGTAATATGCATATCGTAGGTAAATCTGTAAAATCACAGCTTCACAGTGTTCCAGATTGCCAAAGCATAGTAAAAAAAGCAGTAGTAGAGTCTATGAAGAAAAAATATAATAGCGAGTGGTTTTCAGAACAAGGCCCAGAGTATAAGATAGAAGTTGCAATTTTAAGAGATATAGTGACACTATCCATAGATACTTCTGGTGTGGGATTACATAAAAGAGGGTATAGAGAATACGCTGGCGAGGCACCACTAAAAGAAACATTAGCTGCAGCCCTTGTGCTAATAAGTAAATGGGATAGCTCAAGAGTTTTAGCTGACCCGCTTTGTGGTTCTGGGACCATAGCCATAGAAGCGGCTCTTATAGCGAAAAACATTGCTCCGGGGATAAACAGAAAATTTGCAAGCGAAACTTGGCCATCAATGGAGGCAGATATTTGGGAGCAAGTAAGAGAAGGTGCAAGAAAAACTGTAAATAACAATGAAATTGAAATCCTAGCCTCAGATATTGATGGAGAGCTACTTCGAACAGCCATAGCTAATGCAGAAAAAGCAGGAGTCAAGGAGTTTATAAAATTTCAAAAAATACCAATGCAAAGTTTTACCTCAAGACAGAAATATGGAGTTATTATAACTAATCCACCTTATGGAGAAAGATTAGGAGAATTAGCAGAAGTTAAAAAACTTCATATTGACCTCGGAGAGATGTATGAGAGGCTAAATGAATGGTCTTGCTTTGTCATAACCGCCAATGGTGATTTTCAGAAGGACTTTGGAAAGAAAGCAGATAAAAATAGAAAATTATATAATGGAAGATTACTATGTTATTATTACCAATATATAAAAGAAATACCTAGACAAAAAAAACAAGAATAAAAAAGATATGCTGCATAAACATTATGCAGCATATCTTTTTTATTCAATCCTTTTTAAGTGGCTTTCGCTAGGAGTTATATACATAGTTTTATTTGTAGAGTAAATAACCATTCCGGGTTTTGCACCTGAGGGCTTCTTTACATTTTTCACCTGTGTATAATCAACAGGTACACTAGAAGAATCCTTAGATTTACTATAAAATGCGGATAAATTTCCAGCTTCGAGTAGTGTGCTTTCAGGTATATCACCAAAATTTTTAATAATAACGTGGGAACCTGGGATATCCTTTGTGTGAAGCCACATATCATTTTTATTGGCAAGCTTTAATGTTAAAAAATCATTTTGAATATTATTTCTACCAACATATATGTCAATGCCATCACTTGAAACAAAATGCATAGGTTTTGTTGGCTTTGCCTTTTTATTTTTACCACTACTGTGCTTTTTAAATGAAATATAGTCAGTTTCTATTAATTCATTTTTAATATCTTCAATTCCATTATAGTTTTCTACATTTATTATGTTAGTAAGTACAGAATGAAGATATTTCAATTCATTTTCAGTAAGCTCCATTTGTATTGTGGCCATTTCCTCTGCTATCTTAAATTTATTATATTTTTTGTAATAATATTGAACATTTTGGGAGGGAGTCTTATTTTCGTCGAGTTTGATTTTAATGTACTCCCCATCTTCACTATAGTAATTAACAACACTTGCAAACTTGTCACCCTTTTTAAGGGAGTATATATTTGCAGTTAAAAGTTCACCATTTAACTTATAAGCGCCTTTAGTGTCACATTCTTTTAAGGTTTCCTTGAGTATTTTTACCTTCTTATCACAACGATTAATATTATTATGAACTATTTTTTGAAGACCTGCACTTTTAGAATTTAATCTATCATGGTTATCCTTTTGAAAATAAAAATTCTCTATTAATTTAGAGGGTGAATCATATTGGTCATATTCACAATCTTTTAAAGAGGTAAGCTTAACACAATGAAAATCTTCTAATTTACCATTCATAGTATAGGAAGCTAAAAAAGTATTTTGATGTAGGGATTTAAACATATTTACTGTAAAATCATAAATCTGTTTAGCGTGTGCTAAATCAAAATTACTATTCTCCAAAGAATACCTATAGAGGAGTTCAGTGGAAAGTTTAGAACTTATTCCTGTGAAAGTACCTGTAAAAAACTTTTCAGAGTACTGTATTTCTTTAGTGGATATATACTCATAGAATCCCTCATAACTAAAATTAAAAGGATCTAGTTTTGTAGAGATGGGAGGGTATACATATTCTACACCAGTAAATAAAACACGAAAACTGTTTATGTCTGCCGTTACATGCTTAATACTATCCATAACTAAATTGTCACGGGTTCTAACTAAACTGATATTACTATGCCTACCCATTATTTCAATTATAAGTGAGTATACACTATCAAAGCCTAATTCATCGCTACTTTTAAAGTCAATAACTAGCAATCTATCTGAACTTAGTTGTCTTACATCTAAAACTGTGGCAGTATTTAAATATTTTCTTAAAACCATACAAAATATAGGTGCTTGCGCTGGGTTATCTTTATTAAAGTCTGTAAAATGGATTCTAGGATAGTTGGAGCTTGAACTTATTAATAATTTATATATTTTTCTATTCTTTTTAAAACTTAATATGATTTCATCTTTTTCTGGTTGGGTTATTTTATCAACTCTACAATCTATAATAATATCTTTTATTTCCTCAATGAGGCTAGATAAGTAAATTCCATCTAATGCCATACATATCACCCTTTCACAATTGTTAAAACTTTATAAATTTACACACTTATACTTTGTAAATAATACTTTATATAATATAATACTAATAAGTTAAGTTACATTTATATTATACCATTAAAGAAAATTATTGAAAAGTCATACAAGTTGGATTATAAGGAGGAGGAGTTATTTGGAAATTATAAATTTCACAAAAATGCAGGGAACGGGAAATGATTTTATTGTTATTGAAGATTTTCAGGGCAAATATGCTAATTTAGAGGGACTCGCTATAAAACTTTGTGATAGGCATTTTGGAATAGGTGCAGATGGAATTTTAATAGTTACTAAAAGTAATATAGCAGATATTCAGATGATAATTATTAATGCTGATGGTTCTTATGCATCTATGTGCGGAAATGGAATAAGGTGCTTTGCTAAATATATTTTTGAAAAAAAATATGTGCAAAAAGAAAATATAAAAATAGAAACTGGTGATGGTGTAAAGCTGGCAAATATAAGCATTAAAAATGGATTCGCTGAAAGTGTAACTATAAATATGGGGAAATACAATTTTAATCCCAGTAGTATTCCTGCTTTAGTAACTGAAGAAATAATTAATAAAAAGATAGAGGCTAACAATAAAGAGTATTGCATTACTTCAATGTTTATGGGAGTGCCACATACTATTGTTTTTGGTAGACAGGAAGATTATCAGGTTGAGGAAGGAAGATTTATTGAGCGGCACAGTTCATTTCCTGAAAAAACAAATGTAAATTTTTGTGAAATAGTAGGAAGAGATAGGATAAGGGTTAAAACTTGGGAGAGAGGTGCAGGACCAACTTTAGCCTGTGGTACTGGTAGTTGTGCCGCTGTAGTAGCAGCAAACAGACTAGGATATGTTGATGAAAAGGTAGAAGTTCAGGTTCCCGGTGGAATACTTTCTATAGAGATGGTTAATGACGAGGTTCTAATGACAGGACCTGCAGAAATAACTTTTGAAGGACATTTTTTTCTAAATTAAGTTTTAAGCAACTGTCTATTTATTAATAGTACAGTTGCTTTTTATTTTGTCGAAAATTCTTTCTACATTTTCTTTGCTTTGTCGAAAATTTCTTCCATAAAAGGTGAATAAAATTCTAAAAGTGGACAAAAATTACAAAAGGATATCCTATGAAAATTAAGTATTAGAAAAGGTAAAATAAGATGAAAAAAAATCTACTCCAATTATTATTAGACAAGAGCCTTATTACGCAAGAAGAGTATAAAGATGTAAAGGAGATTTCCTTAAGAAACAATTGTAGTGAAGAGCAAATAATTCTACAAGACCTAAAAATAGATTTAAATCAGCTTATTTTAATAGTACAGAAGGATTTTAACATATCTTATACTGAGCTGGAATCTAATAGTAAAAAAAATCAAGCATTTAAACTAATATCCAAGGAGGTAGCTACTAGGTATGGTGTAATACCTTTTTATGATAATAGTGTTGAAGTACATGTTGCTTTTTCAAATCCCTTTGAAATAAAAGTTATCGATGAACTGAAATTTATAACAAACAAAAGAGTCAAAATATTCTTTGCCTTAGCTAGTAATATCTCGGAGGCTATTGAAAACTGCTATGGAAAACAAATTGTGGATGTGGCAGTTGAAGAAATGAGAAAAGAATATATGTTAGAGGAAAGTGAAAAAAATGAAGAAGCACATTCAGAATTATCAAATGAAAATGCACCGGTTATTAGGATAACAAACTCCCTTTTAAAACAAGCCATAAATGCAGAAGCTAGCGATATTCATCTAGAGCCGTTTAAGTATTTTGCCATACTTCGCATGAGAGTAGATGGCATTCTAAACGAAATAAATCAAATTCCATGTAACGTATATAAATCCTTATGTACAAGAATAAAAATAATGGCAAACATGGATATAGCCACTAAATTAGTACCACAAGATGGTAAAATAACAGAAAATATAGATGGAACGGACTACGATTTTAGAGTATCATCCCTACCAACAATGTATGGAGAAAAGCTAGTTATAAGAGTTTTATATAAGTTAGAGAGATTTATTAATTTAGACTCATTAGGCTTTAGTTCTGAGAAAGTTTTAATTTTAAAGGATATATTAAAACTTTCTCATGGAATGATTGTCGTCGCAGGACCTACAGGAAGCGGAAAATCAACCACACTATATGCGCTACTAAATGAAATTAATAGTAAAAGTAAAAATATCATTACCATAGAAGACCCAATAGAATATAATATGCCTAGAATTAATCAAGTAAACGTAAACAATAAAGCGGGGCTTACTTTTTCAACTGGGCTACGAAGCATATTGAGGCAAGATCCAGATGTAATAATGCTTGGAGAAATAAGAGATGAAGAAACCGCACAAATTGCCGTTAGGGCATCAATAACAGGCCACTTAGTATTGACAACACTTCATACAAATGACGCCGTTACGTCCATATCTAGGCTAATAGATATGGGTATTCCATCCTATCTAGCTGCGGATTCATTAGTTGTAATACTAGCTCAGAGATTAATAAGAAAATTATGCTCATTTTGTAAAATGGAATATGAGACTATTAATGGTGAATTTCAGCATTTAGGATTTAATATTGGGGAGAAATTATATAAAGGAGCAGGTTGTAACAAATGTAATGGGACTGGATATAAAGGTAGAACTGTGGTATATGAATTACTAAAATTAGATAGTGTTCATAAATCCATTATAGCAAGAAGCGGCATAAGCGATGAACTTTGGAAATATTGCAATGAAAATAAATCAGATTCCTTTATAGAGAGTTGCAGCGCTGCAGTTCACAATGGCGTAACCTCAATAGAAGAATTTGTAAATGCTACTTATAGTTATAATTTTAAATAGGGCATCTAAAAAAATGGTAAACTTACTAGTTGTTTTTGAGGGTGCTAGTAATAGGTGAAGTATAAAATGATGAAATTCAAATATATGGCTAAAACATATGATGGAATAACAATAAAGGGTACTACGTGCAGTGATAGTATAGAAGAATTAGCATTAGATTTACGGACGAAAGACTTATTTTTAATAAAGTGTAGGAGTATAAAAAAAATAACTGAAATTTCTCCTAAACCTAATTTGAAAACTATAGCTATATTCTGCAAGCAATTCTCAATATGTATTAAGTCGGGCATTCCCATATGCGATATTCTCAATTTGCTTTATGAGCAAATACAGCATAAATCTATAAAAAATAGTCTCCTAAACATTAGAGGAAATGTACAAAAGGGTAATTCACTTCATAGAAGTATGCAAAACACTATAAATGTATACCCTGAGTTTATGATAAATATGATTTATCTAGGTGAAGAGAGTGGGAAGCTAGATATAATTCTAGAGGAATTGGCAGTTTATTATGAAAAAGAGCATAAGCTATTAAAAAAATTCACTAATTCCATGATTTATCCCTGCACAGTATTTGTCACATTAACAATTGTATCGTTTTTTTTATTTATAAAAGTAATTCCAGTATTTATTACAAATTTGAATACTTTCCATGCAAAAATTCCATTAATAACTAGACTGGTTTTAGGGATGAGTAACTTTTTAGCAGCAAATTTTTTATGGGTTTTAATGATAAATTTAACTGCTGTTTTTATTTTAATAGAATATTTAAAAACAGAAAAGGGCAAGATGGTCTTTGATAAATTAAAGTTTAGTTGCCCAATATTAGGGCCAGTATATAAACGTATTATTTACACAAGATTTACTAGAGGTCTTAATATATTACTAACTAGTGGGGTGGGCCTGGTAAGTGCTTTCGAGATAATTCATGATGTTATTGGAAACAGATATTTTAAGCTAAAGCTTAAAACAGTTTTTGATGACATTAAAAAAGGTGGAGATTTATCAAGTTCTTTAAACTCAATGAACCTATTTCCACAATTTTTTATGGCTATGACAAAAATAGGAGAAGAAACGGGTAATTTAGATGAAATGTTTTTAATAGCTGCAGATATATTTTATGAGGATGCAGAGGAAAATGTAGAGAAAGCCACTGCACTACTAGAACCAATTCTAATAATATTTTTAGGGGTTATGATTGGCATAATTATATTGGCGGTAATGCTACCAATGTTAAACGTTATGGATTCCGCGGGTAAATTTTAAAGACATTTCAGAATCAAAGTCTCCATCTTCTATAAGAAGGGGGTAAATTCTTCAACAAAGAGAAAACTTCAGTGGGAGTCTAAATTTCCATCTGAAGTCGTTAATATTGGCGCATCGAAGATGATGATTTAACGATATTTCAGAAGAAAGGTGAATTTATGCGTAGGGGATTTACATTAATTGAGATGATAATAGTTATAGCCATTATGAGTATAATGGCAGGCTGTAGCGTCATTTCTGTAAGGTACTATAAATCAGTAAAAAACAAAGTAGATGCAGATTATTATAGTAATGCAACAGTAGGGTTTATTAATAATTCAAAGATGTATTGTAGACAAAATGCCTGCAGTGCAAAAATAACTTTTGATATAGTGAGGAATGAAATAAATTTAGAAAATGGCCTTAATACCATAAATACGTTGGTATTCTCAAACAAAATAACCTTATATAGTGTTCAAGGTAGGAGAATAAATAGAGATATTGAAATTGATAAGTATGGTTTTAGTAATGATGCCTGCACAATAATATTAAAAGATAATAATTCAATAGAACACGAAATTACAATGAGAGTAGGTACGTCCTATGTCAAAATCAATAAATAAAAAAGGCTTTACCATGCTTGAGGTACTATGCAGCCTAGGAATATTCTCTATCATTTTCATTTGTATGATGTCTTTCGACGTAACTTCTCACAATATAAAAAAGGATATTAAAACTATAAATAATAATGTAACCCTAATGGAGTGCCTTAAAAATAATATTATATATTCTATGACCTTTGAGGAATTAGAAGAGTTAAAGAAAAATAACAGAGTTTTTGTAAATAGTGAAAATATGTATGTGAATAAAATTCAAATAGGAGTAATGGACTTGTTTTCGGACAAGGCAATCCTTACGGATTCCTATATACAATTGAACTTTTTAAAATGTGAATTTAAAGTATATACTTTAAGACTCACCCTACATTCGGGTAGCCCAGAGGAGCTTATCGAATTACAGTGTAATTTCTACAAAGGTGACCATAAATGAAAAAAAGTGGAATTACACTTATAGAAATAGTAATTGTTATGGGCCTGGTATTTTTAATGGTGGGGGTGGTAGATAGTTTGCTTGTCTCTTATTTAAAAAATTATAAAAATAATGTATTAGAAAATAAGGGGTTTAATTATTTAAACGAAGCTATAGCAATAATAGAAAAAGAAGTCAATGAGGATGCCACTGTAGTAAAAACTGAGGATAATATTATTAAAATAAATTATTCCGATGGAAGCACCATAAATCACATAAAATGTGTCAAAAGTAATCTTTATATCTTGTATGGTACAAAATATAGCTTACCTGTGGATAGTTCCTATAAAAGTGTAATTATAGATGATGTGAAAGAATTTGTGGCTAAAAGGACTGGAAGAACTCTTTATATTAAAGTGGGCTGGTACAATGGTCAAACAATGGAGAGGTGTTTAGCAATAGAAAATGCAAACTAAAAAGGGGTTTATATTGGTTTATACTGTTTTAGTAGGAATGATTTGTTTGATTATAATGATGTATATATTTGATATTCAAATGTCAGAAGTAAAGTATTCTACAAGCACTAAAGAATACCTAATAAAAGAGGATAACTATCAAAGATATAGTGAATATTTAATGACACTATTTTATACCTATCTTAATGAAAATAATGAAACAATAAAAAAAACAGGAATAAAGGAGTTCTTTTACAATTCTAAAAGCTACATAGTAAAGTATGAAAAAGCTAAGGTGAGTTATTCTAATATAAGCAATGAATTTATTTTCACAACACCTTACAAGTATGAAGCAAACAGAAATGATTATTTCGAATTACAAGCTATTGGTGAAAGCTATAAGATGGTCTTTATAAAAACAGATTATAAATAAGGTGCCACTCACGTGGCAAGTGGCAAGTTGAAAGAATCTTTAAACAACTGATTATAGTTGTAAATGTGGCGGTGAGTGAAAAATGAAATTTAGAAGGAATATGTTTTTAGAAGTTTCTGCAGAAAAAATTTCAGCTATAGAATTTTCTAAAAGGGTAATATTAAATAGGGTTAACAATATAACTTGTGGAAACACATATCAAATGGATACTCCAAATATAAAAGATTTTGTAATTAATATAAGGAACAAAAACTTATATGTGCTTATTGAAGGTGAGACGATTTATATTAAAATGGTAACCCTACCACTAGTTAAAAAACACCAAATTAATGATTTGATTAAAAATGAACTAAGATATTATTATAAAGATATAGATCATATTTCATTTACATATAAGTTAATTAAAAAAGATAAATTTAATATGGAAATAATGGTTTTTTGCCTTAGTGGAAATAACTTGAATATATTAGAAAGCTGCATTGATAATAATATCAATTTAAAAAAAGTAAACACGATTCAGTTTTGCGTCAAAAGTTACTATTGTAATGAAATCAATGAAGAAAACTATATATTGGGCTTCTATTATAATTGCATTTTATATTTATTAATATGTCATAATAATGAAATTGTGGCTAATACTATTATAAGAGTTGTGGATTTGCTTTTATTTAAATTTTCATATGCAATGAATGAATTTCTAGATAAGTACAATGACCATGCTAAACTATGTAAAACAATATATTATTCAAATGTAGAAGGGTTAAATATAGAAGAATTCCAATATCCTACATTACCTGTGGTAATATTAAGAAATTTAAAACGGGATGACTTGGTAAAATATATAATAATAAAAGGATAGATAGTTATGGCGAAAAAAACATTCATTCCAAATTGGTACGAAGATAGAAAAACTGGAGTATGGAATAAAAAAGTAAAATTATATATTAAAATATCTTTAGTAGTAAATATTATTTTGATGAGCCTCATTTTAAATATTTCTAATGAAAAAAATAATATAGAGAAATATATAGGTGGGGAAAATGAAACTATTAATGTTATAGAAAATATTAAAAAAGATACAAGTATTATTGAAAAATATAGTGAACTCACTAAGTTTTTTGAAGATAATAATTTCAGCTACGAGAATATTAACATTACAAAAGATAATTTGGAAATAGATATTGAAGTTAATGATTATGAGGAATATATTCATGTGATAAGGCGCATGGAAGAGCATTATTCAATTAAAAAATTAACTCCAAACATTAAAAATGAAGGGAAGTTTAACTTTAAAGTTACATTATAGGTATGGTGATGTATAAAAATAGGCAATTAAATAGGACTTTAGTTATTTTACTAATGATAATGGGTATTTTGTCTTTTAAACTTATTTTTGTAATGCATAAAATTAATTGGATTAAAAACCAAAGTCTAGCTGATATTACAGTGGATAAAAAGCTTGTCAATATAGAAAAATATGGATACAGCGACATTTTGGAACTTATAAGAAAAAATAGTAATTTTGGAGTAAAAACTATTAATATGAAGTCGGAGGAGATATGCAATATCCAAGTAGAGTATAATGGAGATATAGGATTATTGTATACATCCTTGTATTCTTTAAATGAAAGCAAGAATATTTTAAGCATAAACAGTATTAATATTAATAAAGCGGAGAAAACTACAACTATAAGTATGGATTTTAAAAAAAACAAGTAAATTATTCACCATGTTATGATTATATATAGTTTTTATGTGGTATATTTATAAAAAGAATAAAGATTATTTAAATATTACATAATTATATTTGCAAATATCATTAAGTTTTGATAAAATAACATTGTTCCACTGTAATGTTTATATTTACTATGATTATAAAAAAAAATTTTAAAAGAATCACTACACATGAAATTTCAATTATAAACGGGTCAATTTAAATTTACTGGGATAAAAAAGATTCCTATAGTATGACTGTAGGAATTGGTATTAATATATCTAATAAGGTTATAATATAATGGGTTAATTGAATTAACAATGAATTTTGGAGGGATACTTAATGATATCAGCAGGTGATATAAGAAAAGGAACTACATTTGATGAGGGTGGACAAGTTTATACAGTAATAGAATTTTTACATGTTAAACCTGGTAAGGGGGCTGCTTTTGTTAGAACTAAATTAAGAAACGTTATTAACCAAGGGGTTACAGAAAAAACATTTAATCCAACTACAAAATTACAAGAAGCAGTTATAGAAAGAAAAGAAATGCAGTATTTATATGCTGCAGATGGATTATACTACTTCATGGATCAAGAAACATATGAACAAATACCACTTAACTACGAAAAAGTTGAAGATGCTATAAAATACTTAAAAGAAAATATGTTTGCTGTAATAAAATTTTATAAGAATGAGGCTTTCTCAGTGGAAGCTCCAAATTTTGTAGAACTAGTTGTAACAGCCACTGAACCAGGTGTTAGAGGGAATACATCTTCAAGTGTAACAAAACCAGCTACTGTAGAAACAGGAGCAATAATCCAAGTTCCAATGTTCGTTAATGAAGGTGAGACTATAAGGATAGACACCAGAAATGGCGACTATATGCTAAGAGTATAAACTACAAGCTATAGATTATATATTTAAAAAGAGCCAATTTGGTTCTTTTTTTTTATTCTTTTTTGGAGATTCATCACATATATTATGTAAAATGAGTCCATTTAAGCTAATAATTTTTAAATTTATATGGAATATTTTATAACAACCCATAATAGAAATTATATATGAGAGGGTGATAAAAATTTTAGTTACAAAAGATTTATTTGAAATATTACCAAAGACTATTAGAAGTAAATTGGAACAGGTTAATAAAATACAGGAGCTGGAAGAACTTAGAATAAAAGTGAACAAGCCTATATTTATTCATATTGGTAATAAAGAAGAAATTTGGGATTATATTGCAACGACAGATGATATTAAATATATAATGCAGAGAATAAGCAATTATTCAATATATGCTTTTGAAGACGAAATCAGGCAGGGATATATAACTATAAAAGGTGGACATAGAGTTGGACTATGTGGGATTTGTGTTATTGAGAACAATAGCATAAAAACCATTAAAGATATATCATCCATAAACATAAGAGCTTGCAAAGAAATTATTGGTTGTGCTGATAAAGTAATGCCGTACATTACGTGCAACAATTCAGTATACAATACAATTATTATATCTCCTCCTAAATGCGGAAAAACAACTCTGCTTAGAGATATTACGCGTCATATATCTCAGGGGGATAAAAATAAAAATTTTAATGGTAAAAATGTTTCCATAATTGATGAAAGGTCAGAAATAGCAGGCTCCTTTAAAGGCATACCACAAATGGAGGTGGGAATGCGAACAGACATACTAGATAATTGTCCCAAGAGCCAAGGGATTATGATGGCCATTAGAAGCATGTCTCCTGATGTCATTGTGTGTGATGAAATAGGCACCCAAAATGATATGGAAAGTATTTTAATGGCATTAAATTCAGGTATTAGTTTAATTACAACTATTCATGGCTTTGGAATTGAAGATCTGTATAAAAGATTAGTTTTTAAAGATATTATGGAGAACTTCGTATTTACAAGAGGCATAGTGCTTTCTAACAAAAGAGGCATTGGTACAATAGAATGCATTTATGATTTTACTAAAGGCACAGATATATGGAGGTCCTTAAATGATTAAATTAATTGCATGTGCTGTGATTTTAGGCGCTTCAACTAGAGCGGGTTTTATATATAGTGAAAGGTTAAAGTATAGAGTTTTTCAGCTAAATGAAGTTCAAAGAGCAATATATCAGCTTCAAAATGAAATAACTTATGTACATGCTCTACTTCCAGATGCTTTTAAAAGTGTAGCACAAAAAAGCAAAGAACCTATACGGGAGCTTTTTAATAAAACCGGTGAATTATTATCTGACAATGACTATGAAAATGTATATGAGGCAATGAATTGTGCAATGAATTTAATAAAGAGCAGGATATATCTAAACCCTGACGATATAAATGTTATTTTGGATTTATCTAAAACTCTAGGAGAGTCTGATATTGAAGGCCAAATCAGTATATTTTCATTAACACTTGCAAATTTAAAAAAACAAATTAAAATATCAGAAGATTTTATGAATAAAAATGTAAGAATGTACAGATATTTAGGTTTTTCTTTTGGGGCAGTGATTGTAATAGCATTAATATAGGGAGGAGGTTTTTTAAGTGTTAGATGTTAGTTTGCTGTTTAAAATAGGGGCAACAGGGATTCTGATAATTATTATTGACAAGATTTTAAAAAGCGGGGGAAAGGAAGACATTGCAGTAGTTGCAAATTTAGCCGGAGTAATATTAATTCTTATGATGGTTATAAATCTAGTAAGCAAACTATTTACTTCTGTAAAAACTTTGTTTCAGTTTTAGCATTAGGGAGATAATAATAGAGAATTGTTATCTCATGGCCAAGCTATTAACTGAGACAAACAAGGAGGGGCATTATGGAAATAATTAAAGTTGTTGCATTTGCTTTCATGGCACTCTTTATAGTACTTATATTTAAAGGCAAGAGGGACGATTTAGCTATTCAAGTAAGCATTGCAGCAGGAATATTAATTTTTTTGTTTATGATAAACAAACTTACAATAATAATGAGTTTTTTGCAAACCCTAGCAAATAAGGCCAACATTGATGTTGTATATTTAAATACAGTTTTTAAAATACTGGGCATTGCCTATTTAGCATCCTTTTGCAGTGAAATTTGTAGGGATGCTGGTGAGAATAGCATAGGGGCAAAAGTTGAATTTGCTGGTAAAATATTAATATTAGTCTTGGCAATACCTATCTTAATGGCAGTAATGCAATCAATTTTAAAAATAATGTAGAGGTATAATATGAAAAAAATAATAATAATTTTATTACTTTTAATATGTTTACCTATTAGTGTACAGGCTACCGAAATAGGTAAAATTGGAGAAAAACAGCAAATGGAAATAACCAAATTATATGATTATATTACTAATATAAAAACAAAGTATGAAATATTTAACGACATGGAACCCAAAGCTTTTGTAGATGGATTTATGAAAACTGGTGAAAATGGTTTTAGTCTTAAAAACATTTCTAATTATTTTATTAAATTTACATTTAAGGAAATTTATGCGTCTATGGAGTTAATTGGGAGTCTTTTGATTATTGCTATTGTTTGCGCACTGCTTAATAATCTCCAAAGTGCTTTTAATAGTGAAAATTTATCCAATATTGCTTATTTTGCCTGTTATGGTGTAATGATCATTTTAATAACTAAAAGTTTTTATATATCAGTAGAGCTGGCTAAAGATACCATTCTTAATATGACAGATTTTATGGCAGCACTTATGCCAGTACTAATGATGCTACTAGCTAGTGTGGGAGGATTTACAGAAGCTACACTGCTCGACCCAGTAATAATGGGTTTTGCTACGATAAGTTCTAGAGTTTATGTAGATATTCTCATACCCATAATTTTTATGAGCTTCGTACTACAATTTGTTAACAATATATCCAGTGATTTTAAAATTAATAATTTAACAAAGCTTTTAAAACAAATTGCTATTTGGGTTCAGGGAATAGTGATGACAGTCTTTATTGGGGTAATTACTTTAAGAAGTATAGCAGCTAAAACTATAGATCAAGTTACTATTAAAACAGCTAAATTTGCGGTAGATAATTTTATACCTGTAGTTGGGAAATGTTTATCTGATGCAATTTCTACAGTAGCTGGATACTCACTTCTTTTAAAAAATGCCATAAGTGGATTGGGACTGGTTATTATTTTAATAATAGTTTTATTGCCAATTATAAAACTGTTAATTATGGCTTTTTTATATAAGGCTACTGCTGCAATAATTGAACCAATAAGTGATAGCCGTACAGTAGATGTTATAAGTTCGGTAGGGGATTCTATTATTCTTTTAATGTCCTGCGTAATATCGGTAAGTGTAATGTTTTTTATAATGGTGGCAATAATAGCTTCTACAGGGAAAGGCATAATAATGGGCTAGAGCAAACCAATCTAAACTTTCAACTGTAAACTTATTATAAAGGGGGTGGTGCTAATTTGATTGAAGTATTAAAAGTCTGGGTAACAAACATCACTATTGCTATATTTTTTATTACTGCAGTGGAGATGATTTTACCAGATAATAATATGAGAAAATATGCTAAGTTTGTGTTAGGACTGTTACTAATTGTAGTAATTATAAATCCTATAATAAAGATTTTCCATAAGGACTTTGATTTTTATTCATATTCCAATAAAGCAACAAATTACATGGAGTCAAGTACTGTGGTCACAGATATGCAAAAGTACAAAGAAAGTAACATACTAAATACAACTGAGAATTTTAAAGTGAATTTAGAGAATCAATGTATTATAAATTTAGAAGAGGCTTATCCAGAAAGTCAGTATAATGCTGATATAGATATTACTTATGATGAAAAAAATACAGTATTCAATATTAATAGAATTGAAATTGGGATTGTAGAGAAAGGGGTTAAAAGTATTAAGAAAATAGAAATTAATACTAAAAGTGTGAATGCATCTAATAAAAACATTTTGCAGGGCGAAGAAGGAAACAAAATAAAGAGGCTTTTAAGTAGTAAATTTAAAATATCTGGTAAAATTATTACTGTTTATAAATTAAATTCATAAAACCAAGGATTAACAATTAGGATATTCCAAAGCATATTAAGGGAGACTAGCATATTTATTATCTATTTATTTAAATGTGCCTGTGATTAAAAATAAGATAAGGGGGATTTTTATGAACAATGGGTCTATGAATAATGATGATTTACTTAGTAAATTTACTGAGTATATTAAAACAAAATTAAATGGTGGTGATGACAAAAAGAAAATTGGAAGCGTTAAAAAATCTGACAAGCTATTAGGAAACTTGGTATTAATGATCTTAATAGCAGTTGTAATAGTACTCGGCAGTAGTTTTTTCAAAAATACAGGTCCAACCTCGGCTGCTTTAGCAGAAACTGAGAAGGATAAAGTTGTAAAAAAGGCAAACATTTCAGGATTAACTGATTATGAATCACAATTAGAAAACAAACTTAAATCCACACTTGAAGAAATTCAAGGAGTTGGAAAGGTACAACTTATGATCTATTTTGAGAGTGGCGAGGAGAGTGTTCCGGCAGTAAACATAAATGATTCTGAAAGTCTTACAGTAGAAAATGATACTGGTGGAGGAAAAAGAAATACCACTCAAAAAAACGACGGAAGAACGGTTGTTATGTCCAATAACGGAAATACAAATGAGCCACTAATAGTAAAAAAATACAAGCCTATTATTACAGGTGTATGCGTAGTGGCAGAAGGATCAAATGAAAAAATAACTGAACTAAGGATTAGACAGGCAGTAATTAATTTATTTAATTTGCCTGAAAATAAAGTTAATGTATATCCTATGAATAATTAGCATATAATTTCTTAGAAAGGTAGATGGGGGGAAATATTATGAATAAAAAACAATCAGGTATAATTGTTACTTTGGTAGTACTTATAGTTATTGCAGGGTACCTTGCAACAAAGGTGAATGGACCGTTATATGTAAATGATAGTGATTTCAATGAGAAGACTGCAATATCTTTAAAAGAAGGCAAAAGTTCTTCAACCTTTTTTACAGAAGCAACATTATCAAGAGATCAAGACAATGCAAAAACTCTTCAAAACATTAAAGCACTAATAGATGACGCTAATACTCCAAAAGAACAAAAGGCAACTGCTGCTGATGAATACTTAGCTGTAGCAACGGCAACGCAGAATGAGTCAGACATAGAACTTGCACTGAAAGCTCAAGGCTTTGATGCAGCACTTTGCAGTATAGTAGATGACAAAGTGGAAATATTTGTTAAAAGTTCAAAGAAGGAGCTTTCAAAAGAAGAGCTTCGTGGTATTCAAGATGTTGTCATGAGTAAAACTAAATTAGAAAAAATCGATGTTAAGATCAAAGAATAGTAATTGTAAATCAAATATTTATCTGCTATAATAAATGTAGCATTATCATGTTTTACCTAAGCTAAACAAGGGGGTACTAATATGGAAGATAAAATTTTAAATGAAACGGAAATGGGTGTTGTTAAAATATCTGAAGATGTAGTTAGTGTTATAGCGGGACTCGCTGTTGCTGAAATACAGGGAATTGTTGGAATGAGTGCTAGTCTCGTTGGTGGAATAACTCAAATATTAAGTGGTAAGAAAAACTTATCTAAAGGCGTTAAAGTCAATGTAGGAGAAAATAGTGCTGTAATTGATTTACACGTTGTAGTTGAATATGGGGTTAAGATTCCAGAAGTAACTGAGAAAGCGCAAATAAATGTAAAAAAATCTGTAGAACTCATGACTGGACTTGCGGTATCAGCAGTAAATGTGTATGTACAAAATGTTGTACTACCTAAAACAGAAAAGGTAGAGGAAATAGAATCATAGTAATAAACACCCTCTCTAATCAGAGGGTGTTTGTACGTTGAAAATATGTAAATTTGGACATAATTATAATTAACTCCATAATAATTTAATTAAACTAAACTTTATATTTTTAACTTGGTTATTATGATATAGGATAGAAAAACTAGGAGGATTACTAATGAACAGAAGAAAGTCAAGAGAAGTAGCAATGAAATTACTTTTTGAAATGTCAATAAATAAAGAGAGTTATGAGGATATAATTGAAAACTTCAAAGAGTATACAGATGTGGATTTAAACGATATTGATATGGAATATATTACAAAGGTATTAGCAGGTATTCATGAGTATGGCGGTGAAATTGATAAAAATATTGAAAAGTATCTAATTAAGTGGAAATTAGATAGACTATCAAAAATGAATTTAGCTATTTTAAGAATTTGTACATATGAAATACTATTTGAGGAAGATATACCGGGTGCTGTTTCAGTAAACGAGGGAATAGAACTTGCTAAAAAATATGGGGAAGATAGTTCGCCAGCTTTTATAAATGGTATCTTAGCAAAAATGATTTAAAATGTTAGAGCCTTTAATGTTAATTATAGAAAAGGCATATTTAAAATAGACTAGTAAGTATGCTAGTCTATTTTATTACTATAAAAGAGGAATTTTAGGATTATAGTTGAAATCTCTTATACAATTAATATTTTAAAACCAAAAGGAGAGGATAATATGGGTATTAAAGTTAATGGTAAAATAATAGTTGAAAACTACAGAAATGAAATTAAGTCAGTTATAAACGAAGGGACTGCGAAAGGCCTCCGGGTGCCTTCAATTAAGACTATTTTGGTAGGAGACGACGGCGGATCCTTGTCATATGTAAAAAGTCAGAATAATCTTTGTGATAAATTAGGCGTTTTATATAGTTGTGTTCAATTAGGTAAAGATGTTGATGAAGTGGATATTATAGATATTATAGAAAAATTCAATGATGATAGTACTGTAGATGGTATTATTCTTCAATTACCACTGCCAAAAAAATTTAATGAGAAAGAAATTACATCTAAAATTTCATATAAAAAGGATATTGATGGATTAACTGATAAGAATATGGGTAGATTTTATAAGGGAGAGAAGTGTTTTATGCCTTGTACCGCTTTAGGGGTCATTGAGATGATAAAAAATACTGGATGCGTTATTAAAGGTAAACATGCTGTTGTTATAGGTAGAAGCAATATTGTAGGGAAACCAGCAGCACAATTACTACTTAATGAAGATGCAACAGTAACTATATGTCACTCTAAAACACTAAATTTGAAGGGAATTTGTAAAACAGCAGATATAATAGTTGCCGCAATAGGAAAACCTGGGTTTGTTACAGGTGATTTTATTAAAGAAGGAGCAGTTGTTATAGATGTTGGGACTACAATGATAGATAATAAAATTACCGGGGATGTAAATTTTTACGATGTTATTGATCATGCAAGCTATGTGACCCCTGTACCGGGTGGAACGGGACTAATGACTACTACAATGCTTATTAAAAATGCTTGCGAAGCATGGAGGAATAATGTTTATTAAAGTAATAACAGTAACTGCCCTTAATGGATATATTAAAAAAATAGTAGATAGTGACTTTATATTAAACAATGCTAATGTAAAAGGCGAGCTATCTAATGTGAAAATACATTCTAGTGGGCACATATATTTTTCATTAAAAGACGCATTTGGAAAGATAAATTGTGTAATGTTTAAGTCACAAACATATAAACTTAAAATCACCCCGAGAGACGGCATGAATGTTATTGTTCGCGGTAAGGTTTCTGTTTATGAGCGTGAGGGAGCATATCAGATTTATTGTGAATCTATAGAGGCAGACGGAGAAGGACAATTGTATTTAGCTTTCCAAAAGCTTAAGGAAAAATTAGAAAAACAAGGATTGTTTGATAACGCGCACAAGAAAAATATACCTTCATTTCCTTTAAAAATAGGAGTAATTACATCGGAAACAGGAGCTGCAATTAAGGATATTATTAATGTAGCCACAAGGCGAAATGCAAAAATCAACATGCTAATATATCCAGCCCTAGTTCAAGGGGTAAACGCAAGCGAGGACATTATAGGCGGCATAAAATATTTTAATAGTACAAAAAATGTTGATTTAATTATTATTGCAAGAGGTGGAGGATCTATAGAAGAATTATGGGCATTCAATGAAGAGAACTTAGCTTTAGAAATCTACAATTCTAAAATACCTATAATTACTGGAATAGGTCATGAAACAGACTTTACTATAGCAGATTTCGCAAGCGACTACAGAGCGCCTACTCCATCAGCTGCGGCTGAGATTGCTGTGAAGAATTTAAAAGAGTTAAACAATGAAATTAACTCACTTAGAGAACTGCTAATTAGATCTGCTCAATTTAAGGTCACCAAGGAATACAATAAAGTTAATTTATTAAATAAATCATTAAAAATAAATAACCCACTAAATTATATAGTTAATCAATATATTCGTATTGATAATTTAAAAGAAAGTTTAAGCTATAAATTTAATTTTGTGATTTCATTAGAAAAGCAGAAACTTTCCAAGTTCAATGCTCTTTTGCAGGCACATAACCCCTTAAATGTACTAAATAAGGGGTACGCACTATTGCAAAATAACGAAAAGGTCATTATTAGTGAAATTAGCAATTTGAAAAATATAAAACAGGTGAAAATTACCTTGAAAGATGGTAGTGCTGAATTTAAAATAAGCGATTTGGAGGAATTTTAATGGCAAAGAAAAAAGAGTCTTATGAAAATATGATGGGAAGACTTGAAGAAATTGTAGATGTTATGGATGGAAATGAAGTTACATTGGAACAAACCATGTCTATCTATGAAGAAGGTATAAAAATCTGCAACAGTCTATATAAAATTTTAAATGATACAGAAGGTAAAATAAAAATACTAACGGCTGAAGGTGAAAAAGATTTTGGTGCAATACCCGAAGTTGAAAATTAATTTAGCGCATGAAAATAAATAACAAGTCAAAATAGATAAGCGTAGCACTTGTTATTTGTTCCATACGCCTTGAACTAAATTATTTCCACATTTTATAGAGAAGAGAAGGGATGAAATGAATATAAAATCCATGAAAGATGTATTAGAACAATGGATAAGTGATTATTTTAATGATAAGCCTGAAATTGATAATAGGAATTTCGAAGCAATGATTTATAGTATAAAAGTTGGTGGAAAAAGAGTCAGACCCATTTTAATGCTTCTTACATATGCTATGTACAAGAGTGATTATAGAGATATAATGCCTTTTGCAGCGGCTCTGGAGATGATTCATACATATTCTCTTATTCATGATGATCTGCCAAGCATGGATAACGATGATTTGCGTAGAGGGAAACCTACAAATCACAAAATTTACGGCGAAGCGATAGCTATCCTTGCAGGAGATGGATTATTAAATGAGGCTATGATAATAATGCTAAACCAATGTTTAGATGGAAATTTAAACAAAATTAACGCAAGCGCTACCATAGCAACTGCTTCTGGATCTCAAGGAATGATAGCTGGTCAAATTTGCGATATTTTAAGTGAAGGTAAAACTATTTCAGAGGAAGAGCTTCTTTATATGCATAGAAATAAAACAGGGCAACTAATTAAAGTGGCAATAGTGAGTGGTGCAATCCTTGCAAATGCACCGATCGAAGATTTAGCTAATTTAAGCGACTTTGGCGAAAAATTAGGACTCGCCTTTCAAATAAAAGATGATATATTAGATGTAATTGGGGATGTGGACGTCCTAGGTAAAAATGTAAAAAGCGATGAATGTAATAATAAAACAACTTTTATAACTATGTATGGCTTAGAAAAATGCAGGGTAAAGTGCAATGATTTAACCCAGGATTGTTTTCAAATATTAAAAAAGCTTGAGGTAAATACAAAATATTTAGAGGAAATAACAGAATTTTTATTGAAAAGAGAATTTTAAAAATATATTAATATATTAAATTGATGATATCATTCTAAAATGACACTAAATTGTTTATTTAAGTGGAAATAGCTTTTGAATTAAATATTATTATATGATATAATGTCCCCATAAATGCGGGCAAAATAAAGTCAATGCCTTAGTAATTTTGGTACATTGCTATTAATAGTTTCTTATATTAATAGGCTATTATAATAAGTTTGTATTGATATTATTTTGGGGGATTTTAAAATATTATAATTAATAAAGAAGGTAGAGATATATGAGTAGAATTTTAGATGATTTTAATGATATAAATGCAGTAAAAAAAATGTCTATAGAAGAATTAAATATTTTTGCAGTGGAAATTAGAAATTTTCTCCTTGAAAAAGTTTCTAAAACTGGAGGGCATTTAGCTTCTAATCTTGGTATAGTAGAATTAACCCTAAGTTTATACAATGTTTTTGATTTAGATAAAGATAAAATAATATGGGACGTAGGGCATCAATCTTACGTACATAAAATTCTTACAGGAAGAAAAGATAAATTTGATACGCTTAGAAATTTTGGAGGACTCAGCGGATTTCCTAAAACAGAAGAGAGTAAATATGATAGCTTTGAATCAGGACACAGTAGTACTTCTATTTCTGCAGGGCTTGGTATGGCAAGAGCTAGAGATTTACAAGGTGAAGATTATGATGTTATTTCAGTAATAGGTGATGGTGCGCTTACAGGCGGCATGGCTTTGGAAGCTTTAAATGATGTAGGATTTAGGAAAACTAAAATGATTATTGTGCTCAATGATAATCAAATGTCTATTTCTAAAAATGTTGGAGGAATGTCTAAGTACTTAAGCGAAATTAGAATAGATCCAACTTATAATAGAATAAAAAAAGAAATAAATTCTACCCTTAGAAAAATTCCTAGTGTAGGCAATGGTATGGTTAAATCAATTCATAAAATTAAGGATGGAATTAAGCAGGTTATTGTTCCGGGGATGTTATTTGAGCATATGGGTATAAAATATTTAGGACCTATAGATGGACATGATATTAAAGCAGTGAGTAAGGTTCTAAAGCTAGCTAAAAATATAGATGGACCAGTAATTATTCATGTTATAACTAAAAAGGGAAAGGGCTATAAATTTGCTGAAAACCAGCCACGTAAATATCATAGCGTAGGTCCATTTAACCCCTTAATTGGAGAGTTATGTGGTAGCTCTAAGGAAAGTTACTCTGACGGATTTGGTGAGCAGATTGTGAGCCTTGCAAAAGAGAACAAAAATATAGTGGCAATAACGGCAGCCATGCCTGAAGGGACTGGGCTAGAAATGTTTTCAAAACAGTTTCCTAATAGATTTTTTGATGTAGGAATTGCAGAGCAACATGCAGTTACTATGGCGGCAGGAATGGCATCACAAGGGTTAAAGCCTATTTTTGCAGTTTACTCTACTTTTCTTCAGAGGGCTTATGACCAAATTGTACATGATGTATGCATTCAAAAGCTACCTGTTATTTTTGCTATAGATAGAGCTGGCATAGTTGGTCAAGATGGAGAAACACACCAAGGCATATTTGATTTATCCTATTTATCTCATATTCCTAATATGACAATTATGGCTCCTAAATGTATAAGTGAATTAAAGTCTATGTTAACTTTTGCAGTTAAACAAGATTACCCAATTGCTATAAGATATCCTAGGGGAGGAGACAATCCCAATATTAGCATGTCCTCTATTCAAAATTTTAAGAGAGGGAAATGGGAAATTCTTTTTCAAGGTGGTAAAATAGCGTTAATAGCTACTGGTAAAATGGTCCAAAATGCTGTTTTAGTTAGAGAAAAACTGAAAGAACTGGGAGTAGAGGCTACCGTAATTAATGCCTGCTTTATTAAGCCCATTGATGAAGCCCTGATTTCAGAGTTAGTCCATAAAAAATATTCCATAGTAACCATAGAAGATAATCTTGTACATGGAGGATTAGGTTCATTAGTATTAGAATATGTAAATTCATTGGATGGGGAAACAAAGGTCATTAATTTAGGGTTTAAAGATGAATTTATTCCTCATGGGACAGTTGATATACTATATAAATTATATAAGTTAGACGTAGATGGAATATTTCAAAGCATTCTAAAGTTAGTCTAAATAACCCACTTTAGTGGACTTGTAAGGAGTTTTTCATGGTAGAGAATAAAGAGAGATTAGATGTTCTAGTAGTTCAAAGGGGAATTTTATTTTCTAGAGAAAGAGCAAAGGAAAATATAATTGCTGGTAATATATTTGTAGATGGTGTTATGACTCGAAAATACGGAAAAAAAATAGATACATCATCCAATATTGAATTTATTGGAGAAGATATCCCTTATGTAAGCCGTGGGGGATTGAAGCTGCAAAAGGCAATAGATTGTTTTGATATTGACCTTAAAGATAAAGTATGTCTGGACATAGGAGCATCCACAGGAGGGTTTACAGACTGCATGCTTGCACATGGGGCATGCAGAGTATATTCTATAGATGTTGGAACAAATCAGTTAGATAGTAGTCTTAGAGGCGACCCCCGAGTTGTGTCATTAGAAAATACAAACATCAGATATTTGTGCCTAGATAGTATAGGGGAACTTGCCGACTTTGCAAGTATTGATGTGTCATTTATATCACTGGAAAAAGTTATCCCTAATTTACTTAATCTATTAAAAGATAATGCCAGTATTGTAGCACTATTAAAGCCACAATTTGAAGTAGGTATAGGCGTTGTTAATAAAAAAGGTGTGGTAAAAAAACAAAGCCTACATATAGAGGTAATAACTAGAGTTTTAAACATATTGGAATGTCTCAATGTAAATGTTATCAATTTAGATTACTCATCAATAAAAGGACCCAATGGTAATATTGAGTATTTAATTTATTTTACAAAATCTAAGGACCACTTTGTAAATTATAATGTGGAAAATATAGAGCTATTAGTTAGGCAGGCCCATGAAAATTTAAATTAGGGGCAATGAGGCAAAAATTAATAGTTGATATTTGCTAAGAAGGGCAAGGAGAAATTATGAAAAGCATTGGCATTAATATAAATACCACAAAGGATAAAGATGGCAAGATAATTAAACATGTAAGAAATATTATTAGCAAATATATTGATGATACTAATATATTTATGTTTAAAGATTCAATTGGCCTTGAAGATATAAAATATAAGGATTTAGATATTATAATTGCATTAGGTGGAGATGGGACGATTTTATTAACATCACGAAATCTAAATAATGCGAGTATCCCAATACTCGGAGTGAATATAGGTAATTTAGGCTTTCTTTCCAGTGTGGAGCTAAGAGAATTTGAAAATGCTATGAAAAGATTTATTGAAGAAGATTATTATGTAGAAGATAGAATGATTCTTAAGTGTACCTTGCCTAATAGAGCAAGCAATGAAGAATATACTGCTTTAAATGATATAGTTGTTTCCAAGGGAACACTAGCAAGAGTTGTTAAATATGAACTTCACATAGATAATAAGTTCTATATTGATTTTGTAGGGGATGGACTTATAATAGCTACACCAACAGGGTCTACAGCTTATTCGCTATCAGCAGGTGGTCCTATAATTTATCCTAATTTAGATGTTATAGCTGTAACGCCTATTTGCCCATTATCACTATCTATGAGAACTATAGTGCTGGACGGTAAAAGTGAAATATCAATAAGCATAAAAAGTGAACATGAAAGCATATTTTTGACACTGGATGGACAACGGGCAATAAAGCTAAATAACTATGAAAAAATATTAGTAAGTGTTTCAGACAAAAAATGTAGATTGGTTAAATTTAATGATTATAATTATTTTGAAATTTTAAGAAAAAAAATAATTTCTAGAACCACAGATTGTGAGGGAGAGAAAAATGAAGATTGCACGTCATGCGAAAATAATTGAGATCATTCAGTCTAAAGAAGTTGAAACTCAAGAGCAGTTAGCTGAAGAACTAAGAAGTAAAGGCTTTGATATTACTCAAGCAACCGTATCTAGAGACATAAAAGAACTAAAATTAATTAAGGTAATGAATTCACATGGGACTCACAAATATGCTACTATTTCTCCAGAGGATAGCTTCTTATCAAATAAATTGGTTAATATTTTTTGCCAAACCGTGCTTTATGTTGACAATGTAGATAAATTTATAGTATTGAAAACTATATCTGGATCTGCACCAGCTGCTGCTGAGGCTTTAGATTCATTAAAATTCAATGGTATTGTAGGAACTATAGCTGGAGATAATACTGTTTTTATTTTAGCTAGAAATGAAGAAGATACAAAAGTGATAGTCCAAAAAATTAAAAAAATGATTAACGAATAGGGGGAGTCAGTATGCTCCTACAATTAAATATCATAAATTTTGCTTTAATTGAAAATTTAAGTATTAATTTTGATGGAGGATTTAACGTGCTTTCTGGTGAAACGGGAGCAGGAAAATCAATTTTGATTGATGCTATAAATTATGTGCTAGGGGGAAAATTTAATAAGAACACAATTCGAACAGGGGAAGACAAAACTTATGTTGAGGCTATCTTTACCATCGATAATAAAAATAACAAAGATGCACTAGATGATATGGAAATTGATTATGAGGACATGGTAATTGTAAGTCGGGAAACCTTTCAATCTGGAAAAAGTATTGCTAAAGTTAATGGTAAATCATTGCTACTTTCAAAGGTTAAATATATTAGTAAGACATTACTAGATATTCATGGCCAACATGATAATCATAATTTATTAGATAGTGTTAATCATATATTTTATGTGGATTCCTTTGGTGGGGATAAGATCAATGAGGTTCTTGCAGGATATAATGATAAATATGCAAGGCTTACCCAGATTAAAAATAAGATTCACAAACTTGAAGGAAATGAAGGACAACGTGCTAAGAGAATTGATTTTTTGAATTACCAAATAGAAGAAATTAATAATACTAATATCAAAATTGGTGAAGATGAAGAACTTTTAGAAAAGTATGCTATCATCAGTAATGCAGAAAAATTGGAGAAACATCTATCAAAAAGCTACGGATTGTTATATATTAGCGATGAGGAAAATACTTCTGTTTTTTATAATTTAGCTATTGCTATTAAGGAACTCCGAACCATAGAAAAGCATATGGAAAAGATAAAGACAATTACAGACTCTATAGAAGAAAGCTACTATAATATAGAAGAAAACATTACAGACCTCAGAAACTTAAAAGAAACAATCTACTATGATGAAAGTGAATTGGAATATTTAAATAGCAGAATAAGCCAAATTAACATTTGCAAAAGGAAATATGGAGCCACTATTGAAGAAATTTTTGAATATAAAGAAAAAATTGAAGCTGAGTTTGAAGAATTAACTAATAGTAGTGAAATAATTACTCGTCTTAAAAATGAAAAAATAGTTTTAGAGCGTGAAATGAGAATTATAGGGGACGAGATTCATGGAATTAGATGTGATATTTCAAAAGAGCTCCAGGATAAAATAAAAGATGAATTAAATTATATTGGACTTGAAAAAAGTAAATTCTACATAGAGGTAAAATTAGAAGACGAATTTTATGAAAACGGATGTGATAAGGTTCAATTTTGTATATCTACTAATCCCGGAGAACCACTGAGCCCACTAGAAGCTATTGTGTCTGGAGGAGAATTGTCACGTATAATGCTTGCACTGAAAACTGTGTTCGTCGATAAGGATGAAATACCTACTGTTATATTTGATGAAATAGATACTGGTATTAGTGGTAGAATTGCACAATGTGTTGCGGAAAAAATGTATTTAATATCTAAAAATCATCAGATATTCTGCGTAACTCATTTACCTCAAATAGCTAGTATGGCGGATACAAATTATTTAATATCTAAAAATGTTATAAATGATAAAACTTATACTAGTATTATAAAAATGAATGATGGTGAAAAACAACAGGAAATAGCCAGAATGATAGGTGGGACCGAGGTTACGAAATTAACTTTAGAAAATTCTAAAGAAATGATAAATATGGCCAAAAATCAAAAGTAAATTTAGTTTTTGTTTTTAAAAATAATATAGTAATAAAAATATGTTTTATAGGGAAAAATAAAATCATCAATGATGTTAAATGCATCATTGATGATTTTTTTTATTATTAGTTATCTTTTCGGAAAATATAGTAAGCTTGAAAATCCTATTTCTATATATAATAACAAATTTGCCACTATGAAATTTATAAAAAAATGTGAAAATAATTGAAATGAAGAATAATTTATTTAATTTATGATAAATTAGTTTTCAATCTATTTGTTTAACTATTATTGAATTAATGTTATAGCATAATGTAAAGAAGTCGAGGGTAACTTAAAGTTATAACTATAAGAGATAAGGAGGTAAAGCACATGAAGAAGAGATTTAATTTAATATGTTGGATTATGACACCTCTAGTAATTATTGCTTTAAGTGGATACTTTAAAACACAAAATAACCTTCTTGCTAAATTTGATAGACCTATTGGAGGCGTATATTTTAGCCAAATTGCAAAAGTGGATCAAGGTAATGCAGAAATCATGGTTTACCCAGGAGGACAACCAATTGGTGTTAAATTGAATATTAAAGGTGTCCTAGTAGTAGCTTTATCTGATATTGATAGCAGTAAGGGGAAAATAGCAAGTCCTGCGGCAACTTCAGGTGTGCAGATAGGAGATAGTATAATAAAAATAAATGATATTGAAATAAATCGTGCGGAAGATGTAACGAGATTTGTTAATAGGGAAAATAATTCTTATATTACCTTAAAAATACAGAGAAAAAATAATTTAAATACCTTTGATATAAAGGTTAAACCTACAGTGGATTCTAAAGATGGGAAAAGAAAAATTGGATTATGGGTAAGGGATTCAACGGCAGGTGTAGGAACATTAACACTATATGATGATAAAACTAAAAAATTTGCGGCTCTTGGCCATCCCATTACAGATGCAGATACAGGAACGATTTTAAGTGTTAGTAATGGAGTAATTGTATCATCTAATATCGTATCTATAAAAAAAGGAACAAGAGGAAATCCGGGAGAATTAAGAGGCCTTTTTATAGATGAAAATAAAACAAAAGGACAAATAATAAAAAATACAGAATGCGGTATATTTGGGAACGGAGCTAAAAGCCTTATTAATAGTAAATTTAATAAGCCTATGAAAATTGGTTTAAGAAATGAAATTAAAGAAGGTAAAGCTGAAATTCTAACTACTATAAACGGAACTGAACCTGAATTGTTTCAAATAGAAATTCAGAAACTATTACCTCAAAATACATCTGGATCTAAAAGTATGATTATTAAAATTACAGATTCTAGACTTCTAGAAAAAACTGGAGGTATAGTGCAAGGTATGAGCGGTAGTCCGATAATTCAGAATAATAAAATTATTGGAGCGGTTACTCATGTTTTAATTAATAAACCTGATATGGGGTACGGAATATATATAGAATGGATGCTTAAAGATGCTGGCATAATATCAAAATAACTAGCAATTTTAAAAAAAAAGAGGTAAAATAGAGATTAACAGGTAAAGGATAGCAAATGCTATCTTTTATTTTACAAATAATAATAAATTTTTATTTATTTGTAATTTTTTTCAATATTAGAAGGAATTAAAATTCTTTTGTCGAATTTATAATTTGTTAAGTTATGGAAACGGTAATTTATTTGTAAGGGGGAGTTATAATATGGAAGAGCCTAGAATTAGTGTGCTTATTGCAGATGATAATAAAGAATTCTGTAATATATTAAATGATTATCTGTTAAGCCAAAGGGATATTGTAGTTACAGGCATTGCAAAGGACGGAATAGAAGCTCTTAAACTAATAAAAGAGAGAAAACCTGATTTAGTAGTATTAGACATAATAATGCCTCATTTAGATGGTCTTGGTGTTCTAGAAAGATTAGGCAGCATGGATCTTGATCCGATACCTAAAATAATAGTATTATCTGCGGTAGGTCAAGATAAAATTACACAAAGAGCTATTACTTTGGGAGCAGATTATTATGTAGTAAAACCTTTCGATATGGATGTTTTTACAAAAAGAATAAGACAGATGTTTAATAATACAATTTCTAGTGATCATAGCAAGAAATCAATTTCTTTTATTGACACAACTGAACCTAGAAAAACCAGTCGAAATGAACCAATGGATTTAGAAGCTGAAATCACAAGTATAATTCATGAAATTGGTGTACCAGCTCATATTAAAGGATATATGTATTTAAGAGAAGCAATTACTATGGTAGTAAATGATATTGAACTCTTATCTGCAGTAACAAAAGAGTTATATCCATCTATTGCTAAAAAATTCAATACAACTGCTAGCAGAGTAGAGAGAGCAATAAGGCATGCTATAGAAGTAGCATGGGGACGTGGTCAAGTTGAAACTATAAATAAGATATTTGGGTACACTATACACAATGCTAAAGGCAAACCAACAAATAGTGAATTTATAGCTATGGTAGCTGATAAGTTAAGATTACAAAACAGAGTAAGTTGATAAGTGATACAACCTACGTGCACTATGCATAGGGTTGTATTATTTTTTTAACGAAAATACAAATTACAAAAACTATAAAAGCAATATAAAATTATTTGTTAAAAATGTTAAACTAAGTATGCATATAACCCCCTTTATTATCATAAATATGAAATAAGTTATAATATTCATTTTATAATTATTTACTTTTAATTTTACAATTTATTATGAGTACTGATTAATAAGAAAAATGATAAACAAAGGGGGAATAAGTTATGTCATCTAATACACTAATAAGTAATATAAACAAACATATACAAGAAAATTTCTGGCTATATATTATAAGTATTCTTTGTGTATTTACAGGTATAATATTAGGAATCTATAGTGTGAAATACATGGGGGAGATTGAAAAAAATGATTTAGTAAATTACTTGATGAATTTTATCGACCCTTCAAATACAAATGGGATTAGTTATAAGTTAATATTTTTTCAATCACTTAAAAATAATCTACCTGTGATTATTTTTCTTTGGTTTTTAGGTTTAACCATTGTAGGAATACCAATAATCATAATTATTGATTTATTGAAAGGATTTACAGTTGGATTTACATTTAGCTTTATGATTAGCGGTCTTGGAAAAAGCGGTATTGGAATTGCAGCACTAGGGGTTCTGCCTCAAAATTTGATCTATATTCCATGCGTTATCTTTGCATCTGTTGTATCAATGGAATTTTCTATAATGTTACTTAAAGATAAGTTTAATAAACAATGGACAAGTAGTATATCTAGCAGAATTATGTATTATAGCGTAATATTTATTGTAATAATAGCATTCTTGTTTATAGGGATAATTATAGAATCCTATATTGCACCATATTTTATTAAACATCTTATTAATAATTTGGGAAGCGTAAGTAAATGAGGCATAAGGAATTATTGCGTTTTGTAATGCTAACGATAAAATGCTTTGTAATTTTACTAGTAATTGGAGTTTTCTTACCTAAAGCTGTGGAGTATTTACTTCAAAATATAATTAATAATACAACAATTTACAAAAATTCTATATTTGTTTACAAATTAGTTGATAAAAACTATAAATTAGCTTATAGTTACATTCTTACATTTTATTTGTTTTTTAGAGGCTAAATTCTTTATAAACAACAATATTTACTATAATATGGGAGAAATATTATGAGCAATTTATTTGCACTAATAGAATTTAATAAAACAAAAACCAGCTCTCAAATATGAAGGCGGGTTTTTATTTTGTTTAATGAGTATAATAATTTTTTTTATTTTATTTAAATAAATAGTGATAATATTGTGGTAACTTGGTAAAAATAATGATATAAATTTTGAACAAGGTAGACAGCACATAATAATTGTTGTCTAGCGGAAAGAAACATGAGGAGGAACCATATGAAAAGAAATATGAAAAGAAATATTAAAAGTTTAGTATGTTTGTTTTTATCCTTAATTTTTACCACACAGGTTTTTACAATTTCAGCAAAGGCGGAAGGAGAAAATAAGGTTAGTAGCGGAATTCAAGTAGAAGCAAAGTCAGCACTATTAATGGAGCCGTCTAGTGGAAAAATAATATATGAAAAAAATTCTCATGAAAAATTTGCTCCGGCCTCAGTAACAAAAATAATGACTATGCTACTCGCTATGGAGGCTATAGATGCAGGTAAGATTAAATTACAAGATAAAATAACTATAAGTGAAAACTCAAAGAAAATGGGTGGAAGCAGTATGATACTTGATACTGGTGAAATTAGAACTGTGGAAGAAATATTAAAAGGCATTTCTATTGCCTCAGGAAATGATGCAGCAGTCGCGATGGCTGAGTATTTAGGGGGCAGTGAAGGTGCATTTGTAACTATGATGAATGAAAAAGCAAAAAGTCTCGATATGAAAGATACAGCTTTTAAAAACTGCACTGGGCTAAGTGCGGATGGACATCTTACCTCTGCCTATGATATTTCAATTATGTCTAGAGAGTTATTAAAACATCCTAAAATACTGAAATATTCAGGAACTTATATGGAAACTATTACTGAAGGGAGAAAGACTCCTATAGGTCTTGTAAATCACAATAAACTTGTTAGATTTTTTGATGGTTGTGATGGACTTAAAACTGGATTCACAAGCGAGGCGAAATACTGTATTTCTGCCACCGCAGTAAGAAATAATGTACGAATGCTAGCAATAATTATGGGCGCACCAACTTATAAAATAAGAAATAGTGATGCTAGCATGTTAATGAACTATGGCTTCTCTAAATTTGAAACTAAAAAAGTAATAGCAAAAGATGAAGAATTGGAAAAAATACCACTAAATAAAAAAGCTGATAAATTTCTAATAGCTAAAGCAAAAGAAAATTTTCTTATAACTCTTGAGAGAGGTAAGAAAAATGAAATCACTAAAAAGTTTGTTTTAGAGGAAGGCTTGAAAGAGTATAAAAAAGATGTGGCTATTGGATTTTGTGAAATATATGTTGATAATGAATTAAGAGGTAAGATTATTATCTATAGTGATAGAGATATTAAAAAATCTAGAGTGTGGGATAATATTAAAAATAATTTTACTGACCTTTTTGATAGAGCAATCTAAGTTAATACATTTATTGTGATATAAAAGTATAGCTTCTAGGCAAAAAAAACTTTGCTTGGAAGCTGATTTTTTTTATAATATAGTATATTTTTCTTTTTAAATTACATACTGACTAGTTATTTATTTTAAGATGCACTATACTTAAAATAGCATAATATAAAGAAACTAATATAAATGCCATATTTCTTTATAATTAAAATTTTATTTAGGAGAGAGTGTACATGCCATTAAGTATTAAAGTAACTAATTTTGAAGGCCCTTTTGACTTGTTATTGCATCTTATTAAGAAAAATGAGATGAACATTTATGACATTAATATTTATGAAATTACCAATCAGTACTTGGAGTATCTTAAAACTATGAGTGAAATGGATTTAGAAGTAACATCGGAATTCATTGTTATAGCTGCAACTTTAATTCAAATTAAATCCAAACGATTATTACCTAAAAATAAAGAGGAAAACAGTAAAGAAGAAGAAAATGATGTAGAAGCGGAATTATTAAATAAATTAATAGAATATAGGAAATATAAAGCTGTAGCGGAAGACTTAAAGATACTAGAGCAGGGAGCAGGTATAATGTTTAGTAAGAAACCAGAAATAATAGAAGAAGATAATAAAAGCACTAAAGAAATAGATTTTCTAAAAAATGTTACAATGCTTGATTTGTATAATTTGTACAACAATTTAATGCAGCAATATATAAATAAAATGAATGTTGATAATATCATAAATAAAAAAATATTAGTGGATGAATACAAAATAGAAGATAAGATGGAAGAATTAAAAGAAGCACTTAATTTATTTGGAAAAGTATATTTTTCAAAGTTAATCATTGGATATTCATCAAAAATAGAAGTTATTGTCACGTTTTTAGCATTACTTGAACTAATTAAGATTAGAAGTGTGAGAGTAATTCAGGAAAGTACTTTTAAAGACATATATTTAGAAAGGGTAAATTAGCATGAAGGAATTTAATATTACACAATTAGACATTGAAGAGGTTTCTACTAAAAAAATATATTTTTCTATTATTGAATCCTTGTTGTTTGTTACTGGAGATTCATTAAAACTAACGGATATAGCAAATATTTTAGAATGTAGCAATGATTTTACAAGAGAACTAGTAAATGAATTAATAGTAAAATATGAAGAAGAGGACAGGGGAATTAAAATTATAGTAACTAATGATCAATATCAATTTGTTACAAAACCCTGTAATAGTGACTATGTTCAAAAACTGTTAAAGACGAATATTAGACAATCACTTTCGCAGGCCTCACTTGAAACACTAGCAATAATTGCATATAAACAACCCATAACAAGAGTGGAAATTGAGGATATCAGAGGTGTAAAAAGTGATAGAGCCATATATACCTTGTCAGAAAAAAAGTTAATTGAAGAAAGTGGACGAAAAAATGTCCCTGGAAGACCAATTATTTATGTAACTACAGATGAATTTCTTAAACATTTTGATTTTTATAGTCTGGCTGAAATGCCGTCTTTAGAAAAGTTTAATAATGAAAATTTGCAAGAAAATATTGAAAGCGATGAAGCAGAATAACTATTTTCAAAGATTTAAAATTATAAAACCTTGCCATAATAAAGCTTTATATTAAAAACTTTATTATGGTAGGGTTTCACATTTGACATTTATAAGTTTAAATTTAATTATTCATCACACTTTTCACTATCTTCAGATTCTTTATACTTATCGCTCTTATCCTTAAACATACTTTTAATAATGTCGATTACTTGTGGTACAGTATCAACGATTCTATCATATGTATTTTGCTGATCTACAGATAATAGCCTTATTGAATCGTTTTTAACAACTAAAAATGCAACAGGCTTAACAGTTACTCCAGCTCCAGAACCACCACCAAAAGGGTATTTATCGCAGGAAGAACTAGGTTTAACATTATTAAATTCACTACCACCAGATGCAAAACCAACACATACTCTTGATATAGGAATAATTGTAGTACCATCTATTGATTCTACAGGGTCTCCTACAATGGTATTTACATCTATCATATCTTTTATACTTTCCATAGTGGTCCTCATTAAATTTTCAATTGGATGACTATCCATGTACATTTCCTCCTTTATATTTTTTCAAATTTGAATTCTTATGCTTTATGCTTATAAGGCAAGTTATCATTACAAATGACATATAAATAATTTTTCCTAAACTGGTATAAATTATACTAGAAATTTCTAAATTAAAATCATTTTCTTCGAAATGAGGGGTAACTTTAAGATCTATTTTCTTTACTTCAACAAAATTTTGTAATAGCAAATACAAAAAACTATAGGAAGTATGAATTAGGCCGTATAAAATAGCTACAAATGCAGCATCATCAAGCCCATATTCTAAATAAGTATTTAAAATCATTGTTGGCTTAAATTTTAAATTCTTAATTTTGTAAATAATTAATTTTATATCGTTATAAGTTAATGATTTAAAAAAATCTATCTTTGCGATTCCTTTTTCGATGCTTTTTATTTTAGAATTTACTTTATCTTTCGAAGGGCTTTTTGCCTTTATTTTTTTATTATATATATAAATTTCCAAAACTTTGTTCCTATATTTAAGAGTTATTTTCAATGGGATTGGAAATAATATAATTATTAAGGTTAAAAGAATTACTATTATACCTTTAAACATGTCAACCTCCCAGTATGGCTAATAATTGGTATTATGTCCAAAAATCTATAAAAAAATCAATTAAGCACTATATATCACTATATTTATAGTTGTTCAAAATTATTTACTAAAAATAAAGAGGTGAGGTTATGAGAAAAAAGTTTAAAATGTTTTTATCAATAGTTTTATGTTTATTTTTTTTATTCACATCATTAATTCAAAATGTTTACGCTAAGGATATATACGTTAATGCTATAAGTGCTATAGCAATAGACGCAGATACAAAGATTGTTTTATATGAAAAAAATGCATATACTCCCATTGAAATTGCAAGCACCACAAAGATAATAACTTGCCTTGTGGCAATTAAATGTGGAGATTTAAACAAAAAAATAATTGTGTCAGAAAAGGCGGCTTCTATACGTGGTTCAGAAATAGGGTTAAAAAGTGGAGAAGAAATAACCTTGAAAGAGTTATTATATGGGCTTATGCTGAGGTCTGGAAATGATGCTGCTATTGCTATTGCAGAAGGAATAAGTGGAAATGTGGATGAGTTTCTAAAGCTTATGAATGAGTATGCACTAGAAATTGGATTACTTAATAGCAATTTTGAATCTCCTCATGGCTTAGATAGTAGTAATCATTATTCTACGGCATATGATTTAGCTTTAGTTACTGCAAAGGCAAAAGAAATTAAACTATTTAATGATATAGTATGTTCTAAAGATATTGATGCTAAAGAATATGGTTTTAATAGAAGCTACCATAATATAAATAAAATTTTATATCTTTTACCAAATGCCACAGGAGTAAAAACAGGTTTTACTGGAAAGGCAGGTAAATGTTTAGTTACTTCTGTTAAAATTCAAAATAGAGAGGTTATTATAATTACTTTGAATTGTACTCCTAGATGGAAAGAAACTGAAAAAATAAATAATTATATAGAAAAAAACTATGAATATAAGAAACTAATTAGTAAAGATGATACTTTGGGATCTCTTAAAATAAAAAATGGGACCACTAATGTACAAATAGTAAGTGCAAGAGATATTATAATACCAGTAAAGGTGGATGAAAATATTGATATTAAAATTAAAAAGCCCTTATATGAGATAATTGCTCCAATAAAATTGGGTGAAAAGGTCGGTAGGGTAGAAGTATATTCAAACAGTAAACTCTTGTTTACAGAAGCGTTAGTAGCTAAAAACACTGTGCCAAGGAAAAATATGTTTAGTCGAAAATTTGATAAAATTGTGAATTTTATTATTCCTAATAAATAAATAAATAAATAAAAGAGCCTATAAGACTCTTTTATTTATTTGCTAAAAACATTATAAGTAACCATTTAGTAAGTGACTAGATATTCTTCTGGTATTTCGAACTATTGTTATTTAAATTGTAACAATTTTTAGACTTTTAAATATTTTAATAGTATAGTGCTTAGGAGGTTATATTGATGAGTTATGAACCCTACGATTGTATTGATGTAGGAAGTGAATTTTGTCCTAGCCACACTAAACTGCGATAATGAGCTTATCATTTTAAGGACCTCAGATTTATTTTAATGATACCTTTAGCACCATCCCAATATATTGAATGTATAATACTGTTAATTAATAGATGTTTACTATTGAAATCTAACTCATCGGATAGAGAAGAAAAGTTACTTAAGGAATATAGGAATTTATTTGCGTCCCATTTATCGTTTTTATAGGAAGTAGCTTTTAAGTTTTCAAATTTATACTTTAGTTTTTCTAATTCATCCCCTAATTTCAAAATTTGCGGTCTTATATATTTTGATATCTCATTGTCTAGTGATAATTGGCTTATTAGAATATCTATTTGGGCTTGCTTTATTTTCATTTGTGATGGTAAATTGTCTAATTCGCATTGCATAAAATTATTTCTGGTCATATCAGATTTAATTTTATTTAACTCTTCTAAAAGAACACTTTTGTCCATTGTCACATTTTTTAAATTATCTATAACTATTGGTTCAAGTTCATCTACTCGGATATTAGGATTGTTACATCGAAGGCCTTTTGAATAATCTTTAGTACTACAAACATAATACTGGATTTTTTTATTGGAATGCGCACTAATATGACCATGTTTAACTATCATACTTTTACCGCATTTAGAACACTTTAAAGTTCCGGTAAGTAAAGCAGCGGCTGAGGTTCCAAGGCGGGGAGCTTTGTTTTTGTTTTCATCTAATATTTGTTGAATCAAAAGCCAAACAGGGGCATCAATAACTCCTTCATGTTTAGAAACAGCAGCTATCCATTCACTTATATCTCGTTTAATATTAGTACCTTTACTTTTATTATAAGTTAGAATGCCATGAATATCGTCAACCTTTCCCATTACATTCATTCCAATAAATTCTAGATGCTTCATAACTGCTTCATTTGCTCTAACGTAGAGAGGATTTCTTAATATAAGCTGAATTCTTTTCTTATTAAAGTCAGCTCCATTTTTTGTCTTAATATTTTTTTGAAAAACACAGATAAAAACCTGGCTAATAGACTTATATTGTAAATATTTATCATATATGAACTTTACAACATCTAATTCTTCTTTTACAGGGTATAGAGTATGCATAGTTTTATCTTTGAACTCAGAATCTAAATAGGACGTTTTTTTACTTTCATAGCCTAAAGGTGTTTGGCCTCCCAGCCATCGTCCGCTTTTAGCTAACTCCAACATATTGTCTCTTACCCTTTCACCAATAGTTTCACGTTCAAGTTGTGCAAAAACAGAAGCAATATACATCATGGCACGACCCATAGGGGTTGAGGTATCAAATTGCTCATTAACACTTATAAAGCTTATATGCAGACTATCTAATTCATTTATAAGAGTAGAAAAGTCAGATATATTTCTACTGATTCTATCAAGTCTGTAACAGATAAGTACATTAAATTCTCTTTCTTTTGCATCACTTAGCATTTTTTGAAACTGAGGCCTTTGAATATTTTTTCCTGAAAAACCTTCATCTTCGTATATTATAAACTTATCAATGCCCAAATGATTACCTTCATGCTTACATAGTTCAATTTGGTTAATCAGTGATTCACCTTTTGTTGTAATCTTTGATTTTCTGGAGTATATAGCTGCAATTTTCAATTTACTTACTCCTCAATAATTGATTTAAAGTTTGTTAAAGGGTAAACTTGGATAAGAGGTGAAATTCCATAGTATGTGGACTTTAATAGCTTTACAAAATAAAGATATGTATTTTAAAAAATAATATGCACAAGTGATGTATATAACTTAATATATTTTGGTATTTACATCTTTGTAACATTGTGGTTAAATAAGCATACTATAATATAATAGTGTGTTTGGGGGATTATAAATGAAGGTTAACTCTACCGTCCTTTTAGAATTAAATAAGAGCGAAATAGAACTTTTAAGCGGACTCTATACAAAAACTGCGTTAAGAATATTAGCTTCAAAGCTTTCATTACAAGAAATAGATGAATTAATAGAGAAGCTTAGCCAAAAGTAACACTAGCTTATAAAAAGGATTATGGTTACAGGTGTAGAATGAATAGAAAAGGGAGAACTTAAAAGCAATTAGAAGTGTTATTTATTAATAAAAAACAAACAATACTGAATATACTAAACAAATTCTATTAAAAAATGATATACTATTATAATATTAATACAACATGAAATATGGAGATGATTTATATGAAGTTATGCGATGTATGTAAAAAAAATATAGCAATGATATTAACATCAAAAATTGAAAGTGGAAAAACTGAAACAGTAGCTTTATGTATAGAGTGTGCTAAAAAGAAGGGTGTTCCAGTTATGGATCAATTGATGCAACAAGCTGGCATATCTTCAGAGGATATTGAAAATTTAAACCAGCAAATGGGTAATATCTTTAAAGACATGGATTTAGAAGATATGAATTTAGAAGATATGAATTTAAAAGATATGAACTTAGAGGATATGAATCTTGGAGATATGAACAATGAGAATGGTGAAGGGAAAAAACTTATTGGTAATATTTTTAATGGCTTATTTTCACCTAAAGATGAAAATAAAGATTTTATAGATGAGGAAATTGAAACTTCCTCAAAGGTTAAAGATACACCTGAAGATAAATCAAAAAAGAATTGGTTTAAAAAGAAGCGAAAGCACTTAGACACTTATGGAATAAATCTAACAAACAAAGCAAATCAAAAGGGTGTAGACAAAGTTATTGGAAGAAATAAAGAAATTGATCGTGTGGTACAGATTTTAAATAGAAGAACCAAAAATAATCCTATACTAATTGGAGAAGCTGGTGTAGGCAAGACAGCTATTGCAGAGGGCTTAGCCGTTAGAATTGCGGAAAAACAAGTTCCAGAGAAATTATTTAATGCTGAAGTTTATCTCCTTGATCTTACGGCTGTTGTTGCAGGCACTCAATTTAGAGGACAATTTGAAAGTCGGATGAAGTCAATCATTGAGGAAGCTAAGGAAAGTGGAAATATAATATTGGTTATTGATGAGGTGCACAATATTATGGGTGCTGGAGAAGTTCAAGGTGGGTCAATGAATGCAGCAAACATTTTAAAACCTGCACTATCTAAAGGTGAAATACAAGTTATTGGCGTGACAACACTTGAGGAATATAGAAAATATATAGAGAAAGACGCTGCACTTGAAAGAAGATTTCAGCCAGTCTTAGTCGAAGAACCTAGTATAGCTGAGACAATAGAAATTTTAAAAGGAATACGAGGCTATTATGAAGAATATCACAAAGTTAAAATATCTGATGAAATAATCGAAGAAGTTGTAAGTTTATCTGAAAGATATATAACTGACAGATTTCTTCCAGATAAAGCTATAGACGTCATTGATGAAGCGGGTTCTAGAGCGAATTTAAAGAATAGAGGACTTGTGGAACTTGCAGGATTAAAAGAACAATCAGAAAAAGTACAAAACTCAAAGAATGATGCAGAGGAAACTGGAAATTTCGAAAAAGCTGCAGAATATAGAATGAAGTTATGCAAAATAAAAGAAGATATTGTTGAAATCGAGAAAAAATGCAATGAGGTTCAAATTACTGTAGAGGATATTGCTTTTGTAATTGAATCATGGACTAAAATTCCAATTCAAAAGATTACAGAAAAAGAAGCGAAAAAACTATTGGACTTAGAAAACAGACTACATAAACGAGTTATAGGACAAAATCAAGCTATTACGAGTTTATCTAGAGCAATTAGGCGGAATCGTTCAGGATTTCGAAAAAAGAAAAAGCCTTCCTCTTTTATTTTTGTTGGACCAACTGGGGTTGGAAAAACAGAGCTAGTTAAAGCACTGGCCTGTGAGCTTTTTGGAAGTGAGGAAGCATTAATTCGTATAGATATGTCTGAATACATGGAAAAACATACGGTTTCAAAGTTGATTGGTGCACCGCCAGGATATGTAGGCTATGATCAAGCTGGCCAATTAACTGAAAAAGTCAGAAGAAAGCCTTACTGCGTGATCCTTTTAGATGAAATAGAGAAAGCTCATCCCGATGTTTTTAACATGCTGTTACAAATTCTTGAAGACGGAAGATTAACAGATAGTCAAGGCAGAACTGTTTTTTTTGATAATACTGTAATAATAATGACATCTAATGCAGGTACTAAATTTAAAGCAAGTAGCATTGGTTTTGTTCAGGACAATTATGATATTTTAGAAGCTCGTGTAAAGGATGCACTAAAAGAAACGTTTAGGCCGGAATTTTTAAATAGAGTAGATGAAACTATTGTATTTACTCCTCTAAACAAGGAAGAACTTCGCAAAATAGTAGATTTAATGATTATGGAAGTTGTGGATGAGGTAAGAGAAAAGAAAATCATATTAGAAATAACAGACGAGGTAAAAGACTTTGTATTAGAAAAAGGATACGATGATAAATATGGAGCAAGGCCACTCAGGAGGACTATTCAAAAATATATTGAAGATGAGATTGCAGAGCAGTATCTTCAAAATGAATTTACTGAAGGGTCAAATATAACCATAGAATTAAAAGGTGGTAAAATCGTTATAAGGCTTCAATAAATAAGATGCCATAAGGATAAACCGTTTATACTAATGTACAAAATAAAGTGTAAAAGCTGCTGAAAATCATTCAGCAGCTTTTACACTTTATTGTTCAATATCTTTTTCTAGTAAATTATAAGCTTTTTTAGAACTGTAAAACACGTAATGCTCCTCCATATAGGTAATGCAATAGAAAAATACGTCACATAAAAAGATTGCGAAAAATATATCCATTATAACGTGTTGTTTAACAAATTGAGTGGATATAATAATAAGAAATCCTACCACATTAACTGGAATTTTAATCCGTTTCCTAGCATCTGTGAGATTAATTCCTTTCATGGCAAGGTATGCAGTAATTACATGTATGCTTGGAAAACAATTAAAGGGCTTGTCCGACTTATAGGTGAATAGAATCATTTTTGAGAATATATCATTCCCTGTGACAAGAGGCCTTGAAACAGTGGTTTGAAAAAAGTAAAAGGTTATAAAAGCAATAACATAACATAGGACTAGTGTAATCATAATCTTATAATAAACTTTTCTGTTTTTAAAGCACAAATAAACAAAACAAATGGCTAAGTAAAACCATAAAGACATATAAGGTATTATAAAGATTTTTATAAGTGGTAAAGATCTATCTAAATCAGTAGTTAGGTCATAAACCCCTCTCTGGGTATTATTCAGTGTCCAATAAAATAAATTAGAAAAAGGGATAGAACCAATAAGTATTAGTGGCAACAAATTTTTAAAAAGTTTTTTCAAGTAATCAGTCCTCTCTTCATAGACCATTTTAACGGAAAATCAAAATAGTTTCAATGATTTTTGTGAAAATTTTTTATGAATATTGTGTCATTACTATAAAATTTAAACATTTCTATGAACAGGGTGAATAAAATGCACAGGGTAGAATCGCAGTTTGGTGTTGCGAGCATGTCCTTGCCATCTGGCAGAAACAGGAGACTGTATATTATGTTCGCAGCTAGCAGGTAAAAATTTCTGTGACTGTAGTAATTGGAATGGAGTATGTATATATCAAGAATATGCTTCAAACAACTACAAAGCTAAAGAAAGTAGGAAATATTATTATTGCAAAATAGTAGAGAAAAATAAATATGAGGATAATATTATTGTATTTACATTAGAAGCAAGTGATAAATTGGTAAGTGAACTGGTTCATGCAGGAAGCTATGTTTTTGTTAGACGGCCAGATACGGATACAAGATTTGATACACCAATATCAATAATGGATACTGATACAAGAAATAATACCATAACTATTGCAATAGAATTAAAAGGATCTAAAACTAAAGCATTAGATGTATTAAAGCAAGGGGAGGAGATGCTGGTAAAAGCACCATTTTGGAATGGCATTTTAGGATTAAAAAACATAAATACAATTGTGAATAGCAAATGTTTAATTGTAGCAAGAGGTATAGGGCAGGCCCCCATGATACCTCCACTTAAGCATTTGCATGGGAATAATAATGAAATTACAGTTGTGCTTGACAATTCTCCCTATAAAAATAGCTTCGTGAGTGGGTATCTAGATAAATATGCTTCAAAAGTTATAATGGTTAATACTATAGTCCGTGGCAGAATCACAGATGAATTTAATAATATATTGAAGGATTTAATCCATAATAATGATATTAAATTAGTGCATTGTGATGCGGCAGATGTTTTAAATTATGAATTGATGAAGGCTGTACAAGATATAGACAAAAACATTAAATATTCCTGTTGCAATAATGCGAAAATGTGCTGTGGAGAAGGCATTTGCGGTTGTTGCACAAGAAAAAATAACGACCGCAAATTAAGAAGGCTCTGCAAAATGCAGACAGAACCTAAATACGTATTAGAGGGGAGGAGAATATTTTGAAGGTTATTGTAATTGGTGGTGGTTGGTCTGGGTGTAGTGCGGCAATCACAGCAAAGAAAGCTGGTGCTGAGGTTATATTATATGAAAAAACAGATATGCTTTTAGGACTTGGAAATGTAGGTGGCATTATGAGAAATAATGGAAGATATACTGCATCAGAAGAAATGATAGCTCTAGGAGCAGGAGATTTAATACATTTAACTGATGATAATAGTAGACATAAAAATATTGATTTTCCGGGGCACAAACATGCCTGGCTTTACGATGTAAATAAAATTGAACCAGCAGTTGAAAAATATTTAAAAGCTATGGATATAGAAATAAACATGGTAACAAGAGTTGTAGATGTTGAAAAAGAAGGCAATAGACTAAAAGGAATATATCTATCAGATGGAAAATATGTTGAGGCAGATGTATTTATAGAAACTACAGGTTCAACAGGTCCAATGGGTAACTGCTTAAAATATGGAAATGGATGTTCAATGTGTGTGTTAAGATGCCCAGCTTTTGGACCAAGAGTAAGCATAAGCTACAGAGCAGGTATTGAAGACTTAAAAGGAGAAAGAGAAGAAGATGTATATGGAGCCTTTAGCGGTTCTTGTAAACTAGCTAAGGATTCCTTAACGAGTGACGTTATAAAACAACTGGATGAAACAGGAGTGGTTGTTTTAAAGGTCCCAGAAGAAGATGTTAATTTAGATAAACTTAAATTAAAGGTATGTCAGCAGTATGCTCTTAAAGAGTTTGCAGAAAATTTAATACTTTTAGATACGGGTCATGCAAAGCTTATGACGTCGTATTATCCATTAGATAAATTAAGAAAAATTAAAGGCTTAGAGCATGCAAAATATATAGATCCATATGCAGGGGGAAAGGGAAACTCCATAAGATACCTATCCGTAGCTCCAAGAACAAACAGTATGAAGGTTATAGGCCTAGATAACTTGTTCTGTGCAGGTGAGAAGGCTGGGTTATTTGTAGGGCACACAGAGGCTATTATAACGGGTGCTTTAGCTGGACACAATGCAATAAGAAATTATTTAGGTATGCCGCTACTTATATTACCAAGATCTCTAGCCGTGGGAGACATAATAGCATATGCAAATGAAAAAATAGACTCTAAAGAAGGAAGAACAAACAGATATACCTTCGCAGGAGCAGAGTATTTTAATAGAATGCAGGAACTCGGACTTTATACTTTGGATATAGACAAAATTGTGGGGAAAGTAGAAAAATTAAATCTAACCCACATATTTAACGAAAAACTTATATAGAGCAAGAAATGGAAAGGTCAGCTTAAGATGAGCGGACCTTTTTACTTTTTCGAACCTTTATAACTGCAAGGTATTTCAAAACAAATAAGTTAGGGGACTATGTAGCTATTTTTTAATAAAAAGCAATATTTGAGGATAATTCCGCAATTCATGGCGAGTAATAAAATTTATTATATTGTAAAATGAGAAATGTAAACGATAAATAAGAATTACTTAGAGAAACTAGTCTTTTGTAATAGTAAATTATAGAAAAGTAGATTCTCAATTAATATATTTTGAAAGGAAGTGAAAAACCTGACTTTCCTGTTATAACTATGTTGTGACTTGAAAATCAGTATATATTATGGAGAATACATGTAATGAGAAGAAGTTGAAAGTTGGCATAATAGGTTGTGGTGGCATTGCAAATAACAAACATATGCCCAGTTTAGCTAAAATATCACAGGTTCAAATGGTAGCATTTTGTGATATTTCAAAAGAAAAAGCTGAGGCGTCTGCAGTGAAATTTGGAACTAAAGATGCAGTGGTTTATGAAGATTACAAGGAACTTTTGAAAGACAAAAGTATTGATGTTGTACATGTATGTACACCGAATAGATCGCATAGCACCATTACTGTAGATGTACTAGAAGCTGGCAAGCATGTAATGTGTGAAAAGCCAATGGCTAAAACCACAGTTGAAGCAAGAAGAATGCTGGAAGCTTCATTACGTGTAGGTAAAAAACTTACTATAGGCTATCAGAATCGCTTTAGAGGTGACTCAAGATACCTTCATGAAATTTGTGAAAATGGTAATTTGGGAGAAATATATTTTGCAAAAGCGCATGCTATAAGAAGACGTGCGGTGCCTACTTGGGGGGTTTTTCTTAATGAATTTGAGCAAGGTGGAGGCCCTTTAATAGACATAGGTACTCATGCATTGGACCTAACCTTATGGATGTTAAATAATTATAAACCTAAATATGTAGTTGGAAATGTATATCATAAGCTTAGTAGTAAAGAAAATGCAGCTAATGCATGGGGACCCTGGGACCCTAAAAAATTCACTGTAGAGGACTCAGCCTTTGGATTTATTACCATGGAAAATGGAGCAACTATTATTTTAGAATCAAGTTGGGCATTAAATAGTCTTGATGTAGGTGAAGCGCAAACAACTCTTTGCGGTACAAAGGGGGGAGCAGATATGAAGGATGGACTTCGGATAAACGGAGAAAATCTAAGTAGATTGTATGAAACCAAAGTAGACTTTAGTTCTGGTGGGGTTGCTTTTTATGAAGGAAGCTCAGAAGATCCAGCAGACCTGGAAGCAAGAGCGTGGATTGACTGTATATTGAATGATAGTGAGCCTGTAGTAAAACCAGAACAAGCATTAGTAGTTACAGAAATACTTGAAGCAATATATGAGTCTTCTAAAACAGGAAAACCTGTCTATTTTAATAATTAAGAATATAAGGAGGTTGTTAATATGTATATAGGACTTTTAACAGGATGTCTAGGTGGTATTCCACTTAAAGAAAAAGCAAGATGGGCAAGCGTGCATGGGTTTAAGTCTTTAGAACTTGCTTGTTGGCCAAGAACTAACAGTCGTGATTATTCAGGAAGTGAAATAGATGTAGCTAACTTTACGCAAGAGGAAGCGGAGAAAATAAAAGCATACTTTAATGAGTATGGGCTTACTATATCTTCAATTGCTTATTATGATAACAATTTACATAGAGACCTTACTATAAGGTCTAATATAAATAAACATTTTAAAAAATGTGTAGATGCAGCAGTACTCCTAGGGGTGCCAGCAGTAGGAACTTTTGTAGGAAGAAATATAGATAAGTCCCTGGAGGAGAACTTTGATGAGTTTGAGGTTGTTTTTGGAGATTTAGTGAAGTATGCGCAGGAGAGAGACATTAAGGTGATAATCGAAAACTGTCCAATGATTGGTTGGCAGGTAGCGGGAATGCCAGGGACTATTTCATTTACTCCTGAGCTTTGGAGAGAGATGTTCAAAAGAGTTCCTAATAAAAACTTTGGATTAAATTATGATCCATCTCACATGCATGCTCTACTAATGGATTATATTACTCCTGTTAAGGAATTTAAGGATAGAATATTCCATGTACATGCAAAGGACACAGAAGTATTTAAGGAAAATTTAAAAACATATGGTGTATTTAACAAACAACTAAACATAAGCTCCGAGGACTTTGGATATTGGAGATATAGAATGCCTGGACTTGGACAGGTAGACTGGAAAAGTCTTTTTAAGGAGTTAACAGATGTAGGCTATGCGGGAGTGGTTAGTATTGAACATGAAGATCCCCTTTATGAAGGTAGCGCAGAAAAGGTAAAGGAAGGTCTGCAAATTGGAATAGATTATCTTCAAAAATTAATATAGAACTATTTAGGAGATGTTGAAATGAAGATATTTAAAGTAGGAATTATTGGATGTGGGAACATATTTCCCATGCATGCTCAATCTGTAAATGCACTCGAGAATGCTAAGGTGACTTGTGTATGTGACATAAAGGAAGATAGAGCAAAAATAAAGGCAGAGCAATATAATTGTGCATACTATACAGATTATAAAGAAATGATTTTAAAGGAAGAATTAGATGCAGTTCACATATGTCTTCCTCACTATCTTCATGCAGAGGTGGCTATTTATGCTGCCAATCATGGTAAACATGTGCTTACTGAAAAGCCTATGTCTATAAGCCTTCTAGACGCAGAAAATATGATTTTGGCTGCAAAAGATAACAAGGTTACATTGGGAGTTATATTTCAAAATAGATATAATCCAGGGTCACAACTTATAAAAAACACTCTTGATTCCGGTGAACTTGGTAAAATACTATCAGGTAAGCTTGAGGTTACTTGGAACCGTTCAGATGAATATTACAGTCACAGTGATTGGAAAGGTACCTGGGAAAAAGAAGGTGGAGGAGTTATTATAGATCAAGCAATTCATACTATGGATCTAATGAGCTGGTTTGTAAACTGTGACATAGATTATATAGATGCTAGCATAAGTAATAGGGCTCATGAAATAATACAGGTAGAGGACTGTGCTGAAGGAATTATAAAGTATAAGAATGGAGTAGTTACAGCTTTTCATGCCATTAATTATTATACTTATGATGCTCCGGTAGAAATAGAACTTCATTGTGAAAATGGGATTGCAACTATGGTAGGGGATAGAGCTCATGTGGTGCTTAACGATGGCAGAGAATTAATTGCAGATAATAACCCAAATGAAACTTTCGATTATGGAAATGGAGCAAAGGGATATTGGGGAATAAGCCATTCAAAACAAATAAAGAACTATTACCATGCATTAAGTTTAGGCATCCAGCCTGATATTAATGGGGAACAAGCAATAAAAACACAAAGAATTATATGTAGCATCTATGAATCTGGTAAAAAAAGAGTTAAAATAAAGCTGTAACAGGCAAAATAATTATAGGCATACAAGTCTAAAAATTTGTATGCCTATTTTAATATACAATTGTTGTCTGAATTAATTAAACTTCTGGAGGGTATTATGCAAGTTAGCTTAGAAAAAACAATATTAGAGCAGGATTTTCCGTTTAGATTGTTCTTTAATGATGGGAATACTAGCACACCTCATCATTTTCATGAGGATATTGAAATTATTTATCTTGTGGAAGGAAATCTTAAAGTAATGGTAAATAAGGAAATCTATAACTTGATAGTTGGGGACATACTCATTATTGGTTCAGGAGAGATTCATTATTTTTTTAAGCAAAAACAAGTCAGCAAAAGAGCCGTGATACAATTTAGAATGTCAATATACGATAGCTTTCTTTCGGGAACAAAGGATAATAGAATTATTAAACCAATGTTTATTCACTCGAGTCTCCTGACTTACGGAAGTGAAGTTCACGATTTAATGGAAAAACAGATACAGGAGATTATTGAGGAGTACGGCAAAACTAAAGAAGGATATAAACTCATTTTAAAAGCAAGACTCTATGATTTGGCAGTTATACTACTTAGATATATGCCTAAAACAGCCTATTCAAAGGAGGATGAGAGTAGACAAATGGAGAGACTTAAGAAGCTGGATAAGGTATTTGCACATGTAGAGAAAAATTATCAAAATCAAATAGGGTTAGATGAGATTTCAAAAGTTGCAGGCTTTAGTAAGTACCATTTCACTAGATTTTTTAAAGAAAATACTGGAATGACCTTTGTGGAGTATTTAAACAATTTTAAAATAACAAAAGCTGAGTGGTACCTTATGTATGATACCAATTCAATTACAGAAGTTGCGTATAAATCTGGATTTAATAGCGTTAAAACTTTTAATAGGGTATTTAAAAATTCAAAGGGCTCGGCACCTATGGAGTACAGAAAAACTATAAAATAGCGTTGATAGTTTAATATCAACGCCGTTTTTAATTAAACTTATTAGATATTTCAGTTTTCTAAAAACCAAGATAATATATGTTTGTACTGAAAATTTTCACCATAGGTTAGCTTATTAAGCTTTATTATGGAGTCTTTTACCTTAGTTAGGTAAGTTGAATAGTACTGATCGGTTTTATTTAAAGTGTTTTCACAAACTGTTGGATTATTAAAAACTAAATATTTTCTGCAGATAAAAGGCCTTACATTATAAATGCTGCAATTGCTATCACTATCTAAAAAAGAACAAGGAATATTAGCGGTGGAATATAATTTATAGTTTTCATCCATAAATCTACCATTAATATGTATAAGCTGTGATAGCGTATCTTTGTTTTGATTGATTTTATACTCAAATTCAGCCAATTTATCAGTAGAATAATGTTCACTCATATAATTTTTTATTAATTCATTTTCAAGTTGACTTGATAAAATCGGTAAAAAGCAACAATGATTGCAACCCTGCTTGCAAGAAGTTACTTTCTCTATAGGTTTTAAAGCATTATCTAGCTTTTCGTAAAGTCGTTTGAGTTTCCGTATTGCCTCCACCTGAGGTAATTCGGAATTTATTGAATCGATTCTAGATTCAATAAAACCATTTAAAATTTTAACTGCCATGATAATTTCAGTTTGATCGTAAATGACTTGCCTTCCAGTATCAGGTAGGGTCATTGCTTCATAAATATGATCTTTTTTCATACAACAATCAGAAAAAAATTTGTCACTTCCGCATATACATAATTGATCTTTAGGAATTATTGCTAAACTAGCATTAATTTGCATTTTAAACTTTCCCCCTTGTTTAAGCTCATTTGAAAAATTACTGTTTATAATTTGTGCACTATCATTATATTATTTATATTATATTACAATAGATAGGTTGATTCTACAAGTAAATGTAAGCTCAGTACAGTATATCCTATTGTAAATGCATGTGTATTTTTGTTTTTTCACTAATTAATTAAGTTAGCAGTATATTATGCAAGGGAATACAAACAATACATTTATGTGGAAAAGATTTATTGTTTATGGACTGTTAGGCCTTTTGGCAGAGGTTTTGTGGAATGGTTTTGGCGCGCTGCTTACGGGTGATGTTTTACTTAGGGGCACTACCTGTATTTGGATGTTCCCTATATATGGGCTTGCTGTATTTCTTGAACCTGTGCATTATAGGATAAAACATCTTCCGCTTATTGCTAGGGGAGGTATATACATGGTTCTTATATTTGCAGTAGAATTAGTTTGCGGACTGCTGCTAAGGTCGGTTTTAGGTATGTGCCCTTGGAACTATGTAAATAAAACATTATCAATAGGCGGAATAATTACATTGGAATATGCCCCAGTATGGTTTTTGGTTGGGATTATCTTTGAAAAAATCCATGATGCTATAATACGCATTGAAAACAGTATTAATTATAAGGCTAAATGAGTAATGTGAAATTTTTAGAAATGTAAAAGAATATACAGTGTGTTTAATGTAATAAATACATTAAACTACTGTATATTCTTTTATTTGATATTATTACCAGGAGTTAAAGTTAACAATAAAGAATTAATGTTTTCCTTCAAAAGTTCTGCACTTTGAAGGGAAAGTCCTGTAGAGCAAAGAATTTTATTTGGTATTTCAATGGCCATTGTTTTTAATTCAACACCCTTATCAGTTAATTTAACGTATACTTTTCTTTCATCTATAGTATCTCGATTTCTATTTACTAGCTCCATGAACTCTAATTTTTTAAGCAGTGGCGTCAATGTTCCAGAATCTAGATGTAATTTTTCTCCCAGGTCTTTTACTGTTATATTATCTTTTTCCCATAATACTAAAAGAGAAATATATTGAGTATAGGTTATACCCAGTTTATCTAAAATAGGCTTATACAACTTTGTTATTTCACGTGAACAAGCATATAGAGCAAAGCATAATTGGTTATCTAATTTAAGTGCTTCATGTTTCACTTGGATCACTTCCTTTATGGTTTTTCATTTTACTTATGTTAAAATAAAAAAAGTATGAACATAAAACATATATTAAAACTTGAAAAATATGTTTTATGTTCACACTAGTAAAATTAACGCAATGGAGTTTTATAGTAGTTTTTTTATATTTTCTTCAATACCCATTGGCTCTATGGGTGATTCAAATCTTTCTACAACATTTCCTTGTCTATCTACTAAAAATTTAGTGAAATTCCATTTAATTGAATCACCTAATAAATAGTCAGGAAATTTTTCTTGTAAAAAATCATGTAAATGTTTAGCACTTGGGTTATTCATGTCAAATCCTTTAAATGCTACTTTATCAGTTAAATATTTAAATAGTGGATGAGCATCATTACCTCTAACTTCAACTTTTTCAGAAAGTGGAAAAGTTACTCCAAAATTAATTTCACAAAAACTTTTTACCTCGTCATTATTTGCAGGTTCTTGCTCTGCAAACTGATTAGATGGGAAACCAAGTATTTCAAAGCCTTTAGAATTATATTTCTCATATAGTTTTTGTAAATCAGTAAATTGAGGTGTAAACCCACATTTACTTGCAGTATTAACTATTAATAATACCTTATCTTTGAACTCACCTAACGTTGCATCCTCTCCATCGATAGTTTTAAATTTATAGTTATAAATGTTCATAATTTAATAATCCTCCTTTAAATGTTTTTCTTATATTACAATATGTTAATTTAATTATGTTAAATTAAATTGTATTCAATTGATTTATGACTTGAATATATCACCTTAATCATAAACTGTCAAGGACTTCTTTTTAAATGAGATAAAAATAATATACGTATTATCATAATGAATGCTTATAATAATCCGTATACTATTAAAAATCAATAAATAGTTACCATATACTTAGAAGGTTGGCTTTTGAACATTAATTTTATTTATCATAAAGCCTGATGCGTAATCAAATTCACGCCACTTTTGAATTAAGGATTTATCACCTATGAAGGTTGATTCAATAGGTGCATTGTTATCTACAAGAAGACTGGAACTTGAGTTGAATAAGAATACTCCATCAGCACCAGCTTTATATACGGCGCAAGCTCGTAGCAAATACTGCTGGACATCTAAATATACTTTATTATTTACATATAATCCTTGCTTTATTAACTCTTCCTCTTCTTTTGTAATGTCATGTCCACTAACATCTGCAGAAATACCAATATATAATTGCACATTGGTGTTTTTTACCATATCTACATATGGTTTAATATTAAAATACTCCTCTCGACCAATACTTGAGGGTATTAATCTATTAAGCAAACCTTCTTTAATCCATGTATTAATATCATAGCCATATTTAATAGGTTCATTGTAGGGTACTCTTATGGTAATGGTTTTGTTTTTTGGTAGTTCACGCCTTAAACCTCGTAAAAATTCATTCATAATGAGTATTTTTTCTTCATTTGAAGTTTCTGGTCCGAAGATTGTAGGATATCTACAAAAATCTAATGTTATGCCTGAAACATTATTAAAAGAGGCTGATTCCAAAAGTATGTTTTTTATGTAAGCTCTAACCTCTGGGTACTTATAGTCTAATTCGTAGCTTCCAAGTTGAGTAAACTTATTATATTCATTATACATAGCACCATTTAAAAATCCGTAAATTAGTGGATTATAAAATGTATCCATTCTAAATGAGGCATTAACCTTCATTCCCTTCTCCTGTCCTCTATCAGCAAGGATTTCTAAAGGGGATTTTCCAGAACTTAAGATATTTAATATTTGATATTTTGCTAATTTATCACCATCTCTAAGTTGATCATCATATGCTTCTAGACCTTCAAAGGCATTGCCAGCATATTTACTATTATAATTTAACATACCTGTAGTTCCTAAACACCAATTTAATTCTCCAACATTTCTACCAGAAAGAATATCTACAGTTCTACTTTTAAGAGTTTCAATATTAGGATATGATCCATCGAAAAAAGCGGAATATCCATCAAGATCATATAGTACTGTTTTTTTATTCTCTGATTGTAGCCCATATATGGATATCTGCTCGTCGGTTAAACCTACTAGTTTAATATAAGCAATCCTGGCTCTTTGTGATGAGCTTGGGAAAATTTTAATTGAACTGCTATTAAAATTTGATATTATTGTAGATTTTTCATTAATAAACTGATCACCATATAACTCGTTCGAGGCAAGAGATATATCACCATTTATTTGGAGCATGGAAGAACCATCTGTTTGACCTATTTTAAAGCTTTCCGTACCTGTAACATACCCTACATAAACCCTAAACCAGCCATTTAGTTTTATGGGAATATTTATGGGAAGAGCATTTTCTACATTTTCAAGTATTGTTCCAGTCTTATTAGTGTCATAATCTGTGTAAGTCTCTAGTTCCCACCCTGAGTGCTGTGCATCATTTTGGTCGTTTGTAAGCATCTTATCCATTTTATTATATAAGTATACTTTTCCTGGCTGGGAGCTTATAGTTTGACCTGGCTCTAAATTAACTGTGGCAACATTAAGGTTAATAATTTTTGATATTTCATCAATTTTTTTATCTACTGCAATAACCGTAGCTACAACTTTCATTTCTCCAGATTGGGTTATATTATTGAGTGTAAAACTAATATTTTTATTGTCTAGTGTCTTTGTATCCTCAGCTACAATTTTATCGTTTTTGTATAAGCTACATTTAATTATATAATGCTTTTCCAGTATAAGCTTCTCATCTTCAATATTCATAGATATGGAAGCATTTACAGTTTGTTTATTTTCATCGGCAATTACAGTAAAGTCTTTTATCGTTAAAGATTTTGTTATAGCAAAATTTTCTATATATATTTGATTGATGCCAGTAGTTGCATCAGTCATATCATTATATAAAATAACCCTATCATTAAGGCCAGTACTTACTAATTCTGGATCATAGAAGTTAGCTATATTATTTCCATCCAGTAATATGGAAATGGTATTATTTCCATTATTTTTAATAGACCATCTATGAATATTATCATCCTTAGGCAAATAGGCATCAACAGTTTGAAAAGAACCATCTCCTGAGGCTTTATTCATTAAGTTTATTTTTATTTTGTTATCTGAGTCTTTGCTATTAAAGCTTAAGCGGTATCTTTTATTATTAGCAATTGCATCTATTGCAAAGCCTCTCCAACCTGAATTTTTACTTGGAGTTTGTAAATCCACCATTTTAGCATCAAATTCTATATTGAAAGGTCCAGCTCCTATTTCTACGTTTTTACTTAGTTGCATTATTGAATTTTGTGAGCTATTATAAAATAAATATTGTTCATATGGAACATTAGTAATATATTTATTATGCTCACTAAAATCGGATATAAATGATTGCTGTGAATTATCAAGACTTTTACTCCAGCCACTATCAAATATGCTACTACAGTTATCATTAAAAATAACCTTAAGGTTTTCATTGTTTTCTACAAGTACATTATTATTGATTTTAAAATTCATTTGTATGGGTTCCTGCAATTTCATATTGTCTTTTGAATAAATGTCTGTAGCAATTTTCAATGTATACATTTTTCCAAGGGTATATCCTTTTGCTGGCGGCTTAATTATAATAGATTGCATATCTTTTCCTAGTTCTAATTTTGTATCAATTATGGTTCCCACACTATCTACTATAGTTATAGATTGCTTTAATGCGTTATCATATTTAAGTTCTTTATTAAACTGAATATTCCAGACTTTATTTGCGCTAACTACTTCATCATTCCTAGATTCAAATGCATATGAAGTATGTGCAGATAATAACAGAACACAAAATACCAATAAAACAAATGCGTTTTTTAATAATTTTTTCATCTCTTGTAAATCCCCCTCTGCTTATACTTACTTTTACTTTCTCAATTATTTTAACACAATTGTTATAATTTTATAACAAGATTGGAAAATTTTAATTTTATTCAAAATTGTAAACTGTTCCTAATATTTTATTTATACAAAAGTAATAAAACATAATTGTTGTATTATTTTTCAAAATATGATAAAATAATAAAAAGATATTAATTATTAATGGACAATTAATATAAGCTGAATTTGAATTTTTAATAGTATATTGAGGAGGAGATAATAGTGAACAATCAAGAACTAATGATTATAAAACAAGCAATTATAAACGAGGTAGAAGGATATGAATTTTATAATATGGCGGCAAGTAATTCTAATTCTACAGAAGTGAAAAATGCTTTTTTAGAACTTGCTGAGGAAGAAATGCAACATGTAGTTTGGCTAAAGGACTTGTTTAACAAGGTTAAAGCTGATAATATGGTGGATTTTCAAATGGCATTAATTCCTGAACCAACTTCTCCAGCAATTTTTAAATGGGAGAATATTGATAGAAAGGATGCTGGCATTGCAGTATCTGCTTTTGGCATTGGAATACAGATGGAAAAAGCATCAATAGAATACTATACAAAGGCTGCTAAAGAAACTGAAATTAAAGAAGCCAAGGAATTATTTAATATTTTAATCAAATGGGAAACAATTCATTTATATAAATTTTCATCACAGTATGAGGAGCTAAGAGAAGAATGGTGGTCAGAGCAAGGTTATGCACCATTTTAAATAATTCTTATATTAATATTTATGATTTACATCAATATAGCTTTATATGTTTAATTAAAGGAAGAAGGTATTTATGTTTAATAAATAAACATAAATACCTTCTTTTTTTACAATAAAGTGTAAAATTTCTATTTTGAAAATAATACTATAAAATATAGTTTAATAGTTAAAATCCACTAAAAGTAAATGTATATCATTTGATAAGCATAGTAAAGTAGTAATACAGCAAGTAAACCTACTATAACCCAAAGGACCATAAGCCTGTAATCTCTATTTTTGGGCTTTGGGGTTTTAATATCAACATTTTTACTAGTAGGTTTATTAATTTCAGCATGTATTATTTTTTTAAAATCATCATCCATTTAATACACCTCATAAATTACTTACTTATATATATTAACCATAGGCAAATTAATATTCCAAATATAAAGAAATATTTTAACCATAATGATAAAACCACCAATCTATTTAATAGAGCGGTGGTTTTTTATGGGGGGGGATAGAAACAAACAAATAAGTAATTAATAATATGAAAAATATTACAATTAATGTTACTTTAATATATATTATGGGGATTTCATTAAAAGGTTACTATATTTTACAGTATATATAAAATAAATATTCTTTATTATTATATGAAAAAACATTATAAATAATGCTACTAGGTATAATAATTCTTAAATAGACAGAAAATAAAAAAGAATATATTTTAATTTGAAAGGAGTTTTAAATATGCCAGATCATCAACATGTTGGAGGTAGTAAAAATAGTAATATTAATGTTAAACGTGACAATATAAGTAGACCTAAGAAAAGTAATGGCGATAAGAAAAAACCACCACTGTATGAAAATTTCAATGGAGAAACTCTTGAGTAGATAATATAAGTAGTGATAGTATTGCAACTTATTCAAATGAATTTGCAGAAAAACTATTGTAAAACAAACGCCATTTTAAGGAGGGTAATAATATGCAAAAGGGTAAAAAAAGTGAGGCTAATAGTCAAGAAGTAAATATTGGGACTAAAAGAACAGAGCCTAGTGATAAACAAAAGGAGCAGAAGAAGGAAAGAAGGAATTAAAATAAAATTTTGGATGATAGTTACATTTTATTTTAAACTTTAAAGTATACATCTGTATATAGAAAAGGAGCGTGATTTGATGGCAAATCAAACAGAACAGTTTATAAGTGAAGGCTATAAGATAATGAAGTTTGAACGTGATATTGATAAAGTTACTGGTGAAGAAATAGGAAAGGTTGAAGTAAAAGCGTTAGATGGCCATAGGCAGTATATAACTTTAGATGGTAATGGTGCAGATGAAATAGAAAAGAATTTATTTGAATATTTAAAGAGTAAATAATTTGAATAGTTATGCTGTCATATTCATGAATGATTATGTCATATTAAAAAATATATATTGTAATAATTATTCATTATAATGGCAATGATGTAAATAAGATATACTTGTAACAAGGAGTATATCTTATTTTCTTTTATTACCAGGTACAAAATTTTAAAATAAGAGATGTAATTGTTATAAATATATTGTAAAATAGAGTTTGTTTGTCCCAGAAAAATTATATTTAATTTTAAGACTAAATATTAGGAGGAATTTCAAATGAAAAAAGTTGCGGTTATATTTAATGGCGGCACAATAGCTATGACGGTTGATCCAAGAATAAAGGCTGCAATCCCAACACTAAGTGGAGAAGAAATAATGTCTATGGTTACGGGAATTGAAAATTATGCACAAATAGAATCATATACTTTTTCAAGTCTACCAGGACCTCATATGACTCCAGAACTCATGATGGAACTATCTAAATACATACAAAGTTTCCTACTTAGAGAGGATATATGTGGAGTTGTAGTGACTCATGGTACAGATTCACTTGAGGAAACCGCCTATCTATTGCACCTAACTATAGATAATCCAAAGCCTGTAATTGTTACTGGTTCAATGAGAAATAGTTCAGAACTTGGGTATGATGGACCAGCAAATTTATCAGCATCTATTTGTACTGCTATTTCAGAGGAGGCGCGCAATAGGGGAGTACTCGTATGCTTAAATGATGAACTTAATTGTGCTGGTGAAGTCACTAAAGCACATTCTATGCATCTAAATACTTTTCAGAGCCCAGAATTTGGTCCCATAGGGATTATCGACAATAATGAAGCGATATTTTATAGGGATAGTTTAAAAAAAGAACATATATTAACTGAAAAAATAGAAACTAGGGTAGATTTAATAAAAGCTTGTGCTGGAATGGATTCGAAATTAATTGATTTTTGTGTGGAGCAGGGTGCAAGAGGGCTTGTTATTGAAGCTATGGGAAGAGGAAACATTCCACCGAAAATGGCAGAAGGAGTAAAAAAAGCTATAAAAAATGGCGTGGCAGTAGTTATGGTATCTAGATGTTTCAAAGGAAGGGTATTAGATTCTTATGGGTATCCTGGTGGTGGGAAAGAGCTTAGAAACGCTGGTGTGATTTTCGGAGATAGCCTTCCAGGTCAAAAGGCTAGAATTAAACTTATGCTTGCACTTGCTAGTACCACAAACTTAGAAGAAATTGAAGGTATGTTTGAAAGAGGACGATATAAAAGCCGAATATAGTAAAGAAATTTAATTTAAATATTCGTGATGGCATTGACGGAAATATCTTTTTTTGATATTATGTTTGTGAAAAGGAAATACCCACTAATGATAAATTGTTAATCATTACCCAAGCTATAATAAAATACAGAATAGGGGATAAATATGAAATCAACAAAAGATAAGGTCGAAAATTCAATATTTGAAAAACTTTTTAAACTAAAAGAAAATAATACATCGGTAAAAACAGAAATACTTGCAGGTATAACTACATTCATAACTATGGCATATATTATATTTGTAAATCCTAACATTCTTAAATTTGCTGGAATGAATCTACCCGGAATAAAGGGAGATGGCGCAGCAGCCTTTAATGCTCTAAATGATCCAATTGTAGCATCAGTTTTTGCAGCTACATGTCTTGCAGCGGCAGTGGGTACTTTTGTAATGGCGTTCTACGCTAATCTGCCTTTTGCACAGGCACCAGGCATGGGACTCAATGCATTCTTTACATATAGCGTATGCTTAACCCTGGGATATACGTGGCAACAAGCATTAGCAGCAGTTCTTTTGTCTGGAATTTTATTTATAATAATAACGCTTACTTCAATACGAGAAAAAATAGTTGATGCATTACCTCAGAATTTAAAACTTGCTATTTCAGGTGGTATTGGTCTATTTATAGCACTTATCGGTTTTAAAAGTGGTGGTATCATCGTAGGAAGCAAAGAAACTTTAGTAACATTTGGTAACTTTACCAATCCAAGCACAATAGTGGCATTAATAGGTATAACTGTTACGGCAATACTTATGGCCAGAAAAGTAAAGGGCTCTATATTATTTGGAATAATTATAACTTCAATAGTAGGAATTCCTTTTGGAATTACTAAACTCACAGGGGTTCAAGTATTTAGTGCACCTCCATCTCTTGCTCCCACATTTATGAAGTTTGACTTTGCAGGTCTTTTAGGGGCAGGTGCATCTAAGGGAGTATTTTCAGCAATAGTAAGTGTAATAATGGTTGTAATAACTTTTAGCTTAGTAGACCTGTTTGATACTATAGGAACACTTGTAGGAACAGCAACAAAAGCTAACATGCTGGATGAAACTGGTAGAGTGAAAAATATGAAAAAGGCATTGATGTCAGATGCATTAGCTACTACAGCAGGCGCATTCATGGGAACAAGTACTGTAGTAACTTATGTTGAATCCACAGCAGGAGTTGCAGAAGGCGGAAGAACAGGTCTTACATCAGCCACAGTGGGAGTATTGTTTTTATGTTCATTATTCTTTAGTGGACTTGTAGGAATAGTGCCAGCTGAAGCTACTGCTCCAGCACTTGTAATAGTTGGGGTACTTATGATGAGTGCAGTGACTAAAATAGACTTTGAAGATTTTACAGAAGCTCTTCCAGCATTCTTTACTATAGCAATAATGCCTTTTAGCTATAGTATAGCAAATGGTATAGCGGCAGGAATTATTTTTTATCCAATAGTAAAAGTTGCAACAGGAAAATACAAGGAAGTAAGTCCTATAGTTTACGTTTTAGCAGCATTATTTATAATTAGATTTATCATATTACCTTAAGTCATAGCATGATATGAGTGTACAAGGATATATACTTATTACTAGTAAGAAGAGTTCAATATGTACTCTTCTTTTTTCTATTATAAATAAAGTACTGTAACAAAGTTAATACCGCCCGAATAAAATAATAAAAAATTGTATAAAGGGTGATATTATGAAAATAAATAATAGAATAACTAATATTAATGAATATCATTTTAAAAAAATTGAAGACATGAAAAATCAAGCACTTCTCACCGGAAAAAAAATTATTGACTTTAGTATTGGAGATCCAGATTTAGAAGTTCATTCAAAGATTACAGATGCCCTAATAGATGGATTAAAAGATTATAGGTATAATAATTATCCTCCTTATGATGGCACAATTGAACTTAAAAAAGCTGTTATACAATACTATAAACAGGCCTATTCTGTAAGTCTAGACTTAGATGAGGTAATAATTCTTATAGGCTCAAAAGAAGGTATAAGCAATATCATTCCAGCAGTATGTGATGTAGGAGATGTTGTAATAGTGCCAGAACCTGCATACCCTGTTTATAGTATTTGTTCGAAACTATGGGGCTGTATACCTTATACGGTACCTTTAAAGCGAATCAATGGATATATGTTGGACTTTACTACTATTCCAGAAGAGATAATTTCTAAAAGTAAACTTATTTTTATAAATTATCCAAATAATCCAACTGGTGCCGTTGCAAGCTGTGAGTTCTATAAGCGTATTATAAAGTTTTCTTATGATAATAATATTGTTTTATGCAATGATTCGGCATATAATGAGATAATTAAGGCAGATAAGAAAGCTATTAGTCTTATGCAATTTGATATAAAAAGGAAATGTGTGGAGTTTGGAACACTATCTAAAACATACAATATGACAGGATATAGAATAGGATATGCTGTAGGTAATGCTAAAGTAATAAATGCTCTTTTAAAAGTGAAAAGTAATTGTGATTCTGGGCAATTTATTCCAGTGCAAAAGGCCGCCGTTGCTGCTCTTAACCTAGAACGGGATTATGTTTACAATATACGTAAAATATACGATGAAAGGCGAGAAGCTGCTAAAAGTATTCTACTACAAAAAAACATTAATTTTTTTGATGCAGAAGGGACTTTTTATTTGTGGTGCAAAACACCTGAGAATTATACAACTAATGAGTTTTGTGAAGAGATGCTTACTAATAATGGAATTGTGGTTACACCAGGGAATGCTTTTGGGAAACTTGGGTATGATTATTTCCGTATAGCACTTACAAAAGATGTGTTTATTATTAAAGAAGCTTTAAAATCTCTAAATAAATGTGGTGATTAATATTATTATTGGTATAATATAAGTTATATAGGAAATATTTTAGTATAAGTGAGAACTATTTTTAAAATACATTAAATTACAGTGCCACAGTATTTTTTTAAATAAAAATCCTGGTAAAAGTGACAACTTATAATTTTAACTTGAAATTATAGTGATAGTTTATGTATAATTATAAGGGTTCACAATGAACATTGGAAGGATGCGTTGTTATGATTAGGAGTATGACTGGGTTTGGGAGAGGGAACTGCGAAAAAGATGGTAAAAGTTTTACCATTGAGATTAAAAGTGTTAATCATAGATATTTCGAAACTAATATAAGAATGCCTAGAGTATTAATAGCTTTTGAGGATAAAATCCGAAAAATAATTGGCGAAAAAGTAAAAAGAGGCAAACTTGATGTATTTGTAACTCAAGGTAATTATGATAAGGAAGACGCTTACGCTAATTTGAATGAAAAATTAGCTGAAAGTTATATAAAGTGCTTCCAAGTTTTAAAAGATAAATATAATCTAGAAGGCGATATATCAGTCTCTCAAATAGCTAGATTACCTGAGGTAATAACTCTTAAACAAAAGGAAGAAGATATCTCAGAAACCTTTGAGCAGATTGAGGAATCACTAAATGAAGCCCTTGAAGCTCTTCTTTTTATGAGAGAAAGGGAAGGCGAAAAATTACTAGAGGATGTTATAATTAAATGTGATTTTATAAGTGGCTTAGTTCAAAAGGTTAAGGAAAGATCGCCCTTTGTTTTTGACGAGTATAAAGGCAAACTTACTCAAAGGTTAAATGCTCTGCATAAGGAAGTTGAATTTGATGAGAATAGAGTTGCCATGGAAGTTGCAATTTTTGCAGATAAGGCTGGAATTGATGAAGAAATTGTAAGACTTAATAGTCATATACAGCAAATGAGAGAGACTCTAGTAATAGATGAACCAATAGGAAGAAAACTTGATTTTATTATTCAAGAAATGAACAGAGAAACTAATACTATAGCATCAAAAGCAAATGATTTAGAAATTTTAAATACAGTAATTAACATGAAAAGCGAAATAGAAAAAATTAGAGAACAAATACAAAACATAGAATAAGCAGGAGGCGCGCGATGAGTATAAAATTGATAAACATAGGTTTTGGGAACATTGTTTCAGCAAATAGATTGGTAGCCATAGTCAGCCCTGAATCAGCACCAATTAAAAGAATAATTCAAGAAGCAAGAGATAGAGGTATGCTAATTGATGCTACTTATGGAAGAAGAACCAGAGCAGTTATTATCACTGATAGTGATCACGTTATTTTATCAGCGGTTCAACCTGAAACTGTTGCACACCGTTTATCTGTTAAAGATGAGGAACATATAGATGAGGTTGAGGAATAATGACGAGTAGAGGGCAGCTCATTGTTATTTCAGGGCCTTCTGGTGCTGGTAAAGGAACTGTATGTAAGTCTATTATAGAAAAAAATAATTTTTGGATTTCAGTGTCTGCAACTACAAGAAGTCCAAGAAGTGATGAAATAGATGGCGTAAATTACTATTTCATAACCAAAGAAAAGTTTTTAGAAAGAATCGCGTCAGGGGATTTTCTTGAATATGCAGAAGTTTATGGAAATTATTATGGAACACCTAAATCAGAAGTTTTAAAAGTATTAGATAATGGCCAAGATGTAATACTTGAAATAGATATTCAAGGTGCTCTTAAAGTAAAAACAGCTTATCCAAATGGTTTATTTATTTTTATTCTTCCGCCATCTATGGAGGAATTAAAAAATAGAATTACAAATAGAGGCAGTGAAACGCCAGAGTCTTTAATTACAAGATTTACGTCAGCACATAAAGAAATTAGTTTTGTATCAAAATATGATTATGCAGTTGTAAATGACACTGTAGCCTGTGCCTGCGAGAAAATTCAAAGTATTGTAATTGCAGAAAGATGTAGAGTAGATAGAATGAATGGAGATTTTCTAAAGGAGGAAATAATTAATGAATAATTCAATGATAAACCCATCAATAGTAAATTTATTAGAGAGAGTTGACAACAGGTATTCACTAGTTGTAGCAACATCAAAAAGAGCAAGACAAATAATAGAAGGTCAAAGTCCACTTGTACATGTGGATTCAACTAAGCCTGTTACTATAGCTATACATGAAATTTATGAAGGAGCTATTGTGGCTATTACAACAAAAGAAGGAATAAAATAGTATGGAAAATACAAAAACAGTAATTATTGGTGTAACTGGGGGGATAGCGGTATATAAGGCATTAGATGTTATTAGTAGATTAAGAAAAGAAAATGTTTCCGTACATGTTATCATGACTAAAGCGGCGTTGGAATTTGTTAACCCCATAAGCTTTCAAGCACTAAGTCAAAACATGGTTATTCATGACATGTTTGAAGAGCCTAAAGCATGGGAGATACAACATATATCTCTTGCTAAAAAAGCTGATTTGTTGGTTGTAGTTCCAGCAACTGCCAATATAATTGGTAAAGTTGCAAATGGCATTGCAGACGATATGCTTACCACTACTATTATGGCAACTGTGGCACCGGTGATTTTTGCCCCTGCAATGAATGTAAATATGTATAATAATAGAGTAGTACAAGATAATATTCAAAAGCTTGTGACTTATGGGTATGATTTTATAATGCCCACCTCAGGAAGACTTGCCTGCGGTGACATAGGACAAGGAAAATTAGCACCAACTGAAGATATTTTTGAAATAATTATGAGTAATTTGTATCCAATAAAAGATATGCTTGGCATTAAAGTTTTAGTTACGGCTGGCCCTACAATTGCACCTATTGATCCTGTAAGATTTATAACAAATAGATCATCAGGAAAAATGGGATATGCAATTGCGAGAGAAGCTGTAGATAGAGGAGCAATTGTAACTTTAATATCTGGTCCATGTCATGAAAAAGTACCCTTTGGCGTCAAGATGATAAATATAAACACTAATGAAGAGATGAGGGTAGCTTGTTTAAATAATTATGAAGAGAGTGATATAGTTATAAGTGCAGCAGCTGTAGCTGATTATAAGCCTAAAGTTTATAGTACCTCTAAAATAAAGAAAAGTGAAAATGGATTAAACTTAGAATTTGTACGTGATAATGATATTTTAGAGGAGTTAGGATTACATAAGAAAAAGCAAATATTAGTAGGTTTTGCAGCAGAAAGTAATGATTTACTCCAAAACGCAAATGCAAAACTGCTTAAGAAAAATTTGGATTACATAGTTGCTAATGATATATCAGCATCAGATGTTGGTTTTGGAACTGATGATAATAAAGTAATTATTTTAAGTAAAGATAACAGCCCAATAGCAATAGATAAAATGTCAAAAAAACAAGTCGCTAGGGAATTGTTTAGTTTAATAAATAAAAAGCGCTAATGCGCTTTTTTATATTATAGAAAATTATAAATTAAAAGGGTGATTGTGTGTATCAGTATGCTGGAGTTGTGGTTAATAACGATTCTGTTCAAGTGGATAAGGTTTTTACATATAAGATACCTATTAGTTTAATAGGTAAAGAACTTTTAGGATTTAGAATTAAAGTACCATTTGGCAGAGGAAACAAGACATTGGATGCTTTTGTATTAGAACTATATGAACAATGTGATAATGTGAATAGAATTAAGGATATAGCTAGTATATGTGATGAAATGCCACTGCTTAAAATAACTGATATTGAACTTGTAAAGATTATGAAAAAAAAGTATCTGTGTACATATTTAGAGTGCATAAAAGTTATTATTCCAAGAGGCATAACAAAAGGTATAAAAAACAAGACCGCTCAAGTGTTAACTGTATGCAAAGAGCTAGAAGGCAAATTTTTGAATGAACCTTATAAAGACATTTATGAATTAATAAAATTGAATAATATGAAATATAATAAAAATGAATTCAGTAAAAATTTCAATCAATCACTGTCCTCAATAAATACCATGATTAAATATGGATTTTTAGCCACGCAAGAGGTTATAATTAATAGGTATAATGAAGAAAACTATTCTAGATACGAAGAAAAAATATTAAATGATAAACAACAAAAGTCCGTAGATTTTATAATGAATTCTGATAAGAAAAAATTTCTAATGCATGGAGTTACAGGTAGTGGAAAGACTGAAATATATATGAATTTGGTTAGTTATATGCTAAAAGATAATAAACAATCTATAATTTTAATACCAGAAATATCACTAACGCCTCAAATGGTAGAGAGGTTCAAAGGCCGTTTTGGACGTGATATAGCAGTTTTCCATAGTAGGTTATCAGATGGTGAACGTTTTGATGAATGGATGAGAGTAAAGCTTGGAAATGTTAAAATTGCCATTGGGGCAAGATCAGCCATATTTCTGCCTTTTGAAAACTTAGGATTAATTGTTATAGATGAAGAGCACGAATTAAGTTATAAATCGGACATGGATCCCAAGTTTGATGCTCGTGAAATAGCCTATATGAAATGTGAGCTAGATAATTGCAAATTATTACTGGGTTCTGCTACACCATCTATTGAAAGTTATTATAGGGCTTCAATAAATGAATTAGAATTGATTACTATTAATGACAGGGCGGATGGCGCGGCCATGCCAAAAGTGGAGATTGTTGACATGAGGGAAGAGCTCATGAATAATAATCGTTCAATATTTAGTAAGTCATTATATGAAGGTATTGTTTGCGCTCTAGAAAAACATGAGCAGGTGATACTATTTTTAAATAGGAGAGGTTTTTCAACCTTTGTGTCTTGTAGAAAATGTGGATATGTTTTTAAATGCAAAAAATGCGATATATCATTAACATACCACAATTCAAGTGAATATTTAACTTGCCACTACTGTGGAGAGAAAGAAAGAATTAGTAAAACCTGTCCTAGTTGTGGAAGTACCTATGTAAAGTATTTTGGGGTTGGAACGGAAAAAATTGAACAAGAAATTAATAGAATTTTTCCAAGTGCGAAAACTCTTAGAATGGATTTTGACACAACACGGAAAAAAAATTCTTATGAATATATATATAATACCTTTAAAAACAGGCAGGCAGATATTTTAATTGGAACTCAAATGGTGGCTAAAGGATTAGATTTTGAAAACGTTACATTGGTAGGAGTAATCGCTGCAGACTTATCATTAAATTTGCCTGACTTTCGGGCCTTCGAGCGTACATTTCAACTTCTAACTCAAGTTTCCGGAAGATCAGGTAGAGGTAAAAAAGAAGGCAGCGTGGTTATTCAGACATATAGTGCAGATAACCCCACTATACAATATGCAGCAGCTAATGATTATGATAGTTTCTATAAAAATGAAATTATGGTGAGAAAAGCTATGGACTATCCACCTTTTACGAGAATCCTAGTTATAAATATGAGTTCTGAAGATGAAAAATTGTTAATAGAAAGTATACAGAATGTTGGCGTAAATTTAAAATATAAGCTTGAAAATAATGATAAAATTACATTACTTGGACCCTGTCCTTGTGGAGTTTCTAGAATTAAAAATTTCTACAGGTGGCAAATTATCATTAAAGGAAATATTGAAGAAAATATTGCAGAAGATATAAAAAATTTAGTTTATGAATTAGTTAAAAATGTTTATAATAGTATAAGGGTTAGTATAGATATTAATCCAAGCAGCATGTTTTAACTGAAGTCTTTAATATTTCAGCTTCGCAGAAGATGATATGATGACATTTAAAAATAGTGTAATGTAATTACGAGGAGGTTTTTTGTATGGCTATAAGAACTATTAGAACCTATGGCGATGAATTATTAAGAAAAAAAAGCAGAGTGGTAGAGGGAATTACACCAAGGATATTATTGTTAATTAAGGATATGAAAGAAACTATGTACAATTCTAAGGGGCTAGGCCTTGCAGCTCCACAGGTTGGCATTTTAAAAAGAATAGTTGTTATCGATGTTGGAAATGGACCTATGGCACTTATTAATCCAGAGATTTTAGAAATGGAAGGTTCAAATATATCTCATGAGGGCTGCCTTAGCATACCAGGGGTACAAAAAAATGTAGAGAGGCCAGAAAAAGTAACAGTTAAGGCCTTAACCGAAAATGGGGAAGAGATAGTAATGCCTGGAGAAGGACTGCTTGCAAGAGCCATCTGCCATGAGATTGACCACTTAGATGGTATTTTGTTTGTAGACAAAGCAATAGATGACGAGGAGAAATAATATGAAGATAATTTTTATGGGTACACCAGAATTTTCTGTGCCATCCCTTTCTAGACTTATAGATGAATTTGAAGTTTCTGCAGTTTTTACTCAACCTGATAGACCTAAAGGTAGAGGTAAAAATCTGGCTATGTCACCGGTTAAACAATTAGCAACTTCCTATAATATACCGGTATATCAGCCTTTAAGACTTAAAAAAAATGAGGAAATGATAGAGCTTATAAAAAACATAAAACCAGATTTTATAGTAGTAGTAGCTTTTGGGCAAATCCTTCCAAAAGAAGTATTAGACATTCCTAAATATGGATGTATAAACTTGCATGCATCATTATTACCAAAATATAGGGGCGCTGCTCCTATAAATTGGTGTATAATTGATGGAGAGAATAAAAGTGGAAATACAACTATGCTCATGGATGTTGGTCTTGATACAGGAGATATACTTTTAACCGAGGAAATAGACCTAACTAGTGATATTACTGCAGGTGAATTGCATGATATTCTGATGAATAGCGGTGGTGAACTTTTAATTAAAACAATAAATGGTATAGTAAATAATGAGATAAAGAAAGTTAAACAAGAAAATGATGTTAGCACTTACGCGTCTATGCTAGGCAAGGACATGGCTAACATAAATTGGGAGCATAGTAGTGTGAGTATTCATAATTTCATAAGAGGATTAAATCCATGGCCTATTGCATATACTCATTATGAGAATATGGTAATGAAAATATATAAATCAAGAGTTTTAAACGAAGAGTCTAATAAGTGCATTGGAAGTATTATAGAGGTTTCAAAAGAGGGATTAAAGGTATCAACTGGCAGTGGTGTTTTGCTTATTGAAGAGATACAATTCCCTGGTAAAAAACCACTAAAAGTCAAAGATTATATAGTAGGAAATAAGATAGATGAAGGTGTAGTTTTAAAATAAAGAGAGGTGATTAAATATGTTGTTTTTTGATAGTACAATGATTATATTAGTCCCAGCTATAATTATTTCAGCCTTGGCACAGCTTAAAATAAAGTCCTCTTTTAGTAAATATTCAAAGGTAAATAGTGCAAATGGTTATACGGGGGCACAAGTAGCTAGAATGCTACTGGATGATGGTGGTCTTTTTGATATACCGGTAGAAATAGTACGTGGAAAGCTTACTGACCATTACGACCCTTCTAAACGAATTATGAGGCTCTCAAGCGAGGTTTATAATGGGACTTCTGTAGCAGCTATAGGGGTCGCGGCCCATGAGACAGGGCATGCGCTGCAGGATAAAGAACATTATGCACCTTTAAAAATAAGGAACGCTATAGTGCCAGCAGTTAATTTTAGCTCAAATGCATCCTGGTTATTGTTTTTAATAGGAATAATTTTAAGTGTTCCAATATTAGTAAATATTGGTATTGTGTTATTTTCAGCCGTGGTAGTATTTCAGTTAATTACCTTACCAGTTGAATTTAATGCATCAAGTAGAGCGCTAAATATTTTAGAATCTAGAAGTATACTTTATGGAAATGAAATAAAAGGAGCCAAATCAGTGCTCAGTGCTGCTGCTATGACATACGTAGCTGCAACACTTATGGCGATTTCCCAGCTTATACGTCTCATTTTATTAAGTCGCGATAGATAAAATCAAATAGAAAATTGAGGTAATAACATGAATAATAGTAGACTAGCAGCAATTGTAGTTATTGAAAAAGTAATAAATGAAAATGCGTATTCTAATATAGTTTTAGGACTGGAACTTAATAAATCGGAATTAAATGATAAAGATAAAGCGCTAGTTACAGAGATAGTTTATGGTACATTAAAATATAAATATACAATTGATAAAATTTTGAGCAGCTTTATAAAAAAAGGCTTCGAATCCATAGACAGTTTTGTTTTAAACATATTAAGAATATCCATTTATCAAATTAGGTATTTAGACAAAATCCCAAGCTTTGCTGTGGTTAATGAGGCTGTAAATTTAACAAAAAAGATGAGTAATGTAGGAGCATCACAATTTGTTAATGGGGTACTTAGAAACTATCTAAGAGACAGTACTGCAGTGTACTATAATGAAAAAAATGATATTGAAAGATTATGCTTTGAGTATTCCTTTACTAAGGCTTTGGTTAAGCTGTTTATAAAGCAATATGGTCTTGCTTCCGCTGAGGAAATTCTAAGAGGTTTAAATTATAAACCTGATGTTACAGTTAGAGCTAATACTTTGAAATTAACTTATGAAGAAATATGGGAAAAACTTATAGAAAATGGGTATAATATAGAAAAGGGCTACGCGTTTCCCTGCGCTATAAGAATTATTAAAGGGAAAAATATAGAGAATAACCTTTTATTTAACGAAGGTAGCATAACAGTTCAGGATGAAAGTGCAATGCTTACAGCACCTTCTATGGACCTAGCGCCAAATCTAGAAGTATTAGATCTTTGTAGTGCGCCAGGTGGAAAGACAACACATATTGCAGAAATTATGAAAAATACAGGGCACATTTCTGCATTTGATATCCATAAAAACAAGTTGTCCTTAATAAAAGAAAATTTGAATAGAATAGGAATTACAAATACAACTTGTGATGTTATGGACGCTACGGTTTATAATCCAAATCTTTTGGAATCAGCAGATAGAGTACTTATGGATGTACCTTGTTCTGGGCTTGGAATTATTAGAAAAAAACCTGAGATAAAGTGGAGTAAGCATATAAAGGACATAGAAGATATAGTCCATACACAAAGAAAAATAATGGAGAATGCTTCGAAATATGTAAAAAAAGGTGGGGTGCTTGTATACTCAACATGCACCCTTAACAAAGAAGAAAACGAAGGTAATATTGATTGGTTTATAGAGAACCATCCAGATTTTAAGATTCAGCCAGTATTTTATGGTGATCTCAAAAATATAAACTATAGTAATCTGGGGTATGCAACTATATTACCAAATGAGTACATGGATGGTTTTTTTATAGCCAAAATCATAAAATTATAAAATGGTGGTAGGTGTATATAATGACAAATATTTTAGACTTAAATTTAGTAGAGCTAAAGCAATGGATGAAAAGTAATTTCGAGAGTGAATTTAGAGCTAAACAAGTGTCAGACTGGATTTATAAGGGGATTTGGAAATTTGAAGATATGAATAATATTCCACAAGGTACAAGAGAAAAGCTTGAAAGTAATTTTTATATAGGAATACCAGAACTTGCATGTGAATATACTTCAAAAATAAACGATACAAGAAAATATCTTTTTGAACTAAATGATGGTAATTTAATTGAGTGCGTTGTTATGAAATATAAACATGGAAATTCTATATGCATCTCCACTCAAGTTGGATGCAGGATGGGATGTAAATTTTGTGCTTCTACTATTGGGGGTATGATTAGAAACCTAACACCAGGAGAAATGTTGTCTCAAATAATGAAATCACAGAATCTAATTGGTGAGAGAATTTCTAATGTTGTGCTAATGGGAAGTGGGGAACCCTTTGATAATTTTGAAAATGTAATAAAATTTCTAGACATTGTTAATTCAGAAAATGGACTTAATATTGGTCAAAGACATATAACTATTTCTACTTGTGGTATTGTACCAAAAATAAAAGAATTTGCAGATATTGATTTGCAAACTACCCTGGCTATTTCACTTCACGCAGCTACTGATGAAATTAGAATGAAGAGCATGCCAATTGCAAATAAGTATTCTATTGCAGAAATTATTGATGCATGTAAGTACTACATAAATAAAACTAATAGAAGAGTAACTTTTGAATATGCTCTTGTAGCGGATCTTAATGATAGTTTGCTAGATGCGGAAAAGTTAAGTGTGCTTCTTTCGGGCATGTTATGTCATGTTAATTTAATTCCAATTAATGAGATACAAGAGAATGAACTTAAAAGATCTTCAAATGATGCGGTTTCTAAATTTAAGAGTGTACTTGAAGCTAATAATATTCAGACAACAATAAGGCGTGAAATGGGCCTGGATATTAATGCAGCATGTGGACAACTTAGAGGAAGCTATATTAAAGGAAATGAGGGGGTGTAGAAATGCTGGGGGTTTTATCTGATGTTGGAAATGTTAGAAAAACAAATGAAGACTCTGTAGGTTATTTTGAAGGCAGTGATTTTGACATTTATGCTGTAGCAGATGGTATGGGAGGACACAATGCAGGAGAAGTTGCAAGTGAACTTGCTATTAAGGTTATACTAGAATATGTGAAGCAGAATCAGCATGGCATGGATTTAAAAGAAGTGCTTTCTGAGGGAATAAAATCTGCGAATAAGAAAATTTATGAAATGGCAAGTGAGAGTGATGCCCTTAGTGGCATGGGTACAACTATAACAATTTGTTTTAAAAAGCAAGATAAAATGGTTGTGGCAAATGTAGGGGATAGTAGTTGTTATGTCATCGATAGTAATAGAAAATTATTAAAAATCACAAGAGACCATTCACTGGTACAACAGCTTTTAGATAATGGGACTATAACTGAAGAAAAAGCTAGAAATCATCCAAATAAGAATATTATTACAAGAGCACTTGGAACAAATGAGGAAGTAGAAGTTGATTTATTTGATGTGGATTTGAATAGTATAATTAAATGTATTTTATGTACAGATGGGCTTACTAATGATGTGACTTATGAAGAAATGTATGATATTATTATGGAAAATGACAATGATTCTAGCTGCAAAATGTTAGTGGATTTAAGCAAATCTAAGGGCGGAAGAGATAACATATCAGTTATCGTATTTGAAGGAGAGTGCAGAGATGATAGGAACCATATTAGGGAGTAGATATGAACTCCTAGAAAAAATTGGAGAGGGCGGAATGGCAATAGTTTATAAAGCTAAGTGTCATTTACTTAATCGTTATGTTGCTGTAAAAATACTAAAAGAAGAATTCTCAAATAATATAGATTTCATGGAAAAGTTTAAAAAAGAGGCTGCATCTGCAGCTAGTCTTTCATCAAATTATATAGTTAATATTTATGATGTTGGACAAGAAAGAGACATTAACTACATTGTAATGGAGTATATAAAAGGTAAAACACTAAAGCAAATTATACTTCAAAATGGTAGTATGAATAATAGTCAGGTAATAGATTATGGTATCCAAATTGCAAAGGCACTTGAATGTGCTCATAAGAATAACATTATACATAGGGACATAAAACCGCATAATATATTAGTGACTGAAGATGGAACCGTTAAAGTTACGGATTTTGGCATAGCAAAAGCTTCTAGTTCTGTAACAATAACTAATACTAGTACAGTAATGGGATCAGCTCATTATTTTTCACCAGAACAAGCTAAAGCGAGCTTTGTAGACTGCAGAACGGATATTTATTCTTTCGGAATAGTGCTTTATGAGATGGTTACAGGGAGAGTTCCTTATGATGCAGAAAGTCCTGTATCCGTAGCCTTAAAACATATACAAGAACCAGTGGTGCCTCCTAAGGACATAAATGACAATGTTCCTGAAAACCTAAATAAATTAATATTAAAAGCAATAGAGAAGGAACCAATAAAAAGATATCAAACTGCCAATGAAATGATTTTAGATTTACAAAGGATACAAAAGAATAGTGAGTATACTATAAGATCAAATAATAATGAAAATGAATATACTAGAGTTATGGCACCTGTAAATGCAGCTGATTATGAAAAAACTGATGTTTCAAAAAATGAAAACAAAAAAAATAATAAAACAAAGATAATAGTATCTGTTGCAGTAATTTTATTAATTGTACTACTGAGTATTGCAGGCTTAATATATAAAGGTATTTTTGCCGGTAATAGTAAAGGAGTGCCTGTAGAGAAGCTAGTTGTGCCTAAAATTTTAGGGCTTGATAAAGGCGAAGCAAGAACATTAGTTGAAGGAAAGCATCTGACTTTTACGGAAATTGGAGAAGAAAATAATGACAAACCCAAAGGTACGGTGCTAGAGTGTTTTCCTCCTGAAGGAACAGAAATAAAAACTAATGGTGAAGTAAGAGTTAGGGTGAGTAAAGGGCTAGAGACTTTCACAGTTCCTTATGTTAAAGGATATGATAAAATTACCGCTAAAGCTATGATTGAACAAAACGGTTTGGTATTAGGCAATGTTTCAGAGGAGTTCAGTGATTCCATTGCTAGTGGTATAGTAATAAGTCAGGATCCCAATGTAGATAGCACAGTTCAAAAGGGTGATAAAATAAATTTAGTTATAAGTAAGGGAGCAAGCATTAAATATACAGTGGTGCCAGATTTAACTGGACTATCTCTAAACGAGGCGCAACGATCATTGCAAAGTTCAAATTTAAAAGTAGGTAATACAAAAGAAATAGTAACTAGTGATAAATCACAGGGTGGTAAAATTTTCAGTCAAACAATTGCAGCAACTACAAAAGTGGAGCAAGGCAATTTAGTGGGATATAGTTATTATACTTATAAAGAACCTGTAAAAGAGCAATTTGAGGTTCCAAAGTTTATAGGTAAAACAGTTAAAGAAGCAAAAGATTATGCTACATCATATGATATAACTATATCGGTTAATGGTAATGATGCAGATATCATTGATAAGCAAGATAAAGCGCCAGGGAGTAAGGCCGATGTTGGAGATACTATTACACTAACATCAAAGCCGGCAACACCTCCAGTAACACCACCAGTTACTCAATAAAATTTAAATATATTTGAAAATATTAAATTAAAGTTAAACCATGGAGGATATATGCAAGGAGTAATCATAAAAGGTATAGGCGGATTATATTTTGTAAAAGTTGAAGATAAAGTTATTGAATGTAAGGCAAGAGGGAAGTTCAGGTATGCTGGACTTTCCCCTGTTATTGGTGACAAAGTTGAAATAATGCTGGAGGTAGACACTAGCAAAGGCGTAATTGAAAAAATCTTTGATAGAGATAATGAGATGATACGCCCAGTGGTTGCTAATGTTACTCAAGCTTTTGTAGTTTTTGCTTTTAAACAACCTGACTTAAATATGGATTTGCTCAATAAATTTCTAGTGCTTTGTGAATTTTATAAGTTAAAGATAGTCCTTTGTTTAAATAAGTTGGATTTAGTTGAAGAAGTTAATGAGGATCTTATAAAAGAATTAAGAAGTGTGGGATGTGATATAGTATTTTTAAAAGCAAAAGAGGGTGAAGGTCTAGTCGAGCTTAAAACAAAAATAAAAAATAATATTAGTGTTTTTTGTGGGCCTTCTGGAGTTGGAAAGTCAACTATACTCAATAATATAGTTGGAAGAGAAGCTATGATAACCGGAGATATAAGCAAGAAATCCCAAAAGGGCAAGCACACTACAAGGCACAGTGAACTTATCGAATATGAAGAAGGATTTTTACTAGATACACCAGGATTTTCCTCTTTAAGTTTAGATTTCATCGACAAAGAACAATTACAACATTGTTTTCCAGAATTTGAAAAGCACAGAGATGGATGTAGATTTTCTAATTGCATGCATTATAAGGAACCTAACTGCAGAGTTAAAGAAGCGGTAGAAGATAATGAAATTTACAGGGATAGGTATAAATTTTATATAAAAACATTAGAAGAAATTATTGCTAGGGGGAATAGAAAATGATAAAAATATCACCATCCATACTGTCAGCGGATTTTTCAAGGCTAGGAGAACATATTAAGCAGTTAGACGCATATGGTGCTGATATGATTCATATTGACGTAATGGATGGTATGTTCGTGCCTAACATTTCTTTTGGTATTCCAATTATTAAGAGTGTACGACAACTAACAAAATTGCCATTTGATGTGCATCTTATGATAGAAGAACCATCTAGATACGTAGAAGCTTTTGCAGGCGCGGGAGCTGACATTATAACTGTTCATTATGAAGCTGATAGGCATATTGATAGAACTATTAATTACATAAAAAGTTTTGGGATTAAAGCAGGAGTTGCATTAAATCCTGCAACACCTGTAGACTGTATTAAACATTTAATAAGTAATCTTGATATGGTACTTATTATGTCCGTAAACCCTGGATTTGGTGGGCAAAAGTATATTAAATACTGCTCAGGTAAAATTAAAGAAGTTAGAGCTCTTGCAGATAAATATAATAAAGACCTGATGATTCAAGTAGATGGTGGCATTGATGGAGTTAATATTTCAGAAGTTGTGAGTAGTGGGGCTAATGTAATTGTAGCTGGGTCCGCTATATTTGCGAATGATGAAATTGAGAAAAACATAAAATCATTAAGAGCCGGTATTTAATATGAAGGTCATAATAATATCCGGGGGGAATCCTCCATCTCTAGAATTTCTCTTGAAGGAAATTACTGAGGATACATTTTTAATTGGAGCAGATAGTGGGGCTAATTGTCTATATGATTATAATATAGAGCCAGATTTATTAGTAGGAGATTTTGACTCCATTGATAAAGTGGCATTTGATTATTTTAAAAAAGGCAAATGTACTATCGATATCTACCCTACAGAAAAAGATTTTACTGATACTGAAATTGCAACACAAAAGGCTATATGCATGAAACCAAATGAAATAGTATTCCTCGGTTGCACCGGAAGTAGAATTGATCATTTACTCGGAAACATTGGAATGCTTAAAATTTGTTTGCAAAACGGCGTTAATGCCTACTTAAAGGATGAGAACAATGTTGTTAGGTTAATTAACACATCAATATCGTTAAAGGGCAGTGTGGGGCAGATATTCTCTGTACAATCTTATGGGGATGAAATAATTGGATTAACCATAGAGGGCGCAAAATATCCACTAAATAATTATAATTTAAAAGTCGGACAGAGTATAACTATTTCAAATGAATTTGCGGTGCCGCAAGTTGAAATTAAATTTAAAGCTGGAACGCTAATGTTAATATTATCATCAGATTAATATCACTATAAAAACTATTTTTTTATTGATAACCTCAATAAAAAAATAGTTTTTTATTTTTGCAACATAAGGGACGGTTAATCATATAATAATATTGGAATACTTTGGGAGGGTAACAACTTATGAAAAAGTATTATAAGAGTTTAGGAAATCAGCTTGGAGTAATCCTTGCGTGTGTAGGTATAGGGATTATATCGGTAGTAATAGTTCCGTTTTGGTGGTGGCTGATTGCTGCGGGAGGAGGAATTGTTTATTGTGGCTTTACTATAATGAATCACAACAATCACTGTTAGTGATATGATGATAGATAGGTGCTATATAGTTCATGATTAGGGGGGGATAGAGATGAATATTGTGGCTATTAAATTACCTAGGTTTATATCTCGAATAATCAAATTTTTCTTTAGAAAATAACATAGAAATGCGCATAATGAGGTTAATATTCTCAATTATAGTAGTTAAAATAAAAAATGCAGCTTTCATAGCTGCATTTTTTATTTCCTAATTATATAGCTCGTTGTACTTTACCTGAACGAAGACATCTAGTACATACATGTATAGATTTAGGCGTTCCGCTAACTATAGCTTTAACTTTTTGGATATTTGGAGCCCATTTCCTTTTTGATTGACGGTGTGAGTGACTATATTGAACACCAGAAATAACACCTTTATCGCATATTTCGCATTTTCTTGACAATGAAAACACCTCCTTAAGACTAATAAGAAAAAAAATCTTCTCAATTGAAACACGCATTATTGTAACATAGATACTACTACTCTTGCAAGTAGAATACAAAATTATTAGTAACTAAAGTAATTAAATAATTAATTTTCTTGAATAAATTAGCTTTATAATATAAAATAATCTATATAGCGTTATAAGGAGGAATTACAATGAAAGGTAACATTACGAACGAGAATGGTATTATATATTATTCAGAGGAGTCGTTAGCTAATATAGTTGGCATTTCTACAATGGAGTGTTATGGAGTTGTGGGCATGGCATTAAAAGATGCTAAGGATGGATTTTGGCAATTAATTAAGAGCGATGGGTTAAATAAAGGCGTTAAAATTCATTCTAAGGAAAATCAGCTATTTATTGAATTGTATATAATAGTTGAATATGGCACGAAAATCTCTGTAATTGCAAATAATATAATTCAAAAAATAAGATATAATGTTGAAAATTATACAGGACTAAAAGTTGCAGCAATAACAGTAAACGTACAAGGTGTAAGGGTTTAAGGGGGTAACAACATTGGAATACTTAAAAATTAACGGACAACATTTCCGTAATATGGTAATTAATGCGTCAAATAGGTTAGAAGATGAAAAAGAATATGTAAACTCACTAAATGTATTTCCAGTTCCAGATGGAGATACAGGTACTAATATGTCAATGACATTTAAGGCTGCAGTGTGTGAAATTGAAAATATGTCAACTACGTCTATTGGTGAGATATCGCAAAAGATAGCTAGAGGCGCGCTGATGGGTGCAAGAGGTAATTCAGGCGTTATACTATCACAAATATTTAGAGGCATTGGAAAAGGCCTAGAAGGTAAGGAGGAAGTTACTTCTGAAGAATTTGCTAAAAGTATTTTAGAAGGTGCAACTTTTGCATATAAGGCTGTTATGAGACCTACTGAAGGAACTATTTTAACTATAATTAAAGCTGCTGGTGAAAGTGCAGTCAATAGCGAAGCAACTAACTTAGTTGCACTTATGGAAGAAGTTTGCAAGCATAGTCAAATTATGCTAGATAAAACTCCAGATATGCTTCCAGCGTTAAAAGAAGCAAAAGTAGTTGATGCAGGTGGCATGGGGCTTCTAATATTGTTTAAAGGAATGTATGAAGCTTTAAAAAACAATATGGAAGCTACTATTAATAAATCAGATAAACAAGTTAGTAAATCAGAAACAATATCATCTGCAGCTGCAGATATGCCAGTAAACATAAAGTATGGTTACTGTACTGAATTATTGGTTATTGTTAAAAGCGTTGATACTAATGAATTAAAAAATTACTTAGAAAAACATGGAGATTCAATGGTTGTAGTGACCCAAGATGAATTTCTTAAAATTCATATACACACCAATGATCCAGGGCTAGTGCTTTCTAAAGCAGTAACACTAGGTGAACTTTCTAAGATAAAAATAGAAAATATGAGAGAGCAACATAGAAATTTATTAGGCATTCAAGAGGAATTATCTGAGGAAGCAACAGAGGGAACGGTAAAAGAAAATACTGCTGAAGAAAAAAAATATGGATTTGTATCCGTTGCACTAGGTGAGGGCATTAAAAATATTTTTCAGGATTTGGGTGTCGACGTTGTAATTGAGGGCGGTCAAACTATGAATCCAAGTACACAAGATATATTAGATAGTATCAATAAAATTAATGCTGAAAATATATTTGTATTACCTAATAATAAAAATATACTTATGGCTGCGCTGCAGGCGGTGGAACTTACAGACAAAAACGTAATAGTTATTCCTTCTAAAACAATACCTCAAGGAATAACTGCCGTAACAATGTTTAATGCAGAAGTCAGTGTAGAAGAAAATGAAAATACATTAAAAGAAGCAATTAAAAATGTTGCAACCGCTTCTGTAACCTATGCAGTTAAAGATACTGAATCTGATGGTAATATAATAAAACAAGGAAATATTCTAGGTTTAGTTGAGAACAAAATTAAAGAAGTTGGAACAGATATTTACAAGGTTTGCTCCGATATTATAGATAGTATGATCACAGAGGATAGTGAGCTTGTTACAATTTTCTATGGTGAGGATTGTATAACAAGTGAAGTAGAAGAATTTATTTCTGATTTAGAGAACAAATATCCGAATATAGACATTCAACATTATAATGGAAAACAGCCACTATATTATTTTATTGCTTCCGTTGAATAAAAGCCCTAGGGCTTTTTTTCTTAGGTGCATTAAAATACATAATAAGTTAAAGATAATTGTGTATATACTTAATACTTTTTAATGTAGCCTAAATTTAGTAATGAAAAATGTATTATTAAAATCATATTTTTGGAGTGGTATTTGTGGATATTTATAGTAATATAAAATATATAAAGGGTGTTGGACCTAAGATGGCAGAAACTTTGAATAAATGTGGGATTTTTAATGTATTAGATTTATTGTTATATTTTCCACGAGATTATGAGAATGTATCTGCTGGCAAAAGCATTCTGGACTCTGCGGACAGTGAAAAAATCATTGTAGAGTGTACTGTTTTAAATATATTAAAAGATCTTAGGTTAAAAAATAATAAAACTCTTTCTACCATAGTTTTTTGCCAAGGTGAAAATAAATTCAAAGGCAAATGGTTTAATCAACCATATGCAAAAAACAGCTTTAAAATTTCAAATAAATATATGATAACAGGTAAAGTAAATACGTTTAAGGGTGAAATCACAATGATGAATCCTAAAATAGTAAAAAACACCTCAATGGACATAGATGACACATTGAATATAAGTGATTCATTAGATAATATTAATTCATTGGATACGAATAGTGCAATGAAAACAAATAAAATTATTGCAACATACCCACTTAAAAACAATATTACAAATAATTTTTTCAATAAAATTATTTCTGACGTGCTGTGCAATGTTGAGATAAGTGAGAATTTGCCTAAATGGATTCTGGAGAAATATGGTTTTTGTTCCTTGGATGAGGCTACCCGAAATATACATAGCCCCAAAAGTTCAGAATTGCTTGATGCAGCAAAGAAAAGACTTAAATTTCAAGAGTTATTTACATATTCATTGAAAATATTAATGTTAAAAGAGTTTATAAAATCTCATAATGATGGTATCCAATTTAAAATAGCTCCAGAACTTACAACTTTGAAGGACTGCCTTCCCTTTAACCTTACTAAAGCACAAAGTAAAGTTGTACGGGAAATTCTAATAGATCAAAAGAAGGATATAGCCATGAATAGGTTACTGCAAGGTGACGTTGGGAGTGGTAAAACAATAGTTGCTATAATTACTATGTTTAATGTGGTGAAAAATGGTTATCAAGCAGTTATGATGGCACCAACTGAAATTTTAGCAAATCAACATTACGAGGAAATTCAAAAGGTATTAAAGGATTTTCCACTAACAATACAGCTATTAACTGGAAGTATATCGCCTAAAAATAAGGAATTAATAAAACAGGAACTAAAGAATGGAACTATTGATATTATTATTGGAACCCATGCACTTATTGAAGAGAATGTAGAGTTTAAAAACTTAGGTATGATTGTTACTGACGAGCAGCATCGATTTGGAGTGTCACAAAGAAATAGGTTATCCAATAAAGGCAAAAATATAGATATTCTTGTAATGACAGCTACTCCTATTCCGAGAACACTATCACTATATTTATATGGTGATTTAGATGTATCAATTATAGATGAATTGCCACCAGGTAGACAGAATATTGATACCTCCTATGAAAGTATGGCTTCTAGTAAACAGGTTTATGAATTTGCACTAAGTGAAATTAATAAGGGAAGACAGGTTTATATAGTTTGCCCCTTAGTAGAAGAAAATGAAGAAATGAAGTTAAGTTCCGTTCAGGTACTTTATGAAAAATTAAAGGGTGAATATTTTAGTTCTATAGAAATAGCAATGGTATATGGTAAAATGCCCAGTAAGCAAAAAAATGAAATCATGGATAGATTTAAATCTGGAGAAATTAAAGCATTGATTTCCACAACAGTAATTGAAGTTGGAGTAAATGTACCAAATGCGACTGTTATGATAATAGAAAACTCGGAAAGATTTGGACTTGCACAACTTCACCAACTTAGAGGAAGAGTAGGAAGAGGAGTACATAAGTCCTATTGTATACTACTAGCCAATATCACAAACAAAATAGTGAAAAAAAGATTAGATATAATGATAAAAAGTAATGATGGTTTTTATATTGCTGAAGAGGATTTGAAAACTCGAGGTGCTGGAGAGTTATTTGGCTTTAAACAGCATGGTGAATCGGGTTTAATTCTAGCAGATGTGATTGAAGACATTAATATTTTAAAACTAGCAAATAATGAAGCAAAACAATTAATACAAAGTGATAATATTGAAGATATAAAGGTGAAAAATGAGATAATAGAAAAAATCCAGCAAAGTTCTAATTATATTTGTTTTAATTAGGGTAAAAATATCTTTGTAAATAATACATATATATGTTAAAATATTATCGAAACTGGCTAGATGGAGGAATAAACATATGAGAATAATTTCTGGAAGTGCAAGAGGAAGAAAGATATTATCCCCTGTTGGGATGGGAACGCGGCCTACATTAGATAGAATAAAAGAAGCTATATTTAATATAATCCAAGACAGAACAAGGAATGCGGTAGTGGTAGATATGTTTTCAGGTACTGGCAGCTTAGGACTAGAGGCAGCAAGTAGGGGGGCTGAAAAATGCTATCTAATTGATATGGGTGATACTACCTTCGAGATGTTAGAGAAGAATGTAGATAATTTAAAGTTTAATGATAAATGCATCTGTTTAAAAGGGGACACATATAAATATATGCAACAATTTGCGCAGGAAAAAATTGTGTTTGATTTAATTTTTATAGACCCCCCATATGCAAAAGATATGATTCCCCCTGCTATTGATATTATTGCAGCAAATAGACTTTTAAGTAATGACGGATTGATTGTTTGTAAAATAGATTCTTCAGAAGAAGTATATGATGGGAACTCTATTATTCATCTTTCTGATTTGAGAAAATATGGGAATACAACTGTATTGTTTTACAAATACAAGGTGGCTAGTAGTTAAAAGTTATTAGCATACCAGAGGAATACATGGAGGAATAACATGAAAAAAGCAATTTGCCCTGGAAGTTTTGATCCGATAACTAACGGACATTTAGACATTATTGAGAGGGCTGCTAGAGTTTTTGATGAATTAATTGTAGGAGTACTTGTTAACCCTGAAAAAGTGAATCTTTTTTCTGTAGATGAGAGAGTAGAACAAATAAAGAAATTAGTGAAGGATTTACCTAACGTTCGGGTTAAGAAGTTTAGTGGCTTACTTGTTGACCTAATGAATAAAGAAGAAGCGGGAGTTATTGTGAAAGGACTTAGGGCTTTTTCGGATTTTGAATATGAGTTTCAAATGGCATCAATGAATAATAAATTGGATCCAACTAAGGAAACTATGTTTATGATGACAAAGGCAGAGTATTGCTATCTAAGTTCTTCCTCAGTTAAGCAGGTTGCAATGTTTGGAGGATGTATTAAAGGATTAGTACCTGACCAGATTATTCCAGATATTATGAAGAAAATTAATTCTAAATAGGGGGAAAAATATGGATGTTATAAAACTTTTAGAGTATCTTCAAGAAATTATTGAGAGTTCATCTAAAATACCTGTTACAGGTAAGTCTGTAATAAACAAAAAAGAAATATTGGATATAATTGATCAAATTGTAAATCACTTGCCAGATGAGTTTAAAAAGTCACAGTGGATCTGCGACGAAAAAGAGCGAATTCTTGTTGATGCAAAAAAACAAGCTAAAATTTTCGAGGAAGAGACCATTGACAAAATAAGAAGAAGAGTTGAAAAGCAAGACTTAGTTAAAGAAGCACAAACAAGAGCAGAAGAAATCATAGCTGCAGCCCAAAGAGATGCTAAAATTATGAGGCTAGGGGCTAAAGACTATGCTGATGAAATATTATCTCAATTAGATAAAGAGATTGATTTAAAAGGGCAACAAATGCTTCATAAAATCAAATCAGATGTTCAAACGTTTTTAATATCTCTTCAAGAAGAAGTTACTGATACCACAACTTCAATAAGAGAAAATGTTAAAGAATTAAGAAGTATGAAATAGTTTAATTATGTTTACAAGTAGTAATGGAATAAACAAAATTAATAAGATTAAAAAGTATAAATTACTACCGCTATATAAATTCATATTATTAAAGGTAAAAACAGATGAGGTCTGAAGAAAAGCAAAATATAGAATTATTGTAAAAATTGAAGAAATTATGCCTTGAATAAATTTTCTAGCAATGTATTTTGTCATTGATACATCGTGTTTATAGGTATAGCTATAAACTTGAGAAATGATAGATAAACCACTAAAAGCAATTAAAAAACTTAATATTGGAAGTTTTACATATAAATTTGAATTACTAGAAGCTACTAAATAGCATCCATTAGTTACCTCGAGTAACCCTAATAATAAACCTTCTGTAAAATTCGAAGAAAGACCAATTATTAAAGAAAACTTATTAAGGACAATGTGAAATAGCACATTGTCTTTAATTATTCCGGTAATTACAGAGAAGACTACTATAAAACCACCTATATTTAAGGAATTTTTTAGGGCATCTTCAATACTGTTTTTAAATATTATACCAATATTCATAGTGGTGACTGCCCTTTTAGGGGAATCACCATTTTTATTTTTAATTTTATAAAGAGAATTTTTTGAGGGAATAATAAAGCCCATAAACATGCAGGATAGAAGATTAGAAATTAATAATATATAACCAATTTTAGCACTTAACATCATGGATGCTCCTACTGAACCTATAATAAAAAGAGGGCTAGAATTAGTAGCTATATTTAGTAATCTTTCACAGGTATTTAAATCAATTAAATCTTTTTCGTATAAATCACAAGTGTAGCGTGCGCCTAAGGGATAACCGCATAATACACTAATTAACAGTGCAAAGTTACATTCTTTGGTTAGTTTTAAAGGTCTACTAATTATATTGCCTAATAGTTTAGAATAAATATGAATGCCATCGTAGCTTATTATAATATTTATTATAACTAAAAATGGGAAAAGAGAAGGAAAAACAGCGTTGAAAAACAATTTAGCACCAGATATAGTGTACTTTATACAAATATTTGGTGCTAATATTATTTGAAGAATAACAAGTGAACAAATTATTGTTATTAAAATATTTATATTCAAGGTTTTAAATAGTTTAAACAATATGAATATTATGAGAAGTAATATTATAACTAATAGTAACTTCAATTTCAAACCCCTTTTAAAGTATTTCTGTATTAAATATATTTAAAATTTAATAAACTTATGTATTAAGTGAACAATATAAAATAAAATAAATGCTACTAGCAATTTATGATAGTAGCATTTATTTTTTAATCTACAATTATAGGGGAAATTAAATAATCACTATTAGGACTTATGGAGCTATTTAATATGCTGTAAGCTCTTGTAGACTGAATATCTAATTGCAAGGTAGCATTTTGATCTTTGGGGATTTTAGTATAAAGTGGAATGCTACTATTCGATTTTATAGATTTTAGAATTGATTTTCCATTTGAATTAAATCCTAAAACACGAGCATAAGGGCAAGGCAGTGATCTTAAATTTTGGGAATCGAAGCTATCAAAACCTATAAAATATTGACATAATATCCTGCTAATTCGGGTATAGGTGTACCGTTTGCTTTTTATATTTTCTAAAGTACTAGAATAGCTTAAATTATTTTGTAAAGATTTAATAATCTTATTATCGAGACCCTCTGATACATCTGGTAAGTTTACTAATGAATTTCTTGATGTAGCTGATTTATGTTTTATATACGGAAACATGGAATCCTCAAAGGGAAATTCATAATTTTTTGAGTATAAATTTAGCATTTCAGCTAATACTGAATTTGGAACATGACCCTCTAGTGCTGATAGTGAACCGTTTTCTTTAATGAACCTTCTTATAGCTGTGGCACTCGAAAATTCATTATGTAGCATATTGCTGTTATAGGCCGCACCTTCTCTTTTTAGTGTATAGGGTGTAATTGAACTATTTAACTTTATTAAGCTTTTACAATACTCAATACCTAGTATATTATTAGGAGATTTGAGAAAATCATCTAATAATAAGTTTGATATGTGATTTTTTGAATTTATTAAATAATCATAAAGTGCATTAGCTCGGGCTTTTGGGTAAACAATACCTTTGGATAAATAAGTTTTTAATAATGATTTAAATTCAATAGGCTCTTTAAGCAGTATATTGGAAATATCGCATATGTCCTTTATATCCCCTTGCTCGCTACCAAAACAAATATTATCAACTATGCCTAAGCTATTTAGGAGACTTACAGAGCCATAGGAAAAAAAATCTGCTGAAGAAATACTGTAAATAGCTGGTAGCTCTATTACTAAATCTACTCCATTGTTTAAAGCCATTTTAGTCTTTGTCCATTTATCTATAATAGATGGAATTCCACGTTGAGCAAAATTCCCGCTCATAACACAAATTAATGCATCGCAATTTGTTAGTTCTTTGGTTTTATTAATATGATACACGTGACCGTTATGCAGTGGATTATATTCAACAATTATACCTGAAATATTCATTTAAACACCTCGTGAAAACTTTTATTTAGTTATTTAGGTATAGTATATAATAAAAAATAAATTATTAAAAGCATATATATTCACAGGTAAAATAAAAAGCCGGAAAATTATGAATATATAAAATACAATATATGTAGCGAAATTTAATATTTTAGGTTGAAATGTATACCGCAAAAGTAGTATATTATTAGTGTATATAAGTTGATAATAACTGAGAGGAGAAATAAGAATGGCGTTTATAGAGAAAATATGTAAAATGGCAAAAGCAGATGTGAAAATAATAGCACTTCCAGAAGGTGAGGAAGAAAGAACTATTAGGGCTAGTGAAATCATTAAAAATAATTCAATAGCTGAGGTAATATTAATAGGTGATTCAACTGTAATTAAAGCAAAAGCAACTCAGTTTGGAGTCAACCTTTCCGGGATTGAGATTATAGATCCAAAAACTTCTAAAAAAACTGAGGGCTATTCAAAGGCATTTTATGAATTAAGAAAAAATAAAGGAATGACACTGGAAAAAGCGGCAGAGACATTGCAAGATCCTATGTATTTTGGAACCATGATGGTTAAAATGAATGATGCAGATGGCTTAGTATCAGGAGCAGTACATACTACAGGAGATTTACTTAGACCTGGAATGCAAATTATTAAAACTGCACCAGGAATTAAGGTTGTTTCAAGTTTCTTTATAATGGAATTGCCAACCAATGAATATGGTGAAGATGGTCTGCTTTTATTTGCGGATTGTGCTGTTAATCCAAATCCTAATGCAGAGGAATTAGCGTCAATTGCTATAAGTACTGCAGATAATGCGAAATGTCTATGTAATTTTGAGCCTAAGGTTGCAATGTTATCTTTTTCAACTATGGGGAGTGCGAAGCATGAATTAGTTGATAAAGTTGCAAAAGCTACTGAAATTGCAAAAAATGCTAGACCAGATTTACAAATTGATGGAGAGCTTCAACTAGATGCAGCTATATCTCCTAGTGTAGCAAAACAAAAGGCACCAAATAGTACTGTAGCTGGAAATGCCAATGTATTAGTATTCCCAGATTTACAATCTGGAAATATTGGGTACAAATTAGTACAAAGATTTGCGGGTGCAGAAGCTATAGGACCAGTTTGTCAAGGGTTTGCTAAACCAATAAATGATTTATCAAGAGGTTGCAGTGTGCAAGATATAGTTAATGTTGTTGCAGTAACTGCAGTTCAAGCTCAAATTCAAAAATAATTTAATATATAATAAATATTAAAATCACATACGGCTTGGGAGGCTAATTTAATGAAAATATTAGTTATAAACTGCGGAAGTTCATCATTAAAGTATCAATTAATAAACATGGAAAACGAAGAATGCTTGGCCCTTGGTTTGGTAGAAAGAATAGGAATAGAAGGATCAAAATTAACTCAAAAGGCGAGTGGCGTGAAATATATTCTTGAAGAACCAATGAAAGACCACACAGATGCTATTAGATTAGTGCTTGGAGCTCTAATAGAGGGGGAACATGGTGTTATCGCAGAGTTATCTGAAATAGGCGCGGTAGGGCATAGAATCGTTCATGGTGGAGAAAAATATGCTCATTCTGTTATAATTACAGATGAAGTAATGAGGAACCTTCAAGAATGTGCAAAACTTGCACCACTTCACAACCCAGCTAATATAATTGGAATAAATGCTTGTAGCGCATTAATGCCAAAGACACCTATGGTAGCTGTATTTGATACTGCCTTCCATCAAACCATGCCAGAAGTTGCATATATATACCCACTTCCATATGAACTTTATACTCAGTATGCAGTTAGAAAATATGGATTCCACGGAACATCTCACAACTATGTTTCAGCAAAAGCTGCAAAAATGATGGGTAAAGACATAAAAGATCTAAAATTAATCACTTGTCACCTAGGAAATGGAGCAAGCGTTTGTGCTATAAAAAATGGTAAATCTGTAGATACAAGTATGGGATTCACACCACTTGAAGGAATAGCTATGGGAACTAGATGTGGAAATATAGATCCAGCTATAATAACTTATATAATGCAGGAATTGAAATTAACAATTGATGAAACAAATGATTTGATGAACAAAAAATCAGGGGTTCTGGGAATTTCTGGTGTTAGTAGTGACTTTAGAGACATAGAAACAGCTGCTTGGAAAGAGGGAAATCATAGAGCGCAGTTGGCACTTGATATATTTACCTATAAAGTTAAACAGTATATAGGTTCTTATGCTGCAACAATGGGTGGAGTAGATGCAATTATATTCACAGCTGGACTTGGTGAAAACTCTCCAGAAACAAGAGAAGACGTATGTAATGGACTAGAATTTTTGGGAGCAATTTTAGATAAATCAAAAAACAAGGTTCGTGGAAAAGCTGTAGAATTAAATACAGAAGATTCTAAGACTAAAATATTTGTTATACCAACAAATGAAGAATTAGTAATTGCAAGAGACACTGAAGCTTTAATAAAATAGTGACTTTAATAAAATTATTGTTAATTTCTATGATAAATAAATCTTGACTTTTTACTGCATTGTTTATATAATAGTCTGTGTTTGATGTAAGTAAAAAACTATTTAGTTAGGAGGGACGCAGAAGCTTTGCTCGAGCTGTATATTTATTATACAATGTATAAAGATTTCCTTTATATGAGAATAAACTAAATGGCATTTAGTTTTTCAGAGTGGATAGTATGGTAATAGATGTTTCAGAATTATTTAGTAATAAAAACACAAGGAAAAAAATTCAATTAGATTTAGAAAAAGATAAGTTTTTCTATGATAATGAATTTGTACAATTTTCTAAACCAGTTAAGTTAGATTTGATTTTAAAACCTATAGGTGATGAAATTGATTTATCTGGAAGTATTGAGACAGAACTATTGCTTGCTTGTTCTAGGTGTCTTGAGACCTTTTCACATTCAATACATATTGAATTAAATGAAAAACTGTCGAAAACTCTAAAGAGTGAAGATGAGGATATTATTTTTATTAATAATGATAGATTAGATTTAGATGAAATCGTGGAAAATAATATCATTTCTATGTTACCTATAAAAAAACTTTGTAGTAAAGATTGTAAAGGATTATGCCATCAGTGCGGAATTAATTTAAATCATAGTACATGCAAATGTGCAAATGAGGATGTTGATCCAAGGTTGGCAAAATTAAAAGAATTGTTTTTAACTGATTAAGGAGGTGTTACAATGGGAAATCCAGCTAGAAAATTTTCTAAAGGTAGAAGAGATTCTCGAAGAGCGCAAACATTTAAACTTGGTTTACCAGGAATAGTTGAGTGTCCTCAGTGCCACGATATGAAACTTGCTCACAGAGTATGTAAAAACTGTGGTTATTACAAAAATAGAGAAGTTATTGTTATGGAACCAAAATAAAAAGAAAGTCGAAAGACTTTTTTTTTATTATTTAAATATAATTATGGTAAATAAAATATAATTATATTTTATTCTAGTATTAAAAATACTAGAAATATTTGTGCTTTATAGTATATAATATATATAAATATTTATTTGTATTTATATATATTATATTTATTTATAAGGCAAATTCAAAGTGAGGGTTTAAAATGGTAGTTGTTGTAGATGGAATGGGTGGAGATTTTTCTCCAAGTGCCGTGGTTGAAGGTTGCATTGCGGCAATAAAAGAGTATGATATAGATATCTTAATAACTGGTGCTGAGGATTTAATTTGCGAAGAACTATTGAAATATACCTATGATTCTAATAGAATAAAAATTATTGATGCAAAGGAAGTTATTAGTACAAGTGAACATCCAGTAATGGCAATTAAGCGCAAAAAGGATTCTAGCCTCGTAAAAGCCTTGAATCTTGTAAAAAGTGGCGATGCAGATGCTATTATTTCAGCTGGAAGTACTGGTGCTTTTTTAGCTGGTTGTACGCTTATAGTAGGAAGAATAAAAGGCATAGATAGACCGGCGCTTGCACCTATAATGCCGGGAAAAAGTGGTCCTTTTATGATAATTGATTGTGGAGCCAATGCAGAATGTAAGCCTCATTATTTAGTTCAATTTGGACTTATGGGGAAAACATATTTTGAAAATATTCTAAAAATAGCTAATCCATCTGTGGGCCTTGTAAATATAGGTACAGAAGAGGAGAAGGGTAACGAACTTTCTAAATCAGCTCATAAACTACTTAAAGAGGCAAATTTAAATTTTGTAGGTAATGTGGAAGCAAGAGAAATACCGACTGGAGACATTAATATTTTGGTGTGTGATGGATTTGTAGGAAATGTAATATTAAAATTATATGAAGGTGCAGTTGCTAATATATTTGATATATTAAAAACTGGCATAATGAGTTCTTTTAGAACCAAGCTTGGAGGCTTGCTATTAAAACCTGTGTTTAAAAAGTTTAAACTGGATTTTGACTATAAAGAATATGGTGGGGCTGCCTTTCTGGGTGTAAATGGGATTTGTATAAAAGCTCATGGAAGTTCAGACGCCAAAGCATTTAAAAATGCAATAAAACAGGCTACAATATTTTATGATAATAATGTGGTAGAAAAATTAAAATTGGAAATTGAAAAATCCTCTGAGCAAGAAAAGAATGTAAGTAGTAATTTGTAATAGCTATTTAAAAAAAGTTAAGGAGGTGAAAATATTATGTTTGAAAAAATTAGAGCTACTATAGCATCACAGTTAAGTATAGATGAAGAAGAAATAAAAATGGAATCATCTTTTATGAATAATTTAGGCGCTGACTCTCTTGATATTGTTGAATTAATTATGGCATTGGAAGAAGAATACGATATAGAGATTCCTGATGAAGATGTTGAGAAAATTGCCACTGTCGGCGATGTAGTAGAATATATTAAAGCCCACACTGAAGAATAATATAAGGCTCCGCAGTATTGCGGGCCTTTAGCTTTTTCAAACTTATTTTTGAATTTATTATAAAAATCAAGTCTAGTTATTATATTAGGTGTGATGGAGTAAATTGAATAATAAACTTGATATATAGGGCTAAGGTGAATGTAAACAAAAGATATTTAAATAAACTTCCTAAAAGGAGCAATGATTTATGAAGTGCGATATAAAATTACAGAACCTTGAGAATGAACTGGAATTAAATTTTAGTGATAAGGAGTTATTAAAAACTGCAATAACCCATAGTTCCTTTGCAAATCAGAAAAAAAAGGTTGAATTTAATGAAAGACTTGAGTTCTTAGGGGATTCGGTGTTACAACTTGTAATATCCGAATATTTATACATTAATTTTACTGAAAAGTATGAAGGCTATTTAACTAAAATTAGATCTCTAATTGTTTGTGAAAATTCACTGTGCGATATTGCAAACGCCTGGAAACTCGGAATGTACATGAACATGAGCAAAGGCGAAGAAATTACTGGCGGTAGAAATAGAGTTTCAATATTGGCAGATTGTGTTGAAGCTGTCATTGCCGCTATATATTTAGACACCGGAATAGAGTATTCAAAGTCCTTTATACTTAAGAACTTTAAATCAACTATTGATAAAGCGATTAGTAATGAGATAGTTTTGGACTATAAGACTAAGCTTCAGGAAATATTACAGCAAAATGGAGAAGTGCATATTTGCTATGAACTTGTAAAATTTGAAGGACCACCACATAAAAGGAAATTTTTTGTTAATGTATCAATAAATGGAACTGTAAGTGGTTCAGGTCAAGGACTTAGTAAAAAAGAGGCAGAGCAAAATGCAGCCAAAGAAGTTATTGCAAGTCAGGAGGATATGCATGAGTAATTTGCATTACATAATTCCGATTTTTGTACCACATGAAGGTTGTCCACATGATTGTGTGTTTTGCAATCAAAATAGCATAACAGGCACAAAAGTAAAAGTTGACGCAGCATATGTGGATAGAACAGTAAATGAATACTTAAGAACAATAAACAATGATGATGCTATTATTGAGGTATCATTCTTTGGAGGAACTTTTACAGCTATAAAAACAGAAAAGCAGGTAGAGCTTTTAACTGTTGCAAAGAAGTTTAAAGATAGTAATAAAATAAAATTTATAAGATTGTCTACAAGACCGGATTATATCGATGATAGTATATTGCAAAATCTTAAAAAATACACTGTAGATATTATAGAACTAGGAGTCCAGTCCTTAGACGGGGAAGTACTATTGAAATCAGGCAGAGGGCATACTGCGGAAGATGTGGAGCGCGCATCGAAACTTATAAAGCAATATGGGTTTATCTTGGGGCATCAAATTATGATAGGGCTACCAGGAGATAATATAAACAAAGACATAGATACAGCGAAAGGAGTTATTGCTCTTAAACCAGATATTTGTAGAATATATCCTGCTCTTGTAATTAAAGATACACCAATGGAAAAAATGTATAAAAATCAAACATTTAAACCTTATTCACTAAGTGAAGCAATAAATATAAGTAAAATAATTTATCTTATGATGATGTCAAACAAAATAAATGTTATTAGAATAGGATTACAACCCACTGAGGAAATTTCTGAGGGGAATGATTTGGTTTCCGGGCCATTTCATCCAGCATTTAGAGAACTCGTTGAAGGTAGTATATATAATGACATACTACATGATGTCATCAGCAGTAATATTAAAAATGATAATACTGTTAATACAGTTTCAGTTAAAATAAATCCAAAAGATATTTCAAAACTTTATGCTAATGGCAAAAGCTTTTTTTATGACATAAAGAAACAAATAGGTACAAATTTAATAGAGGTATTTCAAGATATTACCATAGAACGTGGAAATATTAGTGTATATATTGGAGAAAAATGTATTAATATTAGTATATCTGAATATGCACACTCGAAATATAAAGAAGGATTTTAATTTATTGTATAGAATATAGTTTCTATAGTATTTGTAATAAGGAATTCAGTAGGGGGTAATATATATGGAAGTATTAAAAGTATCAGCAAATTCACAACCTAAATCAGTAGCAGGAGCATTAGCGGCAGCACTAAGGGGGAATTCAATTGCTGAATTACAAGCTGTAGGTGCAGGAGCAGTTAATCAAGCAGTAAAAGCTATTGCCATTACTAGGGGGTTTGTTGCACCCAATGGTATTGACTTAGTAGTAATTCCTGCTTTTGTAGAAATAACAATAGATGGAGAAAAAAGAACAGCAATAAAATTTATAGTTGAACCAAGATAAAAAAACCGTGCATGCACGGTTTTCTTAATTTATTCTTAGTCTAACAATTGATATTTTCATGTAAATGCTATAAACTATATAATAGAATTAATTTATAAATTAGATATATAAGTTCTAACATTTAGCACAGTAAAGAAAGTTTATATTACGCTTAATTAATTTGTAGTAATATATATTTTTCTTTTTTTATATTAAAGAAAAGCATAAAATCAAAATATGAGGTGAATTATGAAAAAGAAAAAAAGAGAAAAATATACAAAGGTAATGATTTATGGATTGATTATAATTTTTACATTAAGTTTTGTATTACCCATGTTATTTAGGTAAAATAGGAGAGTGTTATCATGTTTTTAAAATCTATTGAAATACGAGGATTTAAATCCTTTGCAGATAAAACAGAGTTAACATTTAAAAAGGGCATTACAGCGGTAGTAGGACCTAATGGTAGTGGTAAAAGCAATATTTCTGATGCTGTTAGATGGGTTCTTGGAGAACAAAGTGTAAGAAATCTAAGAGGAGATAAGATGGAGGACGTTATATTTGCGGGCACACAGTTTAGGAAACCCGTTGGTCTTGCGCAGGTTGCTTTGACACTAGATAATAGTGATTGCGAATTAGATATTGATTATTCTAATGTGACCATATCCAGAAGATTATATAGGTCAGGAGAAAGTGAATATTTAATAAACAATACATCTTGTAGATTAAAAGATGTTCAACAGCTTTTTATGGATACAGGCATAGGAAAAGAAGGATACTCAATTATTGGTCAAGGTAAAATTGATGCTATTTTAAGTGGAAAAACTGAAGAAAGAAGAAAGTTGTTTGAAGAGGCTGCTGGGATTGTAAAATTTAAAAGCAGAAAAGAAGAAGCAGAAAAGAGATTGGACATCACTCAGCAGAATCTTATTAGAATAGAAGATATTTTAAGTACTTATGAAGAAAGATTAGAACCATTAATGATTGAGAGTGAAAAGGCTAAGAAATTTCTGAAATTTTTTGAAGAGTTAAAAAGCAAAGAGGTTAGCCTAATTATTGATGCTATAAATAAAGTGGAAGAAAAAATTAAAAACACTCAAGGTGAATGTTCTAGATTAAAGTTAGAAGTTATAAATATTACAGAAGAAAAAAACCAATTAAAGAAGGATGTTGAATACTGGAACGGTGAGCTTGAAAAATTTGAAATTAAGAATCAGGAAGAAAAGCAATTATATTATAACAATAAATTAATTTATCAGAATAGTATCTCTGAAATAAATATTTTAAAGGAAAGAATAGAAAATTTAGTAAAGCTTATAGATAAAACATCAAAGGACAGCGATGGCATTCATGAAAAATTATCGGATTTTAAAGTTAATTTACATGGACTGGAGAATTCTTTAAGTAATATAAAAAATACTCAAATAGAAATAGAAGAAAAAATTCAGACTGAGGAAATGAAAATTAAAGTTATTCAAGAAAATATAGCAGTTGAAAGTGCGCAGGCGCAATCTCTTAAGGATGAAGAGCAAAACAATACTTCTAAAACTATTTTACTTACCAATAGATTATTAATTTTAAATAATAATATAGAGGTTGCTAAAAGAAGAGTAGAACTTTTGAAAAATAATATTGAAAACTTTAATAATTCAATAAAAAGCAATGTAAATATAAAAATAATGTTTCAAAGTAAAATGGAAGAATTTAAAGAGAAAATATTCCATTATGAAAATCAGCTTTCGGAAAATAAGCGAGAGATTACTAAACTTCAAAACATGCTAAACAATGATGAAATAACAATGAAAAATTATAATTTTAAAATAAACAAAACTGAAGCTAATTTTAATGTATTGACAACTTTAGAAAAAAAACATGAAGGTTATAATAAATCAGTAAAAAATTTAATGCAACATATTAATGAAGGCAAGGTAGGTAACATTCATGAGTGTTTTGTACTGGGCGAAGTTATAAAAGTAGAAAAAGAATTGGAAGTAGCAATAGAAATTGCTTTAGGCGGTTCAATATCACACATGATAACTAAAGATGAAACTGTGGCAAAACTGTTAATTAGTTATTTGAAATCAAATAATCTTGGACGTGCAACCTTTTTGCCGTTGAATATAATTAAAGGTAAAATGCTCACAATTGATAATGAAACTAAAAATAGTCCAGGCTATGTTGGAATTGCAAACCAGCTAGTAGGCTTTGACGAAAAGTTTAGTGAAGTTATTTCTTTTATACTTGGCAGAACAATTATATGTAAAGATATGGACTCAGCCCTATACATATCTAAAAGGAATAATTTTAGATATAAAATTGTTACATTATCAGGAGAAGTGATAAATCTGGGTGGATCATTAACTGGTGGGAGTGTATATTCAAAAACCTCAAGTATAATTGGGCGAAAAAGGGAGATAGAAGAACTGGCTAAAGATTTAAATACCTTAAAAAGTGAATCGATTATTTATTTAGAGAAAATAAAACAAAGTAAATCTGAAATTTTAAGGTTAGAAAAAGAAAATATAAACTTAAAGGACGAGGCTCATTTTGAGAATATTGAAAAGACAAAAATGGAAGCTAAAATAAATACATTAGAAGATGAAACAAATAGACTGAAAAATAATATAATGACTTTAGATACTGAAAAATTGTCAGAAGAGAGTAAATTAAAAATTGATAATAGTGAAGTAGATGAGAAGAATGTATCTGTTTGTGAATTGGCACGTGTAAAAGATGAAATACAACAAAACCAAAGTAATGTGGGACTTACATTAAAAGATAAATTGCAAGAAATTGAGAATATTAAAGCATCAATTATTGATGCAAAGATAAAAAAAGCTGGAATTGACGAAACCATACGCAATAAGGTTTCTGAAATTAAAAGGCTAAACGAAGAAATTTTAGTATATAATAATAAAATAATTGTTTGCTCCAAGGAAATACAAGAAGCAATGATAAATAAGAAAACAAGCGCAGATTCAATTCAAAATAGTGAAGAAAAAGCCAATGAAATACTGACCACATTAGAAAATATGGAAAAAAACTTTGAAGCCAGTGAAATTCAAAGGATTAAAATCAAAGATAAAATAAAAATAAACGTGGAACAGTTAGAAAATGTTTCCCAAATCCTAGAAAAAAGCGAAAAAGATTTGTATAAATGTGAGCTAATTCTTGAAAAAGTAGGAATGGAAAAGGATAATTATTACCAGAAATTGAATGAAGACTTTGAATTAACCTATGCAGAAGCGTTAGAATTTAAATATGAAATTGACGACATTGATAAGCTTAAAAAGGAAATTTTAGCATTAAAAGGAAACATATCAAAACTTGGTAAAGTTAATGTAGGTGCAATTGAAGAGTATAAAGAAGTAAAAGAGAAATTTACTTTTATGGATGTCCAAAAACAAGACTTAATATTAGCTAAAGATGAATTATTAACTGTAATCTGTGAAATGACTAAAAAAATGAAGGAAATATTTTCAGAAAACTTTGAGATACTAAGGCAAAATTTCCATGAAACCTTCATGGAATTGTTTAAGGGTGGCAGTGCGGATTTAATACTTACAGAGGGCGATGAACTTACAGCTAAAATTGATATTAACGTACAACCACCAGGGAAAAAACTTCAAAACATAAGTTTAATGTCTGGTGGAGAAAAAGTTTTATCAGCAATTGCATTATTATTTGCAATTTTAAAAATGAAACCAACACCTTTTTGTATTTTAGATGAAATTGAGGCAGCTCTGGACGATGCAAACGTAGTTAGATATGCTGAATTCTTAACGAAATTCTCTGATAATGTTCAGTTCATTATAATAACTCACAGAAAAGGAACTATGGAAGCTAGTGATGTATTATATGGCGTTACCATGGAAGAAAAAGGAGTATCGAAAATAGTATCTGTAGATTTTAATAAGTAAAAAAATTAGTGATAGTAACGATAAGGCCTAAAAGGAGGATTAAAAATGCTGCGAGGATTTTTTGATAAGCTAAAAGATGGACTAACTAAAACTAGAAATAGCATAACAGAAAAAGTTAGTGAAGTATTAAACTTAGCCATTAGAATTGATGATGAATTATATGAGGAACTAGAAGAGATATTAATAACAGCAGATATAGGTGTAGAGACTTCTATTTATGTCATTGACGAACTTAAAAAGAAGGTAAAAGAAAATAAAATAAAAGATCCAACAGAAATTAAACCCTGTTTAAAAGAAGTTTTAATTGAGATATTAGGTGAAAGTGAAAATTCAATAAATACTAGAAATCTACCAAAAGTCCTTTTGATAATTGGTGTTAACGGAGTTGGAAAAACTACTTCCATTGGTAAAATCGCGACAATGCTCAAAGCTGAGAAATATAAAGTTCTCATTGCTGCAGCAGATACATTTAGAGCAGCGGCAATTGAACAGTTAGAGATTTGGAGCAATAGAGCAGGTGTGGAACTCATTAAGCATCAAGAGGGCTCTGATCCAGCTGCTGTAGTTTTTGATGCTGTTCAAGCAGCCAAAGCAAGAAAGGTTGATGTGCTAATTTGTGATACTGCAGGTAGACTTCATAATAAAAAAAATCTTATGGATGAACTTTCAAAAATAAATAGGGTGATTAAAAGGGAGTTTATTGAGGCTAATATGGAAACTTTATTAGTGCTTGATGCGACTACTGGGCAAAACGGTGTTGAACAAGCTAAGCAATTTATGGCAATATGTCCTATAGATGGCATAATATTAACTAAATTAGATGGTACTGCAAAAGGTGGGGTTGTAATATCGATAAAAAAACAACTAAATATTCCTGTAAAATATATAGGAGTTGGTGAAGGTATAGATGATTTACAAGAGTTTAATTCAAGAGATTTTGTAGAGGCACTATTTTAATTTTCTAAAAATATTGCGCTGTTAAGTAAAACTACTTGACACAGTATTCAAATTCTGATATTATATGATTTGTGAGCAGGGTGATTAAATGGAAAAAAGATTTGAAATTTCCCTATTATTTGATTTTTATGGTGAATTGCTTACTGAAAAGCAAAAGGATATAATGGATTTGTATTTTAATAATGATTTGTCACTATCAGAAATAGCAGAAATAAATAATACTAGCAGGCAAGCTACCCATGATACAATTAAAACATGTGAAAAGATGCTTTTAGTATATGAAGAAAAATTGAAATTATTAAATAAAGATCACAAACTGAAAGAAACATTAACAAACATTATATCAGAATTAGATAATTTGCAAATTGATATAAAAGATGAAAAAATGAATCAACTTATATATGATATAAAAGCCCGGATCAGTGAAAATATTTAGGAGGTTTATTATGGCATTTGAAGGATTATCTTCTAAGTTACAGGATACCATAAAAAAATTAAAAGGTAAGGGTAAGCTTTCTGAAAAAGATATTAAAGACGCTATGAGAGAAGTAAAATTAGCATTGCTTGAAGCAGATGTTAATTATAAAGTAGTTAAGGATTTTGTGAAAAATGTTAGTGAAAAGTGTTTAGGTAATGGAGTGTTAGAAAGTTTAACACCTGGGCAACAGGTTATCAAAATTGTTAACGATGAGCTAACTAGTTTAATGGGTAATTCAGAAAGTAAAATAGAGTTTTCTATAAATGGGCTAACAATTATAATGCTCGTAGGTCTTCAAGGTGCTGGTAAAACTACAATGGGTGGAAAACTTGCTCTTTCTTTTAAAAAGAAAAACAAAAAACCATTGTTGGTTGCCTGTGATGTATATAGACCAGCTGCAATTAAACAATTGCAGGTAGTAGGAAAACAAATTGATATTCCAGTATTTACTATGGGAGACAAGGTTAGTCCTGTAGATATTGCAAAAGCATCCTTAGCCTTTGCCAAGGAGAATGGTAATAATGTAGTTATAATTGATACAGCAGGAAGACTTCACATAGATGAAAATCTAATGGAAGAACTTCAAAATATAAAATCAAGTGTAGGACCAAGTGAAATACTACTTGTTGTAGATTCTATGACAGGCCAAGATGCAGTTAATGTTGCAGATAGCTTTAATTCACAACTAGATATAACTGGAGTCATTTTGACTAAATTAGATGGAGATACAAGAGGTGGGGCAGCACTATCTATCAAAGCTATAACTGGCAAATCTATAAAATTTGTTGGTATTGGTGAAAAAATGAATGATTTGGAAGTATTCTATCCTGATAGGATGGCGTCAAGAATACTTGGTATGGGAGATGTACTTTCATTAATTGAAAAAGCACAGCAGTCTATAGATGAAAATGAAGCAAAAGAACTTGGTAGCAGAATGCTTTCTCAAGAATTTAATCTAGAAGACTATTTATCAATGATACAACAAATGAAAAAACTGGGACCATTAGATAAATTAATGGAAATGATGCCTGGTGCTAATAAAAAGGAATTGCAGGGAGTAGACTTTTCTAAAAGCGAAAAAGATATGGGAAAGGTTGAAGCTATTATAAAATCAATGACTGCATTAGAAAGAAAACATCCTAGTATGATTAGTAGCTCTTCTTCTAGAAAAAAGAGAATAGCTAATGGATCAGGTACTTTGGTACAGCAGGTAAATAAACTTTTAAAAGATTTTGAAATGGCAAAGAAAATGATGAAGCAAGCAAAGGGATTCCAAAAACCAGGTAAAAAAGGGTTGTTTGGTAAAATGCCTTTTTAATAAAAAAATTGTAATAAATAAATTTAAGGAGGTGATATACATGGCAGTTAAAATAAGATTAAAAAGAATGGGTGCTAAACATGCTCCATTTTATAGAGTAGTAGTTGCAGATTCAAGAGCACCTAGAGATGGAAGATTTATCGAAGAAATAGGATACTACAACCCAACAACAGAGCCAACAACTATTAAAATCGATGTTGAAAAAGCAGCTAGTTGGATTAAGAATGGTGCACAACCTTCTGATACAGTTAAGAGATTACTTAATAAAATAGCAGTCAACTAGAAAAGTTTGTAAGTAATGAATGGAGGAGTTTTCCATGAAACAGTTACTTGAAGTATTGGCAAAGTCTTTAGTTGATAAACCCGAAATGGTAGTAGTAAACGAAGTAGCGCATGAGCATACGGTAGTCCTTGAATTATCTGTTGCCCATGAGGATATGGGAAAAGTTATAGGGAAACAGGGTAGAATAGCTAAAGCTATTAGAACTGTTGTAAAGGCAGCTGCTGTTAAAGAAAACAAAAAAGTAGTTGTTGAAATAAAGTAAGAGTTAGGTTCAGCCTAACTCTTATTTTAATTAAATATCGGGGGTTTATCTACAAGAGCATTTAAAAATGATTTTTAAATTATAGTTATGCATATAAGCAAGATTGAAAGGAGGGTTTTAAATGAAAGATTTTATGAGTGTAGGTCAGATTGGTAAAACACATGGGTTAAAGGGTGAAGTTAAAGTTTTTTCATTAACTGATTCACTTGAAAGATTTAAAGAATTAAAAAGTGTGTATATTGATGGGGAAATCAGAAAAATTGAAGGTTGTAAACTTCAAGCAGATAAAGCAATACTAAAAATTGAAGGCATAGATACCATAGAACAGGCAGAACTATATAGAAACAAGTATTTGATGGTTAGTCGTGAAAATGCTATTAAATTGCCAGAGGGTAGCTATTATGTAGCTGATTTGATAGATTGCAGTGTTTTCGACGATGCTGGGGAAGAACTCGGAAAAGTATTTGATGTTCTTCATACACCAGGTAATGATGTATATTGGGTTAAGGGGAAAAAAGAAGTGCTTATTCCAGTACTTAAGGATATTGTGGTTAGTATAGATATTGAAAAGCGTGAAATAATAATTAAACCAGTGAATGATTGGCTAGAATGAAAATAGATATATTAACTCTATTTCCTGAAATGTTTGAAATTTTTAATCACAGTATGATTGGAAGAGCTATAGAAAAAAATATACTGGATATTTCACCTCATAATATTCGGGATTATGCCTTAAATAAGCATAAAAAAGTAGATGACTATCCTTATGGTGGTGGAGCGGGAATGGTAATGCTAGCTCAGCCACTAGTTGATTGTATAAAGGATGTTAAATTGCATAATGGCGGAAAGGTAATATTTTTGGGACCAAGAGGGAATACTTTTACTCAAGAAATTGCAAAGCAACTCTGTACGGAAAGTGAATTAATATTTATATGTGGTCATTATGAAGGTATTGATGAGAGAACCTATGATTATATAGATATGGAGCTTTCGCTGGGTGATTATGTTTTGACCGGTGGAGAGATGGCATGTATTCCTATAGTGGACAGTATTTGTAGGTTAATCCCAGGGGTACTATCTTCCGCGGAGAGCTACACAGAAGAATCTTTTTATGATGGAGTATTAGAGTATCCTCAATATACAAGACCGGAATGTTTTGAGGGTAGTGTGGTTCCAGAGGTATTGACCTCGGGACATCATGAAAATGTACGAAAGTGGAGAAGATTGCAATCTCTTTTAATAACTAAAGAAAAAAGACCGGATATGTTCCAAAAACTTAAACTCACTAAGGAAGATAAAAAACTATTGTGCAAGGAAGCCGAAAAAATAGTATAAACAACAGTGATTTATTTAAAATCAAATAAAAAAAATACCTTATATATGTGCATAAAAGATATTTTTATGTTGATATATATATATATATATGATAGAATGTACCTTGTGCTAGTACGGGCGGTCCTCTGTCATATTATAAGGGCATGAACGTCACAATAAAACTTTAAGGAGGGAATGCACATGTTAGAAATTATAAGAGCAATAGAAGCAGAACAAATTAGAACAGACTTACCAAACTTTAGTGTAGGTGATACTGTTAAGGTTCACATCAAAATCAGTGAAGGTAACAAAGAAAGAGTTCAAGTATTCGAAGGAACCGTTCTTAAGAGACAAAACGGCGGTTTAAGAGAAACTTTCACAGTAAGAAGAGTAGCATCTGGTGTTGGTGTTGAAAAAACATTCCCAGTAAACGCTCCAGTTATTGAGAAAATTGAAATCGTAAGATTAGGTAAAGTTAGAAGAGCTAAACTATTCTACTTAAGAGATAGAGTTGGTAAGGCTGCAAAAGTTAAAGAAAGAATGAGATAAAATTGGGGGGGCTGTAAAGTCCCTTTTTATTTTTAGGTTGCTTTAAGAAGGAAAAGCCTATATAAGGCTTTATCCATTAAATAGTACGGAAAGGATTCGATAATATGAGCATGACCATAAATTGGTTTCCAGGGCATATGGCGAAAACGAGGAGACAAATTCAAGAGAGTTTAAAACTTGTTGACGCTGTAATAGAAATTAGAGATGCAAGAATAGTTAAATCAAGTGCCAACCCACAAATCGATGAGATTTGCAAAGATAAGCCTAGAGTAATTTTATTAAACAAATGTGATTTAGCTGAAGATAAAGTGACTAAACAATGGATAGAAAAACTAACAACTGATAATGTAAAGCCACTGGCTGTGAATTGTATTACTGGTCAAGGGCTAAAAATGATAAAGATTACTCTTGATGAATTATTGAAAGAAAAGCATGATAGACAAAGGAAAAAAGGGTTAGTGAATATTGTTACTAGAGTTATGGTAGTTGGTATACCTAATGTTGGTAAATCTTCTTTTATAAACAAACTAGGGAAAAATAACATTACTAAAACGGGAGATAGACCAGGAGTTACTAAAAGCAAGCAATGGGTAAAAACTAGCTTAGGAATAGAGCTAATGGATACTCCAGGTGTATTATGGCCTAGATTTGAAGACGAGACAGTTGGACTTAATTTGGCATTTACAGGTGCGGTAAAAGATGAAGTCATAGATATAGAGGAATTAGCACTCAGATTAGTAGAAAGACTTCAAACTAATAATGCTGAGCGATTAATGGAAAGATATAAACTTACAGAAATTATGGAGAATCCTATAGACAATCTAGATAATATAGCTAAAAAAAGGGGATCTGTAATATCTAGGGGTAATATTGACTATAATAGAGTGGCAGTTATGCTTTTAGATGAATTTAGAGGTGGAAAATTAGGACCGATATCTTTAGAAAGAGTAGAATAAGTTTAAATATTATAAAGGATAATCATATTTAATTTTAAATTTATTAAATACACAACTTTCTGTTTAAAAGTAGATTACAATAAACAATTGCTATCTACTAAGGGAATAACGGAAGGTTGTCTTTTTTTACAAAATTAATCAAGACAATTTATAAAGTATTAAGGAGAAAATGCTATGGAGTTTAATATTGATTTTTCAAACATGAGCTATAGTGAAATATCTAGTTATGTGTTAAAAATTGAAAACGATATCAAATATATTAATAGGGCAAGTATAATTGAAATGCTCGTGCAAGATCATAGGAAGACTGTTCAAAAATTAGGGAATAAAATGTATAAAAGCACTGAGTTAAAAGAAAAGGAATTTCAGAGAGTTAAAAAAATGTACGAATTTGATAGAAGCTTTGGTAACTATAAATACATTGCTGGAGTTGATGAAGTAGGGCGAGGTCCTCTAGCGGGCCCCATAGTAGCAGCGGCTGTAATATTAGATTTAGAAGCGAATGAGGAGAAAGATTTAATCCTAAGAGCAAACGATTCTAAAAAATTGTCAATAGCTGTAAGGAAAGAACTATCTTATATTATTAAAGAAAAAGCCCTAGCCTATAAAATTATTGCTATTGACAATAACCTTATTGATGAAAAGGGTATTGGCTTTTGCAATAATCAAGTATTTTTAGACAGTTGTGATGAGATTTCTATTGTGCCAGATTTAGTTTTATCTGACGGCTACAAAATAAAAAACTTCTCGAATTTAAATGAGTTTGTAATAAAAGGAGATACTAAAAGTATAAGTATAGCTTGTGCTTCTATAATTGCAAAAGTATATAGAGATGAACTGATGTTTAAGTATCATGATTTATACCCAAATTATGGGTTTGATAGAAATGTTGGGTACGGAACGCAGGAGCATGTGCTTGCTATAAAAAAATATGGAACTACTCCAATACATAGAGAAAGTTTTTTAAGAAATATTCTAGAAAATAATAATAATAATAATAATAATTAACAAAAAATTTACAAATGCACTTTAAAATTATAAAAGTGCATTTGTTTTTTTTTGTTATTTTTCCTAAAATCATAATTGAAAAGCATCTTGGATATGATTAACTAAAAAATCATTATTATCATGGCTCAGTAGGACTTCTATAACATCAAATCTAAAATTTGAGTCTATAATATTTTTTCTTAAAATATATACTTGGGCTGTTTTATGAATTTTATACTGCTTTGAAAATATGACTGATTCGGAGGGTATTCCAAAATTCGCTGTATATCTAGTTTTCACTTCTATAAAACAAATGTAACCATTATTTGTTGCTATCAGGTCGATTTCACCACATTTACATCTGAAATTTTTTTCTAAAATACTATATCCTAAATTTTTTAAATAATTTTCTGATATATCTTCTCCAAGTGTTCCAATATCTTTATTGAAAGTCTTCATGAATAAACCATCCTTCCATAAGTTCGATAATTTGTATGGATTTAATATTAAATTAAAAAAAAATAAAAATCAACAAAATGTTAATAATCAGTAAAATATATTTTTTTAACTTACGTACTAATAATTATGTACATAAATTTAAAAGTAAATGTAAATTTAATTTAATATTAAGTTTACTGAATGCTATTTTGTCAATAATTATGTAATGAGAAATAATAAGGGTAAGGGTGATAATATGGCGATACAAATTATGTCTGCTGCATTTACAGGAATTAAAGGAGTTATAGTTACCGTTGAAATTGATATAACAAGAGGACTACCCGCACTAAATATTGTTGGTCTAGCAGATATTTCAGTTAAAGAATCAAAAGAAAGAGTACGCTCTGCAATATTAAATTCAGGGTTTGATTTTCCAGTTCATAGAATAACTATAAATTTAGCGCCAGCGGATTTGAAAAAAGAAGGCTCTCTATTTGATTTACCTATAGCTATAGGTATCCTGCTTGCAACTAAACAAATAATTGTTGATGATATTAATGATTATCTTTTTATAGGGGAATTATCACTATCTGGTGGACTTAAGAAAGTAAGAGGCTCATTGCCAGTTGTCATGGAGGGAATAGAAAAAAATATTGAAAAGTTTATTGTTCCGACTGATAATGCAAAAGAATGTAGCCTTGTTAAAACGGCTAAAATATATCCACTAGATAATTTAAATCAAGTAGTGGATTTTCTTAATTATAAGGACTTGATGCCTTATAAGCAGTGCAATGATACAGAGATATTAATCAATGAAGAGTTAGATTTTGAGGATGTTATGGGGCAGGAGAGCTCAAAACGTGCCATTGAAGTAGCAGCAGCTGGTGGTCATAATTTGCTTATGTATGGCCCACCAGGTTCTGGAAAATCAATGATGGCTAAGAGGATTCCAACTATATTACCCTCCTTAAGTCGGGAGGAGTCGCTGGAGGTTACTAAAATTTATAGTGTTTCAGGCATGCTTTCCGGTAATGGAGGCATTATTGTGCAAAGACCTTTTAGAAATCCACATCATACTATATCACGAATTGCTTTTGTAGGCGGTGGAAATAAAATAATACCTGGAGAGATCTCTTTAGCACATAAGGGGGTACTGTTTTTAGATGAGATATTAGAATTTAAAAAGAATGTAATAGAAATATTAAGGCAGCCGTTAGAGGAGAGAAAAATCAATATTTCAAGGTATAATGGAACAGTTGAATATCCATCAAACTTTATGTTTGTAAGTGCTTTAAATCCCTGTCCATGCGGATATTATGGCTCTTATGAAAAGCAATGTAGCTGTAGTGACTATGAAAGACGAAGGTATTTGCATAAACTCTCGGGACCACTACTCGACCGCATTGATATTTTTACAGCAGCGAATCTTCTGCCCTATAATAAAATAGCGAGTGTAGCGAATAGCGAAAAATCTGTGAATATTAGAAAACGAGTAGAAGCAGCAAGAAAAATTCAGGAAAAAAGATTCAGGAGTGATAAAATTAATTGTAATGCAGAGATGAGTCAAAAGCTAATTAAAAAATACTGCCATTTGGACAATAGTGCTAGTAATATTATGGAGTTAATGTATGATAAATTTAGTCTAAGTTCAAGAGCTTACTCTAGGATTCTTAAGGTAGCTAGGACTATTGCGGATTTAGATAGCAGTAAAAATATCTTAGATATACATATTATTGAAGCAATGCAATATAGAAAATTTATAGATGAAAGAATAGTTTAATCATATTGCAGCTTCGAAGAAAATCAATGGCTTCGCAGCTGTAAATTAATTAATAGAAATTTTAATGTGTTGGAGGTATATTAGTATAATGAATGATTATGATATATGGTTTTCACTAGTAAAATTATCCCCTAAAATTAAGCTAAAATTAATAAATGATTTCCATGATACAGAAAAAGTATGGTATTATGGTATACATGACAAAAAAACAGAATATTTCAATAAAAATTTAATGGACCTTTTAAACAATGCTTGGAATAAAAGTGAAATTGATAATGTAAAAAGAAACTTAGAAATTAATGAAATAAAATCTATCTCTTATCATGATGATGAATATCCAAAGAAATTAAAAAATTATGATGATGCACCATTTTCATTATTTTATAAAGGAAACATAATGCCTATAAATGAGGGGTATAATATTTCTATAGTGGGATCAAGGAAGTATTCAAATTACGGAAAGGATGTTACTAAAATTATATGCAGAGATTTATGTGCAAATAATATTAATATTATTAGTGGAATGGCTAAGGGAATTGATACTTTTGCTCATGAGAGCTGTCTCAGTAATGAAGGCTATACTTGTGCAGTTTTGGGCTCAGGCCTCGATATAGTGTACCCTAAAGAAAACTATAAAATCTTCAATAAAATAGTTCAAAGTGGCTGCGTTATTTCAGAATTTTTACCGGGCACACCGCCCTATGCCTATAATTTTCCACTTAGGAATAGAATAATAAGTGCTCTAAGTGATATTATTATAGTAATAGAGGCTGGTGAGAAAAGTGGATCCTTAATTACAGCAAATTTGGCTCTTGAGCAAGGTAAGGATGTTATGGCTGTCCCAGGGTCTATATTTTCAGAGGAAAGTAAAGGCACAAATAAATTAATTAAGGATGGAGCCTTCCCATTGACCTGTGCAAATGATATATTTAATTTGATTGGAATAGAAATGAAAAATCAAAAGGAAACCACTGCAAGGTCTTTTAATAATGAAATTCATAGTGGGATATATCGCATTATAAATGATAGTCCACTACATATTAACGATATTATTAGAATAACTAACATTGACATAAAACAATTATATGAGGTATTATTTGAAATGCAGATTAAAAATGAAATATTATGTTTATCAGGAAACTATTATGTAAGAGTAAACAACAAAATATAAGTAAAAAGATATAATACATTGATGGAGGGGATAAGATGGGACAAAAACTTGTTATAGTTGAGTCACCAGCAAAAGCTAAAACTATAAAAAAATATTTAGGTAGTAATTATGTAGTTGAAGCGTCCATGGGACATGTTAGAGATTTACCAAAAAGCCAATTGGGGGTTGATATAGAAAATAATTATCAACCTAAATATATAACTATCCGCGGTAAGGGTGAACTACTTGATAAATTAAGAAAAGAAGCAAAAAAAAGCGACAAAATTTACTTAGCGACTGACCCTGATAGAGAAGGTGAAGCTATAGCTTGGCATTTAGCAAAAGCCTTGAAAATAGATGAAAAAGACAAGTGTAGAATAGAATTTAATGAGATAACAAAAACAGCTGTTAAAAATGCCATAAAATCTCCAAGAGTAATAAATGAAACACTTGTGGATGCCCAACAAGCAAGGCGTATACTTGATAGATTAGTTGGATATGAAATTAGTCCTATACTTTGGAGAAAAGTTAAATGGGGACTTAGTGCTGGACGTGTGCAATCAGTTACGCTTAAAATAATCTGCGATAGACAAAAGGAAATAGAAAATTTCATCACTAAAGAGTACTGGAGTATAGAATGCCTGTTATTTAAAGAAGGAGATAAGCAGAAATTAAATGTTAAGTTAGCTTCTAAGGGTGGGGAGAAAATCGAGATAAATTCTAAAGAAGAAAGTGATATTATTATTAATTCACTTAATGAAAAAGAGTTTGTTGTAGGTAAAATAAAGAGATTATCCAAAAATAAAAATCCGCTACCACCATTTACAACAAGTACGCTTCAGCAAGATGCGTATAGAAAACTTAATTTTCCCACTAAAAAAACTATGTCTATAGCACAGCAATTATATGAAGGCATAGAGGTAGAGGGGTATGGAACAGTAGGCTTAATTACATATATGAGAACTGATTCTACTAGAATATCTGAAGAAGCTCAAAAAAATACAAAAGAGTTTATTAATAATAAATATGGGGAACAATATAGTCCTAACACTCCTAGAATATTTAAAAGCAAAAAGAATATACAAGATGCGCATGAAGCTGTTAGGCCTTCTTATGTTGAAATAACACCAGAAATAGCAAAGAAAAACCTTAAAGATCCGCAATACAAATTATATACCTTGATTTGGAATAGGTATGTGGCAAGTCAAATGGAATCCTGCGTGCTTGATACTATTTCTATAGATATTGTCAATGGGGATTATATGCTTAAGGCATCGGGGTCTAAAGTGGCCTTCGACGGATTTAGAAAAATATATAATGAAGAGCTGGACGAAGAGGAAAATACTTTAAAACTTCCAGAATTAAATGAAGATGATATTTTAATCAGTGAAAAAACTGAAGGGAAACAACATTTTACGCAGCCGCCTGCAAGGTATTCTGAGGCATCCCTAGTAAAAACATTAGAAGAGAATGGAATAGGAAGACCCAGTACTTATGCGCCAATTATTTCAACGCTTCTTGGTAGAAAATATGTAGAAAAAGACAAAAAAACATTAGAAGTAACGGAACTTGGAAATATAGTAAATAACATTGTAAGTGAATACTTTAAACAGATTGTAGATATTGAATTTACAGCACAAATGGAAAATAATTTAGATATTATAGAAGAAGGACAAGAAAAATGGGAAAATGTAGTTAATGAGTTTTTTACACCACTGAAAAAGGATATTGAAATTGCTGAAAAAGAGATAGCTAAAATTACCATTGAAGATGAAGTTACAGAGGTAGAATGCGATAAATGCGGTAAGTTCATGGTAATAAAACATGGGAGATTTGGTGATTTCTTGGCATGTCCTGGATATCCAGAATGTAAAAATACAAAAGCAATTACTAAAGAATTAGAAGTTCCTTGTCCTAAATGTGGAGGGAAGATTTTAGAACGAAGAAGTAAGAAGGGCACTAAGTTTTACGGATGTAGCAATTATCCAGAGTGTGATTTTGTAAGTTGGTTTGAGCCCACTGACATAAAATGCTCTGAGTGTAGTGAATACATGTTAAAAAGGTATAGTAAAACTAAAGGCGAATATATGGAATGTTCTAATAAAGAATGTAAGCATAAGGAATACAAAGTAGAGGAAAATACTGAAGGAAATACTGAAAAAAAGTAAAATTATTATTATTATTATTTAACCAATTCACTAAAACTTCATAAATATTATGTCGAAATTTATGAAAACACTGTTGATATAGCATGAATACTGTGATATTATTAAATAGAGGCCGAACGATTCTAAAAATTTTTAATATTTTAAATATTTTGAATTTTATCTATTCAGAAGTAGTTCTTGAAAAAAGTTGCTTTATGAGTTGGGTTAAATAATATAGATTGTGTTTATAACATAAACGAGGAGGAATATTGTGTCATTATTAGCTAAAACAAGAATGTTAAACAAAATATTGCAAAAATCAGGAACAGAGCCTGTAGTTTTTGATGATATTTGTAATTTGCTAAGCGATGTATTACAGTGTAGTGTGTACATTATTAGCAGAAGAGGTAAAATACTGGGTTATGATTTATCAAGCGGATACGAATGTGATATTATGAAAGACGACATTATAAAAAATATGAGGTTTCCAGAAGATTACAATGGTAGTTTGCTTAATATCAATGAAACAAAGGCCAATCTTACTAATAAAGACAACTGTGTATTCGCAGATAGTAAGGAATGTACAATAGAAAATAAAATAACCACTATTGTACCAATAAACGGAAACAGAGAAAGATTAGGTACTCTTTTACTTGCAAGATTTGATAAAGACTTTACAGATGATGATTTAGTTTTAGTTGAGTATAGTGCTACTATAGTTGGTCTCGAAATTTTGAGATCTAAAAATGATTTGATAGAAGAAGAAGCAAGAAAGAAAGCTGTAGTACAACTTGCTATTGGAACCTTATCCTATTCTGAACTTGAAGCTGTACAACATATTTTTAATGAATTAGATGGTAGCGAAGGATTACTAGTAGCATCTAGAATAGCAGACAAAGTAGGAATAACAAGATCTGTTATAGTTAATGCACTTAGAAAATTCGAAAGTGCAGGAGTAATAGAATCAAGATCACTTGGAATGAAAGGTACTCATATTAAGATTTTAAATGAGAAACTAATGGATGAACTTAAAAAAATAAAATAAACTGAGTCAGGGCAATGAAGCTCTGACTCGTTTTTTTTAGCTCTTAAAGTATAAATATGTAATAAATGAAGATATTAATAATGCATTATTTTTTTAATCCCATTAAAAGTTTTCAACTTTATTAAAAATTTTCATTGAATACATATTTACCATGTGATACAATAAGTTAGTGAGAAAATACACACATTGCTTAATTATGGAAGGGTGCCAATATTTGGTCTTCAATAAGATGATGGTAATGGAGGTAAAAACCAAGGAGGTTACTATTAATGGCAGTTATATCAATGAAACAATTATTAGAAGCGGGTGTTCATTTTGGACATCAAACTAGAAGGTGGAACCCTAAGATGGCTCCGTACATATTTACAGAAAGAAACGGAATATACATTATCGATTTACAAAAAACAGTTAGAAAAATCGATGAGGCATATGACTTTATTAAATCTGTATCTGAAGAAGGTAAGGATGTTCTATTCGTAGGAACAAAAAAACAAGCTCAAGAAGCTATTAAATTTGAAGCAATAAGATCAGGAATGCATTTTGTAAACAATAGATGGTTAGGCGGAATGTTAACAAACTTCAAAACAATTAAAACAAGAATACAAAGATTAGAAGAATTATATAAAATGGAAGAAGATGGGATTTTCGAAGTTCTTCCTAAAAAAGAAGTTAGTAAACTTTTAAATGAAAGAGAAAAACTAGAAAAGAATTTAGGCGGAATCAGAAGCATGGATGCAAACAAAATTGGAGCTCTATTTATAGTAGACCCAAGAAAAGAAAAAAATGCAATTTCTGAAGCTAAAATTCTTGGAATTCCTGTAGTTGCTATAGTTGACACTAACTGTGATCCAGATGAAGTTGATTATGTAATTCCAGGTAATGATGATGCTATAAGAGCAGTTAAATTAATAACTGAAAGATTAGCTGATGCAATTATAGAAGGAAGACAAGGCGAACAATTAGCTGAATAATAGTAACTATATTTATTTAATAGGAATAGTAACTATATTTATCTAAAACATAATTATGGAATAAAAGTTGAGGGGTAGGTGGAAGTTAATTCTTTCATTTACCTTTTAAGTTAGATAGGAATAGGAGGAAAAAATAATGATTACTGCAAGCATGGTTAAAGAGTTAAGAGAAAGAACTGGGGCTGGAATGATGGATTGTAAAAGAGCTCTAAGTGAAACAGAGGGTGATATGGATAAAGCCATTGAACTTTTAAGAGAAAAAGGATTAGCTGCTGCTGCTAAAAAAGCTGGAAGAATAGCGGCAGAAGGTTTAGTATGCACATATATTTCAGAAGATATGAAGGTTGGAGCTGTTGTAGAAGTTAACTGTGAAACAGACTTCGTTGCTGATAATGAAGACTTTGTTACACTAGCTAAAAATGTAGCAATCCAAGGAGCACAAACTACTTCAACTACTATTGATGAATTCATTGCTGAAAAATACATAGCTAATGAAGCCATTACTATTAATGAGGCTGTTACAGCACTAATAGCTAAATTGGGCGAGAACATGTCTGTAAGAAGATTTCAAAAGTTTGCAATTGAAAATGGTGTAGTTCAAAGCTATGTTCACGGTGGTGGAAGAATAGGCGTTTTAGTAGAACTTGCTTGTGATAAACAAGATGATGTTCTAATTCAGATTGCTAAAGATGTTGCAATGCAAATTGCAGCTGCTAGTCCACTGTTCTTAGATAATACATGCGTTGATCATGAAACTTTAGAAAAAGAAAAAGAAATATACAGAGTTCAAGCTTTAAATGAAGGAAAACCAGAAAAAATCGTTGAAAAAATGGTAATGGGTAGAGTAAATAAATATTATAAAGAAGTTTGTTTGCTTGAACAAGTTTGGGTTAAAAATGCTGACTATAGTATTACAAAATATCTTCAAGAAGAATCTACAAAACTTGGTGCTGAAATAAAGATAACAAGATTTGTAAGATTCGAAAGAGGCGAAGGTATAGAAAAGAAGGTAGAGGACTTTGCTGAAGAAGTTCGAAGACAAGTAGAAGGTAAATAATAATTAAAGGGAACACTGAGTGTTCTCTTTTTTAAAATAAGTAATACTTTAAATTTGGAGGTATAATGTTTATGGAGATTGCTAAGTATAAAAGAATTATGTTAAAAATTTCCGGAGAAGCACTAGCTGGTGAAAAAGGATTTGGAATAGACTTTGATACTACAAATGAAATAGCACTTCAAATAAAAGAATTGGTAAAGCTCGGTGTAGAAATAGGAATAGTTGTCGGTGGTGGAAATATATGGCGTGGTAGAAGTGGTGAAGGCATGGACAGGACTACTGCAGATTATATGGGAATGATGGCAACTTGCATCAATGCATTAGCACTTCAAGATTCACTAGAAAATCTAGGTGTGAAAACTAGAGTACAAACTGCCATTGAAATGAAGGAAGTAGCTGAGCCATTTATAAGAAGAAGAGCAATGAGACATTTGGAAAAAGGCAGGGTTGTTATCTTCGCAGCTGGTACAGGTAATCCATATTTTTCAACTGATACAACAGCAGCGCTCAGGGCGGCAGAAATAGAAGCTGAAGTAATACTCCTTGCTAAAAAAGTTGATGGAGTTTACGATAAGGATCCACATATATATAATGACGCAGTGAAGTTTGATGAGCTAAGTTATATAAACGTGCTTGAAAAAGGACTTCAAGTTATGGATTCTACTGCTACATCATTATGTATGGATAACAATATACCTATATTAGTTTTTGGGCTTGATAAACCAGAGAATATAAAAAAAGCAGTTTTAGGAGAAAAAATAGGTACTTTAGTAACTGCTTCTATTAAAGAATAACAATAATATGGAGGGAATTCTATGATTAAAGAAATTATTAGTATTGCTGATGAAAAAATGAATAAAACTATTGCTGTTTTAAAACATGAGTTTGAAGGTATGAAAGCGGGAAGAGCAAATCCTAAAATGTTAGATAGGGTTCATGTTGAATGTTATGGAAGTCTTATGCCACTCAGTCAACTAGCAAATATTTCTGCGCCAGAACCTAGAGTACTACTAATTCAGCCTTGGGACAAATCATCTATGAAAGATATAGAAAAAGCTATATTGAAATCTGATTTAGGATTAAACCCATCAAATGATGGTACATCAATTAGATTGATTATTTCTGAACTTACGCAGGAAACAAGAAAAACTCTGCTTAAAACTGTTAAGAAAACAGGCGAAGATGCTAAAATAGCAATAAGATCTATTAGGCGAGATGCTAATGATAAAATAAAGACTTTGAAAAAAAACAATGAAGTTACTGAAGATGAAGTGAAAAAATCAGAAGATATCATCCAAAAGGAAACAGACAAATTCATTAAAGAAGTAGATAAAATGATAGACACTAAAGAAAAAGAAATAATGGTAGTTTAGTATATAATTTTAAATAGAACCTGCAGTTATGCAGGTTCTATTTAAAATTATACTATAACTAGTAAAAAGGAGAGAATTTTATTGAAAAAATTATTCGCTTTTTTTAGGAAAACTAAAAATGCAAGTAATAATGTTGAGTTAGATATGACGAGGATACCTGCGCATATTGCAATTATTATGGATGGAAATGGTAGATGGGCCAAACAGCATAAGCTGCCTAGAGCGCTTGGACATAAGGCTGGCGTAGAAGCAATAAGGAAAATCGTAAAAGAATGTAACAACTTAGGGGTTAAATACCTAACATTGTACGCATTTTCCACTGAAAATTGGAATAGGCCAATGCAAGAAATAGATTCACTAATGAAATTATTAGTAGAATATTTAAAAAATGAGGTTGAGGAATTAAACGCCAATAATGTTGTTATTAATTCTATTGGTAACATATCAAAGTTACCAAGGATATGTAGAGTAGAACTCGATAATGCCTATGAAAAAACAAAGAATAATAAGGGCTTAATTTTAAATTTAGCTTTAAATTACGGCGGAAGAAATGAAATAGTAGATGCTGTAAAAGAAATTTCAAGAGATTTAATTAGTAAAAAAATATCAAAAGATGAAATAACTGAAGAGCTATTTTCAAAATATATGTATACCAGGGAAATGCCAGATCCGGACCTTATAATAAGACCCAGTGGAGAGCTACGATTAAGCAACTTTTTGCTATGGCAAAGCGCATATTCAGAATTTTGGTTCTCGGATATTAATTGGCCAGATTTTAATGAGAAGCAGCTAACACTTGCAATAGGAGATTATCAGAAAAGAGACAGAAGATTTGGAAAGGTTAAATAAGGGAGAAAATTATGAATAATAGATATATTGGAGCACTTATTCTAGCACCATTAGTAATATTTTTATTTTTAGGGGGGGATTACCTAAAATATCTTGTAATGGTACTTTCACTTTTGGGTATGTATGAGTTCTATAAAGTTTCTAGGAAAAAACACTATAAGCCAATGGGATTTATAGGATATATTTTGTGTATAGTATATTACTTAAATATGGGCAATGATTTTTCAAGTAGTTTTAATATATACACTTTGATAGCAACAATTTTCTTGTTACTTTGTATTCCTGTAATTTATACAAACTATAATTTTATAGATGTGGCCCTTACTATATTTGGATTTTTGTATGTGGCAGTATTTTTTAGCTTTATAGTTTTTACGAATACTAAACCCTATGGTGGATATTTAGTATGGATTATATTTATTTGTTCATGGGTTTGTGATACCTCAGCTTATTATTCTGGAAGGTTTTTAGGAAAAGGTGGCAAACATAAGCTATGTCCTAAAGTTAGCCCTAATAAAACAATTGAGGGCTCAATTGGAGGTCTCCTTGGAAGTACTATAGGATGCACGATTTATGGTTTTGTTATTTCAAAATATGGTGTTCCTATAGAATTATATCATTACGCTATAATTGGTGCTGCTTGTGGTGTTTTTGGACAATTTGGAGATTTAATTGCTTCATCTATAAAAAGATTTGTAGGAGCTAAAGATTATAGTAGCCTTATTCCGGGACATGGTGGAATTTTGGATCGGTTTGATAGTATTCTATTTGTGTCAGTGGTAGCATTTTATTATATTACATTTGTATTAGGAATATAAATTCATATAACACTAAAAAATCATATATTGAGCAAAATGCAAAAAGCAATTTCTAGCTATTGTTAACTCAATTGTTGAATTGGCATTGGCTGTAATATATGATTTTATATTTCATTGTAATATTATTTCATTTATTGTGTAATTATACTATAAATGAAATAATATTCTGTATAATAGGGAATAGTGCTACTTACTTTATTTTAGTAGATAAATATGTTATATTAAATGCTATAGAAGAATTACTAACTAATGAAAATATGAAAATTTGTTGAACAATAAACTCCAAGTGTATCTCTTGCGTAAATTGTTAATATTCAATATAGAAGGGAGAAAAATTTGGACTTATTTGCTCTATTTTTAAATAGATTTATACTAACTGTAAAAAAATAACAAAAATATTGTAGCTTCGAAGAATACAAATAGCTGCACAATTGAAGATTTAATTATAGTAATACACGAATGGAGAGATTTACATGAAGAAGGTTACTATTTTAGGCGTTACGGGATCCATAGGAACTCAAACGTTAGATGTTATTCGAAAGGATATTCAAAATTTTGATATTGTAGGGATATCAGCTAATACAAATTGTGAAAAAATTATACCCATCATAGAGGAATTTAAACCTAAATATGTTGCCATGATGGACAGGGAAGCTTCATTAAAACTTGAAAAATACTGCAGGGAGAAAAACTATTCAACAAAAATTTTGCAGGGACTTGAAGGTTTAAACTATATAAGTACACTAGAGGAAGTTAATCTTGTAGTAACTTCAGTTGTAGGTATGATAGGACTAGTCCCTACTATAAAAGCTATACATGCTGGGAAAGATATTGCTTTAGCTAATAAAGAAACACTAGTGGCAGCAGGCAGCCTTGTAATGGAGGCTGCAAAAAAAAACCATGTAAATATTTTACCAGTTGATTCAGAACATGGTGCGATTTTTCAATGTCTTCAAGGTAATAACTTAAAAGATGTTAATAAAATAATATTAACTGCTTCAGGTGGACCATTTAGAGGTAAAAACAAACAGCAATTAATTGAAATAAAACCGGAAGAGGCGTTAAAACACCCTAAATGGAATATGGGAAAAAAAATATCTATTGATTCCTCAACACTTATGAATAAGGGGCTAGAGGTTATAGAGGCACACTGGTTATTTGGTGTAGATTATGAAGATATACAAGTGGTAGTTCATCCTCAAAGTATAATACATTCTATGGTCGAATACATAGATGGAAGTGTAATAGCACAGCTAAGTGCTACTGACATGAGGCTACCTATTCAATATGCTATTAATTATCCAAAAAGAAATGAGGCAGTTATAGATAAATTAGATTTTTACAATATGGGTAATTTAACTTTTGAAAAGCCGAATATGGATACTTTTAAATGCCTTAAATTGGCTTACAGTGCAGGGAAAATGGGCGGTAATATGCCTGCTATAATGAATGCTGCAAATGAAGTAGCTGTTGAATTATTTTTAGATTATAAAATAAAGTATCTGCAAATTGAATATATTATAGAAAAATGTATGAATAAATTTGAGTACCACAGGAGTCCTAGTTTAGAAGAGATTTTAGAAATTGACTTAAGGGTAAGGGAATATGTAAGAAATAATTATGATAAAGAGTAGGAAGGGGAATTATTATGAGTAGTATTATAGCAAACATACCATATTTTATTATGGCTATATTAGCATTTAGTCTTTTGATTATAATACATGAATTGGGTCATTTTACTCTAGCTAAACTAAATGGAGTAAAAGTTCATGAGTTTTCACTAGGAATGGGTCCAAAACTTTTTGGAATAAAAGGAAAAGAAACGGAGTATTTGATTAAAGCGTTTCCTATTGGTGGCTATGTTAAGATGGAAGGGGAAAATGAAGTCAGTGATGATCCGAGAGCTTTCAACAATAAAACTCCTCTTCAAAAATTAAGCATAGTTTCTGCTGGTGCAATTATGAATATAATATTGGCAGTGGTTTTATTTGCTATTATAGGCGCTACGACAGGGAAAATAGTGCCAGTAATAGGGGAAGTAGTCCCTAATGGTGCGGCTATGAAGGCTGGTATGCAAGTTGGAGACAAGATTACTAAGGTTAATAAAGTTAGTATAGACAAATGGGAGCAATTTATAAATGAACTTTCTGTTGCTAAAGGGAAAAGTATGAATATTGAAATACTTAGAGATTCAAAAGTGAAAGAAATCACTTTGACCCCTATTAAAAACGAGAAAGAAAATAGATATATGATAGGAGTCAGTGGTACACAAGAAAAAATGAACTTTGGCGAAATCGCAAGTTATGGATTTAATCAAACTATTAGCACATCAAAACTAATTTTCGGATTTTTGGGGAGCTTATTTCACGGGCAAGTTTCAGTAAATGATGTAGGTGGACCAATAAGTATAATAAGAATTTCAACAATGGCTGCACAAACTGGAATAATAAATTTAATGATGTTAACAGCAATGTTAAGTGTGCAACTAGGAATATTAAACATAATACCTTTCCCAGCACTAGATGGAGGATGGATTTTTATATTGTTATTTGAAATAATATCAGGTAAGAAATTAGATGATAAGAAAGTTGGAGCTGTAAATTATATTGGATTTATGATTTTAATGGCATTTATGGTGTTCGTAGTCATAAAGGATATAGTTAGTCCACTAAAATTTTAGGAGATGGAGACTATGAAAGATATAAGAACAAGAAAAACTAGAAAGATTAAAATTGGAAATATATATATAGGTGGAGATTCAAAAGTCGCGGTGCAATCTATGACAAACACTGATACTAGAGATGTAGAGGCTACTGTAAACCAAATTCTTTTGTTAGAAGAGGCAGGCTGTGACATTATACGATGCGCTGTGCCTGATATGCTAGCGGCGGAAGCTATTAAAGATATCGTAAAAAGGATTCACATACCCTTAGTTGCGGATATTCATTTTGACTATAGGCTAGCATTAAAATCTATTGAGAACGGGATATCTAAATTAAGAATTAATCCAGGTAATATTGGAAGTCTAGATAAAATAAAATTAGTTGCAAAGGCTGCCAGTGATAAGAACATCCCCATTAGAATTGGTGTTAATTCAGGCTCCCTAGAAAAAGATATTCTTGAAAAGTATGGTCATGTATGCGCAGAGGCATTAGTTGAAAGTGCCTTAAGACATGTTGAAATATTAGAGAGTTTAAATTTTTATGATATAGTTATTTCTATAAAATCTTCTGATGTAGTCATGATGATTGAAAGTTATAAATTAATATCAGGCAAGGTAGACTATCCATTGCACTTAGGTGTTACTGAGGCAGGAACTACATGGCGAGGAACAATAAAATCAAGTGTGGGCATTGGAGCACTACTAGCCCTTGGAATTGGAGATACTATAAGAGTATCGCTAACTGGTGAGGTAGTAGACGAGGTTAAAGTTGGCATAGAAATTTTAAAATCACTAGGTTATATTGATGAGGGAATTAAATTTGTATCATGCCCTACTTGTGGCAGAACTCAAATTAATCTTATAAAAATTGCAAATGAAGTAGAGGAAAGATTGGCAAATTGCCATAAGAACATAAAAATTGCAATAATGGGATGCGCCGTAAATGGTCCAGGTGAAGCAAGAGAAGCTGATATTGGCATCGCTGGAGGCAACGGAATTGGTCTTATATTTAAAAAAGGTGAAATAATTAAAACCGTTAAGGAAGAAGATTTAGTGGAAGAACTTCTTCGAGAGATAGATAAATTATAAAATGTCACATCAGGAGGAATACTAATGAATGTAAGCCTAGCTGAAATGTTAAAAAATGATTTTGATTCTAATGAACAAACATTAGTAGATGATATTAAGGTATTGAGAGTTCAATACCTTAAAAAAAGCAACAAATTAAGAGTAATAATCAAATCTTTTGAGAATATAGATGATTATAAAACACTATTAATCAAGAATATTATTTCGAAACGGTTAAGTAGTTTTGAAGATATACAGTTAATTTGTTACCAAGATGTATCAAATGCCACAATAGAAGATGTATCAGATAAGTTTTGGGTAGATGTAGTCAATGTAATAGCTACCTCACAACCATCCAGCAAGGATAGTTTATTAAAATCTTCTAGGATTATTGAGCATGGCATACTGAAAATTCAGTGTGGTAATGATTTTATGTGCAAGATTCTAAGAGATAAAAACATAGAAGTTCTTTTAAAAAACACTATAAATGATATGTTCGGAGTTAATTCACTTGTAAAATTAGAACACAATAGTGAACTTTCTAAGGAAGAGGATTTTGGTAAAAAGGAAAAAGAAAATCAAACTGTAATAAATGAAATTATTAAAAACATAAATGTAGAAAAGAAAGATAAACCTCAAGGTAATAGCCAAGGAAATAGTCAAAATAAAGATTTTGGGAATGGTAACAAATGGAATAAAGGCGGCGGACAAGGCTATAAAAAGAATGAGGTTGCAGATGAAAACACTATAATGGGCAGAAATATAAATGGTGAAAATATAGAAATAAAAGATATAAATGAAACTGCAGGAATAGTATGTGCCTGTGGTGATATTTTTAAAGTAAATATATTAGAAACAAAAACTGGTAGAATAATTATAACGTTTTTTATTACGGATTATTCAAGCTCCATTACAGTGAAATGTTTTCCAAAGCCTAAAGATGTAGAAAAGATAATGGATGAAATTAAAGTAGGACTTTATTGTAAGGTGCGTGGAGAAGCAAGTTATGACACCTATGCAAAAGAGGTTGTTGTAATGGCAAGAGATATAGTAAAGCTAAAGAAAATAGAAAGAATGGATAATGCGCAGGAAAAAAGAGTTGAACTTCATATGCACACTCAAATGAGTGCTATGGATGGAATGACTTCCACAAGTAAACTTGTTGAAAGAGCTGCTAAATGGGGGCACTCTGCAGTAGCAATAACTGATCATGGTGTAGTACAAGCTTTTCCAGAGGCCATGGATGCAGCTAAAAAGAATAATATTAAGATTATATACGGTGTAGAGGGTTACCTTGTAGATGATGGAGTTCCTATTGTTATTAATAATAAGAATGAAAGTTTAGATGATCGGTTTGTAGTCTTTGATATAGAAACAACAGGGCTATCCAGTGAAAATGATAGAATTACTGAAATTGGGGCAGTTAAAATTGAGAATGGAAAAATAGTAGACAGATTTAATGAATTTGTAAATCCAGGAATAGATATACCTTATAAGATTACAGAACTTACTGGAATAACAAACGAAATGGTGGAGGACGCAGACTCTATTGATGAAATACTTCCTAGGTTTTTAGAATTTGTGCAGGGTAGTGTGGTGGTAGCTCATAATGCTGCTTTTGATATAGCTTTTATTATAAAAAATTCACAGAGGTTAGGGCTCGTGTTTGAAAATGCAATTATGGATACAATTCCACTAGCAAAGTTTTTACTACCAACTCTTAAACGCTTTAAGCTCAGCACAGTGGCTAAGCATTTAGGCATTTCACTAGAAAATCATCATAGAGCCGTAGACGATGCTAAAGCTACTGCAGATATACTATTACATTGTTTCGGTTTATTAAAAGAAAAAGACATTTTAGATCTCAATACACTAAATAAAAAGTTTTTAGGCGATTTCGATATAAAAAAGGCAAATACTTATCATGTTATTATTTTGGTAAAAAATCTAATAGGTCTTAAAAATCTTTATAAGCTAATTTCAATTTCAAATTTAGAATATTTCCATAGAAGACCTAGACTTCCTAAGACATTAATTGAAAAGTATAGAGAAGGTCTTATAATTGGATCTGCCTGTGAAGCTGGGCAAGTATACAAGGAAGTGCTTCAAGGAAAATCGGAAGAAGACCTTACAAGTATTGTAGAATTTTATGATTATTTAGAAATACAACCTCTCCTAAATAATAAATTCTTAATTAAAAATGGTATGGTAAAAGATGAAAATGAATTAATGGATATTAATAAGAAAATATGTGCATTAGGAGAAAAAAATAATTTACCGGTAGTTGCTACAGGAGATGTACACTTTTTAGACGCCTCTGATGAAGTGTTTAGAAAAATTCTGATGGCTGGTAAAGGTTTTTCAGATGCAGATGACCAACCACCGCTATATTTTAAAACTACTAATGAGATGTTAAAGGAGTTTGCTTATTTAGGAGAAAAAAAATGCAGGGAAGTTGTAATTTTCAGTCCAAATAAAATTGCTGATTTGATAGAAGTTATAAAACCAATACCAGATGGAACTTTTCCACCTAAAATACCAGGTGCAGAAGAGGAAATTCGCAAGATGACCTTGGATAAAGTCCATTCAATATATGGGGAGTCCTTACCAGAAGTAGTACAAAAAAGGTTGGACAAGGAATTAAACTCTATAATAAATAATGGATATGCTGTACTTTATCTAATAGCTGAAAAATTAGTGACTAAGTCCCTTGCAGATGGTTATTTAGTAGGGTCGAGAGGTTCAGTTGGATCTTCCTTTGTAGCCAATATGTCTAATATAACAGAAGTAAACGGTCTGCCACCTCATTATGTATGTCCAAATTGTAAAAAGAGTGAATTTTTTTTAGATGGATCTATTGGATCAGGTGCTGATTTACCTGAAAAAGTATGTCCAAGTTGTGGTGCACAATATATGAAAGATGGGCACGATATCCCATTTGAAACATTCTTAGGCTTCGAAGGAGATAAAGAACCGGATATAGATTTGAATTTTTCAGGAGAAAATCAAGCAGATATTCATAGGTATACAGAAGTACTATTTGGGAAAGGGCATACATTCAAGGCTGGGACCATTGGAACAATTGCTGACAAGACTGCTTATGGATATGTAAAAAAATATTTGGGAGAAAAAGACATTACGGTGCCTCAAGCTGAAATAGAACGACTGGTTCTGGGCTGCACTGGTGTTAAGAGAACCTCGGGGCAACATCCGGGTGGAATTATGGTTGTACCAAGCGACAATGAGATATATAATTTTTGCCCAGTACAACACCCAGCTGATGATCCAACATCAGATATTGTTACAACACATTTTGATTACCATTCCATAAGTGGAAGGCTATTAAAACTTGATATACTTGGTCATGATGATCCTACAGTGCTTAGGATGCTTCAAGACTTAACTGGCCTTGACCCCAAAACTATCCCATTATCAGATCCTAAGGTTATAAGTTTATTTACCTCACCAAAAGCATTGGGGCTCACCATTAAAGAATTAGGGTGTGAAGTAGGAAGTTATGGTCTGCCGGAGTTTGGTACAAAATTCGTTAGACAGATGCTTTTAGATACACAACCAAAATCTTTTGCTGATTTGGTTAGAATTTCAGGATTATCACATGGTACGGATGTATGGATTAATAATGCACAATATTATATTAAAGAAGGATTTACCACATTAAAAGATTGTATTTCTACAAGAGATGATATAATGGTATATCTAATGCAAAAGGAACTTCCTCCTAAGACTGCATTTACTATCATGGAGAGCGTAAGAAAAGGTAAGGGACTTAAGGAAGATGATGAGAAGGTAATGAGAGAACATGATGTACCTGATTGGTATATAGAATCATGTAAAAAGATAAAGTATATGTTTCCTAAAGGTCATGCAGTAGCCTATGTAATGATGGCGGTAAGAATAGCATACCATAAGGTTTATTATCCTAAGGAATACTATGCAACTTACTTTACAATAAGGGCAGATGACTTTGATGCGGATTTGATTGCAAAAGGTGAGAGCGCTATAAAACTTAAAATGGATGAATTAGGTGCTTTGGGTAACGATATAGGAACTAAAGAAAAGGGACTTCTTACAACGCTTGAGTTATCTTATGAAATGTTTAAAAGAGGAATTAAATTATTAAATGTGGACCTTTATAAATCTGATGCTGTTAAATTTAAAATTGAAGATGATGCTATAAGACCACCACTAAATGGACTTGAGGGTGTAGGAGAAAATGCTGCCAAAAGCATAGTCGCCTTAAGAGATGAAGGTGAGTTCATTTCAAAAGAAGATTTAAGAACTCGTTGTAAAATTTCTAAAACAGTTGTTGAAGCATTAGCCAATCATGGATGCTTAAAAGGGTTACCTGAGACAAATCAGCTGTCGTTTTTTTAGGGAAATGTAATTAGCCCTTGAAATAGCAAATTTTATATGATAGAATAATATATATTGGTTATCGCTGATAATTTTATTGTAAGAGAGAATTTTATTGTAAGAGAGTAGGCCCGCCTACTCTCTATTTATTGAAACGCAACTCATGGTTGCGTTTTAATTATAATATTATGATTAATTATGTTAATAATTGTAGAAAATATTAATAAAAGGAGGGTGTTAAAATGAAAAATGATACCTTGATACAGAAACTTAGAAAAATAACTGAGCCAATAGTAGAAAAAAATAATGTTGAATTATATCATATAGAGTATGTAAAAGAGGCAGGAGAAAATTTTCTGAGAATTTATATAGATAGTGCTAATGGAATATCTTTAGAAGATTGTGAAAAAGTCAGCAGAGCCACGAGTGAAATATTAGATGTAGAAGACCCAATAACTGATAGTTACTGTTTAGAAGTCTCCTCTCCAGGAATCGAGAGAACTTTATATAACGATAATCATCTTGAAAAATACATTGGCCAGAATGTATTAGTTAATTTAAATAGTCTATATGAGGGCAAGAAAAAATTTGAGGGTAATTTATTAGGATTTTCTGATATGCAAATAGAAATTCAATATGAGGGGAATAATATATCTATTCCTAAAGAAAAGATTTCCATTGTGAATTTGAAGCCAGTGCTGTAAGGAGGATGTTAAAATGAATCAGGAATTTATTGAAGCATTGAGAGAAATTGTAGATCAAAAGGGAATCAGTGAAGATTTACTTTTTCAAACTATTGAAGATGCATTAGTTGCAGCATATAAGAAAAATTATGCTACGTTATCCAGCAATAGCCAAAATGTAAAAGTATCAATGAATAGAGAAACAGGTGAAATACATGTTTATGGTCAAAAAGTAGTTGTAGAAGAAGTGGTTGAAGAAGTTAATGAAATATCACTGGAAGAAGCTAAAGAATATAGTCCTAGATATCAAATTGATGATATTGTTGATATTGAGGTTACTCCAAGAAAATTCGGAAGAATAGCTGCACAATCTGCAAAACAAGTAGTTATTCAGAGAATTAAAGAAGCAGAAAGAAATATCATCTACAATGAATTTATTACCAAAGAATTTGATATTATTACAGGAAGCGTTATTAGAAAAGATAGAGGCAATGTATTTATAGACTTAGGCAAGATTGAAGCTGTGCTTGGAGCTAATGAGCAAATGCCCGGCGAGGAATATAATTTTAACGAAAAACTAAAACTATATATTGTTGAGGTTAAAAATACTACTAAAGGTGCTCAAATAGGAGTATCAAGAACTCATCCAGGTCTTGTAAAACGATTATTTGAACTGGAGGTGCCAGAGGTTTTTGGTGGAGTTGTTGAAATTAAAAGTATTTCAAGAGAAGCAGGTTCAAGGACTAAAATTGCAGTATATTCAAATGATGAAAATGTTGATGCTATGGGAGCTTGTGTTGGACCAAAGGGCATTAGAGTTCAAAATATAGTTAATGAGTTAAGAAACGAAAAAATTGATATTATTAAGTGGAGCAAAAAATCTGAAGAGTATATTTCAAATGCTTTAAGTCCAGCAAAAGTGTTGAATGTAGTAGTTGAAGAAGCTTCTAAATCAGCAAAGGTTATAGTTGAAGATAATCAATTATCTCTAGCTATAGGAAAAGAAGGTCAAAATGTTAGGCTTGCTGCAAGACTCACAGGTTGGAAAATTGATATTAAAAGTAGAACTCAAGCTCAATATAAGATGGAAGCAATGGAAACTATTGAAAATAAAGTAATTCAAACCATTACGCAGGAGTAGGTGATAGCTTTATGAAGGTTAAAAAAATACCTCAGCGCATGTGTACAGGTTGTATGGAAATGAAATGTAAAAAAGAATTGTTACGTATAGTTCGTAGCAAAGAAGGAGAAATTTCTATAGATTTGTCCGGGAAAAAGCCAGGTAGAGGTGCATATATTTGTAAAAATATAGAATGCTTTGAAAAATCTTTTAAGACAAAAAGATTAGAGCGAAATTTAGGTGGAAAAATAAGTGAAGAAATTTATGGAACACTGAAGGCTCAGATAGATCCTAAAGATGAGGTAAATAATGAACAATAAATTTTTTCAATTTTTAGGTTTAACTAAGAAGGCAGGCAAACTTATTGAAGGTTACAATCAATGTGAAGATGCGTTGTCACATGGAAGAGGAACCCTTATGATACTGTCTGAGGAAAGCTCCACAAATACTAAAGATAAATTTAAAAGATTTAGTATTAAAAACAATATACCACTTATAGAAGGAGTATCCAATGAGGTTTTAGGTAAGTGTCTTGGAAGAGCAGAAATTAATGTTTTGTGTGTAAATGATAAAAGAATGAGTATTAAACTACTCAGCTTATGGAATGAAGAAAATAAAGAAAATGAAGAAAATGAAGAAAATGAAGAAAATGAAGAAATTAAATTTCGGGGGTGAATGATTTGGCAAAAGTCAGAATATATGAATTAGCAAAAGAATTAGAAGTGTCAAGTAAAGAATTAATTAATGTACTATTCGAAGAGTTTAGTATAAAAGCCAAGAATCATATGAGTGTGATTGAGGAAGAGGATGCTGAGTTAATAAAGGAACTTTATAGTGATGAAAATTCAGGACTTAAAGATGAAAAAAATGAAACAGTAGAGCACTATGAAAATATAGCTAATGAAGATGCTAACAAAGTAGTTATTAGAAAAAGAGGTAGAAAAGGTAGAGACGAACTGGGAAATGGTAACAATAGTGTTGAAGCAATAGATGATGAGGTTGTAGTTATAGAAAGTTCTATTACAGTTAAGGACTTAGCTGACACATTAAAGAGACCTTATGTTGAAGTAATAAAACAGCTTATTTTCATAGGTGTTATGGCTGGAATGAACCAAGAAATTGATTTTGCTACAGCTGAGAAAGTAATAGAAAAATATGGTGCACTTGCAGTACTCAAAGAAGAAGAAGAAGGCAAAATTGCTGACGATGAAGAAGTGGAAGATATTGATGCAGATTTAGCAACAGCTAAAAAGCCAGCTGTTGTAACAGTTATGGGTCATGTTGACCATGGTAAGACATCATTACTTGATTGTATTAGAAAAGCTAAGGTCACTGAAACAGAAGCGGGCGGAATCACGCAACATATAGGTGCCTATACGGTTAATATTAATGGAGAAAAAATTACATTTTTAGATACACCTGGTCATGAAGCTTTCACAGCAATGAGAGCTAGAGGTGCACAAATAACAGATATTGTTATACTTGTTGTAGCTGCAGATGATGGTATTATGCCTCAAACTGCAGAAGCTATAAATCATTGTAAGGCTGCTAAAGTACCAATGATAGTAGCTATAAACAAAATAGATAGACCAGGAGCTAATGTTGATAAAGTTAAGCAAGAATTAACAGAATATGGCCTTGTAGCTGAAGATTGGGGTGGAGACACAATTTGTGTTCCAGTATCAGCGCATACTAAAGAGGGTATAGACACTTTGCTTGAAATGGTATTAATTACAGCAGAAATGCTAGAACTAAAAGCAAACCCTAGCAGAAGTGCAAAAGGAACTGTAATTGAAGCAAAACTTGATAAAGGTAGAGGTCCTCTTGCTACACTACTCGTACAAAATGGTACATTAAACACTGGAGATTCTATAATAGTTGGTTTAACTTATGGAAGAATAAGAGCAATGTTTGATGATAAGGGTAACAAAATAAAAACTGCAGGACCTTCGATACCAGTAGAAATACTTGGATTATCTGAAGTGCCAGCAGCTGGAGATAGATTTAATGTAGTTAAAGATGAGAAAACTGCAAGAAACATGGCTGAAAGTAGAAAATTAAAATCAAGAGAAGAGCATTTTCAATCTAGTAATAGAGTTTCCATGGAAAACTTATATAGTCAAATACAAGAAGGATCTGTTAAAGAACTTGGTGTTATTGTTAAAGCTGACGTTCAAGGATCTGTAGAGGCTGTACGCCAATCACTTGAAAAACTATCTACTGATAATGTTAAAGTAAGAGTTATACATTCTGGAGTTGGAGCAATTACAGAAACAGATGTTATACTTGCAGCTGCTTCAAATGCAATAATTATAGGGTTTAATGTAAGACCAGATAACAATGCTGCTTTAATCGGAGAAAAAGAGAAGGTAGAAATTAAGACTTATAGAATAATTTATAATGCTCTTGATGATATAAAAGCTGCAATGGTGGGTATGCTAGATCCTGTATTTAAAGAAGTTGTTTTAGGTAGAGTTGAAATAAGACAAATATATAAAGTTTCAAACGTAGGAACAATAGCTGGGTCTTATGTATTAAACGGTAAGATTACAAGAAATAGTAGTGTACGTGTTCTTAGAAATGGAATAGTAATAACTGAATCAACTTTAGCTTCATTGAAGAGATTTAAAGATGATGCAAAAGAGGTTGCTGCAGGATATGAGTGTGGATTAAGTGTAGAAAAATTCAATGACATTAAAGAAGGCGACATTATTGAAGCTTTCATAATGGAAGAAGTAAAACCCAAATTAGCTTAATATAAGGAGTAGTGAGTTGTATGGTTAATTATAGAAATGGTAGAATAAATGAAGAAATTAAAAAAGAAGTAAGCAATACAATTCAAAACAAAATAAAGGATCCAAGAAAAAGTGCTATGGTAAGTGTAACAAAAGTAGACACAACAAAAGACCTAAGCTATACAAAGATTTATGTTAGTATATTTGGTAGCGAAGAGTCTAAGAAAGAAACAATACAAGCACTTAAGAGTTCAACTGGTCTTATGAGAAAAGAAATAGGGGCTCATGTTAAGCTAAGACATGTTCCTCAAGTTCTCATAGAGGTAGATGAAACTATAGAACGTGCGATACATTTAGAAGGTATTTTTCATCAAATAAAGGAAAAAGAAAAACTTGATGAAGAAAACATAAATGATGAAGATATAAATGAAGAAAATGGTAATGACGAAGATAGCAATGAAAATTAATGAAATTGTTGATAGAATAAAGCTATTTAAAAAAATTGCTATAACTTTTCACAGTTCACCTGATGGTGATTCATTAGGTAGTGCGCTGGCTTTACTTATTGGACTTAGAAAATTAAAAAAGGAAGTTTATATAATTTCAAAAGAGGTTATGCCACAAGCTTTTCTATTTTTGCCATGCTCCAATGAAATTAATGGTGAAATAATTGAACCATTAGTGGATACAGAGTGTGTCATAGTGTTGGATTGTGGTGATTTCAAAAGAATTAATGCAAATTTATGTATGCAAAATAAAAAGTTTGAATTAATTAATATGGATCACCACTTATCTAATGATTTATATGGAGATGTAAATTTTGTAGATACAAGCGCTTCTGCAGTTGGAGAAATTGTATATGAAGTGCTTAGACTTCTTCATGTGGAATTAGATAAAGAAATAAGTACATGCTTGTACACCTCACTACTTACAGATACAGGCTCCTTTAAACATTCAAGTACTACAGCAGTAACTCATAATATAGCAGGTGAACTTATTAATACAGGTATAGAATTTAGTAACATACATAGAATGATTTTTGAAAATAAGAAATTTGAAAAAATAAAATTTTATGGAGAAGTTATTAATAACATGACTTCAGAACTTAACTCTAAAGTGTGTATTATGTATATATCTAAAAGCATGCTTGAAAAATATGAGACTGTTTCCGAAGATACATCAGATGTTATTGCTTTTGGTGCTTCCATCGATACGGTTGAAGTTACTATTCTTATAAAAGATGCTGAAAATGGTGTTAAAGTGAGTTTAAGATCTAAATCACTAGTTGATGTTAGCAAAATTGCGGAAGTATTTAACGGTGGTGGGCATATTAGAGCTTCAGGTTTTTTCACAGAAGGGGATTTTCATGATACTAAAGTGAAACTGCTGGAAATTATAGAAAAAGAGTTGATAAAATGAATGGTATATTAAATGTATTTAAACCTACAGGAATGACCTCTTTTGATGTAGTTCGCATAATAAAAAAAATCAGTCATATAAAAAAAGTAGGCCACGCTGGCACTCTAGACCCTGAGGCTAGCGGGGTTTTACCTGTTTGTATAGGAAAAGCAACAAAAGCTATTGACTATATAATGGGGGACTTTAAAATTTATGAAACTGAACTTAAGTTGGGCGTTATTACAGATACTTATGATAGAGAAGGCAAAATTCTACATGAGTGTGAGGTCAATGCAAGTGAAGATGAAATTACACGTGCGATTAATTCATTTATAGGAGAAATAAAACAAGTTCCTCCTATGTACTCAGCGCTAAAGGTTAATGGAAAAAAACTTTATGAACTGGCAAGGGCTGGGATAGAAATAGAGAGAGAAGCGAGAGCTATAACAATTTATGACATAGAAATTAGTTCTATTAAAATACCTTACGTGAACTTTAGGGTTAAATGCTCTAAGGGTACATATATTAGAAGTCTATGTTATGATATTGGAGAATTATTAAAATGTGGTGGTATGATGTGGAACTTGCAAAGAACAGCTACAGGGCAATTTCATATTGAAGATGCTATAAATATTCAGGATTTAAATGAAGAAAATGTAAATGGGCATATTATGCCTATAGAAAGTATTTTTCAAAATAATACTAAAATTACCATCGAGGATAGATTCGTTAAGTTCTTATTAAATGGTGTTGTAGTTAAAGATAAAACTTTAGCTTCTAAGTTTGAAAGTGAAAAAATGTATAGTATCTATAATAATAACAATGACTTTATTGGGATTGCAGATAAAGGTAATGATGGTGTTAGGCTAATAAAATCATTTATATAGGAGTATATTAAAAATGGAAATTATAAAAGATAATTTTAAAACAAAGTTTAAATATCCAACATACATTGCCTTAGGAAGTTTTGATGGACTCCATTTAGGACATATGTATCTTATAAATAGAACGGTGGAATTATCAAAAGAGAATAATGCAAAAAGTATGATTTGTACTTTTAAAAATCATCCATTGTCTGTTATCAACAAAGAGATTTGTCCAAAGCTCATAATGGATAATGACACTAAACTAGGATTATTAGAGAACACAGGAATTGACATAGTGAATTTAGTTAATTTTGATAAAGAGTTTATGAAGATAACTCCAGAAGCGTTCATAAAAAACATGGTTAAATTCTATAATGCAAAGGGAATAGTTGTTGGTTTTAATTATAGATTTGGATATAAAAATTTAGGCGATGTAGAAATGCTTCAAAAATATAGTAGCATACTAGGATATAAACTATATGTTTGTGAGGCCATTAGTGTTAACAATGAAGTAGTAAGTAGTTCTAGCATTCGCCACCTTATAGCTGAGGGAGATATAATTAAAGCAAATGAACTTTTAGGAAGACCACACACTATTACTGGCGAAGTAATTAAAGGAAAACAACTTGGCAGAACTATTGGATTTCCAACTGTAAATTTAAATTACAAAAAACAATATATTCTTCCTAAAGGAGGGGTATACTATACACTAGCTGAGTATGATAATAATATTTATAAAGCTATAACTAATATAGGATATAATCCTACTGTAGAAGGTGGGAAGCTATCGGTGGAAACGTATATCTTGAACTTTGATAAACAAATCTATGGTGAAATAGTTAAAATTTACTTTGTAAACAGAATAAGAGATGAAGTGAAATTTGATACCATTGAGGAACTAAGGCAACAACTTATAAAAGATAAAGAATATGCTTTAAAGCAAAAAAAATAGAAAAACTGCGATAAGATGTAAAAATTAATTTACAATTTAATTTTAGTTTGTTATAATTGATTTGAACCTTATCCTAAGTTCACCGAATCGCCAACGATGTACTTGGAATATGGGGATTATATTCGGAGGTGTTGTAAAATGCAAAAGGCTACAAAACAAGAAATAATGGTAAAACATGCGAGACATGAAGGAGATACAGGTTCTCCAGAAGTGCAAATCGCACTACTTACTGAAAGAATTTTAGAGTTAACTGAACACTTAAAAATTCATAAAAAAGATCACCATTCAAGAAGAGGTCTATTAATGATGGTTGGACAAAGAAAAGGTATGTTAGGTTACTTAAAGAACCAGGATATTGAAAGATATCGTGCAATTCTTGCAGAACTTGGACTAAGAAAGTAATTAAGAGCGGCTTAGCCGCTCTATTATTTTAAGTATTAGTAAAAAAATATAAATTAGAGTTAAAAACACGTATATTAGTTAATAATATTAGTAAAAATTGAAGGGAGGCAAATATATGATTCATGTTATAGAAACTACTGTTGCAGGTAGAACTCTTAAAGTTGAATATGGTAAGGTTGGAATGCTTTCAAACTGTGCAATATTCATGAGCTATGGTGAGACAGTAGTTATGGTTAATGCAAATGCATCAGAAAAACCAAAGGAAGGTATTGATTTCTTTCCGCTAAGTGTAGAATATGAAGAAAGACTTTATGCCGTTGGTAAAATTCCTGGTGGGTTCATAAAGAGAGAAGCAAGACCATCAGAAAGAGCAATTTTAACAGCAAGAGGTATTGACAGACCACTCAGACCACTATTCCCTAAAGGCTATAAAAATGATGTGCAAATTGTTTGTACTGTATTATCAGTTGAACAAGATAATTCACCTGAGATACTTGCTATGAACGCAGCATCAATGGCATTATGCCTATCTAGTATACCTTTTACTGATGCTGTTGCAACGGTTTCAGTGGGCCTTGTGGATGATAAATTCATATTGAGTCCTACTGTAGAAGAGAGAAATGCTAGTTCTATGAATCTTACAGTTTGTGCAACGAAAGACAATGTAACAATGATAGAAGCAAGCGGAAATGAAATACCAGAAGATGTAATGATAAATGCAATTGATTTTGCTTTTGAAGCATGTAAAAAAATTGTAGCTTTCCAAGAAGAAGCTGTGGCTAAATTTGGAAAAGAAAAAGTTGTTCCTGTAATAAGTAAAATAGATGAAACTCTTCAAAGTGAAGTTAGGGAATTCTCATTTGATATGTTTAAGACAGCAATGTACATAATGGATAAAGATGAGAGAAATACAAAAGTAGATGAAATAAAACAAAAAATAAGCGCTGAATTTAATGAAAAGTACCCAGATAAAAAATCAGATATAGGTGAAGTTGCATATGGTATCCAAAAGGAAATAGTTAGAAATATGATGCTTAACGAAGATAGAAGACCTGATGGAAGAGCTTTTGATCAAGTTAGACCAATAAGTTGCGAGGTAGGAATACTTCCAAGAACTCATGGAACTGGATTATTTACAAGAGGTCTTACTCAAGTAATGGGAGTTGCTACACTTGGAGCATTAGGTGAAGCTCAGAATTTAGATGGAATAGGGAATGAAGATTCTAAAAGATACATGCATCATTACAATTTTCCAGCTTATAGCGTAGGAGAAGTTAAACCAATGCGTGGACCTGGAAGACGTGAAATTGGTCATGGTGCACTAGCAGAGAAAGCGGTAGAACCACTTTTACCTTCTGTAGAAGATTTCCCATATGCTATTCGTGTAGTATCAGAAGTACTAAGTTCAAATGGTTCAACATCTCAAGCTAGTGTAAGTGCAAGTATTTTAGCACTACTCGATGCAGGAGTTCCAATTAAGAGACCAGCAGCGGGAATTGCAATGGGGCTAATAACAAACGCTGACTTGACTAAAGAAAAAGTTTTAACAGATATTCAAGGTATAGAAGATTTCTTTGGCGATATGGACTTTAAAGTAGCTGGAACTGAGTTAGGTATTACAGCTATACAAGTTGATACAAAGCTTCATGGCTTATCTAATTATTGTATTAGAACTGCAATTATCGATGCTAAAAAAGCTAGACTTCATATATTAGAGAAAATGAATCAATGTATTTCAGAGGCAAGAGCTGAAATATCAATATATGCACCTAGAATTTACACACTAAACATAGCACCTGATAAGATTAGAGACATAATTGGACCTGGTGGAAAAATGATAAAGAAAATCATAGCAGAAACTGGTGTTAAAATAGATACTTATGATGACGGAAAAGTTGTTATTATGTCTAGCGATAGTGTTTGTGCAAATAGAGCAGTAAAAATAATTGAAGATCTAACTAAATCTGTTAAAGTAGGAGAAATATATTTAGGAAAAGTAACAAAAATTGCTGCTTTTGGAGCATTTGTTGAAATACTTCCTAATAAAGAAGGATTAGTGCATATTTCTAAACTTGATTTTGCTAGAGTAAATAAAGTAGAAGATATTGTATCAGTTGGTGATGAAATATTAGTAAAAGTAATGGAAATAGATAATCAAGGAAGAGTAAATCTTTCAAGAAGAGATGCTATTAAAGATAGTGAAAATGAAAAAAAAGATGCTGAATAATAGAAGGGCTTAGATGCCTTTTTATTTTTTTTAATAATATTCCCCTAATATGCACATAGTAAATATAAATTCGCATTAAGGAGAGGCGCATATGTACAATTTATTTAAGTTAAATAATGGGTTAAGAGTTGTAGTTGAAGACATTGAATATGTAAATTCTGTAAGCGTAGGCTTATGGATAGAAAATGGTTCAAGAAATGAAAATACAAGCAACAGTGGAATATCACATTTTATTGAGCATATGCTTTTTAAAGGAACGCCAGGTAGAACTGCAAAACAAATTGCTGAAGCTATTGAGGACGTGGGCGGTCAAATAAATGCATTTACAGGAAAAGAAGCCACATGTTATTATATAAAAGCCTTAGATACACATTTAGAATTATCATTGGATATTCTGTCAGATATGCTTTTCAATAGTAATTTTTCAGAAGATGAAATTGAAAAAGAAAAAGGTGTAATTTTCGAAGAAATAAACATGAGTGAAGATTCACCGGAAGATGTGTTAGTAGATTTACACACAAAAGCAATTTGGAGTAAGGATTCTATTTCCTTACCTATTTTAGGAACAATGGATACAGTAAAATCTTTTAATAGAACAATGATGTTAGATTACGTTGACTCGTATTATATACCAGAAAACTCAGTTATATCAATTTCTGGTAAATTTGACATGAAAAATATAGAAAAGCTTCTAGAAAAATATTTTGGGAAATGGCATACTAAAAATAAGAATATTACAAAATATAGTAGTCCACAGCTACTAAATCACCATTATTTTAGAAGAAAAGATATTGAACAACTTCACATAAGCCTTGGAATTCCTGGTGTGGAGATTGGAAATGAGGATACTTATACTCTAATACTTCTAAGTAATATATTAGGAGGAGGAGCCTCCTCTAGGCTATTTCAAAAGGTTCGTGAAGAGTTAGGCCTGTGTTACTCAATCTATTCTTATTTGTCAGCATTTAAAAATACAGGAGTTGTAAGCATTTATGCGGGGCTCAATCCACTATATGCGGAAGTTGCTATTGAGGCAATAAAAGAAGAGGTTAGCAAATTTGCAAAAGCAGGAATAGATAATGAAAAATTACTAAAGGCTAAAGAGCAGTTAAAGGGCAGTTATATTCTAGGGCTTGAAAGCACAAGTAGTAGAATGTTTAGCAATGGTAAGTCTGTTATGTTTTTGAATAGAATTAATACTCCTAAAGACGTATTGCAAAAAATAAATGATATAGATATGATAAGGGTAAACACCGTAATGGAAAAGACTTTTAATAAGGGTATAATAAATTCTGCCTATGTAGGTAAAGAAAGAGAAATGCTTAAAAAACTTTTTAAAGGTAATATTATTTCTATGGATAAGTAAATTTATTTATAATAATATAGAAATTATGCATAACTCCACAATATATGCCATAGTATTCTAGGGGCATCAAAATAAATAAAAGGTAATTGTATTTAGTTTAATGACCCTTCAAAGTATTGTTAAGGAGGGAATTTCTATGGAAGATAATATAAAGCTGTACAGTGAAATGGAAAGATATGAAATTATCAACATTAATGATGGTGATAAATATAGCAATTTAGGTAGCAATGATGTAGTCATCGATGAGAATGGTCTTCTGAAATTTTTAATTATTAATGAAGGGAGTTCTAAATTTAGTTTTTTCAAAAGCAACGATATCATTGAAGTACCATGGGAATATGTTAAAAAAATAGGTTCCAGAACTATAATAATTGATGTTGATAATGAATTTTTAAAAAAATCTCATATTTAATTATGGAGGACATAAATGAAGATAATAGTACAAAAATTTGGAGGCACCTCCGTTTCAACGGAGGAAAAGAGAAAGCTGGTAGTGTGCAAAGTTTTAAATGCAAAGCAAGAAGGTTATTTTCCCGTGGTAGTAGTATCTGCCATGGGAAGAAAAGGTGAGCCTTATGCTACAGACACTCTTCTATCCCTTATAGATGATAACTTTAAATCAGTAAATCCACTAGCAGTAGATTTACTAATGAGTTGTGGTGAAACTATAAGTACTGTAATAATGTGCAATGAGTTAAATAATAATGGTATTGATGCAGTGCCCTTAACTGGAGGACAAGCAGGTATAATTACAGATTGCAATTATAACAATGCAGCAATACTTAATGTGGACACAAAACAAATACTTAGCATACTGCAAAAGGGAAAAATTCCTGTGGTCGCAGGATTTCAAGGTAAGGATGAGAATAACTATATTACCACTATAGGGAGAGGTGGAAGTGATGTTACTGCTGCCATATTAGGTGCAGCACTTAATGCAGTAGAGACTCAAATATACACTGATGTAGATGGTATTATGACAGCAGATCCACGAATAGTTTCCGAAGCAACTTTAATAAAGAAAATAAGTTATGATGAAATTTTTCAATTTGCAGATCAAGGAGCTAAGGTTATACACCCAAGGGCAGTGGAAATATCTAGAAAGTATAATATACCATTAGTTATAAAAAACACTATGAACGATTGTGATGGAACGGTAATTAGTAACTTGGGAAGCGAAGGTTATGAAAATATAATTACAGGAATTACACATATGAATAGTAGAGTTCAAATAAAAATATGCAAAAATTCAGATCTTAACTACGATGATCTCTTTGATATTTTAGCTGAAAATCTTATAAGTATAGATCTTATAAACGTTTTTCCTAAAGAAAAAATATTTACTATTGATGAAAAAGACTTTATTAAATTTGAAAATTTAATAAAAGAGACTAATATGTCCTATTCTTATGTGAGGGATTGTAGCAAAATTTCAATTATAGGTTCAAAAATGAGAGGAATACCTGGTGTCATGGCTAGAATTCTTAAGGCTTTAACTAGAGAAAAAATTGAAGTTCTTCAAACAGCAGATTCTCATATGACTATATGGTGTCTTGTAGAAGCGAGATATGTTGAAGCAGCAATTAATGCCTTGCATAGGGAATTTAAATTAGGATAATAAATGTATATAGTTTCTCTTAATGCACAAAATAAAGATGGATTAGGAGGAATGCAAATGCCAAAAGTTGAAAAAAATAAAGAAGCTAAGAAAAATAAAGAAGATCAAAAAAAAGAAATTATTGTGGAAAATTCAAATCAACAAGTTGAGAATATCAAAGAACTGGGAGTAACTAATGTTCCGATTCAAAATGATAAAATACAAATTTTGTCTATTATTGGTCAAATAGAAGGACACATGATGTTATCTCCTCAAACTAAAACTACTAAGTATGAACATGTTATTCCAGAGTTAATTGCTATGGAAAGAGATGAAAAAGTAAAAGGTATTCTTATAGTTCTAAATACTGTAGGAGGAGATGTGGAAGCAGGCCTTGCTATAGCGGAGATGATTAGAAGCGTTAGCAAACCAACTGTATCACTAGTAGTCGGAGGAGGTCATTCAATAGGTATCCCGCTGGCAACAGCTGCTGCGTATTCATTTATTTCCCCATCTGCAACTATGATAATTCATCCTATAAGAATGAATGGTTTGATAATTGGGGTATCTCAAACTTTTGAATACTTTAATAAAATGCAAGAACGAATAACTGAGTTTATTATTAGAACTTCCAAAATCGATAAGGAAACCGTAAATAGATTAATGCATCAAACTGATGAGCTTTTAAATGATATGGGCACTATACTTATCGGAAAACAAGCAGTTGATAATGGATTAATAGATGAAGTTGGTGGCATTAGTGAGGCCTTATCAAAATTAAACGAAATGATAGATAAGGCTTAAAAATAGATATAAATAGGTTCTTAGGGCCTATTTATATCTATTTTATTGGTTTTTTTATCATAACTGCTAGAATCAATTGTATTCTTTATGGATATAGTTTAAAATTCATCTATAAAGCTATATAAAGTTAAAGGAGATTTCTAAAATTTGTAGAAATATTAAGAATGGAGGTGATACTTTGGCTAGAAAAAAAACCAAATCTAAAGTCGCGAGTAGTGTAGATTTTGATAGTGAAATTTTTGGAATTATTTTAATAACAATTGGAATATTAATTTTATTTAGTATATTCTCTACTATGTTTTCAAGTTCTGATTCCATATCGGGAACCATAGGTGATTTTATTAACCATTTACTTTTTGCAATACTGGGGGTGGGTGCATACCTTTCGCCTTTTTCGATAATATTTATTGGTATATGCTATATTGTTAAGAAAGGAAAGATAAACTTCAGCAAGAAGTTTTATGGAATAATACTTTTTATAATAAATACATTGCTTTTTATACAAATGTTATCATTTAATAAGTATTATGCAAAAGGAGAGTTTTTGCAGGGAATTAATAAAATATACAATTCAGAGCATGTGCTGCATGGTGGAATTATTAGTTATTTAATTGATGTACCACTGCATACATTATTTGGTGCTGTGGGAAGTTTTATTATTTTTATTGGTGTTTATGTTATATGTTTAACTTTAATATTAAAAATATCATTGTATGATATCTGTTTTAATCTAAAAGATAAGTTTATAATCAAAAAGAGTAAGAATAATAATGATAATAAGGATAATAAGGAGTTATATATAGAGAATGGTGATAAGCAAGAAGAAGTAATAGTTCCAAATGCAGATAAAAATGATTTTATAAAGGGAATTAACAATAAAATTAAAATATTTGATTTTTTAAGGTCAAATGAAGTTGCGTCTGATGTGGAAATTATAACTAAAGAGGAAGCTCTTGATAATATTAAACCAGACAATGTACGCGTATCAAAAGAGAAGTATGTAGATAATTCTATTAAACAAGAAGTAGAACAAGAAATACAATTAAATAGTGTACATTCAAAGTCAAACAATAAATATGATTTTCCAACTGTAGACCTATTAAATGAAAATACTACTTCAAAAATGAATAAAAATGATAAAAAAGAGTTGCTTAGTAGTGCTAATAAACTGCAAGAGACATTAAGTAGCTTTGGAGTTGAAGCAAAAGTTATTCAAGTTACAAAAGGACCATCAGTTACAAGATTTGAGCTTCAACCAAATGCTGGTGTCAAGGTTAGTAAAATTGTAAATCTCGCAGATGATATTGCATTAAATTTAGCTTCTTCTGGTGTAAGAATTGAAGCACCAATACCTGGTAAGGCAGCTGTAGGAATTGAAGTTCCAAACAAAGAGTTAAGTGCAGTATACCTTCGAGAGGTAATAGAGTCTAGTGAATTTTCAGCTGCAAATAAAAATTTATCCTTTAGTTTGGGGAAAGATATAGGTGGTAATTGTGTTGTTTCGGATTTAACTAAAATGCCTCATTTGTTGGTAGCAGGAGCTACGGGATCTGGAAAAAGTGTTTGTATAAATTCATTAATAATAAGTTTACTTTATAAATATTCTCCAGAGGAGGTTAAGCTATTATTAATTGACCCTAAGGTAGTTGAATTAAATATTTATAATGGGATACCGCATTTATTGATACCAGTTGTAACTGACCCTAAGAAATCTGCAGGCGCATTAAATTGGGCTGTAAATGAAATGACAAGAAGGTATAAGCTTTTCGCTGAAAACAATGTACGTAATATTGAAGGATATAATGAATTAGTTAATAAAGGTATTGCGGAAAATAAATTACCTTGGATAGTAATTATAATTGATGAGTTAGCAGACCTCATGACGGTTTGTGCTAATGATGTAGAGGAATACATTGGAAGACTGGCACAAATGGCTAGAGCGGCCGGTATGCATTTAGTAATTGCAACGCAAAGACCATCTGTAGATGTTATTACAGGGGTTATAAAGGCTAATATACCTTCAAGAATATCCTTTGCAGTTTCAAGTCAAATAGATTCAAGAACAATTTTAGACTCAGCAGGTGCAGAGAAATTACTAGGTAAAGGCGACATGCTTTTTTATCCTGTAGGAGAGGCTAAACCAGTTAGAATTCAAGGAGCATTTGTATCAGAAGAAGAAGTTGAACGAGTTGTTGATTTTATAAAAAGTCAGAAAACAGAACTAAGCTATGAAAAAGAAATAATAGACGAAATAGAAGGTAATTCAAGTAATAAAGATGAAGCCGATGATATTGATGAATTATTAAATGAAGCAATTAAAATTGTAGTTGAAAATGATCAAGCTTCCACTTCCTTATTGCAACGTAAGCTAAAAATAGGGTATAATAGAGCAGCAAGAATTATAGAGCAAATGGAGGAACGCGGAATTATTTCAGGTAGAAATGGAAGTAAGCCTAGAGAAATATTATTAAGCCATAGCGAATTAAATGACTAATAACATAAATTTCTTTAAGAAAAATCGCAAATACCCTTGTTTAATTTGTAAATCACATTTACAATAATTTATGTGTACAATTATAGGAGGATAATAGTTAATAACTATTATTTACTTATATAACAAGACAAGGAGGATAACAGTTAATAAATGTTATCTACTCAGAGAGACAAACAAGGAGGATGACCGGTGGAAAAATTAAAAGTTGGAGTTATAAATTTAGGTTGTGATAAAAATAGAATTGATAGTGAGATTATAATAAGCAGTTTAAGTGAAAAATATACTATGACCAATGATCCCAAACTTGCAAATATAATTTTAGTAAATACTTGTGGATTTATAGAATCTTCAAAACAAGAATCAATAGACACTATTCTTGAAATGTCAAAATACAAAGACAAATACAAGTGTACGGTTTTAATTGCAACGGGGTGCCTTACCCAGCGTTATGGAGCGGAACTGATTGAACTTATGCCAGAACTTGATATAATGCTTGGTGTCAACGATTATAATAAGTTATTAAGCAGTATAGAAGAGGTGCTTTTAAATAATATTAAAGTACAACATTGTAGTTATAGTGATGAAAATATTAATGAAGGACAAAGAATATTAACTACAGGAACTTATTCTGCATATGTTAGAATATCTGAGGGTTGTGATAATGCTTGTGCATATTGTGCAATTCCGAATATTAGGGGCAAATATAGAAGCAGAAAGATGGAAAATATAGTACAAGAGGCTAGGGAGTTAAGCCAGCATGGTTGCAAAGAAATTATTTTAGTTGCTCAAGATACCACTAGATATGGTATTGATATATATGGTGAAAAAAACTTACACAAGTTGATAAGAGAAATTTCTAAAATAAGTGGAATTGAATGGATTAGAGTACTTTACTGTTATGCAGAAGAAATGACAGATGAAATTATTAATGAAATATCAATAAACGATAAAGTATGTAAATATGTAGATATACCAATCCAACATATAAGTGATGATATTCTTAAATCCATGAGAAGAAAAGGAAGAAAGAATGTTATAACAGAAAACATAAATAAAATGAGAAAAAACATTGTGGAAGTAAATCTTAGAACTTCAATAATAGTTGGATTCCCTGGTGAAACGCAGGAGGATTTTGAGCAGTTAAAACAATTTATTAGGGAAATTAAGTTTGATAAATTGGGAGTATTTAAGTATTCAATGGAAGATGGTACTTTAGCAGCAGAAATGGAAAATCAAATTTCTGATGATATAAAAGTAAAACGTGAAGAAGAACTAATGTTAATACAACAAAGTATATCAAAAGAACTAAATAGTAAAAAAATAGGAAAAATATACAAGGTTTTAGTAGAAGGCGTTAATGATAAAACATATTTTGGTAGGAGTTATGAAATGGCACCGGAAGTTGATGGAAATATTTTCTTTGACTCTAATGTGGTTTATAATAAGGGAGAATTTGTTGAGGTGAAGGTTACAAAAGCTTTAGAATATGATTTAATAGGAGTTGTGTGCTATGAATCTGGCAAATAAACTTACAATGATTAGAATTTTTCTAGTGCCTGTATTTTTAATATTTATGGCAGCTAAGAACATACCTTATGGGAGAGAAGTGGCTACTGCTATTTTCATAGTAGCTTCTCTTACAGACAAATTAGATGGTTATATAGCTAGAAGCAGAAACCAAATAACTAATTTCGGTAAATTTATGGATCCACTAGCGGATAAACTCTTGGTTACTGCTGCACTTGTATCTTTGGTGGAACTTCACATTGTGCCTAGTTGGGTAGCTATGATTATAATTGCTAGAGAATTTGCAGTTTCAGGCCTTCGAACAATAGCTGCTGCAGAAGGAAAAGTAATTGCAGCTAGCTGGTGGGGGAAAATAAAAACTGTTATTCAAATAGTAGCAATAATTATAGCCTTATTGTATAATTTAAAGGATTTAAGCCCAGAATTAAATCCAATTCTAAGTAACTTAACTAATATATTTATGGCTGCTGCAGTTATTATTACAATAATATCAGGCGTTGACTATTTTGTTAAAAATAAAGAATCAATTAGAATTGATAAGTGATTAATTTAATATAATTTGTTAATAATACAAATAAAGGGTTCCCATTATAATATTCCGAAATGATCCAAGAGGAGGAAAAAGTGGGAACTTTTATTTTGCATATTGACCGTGCAAATCAAATAGTGTATACTTAATATAGAACAAATGTTCGCAATGAAAAGGATGGTGAACCCAAAGGGGAAATAAATGAATAATGAAAAATTAAAAGCACTAGAAGCAGCTATGGGTCAAATAGAGAAACAATTCGGTAAAGGTTCAATAATGAAACTTGGAGATCATAGTACTTTAAATGTAGATGCTATTTCTACTGGTTGTTTAGGACTAGATATAGGGCTAGGTATAGGTGGTGTGCCTAGAGGAAGAATGATTGAAATTTTCGGACCAGAATCTTCAGGTAAAACTACAATTGCACTACATGTAGTTGCAGAAGCACAGAAAGAAGGCGGCACAGCTGCATTTATTGATGTAGAGCATGCACTAGATCCTATTTATGCTAAAGCACTAGGAATTAATATAGATGATTTAATAGTTTCACAACCAGATACCGGTGAGCAGGCTTTAGAGATTACAGAGGCCTTAGTTCGTTCAGGGGCTATAGATGTTATTGTTGTGGATTCAGTAGCCGCATTGGTGCCTAAAGCTGAAATTGAAGGTGAAATGGGAGACTCTCATATAGGACTGCAAGCAAGACTTATGTCACAAGCACTAAGAAAGCTTGCTGGATCTATAAATAAATCAAAATGTGTTCTTGTGTTTATAAACCAATTAAGAGAAAAAGTTGGAGTAATGTTTGGGAATCCAGAAGTAACTCCTGGCGGTAGAGCATTAAAATTTTATGCTTCTGTTAGAATAGATATCAGAAGAATAGATACAATTAAACAAGGTGATCAATTTATGGGAAATAGAACAAGAATAAAAATAGTTAAAAATAAAGTGGCTCCTCCATTTAAACAAGCTGAATTTGATATTATGTATGGTGAAGGTATATCTAGAGAGGGAGATGTTTTAGATATAGGAGTTAAAGAAGAAATTGTACAAAAAAGTGGAGCATGGTTTGCCTATGGAGATATACGTCTTGGACAAGGAAGAGAAAATGCAAAACAATACTTTAAAGATAATGCTTTGGTAATGTTCGAAATAGAAAATAAAATCAGGGAAAAATATAATTTGCCATTAGCAAAAGCTCCAGTAATTGATAAAAAAGAAGCAAAAGAGGCAAAAGAACTAAAAGAACTTAGTAAAAAAGAAGCATAAAAGCAAGTTTTTACTTGCTTTTTTCTTTAATTAATTATTAACTATTTGTTTCGGTTATTAAATTTTATTAACTATTGTAATTAAACTGGTATATTTTAAGTATAACTGTGGAATATTATTATTATGGTGCGTAGTCTATGCTTTTTAATTGTATAATACTATGGTTTAGCATAATTATAATTAATAGTAAAAGTAAAATAACTTATTTAAATGTTAAAATCTTGACATTAATTGAAAAGTAATATAAAATAAATACAAATACTGGTTTAGCATATTCAAATTGCTACCAATTGAATAAATATTACACCTTCTCTAGCTTTCATGTTTACTCTTAAATAGACTGGAAAATAAGCAAAGGAGGTGTTGATAATGTTTAATGCTAATAGTGGAGCAATGATTTTAATAGTTTGCGCTATTTTGATTGTTGTTTTCGTAGGTATTTTTGTTGTAATTTATAGTAGAAAAAATAGATCTCAAGCAAATATTTCTGAGGCAGAAAAAGAAGCTAAAAGAATTCTTGACGAAAGTTCAAAAGAAGCTGAAACAAAAAAGAAAGAAGCTATTTTAGAGGCCAAAGAAGAGGTTCACAGACTTAGAACTGATTTAGAAAAAGAATCAAGAGAGAGACGTAATGAAGTTCAAAGGTTGGAGAGAAGAAATATCCAAAGAGAAGAATCTTTAGATAAAAAAAGTGATGTGCTAGAGAGAAAAGAAGAAAATCTTACTAAAAAGCAACAAGAAATTGAGATGTTAGAAGAAAGTGTTCAAGATTTACACACTAAACAAAGGGAAGAATTAGAAAGACTATCAGGATTAACATCTGAGGAAGCAAAACAAGTTTTGTTAGATGAAATTAAAAAAGAAATTAAACATGATGCAGCAATTATGATTAAAGAAATTGAAACTAAGGCAAAAGAAGAAGCCGATAAAAAAGCACGAGAAATTATTACTTACGCAATTCAAAGATGCGCAGCTGATCACGTTGCAGAAACAACAGTTCATGTGGTTTCTCTTCCTAATGATGAGATGAAGGGAAGAATAATAGGTAGAGAGGGTAGGAATATTCGAACTCTAGAAACACTTACAGGCGTTGATTTAATAATTGATGATACACCTGAAGCAGTAATTCTTTCAGCATTTGATCCTATAAGGCGTGAAGTTGCTAGAATAGCACTTGAAAAGCTAATAGTGGATGGAAGAATTCATCCTGCTAGAATTGAAGAAATGGTAGAAAAAGCTAAAAAAGAGGTTGAGAGCGATATAAGAGAAGAAGGAGAACAAGCAACTTTTGAAACAGGAGTGCATGGTCTTCATTCAGAAATTATTAGACTGCTTGGAAGGCTTAAATACAGAACTAGTTATGGACAAAATGTATTAAAGCACTCTATAGAAGTTTCATATTTAGCTGGACTTATGGCCTCTGAACTAGGAATTGACCCAACCTTAGCTAAAAGGTGTGGACTGCTTCATGATATAGGTAAAGCTGTAGACCATGAAGTTGAAGGACCTCATGCGCTTATAGGTGCAGAGATAGCAAAGAAACACCATGAATCAGCTATTGTAGTAAATGCTATTGCAGCGCACCACGGTGATGTTGAACTGCAATCTCTTGAAGCAATACTAGTTCAAGCAGCAGATGCTATATCAGCTGCAAGACCGGGTGCAAGAAGAGAAACACTGGAAGCGTATATTAAAAGGCTAGAAAAACTAGAAGAAATTGCAAATTCCTATGAAGGTGTAGAAAAGTCCTATGCTATTCAAGCCGGAAGAGAAGTTCGAATTATGATTAAACCAGAAATAATTGATGATGCAGGAGCTGTTGAATTGGCAAGAAATCTAGTTAAAAGAATTGAAAATGAACTAGAATATCCAGGTCAAATTAAAGTAAATGTAATCAGAGAAACAAGAGCTATTGATTATGCTAAATAAACCAACATAATATTGAATCCTCTTAAAATTTAGAAAATTTCCAAATTTTAAGAGGATTTTTTTTGCGTTTGTAGAATAGTACAAATGTGGCAATTAAATTGGCTAATAGGAGGTTTATTATGGAAGTATTAAAAGTTTCAGCAAAATCGAGCCCAAATTCAGTAGCAGGAGCCTTAGCCGGAGTACTGAGAGAAAGTGGAGCAGCAGAAATTCAAGCAATAGGCGCTGGTGCAATTAATCAAGCAGTTAAGGCTATTGCTATAGCGAGAGGGTTTGTTGCACCTAGTGGTGTTGATTTGGTCTGTATACCTGCATTTACAGATGTAATAATAGAAGGTGAAGAAAGAACTGCAATTAAATTAATAGTTCAACCTAGATAATAGATATAAAGGGCTTGTAGTACAAGCTCTTTGTTTTTTATAGAAATTTGCACACTATTTATAGGCGGTTTATACTATTTACATTACAAAAAAAAAATGCTATATTAGTATTATGTGAATTATATCCTTCATTTTGTTTGTAAATGAAGGGCAATAATTCAATTATCTAATTTAAGTCAAATTTATGTAAAAATATACAAATAATATATGCGTTGGGGGTAAAAAATGGAATTATCTAAAAAAGCTAAACAAATATCACCATCTTTAACATTGGATATAACTGCAAAGGCAAAAAAAATGAAGGCTGAGGGCTTAGATGTCATAGGTTTTGGTGCTGGTGAACCTGATTTTAATACACCTAAAAATATTCAAGATGCGGCTATAAAAGCAATTCTAGATGGCAAGACTAAATATACAGCTACATCAGGTATTATTGAGTTAAAACAGGCAATAATTCATAAATTAAAGAATGATAACAACTTAACTTACATACCAGCTCAAATTATAGTTTCAACTGGAGCAAAACAATGTTTAGCTAATGTTTTTCAATCTATTTTAAATCCAGGAGACGAAGTATTAATTGGAGTTCCATATTGGGTAAGTTATCCAGAACTCGTTAAATTAGCAGATGGAGAACCTGTTTATGTACAAACTGAAGAAATACATAAATTTAAATTAACAATTGAAAATCTAAATAGAGCAATAACTTCTAAATCTAAAGCAATAGTGTTAAATAGTCCGAATAATCCTACAGGAACAGTATATTCAAAAGAAGAACTTATAGAAATTGCTGATTTTGCAAAAGCAAACAATTTATTCATAATATCAGATGAAATCTATGAAAAATTAGTATATGGAGATAATGGTCATATTAGTATAGCAAGTATATCAGAGGATGCTTATAGTAGAACTATTGTAATTAACGGTGTTTCTAAGGCTTATGCTATGACAGGATGGAGAATAGGGTATGCTGCTGCTAGCACAGAATTAATCGCATTAATGACTAACATTCAAAGTCATACTACCTCGAATCCGAGTTCCATTGCTCAATATGCATCAGTTGAAGCAATAAATGGACAGCAAGATGATGTCCACATTATGGTTGAACAATTTAAGCATCGACGAGATTATATGGTAGAAAGAATTAATAGTATTAATAATTTGTCTTGTTTGAAACCTGAAGGCGCTTTCTATGTTATGGTTAATTTAAGCAAAATTTTGAATAAATCCATAGATGGAGAAATTATAATGGATTCACTCCAATTTTCAGATTTTTTACTTAAAAAAGAAAAAGTTGCGGTTATACCAGGTATAGCATTTGGAGCGGATAATTTTATTAGACTATCATATGCTACTTCAATGGAAAACATAAAAAATGGAATTGATAGAATCGAAAGGTTTGTTGAGAACATCTAAACCTCTGAATATTTAAAATTGATTTACATACTTTTTAATGATATTATAATAGTATGAGTTAATGATAAACTGTTTTGTATTAGCTTATGCTATTATTAAAGTATTGGGGTGAAGTGAATTGGTAACAAGAGAAGTTATGGTTAGTAATCCAAAAGGCTTGCATGCAAGGCCGGCTACATTATTAGTAAGAAAAGCCGCTTCTTTTAAATCAGATATAGGTTTAGAATATATGGGTAAAAAAGCTAATATTAAGAGCTTAATAGGTATTTTATCTCTGGGGGTTGGTCCTAACAACCTTGTAAACGTTATAGCAAATGGAGCTGATGAAAAATTAGCCTTAGAAGAAATAATAAACCTAATTAACTCATTAGAAGAGTAATTAGGCATTTGAAAAAAATAGCAAGTGATGCCTTTAGCCTGTATACTTTAAAAAGCTGCTAACTAACTGTTTGCAGCTTTTTAAAATGTATTGAAAAAGGAAAATATTAAGGGAGAATATATATGATAAATAAGATTATAGAATACAATTGTGATTCCAACGTATTTTTAGACAATAAACACTTTATATGCTATTTTCTTGAGATTAAAGCTAGGAAAAGTGCTTATACTTCTAAAAGTTATGAACGTGATATTAAAGATTTTTTCAGCGCAGACTCTATTTCTGATATCACCATAGAAGATATTAAAAAGGTATCTATATTGAATACACAAAATTATATAATAAAATTGATGGATAAAAATATGTCCTCCGCTACTATAAATAGAAAAATATCATCATTAAGTGCTCTATATAAATGGTTATTAAAATACCAAGACAATTCTACTGATATTCATATAATTAAATATAATCCTTTTGGAAGTCTAAAAGAAGAAAAACCAGTTATAAATAACAAGGAAACTGAGTTTTTAACAAAAGAGGAGTGTAAGGTCTTATTAAATAGTATAGATACAACTACTATATTAGGTTATAGAAATAAAACTATTTTAGTACTTGCATTAACCACTGCACTAAGAAAATCTGAGATAATAAACATTAAAATAAAGCATATTACCAAGTATACAGGTTATGATGTAGTTAAAGTAAGGAGAAAGGGTGGTAAAGAGGATATAGTAAAACTTCAAGCCAGCGTACTTGCTATGATTAACGAGTATATAATCCTTACTAAAAGAAATAAATTATCTAGTGGGGAGGAGTATTTATTTATTGGTCACTCAACAAATGGCAAGAATAAAGAAAAATTAGATGCAAGCACTTTAAATTACATGATAAAAAAAGTATGCAAAAATGCAGGTATAGATAAAAACCTGCAAGTCCATTCTACAAGGCATACAGCTATTACACTGGCAATTTTAGGAGGGGCTACCGTAGAAAAAGTTCGGGATTTTGCGGCTCATAAAAATTTAGCCACTACTAATAGGTATATTCACTCTGTAGATAAGTTGAAAAATAATGCTGGAGATCTAATTGACGTATTTTAAACATTGTATTATATTTCGAAATTTAAATAAATCTTTATTATCATTATTACCTTAAATAAAATGGAACCTAAGAAGTTTTATTTTTTTTAGGGGATTATATATTTTTTGCTATTATAAAAATGTATTTAAATATTTTCAATGTATAGAATTTGGCTTGGGATAACTGTAAAGGGAGTATTCTTGATAAGAATAGTATTTTTATAGTAGAACCTAAGTTTGAAGATGTATCAGATTTTTAACATGGCTTAGCTACAATAGTAAGAATGATGAATGTGCTATGCGGACAGCCAATTGCATTGGACTAATTATACCTTTAAATCAGCTTAGGACTTTTTAGGATGTGTAGTGGTGGTTAAAATGGAGAACAGGTAGGAGGTCATAGATAAACAAGGTAAAATTGTCATAAATCATAAATTTGAAAATGTATTTGATCTTTAATAATTTATGAAATGGAAAGTGACTAATATATATTTGAAGTTTAATTTATATTAGTGTATAGTGAAAAAAGGGTGTAGGAAGATAATGGTGTAATTTCAATATATGGGCAGGAGGAAAATATGAAAATAGGATATGCATGCATACCACTTACCATAGATGCTAGAACAAATAGAAGATTAACTCTAAAAAACTTTTCGGAAAAGATGCTTTTAGAGGTATTAGAGCAAAATCTAATAGATTTGAGAGAAATATTAGAGAATAATGAAAAAAATAACATAAAGCTATTCAGGATAAGCTCAGATATAGTTCCATTAGGGAGCCATAGTATTAATGAAGTGACCTGGTATAAGTATTTTCAAAATGAATTAAATGAAATAGGGGAATATATAAAAAAATGTGGCATGAGAGTTTCTATGCATCCAGGTCAGTATACAGTACTCAATGCGGAAAAGGAGGATATTGTAGTAAGGGCAATTAAAGATTTGGAATACCATGCTAAATTTTTGGATTGCCTAGGTGTGGATGGAGGCAATAAGATAATACTTCATATTGGAGGTGGGTATGGAGATAAGGCTTTAGCTATGAATAGGTTCATAGAAAATTTTAAAAGGTTATCTCCATCAGTAAAGAATAGGCTTGTAATTGAAAATGATGATAGAACATTCAATATTGTCGATTTGCTTTTCGTAAGTGGTGAGATCAATATACCTGTTATATTTGATAATCTTCACCATAAGTGTAATCATGAATCAGAGATGCCTATAAAAGAAATAATGAATAGGGTAGCTAAAACATGGAAAGAAGAAGATGGTAATCCAAAAGTGCATTATAGTCAACAAGATTCACGTAAACATGTAGGAGCTCACTCAAATACCATAATAGTTAAAGAATTTTTAGAATACTTTGAACAAGTTAAAGAGTTTAATATTGATATTATGCTAGAAGTAAAAGATAAGGATATTTCAGCTATAAAATGCAACCTTATAGTTAGTAACATGAATAAGCAATTAAAACATGTAATTACAGAAAAGCAGTGGGCAAAATATAAATATCTGCTAATGGAAAGAAACTATAAACATTATAAAGCGTGTAGTCGACTTGTAAGAGAAAATTGCAATCTTCAAGAATTCTATGAGTATACAGATGAAATAATGAATTTTGATGTAGAGGATGGAAGTTTTATAAATACAGCAGAACATGTATGGGGATATGTAAAAAATAATGCTTCTAATAAAGAACAAATGCATTTTAAGAAACTCATAATAGATCTGGAACATAAAGATAAGGTTAAGGTTTATTTAAAAAAATTATGTGATAAGTATAATGTTGAATATATGCTTAGTTCTTATTACTTTTACTATTAAACACAATTAAATAGGAGGCTCCATAAATGTCTTACAATATTAAAATAATTAAAGAAAATGAACATAAAACAAGTGAATGGTCTGGAGGAACTACAACTGAACTTTATATTTATCCTGAAGATTCACTATATGGTCAACGTAATTTTAAATGGAGGCTGAGTTCTGCAAAGGTAGAAGTAGAAAAATCTACATTTACTTCGCTGCAAGGTATATTTAGGCACATCATGGTTATTGAAGGGGAACTACTTCTTGAACATGAAAACCATCACAATGTGGCGTTAAAAGCATTTGAACAGGATAGTTTTAGTGGAGATTGGACAACAACAAGTTTTGGTAAAGTTACAGATTTTAATTTAATGCTGGCACAAGGTTACACGGGCACATTAGAGTCCATTTTTTTGAATAGTGGTGAAATCAAAGATATATGGTTACATAGTAAGGTGAAAGATGATGAAAAAGTTTATGGAATAACAGAAGCGGTTTACATAGTGCTAGGTAATATAGAAATAGATAATGGATTAATGGGAAAAGTAGGTCTCAAAAAAGGCGACTTAGCACTAGTAACAAGAACAGGAGAAGAAATTACTTCTGAACTTAAAATTCACAGTAAAGGGCTAGAAGAATCTAAAATCATAAAGGCTTCAATATTTTGTTATGAATAATATTAAAAATAATAATTAAATAAATTGTAGGTGGTAAATTGAAAAAAAATAATTATCCGTTTTTATCATTAATTAAATATGTAGTATATTTTCTAGTGGCCCTTTCAGTTGTTATGACTGGTTTGTATTCCAAAGCAGTAAACCAATTTATGGTAAGATGCAGAATTATGTTTTCATTAACATTATTTTTAATACGGTAATTGTAGTTATATTTGGAGCTTTGGGAAGATATATTGAAGAAGAAAGAGAGAGAAAAAGCGAGGCACAGCATTTATATGATAAGTTACGAATATCAGAGGAAAACTTAAAAGAGACCTATGAAAAATTACAGCAGTATTCTAACACTGTAGAAGAACCAACTATTTTGAGGGAAAGAAATAGAATATCAAGAGTAATTCATGATTCCGTTGGCCATACCTTATCTACACTGCTTATTCAGCTTCAAGCAATTCCTTATGTAATGAAAAATGATCAAAATGAAGGTGAAAAAATGGTAAATAATTTAGTCCATTTCACTAAAAATGGCATCGAAAATGTTAGAAAGGCATAAAACAGAATGATATTGTGATAAATACAAGTTATGGTGAAATAATAAAACCCTAAGAAGAAGCATATCAACACCAAATAAAAATGTGTTGAAGTGTAAGCAAAATCCCCCACTATTTTTGGTGGGGGTATTATTTTTTAAAAGTATAAAGTTTAGATTATTTGATAAATAACTTCAAATAAAGTATTATACATTTATTGATATTTTGAAAGGGGACAAGCATGAAGAAATCGGATTGGCGTGTGAAATTTTCCATATTATTAATACTTTCATCAGTATTATTATATTCTTTTCACTATTTTATTTTTAGAGATGCGCATACTATATTTATATATCTAGTAGGTGAATTAGCATTTATACCAATTGAGGTTTTATTAGTATCCTTAGTTATTGATAGAGTCATTAAAGAAAGAGAGAAGGAAAGCTTAATAGAAAAACTCAATTTAATAATAGGAGTATACTTCAATGAAGTAGGAACTAATATTTTAAAATACTGTACATCCATTGATCCAAAGGTAGATGAAATAGCAAATCTCCTTATAGTTGAGGCAACTTGGGAAGAAAAAGATTTTAAAAAAGCATTAGAAAAATGCAAAAATTATAACTATGAAATTGAATTTTGTAAAATAGATTTAGAGAAAATGAATGAATTTCTATTAAGTAAAAGAGGGTTTTTACTTCGATTATTAGAAAATCCGAATTTATTGGAACATGAAACCTTTACCCATTTATTAACTGCAGTTTTTCATTTAGAAGATGAGTTATCTTCAAGAAATTTATCAGAACTACGAGATGATGAAAATGAACATTTAGAACTTGATATAAAAAGAGCATATAGAGCAAGTGTAAGCCAATGGGTTATGTATATGAAGCATTTAAAAAATACTTTTCCATATTTATTTGTAACAGCAATGTCAAATAACCCTTTTGATAAGAGAACTAAAGAGGAGATTGAAAAACATATTAAGGTCAAATACTACAGTAAATAAACTTTAAAAAAAAATATACTTTCGCATTTCTAGATGTACTTTAGGAAAGCGAAAGTTTTTTGTTGCCCCAAAACAATTTATTTAAAAGCAAACATTTGTTTGTATAAAATTTATTTTTGTTGTCAATAATTTTAAAAGTTATTAAATAAAAAGGAGAGATATTATGAATAATGTATCATTAATAGGCAGAATAACAAAAGATTTGGAACTAAAAGAATTTAATGAGGGGAAAGGTTTTTATACTAAATTTACACTAGCGATTAATAGAACACCACGTAAGGACTCACAACCAGAAGCAGATTTTATAAGTGTGTTGGTATGGAATGCTTTAGCTGAAACTATGTGCAAATATTTAGGGAAAGGAAGTCAAATTGGTTTAACAGGTAGGCTTTGCAGTAATAGCTACACAGATAAGGATGGAAACAAAAGATATAGTACAGAAGTTGTAGCAGAGGATTTTAAATTTCTAGATAAAAAGAAAGAGATAGTATAATTCTAATAAAACTACCAGTTTTATAAACTTGTTATTATGAGCATTTTTTTACAATTAGTTAGAAAAGAAAATGCATTTGTAGTAATATATATGTATGTACTAGTTTATATAATATGGAGGTGTGTTTATGAAGACTATTGTTGTAGCAGGAGGATGTTTTTGGGGTGTAGAAGCTTATATGTCAAGAATAAATGGTATTGTTGAAACTGTGGTTGGATATGCTAATGGTTCAAAGAAAGAGCCCACATATAATGAGGTTTGCACGGGAAACACAGGTCATGCAGAAGCATGTTTAATAAGTTACGATGAAAACATTATATCCCTTCAAAAGATATTGAATAAGTTTTGGGGAATAATAGACCCTACGGCTTTCAATAGGCAAGGACCTGATGTAGGTAGTCAATATAGAAGTGGTATTTATTATACTGATAATGTTGATTTAGACATTATATTAAAAATAAAAGATGAAGTGCAAAGTAGATATAATAAGCCAATAGTTACAGAAATACAACCTTTAACTTGTTTTTATGAAGCTGAAGATTATCATCAAAAATATCTACAAAAGAATCCTGGAGGTTACTGCCACATTAATTTAAACGATGATTAACGTAAATAAAATTTCTTTAGAAATTTAAAGACATAAAACAAGGAAGTGCGGAGTTCACACTTCCTTGTTTTTATAAGTTTTGTTGCATAAGAATATATGATAATTTATGCTGTAGTGTGAATTATATTTTTAAGGAGTCAGTATATATTTTCAGGATATCTTCTCTTGTCACAGGGGAAGTATGATTTTTCAATTTATCATTGTTTAAAACCATTTTGTCTGCATAAGAACACATTTCTTCATAACTTACCGTATTTACAGATCCAAGCATAGCATTTAAAAAATCACCAAGGTCATCTAAATTTTCTAGTGTTAAGAGATATAAAATTTTTCGGACTTTATTTTCATCCAAGCAAAAATCTAAATATGATTTTAGAAGTACTCCATTTGCTTTTCCGTGTGGTATATTATGGGAATATGTAAGAGCGTAGCCCATCCCATGAGGAAGCGATGTTCCAGATTGTGCTATTACCATACCGGCTATAGTAGAAGCTAACATTAACTTTTCTCTCACTATACAAGTAAAATCTTTTTCTTTTATCATATTTAAACATTCTCCAAATAATTTTAATCCCTTTTCGGCTAGTGCATCACTTACTACATTTGCCTTTGATGACATATATCCCTCTACTAGATGAGATAATGCATCTATTGAGGTATTAATAGTTATTTGCGCTGGTAAGAACATTAGATATTTTACATCTAGTAGAGCATATTCGGGAAATACTCTTTGACATATACCGCGCTTTGTTTGTAGTTCATTATCTGTAACAATAGAATATGGTGTTGTTTCAGTTCCTGTTCCAGCTGTTGTGGGGACGGCAATCACAGGTATTGATTTTAAATGGGGACTATCAAACAAATTGTATCTTGTAGCAGTTGGATTATTTATTAATACACCTGCTGCTTTTGAGGCATCAATGGGAGACCCCCCTCCAATACCGATAATGAAATTAGATTTTTGCACTCTTCCAAGTTCTGCAATATTTTCTACAGTTTCTAAAGAGGGATTTTCTTCTACACTATTAAAAATATCATATAAAATACCTTCCTTTTGCAATACACTAGTAACATCACTTAATGAACCATTTATGATTGAAGAAGTTTTGCCAGTTACAATTAATGCTTTTTCTCCAAAATTATTAAATAGGCTGCTATTTTTTAATACTACATCTTCAACTAGTAATATTTTTGTGGGCATGTAGTAATTCATAAAATCCATAATATATACTCCTTATATTCTATATTTAGAATATTACATTCTATATATATATTATATCATTAGGCAAATTAAAAGAAATAGGAGTGAAATATATTGCAAAATTTTACTTTAGATGTGGCAATAAAATGAAAAAAGTTTTCCGCAATTGATTTTTTACTAATATACTTATATAATTCTCTATGAAGACTTATTTATATAGTAAATAAAATAATATTAGGAAGTGTTATAGTGGAAGAACGTTTGCAAAAATTCATGGCTAGATGTGGGGTTGCTTCAAGAAGAAAATGTGAGGAAGTAATTACGGCAGGTAGAGTAAAAGTAAATGATGTTGTAGTTACAGAACTTGGAAATAAAATTGACCCAGATAAAGATATTGTATATGTAGATAATAAAATTATCAATATAGAAGAAAATAAGGTTTACATTGCATTAAATAAACCAGAGGGCATAGTATCTACAGTGAAAGATGAAAAAGAAAGAAAAACTATTTTAGATTTAGTTAAGACAAAAGAAAGGATATACCCTATAGGACGGTTAGATTATGATACATCTGGGTTAATCATATTAACTAATGATGGAGATATCTATAATAGGGTGATTCATCCAAGGCAAGCAATTAATAAAGTTTATATAGCTTTATTAGAAGGCTGCGCAACAGAGGAAGAAATATCTAAGTTCTGTAATGGTATAGATATTGACGGATATATTACGGCAGGAGCAAATTTTGAAATAAATAAGAGAATCGGATTTAATAGCAAGGTTACAATTACTATTCATGAAGGAAAAAACCGTCAAATTAGAAAAATGTGTGATGCTATAGGGCATCCAGTTATTGCATTAAAAAGAGTTTCAGTTGGTGAGATTACACTCGGAAATATGGAAAAAGGCGAATGGAGGAACTTAACCCAGGAGGAAATAAAATATTTAAAAAATCTATAATTATAAAATATTAATGGTTTTTTGAAGGAATTATGAAATTATCAAGGATATTTTAGCTGTTTTAAATAAAAAACAGCTAAAATATTATAAAAAATGAATAATTCGTTGAAACTATGGTCAATAGATGATAAAATGAAATAAATATTTCATTTTATTATATAATGAAATATTTATTTCATTTATTTTTAGTTAACATAGAAAGGTTGGGGGTTATTATGGAAAATAATAAACAAGATTTGATGAGGGCTATTCAAGTCAAATTTCCACGTTTAAGCAAAGGACAAAAATTAATAGCAGAATACATTTTAAAGCATTATGATAAGGCTGCTTTTATGACAGCTGCAAAATTAGGGTCTAGTGTAGGGGTAAGTGAATCTACAGTTGTAAGATTTGCTAATGAGTTAGGTTTTAGTGGCTATCCAAAACTGCAAAAATCTCTTCAGGAATTAATTAAAAACAAATTAACAACTGTGCAAAGGATTGAGTTATCTAATGACTTCATTACACAAGAAAATGCATTAAAAGGTGTATTAAAAGCAGACATGGAAAATATTCGCGCTACACTTGAAAAGATCAATCATAAAACTTTTGAGGATGTAGTAAATTCACTATTTAAAGCTAAAAAAATATACATAATTGGACTTAGAAGTTCCTCTGCACTGGCTGAGTTTTTAGCCTTTTATCTAAATCTGATTTTAGATAATGTTAAAGTTGTTGCCTATGGTGTTAGTGATATATTCGAACAAATGCTTAATGTATCTGAAGAAGACGTAGTGATTGGAATAGGTTTTCCAAGGTACGCTACAAGAACAATTGAAGCTTTAGCTTTTGCTAAAAGTAGAAATGCAGATGTTGTAGCAATTACAGATAGCTTATTATCCCCACTTGCAGCTAGATCTGATTACACATTAATAGCCCAAAGTAATATGGCATCCTTTGTTGATTCTTTAGTAGCTCCACTTAGTGTAATAAATGCATTAATTATTGCTGTAGGACTGCGAGAAAAAGAAAAAATTTCAAGAACATTTTCTACTCTTGAGAGCATATGGGAAGAATATCAAGTTTATTCATATAAAGACAAAAATGAAAGATAGTCCATCTATAATATTCCTTTAGAATCAGTATATGTAAATGTTTACTCTTTTTTTAGAAATATTATTTTTTTTTTAGAAATAAAGAAGGATTATTGAAAAGTATATAGAATATACTAATTATAAAGCAATTTGGTATTCATTAAAATATTAAATTGAAATTAAACATTCATTTTTAGGAGGGATTAAGTTATGGAAACAAAAGCTTATATTCAACAAGTATTGGAAAATGTAAAAAAGAGGAATTCTAACGAACCTGAATTTTTACAAACAGTAGAAGAGGTTTTAGGATCTTTAGGACCAGTATTAGAAAAACACCCAGAGTACATTGAAGCAAACCTTTTAGAAAGATTCTGTGAACCAGAAAGACAAATTATGTTTAGGGTACCATGGATAGATGACGCAGGTGTTAATCAAGTTAATCGTGGATTTAGAGTACAATTTAATGGATGTATAGGACCTTTTAAAGGTGGTTTAAGATTTCATCCATCAGTTTACATAGGAATCGTTAAATTCCTAGGATTTGAACAAATATTAAAGAATTCATTAACTGGACTTCCAATAGGTGGAGGTAAAGGTGGTTCTGACTTCGATCCAAAAGGAAAATCAGATAATGAAATAATGAGATTTTGCCAAAGTTTTATGACTGAACTTTACAGACATATTGGGCCAGACGTGGACGTTCCAGCTGGAGACATTGGTGTTGGTGGACGTGAAATTGGTTATTTATATGGACAATACAGAAGAATTAAAGGAACATTTGAAAATGGAGTTCTTACAGGAAAAGGTTTATCATATGGTGGAAGTTTAGTAAGACCAGAAGCTACAGGGTTTGGTATAACTTATTTCTGTCAAGAAATGCTTAAACATGAAGGAATCGATTTCAAAGGTAAAACAGTAGCAGCGTCAGGTTTCGGTAACGTTTCTTGGGGTGTTTGTAAAAAAGTTGCTGAACTCGGTGGTAAAGTAGTAACACTTTCTGGCCCAGACGGATATATATATGATCCAGCTGGAGTAACAGGAGATAAAATAGATTATATGGTTGAAATGTTAAATGTAAACAAAGGCGCAAGAGTTAAAGACTATGCTGACAAGTATGGTTGTGAATTCCACGCTGGAGAAAAACCATGGAATGTAAAAGTTGATATAGTAATACCATGTGCAACGCAAAACGATATTAGAATTGAACATGCTAAACAAATAGTTGCAAATGGAATAAAAATTGTTTGTGAAGGTGCTAATATGCCTTGTACTAATGAAGCTGTTGATTACTTCTTAGAAATGGGAATTAAAGTAGGACCTTCTAAGGCTGCAAATGCAGGTGGAGTTGCTACATCAGCACTTGAAATGAGTCAAAATAGCATGAGATTATCATGGACTGCTGAAGAAGTGGATGCAAAATTACATGCAATTATGATAAATATATACAATAATTGTAAAAATTCTGCTGAAGAATTTGGATTTGGTTATAATCTAGTTGCTGGAGCTAACATTGCAGGATTCGTTAAAGTTGCAAGCGCAATGCACGCACAAGGAAATTATTAATTCACAAGTAAACGTTTGAAAGAGAATCCCTTTGTTGGGATTCTCTTTTATTTTTTTGTTTTTTACTTATTTAAAAGAAGTTGCTATAAAAACCATACATTAATATATTATTTTATTTTTTTAAATAAGGATAATAGATTATTATATTATATTTTGTTATAATAGTAAGTATTATAAGGGAGTGATTAAGTGTCAAAAATAATTATTATTGGAGGAGGACCAGCGGGTATGATGGCAGCTGCTACAGCTTCATCAAAACATCAGGTGGTACTCATTGAAAAAAATGAAAAATTAGGAAGAAAACTTTATATAACCGGTAAGGGTAGATGCAATATTACAAATGCGAAGGATATTGGTGATTTTTTTGAAAATATTCCATGTAATCCGCATTTTTTATATAGTTCACTATATTCCTTTACAAATGAAGATACCATGAATTTCTTTAAAGAATTGGGAGTTAACCTTAAAGTTGAAAGAGGAGATAGAGTATTTCCGCAGTCAGATAAGTCTTCAGATATTATAAAAGCTTTTAATATGGAATTAAAAAATAATAAGGTTGAAGTTATGTTAAATTCAAAAGTGAAAAAGTTAATTAGAGATAATCAAAAGATCGCTGGAGTAGAGCTTGCTGATGGAAGTATTATATTAGGGGATTACTTTATCTTATGTACTGGTGGTTTATCATATCCACAAACAGGTTCATCTGGTGAAGGATTATCCTATGCTCGCGTTTTAGGACATAATATAATTAAACCTAGACCATCCCTTGTACCAATTGAGCTTGAGGAGGCGTGGATCCCGGATGTACAGGGTCTTTCTCTAAAAAATGTAGAATTAAGAATTACTGATTGTAAAAATAAAAGTATATATAAAGAATTTGGAGAAATGCTTTTTACTCATTATGGAATTTCAGGACCTATTGTTTTAAGTGGCAGTAGTTTTGTGAAAGAAGGAGTGAAATTAAAAGCTTTCATAAATCTAAAACCAGCATTAAGTGAAGTTGAGCTTGATAAGCGAATTCAAAGTGATTTCTTAAAATATGCAAACAAAGATTTTAGAAATTCATTAAATGATTTACTTCCTAGTAAACTAATTAATACAATAATTCAATTATCTAATATTGATGAAAACAAAAAAGTGAATTCTATTACTAAGGAAGAAAGAAAAACCTTAGTGAATTTACTGCAAAATTTACCGCTTAACATTAAGGGGCTTAGACCAATAGAAGAAGCAATTATAACTAGTGGTGGGGTAGATACTTTAGAAATAGATGCTTCTACTATGAAATCAAAAATAATTGATAATCTTTACTTTGCAGGCGAAATGGTAGATGTAGATGCATATACAGGAGGGTTTAACCTTCAAATAGCATTATCAACAGGATATTTAGCTGGAAACAATGTAGGAGAGGGTGGAGTATAATGGGGATTTCTGTTGCGATAGATGGACCTGCAGGTGCAGGGAAAAGTACCATTGCTAAAATAATAGGTGAAAAATTCAATCTTATGTATATTAACACAGGGTCAATGTATAGAGCGGTTACTTTAAAGGCTATGAATGCAAATATCTCTGAAAAAAATATAGATGACTTAGTTAAAATAGTGGAATCCTTAGAAATGCATTTTCAAGAGGACCGTTTATTTGTTAACAATGAAGATTTGACAGATATGATAAACATGCCAATCATAAGCAACAATGTTTCAAAGTATGCGGCTGTGCCGAAAATCAGGGAAATTCTTGTTAAGTTACAACAAGATATAGCTAAAAAATTCAATGTTATTATGGATGGCAGAGATATTGGTACTGTTGTGCTTCGCGATGCTACTTTTAAATTTTACTTAACTGCAAGCAGTGAAGAGAGAGCTAAAAGAAGGTATGAAGAATTAATTTCAAAGGGGATAGAGGTTGATTACAATACTATTTTAAGCGATATTATAAAAAGGGACTATATTGATACCAATAGAGAAGTTAGTCCGCTTAAAAAAGCCATAGATGCTATAGAAATTGATTCTAATGATTTAAGTATTAATGGAGTAGCGCAAAAAATGATAGAATATATTAATTCAAATATTAATTAGCATTTTATGAGATATATTATATAAGGAGAAGACGGAATGAAAAAAATAACACTTGCAGATTCAGCAGGATTTTGTTTTGGAGTTAAAAGAGCAGTAGATACAGCTTTAAATATGAAAGAAAAGTACAAAAATGAAATCTATACACTAGGACCACTCATTCATAATAACGATGTTGTAGATTTTTTAAAAGAAAATTTAATATTTCCCATAGAACTTGATAATATTGATAGCTTAAAAGAAAATGACACAATTATTATAAGATCACATGGAGTATCTGAAGAAGCGTTAAATGTCTTGAAAAAACACAAGCTTAATGTAATAGATGCAACATGTCCTTATGTAGAGAACATTCACAAGAAGGTGAAAAAATACTATGATTTAGGATACAACATTATTATTGTAGGCGATAAGAACCATCCTGAAGTTATTGGAATTAATGGATGGTGTAATGATTCAGCGTTAATACTTAAGAGTGGTGATCACACTTTTAATATACCAAATAAAGTATGCGTCGTATCTCAGACAACTGAAAGACAATCTACTTGGGAAGAGGTATTAACTAAAGTTATAAAAACATGTAAGGAAATAGTTGCATTTAATACTATTTGTAGTGCAACAGAAGTGCGTCAAGAATCCGCAGAGGAACTTTCAACAAAAGTGGATGCTATGGTAGTTATTGGTGGGTTTAATAGTTCAAATACTACAAAACTTTATGAAATATGCAAAAAAAATTGTGAAAACACATTACATGTAGAAAATGTGTTAGGTATTCCGGATGAATTTATAAACGATGGAAAGTTTAAAAATATAGGGGTTACAGCAGGAGCGTCTACACCAGATTGGATTATTAAAGAGGCAATTATAAAAATGAATTCTGGTAAATAGATTTATAAGAGTATAATATTTACTATAAGAATAATATCTTACAAAAACGTGTAGCATAAAATTATGCATACACGTTTTTTTGTGCTAGAAGAGTTGTGGAAGCTGAAATTGTTTCTAAAAAAATGTCTTATTTACAAATTGTAGAATACTAAATAAAAGTAATTAATATAATTTAATAGCACTATTATAGGGAGAGAAAAAATTGAAAGGGAGTACAAGGACAGTTGAACGTTTTAAAATAATTACAAATAAAGAGATGCAAATATTAATAACAGTAATGCATAAGTATAACATCCAGTTAGTAAGTGCAGAAAAAGTTAGAGGTACGTACAAAGTTACAACAGATATTGGTGATTTCTGTTTAAAGAGAATTAGACATGGAAGAAATAAGGCTAAAAATGGTTGCATTTTAGCAGAAGAGCTAATATTTAATAAATTTTCGAATATAGCTAAGTATTTTAGAACAAGAGAGGGAGCTTTTTATGTAAGGTATAAAAGTAATATATTTTACTTAACGGAATGGCTAGAAGGCTGTGAGTGTGATTTAACTGATATTGATGAAGCTGTAAATTGTACAAAACTCTTAGCACAATTTCATAATATATCAAATAAGATTGATCATAACAAAATTCACTTAGAAAAAAAATTAAAAAATTGGCCAAAGGTTTTCTCTAATAATTTAAGTAATCTAGAAAAATTCAAAAAAATGATTATTAGCAAAAGGGTGAAAAATAATTTTGATGTGATTTTTTTAGAGGGAATTGATAACTTCTATAATAGAGGTTTGAAGGCAATTAACATGCTAAATAAGTCACAATATTACACTTTATTAAAAGTATCGAATGATGAGAAGACGATATGTCACAATAGTTTTTATTATCAGAATATAATTAAAAAAGAGGGGGAATACTTCATAACTGGTCTCGATAGTATCAAGATTGACTTACAAATAAGTGATTTAGTAACTCTTATTAGGAGATTGATGTTCAAAAAATCTTATGGATGGGATTTTAATTTTGCTAAAGCTCTAATTGAAGCTTATAATTCCATAAATAGATTGAGTAAAGAGGATTTAGAAATAATGTTTGCATTAATAATTTTTCCGCAAAAATTTTGGAAGTTAGGATATAGAAGATATATAAATCGAAAAAAATGGTCCGAAAGTAAATATTTGCATAAACTAAACAAAATAATAAGCTATAATGAAAATCAAGAGAAATTTTTTGAAGATTATTTGATCTTTTTAGAAGAATATATATAAATTATAATAAATTTATTGTAAATATATTAGTAATGGAATTATAATTAGAAATGTATTATACTTTATCAGTAGTGATATTTATTTAAAAATAAAATTAATGGAGTAAAGCTAAATGTATAAATCAATGAGTCTAACTTTAAAAAACATTAATAAATTTAGAAAAATTTTTCAATTTAATAATAATTTTAGTTTGTCAAATAAAGATTTCTTTCAACTGTATGATAAAAGTAATATTATCCAAAGAATATTCTTAAGGAAAAATGTAAAACTGCTAATAGAAATAACAAAAGAAAAAAACAATTTTATAGGTTATATATGGTTTGAAAAACATAATAAACACCATAGTTCAATTAACTCAATAAATGTAATCCAAGATAAAAATTTAATTTATTATTATGAAACTTTAATTAGTCCACTGAAAAATGATAGTTTAATAACTTATGAATGTGAAGATAATGAAGTTAATATAGATATTTTAGGTAAGCTAGGATTTAAAAGAGCTAAGGGATTTATGGAACTAGAAAAACAGTGCACAGAATATGTTAGTATATCTACTCCTAATAACATTACTTTTTCTATAGTGGAAAAGGATAAGGATGAAAAAGCACGCTGCCTATTACAAAATGAGATATTTAACAACGATGATAGAATTCCAATAAATATAGAAGATATATATTATGATGAAGCGCAAGAATATTATTTTGATAAGGGTGCAATATTTATTGAACTTGACAAGATACCAATTGGATATGGTCAAATTATAGTGGAAGATAAGGTAGCTATAATAGTAAATTTTGGAATTATAAGAAAATATAGAAAAGAAGGTTATGGAAAGTTACTATTGGGCTATTTGCTTAATATAGCTCGGGATAATGACTTTTCTAATGCAGCTCTGAAGGTAGATTCTAATAATGTTGATGCCTTTAAATTATATCGTTCACTGGGCTTTAATATTAAAAGGGAATTATATACCTGGCAAAAAATTAAATTTTAATAATATAAAAGGAGGTAGAGTACCTCCTTTTATATTATTGTCTATTTATTTAGTATCATATATTTTTCAAGAGCTATTCCTAAAATTTCCAAGCATCTTTTAATGCAGTTGTATTTAGACAATAGGATAATCTAATTTCATTTATTACTAGTCCCTTGGTTGCGTAGAAACATTCTGCTGGTGCAACCATTACTGTCTTATTATTATAATTGAAATCTGTTAATAACCACTTAGCAAAATCTTCTCCACTTTCTACTGGAAGCTTGGCTACTTGGTTTTGAAACAACCCCATTTTTAATACATATTTAGCGTGCTTCCTCATACTTCCTTAGAAGCTTAACAAATAACTCAGGAACCTTCTCCATGTTTTCTGGAGTTTCTACGAATGCGATACGCATCTGAGTGCTTCCTGGATTAAACTCGTCTGGTTTAAGGTCATAGAAGCCTTTCATAGGTGCTACCAGAAGAGTTGTTTCCACACCGCTTAAGTCCACTGATCCTTCCTGGGCACAATACATAACAAAGTTGATTGAATCAAATCCTGGTTTTACAACATTTCTAACGTCAACTACTGAATATATAGATGAATCAGGGCTAGAAACAATCAAGCCAGGGTCAAGTTCCTTCATACCGTTATAGAATTTAAACATGATCTTTTTGTAATACTCACGAATGTCTTTGCACCATCCATCAATCTGCTGCTTGCTTTCATGAGCCAGTGCTCCGAAGATATACTGACCTATTACATTGGCGCAAAGGTTAGCAGTATATTCAGCTACTGACTGAGTATGAAACTCTTCACTATCAGTGATTAAAGCTCCTATTCTTAAACCGCAGGCACTCCATACCTTTGATGCGGTATCGAGACTTATTCTTCTGCCTTCTATGCCAGGTACATCTGCATCAGTGATTCCCCAGATGCTTACCAGGTCACCGTCAACATAAAACAGTCCACGATAAGCTTCATCGCTGATCATCCACATATTATATTTTACGCATATTTTAGCAAGCGCTTTAAGAGTTGCATAGTCGTAGAGCTGTCCTGTAGGATTGTCGTAAGGTATTACAAGAAGTGCTCCGGGATTGTGCTTTTTAATGGTTTCTTCAATTTTGTCTAGCTCTGGAAGGCTGAACTTGCCATCTTCGCCTAAATGACGTTTTACTGTAACAGTTTTACGTCCGATTCTTTCTGCAAAAGAAATATAATTTGTATAGGCTGGGTCAATCATCATAAGAGGTTTATCATCAGTGCCTGCAGCTCCGCAAACGCCAAGTAATAAAAGTTCCATACCAGAGGATCCGCCATCGGTTACCTGAACGAATAATTTACTAGTATCAAAACCTTGGCACTTTAGAATGTTTTTAAATGCATCCTGAGCCTCAGCTACACCGGCAGTACCTGAATATCTTACAACACCCTTTGCAAATGGGCTTTCAGGTGCATCCAATGAAAACATCCTTTTCTGCATAGCGGGATTTGTTGGAAGTGAAACGTTTCCAATTGCTACATTGACTAACGCAGGTTTAACTTTACGCTCGCCAAATTTCATCTGACCAAGTCTGACGTCTGATGGCATCCTTTTCTTGAAATGGTTTGACAGTATTGGTTTGTTCATAAAAAATACCTCCTAAAAATATAATTATAATTTAAAAAATATTTACCTTCATACATTATATCAGGTTAATTAAATTATTGCTATGATGCTCAATTTATGGTAATTATGGTGTGATTAAATATATATTATTTGCCGAGTACTAAACCGATAAAAACGGTGTCAGATGAGTGCCAATCTTAATAATTTAATTTTTCCGTAACAAAATAATAAAGAAGTATCTTAATTAACAAGATACTTCCTTATTATAATGAACACTTCCTTTAAACTTTTATTGTTAAAATAAAAATAAGTGAGTGTTACTATTTATGTTAGAATTAAAATAAAGAATGAAAATGGGTATGGAACTAAATGGTTATGGCCCAATGACTCCCATCCTAAATTTAAAAACTATTTAAATTCTCTTATTATAATTTCTACAGGTACATAGGGTACTTTTATGTTTATCATATTGCTATGTGCACACATACAAAAATAACTTCTGTCGCCTATACAATCATATTGTATTTGTTTATTTCTAAAATTTCCATCTTTTTTTGCATCATACATATAAAATCACTCCTTTTAGGTATATTACCCAAAAATCAGAAATTTAATGATTAAATATATTGAATTATTAAAAATGACTTTAAAAAAACCTACAAATTATATATAATAGGAAGATAGTAATACTTTTTTTATAAAGGAGAATCAACTAATGGATGAAATACTTAACTATTATATAGAGACATGGGGTTGTCAAATGAATGATGAGGACTCCGAAAAGTTATCCGGTATGTTAATACCTATGGGATATAAAAAAACTACGGATAAGGAAGCTGCGGACATAATTATATTTAATACTTGCTGTGTTAGAGAAAACGCAGAGCAAAAGGTTGATGGGAACATAGGAGCTTTAAAGAATATGAAAAAAGAAAAGCCAAACCTTATAATAGCAGTTACTGGATGTATGATGCAGCAAAAGGGCATGGCTAAACATATAATCACTAAATTTCCATTTGTAGATATTATAATCGGAACACATAATGCTTATAAATTTCCTGAATACTTAAAAAGAATTCAAGGCGGCGAACCGTCTATTGTAGAAATTTGGGATAAAGAACAAGAAATAATAGAAGGAATGCCAATAGACAGGGAAAGTAGCATAAAAGGATTTGTTACTATTATGTATGGTTGCAATAATTTTTGTACTTATTGCATAGTTCCTTATGTAAGAGGAAGAGAAAGAAGTAGAACTCCTGAAGATATTATAGGTGAAATAAAAACTATGGTAGCGGAGGGTTATAAAGAAATAACCTTACTTGGTCAGAATGTTAACTCTTATGGCAAGGGACTAGTGCCTGAAATAAATTTTGCGCAGTTACTCAGAAGGATTAATAATGTTGAGGATTTAGAGAGAATAAGATTTATGACATCCCACCCAAAGGATTTATCTTTAGAGGTAATAGAAGTAATAGCTGAGTGTGATAAAATTTGTGAGCAAGTTCATTTACCAGTACAATCTGGTTCAACTAATCTTTTAAACAAAATGAATAGACATTACGATAGGGATCAATATTTGGAATTAGTCAAAAATATAAAAAATGTATTACCGAGTGTTGGACTCAGTACAGATATTATTGTTGGATTTCCAGGAGAGACAGAAGAAGATTTTGCTGAGACCTTAAGTCTTATGGAAGAGGTAAAATTTGATTTAGCATTTATGTATCTTTATTCTAAAAGAAAAGGAACTCCAGCAGATGAAATGCTCGAGCAAATACCAGATAAAATTAAACATGAAAGATTTAATAGATTAATAGAAGTTGTTAACAGAACTTCTAAAGAAAAAAACAAAGAATATGTAGGAAAAATTGTAGAAGTGTTAGTTGAAGGTTTTAGTAAAAATGATAAAAGCAAATTAACTGGAAGAACAAGAACAGGAAAATTAGTTAACTTTGAAGGTAATTACAAAGCTATTGGAGAGCTGGTATCAGTTCAAATAACCAATGCACACTCTTTTTCACTTATGGGTGAAGAAATATTAGGCGCATAGACAAGCAAGGGGGCATTACAAGTGGCATTAACTCCAATGATGATACAATATTTTGAGATAAAAGAAACCTGCAAGGACTGTATACTATTTTTTAGATTAGGTGACTTTTATGAAATGTTTTTTACTGATGCTGAAGTTGCAGCAAAGGAATTAGAGCTGGTGCTTACAGGACGTGACTGTGGACTAGAAAAGAGAGCACCTATGTGCGGAATTCCATACCATGCAGCCAATACTTATGTGGGCAGGCTAATTGCAAAAGGATATAAAGTTGCTATATGTGAACAAGTGGAAGATCCAGCAGTGGCAAAGGGAATAGTTAAAAGAGATATAATTAAAATAATTACTCCCGGAACCTATACTGATTCTGGTTTTTTAGAAGAAAGTAAAAATAATTATGTTATGAGTATTTTCATTGATAAAAAAACTAATTTCTGTGGATTGTGTTTTTGTGATGTATCAACGGGTGAATTTAGTTGTACGGATACTAAACTGAATCTGGTTAATATATTAGATGAAATTTCAAAGTTTAGTCCAAAAGAAATTATTGTATCAGAGGATATATCGGGCGAGATGCTAGGAGCTATAAAAGAAAGATTTAATGTATCCTATTCATCTTATCCAAATGATTATTTTATAACCAAAGACTATACGTTGATAAAAGATCAGTTTCATAATTTTTATGAGAACACTCTATCAGAAGCATTACTTAGGAGTATTACAGGACTTTTCAGATATATTATGGATACTCAAAAAAATTCTTTGTCACACATAGATACTATAGGATATTATGATATTTTAGATTATGTAAGTTTAGATGCAAATTCTAGGAGAAATTTGGAGCTCACGGAAACACTAAGGGATAAAACTAAGAAAGGCTCGCTACTTTGGGTATTAGATAGAACTAATACTGCCATGGGAGCTAGAAGGCTCCGTAAATGGTTAGATCAACCACTAATAAATAAAAGTTTAATAGAAGAAAGATTAGAGTCTGTTTCGGAATTGAAAAGTAATATATCCACCCACGAAGATTTAAAAGATGTATTAGTGGATATATATGATATAGAAAGGCTTGTAGGAAAAATTTCTTCCAAAAATGTTAATGCAAAAGAATTGATTTCTCTTAAAAATTCTATTGAAAAAATACCAAAGGTTAAATCCATCTTAGCAGGGCTCAATAGCAAATTAATGAGGAAAATATTTTTAGGCTTAGATGACTTAAAAGATATATATGATACTTTAGATAAGTCCATTATAGAAAATCCAGCTATTTCTATTAAAGAAGGAAATATTATTAAAGGTGGCTTAAATTCTGAAATAGATGAGCTAAGGCTTGCTAAGGCTCATGGTAAGGAATGGATTGCTACATTAGAAAATGATGAGAAGGGTATAACTGGAATAAGATCCTTAAAAGTAGGGTATAACAGAGTGTTTGGTTATTATATAGAAATAACAAAAGCAAATATTCAGCTAATTCCTGAGGGTAGATATATACGAAAACAAACACTATCTAATGCAGAAAGATATATTACTCCTGAGCTTAAGGAAATGGAAGAAAAGATTTTAGGTGCAGAAGAAAAATTGGTGAATATTGAATATGAGGTATTTACAGGTATTCGGGAAGATATTGAAAAGCACGTTGAAAGAATGAAAAATACTGCGATGCTAATATCAGAAATTGATTGTTTAAGCTCCCTTGCAACAATTGCGCTTGAAAATAATTATATAAAACCGGAAATAAATGCAAAGGGTATTTTTAATATTAAAGGAGGAAGGCATCCTGTAGTTGAGAAGATGATGCCCACCAATACTTTTATTGAAAATGACACAATTATGGATACTGTGGATAATCAACTACTATTAATAACTGGACCTAATATGGCTGGTAAATCCACTTATATGCGTCAAGTAGCCTTAATAACTATTATGGCTCAAATAGGAAGTTTTGTTCCTTGCACATCTGCTGATATATCTATATGTGATAAGATATTTACTAGGATAGGAGCTTCAGATGATCTTGCTGCTGGTAAAAGTACCTTTATGGTAGAAATGTGGGAAGTATCTAATATATTACAAAACGCAACTAATAAAAGTTTAGTGTTACTTGATGAGGTAGGTCGTGGAACTAGTACTTATGATGGACTAAGTATTGCTTGGTCTGTGATTGAGTATATTTGTAAGAATTCCAATTTGAGGAGTAAAACTTTATTTGCGACTCATTATCACGAGTTAACAAAACTTGAGGGAATGATTAAGGGAGTTAAAAATTATTCTGTAGCTGTAAAGAAGATCCAAAATGAAATTGTGTTCATAAGAAAAATCGTACCTGGGGGAGCTGACAAATCCTATGGTATAGAGGTGGCAAAGCTAGCAGGTCTTCCAAAGGATGTAATTAGTAGAGCGAACGAAATATTAGAAGTACTAGAAAATCTTAATAATACAGAAATTGATTTAATTGACAAGAAAACTTCAAGTAAAAAAAATAATAGTAAGAATGATAAAAAAGTAATTGATACTGCAGTCAAAGAAGTAGCTATAACTTATGAGTCTAATATAGTGGAAGATGAGGCCACTCAAATTAATTTTAGTGACATAGAGAAAGATAATATATTAAAGGAAATTAAAAATATAAATATTCTTAATTTAACACCAATGGACGGATTTAATAAACTATATGAGTTAGTTAATAGAGCTAAATTGCTATAAAAAAAGCAAAGTTGCTATGGAGATAGCGAAGGATGTGAGTTATCATGAGAATCAATATATTAGAAGTTGAAACTTCTAACAAAATTGCTGCAGGTGAAGTGGTAGAGCGTCCTTCGTCAGTAGTAAAGGAGTTAGTAGAAAATAGCATAGATGCAGGTGCTAAAAATATTATCGTAGAGATTTTTGAGGGTGGACAAAAAAATATAAAAGTAATTGATGATGGGGAAGGAATACATATAGATGATATAGAAAAGGCTTTTTTACCTCATGCTACTAGTAAAATAAAAAATGTTGAAGATATTTATAATATACACACCTTAGGTTTTAGAGGAGAGGCATTACCAAGTATAGCCTCTGTCTCTAGAACTACACTAAATAGTAGAACTAAAGATTCAACGGTTGGAAAAGAGATATCTCAGTCCTCAGGGGATATATTATACGTTAAAGAAATAGGATGTAATGTTGGTACAACTATAGAAGTTAAGGATTTATTTTTTAATGTGCCTGCAAGGCAAAAATTCTTGAAATCACCTCAAAGAGAGGCAGCTTTAATATCAGATATTTTGGGCAGACTTGCACTAGCTAACAATGAAATTTCTTTTAAACTGCTGAGTAATGATAAAAAGGGCTTATCTACCTATAGTTCTACAAATATTTCTGATACCATTAGATATATATACGGCAAAGAGGTTGTAGATAACATTACAAGTTTTGAAAAGTTTAACGATATAATGTCTGTTCATGGATACATTGGTAATGCAGAAATAAGTCGCGGAAGTCGAAATAGACAAAGTATTTTCGTTAATAAAAGGTATGTTAAAAGTAGTCTAGTTACTGCAGCGGTAGAGCAGGCTTTTAAATCTTTTTTGACTATAAATAAGTTTCCTTTTTTTGTTGTATTTCTGGACATTTTTCCTGAGTATATAGATATAAATGTTCACCCACAAAAAACTGAGATTAAATTCCAAGAGGATAAAGCGGTATTTAAGATTGTTTTTGATGCAGTGCATACTGCAATTGGTGATAGTTTACGTGGCAATTTCACTATAAAAGAAGAAGATAATGAAAATTATAGTGGAAATGAAATAGAAAAAAATACTTTAAGAAGCGAAATTTATGATTTTAATAGGATAGTCATAGATGAAAGAGATAAGCAGGAACTAGAAAAACAGGTTCAAATCCCATTAGATTTTAATTATAAAACGGTAAACAATGAGTGGAATAATTCACATAGTGTAACTACTAATGGATTCGCCAATGAAGATGGGCTTGAAAATATTAAAGAGAACTATGGTGATAATTATGATATGCATAAAGAGCCTTCAGCAAATAAAATTTCTGAAATCTCAAAGTTTCCTGAGCTGAGAATTATTGGGCAATTTAATAAAACCTATATCATTGGTGAGGCATACAATGAGCTTTATTTAATTGACCAACATGCAGCTCATGAAAAAGTGCTATTTGAGAAATATAAAATTGAAATTATGAATTCAGAGGTTGTATCCCAGATTTTACTTACTCCAACAGTAATAGAACTTAGCCAAGATGATTACGCAAACTACATTGAAAATGAAGCGGTGTTTAAGAATTCTGGTTTTGATATTATAGAATTTGGTGAAAACACAATAAGTATAAAGGAAGTTCCTATTATACTTGGCAAACCAGATATTAAAAATCTCTTTAATGAGATCTTGGATAATTTAAAAAATATGGGCACGGGTAAAACTGTAGAAATTAAGTATAATCGTATAGCAACTATGGCCTGTAAAGCAGCTGTAAAAGCAAATAATCAGCTGTCAGAACTGGAAACAAATAAATTGATTAATGATTTAAGGTATATTGATGAACCTTTTACTTGCCCCCATGGAAGACCTACAATAATAAAAATAACACTAAATGAACTAGAAAAAAAATTTAAAAGAATACAATAGAGAAAAGGTGAAAATATGAAAGATTTATTTATTTTAGCAGGTCCTACAGCTATAGGAAAAACAGAGATTTCTGTAAAGCTTGCACAAAGGCTAAATGGAGATATTATATCAGCTGATTCAATGCAGATATACAAATATATGGATATTGGTTCTGGTAAAATAGCGAAAGATGAGATGAATGGAGTTCCTCATCATCTACTAGATATAATAGAGCCAAGTGAAAATTTTAGTGTGGCTGAATTTAAAGAAAAAGCTGAAACTGCTATCGAACTAATAACTAATAAAAATAAACTTCCAATGCTAGTTGGTGGAACTGGTTTTTATATTAATTCACTAATATATAATTATAACTTTGCTGAGACTATTAAGGATGAAGAATATAGAGATTACCTTACGAAGCTTGCAGTTAGAGAAGGAAATGAACATGTACATAGCTTGCTTAAAGATATTGATGAAGAATCCTTTATCAAACTATATCCTAATGATTTAAAAAGAGTTATTAGAGCTTTAGAAGTGTATAGAGTTAGTGGAAAACCTATGAGTGTGTTTAAAGAGGAACAAAACCTTTTAGATATCCCTTATAATGTATATTATTTTGTGCTAAATATGGATAGACAAAAGCTATATAGTAGAATAAATTCCCGTGTAGATATAATGGTGAAAAATAATTTAGTCCAAGAAGTTATGGAACTTAAAAAAATGGGATATAATTCAGATATGCAGTCAATGAAGGGCATAGGCTATAAAGAGTTATTATATCATTTAAACCATGAAATATCCTTAGATGAGGCTATAGAAATGATTAAACAAGGAAGTAGGAATTATGCTAAAAGACAGTTAACTTGGTTTAGAAAAGATCCACGAATAAATTGGATTAATAAAGATGATTTCAACAGTGATGATGAAATTGTAGAGTACATTGTTAGTAAGCTTAATATTATGAAAAAATTATAAATAATAAATAGCTATATTTTTATAAAATTAAAAGGATTTTTAAAGTGTTTATAGAATATTCTAAAAATACTAATTGTGGAGGTGCACCTATGAATAAATCTACTAATAATTTACAGGATATAGTTTTGAATGGGTCAAGAAAAAACAGAATACCGGTTACTTTATATTTGACAAATGGATTTCAGTTAAAAGGCAATGTAACTGGGTTTGATAGTTTTACAGTAATATTAAATTGCGATGGAAAACAAATGATGATATATAAGCATGCTATTTCTACTATAACTCCATCTAAGCCAATATTATTTAATGATATTTCAGAAGAAAGTTCATCGCCTCTATAAGTGAATAGTTTAAATTTATTTTTGAGGTCTTTAATAAGGGCACTTTAGTGGATTTTTAATGTTAAAAAAGCTTAAAATCATAAAACATACCTTATATATTAAGGTATGTTTTTATATTTTTAGCTCAGACCTATTAGCTAGTTTTTCTACTATAATTGAAATTGTTTACATTTTCATTGACTTTTTAACGGTAAATAGGTACAATTTTCCTATTAATACATAGGAGGTGTTCTAATAGGATGATTAAAACTTGCTATACGTAAATATTGGAATTGTGGCATAGTGAGTAAAGATTATCAGTATGCAATATTTTTTAATGATTTTAAATAACTACTATAACGGTTTAAAAGGCGTTTGCGCAAAGAATTAAATAGATAATTAAAAAATAAATAAAAAGGGGTAGGGTAATGAAATTCAAAAAATTAATTATAACAGTTATGATAGTAACAATGGGTCTGATTTTACAAGGGTGTAGCAAAGGAGAAACAACTAAAACAGTAGAAGCACCCGCTAAAACAGTAGAAGAAAAGACTATCGTAGGGGAAGTAGACGGAAAGAGCATCACACTAGCTGATGTTTATGCAACAGATTTAAAAAAGAAAATAAAAGAACTAAAAACTAAGTATGGTGAAGACTTTGCAACTACTCAAGATGCAGCTTCTAAAAAAGCGTTTAACACCTCTAAAGAACAATATTTAAATACTATAGTAGAAAAGACAATTTTATTTAAAAAAGCTGCAGAGTTAAAGATTACACCTACAGAGGAAGCTTTAACTACAGCAGTAGATGCTAGAATTACAGAATCAAAAGCAAATTATGAAACTGAGGCAGCTTTCACTGCAGATTTAGCAACTTATGGATATACTTTAGACACTTTAAAAGTTGCTTTTAGGGAACAAGAAATAGGTCAGACAGTTGTAAAATATTTAACCAAAGACGTTAAAATAACTGATGAAGCTATTAAAAAATACTATGAAGCAAACAAGGAAACTTTTGTAGATCCGGAAACGGTTATGACCAGACATTTATTATTCAAAACTGAGGCAGAAGCAAAAGCTATAGATGCTAAAATAAAAAATAAGACTACAACTTTTGACACTCTATTTAAACAATATGAAGGTAACAAAGTAAAAGTGGCGGCAGCTACAGCAAGTCCAGCAGATAAATTATTACCTATATCTGAAGATTTGGGAGAAGTTCCCAAAATTAATACTAATTATGACCCGGATTTTATGGCGGGGTTAAATACTCTAACAGCAGGTCAAGTATCCTCACCTGTTAAATCCTCATTTGGGTATCACATAATTGAAGCAAAGGCAATAAAAGCATCAGTAAAGAGAACATTAGATGCTGAAGTTACAGCTTCAATAAAAGCACATTTATTGAATGTGGAAAGTGAAAAGATATATAAAGCTAAAATTGTAGAGTGGAAAAAAGAGTACAATGTAAAATTATTCTTAGACGTTCTAAATAAATAGTTGATAAATAAACACTTACTTTAATAAGTATTCATATATTTAAACTTGAAAATATTATATACATAGTAACACGGAAACCGGAGAGATGGTTTTTAGACTGTAATTAGGCATTGCTATATTACAGTCTTTTTAGTTGTAATACTTAAAGTATATATGCCCTATAGATTTTTAAAAGGGTCACAGTCAAAATTAAAGATAGTTGAATTAAATATATCGCAAAATCTACCGATACGGAATGTATACAGAAAATTTCACTTGCACCTCACGCTACGTAATTGTATATACTTACTTTATAGTATTACATTAATACTTGAAGGAGGAGATGGGATGAACCTAAGAATTCAATACAATTGTTTGAATATTGATTGGAATTGTGTATCTGAAATATTAAAAAAAGTTGGAATGGCTTATTATGAAAATGAGGTGCACAAGAAAGCTTTCGAAAATAGTTATATCGTAGTATTTGCTTTCGATGATGATAAGCTAATTGGATTTGGCCGTGCACTTTCAGACGGAATTTGCCAAGCTGCAATTTATGATATAGCAGTATTACCTGAATATCAAGGTAAAAACATAGGTAGAGAAATTGTTAATTACATTTTAAAATGTATTCCTCAATGTAATTTTATATTGTACGCAGCGCCAGGCAAAGAGATTTTTTATGAAAAGCTAAATTTCAAAAAATTGAAAACTGGAATGGCAATGTTTCATGATACAAAAAAAATGCAGAGAAAGGGCTTAATTGAATAAGATACTAGAATTACTCAATCTCAATAAAAAAATATAATGTGATATAATCATGATGAGGTGAATTACGAATGATTACCATATTATCACCAGCAAAAACTTTGAAAATGGAGGAGGCGCTAAATACTAATATATATACACAACCTATATTTATCAAGGAAGCAAGTACTCTAATTAAGGAACTTATAAAATATTCTCCACCAGAAATGGAAGAATTATTGAAAGTAAACGGTAAGCTTGCTCAACAGAATTTTATGAGGCATATTATGTGGAAAGAAGTACATGACTTGTCAAATGGTAAACAAGCCTTATTAGCATATGATGGTGCAGTATATCAAGGATTAAGTACAGGGGATTTAAGTGAACAACAGCTATCTTTTGCTAATGACCATTTAAGAATATTTTCAGGTTTATATGGCGTATTGAGACCATTGGACCTAATCCAACCTTATAGGTTAGAGATGGGAACTAAGTTGAAAAATAGGCGAGGTAATAATTTATATAGTTTTTGGAAACATAAGATTACTACATACCTTAAAAAAGAATTACAAAGTCAAAATGATAATATACTAATAGATTTAGCATCAAAGGAATATTCATCGGTAATAGATATGAGCAAAATCAATGTAAAGGTTATAACACCAGTGTTTAGGGATTATAGAAATGGAACTCACAAGGTCATAACTATTTATACAAAGCGGGCAAGAGGGCTTATGAGCCGGTTTATAATTGAGAATGAAATTATTTTGCCAGGTGAACTGAAAGAATTTAATGAAGAGGGATATAGTTATAATGAATATCTGTCTTCTGATACAGAGTTGGTATTTACCAGATAAAAAGGCTGCTCCAAGAAGGATCTGCCTGAAGATAATATTTTGAAATATTATAATATAGGAATTTTAACTAATTCAATTGATAAATAAAAAAACACTCGTAAAACGAGTGTTTTTTTTGGTGCAGATGACAGGAATCGAACCTGCATGCCGTAAAGCGCTAGACCCTGATTCTAGTGCGTCTGCCAATTCCGCCACATCTGCATAAATAGGAAACAAAAGTATATTTAGTATAAGTAACTCCATTATATACCTTTTATCTGATTTGGTGTAAAATATATCTAAATTTTTCTTTTTTTCTTGTTATATATTATAATCCATTAATACGTTATTAAATGGCAAGACGCACTAGATTATTAGGGTAAATACTCCAATGTTGTGATATAATAATAAATTAATGTGCAGAAAATGAAGGGCCATTGCTACGATTATATGGATTTAGAAAAAAACTACCTAAATGAATGATTTTAAATATGTTTATAATATAAATATGAAAGAGGTAAATGATGATTAATGAAAAGAATATTAAAACTTTAGGAACACATAGTGGAAAATTTCATGCAGACGATGTTATGGCTACGGCTATACTTAGTTTACTACTAGGGGATATAAAGGTAACAAGAACAAGAGATGAAAATATACTTAGACACCTAGACTTTGTTTACGATATTTCTCTAGGCGAATTTGACCATCACCAATTAAATAAAGAAGTAAGAGAAAATAATATTCCTTATGCTGCTTGTGGTTTAGTTTGGAGAGAATTTGGGCCTAGGGTAATACAAAAGTTCAATTCGGAGTTTGATGAAAATGATATAATTTCGATTTTTGATAATGTTGATAAAAATTTAATACAAGGAATTGACGCTACAGATAATGGCATAGATATAAAATCAGAAATTAAAGTAACTTCTATAAGTGATATTATCCAAAGTTTTAATCCTACATGGGATTCTGCTGATTCTAAAGATGAGGCATTTGAAGAAGCTACTGGGTATGCTACTGAGATTATAAAAAGAATAATAAATAGACAGGTTTCTGTTATAAAAGCAAGGACCATAGTAAACGAGGCATTTGAAAATAGAGATATTAATGAAATAATGGTTTTAAAAAGCGGGTGCCCTTGGCTGCAACAGTTACTTAAAATAGATATAAATAATGAGGTATTATTCGTTATTTCTCCAGGTGATAACAACTCAGAGTATAAAATTCAGACTGTAAAGAAAACTTCAGATACTTTTGAAGCAAGAAAAGATATATTAGAATCCATTAGGGGAAAATCAAGTGAAGAAATAAATTCTATAATTAAAATAGATGATGCTATATTTTGTCACAAGGCAGGGTTTATAGCATCAGTTAAAAGTATGGAGAGTGCTTTGAAAATAGCAAGATTATCAATTTAAACACCAGAGAAATCTGGTGTTTTTTTCAATATTAAAATTCAATAAGGATTTTTTAAATTTATAAAGAATTGAGTCCTTATTCAATTATATAGCATACCAATATAATTATTATACTGTAATGGCCTATAATTTCATACAGATAAAGTTTAGGAGCACTTTACTACCAAGAGAATATACTGATAGGGAACAGCCTAAAAAAGGGGTATCAGTATGAATAAAAGGTACTTATCATGTATTCTCTTTATACTTATGATTATTTTAAGTGGAACTACTTTAGCGACTAAAGATAATGAATCTGCGAAGTTGACTATTGTTGACTCATCACTATATAAAAACAATGTTACAGTATACCTAAATAAAATATATACTAGCAATCAAGTTAAAGGCATTGTGATCGAGACTCAAAATAAGCAACAGGCAATTGGTACAACGACCTTAAAGCAAGGAGATAAGGGTAATAAAGTAAAGGAAATACAACAAAAGCTTAATAAATTTGGTTACAAACTTTATGTAGATGGTGACTTTGGGAGCACAACTTACAATGCGGTTATTGACTTTCAAATGAAAAATAATCTACTTAAAGATGGTATAGTGGGTAATTTAACATTAAGAAAACTTGATATGCCCATAGCACCAGGGACGATGTACAAACCTCCAGTTACACAAATATCTATACCTAAGGTTATAGTTTCAAAGGTTGAGGTAGAAAAACTTATAAACAGTAAAAACATAGCTAGTTTGACTTCTTATTTTATATGGATTGACTTGCCTCAACAAAAAGTAAATGTCTTCAATGGCTCTAATAAAAAATGGAATCTTGTTAAATCCATGGTTTGCTCTTCTGGAAAAACAAGCACCCCTACTGTTAAAGGTAATTTTACTGTTGGAAGTAAAGGTGGTTATTTTATAGCAGATGGGGGCGCTAGGTGCAAATACTATACTCAAATAAGTGGTAATTATTTATTCCATAGCGTACTATATGATAATAAAGGCAATTATATTATAGATAACACTCTTGGAGTTCCTGTATCTCACGGCTGTGTAAGATTATCTCTAGAAAATGCTAAATTTATATATGATAATATTCCAGCTGAAACTACTATTTGGAGCAACTAAAAAGTATACAAGTATAATATTCATCAAATAATAAGAAACAGGTACCTAACCAATTTCTGCTTAGGTACCTGCTCTTATCATCTATTCACGAAAGTAGAAAGACAATCATTATTCTAACACATGATTTAAATGTTGCATCATACTGTGATAGAATAGTAAGTGTAATAGATGGTAAACTAACATTGTGGAAATTAGTATGAGTAAGTAAAAAAAATTTTATTAGGAGATGATAATATTGAAGGCTAATGAATTTTTAGAATATAAAAACTGGGTTGTGGTTGGGGATGTATTAAATCGTTTAAAATATGCTTATAAAATATTGAGTTCTTTGAAAGAAGGTGGATTTAATGTAGTGGGTTTAAACCCTTCTGTTATAAATGATGAGGCTTATAAACGTTTAAGTGATGTACCGTATAAGATAGAAATTTTAAATTTATGCATTAATCCAGATAAAGGTATTAAAATACTTCAGGAAGCTCACCAGCTAAAAATAGATAAAATACTTATTCAACCAGGGGCGGAAAGCGCTGAAATACTTGACTTTTGTAGAATTAATGGAATTCAAGCAGTAGAGGGATGTACATTAGTGGAATTAAGAAAGAGATAAAATTTAATGGGTAATTGTGACTTTTGGAAAATAACAAAATAATAAGATAACACACAATATATTATCGGAATGATAATCATTATTATTTACAATTTGATTTTCTTATGCTAGAATATAAATAGGCTGTTGGCGCCAAATTAACCGCAATATGATAAAATTTATAATATTGGAGGATAACAATGGCACGATATATAGGACCAAGATTTAAGTTAGCAAGGCACTTAGGCGTAAATGTGTTTAATCACCCCAAAGCACTAGAAAGAGGTGTGGATGAACATAAAAAGCTTTCTGAATATGGACAGCAATTACTTGAAAAACAAAAACTTAAAGCATACTATGGTGTGCTTGAAAAACAATTTAAAAGATATGTATTTGAAGCCTTAAATTCAAAACAAAAGTCAGAAGAGGTTTTAATACAAAACCTTGAGAGAAGGCTTGATAATATGACCTATAGACTAGGGTTTGCTTCAACACTAAGACAAGCGAGACAATTAGTAGTCCACCGCCACATTTTAGTGAATGGAAAGAGAATTGATATTCCTTCCTATAAAGTTAACCAAGGTGATACACTAAGTCTTAGAGAGAAGTCAAGAAAGAATGAGCTATTTAGTCAGAATTTTATTTCAACAGAAAATATCTATAGCTACTTAAGCAAGGATAAGGAAAATTTCTCAGGCAGTTTAATAAAAGTGCCTATTAAAGATGAGATTCCAGTAAGCCTAAAATTTCCAAAAATTTTAGAGTTTTATGCCAAAAATTAGTCTATTCCCTGAAAAATAGAAAACAATAATTTCCAATTATTGCAATGTATCCTATAGAGTAGACAATTTTAAAAAAAGTCTGCCCTATAGGGTATTTTTATGGATAATAGAGAAAAACATGATAATCATTTTGGTTATCAGATAAATATATTTGAGATGTAGGAGGGGTAATATAATGAGGATTATATTTTGTAACATAACATGGTTGAAAAATTATATAGGAGTAAGTGATGCTGATAAACTCGGCAAAACTGATGGACGGGATAAAGGCAAAAATAATGAGGTTCATGAATCATATAACTTTCAAGATTATAACGGTAAATGTTATGGATATGTATCAAATAGAGGCGGTTCTCTGCGTTTAGAAAGATTTGAAAAAGCAACAGTAAATGATGATAGTATAGATAATGTGCTTGTAATATGGGTTGCAAAACAGGGCAAGACAGGTAAAAATGTTATTGTTGGTTGGTACAAAAAGGCCACTTTATATAAATACTCACAAGAATCTTACCCTTATGGTGGGATAGGTAGAGATTTAAATTTCAGTACAGAGGCATTGAGTAAAGATTCTTTCTTACTACCGGAATCACAAAGAAAATTTGAAATACCAAGAGCTGCAGTTGTTGGAAAAGATATGGGTATGGGGCAGTCAAACATATGGTATGCAGAATCTGGCTTTGCTAAAACAATATTTATTCCAAAAGTTTTAGAGTATATGGAATCATACAACGGAGGGTTTATAAATACAGTCTATTCAGAAGAAGTACTTCAAAAGACTTTAGACATGACATCTACAGAGTATCAAGCTCTTATAGACAAAGGTGAGGAATTAATTAATGAGGAAGACTTTTATAAGGCATTTCTCTATTACAATACTGCAAGGGAAATTAATGATTCTGCAGATGCTTTATTTGGAGTAGGTGAGTCACTAATTGGTTTGAATATGTTTAGTAGAGCTATAGTAGCTTTTGAAAATGCTATTAGTATGGAAGGGGATAAATCTGATTCATTATATTATTTACAATGTCTGTATATGAATTCTAATCAATATATAAAGGCAGTTAACATTTGTGATAAAATGCTACAGCTAGTAGATAAAAACGATGTAGAATCAATTTGTACTATTTATTATTATAAAGTTTATGCATATAATGCGTTAGAAGATGACACGCAGGCGATTAAATGTTTAGACTTTATTATAAATACTACAGCTGATGAAGAATTTAAAAATGATGCTATTGGCATGAAATCGGAATTAACTTCAAATAAATAGTACTGTTCAACAGAGCTTGTCATCAAGTGACTAAGCTCTGTAAATTCATGTCGATAAAACATTGCTAATTCGACATGGCTTCCCTCATTTTTATAATACTTTGTTGTGATTTTATTGGATTGCTTTCTAAGATTTTTAGGGATTCAAATAGTAGCTTTATAATCTTTCGTATATTTAAATAACCAAAAATTTAAAAGTGTATGTCTACAGGTTATTCTTGCTAATTATTTGCTCTCTTTCACTTCTTGCATTAATGCTTTAATATTTCCATCTAATCCTTAGATATATGCAAAAAGAACTTTAATACAATTGTGTTATTATTAACAAGATATTTTTCAAATTGTTTACCAGCAGCTATGGCATCAGATATTGATAAACTGGTAGCGAGAGGGTTTAAACATCGAGGGAAAACCTATCGACTCTATATTTAGTAGTATAAAAACACAAAATATTAGCAAACAGAAACTCCTAGATTAAAATAGACAGGCATTGAGAGAAATCTCATGTCTGTTTTGTTTTATTATCAATCTGATATACATGGTTTTTAGGAGTAGGATACGGCAGCAGTACAAAAATTGGTAACCTAGTTGAGGTTTGTCAATATGAGAAGACTATGATAGTATATAAGAATATAAGAAATTGCCTATTTTTTTTTTGTGGATTTTAAGTTCTTAATTGTTATTCTTACGCGTTCTAAACGCTCCATAGAAAGAAATGGGCTTTTGCACAAAATTGTAAAAAAATAAAAATAATTCTTATATAGTAGAATTAACAATAACGAATGGAGGAAATGAATTTATGTTAGATTTACCAAATTGTCCAAAATGTAATTCAGAATATACTTACGAAGATAGAAGTCTTTTTGTATGCCCCGAATGTGCTCATGAGTGGAGTTTAGAATTAGAAACTGAGCGTAGTGAAGATAAAAAGATTGTCAAAGATGCAAATGGAAATGTCTTAACTGATGGCGATTCTGTAACAATAATCAAAGATCTTAAAGTAAAAGGAAGTTCATCATCTATTAAAATAGGTACAAAAGTAAAAAATATACGTTTGATTGATGGAGATCATAATATTGATTGCAAAATCGAGGGTTTTGGAGCTATGGAATTAAAATCTGAGTTTGTTAAAAAAGCATAAATTCGGTTTTAATATACTTATTGATTGTTAAAAACTCATTGATTATTAAAAGTATCTGCCAATGCAGGTGCTTTTTTCATGCCCATTTTTAGGCGTCGATATTACTTGTTAAAAAATAAGTAGCATAGTAGAAACCTCAATTATTATCAACCTCAAGTAAATAAAATATGGCAAAATGAGGGTATATTTAATGTGTCCATTTATAAAAATATTATAGCCTTACTTGGGAAAGCATAGGATTACCTTCATTATCTAACAATACAGTAGTTCCTCCAGCGTAATCTACAATATTAATCAAATAGTATGTTATAGTTCCTTTATCTAAAATTATTTTGCTGTTTACCTCTAATGATTCAGCATAAGCATCCGCAGTTTTAAATATTTTATTTAGGTTTTTATTTTTATTATTAAACATTTTTTCCTCCATTATATTTCATGCCTTAATATTATATGAATTTGTCTTAAATATTATCCTTGTAATTTTAATAACTTTCTTTAATATAGCCAAAAATCTAAGTTATATACTTCATGTACGAAGAACAATTTTAAGTTACCCAATATGATGGAGTGGCTTTTAAATCTATAAAAAGCACTAGTACTAATATATTCAGTAATTAAAGCAGGATTTTACAAAGTAGTCTTGAATATATATAGTGGAATGGAGTTAATATTAATGTATTCAAAAAAACAAGAGACAAAAGAACTTTATGATAAATATATATAAAATTAATAAAAAGGGAGCGATCTTATGATAAATAACACTTTTAGTGGACTTGAAATGTTTAAAGTTGCTATACTAATGGAAGAAGAAGGTTATGACTTTTACAGCAATGGAGTTAATTATACCACAGGAAAAACCAAAGAATTTTTGTTAGCGGCTGCTGGCCAAGAATTCATTCACAAAGAGAAATTCACAAAACTTTTTAATGAATTAATAACAAATAAACAAAGTGATTCTGAATATCTTTTTGATACAGTAGTAACTAAATACTTGAGAAACTTAATAGAAAATCAAGTTTTCAATAAAAACGACAAACCAAGGGACACCTTTAAAGATTTAAAATCAGCACTTACATATTCACTTAATGCAGAAAATCTTACAATAAGCGTTTATACTCAAATGTATGAAAGAGCATCTCAAAAATATGTTTCAGAAATATTGTCTGTTATACTTGAAGAAGAAAAAGCTCATGCGGCGTATTTCTCAAAATTACTCCAAGAAATAATAGCTTAGGTATTAAGATATGTTTAGTATAATTATTAATTGAATTATTTGTAGTGAATCATAGAACAGAATTCCACAATAATATAACCTAAAGATATAAATCTAACTTATTTAAGAAAGCTCTGAAAGTAATATTACGGAGTTTTCATTTTTTTTGTAGAAATTTGAAGGGTAATGATAAATATTTGTAGAATTAGGTATAGAATATTTTATAATTAATAATGGATTAGTTTAATTAAAGTCTAGATCTAAAAGTTGGGGGATTACTTAATGAGGAATGATTTAACTGAGGGTAATATTTTAAAAAAACTTATAATTCTAGCGCTACCTATCATGGGAACATCACTGATACAAACAGCTTATAGTCTGACGGATATGATATGGGTTGGTCAATTAGGCGCTAGGGCCGTTACTGCAGTGGGTACGGCGGGCTTTTTTACTTGGTTTGCCTTTGCATTTATTACAATTCCACAAATAGGAGCAGCGGTTGGGGTATCACAATCTGTAGGAAGGAAAGATATAAAAGAGATCAAAAGCTATATACGACATTCGTTGCAAATGAATTTAGTTTTTGCAATTTTATATGGAGCTACAATGATAATCTTTAGAAAGCAGCTTATAGTTTTTTTTAATATTAAGGGTGCTGATATTGTTGGTATGGCAACCACTTATCTTGCTATAGTCTCATCGGGAATGATATTTTACTTTTTACCACCTGTACTTACAGCAATATTCAATGGACATGGAGATAGTCATACGCCGTTTAGAATAAACACAGTGGGGCTTATGGTTAATATAGTACTTGATCCTGTTTTGATATTGGGTCTTGGACCATTTCCTAGAATGGGAGTTCCTGGAGCAGCTATTGCAACAATTTTTGCGCAATTTGTTGTAACAATAATATTTATTTTTGTCATCATAAAGAAAACCGATTATTTTAATGGATTAAATTTCCTGCAAAAACCTGATTGGAGACACATAGGGAAAATTGTTAGGTTTGGAATACCCGTTGCGGTTCAAAGTGGAGTATTTACGTTTATAGCAATGATAATAGCAAGGATAATTGTCAGATGGGGATCAACTCCCATTGCTGTACAAAGCGTTGGGGCACAAATCGAATCAATATCCTGGATGACTGCTGGCGGTTTCCAAACTGCATTAAGTGCCTTTATAGGGCAAAATTTTGGAGCGAAAAAGTGGGATAGAATATATAAAGGCTATTTTACAGCTCTAGGTATTATTGCAATCATTGGTACTATGACATCCTGTCTTCTAATATTTTTGCCTGGGCCTATTTTTTCTATTTTCATTTCAGAAAAAGCGGTAATAAAGGATGGCATAATATATTTGAGAATACTTGGATTTTCTCAACTTTTTATGTGTTTAGAAATAACAACTGCAGGAGCCTTTAATGGTCTTGGAAGGACAGTTCCTCCATCAATAGTAGGCATCGTGCTAAACGCTATGAGAATTCCAGGCGCTCTCTTGTTATCAACGTTTCTTGGACTTAGTGGGGTATGGTGGAGCATTAGCCTTAGCAGTATCCTAAAAGGATTAATACTTACAAGTTGGTTTATTATATTTCTTGTAAGACATCCTGAAATAAAAGGAAGGAAGATTATTGATTACGGGAAATGAAAATTAGTGAATTCTATTTTTAATATGGCTATTAAGGAAAAAAAAGGTGTAAAAAAATTACTTCCAATTAGCCAAAATGTGTGGTAAACTTAGTTTTATCAAGGAGTTATCGACGACAATATGTCGAATTATAGTTTATCTGAAGTGATTTGTGCTGAGTCGTTTCTATAAAAACTAAGGGGGAACAAAATATGAAAAAACTAATGAATATGTGGAATCAAATGAGCTTAGTAGTACGAATAATTATAGGGTTACTTATTGGTATTACTTTGGCTTTAACGATTCCAGAACAAGCAAAATTTATAGTTATTTTTGGTTCTTTATTTGTAGGTGCTCTGAAAGCGATTGCACCTATATTGGTATTGTTTTTGGTAATGGGAGCTATTTCTCAACATAAGGCTGGTCATAAGACTAATATGAAAAATATTGTAGCTCTTTATGCTTTAGGAACACTTTTCTCTGGCTTTGTTGGAGTAATTGCCAGCTTTGCGTTCCCATTAACCTTAACGCTTGTTTCAGGCGCTCAAAATGTTACACCGCCTAGTGGTGTAGTAGAGGTTCTTAGATCATTATTATTAAACCTTGTAGATAATCCAGTAAAAGCACTGTTCAATGCTAATTATATTGGTATATTATCATGGGCATGTGTTCTTGGATTTGCATTGAAAAATGCAGCAACTTCAACAAAATCAATGATTCTTAATTTTTCAGATGCATTATCTCAAGTGGTTGTATGGGTTATAGGCTTTGCACCACTCGGAATCATGGGACTAGTATTTGATGCTATCGCTACAAATGGTCTCGGAGCATTAGCGAGTTATGGAAAATTACTTATACTTCTTGTAAGTTGTATGGTGTTTGTAGTTCTTATTATGAACCCAATTATCGTATACATTTGTATTCGTCAAAACCCATATCCACTTGTGTTTAGATGCTTAAAGGATAGTGGTATTACAGCATTCTTTACACGTAGCTCAGCTGCAAACATTCCTGTAAACATGAAATTGTGTGAAAGTCTTGGGTTAGACAAAGATACTTATTCTGTATCTATTCCATTAGGTTCTACTGTTAACATGGCTGGTGCAGCTGTTACAATTTCTGTTTTAACACTTGCAGCAGTTCACACACTTGGTATTAATGTAGATTTTCCTACAGCATTAATTCTTAGTGTACTATCTGCAGTATGTGCTGCTGGTGCTTCAGGAGTTTCTGGTGGTTCATTATTACTTATTCCTCTAGCATGTAGCTTATTCGGAATTCCAAATGACATTGCTATGCAGGTAGTAGGTGTAGGCTTTATAGTAGCAGTTGTTCAAGATTCTTGTGAAACTGCAGTTAACTCATCTACAGATGCACTTTTCACTGCAGCAGCAGAATTTGCTAAGTGGCGTAAAGAGGGAAAAGAAATTATTATCAATAAAAAAGTGGCGTAAAGAAAAAAAGAAATAGTTATCAATAAATAGAAACTAAATCACAGTGTTTTTTACACCTATTAAGCCCCCTATCGCGGTATAGTATCTGCGATAGGGGGCTTACTTGTTTGAATAAGCAATTAGCGGCAATATTATTCTTTGCCTATGAAATAACATTATTGTGTACGGTACGTGCACTTGAACATTTTATTAGATATCTAGATATTCAACTTCATTTCCACTCCATTTTATAAATTTCATTAAATCATTAATTGATAAGTTTACTGTAGCAGTATTAACATTTGGATGTGAATTAATATATTCATCTTCCAAAATACTTCGATCAACAATTAATTTCACACAATTTGTTTCATCATTAATTAGACCAAATATACTAACTCCTCCTGGTGTTAATCCCAGATATTTCATTAAGCGTTCCTTAGAAGCAAAACTCATATTTTTTTCGCCTATTCTTTTTTCGAATTCTTTGATATTCAAGGTTTTGCTATCCTTTGTCACAACAAGATAATGATTGCTTCCTTTGGAATTTCTAAGAAATAAATTCTTAGTATGTACTCCTCTCATATCTCCAGTAAACTCTTCTGCCTCTTCACATGTGAATACAGCTGGATGTTCTCTTTTTTCAAAATCAATATTTAATTCTTTAAGAACTTCATATACCTTATTTTCGTTATCTGACATTTTAGCATCTCCTAATATTTTATTATTTGCAATAAAAGTATTTGTTAAAAAAACTAATACTAATAGGTTTTATAATAGCCACCATTAATGGAGTAACCTTATTGGGTGTCATTAAATGCATTATATCATAAACTGCCTACTTTGTAGCAGTGGTCATTAATAAACGTATATTGTCTATTCAATTTTTATGATACGTCCTAACCATAAGTTTATCTAACATATATTTAACAGTGCTATTATTTTAAGGTAATGTAAAAACTTAATTACTTCTTTTTTTTTACAGAATTTGTGCGGAAAGCCCACTCTCTTTAGGTGTGGGATGGATAGCACTACTAAAATATACCATTAGACATGGTTATTTTAGTACGATATAATATACTTAGGTTTTGAAATGAGCCATATACTATCGTTAATGTGTCAATTGTGATGCTTGATAGTGAAATCCTTGGGGAAAATAATCAGTGATATTAACTTTCGAGTTAATATAGAAGTTATTTAGTACGCAAGAACCCCATTCCTTTAAGTGTGGGAGTTTCAGTTAAGAATAATTATTAGTTGAAATTTGACTAAAAATGTTACTGTGTTGATGTAAATTGAGTAGAGCTGTTTAAGAGTTCAATCGAAATGATCCTCTCGCTCATTGAATAGAGGTGCAAGTGGATTGAAATTTACAAATTAAAAGGAGAATCTGTAATGATTCTCCTTTTAATTTGCTTATAGAAGATGACTTCAGTTAATTTCAACTTAGAATTAGAAAATAACCCATTAAAAATATCTATATGGATAATACCTATGTTGGTTCATTTCCATAAACTGTGTGGTTGAAACGTAATTTTCTAATCTAGTATTTAAAACCTTCCAATTTATATTTTCAATAAAAGTAGAAATATATTTTCTTTTATCTGTTCCAAAGTCCATGAAATATGCATGCTCATAAACGTCCATGATTAGTATTGGATAAGAAAGCCATACGGCTCCAGTATCGTGTGAATCGCTTCCTATTATGTGTAGTCTTTTATCAAGCAGATCAAAGGAAAGAATTACCCAACCCCTCATGGATAAACCTACATTTGTAAGGTAAGAGATAAAAGCATCATATGAAGAAAATTGATTTGTTATAGCATTAAATAGGGGGCCATAAGGAACGTTATTGCCTCCGACTATATTTTCGAAATAAAGATTGTGAAGTTTTACACCGTTTAATGAATATGTTTCGCCTAGTTTTAAACTGCGCATTTTGGAATAAGTGGCATTGCTATCAGTATAATTATCAGGTACATAAGGAGTGTTCCAAATTTCATTTAATTTGTTTACGTACCCTGAATACAATTTGTAATGTTCATCCAGCTGTTTCATAGAGATGCCTTTAACTGATTTAAAATCAAAAATTTCCGGCTTTAAATTGTACATTAAATCCCCTCTAAAAAATATTATATTATATTATATGTAACAACATGCTATTTAGGTCAATAAAATATATAAATCATTAACAATATTGGCATTGACGTTGGCCTTTAAGTCTGTGCACCACAAGCTATTAAAAAATAAATCAGCATGAAGACAAGTGTCTTTATACTGATTTATTTTATTCAACCTATTTAAAAATTATTAAATAGTATATTGTTTTCCAAGTGTATATGCTGGAATAGATCTACCTCAAGTTCTAGCAATTTCTTATAGGTTAGTACAAAGGTTCCACATCCATCTTTAGGTGTATTATAATGATCAGTAATTTCTCTCAGCTCTTTTATAATATCGCCTGCTCCTGTATGCTCTTGTTCTAATTCATCTATAAGTTTTAATGCAGCACTTCTGACATTTTCATCTTTCCCATTTTCATACTGCACTATAAGTGGAAATAAAAATTCTTCCTCTTTCACTAGATGTTCCTCTAATTCTGTTCTCAAATTATTAAATAGTCTGTGTACCACAAATAATTCTTCATGGTTTTTACCATGTACACCTAATATTTTCAAAAGTAACTTTGATATTTTCGGCATCTCTACATTTAAATAAGCATGGTGATTATTTACCACGTATTCTATTAATTTACTGGGACTTTCCTTTGCCCAATCCGTAAATTTTTCATTGTTTTCTTCAAAACCTTGGTATTTAGTATTTAGCTCCTCTATTATCATTTTTCCATCAAGACATTGTGTGCTTATTGCTAGGCTTAATGGCCTATCTCCTCCACAACAAAAGTCTATATTGTATTTATAAAATATCTCACTTGCACCTGGAAATGCTGCAACAATTTGTCCTATGGCATCTTCTGTTTTAAATTTATTATTCATAAATGTCCTCCTTATTTTCCTCTGGGGAATTTGTCTAGTTATATATCAATTAATCATTGTTAGCTTACACAAGTTTCTTTACTATAGGGTTATTATATCTTTTATATTTTTATAAACATGTGATTTAAATCAATATTTAAATACTTTATTATTAAATACTAAAAATCATTATTAGATACTAAAAGTTATTATTGCATTTAAGAGTATTCCGTTGTAAAATAAAACAATAATGTTATATGATGATAATATTTAATGGTATAAAACTAATTTACTTAGTAAATTTCGCAATAGAAAAATTGAATTCACGAAAGGAGTAATAACTATGTTAAAAGAGGGAGATAAAGCACCTGGTTTTACATTAAACAATGAGGAAAATCAAGATATAAGGCTAAGTGATTTTAAAGGTAAAAAGGTGGTTATTTATTTTTATCCAAAGGATGATACTCCGGGTTGTACTAAGGAAGCCTGTAGTTTTAGAGATGTATATGATGACATACTAGATGTTGGAGCTGTTGTCATTGGGATTAGTGCAGATAATTCTAGTTCGCATCAGAAATTCAAGAATAAACATACATTACCTTTTTACTTGTTAACGGATGCTGACCATAGTGTTATAGAATCTTATGGAGCATGGCAAGAGAAAAAGATGTTTGGTAAAACATATATGGGTATTGCACGTTCTACATTTATTATTGATGAAAATGGAACTATAATTAAGGTCTATCAGAAAGTTAAGCCAGATGATCATGGTGAAGAGGTGCTAAAAGTATTAAAAAATGAATGAAAAAGTACGACCAAGAATAAATGACTGTTACTGAAATTATTTCAGTAACAGTCATTTATTTATCCAGCTTGCAATTATGATCCATAGGGGTTTTTAGAGATTATAGGTTTTAGTTGATTTATTTACCAACCAAATTCCTGAGCATACTAATATAAGTGCAACCATATTTTTAACTTCCAAAATGTTTTCTCCTAAAAATATAGATGAAAGCATTACTCCAAAGATAGGAATTAAAAAGTTATAAATAGATACAACTCCTACCTTATTATATTTTAAAAGCAAGGACCATAACGAAAAGGCTGTTGCCGACAAAATTGCCATATAAATCAGTAACACTGATGAACCAATCGTAAAGTGACTCACTCTACCACCAGAAGCTAGTCCTATTAATACTAACATAATTCCACCCATAAAAAGATTATATCCGGTTACTAGCATTACATCTATATTTTGGGTAAGCTGCTTCCCATAAATAGCAGAAGCTGAAAAGATAAAAGCAGCAATTATTATAAAGCCTTCACCAATAATATTAAAAGAAAAACTGAATAGGTCCATGCTAAAATTTGCCACCATGACACCAAGGAAACCAATAATGCAACCCATTATTTTTTTTATGCTTAATTTATCATTTTTATATAAGTAATGAGCTAAAATAACACTGAAAAACGTGCCCATGGAGTTCATAATTGCACCTTTTACCCCAGTAGTATTTGAGAGCCCTATATAAAAAAATATATATTGCAGCAGTGTTTGAGTAATACCCAAAATAAATATTTTGAAAATATTATCCTTTGTAATGGCAAATATTTTTCTGCCAGAGACTTGAGCAACAATAAGTAGAATAATGCCTGCAAGAATAAATCTATACCCAGCAAATACAAGTTTTGAAGAAACATCTGCTGGTGCAATATGAAACAGTAGATATCCGTTCTTTACCGCAGGGTATGCACTTCCCCATAAAAAGCAACATAGAGCTGCGATTAACGCCACTATTTTTTTATTAGTAAAAGTTTTTTCATTATCAGTAATCAATTAAATCCTCTCCTTCTAGGTACTTATCCATTATATACATGGTGGCACCCACGTGGCAAGTGGCAGATGTTGCTGAAGAATTTAATTAGCGACTTTAGTCAAATTTAAGGTTTAGGTGTCGAAATTTAGTGAATTAATGGTTTGTTTATAAAATGATATGATATTGTATGATAGGATAATCCTTAGAAGTTGGTATAATAGTTTTAATGCAAAAACTAAAACTAATTATTTATGAAAACTTCAATAAAGTGCTATTGGAGGCTCACAGATGTTCACAGTTTAAAAATAGCCTGGGGCTATAAGAAACTTATTTTGTGGTAGAAAATCTCGTGAAAAAGCCAAAGAACTTCTTGAACTCGTGGGACTTAAAACGATCAATAAAAACAAAGTTTATAATTTGTCTGGAGGAGAACAGCAAAGAGTTGCAATTGATAGAGCACTGGAATTTAGACTCTCATGCTTCAGAAGCTATATATAATATATTTAGAGATATAAATAAAACTTTTGGTACTACTTTTATAATAATAACTCATGATGAAAGAATAGCAATAAAAACAGATAGAGTAATTGAAATAAAAGGTGGTATTATTACCTCCTAAAGGATATCTTTCTTCTTATCGTATGATAAGAAGTTTTTTTATACCTGTAACATATTATCTGAATCCATCGTAAGCTATTATACAATGCTTATATTGAAAAGGAGCTGCTATGTATAATTGTTATTTTAGAGATAATATGATATATCCCGGAATTGTCTCCTATGCAAGGGGAGATGTAAACGGGGATAGAATACCTGATAATGTGTATTTAACAGGTAGAAAGACACCAGACAGTCCATTTACTCAAAATATTACCCTTGTAATACAAGACGGAATGACAGGTGGGTTTACTAGTGTACCACTCAGTGAAAATGCAGGATATAATCCAACATTATTTTTAGGCGATTTTACTGGAGATGGTGTGAATGACATTTTAATAGGTATTGCGACTGGAGGTAGTGGTGGAATAATGTACTATTATATTTATTCGTTCCTTAAGAATACAGTACAATTGCTGTTTGACTTTAATTTGTATAATGAGCAATACAACTACGAGGTTACTTATAAAGACAACTATAAGGTTTACGTTATCAGCAAGGAGAATAACAAAAAATACATTATTGATATATCTTATAAGGAAGCAGATTATTTAAATGAAATATACGACAAGAACGGAAAGTTAAAGAATCCGATAACCGGATTTGTAAATCCGATAAGTGGCTTATATCCTGTGGATTTTGATTCAAATGGAGTTTATGAGTTATTGGCATATCAAAAAATAGCTGGGAGATACAATGCAGACTCTATAGGCTATGTTTTAAACACTCTAAAATGGAAGGATAATATGTTTGTTTTAGAAAATCAGAATGTAGCTATTTTTGGAACGGATGCATAGGTGTGTCTAAATTTACAGAATAAAGAAAATAAATATATTTATCAAAACTAATATACTAATTCAAAATAGGGAATTCTGATTTAGAATTCCCTGTATTTTTATGCTTGCCTGCCAGCTTTAAAGGCCGAAAAATTTACTTCAACAGTTTTTGATGGAACTTTATTTTCTATAACTTTTAGCCATGTTTCTTCTTTGAAAGGCAAATATTTAGACAGCTTGCCTAAAAGAACAATATTCCCTGTTTTAATATTTCCAAGGTCTCTAGCTATTTCTTTCGCATTTAAAGAAATAACCTCATATCCACTTTCTACTAACTTCTCTCTTATATTTTCTGGATATTCATCTTTTTCAATAAGTACTCTATTGGGGAAAATGATTTCCTCATTGAATATAATTTTTGCACCTTTTTTTAAAGCTGTAGACAATCTTAAACCTTCTAGCTCTTCCATTGCAAGGAGCAGATCGCCTTCTCCGTCAGGAATTAAAGCGGAATGTACTTTTTCCCCAAACCTTATACTTCCCCAAACTTTTCCGCCTCTTTGTGATAGTCCAATTACATCATTGCTTTTTACATCATAACCTTCTAAGAAAGCAACTTCTACTACTATTTCTGTGGTAAGTACTAACCCTTGTCCACCAACACCAGCCAAATAAATATTTGTAACTCCCATCTTATTTCACTCCTTCTTGTTGTGTTTCAGTATGGCTTTCACTACTGCATTTTATTGCACCCACAGGGCAAACTTGAGAGCATACGGAACAACCAACACACATGTCTGGATTTATATAAGAATTTTTCTTTTCCTTCCCAGGATACATTTTCATAGAAATCGGTGGGCAGTTAGTTCGTATACAACTTCTACAGCTTATACATACATCTTCATCTACGTAAAAATGAGGACTTTTAATCTTAAAATTCAATGCACAGGGACGAGTTGTTACAACCACGGAAAGACCTGGTCTTTTCATTGCATTATTAATAATTTCTTTTGTTTCCTTATATTTGAATTGATCTGCCACCGTTATATCCAATATTCCAAAAGATTTTAAAATATCAGGTATACTCACATGATATCCAAGCTCCTCTTTAAAATAATCTCCTGTAGTTGGAGTGTTTTGACCACCAGTCATTGCAGTAGTCCTGTTATCCATTATAATAACTGTTATATTTTCTGTGGTTTTTGCAAGTTGTATAAATCCAGTCATTCCAGAATGAAAAAATGTCCCATCTCCAATAGTAGCCACTATTGGTTTTTGTTTATTTATCTTTGAATGGACAGTAGCAACCCCAAGAGCCATCCCAAGAGAGGCTCCCATACTTATATTAGTTTTATGTACTTCGAAGGGCTCCTGTATTCCTAGAGAGTAACAACCTATATCACCTATAACCGTTGCATTGTTAGCTTTTAAAATATGGAAAATAGGTCTGTGTGGGCAACCTGCGCATAGCATAGGAGTTCTTGTAATGATTTCTTCGTTTTGTGGTACTTCAAGTTCTGCAGGTTTTATCAAAACCCCTGCTTTTTCTAACCCTATTTTTATATCTTCAATAGTGAGCTCTCCTGTAAAGGAAAAGTAGTCTTTGCCTTTTGCTGTAATTCCATTGATTTTAAGTTGTTCTTCCATAAATGGCAACATTTCTTCGAGAACGATTACAGTTTTATATTCTTCACTCAATTTTTTAATTTTTTCTAAAGGAAGGGGCCAAATCATACCTAATTTTAGTATACTTATGTTCTCTAATTCTAATTCCTTTAGAGATTCGTATATAAGTCCAGAAGTAATGATTAAAAATTCCTTACCATTTCCTTCCTCAAAATAATTATGTTCATAATCTTCATTGAATTTTTGAAGCTCTTCCATTCTTTCTTTCATGAAATACTGCTGAGCATTAGAATAGGGTGGAAGCATGCTGTATCTTCCCTGTTCTGGTACAAACCCGCCTGGAACAAATTCTTCTCGTCCACCTAATTCTACCGCTGATCTACAATGACATAACCTACTCATCATTCTTATTAGTACTGGTGTATGGAATCTTTCACTAAGTTTTAAGCCTTCCATTACAAAATCTTTTGCTTCCTGAGGATTTCCAGGATCTAAAATGGGTATATTAGCAAATTTACCCCAAAATCTGCTATCCTGTTCATTTTGTGAGCTTGAAAGTCCTGGGTCATCACCTACTACCAATAATAGTCCGCCCTTTGTTTTTGTTTGTGTAAAAGTCATAAAGGGGTCACTTGCAATGTTTACTCCTACGTGTTTCATAGAAACCATTGATCTTGCACCGGAAATACTTCCTCCCATAGCGATTTCCATTGCTACCTTTTCATTAGTTCCCCAGTCACTATAAATCTCTGCATATTGTTTTAAAGAATCTAAAATTTGTACTGTAGGCGATCCCGGATAACTGGAAGCGATCATTCCACCACCTTCCCAAAAACCTCTACTTATTGCTTCATTGCCTGTTAGAATTTTTTTATTACTCAAAATAACACCCCATCCATATTATTTTTATTTGTTACAAATACCAAAAAAAATATTTTTCGCAAAATTCAATTATATAAATTATTCTGATTTAATAATGGTTATTGTTCAATCAGAATAAGCTTTATTGTATATTTTGTCAAGAATATATTAAATAATGTAGAAGTATGCTACTTTATATATATGCAAGATATATGTATAGGAGATGAGCTTAATGAATAAGGAAATTATAAGATTTGGAGTTATTGGCACAAATAATATTACAGATTGGTTCTTAAATGGTGCAGCGCAGGTCAAAGATTTTATTTTAACTGCGGTATATTCAAGAAGTGAAAAAAGTGGAATGGCCTTTGCAGAAAAATATAATGTACAACATGTTTTTACTGACTTAAATGAAATGGCAAAAAGTGATTTAATTGATGCAGTATACATTGCATCGCCAAATGCAGTTCATGCAGAGCAAGCTATAATATTTCTAAACCATAAAAAACATGTATTGTGTGAAAAAGCCTTTGCATCAAATGCAAAACAAGTAATTAACATGATAAATGCAGCAAAAGACAACCAGGTTATTTTAATGGAGGCAATGAAAACAACAGAACTGCCTAGTTTTAAGATTATTAAAGATAATCTACATAGAATAGGGAAGGTAAGAAAATATTTTGCAAGCTATTGTCAGTATTCTTCTCGATATGATAAATATAGGGAAGGAATAGTACTAAATGCATTTAACCAAAAACTATCTAATGGTGGACTAATGGACATTGGTGTTTATTGTATTCATCCCATGATTAATTTATTTGGAAAACCAAAGGAAATAAAAGCAAATGCACTAATTTTAGAATCTGGTGTTGATGGAGAAGGTAGCATTATATTTAAGTATGATGGAATGGATGCTATAGCAATGTATTCAAAAATAACAAATTCAAATTTGTATTCTGAGATTCAAGGAGAAGATGGAAATATAATAATTGAAAACATTAATAAATTTGAAAAGGTAAAAATAGTTTTTAGAGATGGAAAAGAAGAAGATCTAACACAATTTCATAATGAACATGATATGTGCTATGAAATACAAACCTTTATTACCATGATTAAAAAAGGTGACATAGAAGGCAGTTCCAAGTTATTACAAACTTCTAAGTGGGTAATGGAAACAATGGATGAAACAAGAAAACAAATAGGTTTGTTTTTTCCAGCAGACTTGCTGTAAAATAAAAATCACTCATTTGTTACTACATTAATTAAGAAGCCTATATGAATATTTATGGTTAAATGATACAATATTCGAATAAATCATTTATCAATAATTTATTATTTAAGGGAGTGAATTGAATGGCTGTTGATATTTATATTAATTTTAACGGAAACTGTCGTGAAGCAGTAGATTTTTACGCAAAGGTTTTTGAAACAAAAGAACCACAAATTATGAGGTTTGGAGATGCGCCACCTAACCCAGAATATCCTCTACCAGAAAAGGCAAAAGAATTAGTAATGCACACACAGCTTAATATTAATGGAAGCAATGTTATGTTTTCTGATGTTTTTCCTGGTAGCCCTTATGTTGCAGGAAACAACATAAGCCTTACAGTGGTAAGCAAGGACATGGATGAAATTAGATCACTGTTTAATAAACTTAAAGATGGTGGAACTGTAGGCATGGATCTTCAAGAAACGTTTTGGAGCAAATGCTACGGCAGTCTGACAGATAAGTTTGGCACTATATGGCAATTAAGCTATGACAATGGAGAAATTTAATTTTTCTTGGGATATGTCGTATTTCTATATAATATAAAAAAGTAAAGATTAAATTTAATTATGCCTCATAGGATAACAGCTAAACTGTAAACCTGTGAGGCATATTTCGTTATTTTTGCCACTTGCCACGTGGATGGCACCAGGCATCTAATAATATTTAGAAACCTGGGTACAATATATAATAAGAGGTGATTTTATGAAAATCAAGGTAGCATTGATTTTATTTTTAGGTGTGTGTATCATAGGATTCCATGGTATAGCACAAGGATTATCTACGGTAAACGCCATGAATATGCCACAAAAACAATCTATAAGAGCTCAACAAAGCCATTTGAAAATTATAAATGCTGTATCCGCTGTTAAGCATGGAGGAACTGGTATTATAACAATACAGGGAACGCCCAATACACTATACAATATAAGGACTTCATATAAGATAGAAAATAAAACAGTTTCAGTCATTCAATGGCGTACTACGGATGGAACAGGAGTAGCTACATTTAATTGGATTGTTGGCAATGATACTATTGCTGGAACGTATTCTGCCACAATATCTGGTGGTGGAGATATACTTAATACAAAGCACACAGTTCTTGAATATTAATTTATAAAAGCCACATTTATCTGCAAAAATAATTGCATATGATTGTGGTTTTTGCTATTTATGGGGAGTATGTTACAATGATAGTTAGAGCATTTAATATTGGATGTTTCTGAAAGTGAAAAGACTACAATGTGGGTGAAGTTGTAGATTTTAATATGAACTATGCTTGTTTACTACAGGCTTCCACATCCACATATGTTATAAAATACTATATAGATTAGGTTTTAAAAATAAAGTGTTATCTAAAATGGAAAAAATAGGAGGAGATTGATTTATGATTGATTCGCACATACACACAGAGTTTTCTGCAGACTCTGAAATGAAGCTTTATAACGGGTTGGAACATTCCAGAAAGATCGGTTTAGGAATGACCATTACAGAACATTTAGATTTAAAATTTCCAACAGGTACAGATTTTGCTTTTGATATTGATAAATATTTTAATGAATATGGGAAATATAAAAGTAGTAATTTCATGCTTGGAATTGAAATTGGTATGCAAGAGATTTGTTTAGAGGAAAATAGAACGATAATAAATAAATATCCTTTTGACTATATAATAGGATCAATACATGCATCTAATGGTGCAGATATTTTTAATCCCAAAACTTATCAAGGTAAAACTAAAAAAGAAGTTTTTGAACAATATTTTTCAAGTATGGTGGATTGCGTAAAACAGTATGACTTTATTGATAGTTTAGGGCATATTGACTATATATCCAGATATGCTACATATAATGATAATGAAATACATTACCATGAATTTAAGGAATATATAGATGAGGTGATCAAGGTCATAGTATATAATGAAAAAGTAATGGAGATTAATACTAGAAGACTTAACAATGTGGATGCATATAATAATTTAATTGATGTTTATAGTGCATATAAACAACTAGGTGGAAAATATGTAACTATAGGTTCCGATGCCCATCATGCGGAGGATATTGGTAACAACTTTATGTTAGCTAATAGAATATGTGAGATATGCAACTTGAAACCTGTGTATTTTAAGAATAGAAAAATGGAGCTTATGTCCTTATTTTAAAATCTATCTAAGGCACCTTCAAATAAAATATAATCATGTTAAATATTTACAAATCATACAATGATTAAATTCTATATAAACTTGAAAGATGGGTGAAGTATTATGTTAAGACGTACAATCTCAAATAAGATGTTGCAAAGTAACCCTTATGAAAAATGGAATCAATTTGTTGATTTACTCGCAATGGAAGATTATGCTGACCTAACTGATATTCAAAAGGTTGCACACCTTTGTTATTGGTATGATTCAGAGGTACAAAATGGAGGGCATTTGCAGTATTTTGAGAATAGAGGTATTTTGTTAGTAAATGAAACAGCACTGGCACTTACAAAACTTGGAGCACAATCACAAACCAATATACTGTCAAAAGCAATAATTATTTTAACCACTAAAGGAATATCCAATATACAAAGCCTTGAAGAGTATATAGATGAAGCACTTGAAGGAAAATTTGATGAACTTGATTCAGAGTACTATAACTGTGAACCCACAATAGACGATTTACTTGAGAAATATTTAGAGAAGTATGAGGAAGAATTTATTATAAGAGCCTAACACATAATCCACAATTTTTATAAAACGTTACTTAAGAGAAGCCCAAAAGGGCTTCTCAAAAATTGTCATATTATCAACACATTTCTTAAACATAGCCTAATAATAAAACTGACCAATGAATACTCAATTAAACTACTTAACTAAATTTTTAATATGCCAACCTTTGGTAATTTATCAAGTATTTTTGAAGAACCATGGCAAGTCATAAAATTTTCAGTGGTGTCAACTCCAGCAGATACACCAAAATGAACACCACCCTCCCAAGATATTAATTCTCTTAGGTCATAGACTATTCCATTTATCGCTACATAGGGTGGATTACCACTAATACCATTATATTTTGCTAACTCAGCTAATGTGAATTCCTGTTGTCTAATATTTCTATTTTCATAGGAAGGCTTAATTGGAAATTCTGAATCCTTTTGTAATAAAACACATATTTCACGGAGCTTTTTATTAAGCGAATTTTTATAAAAAATTTCATCATCAAATGTATTTGTATACATCATATTGTATTTACAATATTCGGCCTCTTTATAAATTTCATACATATATTGGTCCATATTAATATACATTTTAAATTCCCCCTTTTCATTTACAATAACTTTAGTCTAATTTTTTCTTTAAATTACTTTTTAATAAAGTATATGATTGTAAAGTATATGATTGTAGGGGACAGTTAATAATCACTTATTGTATTACTTATAATTAATTTTTAATAGTTGTTAACTGCCCCCAGTTAATGTTAATATTAAGTTACTAGTATACTTTTGAATTAAGGAGAACAAAATGGGAAATAGCCAGTTAGTTAATCAAGTTATGGTATTATTTATTATTATAATGGTAGGTTTTTATGCTAAGAAAAAGAAGTTTCTAAATAATACAGTTGATAGAGGTCTGTCAGAATTATTAATAAATATAACCCTGCCCTTTATGATAGTTACATCATTTAATATCAAATACGAAGCAGAGATGGTTAATAATGCTCAAAAAATTTTAATGTATTCTTTATTAATACACATAGGTTTAATATTCATTAGCAAGATGCTTTTCTTTAAGTTTCCTAAGAACAAACAGCAGGTATTCAGGTTTATAACAATTTTTTGCAATGTAGGTTTTATGGGTTACCCAGTGCTTGAAAGTATTTATGGTGGGATAGGTGTTTTTTATGCAGCAATATTCAATATTCCTTTTAACATTTTATTGTGGACAGTAGGGGTGATGCTATTCACAGGAGAAAAAGATTTTAAATCCATGAGGAAAGCAGTAGCAAATCCAGCACTTATAGCAGTATTTATAGGTATAATTTTATTTGCGTTTTCAATAAAATTACCACTGCCTATTGCAAATTCTCTAAAATTAGTCGGATCTACCACAACACCAATATCTATGATAATTATTGGTTCAATGCTAGCTGAAATGCAATTCAAGAATATTTTTTCTGACATTTCTATATACTATGCTACAGTAGTTAGACTTTTAGTAGTTCCAATGATTGTTTATGGAGTGTTAAAACTTTTAAAGGTAGATACACTGTTACTAAATATATGTGTTATACTGCAAGGTATGCCGGCAGCAGTAATGGCTCCAATAATTGCTGAAAAATACAGTGGTGACAGTTTACTCGCTTCACAGTGTGTATTTATAAGCACAATAGTTTCTGGAATAACAATACCTATAGTAATATTATTTTTATAGAATAATTGAATTAAGCACTATACAAACAAGTTCACTAAATATTGAATGGAGGTTTTATAGATGAAAGTTAATTTTACGGAGCATTTAGAAAAAGGTATGGAGTTTTTACATACTCAAGGAGCATTCTTAACAGTGAAATCTGGTGACAAGGTTAATACCATGACTATAAGCTGGGGAAATGTAGGTTACGAATGGAATAGGCCTATATTTACGGTTTTGGTAAGGAAATCAAGATACACTTATGAGCTTATAGAGAATTCAGATAATTTTACTGTGAGTATACCATTGAGCCGCAATTTGAAAAATGCATTAGCAGTATGTGGAAGTAAATCAGGTAGGGACATTGACAAATTTAAGGAGTGTAATTTAACCATAGAGAAAAGTAAAAATGTAGATACTCCAATAATTGGTGATTGTGAACTTCATTATGAATGTAAAATTGTATATAAACAAGAGATGAATCCTGAGCTTCTATCAAAAGATATTGTAGACAGCTCTTATAAAACAGGAGATTACCATACTTTATATTATGGAGAAATAGTAGAAACTTATATTAAGTAGAAGAATACTCATAGAAATATTAATAAAAAAGCAAATTTAATATAAGCCTCAAATAAAAATAGTACGCAGTAGATAATGTGTACCATTTTTATTTGGGGCTGAATAGTTATAGGAATTATTTATCGAAAAGAGTTTTTTTCATATTATTATATTTCAAAATATAATAATCCCTTTTTAATGAAATTTTATTTAGCGCATAAGCTAATATATCAATTTCCGAGTAACTATTATATAGACCAAAACTGATTCTAACCATGCCTGGACGGTATAAATCAGGATTTGCTATGCGATTATGTGCAAATTCACTAGAAATATTTAATAACTTAGCTAGGTAGGGCTGTGCACAAAAGCACCCGCTCCTCACTGATATGCCCCATTCATAGGAAAGGATTTTTGCAACTGTAGCATGGTGAATTCCATCAATATTAAAGGGTATTATACTAACTCTGTCAGCCTCTTTAGAAGTATCACAATAGATTTTTAAATTTGGAATATTTTTTATTTGAGCAATGGCATAAGCAGTCAATTTCTTTTCAATATGCTCTACATTTTCCATGCCAATTTTACTTAAGGTCTTAATAGCTGATGCCAGGGCTATACTCCCTATAACATTCGGAGAGCCAGCCTCATGCCTCTCTGGAGAAGCATTCCACTTTATAAAATCATGAGTTACAATATCTACTGTTCCACCGCCTACCAAATCAGGGTCACAAGTATCTAAAATAACTTTTGGTCCAATTAATACTCCTGTGCCAAAAGGGGCATACATTTTATGGGCAGAGAAGATTAAAAAATCTATATTATATTCCGTATTCTCATTATTCATAATAAAAGGTGCGTGAGGTACTAATTGTGCGCCATCTACAAGTAGTTTTGAACCGAATTTATGAACTAATTTAGCTACATTATAAATGGGGTTTTTATAGCCAGTTATATTTGAAGCACCTGTAATTGTAACTAGTTTTACATTATTATTATATTTATTTAACTTAGCTTCTAAATCCTCTAAAGATAGCCTGCCAGCTTCATCTATAGATATATAGTCTACAATAAATTTATCTCTCCAAGGTAAGTCATTGGAGTGATGCTCCATATCGGTTGTCAGAATTACTTTTTTTTCATAAGGATCATATAATAAGTTTGAAAGCTTGTTAAATGCTTCAGTGGAATTTTTAACATAAATAACTGTATTATTAGAATCAGCATTAACAAATTCGCTGACAATATTTCTAGAATCCTCATATAATCTAGTAGTAAGTTGAGACTTATATCCTTCCCCCCGATGAATGGAGGAATACCACGGAGCAAAATCAGCAATAGCTTTCATAACAGATTTAAAGGGTGGTGTAGTCGCTGCATTATCAAAATTAATTGCGGTAACGCTTTTTCCAGATATAAGAGGTACCTTTTTGTTTACCCCAAGGACCAAATCTCTGTAGCTTGGACTAATATCTTTAAAAGACATAATACTCCTCCTCGTAAAATTATTCACAGTATATAGTATTAGTTTTACGTGGAAACGGTGACTAGAAAGAAATCCTAAAGTCATGAAATGGAGAGTAAAGACTTTAGGAGTAATTATTAATAATATACCTAAAACATGGATCTTGGTTATTAACGTAATTTTCTATAGTGAGAGCTATATTGACATCCGGTAAAAGTGATGGCATTTTATCATCTTCAATAATTTTGTAATATTTAGTAGAATAATAAACTGTAAGCCCGGAATTTTTCAAAGTAAATTTTTGCAACTCGCCATAGCAATTGGGCTTTCCACCGGTGGGCTCACCTAAAAATATTGCTGATGTATTTTCTTTTAATAAAAAAGCATTTATTAGGGCAGAAGAAAAGGTCTCTCGTCCTATTATTACAAAAAGCTTACCAGTTTTATTGATTTTAACGCAATTTTTTATATCCTCAATAAAGGGATCTAATAATGAGGAATTGCCACCAAAGTTGTTTCTCACATCAATTATGAGTTTTTCTACTGCGTGTTCTTCAATAAACTGGATGAGTTTCTTGCAAAAGGTAAACACATCAGTAGGCAACATGTCCTTGCAAGCGTTATATTTAAAGTACACAATGTTAGAAATATCTATATATTCGAACCAGTAATTCTTGTGGCTATTTCTTCTATAAAGAGGTAAATTATTGATATACTCTAAATCATTATTAATTAAACTGCTATTTTCTCTACATTCTCTAAGAGGTAGCGATTTTATTTCTAAAATTCTTGCTTTCTTATTTTTATCTTCAAAGGTTAATTCTAAACTATCAATATCATTAACAATTCCCAAATCATATAATAATTCAATTGCAGGGAGGTACTTAGGCAGTTGCGATTTAAGGTAGGTTTCATTTTCATAGGAAATAATGAAGCTTAAACTATTAATAACTTCTTCTATATCAATTTTATTTAATTTTGTTATTTTACAATATAGTATTTCCTTGTACTGCTTATGGGCTACTATTACGTAGATTCCATCAGAAAACCAATACAATTCTAAGGGAAGCAGGAGATTAACTTTTAAGGGTACAGAGGTGTGGGCATCCTTAATGGAGGCAACAATTTTCGCGATTTGCAATTTTATTTCATAGTCGTTGAAACAGTCAATGTTCATTTTTAAACTAGCTATTTCATTGAAAAAATCCTCTTTACTCTTTTGAAAAAATAAATTTTTATGTTTTAGAGGAAGCTCTGAAGATAAGAAATTAATATCCTCTAACCATCTGGTGTTCCTATTCGAATCCATATATTAATCCCCTTTGTTTAGTCTTATACCTATTAGTATCCAACAAAAAGTAATATATTTGTGGGATACTAATAGTTTTTGTGAGACCTTGATTTATGCATTAATTATTTCGTAAACCCCTTCAAAATCAACAGTTGTTTGATCACCAGTAAGCATATTTTTTATTGTGGCTGTTTTACTTTTCGATTCTTTTTCACCCATTAGGATTACAAAGGGAATACCTAATTTATCCGCATAACCAAGTTTCTTTACTAACTTCGAGTCCTCAAGATATATTTCTGTGATTACTCCCTTATCCCTTAAAAAATTTGCAAGAGAAATTCCATAATCAATATTATTATCAAGTGGTATTACTAGCACTTTTGTTATAGATTTATTCGTATCATTTTTAAAGAATCCAGCTTCATTTAATTGATAAAATAATCTAGTAAGGCCGATTGATATACCTACTCCAGGTAGTTTTTGTTTTGTATAATATTCTGCTAAATTATCATAGCGTCCACCCGAACACACAGATCCAATAGAAGGGTATTCATTTAAAAATGTCTCATAAACTGTTCCTGTGTAATAATCAAGACCTCTGGTTATTTTCAAATCTATTTTAAAATTATCATCAGGGACTCCAAACAATTTTACATATTTAGTAACTAGTGAAATCTCATCAACACCATCTTTAAAGTTTGCATTAGAAATATTAAAATTCTTTAATAATGTTAAAATATCCTGATTGCTTCCACTTATATTAATAAATTCAAAGATTTTTTCTACAATTTCATCACTTAAGCCACAACTTAATAGCTCCAACCTGGCATTTGATGCCCCGATTTTATCAAGCTTATCAATAACCCTTAAGACCTCTGCGATATCTTGAATTTCAAGTGCTTCAAAAAATCCATTTAATAGTTTTCTATTGTTTATTTTTATGGTGAAATCCTGAAAGCCAAGGTTATTGAATACTGAATAAATAATACTAGGAATTTCTGCATCATTCAAAATATTTAATTTGTTGTTTCCAACAATATCAATATCGCATTGGTAAAATTCACGGAAGCGACCCTTTTGATTTCTCTCTCCTCTATAAACTTTACCAATTTGATATCTTCTAAAAGGGAAAGTTAAAGAACTATAATTTTGAGCCACATACCTGGCTAAGGGTACAGTTAAATCAAATCTAAGAGATAAATCAGTACTACCCTTTAAAAATCTGTAAATTTGCTTTTCAGTTTCTCCTCCTCCTTTTGCCAGTAGAATTTCTGATTTCTCTATTACTGGTGTATCTATGGGCATAAATCCAAAGCGTTCATAAGTCTTCCTTATTGTATCTGCTAGTCTGTTAAACTGAATTTGATCTCCTGGCAGTAACTCCATAAAGCCCGGCAAAATAGATGGTTTTATAATATCAACTTTCATTTTTATTACCTCCTATAAAAATATAAAAAGCCCTAGCGTATGTGATGTAAATACGTGAGGGATATTCCTTCAAATCGTTTTTTAAATTATACTATACATAATTAATTCCTTCAACAATTACTACAAATTTCTTTAATGTAAACATTTGTTTAAATATAAAAGATGAAATAAATATAACTATAATATATAATTTTGAGCATTATGGATGTATAGGCAGATTAGTAATGAACAATTCAATAATTTAGCTTATAAATGGAAATTATAATAAAAAATCAAGATATTTATAGTTGACACGATTACTAGGATTTGATATTATGGGTTTAGAAAGTATAGTAAAACACTCTACTTTAAAGGAGTGATTATATGAAATTATCTACTAAGGGAAGATATGGTGTTAAAGCTATGGTAGATTTAGCTATAAATTATGGCGAACAACCTATATCTATAAAAAGTATTTCCGAAAGACAGAGTATTTCAGAATATTATTTAGAACAATTATTTTCTTCTCTTAGACGCGCCAAACTTATTAAAAGTATTAGGGGAGCTCAAGGTGGTTATATACTAAATAGAGCACCAGAGGAAATAACTATATATGACGTTATTAACGTGCTTGAAGGTCCAATTGAAATCTCGGATTGCCTTGAAGATGGCTCCTGCAATAAAGTTGATTGCTGTGCTACCAGATTATTATGGAAAAAAATAAAAAACAGTATAGATAGTGTAACATCCTCAATAACTTTAAAAGATATTGTTGATGATTATAATGAAATAACATTAAATAAAGGAGTGAAACATGATGAATAAATCAATTTACATGGACCATGCTGCAACCACTTATACTAAACCAGAAGTTTTGGAAGAGATGATTCCTTATTTCACAACATACTTTGGAAATCCATCTTCAATTTATACTCTAGCAAGAGAAACTAAAAAAGCCATTGACATTGCAAGAGACAAGATTGCAAAAGCTATAAATGCTAGTGAAAATGAAATTTTCTTTACTGGTGGAGGATCAGAAGCAGATAACTGGGCAATAAAAGGAATAGCTTCTGCTTATAAGCAAAAGGGAAATCATATAATAACAACTACCATTGAACATCATGCTGTATTACATACTTGTGAATATTTAGCTAAAAATGGATATGAAATCACATATTTACCAGTTGATGAATTTGGTCTCATTAATATGAAAGATTTAGAAAACGCTATTACAGATAAAACTATTTTAGTATCAATAATGTTTGCTAATAATGAAATTGGAACAATAGAACCAATAAAAGAAATAGGAGCATTATGCAGAAGTAAGAAAATATTTTTCCATACAGATGCAGTTCAAGCTGTAGGACATATTCCAGTAGACGTAAAAGAAATGAATATAGATTTATTATCAATCGCTGCTCACAAATTTTATGGTCCTAAAGGCGTTGGAGCATTATATGTAAAAAAAGGTATTAAAATAGATAATTTAATACATGGTGGTGGACAAGAAAGAAATAGAAGAGCTGGTACTGAAAATGTGGCTGGCATAGTAGGATTTGGTAAAGCTCTTGAAATAGCAACTCAAAACATGGAAGAAAACAATAAAAAGCTGATTTATTTAAGAGATAAACTTATGAATGGATTATTAGAAATACCATATACAAGATTAAATGGACCAAGAGGAGAAAACAGACTTCCTGGTAATTCAAATATTTGCTTTAGATTTATAGAAGGCGAATCTATACTACTTATGTTAGATGCGAGTGGTATAGCAGCTTCTAGTGGAAGTGCATGTACATCTGGTTCTTTAGATCCATCTCATGTGTTACTAGCAATAGGTCTTGAACATGAAATAGCTCACGGATCCCTAAGATTATCTTTAGGTGATGAAACCACTGAAGAAGAAGTAGATTTTGTATTAGAAGTAGTGCCAAAAATTATTGAAAGACTAAGATATATGTCACCATTATATGATGACTTCTTAAAGAAAGGGGAAAAATAATATGATATACAGTGAAAAAGTTATGGACCATTTTACAAACCCAAGAAATGTAGGAGAAATTGAAAATGCTAGCGGAATTGGTGAAGTTGGTAACGCTAAATGTGGAGATATTATGAAGGTCTATTTAAAAGTCGAGGATAATATAGTAATAGATGCAAAGTTTAAAACTTTTGGTTGTGGATCTGCGATAGCGTCTTCAAGTATGGCTACTGAACTAATTAAAGGTAAATCAGTAGATGATGCATGGACATTAACAAACCAAGCTGTTGCTGAAGCCTTAGATGGACTTCCCCCAATAAAAATGCATTGCTCGGTACTAGCTGAAGAAGCTATTCACAAAGCAATTAACGATTATAGAAGCAAAGCTGGACTTGAAGTATGGGATTACACAGAACACGATGATATACACGCCGAGGTGCACGGAGAATAGGGGATATTAGATGAAAAAAAAAGTAGTTATTGGTATGAGTGGAGGAGTTGATAGCTCGGTAGCTGCCTATCTTTTGAAAGAACAAGGCTACGAAGTTATAGGAATTATGATGAAACTCTCTGAGGATAATCCTGATTATGAAGAAAATGAAGGCGGGTGTTGTTCTATTTCTGCTGCAAATGATGCAAGACGTGTTGCAGATGTACTAGATATTCCCTTTTACGTTATGAATTTCAAAGATGCTTTTAAAATTAATGTTATTGATAACTTTATTGATGAATATATGGAAGGTAGAACCCCTAATCCTTGTATCGTATGTAATAAGGATATTAAGTTTAAAGAATTTTTAAGAAAAGCAGAAGCCCTTGGCGCCGATTATATAGCTACGGGTCACTATGCTAAAATTGAAAAGCAAGAAGATAGATATGTTCTTAAAAAAGCAGATGATAATCATAAAGACCAAACTTATGCTCTGTATAGTTTAACTCAAGATCAATTAAGTCACACTTTGATGCCTTGTGGAGACTATACTAAGCCAGAAATACGTAATATAGCAGAGAGAATTGGGCTAGAAGTTTTCAGGAAAAAAGATAGCCAAGAAATTTGTTTTATACCTGATAATGACCATGGAGCTTATATTAAGAAGTATAGCGGTAGGGAAATAAAATCAGGTAACTTTGTTGATAAGAAGGGAAAAATTTTAGGTACACACAAAGGAATAGTGTACTATACTATAGGTCAACGAAAAGGGCTAGGTATAGCGCTAGGTAAACCTGTTTTTGTTACTGATATTAATCCGCTAACTAACCAAGTGGTTTTAGGTGACGAAGAGGATATTTTAAAAACTGAGCTTATAGCAAAAGATATAAATTTCATTCTATTTGATAAACTGAAGTCAAGTTTAAGAGTTTCAGCTAAAATTAGATATTCTGCAAAACCAGAACTCGCTACTTTAATTCCCTTAGAAAACGATAGGATAAAGCTTGTTTTTGATGACAAGCAAAGAGCTATAACCAAAGGCCAATCAGTAGTTTTCTATTTGGAAAACCTAGTAGTCGGTGGAGGTATAATAGAGGAAGTTTTATAAATGCATAGCACATTCAAATAAACAACAAGCAAATATACTAGCATACTGACTTGTTATTTATTTGAATGTGCTTTTTATAAAAAAAATTTCTTTGGTGGATAATTTAAGCAGAGGGATATCTATGTTAAAAACTAGGTATCCCTCTGTATTTATATGGAGAAAAGGAGAATAATTATGATGTATAGTGATAAGGTTATGGAGCATTTTTATAGCCCAAGAAACGTTGGAATACTAGGTGATGCTAACGGAATCGGAGAGGCAGGAGACCCTAATTGCGGGGATATAATGAAAATCTATATAAAAGTTGAAAATAATATAATAAAGAGTGTTAAGTTTAAAGCTTTTGGTTGTGGGTCCGCCATAGCGTCTTCTAGCATAGCTACAGAGCTTATTAAGGGCAAAACCACAGATGAGGCATGGAAACTAACCAACAAATCAGTTATTGAAGCCTTGGAAGGATTACCTACATCAAAAGTGCATTGCTCAGTGCTTGCAGAACAAACTATACATAATGCAATAAATAATTATAGAGAGTCACAAAAGCTTGAGCTTTGGAAAGATAATTTAAAATAAATATTTTTAACAAACTAAAAATTTTTTCTTAGAGGATGTTATAACGAAAAGTATATATCGCTAGGAATGCGTTCACGTCGCTAAGTAATTCTAAAATTTATATTATTTTCAGGTGCTAAAAATCGCAAACTCGCTTTGCTCAAACATGCGTTTTTCTTCACGCACCTGAAAATAATATAAATTATGAATTACTATGGCTTGTTCAAACGCATTCTACGCGATATATACTTTTGTTAGCATCCTCTAAGAAAAAAGAAAAATTAGAAAACAAATAGAGATTATAATAATTGAACCCTGTAATGTATTTACATGTTTTTAAATTTTTGTATTGATTTTAAATTTATGTTGTACTATAATGTAAAATAATACTAAAAAAACAATATAAGTAATTGCGATGATAAGAAGAGTAAGTAAATAAATTCTTTTAAAGAGAGCTCCTGTAGCTGAAATGGAGCAAAGAATTATTTAGTGAAACAAGCCTTTGAGCTTCACGCCGAATCTTTCTAAAGTGGAGGTAGTGACGTATGTTCACGTTATAGAACTAGAGTATAAGTATAAATAATACCGTACTTGAAAAGGTCAATATGGTAACATATTAACGAACTAGGGTGGCATCACGAATATTGCTCTCGTCCCTAAGATTATAAAATCTTGGGGGTGAGGGTTTTTTTTATTTGATTCCATATATTAACAATTAATATAAAACTATTCCCTGCATTATTATCGTAAATATCAAAGTTATATGCCATTTTCGTAGATGCAAAATGTAATTGTAAGGAATCTAGTGTTACTATCAAATAAATGAAAAAAAGGAGTGTATGTAAATGGATAACATCTCGAAGGAAATCATTGACAATTATGTAGATTTTGAAGAAGAAAATAGGCTAAAAGATGATTTTGGACGGTTTGAAAAAGAATACACACAAAAATTAATTTTAGAAAACTGTAAAAATAAAGATATTGAAATTTATGATGTTGGAGGAGCGACTGGTCCATATTCATTTTGGTTGTCGGATTTGGGCTATAATGTACATTTAATTGATATTACACCAAAACATATTGAAATCGCTAATAAAAAAGCTATCAATCATAAACCACTAAGAAGTTGCATTGTTGCAGATGCAAGAAAATTACCTTTTGAAGATAATACAGCAGACTTAATAATGCTTCATGGACCTTTATATCATCTAGCGGACAAAAATGATAGAATAAATGTTCTAAAAGAAGCATATAGAGTCTTAAAAAAAGGAGGGAAACTTCTTGCATTTACAATAACAAGATACGCAGGCATAAATTATGGACTTTCTGAAAGTTTGATTTTTGATAACATCTATTTTTCCGTTATTAAAAATGAAATTCTAACAGGAGTAAGAGATAATAATCCCCCTAAAATAAAATCATTTTTAAAAGCGTATTTTCACTTGCCAGAAGAAATAGAACAAGAGTTAGTAGAAAGTGGTTTTAAACTGGAAAAAACAGTTGGAATACTAGGAACTGCTTGGAATATTAGAGACTTGGGTAAATGTCTAGATAATCCAATAAAGAAAGAAAGACTAATGGAAATTGCAAAACTTATGGAAAATCAGCCAGTGTTGAGTCCCAGAATGATGAGTATAGGAAAAAAACAATAGTTAATGTGCAATAAAAAAAAGAAAACGTCATATAACACTGTGCTTCCAAAATGCCCGGACTAAGATAAAAACTGTCTCAGGCTCAGGTATGTTGGAAACACCTAAACGTTAGTTAGAATTTTAGGTCTTAGAAATTCATTCATACTAATATTACAGGTGAATTTGGAGGTTATTATATGAAATCGGCATTACTAATAATTGATATGCAAAAACTGTTTAAAAGTTTAAAAAATGCAGAGTTTGAGAATATACTTATACCTAATATAGGAAAGGCATTAGATATCGCTAGAAATAAAAATATGACCGTTATACACGTTAGAACAGTATATAAAAAAGATAAGAGTAATTGGCCAAGAGTTAGAATTCATTACGAAAAAATGTGGTGTCAGGAGGACTGCTTAGAAAGTGATTTTATTGATGAATTAACGCCACTAATGGATGAGCTTGTTGTTGACAAAAGTAGATTTAGTAGTTTTTACAATACGAATCTTGAAAACTATTTATATGAAAATAAAATTGAACACATTTATATAGCAGGGTATGCAACAGATGTTTGTATTAGATTTACAGCTGTTGATGCTTATAATAGAGATATTTTAGTTACTATACTAAAGGATTGTGTACTTTCAGAAAGAGAAGAAAATGAACAGGCTATAGAATATCTTAAGTTTTTTACTAAATGTTTAGTATCAACCATAAAAGAAATGGAGAATAATTAGAATGGTGAATGAAATTAAATTAGCAGAGAGATGTAACACAATTGCAATAGTTGACTTATTGAATACAGTCACTTTAAACCTACATCGAAAAAATATAAACCAATGGATATACCCGTGGGATTTTAAAGAAATAGAGATAGATATAAAAAATAGAAGTACATATATGATAACAATAGATAACCTAATAGTTGGCACCTTCTCTATAAAAGATGTAGGTGTAAACACATGGAACCCTAGCATTAAATCAAATAATTTGTATCTTTACCGAATAGCAATATTGCCAGAATACCAAGGGAAAAATATAGGACTACAAATTATTAATTATGCTTGTAAAATTTCAATAGATTCAAAAAAAACATTATATTTGGATTGTTGGGCTGGAAATGAAAAATTAAAAGACTTTTATTTTAAAGTAGGATTTGATTTTTGTGGAGAGTTTCCAGAAGAAGATTACAGGATTAGTGTTTTTAAATATAAATAATGTTTTATGAGTTATTTCTGACTTTCCTTATAGGTTGTGTAAATCCGAGAAATACGATGTATACAACTTTGTATTTTAATTCATCTAATATATAGGGAGGGATAACATGAAATAGAGATATTGTATTTAGGTGACAATGCTTTAAAGTATATGCTAACAAAGTTTGAGAATAGTAAAGAAAATGGATTGACAGAATATGTTATGGCAATTGCGTGTTCAGAAATAATAAAAGAAAATACTGAAACTGAAAAATGGACAACAGGTAGAGAATGGTACGATAACTATACTAAATCAAATAAATAAAGTTATGTTAATTAGCATCCCTCTTGAAATTAATCCAGTTGTTTTGTAATAAATTTTCAGAATTTATTAGAAGTTAAATGTAAGGATTACTACGTAAAGTGAATGAAAAATATATAATGATTAAAAAAATAAAATAGTCTCTAATATGTAATAATTTTTAGACTAATTGGAAAACATAACTATAAAATAATTGTGTAGTTTTAATGTAGGAGATATTATGTTTAAAAGCAAAGATTTTATATTTATGGATGTTGTAAGTGTGGAGGGTAAAAGAATCGGATTTATCAAAGATCTTTTAATCGACTTTAACAAAGGTAAGGTAATTGGATTTGAAGTATCTCCTTATAAATTTTTTCATAAAAATGTAAGTGTATTAAAGGAAGACATTATATATTTTAATAAACATATGGTAGTGAAAAAAGTTGAGAAAAACAATTATATACCTTTGCATAGCTTCGTTAATATGGATGTAATAGACAAATGTAGAAATGTATTTGGTATGGTGGAGGACATTACTTTTACATATGATACCTTTGAAATTAAAGGAATTACAGTGTCTTCAGGTTTTATTACAAATTTACTTAGAGGGAAGAGAATAATGCTAATAAATGAATTAATACTCGGAGAAGAAAACCTTCTTTACCTTCCAAATTGCTATAATCATTCTTTAAAAAGTATGCCGCATAACTTCTTTGTAGAGGGAAAAGCCAATGAAAAAAATTAGTAAAAAAATGTTAGCTAGAACTATTATAAGTATTATTACTTTTGTAGTGATATTCTTTGTTGCGATAAGAATACCTATTATTAAACAATTAATAAACTTAGTGTTTATTTCTTTCATTTTGTCATATATACTAAAGCCACTATATATGCTTTTAATTAGAAGAGGTGTAAATAAAAAAGCAGCTGCTGCTTTAATAATAGTGGGGTTATTAGGTTTAATATTATTAACCTTTATAGTAGTAATACCATCAATATTTAGAGAAGGTTTAAACATAGATAAGGCAATAAATGAGTTGGGAATTTATTTGACCAATGCAAACATGAAAATAAAAGTATTAAATACTAATAAGGTCATGAGCAGTATTATGAATAATATATACCACAAATCAAATGCTCAAATACTTATAATATTCGATAATTTGTTTGATTCTATCATGGGCCTTGGTGAGAATATAATAACTTACATGGTTTCGCCCTTAATAATTTATTATTTTCTGTGCGACAGTGAAAATATGACAAATAAGGCATTAATAGCTTTTCCGCCAGAGAGCAGGAATGTAATAAAGAAAATCATAGCGGATATTGATAAAGTATTAAGCAGATATATTATGAGCCAACTTATATTGTGTGTGATTATAGCCATTGCTACCTTTTTAATTTTGATGTTTATGAAGGTTGATTTTCCTTTGATACTTTCTTTAATAAATGGGGTTTTTAACATAATACCGTATTTTGGACCTATATTTGGTGTTATACCTGCCATTTTAATAGGGTTACTATCTTCCCCCAAAACAGCTTTATATACAGCGTTGTGGCTACTTGCACTTCAACAAATCGAAGGAAGTATATTGTCGCCAAAAATAATTGGAGATAGTATAAGCATGCATCCCTTGACAGTGATATTATTATTAGTGATAGGGGGAGAGATAGGAGGGATTATAGGTATGATACTAGCTGTGCCACTTGGAGTCGTGATTAAAGTTATATACGAGGACTTAAACTATTATTTGTTTTAAGCATCACAAATATATTTTTTTTATATATTGTATATGTTGATGTATTAAGGTAAAATATGCTATAATATAGTAATATAATTTAATACTCGGTAATGATAAGAATTAGTAAATATATTTGTGCATTTAGAGAGGAAGTGGGTGGTGAAAACTTCTTGCTAGATATATTGAAGCTATCTTTGAACCATGTTTTTTGAGAGATATTGCAGCGTAATTAATTTTTATTAATTATATAGCAGTATAATTAGGGTGGTAACGCGGAAAACTTTCGTCCCTTGTTTTAGGGGAGTGAAGTTTTTTTTTATTATAGAAAATTATAAGCTTTTAAATTCTACAACAAAAATATGATAAATAAACGGAGGAGATATTATGGAAAAATTAGGATTGAATGAAATTAGAGAATCCTTTCTCAAATTTTTTGAAGGTAAAGATCATCTTAGACTGGAGAGTTTTCCTCTAGTACCTAAGAATGATGCTAGTTTATTACTTGTAAATGCAGGTATGCAACCACTTAAACCATATTTTACAGGAATACAAGCACCACCGAGTATTAGAATAACTACTTGTCAAAAATGTATTCGAACAGGTGATATTGAGAATGTTGGAAAGACCTCAAGACATGGTACTTTTTTTGAAATGCTTGGAAATTTTTCTTTTGGGGATTATTTTAAGAGTGAAATTATTCCATGGGCTTGGGAGTATACAACAGAGGTTTTAAAAATACCAAAAGAAAATTTATATGTAACTATATATTTAGAGGATGATGAAGCTTTTGATATATGGAGTAAAAATACAGATATTGATGCTGAACGCATTTTTAGATTAGGAAAAGAAGATAACTTTTGGGAAATAGGTCAAGGACCTTGTGGACCAAGTTCTGAAATACACTTTGATAGGAATGTAAAACGCGGTCAAATAAAAACTGCAGAAGAGTTTGTTAAGGCAGGAAACGACGATAGAGTAATAGAATTTTGGAATTTAGTATTCACCCAATTTGACAAGGATGAACAGGGTAACTATAACAAATTAAAGAATCCCAACATAGATACAGGTATGGGTCTTGAAAGAATAGCTGCCATAATGCAAGGTACTAATAGCATTTTTGAAGTAGATACTATAAAAAATATTTTAGAAGAAGTTTCAAGGGTGTCAAAAGTAAAATATGGAGTAAGCAGTAAAGAGGATATATCGCTCCGAATTATAACAGACCATGTTAGAAGCACAACTTTCATGATAAGTGATGGGGTACTTCCATCTAATGAGGGAAGAGGCTATGTTCTTAGGCGATTACTTAGGCGCGCAGCAAGACATGGTAAATTACTTGGGATTAAAAATGCTTTTTTAAATAAACTTTGTAGTACTGTTATTGAAAATTCCTTTAAAGCATATCCTGAATTAAAAGAAAAGGCAGGTTATATTAAAAAGGTTATAAAACTTGAAGAGGAAAGATTTTCAGAAACTTTAGATTCTGGTATGGATATTTTAAAAGCTTATATAGAAGAGCTCGAAAGCAGTAAAAACAAAGTTTTAAGTGGTGACAAAGCTTTTAAATTATACGATACCTTTGGTTTTCCATACGAGCTTACAGAAGAAATACTAGAAGATGCTGGAATAGGTATTGATTTAGAGGGTTTTAATAGTGAAATGCAAAGTCAAAAGCAAAGAGCAAGATCTGCTAGAGGACATTCAAATTATATGGGTAATGGAGAAAATGAACTAAATCTAATTCCTAAAAATATAGAAACAAAATTTAGCGGATATGATAAAACCCAATTGCAAGCTGTGGCCAAAGTTTTAATTAACGGTGAAGAACTTGTTAAAGAGCTAACAAAGGGTTCAAAAGGCATTATTGTCACAGATGTAACTCCTTTTTATGCCGAAATGGGAGGACAAATTGGGGACAGAGGAATAATCTTCAATGATAATTTCAAGGCTGAAGTTTACGATTGTCAAAAGAATGCGTCTGGTAAAGTCGTACACTTTGTTGTGGTGATAGAAGGAAAATTGCAAACAGATGAATTCGTAACTCTCAAGGTTGACAAGGAAAGACGAACTGAAATTTGTAGGAATCATACTGCAACTCACATGTTACAAGAAGCATTAAAGAGAGTTTTAGGTGATCATGTTCATCAATCAGGCTCTTACGTAGATGAAGATAAGTTAAGATTTGACTTTACCCATTTTTCTGCACTAACAGAAGATGAGGTTATTAAAGTTGAACAACTTGTAAATAACAATATTATGCAATCATATAAGGTAGAAACTAACGTTATGACTATAAAGAAAGCAAAGGAAAGTGGAGCTATAGCCTTATTTGATGAAAAGTATCAAGAAGATGTTAGAGTTGTATCTGTGGGTGCATATAGTAAGGAACTCTGTGGTGGTACCCATGTAAGAAACTCAGGAGAAATTGGACTATTTAAAATTTTATCTGAAGTAGGGGTAGCTGCAGGCGTTAGAAGAATTGAAGCCATAACTGGTAGTAATTCTATAAAATATTTAGAAGAAAAAAACAATTTAATAAAAGAAATTGCTAGTACATTAAAATGTTCAGAAAAAGATATAACAAATAAATTACAAATTCAATTGGCAGAATTAAAAGACAAAGAAAAAGAAATACTATCCTTAAAAGGCAAGTTAGCAACCTCTTCAATTGAAGAAATCTTAGATGATGTTAAAGTAGTAAAGGGTGTTAAAGTTATTTGTGGCGCTGTTAAAGGAATAGATGGTGATGCCTTAAGAGATTTAGCTGACAAACTTCGAGATAAACTTGGTGATGGTGTGGTGGTGCTTGGAAGTCGCGTAGATGATAAAGTAGAATTTGTAGCAATGGCATCTAAGTCTGCTATAGATAGTGGAGTTCACTGTGGGAAAATAATTAAAGAAGTTGCTAAAATTGCTGGTGGTGGTGGTGGTGGTAGACCGGACATGGCCCAAGCAGGTGGAAAGCTTCCAGAAAAATTAGACGAAGCAATAAATAATGTACCTTCTATAATTGAAAACTTTGTAAAATAGTATACTTTTTGCAACAGTTGTTTTATAATATAATTAGTAAATTAATTATCGTTATATGTAATTATGGAACTATTGTAACTAAAAACTGTAATATATTAGAAAATTGAGAGTTAATATATTTAAATTATATATTTAGCAGTGTTTAGTTTATAATTAGGAAAGGGGTGTATACAATGGATACTAATCAAAATACAGTCCAATTTGATTTTGTAAAAGATAAAAAAGATTTAACAAAAACTATTTTGACTGACGTATATAATTCACTTATAAAAAAAGGATATAACCCTGTAAATCAAATGGTAGGTTATTTGATTTCAGGAGATCCCACATATATAACGAATTACAATGGAGCAAGAGCGTTAGTAAGAAAGCTAGAGAGGGATGAAATCTTAGAAGAAGTATTAAAATCTTATCTAGACATTAAAAAATAAAATGCCCCTAGGGGCATTTTATTTTTTAATGGTAATGCCATAGATTAATTAAGCTATTATTAAAGGAGTATGTGAATGAGAGTATTAGGGTTAGATATTGGAGATAGAACAATAGGAGTAGCTGTATGTGATCCATTAGGATTAACAGCACAAGGAATCACAACCATCAAAAGGAAAAGTATAGTTTTAGATATTGTAGAAATTGCTAAAATATGCAAGGAATACAATGTAGAAACTATTGTTTCAGGGCTTCCTAAAAACATGAATGGAACTATAGGACCACAAGGAGAAAAAGTTCAACGCTTTTGTGATGCACTTTGCGAAACCTTGGATTTACCAATAAAAATGTGGGATGAGAGATTAAGTACAGTAGCCGCAAATAGAGTAATGCTAGAGGGTGATTTAACTAGGTCTAAAAGGAAAAAAATTGTAGATAAAATTGCAGCTACATTCATTTTGCAAGGATATTTAGATAGTTTAGGCACACGTCTATAATCTATTTCAATCACATAATATGTAATTGAAATTAAAATAATAATTATATAATTGAAGGGAGAAAATAAAATGGATAACAATGTTGAAACTATATTATTAAATGACGAAGAGGGTAATGAAATAGAATTTGATGTACTAACTAAATTAGACATTGAAGATAGGGAATATCTTATAGTTGCACCAACTGGCGAAGAGGATATTGATGCAATAGCATTAAGAATTGATAAGGATGCAGAGGGTGACGATATTTTAGTAACAATAGAAGATGATGAAGAGTTTGAAATGATTTCTGAAGCTTACGAAACAATTTTTTCTGAGGAAGATTAAACACTTTTGATTGATTTTATGTCAGTTTGCCTGTTTTCTTGAAACTAAATGATTATCAATTGACAATATTATAATAAAGTATTAAAATAGTACTATAGTAAATATATTTTATTGTGCTTTGTCAAATGATATTCGTGGAAGAGGGGTACATATATGTCAAATTTATCTCCAGAAACAATTGAGAGTTTAAAAGAAACCTTAAAACAAGAGGGATATAAGCTTACTCCGCAGAGAAGAGCTATTTTAAACGGAATAATTAAGAGTGAAGGTAGCCATCTCACTGCGGAAGAACTATACGACTTGGTTAAATCTGACTGCCCAGAAATAGGGCTTGCCACTGTTTATAGAACAATTCAACTTTTAGAAGAAATGAATGTAATTCGAAAGCTAGATTTAGATGATGGATGCAGTAGATACGAACTTATCCATGAAGATGAGAACCATCAACACCATCACTTAATATGCAATCGCTGTGGCAAAGTATTAGAGGTACAGGGAGATTTGCTTGATGAATTAGAAACAATTGTTGAAAAAAAATACAATTTTAAAGTTGAAGATCATAGTTTAAAATTCTATGGTGTTTGTGATAAATGCTTAGATAAATAATATAAAGTATTTAGTTTTTTCAGAAAATTCTTTCATTAAAAGATAAGAGAAATACAATGATATTACTAATAAATAATGCAATTGGGGTAGACTTATCTTTTGGTAATAATGTATAATAGACCTAGTTGACTTTTTTGCAAGATAATATTAGAATAAGTATAGTAATGCGGAAATTGGATACTTCATGACGTATCCAATTTTTGTTTGTAGAAAATGTGTAAACTTACGAAAAAAAAATTGGAGGATTAATATGAATTTATTTACAAGAAATGATGTTAGAAATATAGCAATAATTGCGCACGTAGATCACGGCAAGACTACCCTGGTGGATTGTCTACTTAAACAAAGCCATGTTTTTAGAGAAAATGAAAGAGTACAAGAGAGAGTAATGGACTCTAATGATTTAGAAAAAGAAAGAGGAATAACAATTCTTTCTAAGAATACAGCAGTAATGCATAATGGAATTAAAATAAATATAGTTGATACTCCAGGCCACGCTGACTTTGGCGGAGAAGTTGAACGAGTACTTAAGATGGTTGATAGTGTACTTCTTGTAGTTGATGCATATGAAGGTCCAATGCCACAAACTAAATTTGTTTTGAAAAAAGCATTAGAATTAAATCTTAAACCTATCGTTGTTATAAACAAAATAGATAGAAAAGATGCTCGTCCTACAGATGTACTTGATGAAGTCTTTGACCTATTTGTTGAACTTGGAGCAGATGATGAACAATTAGACTTTGCAGTGGTATATGCTTCTGCTAGAGAAGGGTTTGCTAAATTGGAAGTTGATGATGTAAGTGACAACATGGAACCATTATTTGATTCTATAGTAAAGAATGTAAAAGCACCAGAAGGATATTTAGATATGCCACTTCAAATGCTTATTTCAACTATTGATTATAATGAGTATGTTGGAAAAATTGGAATAGGAAAAGTTGAAAGAGGATCAATAAAAAGAAATCAACAAATAGCACTTATAAGAAAAGATGGCACAATAAACAATGTTAAAGTTTCAGCGCTGTTCGTTTACAATGGTCTTAAAAGAGAAGAAACTGAAGAAGCAATGCTTGGTGATATCGTAGCAGTTTCTGGTATTCCAGACATTAACATTGGAGAAACAATAGCTGATATTAATGAACCAGAAGCACTTCCATTCGTTGAAATTGATGAGCCTACACTAACTATGAATTTCATGGTTAATAATTCTCCTTTTGCAGGCCAAGAAGGAACTTATGTTACATCAAGACACATAAGAGATAGACTTATGAAAGAACTTGAAACTAATGTTAGTTTAAGAGTAGAAGAAACTGAAGACGCAGATGGTTTTGAAGTAAGTGGAAGAGGAGAACTTCATCTTTCAGTTCTAATTGAAACTATGAGACGTGAAGGATATGAATTCCAAGTGTCAAAGGCAAATGTTATATATAAAGAGGAAAATGGCCATAAAACAGAGCCAATTGAGCACCTTACAATTGACGTGCCAGAAGAATTTATGGGCGTAGTAATGGAAAAAATGGGACCTAGAAAAGCAGAGATGGTTAATATGACTTCTGCTATAAATGGATACACTAGATTAGAATTTAAAGTACCATCAAGAGGATTAATTGGCTTTAGAAGTGAACTTATGACTGATACTAAAGGTAATGGTATTATGAATCACGTTCTAGATGGTTACGATAAGTATAGAGGAGAAATTCCAGATAGAAGTAGAGGTTCACTAATTGTATTTGAAGGCGGAGAATCAGTAACTTACGGATTATACAATGCTCAAGAAAGAGGAACTCTATTCATACCAGCAGGAATTCCTGTATATGCAGGAATGGTTGCAGGGGAATGTGCAAGAGCTGGAGATATAGAAGTAAATGTATGTAGAAAGAAACAGTTAACAAACACTAGATCTTCAGGAGCAGATGATGCACTAAAACTAACTCCGCTAAGACCTATGACACTAGAGCAGTGCTTAGAATTTGTAGCTAATGATGAGTTAGTTGAAATTACTCCTCTAAACATTAGAATGAGAAAAAGAATATTAGACTCAGGAGAAAGAAAAAGAGCAAGTAGTAAATCAAATAAATAGTTAGAATTACGGGGAGGTTTAATGAAAAAGATAGGGCTATTAATTGGGGTTTTAATAGTTTGTGTATTAGCTGGTATTTTTCAGTATAAGAAAATAATACAACATCCTATTGTAACTAGCGAAGAGATCCATGTTAATGTTAAAGATGGTGACACTCTATATAGTATACTAGATGATTTAAACCAAAATGGGGCTATAAAAAACTCAAGTATTATAAAGTTTTATATCAAGAAAAATGGAGTCAAATCCAATATACACTCAGGAAAGTTCTTTATTCCAAAAGATGCTACAGTTGATGAGCTTATAACCATTTTATCAACTCTAGGAAATGAGGAAGATATTATTAAAGTAACTATACCTGAGGGCTTTGATATAAAGGAAATTGCAAAGGCATTACAAGAAAAAGGCATAATAGATAGTGAAATATTTATGGAGAGTTGTAAAAATTATAAGCTACCAACTTATATACATGAAAATAAAAACCGAGATTTTAACTTGGAAGGTTTTCTTTTTCCAGCTACATATGAGCTTAAAGCTGGTATGAGTGGGCAGGTAATAATAAAACTGATGGTGGATAAATTTTATAGCACTATAAATGAACTAAATAAAGAAAAACCTATAGATATGAAAAAATTAGATGATATAATAATAATGTCATCTATTGTTGAACGAGAAACTAGTGATTCACGTGAACGAAATAAAGTAGCATCTGTTTTTTATAATAGATTAGATAAAAATATGAAACTGCAATCTTGTGCAACTGTTTTATATTCAATAGGTAAACATAAAGAAAAACTGTATAATAGGGATTTAGAAGTTAAATCGCCTTATAATACATACAAGGTAGAAGGCCTTCCTGTGGGACCAATATGTAGCCCTGGAAAAGCCTCTATTAAAGCAGTACTATCTCCTGCTAAAACAAATTATTTATACTTTGTTTTAGATAATAATGGAAAACATTTTTTTTCAAATGACTATAATGAATTTTTAAAAGTTAAAGCTGTAACACAAGGATTTTAATTAACTGTGTTAGGCACATGAAAATAAATAGACTAACAGCTTTGACTTGTTATTTATTTTCATGTGCCTTAATTAATTTTTGGAGGGAATTAAATGAGTGGGATAACACATGATTATATGGAACAATATTTAAGAGAGTTGATTCCAGGTAATACTGGCACTTTAGAAGATTTAGAAAATTTCGCTCTAGAGCATAGAGTTCCTATAGTTCAAAAAGAAACTGCTAAATTTTTAGAGCTAATGGTAACTATGAATAGACCTAAAAAGATATTGGAACTAGGTACGGCCATAGGATATTCTGCTATTTTAATGAATTTAACTCTTGGTGGTTTGTGTGAAATAACCACTATTGAAAGAGATGAAAAAATGATAGAGCTTGCAAAGGCTAATATAAAAAAATACGGATTACAAAATGAAATCACTATTCTACAAGGAGACTGTCTAGAAATTTTAGAAAATCTTGTGGATGAATATGATATGATTTTTATGGATGCAGGTAAAGCACACTATAATCATTTTCTTCCGCATTGCCTTAGGCTTCTGAAAAAGCATGGAGTTCTTATTGCTGATAATGTTCTTTTCAGAGGAATGGTTGCATCAAAAGATCTTGCAACACGTAGAAAAGTCACTATAATAAAACGTATGAAAAGCTATTTAGAATTAGTATCTAATAATGATGAACTTATAACTTCTGTAATACCAATGGGAGATGGCATCTCCGTTACGGTAAGAAAATGTGCAGAAAGTAGCAAGGAGGAATGAAGCCAATGAAACCAGAAATACTAGCACCTGCAGGAAATTTAGAAAAATTAAAAGCAGCTATAAATTTTGGTGCAGATGCAGTTTATTTAGGTGGAAGTAAATTAAATTTAAGAGCTTTTGCAGATAATTTTAGTAATGATCAATTAAAAGAAGGTATAGAGTATGCGCATTTAAGAGGAAAAAAGGTATATGTTACATTAAATGTAATACCTCACAATGAGGATTTAGATGGCCTTGAGGAGTACCTAAAAGAGGTATATGAACTAGGTGCAGATGCTATAATTGTATCTGACCCAGGAATTATTATGACGGCTAGAGAAGTTGTGCCAAATTTAGAAATTCACCTAAGCACTCAATCTAACAATGTAAACTATAAATCAGCTATTTTTTGGCATAAACAAGGGGTAAAAAGAATTGTTCTTGCAAGAGAATTATCCCTAGAAGAAATTAAAGAAATTAGAGAAAAATTACCGGATACTTGTGAACTTGAAGCATTCGTTCATGGATCTATGTGTATGTCCTATTCTGGAAGATGTCTAATGTCTAATTATATGACGGGTAGAGATGCTAATAGGGGACAATGCGCCCAACCATGTAGATATAAATATTTCTTAATGGAAGAAAAAAGAGATGGAGAATATTTTCCTGTAATTGAAGATGATAAAGGTACTTATATAATGAATTCAAAGGACTTATGCATGATAGAACATATACCAGAACTTATGGAATCAGGTATAATGTCCTTTAAAATAGAAGGAAGAATGAAAAGCTCATATTATGTCGCTTCTGTATGTAAATCATATAGAGAGGCTGTGGATGCTTATATAGAGGATTCAGTAAATTATGAGTTTCAGCAAAAATGGATGGATAATCTCCTAAAGCCGAGCCACAGACAATATTATACTGGATTTTATTTTGGAGATCCAAACAAACAGATATATGAATCCTCTTCTTATATTAGAGATTATGATATTGTAGGAATTGTACGGGAATATAATGAAGAGACTAATATTGCAGTAATAGAGCAACGAAATAAAGTATTCCAAGGTGACTCTGTTGAAGTACTAAGACCTATAGGGGATAATGTACTAATTGTGCTTAATGAAATGAGAAATTCTAAAGGAGAGAACATATCATCTGCTCCAATTGCTCAGATGTTATTTACTGTAAATGTTGTGGAAAAACTCCGCGAAAATGATATACTTATAAAATGCAAGGAGGAAAAATAATGCATCGTCCGATTTCAATAGGAATAACTGGAGGAACGGGATCCGGGAAAAGCACCATTGCAAGAGAGATTTATAAACAGTTTGATGATACATGTATTGCAATGCTTGAACAAGATTCTTATTATAAGGATCAAAGTAATCTTTCTTTTGAAGAAAGGATAAAAACAAACTATGATCATCCAGATGCTTTTGATACTTCACTTTTAGTTGAGCATCTTAATCTTCTTTTAGAAGGACAGGCTATTGAAAAGCCTATATATAATTTTGAAATACATAACAGAATGCATGAAACAGTTTCTGTTCAGCCAAAGGAAATTATTATAGTTGAAGGAATTCTTGTACTTTCGGAAAAAGTTCTTAGAGACATGCTTGATATTAAAATATACGTAGATACGGATGCTGACGTCAGGTTTATAAGAAGACTGGTGAGGGATATTAATGAGAGAGGTAGAACAACAGATTCTGTTATAAAGCAATATTTAAATGTTGTTAAACCAATGCATGAACAATTCACTGAACCTACTAAAAGGCATGCGGATATTATTATACCTGAAGGCGGACATAATAAAGTAGCTATAGATATCATTACTTCAAATATAAGGCAGACACTTCAGAAGCAGGTAACACAAGAATAGCTATTATTAAGTATAGAACATCTCATTTAAGGCTAGAATTAGGCTAAGTGAGGTGTTTTTATGTATAGACGAAATAGTATATTCGGAGATTCGAATCAAAGGAGAGAACTTCAAAAAAGAACTTGGATGTTAATGAGTATATTTATCTTATTATTTTGTTTTTTGATTTGGAAAATTACAAATTACATGTATTTTAAAGCTGAATCCCTTAAAACTATGGCTGATGCACAATATACAATAGAGGAAAAATATGGTCTTAAATATAATTTAACAGATTGTAATAATAAACCTCTTTTAGGGTATGTTGTGAACTATTACGCAATTATTGATCCAGTAGATTATTTAAGATTTAACGAATACACTAGCAAATATGATTTGGAATCCTTAACTTTTACTTTAAGAAATTATAATAGCAATTATGATTTAGATAAAATAAAAGGTAGTGGTAATGGTCAGAAAATAAGATATAAAATTGACTCAGACACTTTTGATAAGCTTAAGGGTATCAAAGGTGTAAAGGGTTTTTATACTTTTGCCGCTAATGAAGTAATAAATGACAGGTACTGGAAAATAGAAAATGTATTAATAAATACATCATATAATAAAACTCAAGTAGACCCTGTAACTAAAAAAGAGATTAGTACGCTTGCTGTAAAAAGTGATGAATCTTTAGAAATGCAAATATATAATAAAATTAAAAATAATGAATTTACAAAAATTAGATTTATCAAAGGCGTTGATGGTGAAATATCTGAAGGCAAAATTATTGAACCTGAAAACAATGTTAATGTAAAACTTACCTTAGATAAAGAATTTCAGGATAGTGTTGAAGAGATTCTTCATGAGGAAAAATATAAACAAATTGGTGTTGTGCTAATGGAGAGTAGTACTGGAAAAATAAGAGCAATGGCACAAAAGGATGATAATATGTCTAATGCAAATTTAGGTAATGCCTATTTTGCAGGATCGATTTTTAAAGTTATTGTGGAGGCGGCTGGACTAGATTTAAATTTAATAGACAAGGATACAACAATTAAAGTAAAAGGCAATATATTTAAAAATCATGATAAGCATGAAATTGGATATGAATACACTCTTGGAGAGGCACTGTCTGATTCTTCTAATGATGCATTCGGTCAATTAGGTAGGATAATAGGTCTTCCAAATATATATGATTATGCAAGAAAGCAAGGGTTATTCAGTAAAGTTTTAGATTTTCAGCAGGAGCAAAATGGTAAATTAGAGGTGGATTTATCAAAGCCTAGGCCTGAGGATACCACTAATTCAGCTATTGGTATGACTGCTAGAATAACACCACTACAAGCCATTAGTATTCCTAATACTATAATAAATAATGGAATATATGTAGAGCCAACAATAATTGACGAATACATAAATGACAATAAGGTAACTTTAGAGAAAATTACTTCTAAATCTTCTCGTGTATTAAAAAATGAAACTGCAGAAACAGTTAAACTTCATATGATGGATGTAGTAAACAAAGGTACAGGAAAACAGGCATACATTAAAGGTATGAATATAGGTGGAAAAACAGGAACTACTACGTATACTGAAAATAATATAACCAAATCAGATGGATGGTTTGTTGGCTTCTTTACCTTGAATGAAAAAAAATATTCCATGGTTGTATTTGTGAATAATATTGAAATGAACATAAAAGGCGTAGCGGATGAAGAAGGTGGGAGTACGGCTGCTCCAATATTTAAAGAAATAGTTAATGCACTTAAAGCTATTGACTAAAATTTTTATAAAATAAATTTTTAATGTACAGGCAATATTAATAAAATAAATCATATTATATTAATAAGCACTATTAGGAGGAACCTCCGTGTTTTTCATGAATTGTTTATTAGATATGATTGGAAATGTTACATTTTTAACAGCTTATATTACTGGTAGTAGTTCCTTTCCACAACCGTTAAGTGAAGAAGAAGAAAAATCCTATTTAACAATGTTAAAACAAGGCGATTTACTAGCTAAAAGTATATTAGTTGAACGAAATCTAAGACTAGTAGCACATATAGTGAAAAAATATTCCTATCCAGGAAAGGATGTAGATGACCTAATATCCATTGGAACTGTAGGACTAATTAAAGCCATTGACTCCTTTGATACAAGCAAGGGAACAAGGCTTGCTACCTATGCTGCAAGGTGCATAGAAAACGAGATACTAATGCTTATTCGCAATAATAAAAAAACAAAAGGTGAGGTGTATTTACAGGACCCTATTGGAATTGATAAAGAGGGAAATGAAATATCACTTATGGATGTATTAAGTAGTGATGAAGATTCTATTATTGAAATAGTAGAAAATAAAATACAAATTAAAAAGCTATATAGCAAGATAAACTTAGCTTTGATGGATAGAGAAAAGATAATAATTCAAATGCGTTATGGATTACTTGATGGTAACCCTCGAACCCAAAGAGAAATTGCATTAATTCTAGGGATTTCTAGGTCTTATGTGTCTAGAATTGAAAAGAGAGCTTTAAAAAAGCTGTATAGAGAATTGAATAATACTAATAAACCTAGACTTAATTGTACTAATAAATAGATATAGAGAATAGAAAAAAATAAAAAAAGGAGAATTATATAATTTCGTCGAATATTATAAATCGTCCATATTATAACTTGGAGATGATAAAGTGAAGTATACTGGATTGCTTGGTAATAATATACAATATTCTCAGTCACCGAAAGTTCACAATGATTACTACAGACTAAATGGACTTGATTTTCATTACAAACTATTTGATTTACAATACAATGAAATAGCTTATTTTATTGAAAATTTAGATGATAATAATATAATTGGCTTTAATGTAACAATACCCTATAAAGAGCATATTATAAATTTTCTAGACAAGGTTGTGTGTCCTGCAAAGGATATAGGAGCAGTCAATACGGTTGTTTTAAAAAATAATAAGCTTATTGGTTACAATACAGATTATCTAGGTTTCATTAAAAGTTTAAAAGTAGAGGGGATTAACTCTCTAAATGGTAGGGCACTGATTATTGGAAATGGAGGTGCGGCAAAGAGCGTTTTTTTTGCACTTAAAGATTTGGGAATAGAATATATCGACATTGCTGGAAGAGATAAATGTAAGGTTATTCAAGAATTTTCTAAAATAGATAATTTCATAGAATTTAATTCAATTATAGATTGTAACAACTACAGTATAATTGTGAATTGTACACCCTTAGGTGGAATAAATCATCTAAAGGAATTGACATTAAAACTAGAAAACACTTCAGAAAAAAATATATTATACGATTTAAACTATATACCTGAGAAAACATTATTTTTAGGGCAAGGTGAGGAAAATGGAGCTAAGATTATAAATGGCAAGAATATGCTAAAATTTCAAGCCCATTTCGCCATAGATATTTGGAGAGCTTCATTAAAAGAACAGGAGGACAAATAATGATATCACTTAGTGAATTACTAGAGAAAACCACAGAACAAAATGCATCAGATTTGCACTTAACAGTTGGTTCCGTACCAGTTATTAGAGTTAATGGACATCTAATACAAGTAGGGAAAGATAAATTAACTCCATCAGATACTGAAAAATATTCAAGAGAAATTTTACAAGATTCTTATGAAGAATACTATGAAAATGGAGAAATTGATACTTCCTACTCTATTGGCGGCCTTGGGAGGTTTAGAGTTAATGTATATAAACAAAGGGGAAGCGACACTATAGCTATTAGAGTAGTTGCCCTAAAAATACCTACGCTTAAACAACTTGATTTTCCAGAAGTTGTTCGCGCACTTACCACGAAGCAAAGAGGATTAGTTTTAGTAACTGGGCCTACAGGCAGTGGTAAAAGTACTACACTAGCTGCTATGGTTAATGAAATTAATTCTACTAGAGCATGTAATATTATAACCCTAGAGGATCCTATTGAATATTTGCATAAACATAATAAATCCATCATTAATCAAAGAGAAATTGGGAAAGACAGTAAAAATTATAAAAATGCTTTAAGAGCTATCCTTAGAGAAGATCCAGATGTTATATTAGTAGGTGAAATGAGAGATCTTGAAACAATTTCTATTGCTATTACCGCGGCTGAAACTGGACATTTGGTTTTCTCTACGCTACATACTATAGGTGCGGCAAAAACTGTAGATAGAATAGTGGATGTATTTCCTCCACATCAGCAGCAACAAATTAAAGTCCAATTAGCCGCAGTAATGCAAGGAATAGTTTCTCAACAATTAATACCTAAAGTTAATGAAAGAGGACGAGTTGCGGCCCTTGAGATAATGATATCAACGCCTGCGATACAAAACCTTATAAGGGAAGGCAAAACGCATCAATTACAGTCTTGTGTTCAAACTGGTGGGAAATATGGCATGAAAACTATGGATATGTCCATAGCAGATTTATTTAAAAAAGGAATTATATCAAAGGATGAGGCAATGACATACTCAGTTGACAATGAAATGATGTTAAGAATGCTAGCACTTTAGTGAATAATTAAGCTAAAAGCATAATGAATATTAGCTTTTAGCTTTATTTTTACTTTAAAGCAAGTTTTTAATCTTACATTTGTTGGATAAGGTTAACATAAAGTTAACTAAGTGATATAATATTGCTTTTTTTATATATTGCTATTATACTAAACTAGAAGAAAAGTTAACTTTTTAAACATTGTTGTCATTATTATTATGTAGTTTGAAAATTTTTAATTAAGTTTATATACAGCTACAAATATAGAATAAAATGTAAGCAACTTTAATTGTATTTAAATTTATAATAAATATTATAAAAAAACCAATTAAATAAGAGGAAAATTTCTTTTTTTGTTGAATATATACACTTGAGGTTTCTCTTACGAGGGGGGATAAACTTAATGAATGAACATATAGTAGGAATTGATTTAGGCTCATCGAAAATATGTGGAGCAGTTGGTAAGGTTGGTAGCAGTGGAAAACTTCAGATTATAGGCATTACATCAGTGGTATGTAGTGGTTTAAATAAATCAGTTGTAAAAGATATTGATAGTACAGCTGAAGCTATAAAGCAATGTATCACACAATTAGAGCGTATGACAGATATACAGATAAGCGAGGCATATATATCACTACCTGGAGGAATTTGTGAACTAGTAAGAAATACTGGAATGATTGCAATATCTTCTGAAGACAGAGAAATTAAACAATCTGATGTGGACAGAGTAATTGAAGCAGCTAAACTTATCTCAGTTCCAGCCGATAAAGAAATAGTAGGTGTTGAACCTGAACAATATATTGTAGATGGCTATGACAATATCAAAGACCCGAGAGGCATGAGTGGAGCTAGGCTAGAAGTTGAAGCACAAGTAGTCATGGCACAATCCACCGTAGTTAATAATTTATTAAAAAGCGTGAAACGTGCTGGAATTAAAGTTAGTGGTATAGTACTTCAACCATCGGCTATTTCAGAGGCTGTTCTACGAAGAGAAGAGAAAGATATGGGCATAGCAATTGTAGATGTTGGAGCACAGACCATAGATATCTCAATATACAAGGGTTCAAAATTAAAATATACTTCTATTCTTCAATTAGGTGGAAATAATATAACTAATGATATATCAGTTTGTCTTAAGGTTCCCTTTAGCGAAGGCGAAAGATTAAAGCTTAAATATGGAAGTTTAGTTAAGGGTAAAGAAATTGATGTAGAAAAAATTAGAGTTAAAGATTCTTATGATAATTACACGGATATTGATAATAATTTGTTAGTTGATATAATAGAGGCTAGAGTAGAAGAATTATTAAACTTAATTAAAAGAAACTTACTAAATAGTGAATTTTATAAGGATATTTCTGGTATAGTTATTGTTGGTGGAGGTATCTCATTATTTAGAGGCACCACAGAGCTCAGTAAACAGATATTCAATAAATCAGTAAGAATAGGTTCTCCAGATTATGTGGGCGCAGCTAGCCCCATATACGTTACTGCAGTTGGAATAGTTGTACAAGCTAGTAATAATCTTAAATCTAATAATAGCTTTTCTGAAGAGATAGATGAAGGTAAATGGTCAAAAAAACAAAATAAAAATGGAAAAAACGAATTTGCAGCAAAAATCAAAGGGTTTTTTGCAGACTTTTTCTAATAAGGAGGTAGTGTTGTGCTAGATTTCGATGTTGATGTTCAAGAATTTGCTCAAATTAAAGTAATTGGGTGTGGTGGCGGAGGAAATAACGCTATAAACAGAATGATTATGGAAGGACTTAAAAACGTAGAGTTTATAGCTATAAACACAGATAAGCAAGCTTTAATTCTTTCTCATGCGGTACAAAAAATTCAAATTGGTGATAAATTAACTAAGGGGCTAGGAGCAGGAGCCAATCCAGAGATTGGAATGAAAGCGGCAGAAGAAAGCAGAGATGAAATATCCCAAGCTATAAAAGGAGCAGATATGGTATTTATTACTGCTGGTATGGGTGGTGGTACAGGTACTGGTGCTGCACCTGTGGTTGCAGAAATTGCTAAATCTATGGGTATACTAACTGTAGGAGTTGTAACAAAACCATTTCCTTTTGAGGGAAGAAAAAGAATGATTAATGCTGAAATAGGAATAAAAACTCTTAAAGAAACTGTAGATACGTTGGTAACAATTCCAAATGAAAGATTATTAACTATGGTAGATAAAAAAACTACATTGATGGACTCTTTCAAAATGGCAGATGATGTTTTAAGACAAGGTATACAAGGTATATCTGATTTAATTACTATACCTGGTCTTGTAAATCTAGATTTTGCAGATGTGAGAACAATTATGCTTGCAAAAGGTCTTGCACATATGGGCGTTGGTAGAGCTTCAGGTGATAACAGATCTCAAGAAGCAGCAAAGCAAGCAATTTCAAGCCCATTACTCGAAACTTCTATAGTTGGTGCTACTGGTGTACTTTTAAATATTACTGGTGGAACGGACTTAGGCTTGCTTGAAATAAATGAAGCTGCGGAAATTGTTCAAGGCGCTGCAGATCCAGATGCTAATATTATATTTGGTGCAGTTATAGATGAGAATCTAAAAGATGAAATAAGAATAACAGTTATTGCAACTGGTTTTGAAAATGAAAAAATGTTAAAAGTTAAAACTGTGCCAAAGTCTAAAGAAAAAGAGTTTGTTAAACCTATTGAAGAAGCTGCTTATACTAAAGATTATGAGACTTCTGATTTAGAAATTCCAGCTTTTTTAAGGAGACAGAGTAAATAAGATACATTCAATTAAATAGGTAAGGTTAGAATAGAATAAAATAGACTAGGATACTGACTTGTAATTTATCCGAATCTAACTAACAAATAATAAAGTGCCGAAAGGCACTTTATTTGCGTTTAAAACAAAATATGGGAATTAGTGACGATTTATAAAAGAATAAAAATTAATATTGTGGTAAAAAATGACAAAATTTTGATTGTATAAGTTATATAATGTTTTTAAAGGAGGAAGGACGAGTGATAGTATATGTAGATGTTCTTATATTAGTAAATTTTATAGTTAATCTATTCATATTGCATGTTACTGTTCAAACATTAAGAAAAAGAGTAAAGCTTATGTGGATTTGCTTATCAAGTTTTGTGGGTAGCTTATACGTTTTAACAGTAGTGTACCCAGGGCTTAAATACTTATCATATATCCCTTTTAAAATATTAATAGTCATTGTAATGATTTTAATTGTTTTTAGAGAAAAGAATATTATATTCATTATTAAAGCTTGTCTAATCTTTATACTATATTCAATTCTTTTAGCTGGGATGTGTTTATTTATTCAAATAAGCAATAGTAAAAATATGTCATTTGATGTAATTATAATAAATTTTCCTTATGAAAAACTACTTCTTTCAGTAATGGTAATTTATATATTGATATATAGGATTATAATTTTTATAGGAGATAGAAAAAAGATATTAACCCTTATATACACTATTGATATAATAAATAAAAGTTATAAAAAAACGATTACGGCATTTTTAGATACCGGAAATGAGCTTCGTGAGCCTGCTACTAATTTGCCAGTATTAATTGTTGAACGGGATATTTTAAGTGAGGTAATGCTTGAAAAAAACAATACTTATTACATTCCCTATACTGTGCTAAATGGAACCAATGGGCGACTTGTAGGGTTTAAACCAGAATATATTAATATTCATATTGATAAAAAAAACGTTGAAACAAGAGATGTAATTATAGCCTTTTGTGAGTATAAATTAAGTAAAGATAATGACTATAACGGACTCATGTCTAGAGGAATCCTAAGTTAATAGGTTTAAAAAACAATAAATATTATGTATAAAAAATAGAGACAAGGAGGATATTATGTTTAATTTTAAAGTAGTGTTAAACAAGTTGATTGTTAAATTCAAAGTATTTTCAAAAAATTTGTTTTATATAGGGGGGAATGACGCACTACCGCCTCCTTTAACTAAGGATGAAGAGGATGAATTAGTAGTCAGATTAGATACAGGAGATAAAAAGGTGAGAGCCACCTTAATTGAAAGAAATTTAAGACTAGTAGTATATATAGCTAGGAAGTTTGAAAATACAGGTGTAAATGTTGAGGACTTAATTTCCGTAGGAACCATAGGGCTTATCAAAGCAGTTAATACTTTTGATCCTGAAAAAAAAATCAAGCTAGCTACATATGCATCAAGATGTATTGAAAATGAAATTTTAATGTATCTTAGGCGGAATAGTAAAATTAAAACGGAAATATCTTTTTATGAGCCCCTAAATGTTGATTGGGACGGTAATGAATTATTACTTTCTGACATACTTGGTACAGATAATGATGTAGTTTACAATATTATTGAAGATGATGTAGATAAACAATTGCTTTGGCTTGCTATGCAACGTTTAAATTCAAGGGAAAAAGAAATTGTACAACTAAGATTTGGATTAAATGGAGCTACAGAAAAAACACAAAAGGAAGTGGCTGATATCCTTGGAATATCACAATCATATATATCAAGACTTGAAAAAAGAATTATAAAAAGATTAAAAAAAGAAATAAATAAAATGGTGTAGGGTTGTCTTTAGGTATAAAAATTAAATCATAAGGACATAATTTAAGACAATTACTCTGAAGGGAATGATGTCCTTATGATGAACAATAAAGTAGAAATATGTGGAGTAAATTCTTCGAAATTACAAGTATTAAAAGAAAAAGAAATGAAAGAGCTGCTATTTAGGGTGCAACATGGTGATGTTGAGTGTAGAGAAACATTTATTAAAGGAAATAATAGACTTATTTTAAGTATAATAGAACACTTCAATAATAGTGGAGTAAACTCGAATGATTTATTTCAAATAGCCAGTAATAGTTTAATGAATTCTATAGATAATTTTGATTTAAGTTTGAATGTTAAGTTTTCAACATATGCAGTTCCTATAATTATTGAGGAAATAAGAAGGTACCTAAGTGATAATAGTCCTGTTAGGTTTAGTATGGCACTCCAGGATATTGCGTATAGCGCATTGCAAGCTAGAGATAGATTGGTGAAAGAGGATAATAAAGAACCCACCATATCCCAAATAGCAACGGAATTAGAACTACCAAAGGAAGACGTTGTATTTGCACTCGATACATTACAAGATCCTGTATTTTTATTTGAACCACTTTATCATAATGGTGAAGATGCTATTTATGTAATGGATAAAATAGGTGACAGTAAAAGCTTAGATGATAATTGGCTTGAAGATATAAGAATTAAAGAGGCAATGAAAAACTTAAATGGTAGAGAAAAATTAATCTTAAACTTAAGATTTGCCCATGGAAGAACTCAAATGGAAGTAGCTAATGAAATAGGTATACCTAAGCTGCAGGTTTCTAGACTAGAAAAAACTGCATTAAAACACATGAGAAAGTATGTATAAGGTCCCCTTGTGGGACCTTTTTGCAATCCATTCTAAATTATGCTTGAAATTTTTTATTGCTAGATGCGTTATTGTAAAAAATTAAAATTGTTCCAATTATAAATAATATTTTTAGTAACTGATGAATATAAATAATATATAGTGTTATGTATTTTAAAAATAGTATAGTATAAGTACTATCTATCTTTAAAAGGCGGTTTTACAAAAACTTATGGGGGGTAATAAAGTGGATAGCTTAATGTTTGCAATAAATAACTTAAGACAGATGGAAATTATAGATATAAATTCAGGCTCAAAACTGGGATACATCAAAGATTTAAAAGTTGATTGTGAAGAATATAGAATTATTTCAATCTTGCTTCCGACTCAAAAATCGTCTTGGTTCAATAAAAATAATAGTATTGAGATACCTTGGGAAAAAGTGAAAAAAATTGGTGTGGATGTTATTCTTGTAGATGGTAGTGACTTAAATATAGAAAATGAATAGTGTGGCACATAAAAACAAATAACAAGTCATTATACTTGTTATTTATTTTTATGTGCTTAAAGTATTTTAATTTATAAGAAAAAGTGTATAATGTTAGTATATTTGCTAACTATAAAGGAAAAGGGCGTGAAAACATTGAAGTGTCCATATTGCAGCTGTGAAGAAAGTAAGGTAGTAGATTCTAGATCAACTGAGGATAATATTGCAACTAGAAGAAGAAGAGAATGTCTTAGTTGTTTTAAGCGATATACTACTTATGAAAAAGTAGAGGATATACCTATTTTAGTTATAAAAAAGGATTTTAATAGAGAGTATTTTGATAGATCAAAAATAATAAATGGCCTTATGAAGGCTTGTCAAAAGAGACCAGTATCAAGAATGCAAATTGAAGTCATTTGTGATGAGGTAGAGAAACAGTTGAATAATGAAATGCTTACAGAAGTGAAATCTGACTATATAGGAGAAATCATTATGAGTATACTAAAAAATATAGATGAGGTTTCTTATGTGAGATTTGCTTCAGTTTATAGGCAATTCAAAGATATAAATACATTTATGGAAGAAATAAGAAAGTTAATGTCTAAGGAATAATAAGCACCTTAGGCATTTTTTTGTACTTTGACAAATTACAAAATTTTAATATGGCCATCATATAATGAGGTGAGATAATGAAAATTGAAACTATTAATAATTATGAATTTATAAAATTTCAGTATGAGAATGCAGTGATTTTGTTTTCTACAGCAAAAGATAGACTAGACTTTAATAAAAATACCAAGGAAGGCTTACTAAATCTAGAAATAATTAAGGAACATTACAATTTACAAGATATAGGCTTTTTAAATCAAATTCACAGTGACATAATTTTCAATTTTGATGGAACAATTAATGATGGTGATGCAATAATAACAGATAGAATCGAAACAGCTATAGGTGTCTTTACAGCAGATTGTGTTCCAGTAATTTTAGTAGACACTAAAAAAGGTGCAATTGCCGCTATACATAGCGGTTGGAAAGGTACAAAAGCATTAATCGTAAGTAAAACTATCGAAAGACTAGAAGAAAATTATGGCTCAAATGTTGTGGATATTAGGGTTTACATTGGCCCACATATTGGTGGTTGCTGCTATGAAGTTAGCAAGGAGCTTATAGAAGAGTTTACTAGTGAGAATATATATAGTAATATTAAAATTAGCAATAACAATAAATTGGATTTAGAAAAGTGTATTTTGTCACAGCTTGTTGAAAAAGGTATTAAAGAAGAAAATATTACTACTACAAATACTTGTACTGTCTGTAATAAGCAATTTGAATTATATTCCTATAGAAATAGTGAAAATAAGCAAGGGAGAATGTTTTCTTTTGTATATTTAACACTATAGATTAATTAAGAAAAATTTGGAGGGATTAACATGGCTGGAGAAAAAATATTAGTGGTAGACGATGAAGAACATATACAGGAGTTAATTAAATTTAATCTTGAGAAAAGTGGGTATAAGGTTATATGCGCTGGCGATGGTATAGAGGCTATAAAACTTGTTAAAGAACAATTGCCACAATTGATGTTACTAGATTTGATGTTGCCTGGAATGGATGGCTTGGATGTGTGCAAGGAAATTAGGAAAGACTCATCTATGGCAAATATGCCAATAATTATGATAACAGCCAAAGGTGAAGAAATAGACAAAATAATAGGACTTGAGCTAGGTGCAGATGACTATATTACCAAGCCATTTTCAGTAAGGGAGCTAGTTGCAAGAATTAAAGCTATACTTAGAAGAACCAATATGCAGCTAGTTGAAAAGACTTTCAATATCGGCAATTTGGCTATTGACTTTGGTAAACATGAGGTAATTAAAAGTGAAAATAAAGTTGATTTAACCTTAAAAGAATTTGAGTTATTGGAAATTCTAATAAAAAATAAAGGTAGAGTTATGACTAGAGACTTTCTATTAGACAAAATATGGGGTTATGAATACTTAGGAGAAACAAGAACTGTCGACGTTCATATAAGACATTTAAGACAAAAAATTGAAGTAGATGATAAAAATCCAGCTTATATCCAAACTATTAGAGGCATAGGATATAGATTTAATTTTGGTGATTGATTATGAAAAAAAAATTACTTATATATTTGCTCAGTACAGTAATTTTTATATTTGCAGTAGTAACTGTTTTATTTGTATCTATTTTTAATTATGAATATCAACAAAGTCTAAAAGATAAACTTCAAATAAATAATAATATGATAATTAGCTTGTTACAAAGTAAAAATTTAAAAGACCCTGAAAAATTTTTCGTGAAAAACTTAGCGGGTTCCGAGCTGAGAATAACCTATGTGGATAAGAAGGGGAAAGTTATTTATGATTCAGCTGTAAATGGAGAAACTATGCCTAATCACAATGATAGGCAAGAAATAATAGAAGCAAGAAAAAGTGGCAGTGGATTTTCAGTTAGATATAGTACGTCTACGGAAAAAAATATGATGTATTTTGCCACCGTTTTTGATGATGGTCTTATTATTAGAAGTTCTATGCCACTTAAAATTGTAAATGGGCTTGGTAGTAAATATTTTAAGTTTTATCTTCTAGCCATATTTTTTTCAGCTCTAATGTCAATTTGGTTTTCTCTAAAGCTATCCTATATTATAGTAAAACCAATTACAGACTTGATTTTTATTACTTCAAGAATTAGTAAGGGTGAATTTAGTAGACGGGCTAGGATATTAGCAGATGGTGAAATAGGGCAACTAGCTAAGAATTTTAATGAGATGGCAGATAAACTAGAGTTTACTTTAAATGAAGTTACAGACAAGCAAAACAGACTAGAGGCTATTTTGCAGAGTATGGACAGTGGGGTCATTGCTGTTGATAGGAAAAACAAAGTGATAATGATTAATCCCTATGCTAAAAAAATATTTGGAATCACTAAAGATATTATAGGGCAAAACCTTCTAGATAATATTAGAGATTTTGAGCTTGAGGATATTTTCCATCAAAGTGATTATGATTATAAAGAAATAAAGATAGTCTGGCCACAAGAAAGAGAACTCAGAATAAAAACTGCAGATATAATTAACAGAAATGAACATATTGGTACAGTGGCTGTAGTTCAAGACATTACTGAAGTGAAAAAATTAGAGAAAATGAGAACACAATTTGTTGCTAATGTTTCACATGAGCTTAAAACTCCACTAACATCTATTAAAGGATTTGCAGAAACATTAAAATATGTAGATGATGCTGAAACTAAGGAGAAATTTTTAAATATAATAAATGAAGAAGCTGAAAGATTGACTAGATTAATTACAGATATTTTGACACTTTCACACATAGAACAACAAAAGGGAATTAAAAAGGAAAAAATTAATGTTAATAAAATTGTAAAAGACGTCTACAATTTGATGAAAAACATGGCAGATGTAAAAGGAATAAAGTTAACAATACAAGAACAAGACATTAAAATTTTGAAAGGCGATGCTGATAGATTCAAACAAATGTTAATTAACTTAGTGGGCAATGCAATAAACTACTCAGAAACAGGTGATAGTGTTTGCATTGGAACTGAGAACAAAGAGGATGGATTTATTCTATATGTAGTAGATACTGGGGTCGGAATAGCTAAAAAACAAATTCCACGTATTTTTGAGAGATTCTACAGAGTAGATAAGGCTCGTTCCAGATCAAACGGAGGCACAGGACTGGGTCTTGCTATTGTTAAACATATTGTACTTCAATTAAATGGAAAAATATATGTAGAAAGTGAACTGGGCAAAGGTAGTAAATTCATAGTTGAAATACCCTATTCTGAATAATATCAATAAGAAAATCCTCCATTGTAAAGTTTAATTAACATTAGTTAAACTTAAATTAACTTTTACATAATACAAAGTTAACTTTCAGGGTATAATATTGTAAGTGTAAGGAACAGTTAATTAAGAAATTAAAATTAATGAACGGGGGAATTATAAATGAAAAGAAAAAACTTTAAATTTATGGTGGCTGCAATAGTAGTTGCAATGACAGCGGGAATTTTCACGGGTTGTTCAGGCAAAACGGCAACTACACCTGAAACTAAAACAGCTGAATTAAAAGGTTCAATAACTGCAGCAGGATCAACTGCACTTCAGCCTTTAGCTGAACTCGGAGCTAAAAGTTTCCTAGATAAAAACCCAGGAGCAAATGTAAATGTTCAAGGTGGCGGAAGTGGAACAGGACTTAAATTAGTGTTAGAAAGTAGTGTAGAAATAGGTAATTCAGATATTTATGCAAAAGACAAAGCAGGAATTGACGCAACTGCATTAAAAGATCATAAGGTATGTGTTATAGGAATTGCAGCGGTAACAAATCCAAAAGTTAAAGTAGAATCACTAACAAAGCAACAGTTAGTAGATATATTTACAGGAAAGATAAAAAACTGGAAAGAAGTTGGCGGAGCTGACATAGCAGTTACAGTTATAAATAGACCAGCATCTTCAGGAACTAGAGCGACATTTAAACAATTTGGATTGGATGGTAAGGAAGAAGTGGCAGGCTTAACTTCAGATTCAAGTGGAGCTGTTAAAGGAATGATTACAAAAACAGATGGAGCAATAAGCTACTTAGCATTATCATACTTCTCTGATGCAGCTAATAAACAAGGCTTAAACGTATTGAAAATTGATGGTATTGAAGCAAATGCAGAAAACATAAGCACAGATAAATATAAAATTTGGGCATATGAGCATATGTACACTAAAGGTGAACCTACAGGATTAACAAAAGCATATTTAGATTATATGCTAAGTGATGAAATGAAAGCTGGAATAAAAAAATTAGGATATATTCCGATGGCAGATATGAAGGCTAAAAGAGATTAATGTTCTCAAAAGGCTGGTTAAAACCAGTCTTTATTTGCATTAAATCATAACCTACGGTGCTTGTCCTATTAACGATCTTAGAAGGAGATTTATACCCCACACCGAAGTTTTTTTAATAGGGTAGTAAGTTCTCATTTATGGAAGATGGCGGACTTTCCTTCTGAAATATGGTTAAAATAATTTTTCGAGGTAAAATATATATGAAAAAAAATGATAGGAAACCAATGTTTTTAAACCTTAAAGCTGATATGAAAAAAATGTTTATAAATCTTAAAAATGAATATTTAGGACGTGGTTTTGCAATATTTTGTGGTGCGATTATAGTCATTCTTACTTTTTCAATCATATTATTCCTAACTACTAAAGGCTTAAATACCTTTATAAAGCATGGATATTCAATATTTAATTTTATATTCTCAGGAAAATGGAATCCAGAGGGGAGTGGAGAATCTTTAACTCCTCAATTTGGAACTTTGATATTTATTATTGGTTCAACAGTGGTATCTTTCCTTGCAGTGCTTGTAAGTGCACCAATAGGGGTAGCGCTAGCCATATTTATGAATGTAATTTCACCAAAACTCGGCACAAAAGTTATTCAGCCTGCCGTTGAGCTATTTGTGGGAATACCTTCTGTTGTTTATGGCTGGATAGGAGTAAGTGTATTAGTACCTATTATTAAGATTTTCTTTGGAGGAATTGGGTTTAGTTTACTTGCAGGAGTATTAGTTATTAGCGTAATGATTTTACCAACAATAACAAGTATTTCTTCAGATGCAATAAAAACCATACCTAAAGATTATATAGAAGCATCCTATGGTCTTGGGGCAACTAGATGGCAGACTATAATTAGAGTAATTATTCCTGCAGCTAAAAGTGGGATATTAACAGGGATAGTGCTTGGAGTTTCAAGAGCATTTGGAGAAGCACTAGCAGTTCAAATGGTTATTGGAAACTCAATTACTTTCCCTAAGGGGTTACTTGGAACAACAGCTACACTAACAAGCATACTAACTATGGATATGGCAAATACAATCTATGGTACAGCATGGAATGATGCATTATGGTCAATGGCACTATTATTACTAATAATATCATTTGTATTTATACTTATAATTAGAAAACTTGGAAAACGAGGTGAGATATAATGAATTCTAAGGTTAAAGATAAAATTGCAACTATAGTGTTATATATAATTTCTGCTTTAGTAATTCTTTTGCTAATAAGCCTTATAGGATATATAATATACAATGGAAGACAATCCTTGAATTTAAAGTTTTTATTTGGTGAACCAAAAATTGGCGAAGCTGGTGGAGGTATTGGGCGTCAATTATATAACTCAATTCATCTGCTCGTAGTAACTCTTATGATTACAGTACCACTTGGGGTAGGTGCTGGAATATATTTAGCTGAATACGCAAAAGAGGGCAAGCTATTAAACATTATTAGATTAAGTATAGAAACTATGGCATCATTACCTTCAATAGTAGTCGGCTTATTTGGACTATTAGTTTTTGTTAACATGACAAAATGGGGATATTCTCTTATTGCTGGAGCACTAGCAATAACTATAATAAATTTACCAGGTATGACTAGAGTTTGTGAAAATGCAATTAAAGCAGCCTCGTTTGGTGTTAAAGAAGCCAGTTTGGGCCTAGGTGCAACTAGGTGGCAAACTATTAAAAATGTTGTATTACCCTCTGCAATGCCTCAAATTTTAACAGGTATTATACTAGCAGCAGGGAGAATATTTGGAGAAGCAGCAGCATTACTTTATACTGCAGGTATGAGTGCACCAACTTTGAATTTTACTAATTTAAGCTTAACCAGTAAAGCTTCAGCTTATAGTTTATTAAGGCCCGCTGAAACTTTGTCTGTATACATATGGAAGCTTAATTCTGAAGGAATGGTGCCTGATGCTGCTAAGATAGCAAACGGTGCTTCAGCAGTTTTAATAATAGCAGTGCTTATATTTAATGTATCTGCAAGAATAATCGGCAAAAAATTATATGAATCACATACAGGAAGTAAATAGGGAGGTAAGCAACATGGGAATAGTTATAGCAAAGAATTTGAATCTATATTATGGAAATGTTCAAGCACTAAAAAATGTAAGTATTAATATAGAGAAAAATTCAGTTACTGCACTTATAGGACCATCAGGTTGTGGTAAATCAACATTTTTACGTACTATCAACAGAATGAATGATTTAATAGATTCTGTTAAAATAGATGGAGAAGTGTTATACGAAAATAAAAACATATACAGTCCAGATTATGATGTTATAGATTTAAGGAAAAAAGTAGGAATGGTATTTCAAAAACCTAATCCTTTTCCTATGTCAATATATGACAATATAGCTTATGGCCCTAAAATTCACGGCCTAACTAATAAAAAAGAACTTGATGAAATTGTAGAGGATAGTTTAAAAGGAGCTGCACTTTGGGATGAAGTAAAAGACAGGCTTAAAAAGAGTGCACTAGGATTATCTGGTGGACAGCAACAGCGTCTATGCATAGCTAGAACTTTAGCAGTGCAACCTGAGGTTTTACTAATGGATGAGCCAACTTCTGCCTTAGACCCTATTTCCACATTAAAGATTGAAGAGTTAATGGATGTGCTTAAAAAAAAGTACACAGTTATAATTGTTACGCATAATATGCAACAAGCAGGTAGAATTTCTGATTATACAGCATTTTTCCTCAATGGAGAAATTGTTGAGAATGGAAAAACGGAAAATATATTTTATAAACCTCAAGATAAAAGAACAGAGGATTATATTACAGGAAGATTTGGTTAAAATATAAATAGGAAGGTGATAATATGGCTAGAAAAGTATTTGAAGCGAGTCTTGAAGAACTTCATAATGATTTAATTAGAATGGGAAGTATGGTGGAAAAACAAATTCATGACTGCATTGAGGCCTTAGTTTCACAGAACGCAGAAAAGGCTGAAAAAATAATGGAAAATGATGACATAGTTGATGCACTGGAACGAGAAATAGAAGATAAAGCAATAAGATTAATCGCCATGCAGCAGCCTTTAGCAATAGATTTAAGAAATATTTTTACCACAACAAAAATAGTAACAGACCTTGAGAGAATGGCAGATTATGCTGTGGATGTTGCTAAAATTACAGTAAGGTTAAAAGATGAAAAATATATAAAGCAACTAATAGATATACCTAGAATGGCTGAGATAGTAATACTTATGATAAAGGATTCTTTGGACGCTTACGTGGCAGGAGATGTTGAAAAGGCATATGAAGTATGCAAACGAGACGACCAAGTAGACGATATATATAAGGAGATATTTACAGAACTTCTACAATTAATGTTTAAAAATCAAGAGACAGTAAATCAAGCTACCCAATTTTTATTTATTTGTAAGTGGCTAGAAAGAATTGCTGATCATACGACAAACATATGTGAATGGACAATTTATTTAGTTACTGGAGAAAAAGTTAATTTAAACGAATAGTTTTCACATGAAATACAGAAACTACAAGTACAATAAATATTAAAATTTGGCTAACCAAATACTATGGTTAGTTATGAATATGGTTAGATATTTATTTAAAATATTGTAGTGGAGTAGTGATTATGAAAAAAAAAAATTTAAAGCCACTTTTGATAATCTTCAGCATTACAATTTTAATGCTAAGTACAGGATGTAAAAAAGATACAAAAATCAAAGACCAGCAACCTAAAAGCATTAAAATAATTTGTGAGGATACAGTCTTTCCCATGGTAAATGACTTAGTACGGGATTATAATTTAAATAATGACCCTGTAGTTACTATAGAATCCATTGACAGAGAAGGTGCTTTTAATAAACTAATCAATTCTGAAGTGGATATATTAATTGGATATGTTCAGACAGATAATAAGAAAATTGAAGGCGAAATGTTAGCTTATGATGGTATCGGCATTATTGTTAACACTAGTAATAAGGTGAATAGTTTGGGGATTTCCGACTTAAAAAAAATATACACTGGAAATATAGTCAACTGGGAAAAGCTAAAGGGCGAATCAAAAACAATAGTACCTGTAGCTTTTAAAAGCATTATGAATTCAGTTCAATATGAATTTAATATAAAAATAATGGATAATCCTATAAAAGAACAACTGAGCAGTACTATGCAGTATGTAGGCAGTGTAGAAGAAATGAAAAATTTTGTTGCTCAGAATAAAGATGCTATAGGCATTATGCCAGGACAGTGGTATAATAAAGAAAATGTGTTTTTAAAATTAAGTGGTGTTGAAATTACCAACTCAAACATAAAAAACAAATTATATTATCTAAGATTTCCAATACAAATGTATTATTCGAAAGAAAAAAAAGATAGTCTAAAGGATCTTTTTCAGTATTTTAAAAGTGAAGATGGTAAGAAAATTATAAGAAAATATTGCATAGAAGCATTTTAGTACCTCCTTCTTAGGAGGTATTTTTATTCTGTAGTAAATTATCTATTAATCACAAATCTTCTACTGTAAATACGTGAAAAAGCGCAAAATTTGCGATATATGCACTTTTTCTTCTTTTAAAGACTAATAACATTGACTTAAATATTGAATTCATGTAATATAACTTAATGGAATGCTATAATTTATTATTAAACTAATTGCTTATTATAAATTAAATATTATATGTGTAGTACTATATATTTTAAAAAAATATTTAATTTTAGTATATTATTTCTAATTCCTCATAAAGCCTTTTACATTAAAGGTTATTGTTAAACAGGAGGTAAAAATGAAAAATCAGATAGCTAAGATACTTCCAGGAAGTATTGCAGAAGAAATTGAGTTAGAAGTGGGAGATAGATTAATTAGTATAAATGGCAATGCTGTAATAGATATAATTGATTACAAATTTTTAATTACAGATGAACTTATATGCATTGAAATTGAGAAGGTAGACGGAGAAGTTTGGGAGATTGAAGTTGAAAAGGAATATGATGAAGATTTAGGAATCCAATTTATTGATGCCATTTTGGATAAGCCCAAGAGTTGTCATAATAAGTGCATATTCTGTTTTATTGATCAATTGCCACAAGGAATGAGAGAAACACTATATTTCAAAGATGATGATTCAAGATTATCATTTTTTCAAGGTAACTTTGTAACCTTAACTAATATGAAGGAAGAGGATATAGACAGGATAATTCGATATAAGATAAGCCCTATTAATGTTTCAGTTCACACTACTGATCCAGAGCTCAGAAAGATAATGCTAAACAATAAATTTGCTGGAGATGTTTATGATAGGTTAAAGAGACTAGCTGGAGCTTCCATTAAAATTAATTGTCAAGTAGTTTCTTGTCCAGGTATTAATAATGGATCGGAACTTTTAAAAACTATTGAGGACCTATATAAACTTTATCCAAACATTGAAAATTTGGCGGTTGTACCCGTTGGAATAACAAAGTATAGGGAAGGCTTATATAATTTAACCTTGTATGATAAGAATACTGCGACGCAAGAAATTGAAGGTATACGTGAATTACAAGAAAAATATATTAATGAAATCGGCTCACCTTTTGTAAGGTTGTCTGATGAATTTTATGTTACAGCTGGAATTGATGTACCTGATGAAGATTTCTATGATGGGTATGATCAGTTAGAGGATGGAATTGGCATGATAAGGATGCTTAGAAGTGTTATAGATGAAGATGTATCAAGCCTTGCACCAAATAATAGTGGAAGTTTTACCTTTGTAACTGGGTCTTCAGCCTACGTAGAAATATTAAAGGTAGCCCACAAAATTACTGCAATCAATAATAAAATTAATATCGGAGTTAAAAAAATTGTAAATACATTTTTTGGAGAAACCATTACAGTAGTAGGTCTTTTAACAGGAACAGATATAATAGAGCAGCTAAAAGATGAAAAGCTAGGGGACTATGTAATAATTCCTAGTAATATGCTGAAAAGTGGATATGAATTAGGTGACTATGATCAGCAAATATTTTTAGATAATATTACAGTAAGTGATTTAGAAAAAAGCTTAAATACAAAAGTTCTAATATGTGATTATTCAGGAGAAGATTTAATCCATATAATAAACCAAAATAGTCGGGAGGAAGAATAATGGCAAAACCAATAGTAGCAATAGTAGGAAGGCCTAATGTAGGCAAATCTACCTTATTTAATAAGTTAGCAGGTAGAAGAATATCAATAGTTGATGATAAACCCGGTGTAACAAGAGACAGAGTGTATGCTGATGCAGATTGGCTTAGGCACAATTTCACACTAATTGATACAGGTGGTATTGAAATTGAAAGTCAAGATATCATTTTGGCGCAAATGAGAAGACAGGCACAAATAGCTATAGAAACATCAGATGTTATAATATTTATTGTAGACGGTAAGCAAGGTCTTACAGGTGCAGATTATGAAGTTGCTCAAATGCTTAGACAGAGCAAAAAACCAATAGTACTCGTTGTAAATAAAATAGACCATCTTCAACTAGAAGCAAATGCATTTGAATTCTATAATTTAGGTATAGGGACGCCGTTTGCTATCTCTGCAACTCAAGCACTTGGACTTGGAGATATGTTAGATGAGGTAGTATCACATTTTGACAGTGTGTATTCAAAAACAGAGGATGAAGAATATATTCAAGTTGCAGTGGTAGGCAAGCCGAATGTTGGTAAATCATCTTTGATAAATAGAATGCTTGGAGAAGAAAGAAATATAGTAACTGAAATTGCAGGTACAACTAGAGATGCAATTGATAGTAAAATAGAAACTGAAGAAGGAAAATTTGTTCTTATAGATACTGCAGGAATAAGAAGAAAAAGTAAGGTAGAAGAGGGAATTGAAAGATATAGTGTTATTAGATCATTAGCAGCAGTGGAGAGAGCTGATGTAGTTATACTTATGATTACTGCTACAGAAGAACTAAGTGATCAAGATGAGAAAATTATAGGCTATGCTCATGAGATGAAAAAGGCTATTTTGGTAATAGTAAATAAATGGGATCTTATTGAAAAAGATGACAAAACTATGCTTGAGTTTAAAAAGAGAATACAAGCAGGGTTAAACTTTATGGCATATGCACCTTATTTATTTATATCTGCAAAAACAGGTCAAAGAGTACATAAGGTACTTTCAACAGTAAAAGAATGTTATGAAAATTATTCAAAAAGAATTTCTACAGGCATACTTAATGAGGTTGTAAATAAGGCTGTACTAATGAAGGAGCCTCCAACAGTAGCAAACAAGAGATTAAAAATATTCTATGTTACTCAAGTAGCTTCTAAACCACCAACATTTGTGTTCTTTGTAAATAATGAAAATTTACTACACTTCTCTTATGAGAGATATTTAGAGAATCAATTGAGAAATGCCTTTGAATTTATGGGAACAGGTATAAAGCTTATATTTAGGGAAAGGAAGGAATAGAATGTTAAAAGTTGCTTTTTTAGGTGGTGGAAGTTTCGGCAGCGCATTATCGGTAATGCTTGCAAAAAAAGGAATTAAAGTTAACATATGGGACAGAAAACTTAGTGTTATTGATGATATTAACATAAAAAGAGAAAATATTAAATATTTGCCCAAGGTTATCATACCATCAGGAGTAACAGCATTCCTTGATATAGAAAAGGTTATAAGCGGTAGCGACATAATTGTGTTGTCAGTGCCATCCCATGCAATAAGAGACTTAAGTGTGAGAATTGCACCATATTTAAAGCGGAATCAAATTGTGGTTAGCATTGCAAAAGGAATCGAAGAGGGTTCTTCAAAAAGGATTTCGCAAGTTATAGAAGAAGAGATTCCGAGTAACCCTATAGTTATACTTTCAGGTCCTAGTCATGCAGAAGAGGTTTCCTTAGATATACCTACAACAGTAGTAGTTACATCTAAAAAAATGGAATATGCAAAGATAGTTCAAGATGTATTTATGACAAGTAAATTTAGAGTTTACACTAATGAAGACATTATTGGAGTAGAAATAGGTGGAGCAGTTAAAAACATTATTGCACTAGCTGCAGGGGTGTCAGATGGAATAGGCTACGGTGATAATTCAAAAGCTGCACTTATGACAAGAGGAATGAGTGAAATTATAAAAATAGGCACTATTCTTGGTGGTAAAACGGAAACCTTCTATGGCTTGACAGGTATGGGTGATCTTATAGTAACTTGTACTAGTATGCATAGTAGGAATAGAAGAGCTGGTATTTTAATTGGAAAGGGTGTTCCAATGGAGAAAGCTTGCGAGGAAATAGGAATGGTGGTTGAAGGTATAAAAGCCACAAGAGCTTTTTATGAACTTAAAGAAAAAGCAAAAGTTTCTATGCCTATTACTGATGTGCTTTACAAAGTACTATTTGAAGGTAAAGACCCAAAAGATGGAGTACACGAACTTATGTCAAGAAATAAAAAAGATGAGTTTTAAGGACATTTTATAATATCACAAATATTAAAACCCGGTTTTTCGTTAAGAAACTAATGAAAAATCGGGTTTTTTTATATTATTTTAATCTGAAGTAATAATTTATTGTTCTCTAAAATATATTTATAATGTTAATAATAATTATTGGGAGGGTATATCTTGGATAATTTTGATATATACAAAGATATAGCAGAGAGAACGCAAGGGGATATTTATGTAGGTGTTGTGGGTCCAGTAAGAACTGGAAAATCAACATTCATAAAAAGATTTATGGAGCTTATGGTAATTCCTAGAATAGAAAATCCTCATAAAAAAGAAAGAGCAAAAGATGAACTTCCTCAAAGTGGTTCCGGAAAATCAATTCATACCACTGAACCTAAATTTGTACCCAACGAAGCAGTTGAAATCGATTTTGACGGTGGTACTAAATTCAAAGTTAGAATGGTTGATTGTGTTGGTTATATTGTTAAAGGAGCGCTAGGATACGAAGAAGGGGAAACACCTAAAATGGTTACAACTCCTTGGTATGATTATGAGATTCCATTTGAGGAAGCGGCAGAGCTTGGAACAAAAAAAGTAATAAATGAGCATTCAACCATTGGTCTTTTAATTACTACAGATGGTTCCATCACAGGTATAGAAAGAGGAGAGTACTTAGATGCTGAAAAAAGAGTAGTTGATGAACTTAAATCTATCAATAAACCTTTCATAATGGTGTTAAATTCTAAAAATGCTGCTGCTCCTGAAACGGAAGTTTTAGCTAGAGAATTGGAAGAAAAATATGATGTTCCAGTTCAAGTTATGGATGTTCTAAACATGAAAGAAGAGGATATTGCTAATATATTCCAAAGAATTCTTAGAGAATTTCCAGTTAAAGAAATTAACATAGATATGCCTGAATGGATTGAAAACTTAAGTTCTAAGCATTGGGTAAAAATTAATTTTATGAAGTTTTTAAAAGATATGAGCAAGGACATTTTTAAAGTTAGAGATATAAATAAATCTCTACTAAGTTTTAGTGAAGTTGACTTTTTAGATTCTGCAAGACTTGATGAAATGAATATGGGAGAAGGAACTGCTAGGGTTAATATAATTCCTAAACACGAATTATTTTACAAAATCTTAGGTGAAACTTGTGATCGAGAAATAAAAGGGGAAAATGATCTATTAACATTAATGGGTGAATTCTCTAGAGCAAAAGTTGAATATGATAAAATTGCAGACGCACTAAGGGATGTAAAGGAAAAAGGTTATGGCTTAGTTGCACCACAGCTTTCAGAAATGACATTAGAAGAGCCTGAGATAGTGCAACATGGTGGTAGATATGGTGTTAAATTAAAGGCTTCTGCACCATCGTTACACTTTATTAAAGCAGATATAACCACTGAAGTATCACCTATTATGGGTACAGAAAAGCAAAGTGAAGAATTCTATAAATCCATCTTAGAACAGTTTGAAAACGATAAATCTCAAATTTGGCAGAGTAATATGTTTGGTAAATCTTTAGAAGTATTGGTTAAAGAAGGTCTTCAAAATAAGTTATTTAAGATGCCTGATGATGTCCAAGTAAAAATCCAAAAGACGCTACAAAGAATTATAAATGAGGGCAATGGCAGCTTAATTTGTATTATATTATAATAATATTTATTATTATATAGTAGTTTTGAGTTATAGGGAAATTTTCTTATAACTCAAAGCTAAATTTAATGTTGAATCAATATAAAACTTCATGCTATAATAAGGTTGTTAACTGGGTGTAGCGCAGTTGGTAGCGCGCATGAATGGGGTTCATGAGGTCGCAAGTTCGATTCTTGTCACTCAGACCATTGAAAATAAAGGGCTTTAGTCAGTTGGATATTAAAATAGTATGGAGATAAATAAAGAAAAAGTACGGTAATCATTTTGAAATGAAATAAAATAAGTGAGCATTTAAGACACTTTGAGGACTACTTTAAATTGCTTAAAACATCACTTTACAACTACTTGGTCGCAGGTTCGACTCCTGTAAGGTGTGTCAAACAAACCCCAGTAACTGTAATGGCTACTGGGGTTTTGATTTTTGCCTTAAATTTATAATTTTATCTTTCTTAATATAAGAAAAAAGATGCAATCAATAATAATTTGTAACATTATGTTAATTATGTGATAGAATAATAATATGCTAATAATAATGGGTAGCTTTTAGCTGACTACGAAGGGGAGGGTGATTTAAATGTCTTGTTCAGTTAGTGTTGTTGTACCTATTTATAAGGTGGAAGAGTATATTGATAAATGTATAACTTCTATTTTATGTCAGACATTTAGGGACATTGAAATAATACTTGTGGATGATGGTTCACCGGATAAATGTGGACAAGTTGCAGAATCTTATGCAAACCAGGACCTTCGTATTAAAGTTATTCATAAAGAAAATGGTGGACTTTCTTCTGCTAGAAATGTGGGTTTAGGTGTTGCTACTGGCGATTACATATTATTTGTAGATTCTGATGATTGGATAGATCCTACTATGATTGAAAAAATGTACAATGCTTCAAAAAAGGTAGCTGCGGATTTGGTAATTTGTAATTATCGTAGAGTTTATAAGGATCGGGAAGAAGAGAATTGTCTTCACCTAGAAAATCAATCTTTTAACTTAAATGATATAGGCCTCAAGGAATACTTTTATTCCTATTACTTCCCTTATGTACATGGACACGAAGTTACGAATAAGCTTTACAAGAGAGAAATAATAATAAAAAATGATCTGAAATTTGAGAAGAATGTAGAAGTATTCTCAGAAGATTTGCTTTTTAATCTTTATTTTTTATGTCACATAAATGTAATATTTTCTTTAAAAGACTCCCTTTATAACTATTTGCAAAGGGATAATTCTATTATGCATTCCTCTCAACCTAATCTTAAGCAATCCTATATCTTATTTGAAAAGTTTAGCGTGCATTCAGAGGAGGCAGGAAAATCTGAGGAGCTTAAAGAAATTTTACCCCTATTATTTTATGTGTTGATACAAGAAGCTATTTATTATGTAGTAAAGTCAGGTGAAGATATAAATACAATCCATATTAAATTAAAAGAGATATCTAAAGCTGAAATTTATAGGAAAAATACCTCCCAACTTATTACTAGCAAGGCTACTAAAACCTTTTTTAAAAAAAGAAAATTAGGAGTTAGGATGGAAATAAAGTGTAGGTTATTTTCTCTGATTTGTTTATGCAACTTTTATTATTTAATTGCTGCTTGGAAATATTACAGTATTAATGGTCATAAAACGAAAACTTCTAATTGATAACTAAGGAGAAAAGCTATGATAAAAAAGCAGGATAAAAAAATAACATTTTGTATAGAGTGTTTAGCTTCAGGTGGAGCAGAACGAGTTACATCTGTACTCGCTAATTCATTTTATGATAATGGATTCCAGGTAGATATAATAATACTAGAAAAATCTGATAATGAGTATCAGATTAACAATAATATAAAAAAGCATTATTTAACCTTACCACAATCAGGTAACATAGTCTTAAAATATATAAAGAATTTGAAAAGTTTAAAAGACCTATTAAATAAGATTGGTAGCGGCACAGTTATTTCTTTAGCAATGCCGGCGTTAAATAGGTATTTAGTTCTTAGCTTATTATTAAAGAAGACAAAATTAATTCTTTCAGAGCGTAATGATCCAAAGAATTTTCCGGACACAAAAAAACTTCGAAAAATTAGAGATTTAACTTATAAATTTGCAAATATTATTGTATTTCAAACAAATAATGCTAAGGATTATTTCCCTAAGAAAATTCAAAAAAAGGGCGTTATAATACCTAATCCCATAAAGAAGGATTTGCCTCAAAGATATAATGGCAATAGAACAAAGGAAATCGTAAGTTTTTGTAGGTTAGCTCCCCAAAAAAATATTCCTATGTTACTTAATGCCTTTGAGCTTCTAGCCAAAGACTACCCAAACTACACTTTAACCATTTACGGCAGAGGTGAGCAGGAAGAAGAGTTAAAAGAATATGCAAAGGGGCTTAACTGTAAAGATCAAGTAACATTTAAAGATTATGCTATAAACATACATTCTAAGATTATTGACAGTGCAATGTTTATTTCCTCCTCAGATTACGAGGGGATTTCAAACTCAATGCTTGAGGCCTTAGCCATAGGGCTACCCTCTATATGTACAGACTGTCCTCCTGGTGGCGCTAGAATGTTTATTAAGCCTTATGAAAACGGATTGTTAGTTCCGGTTGGAGATGCCTTTGCATTGTATTCTGCAATGAAAGAGCTTATAGAAAATCAAGACTTAAGCGATAAGTTATCAAAAAATGCAATTAAAATTAGGGAAGAATTATCACAAGATAAGATATTTAAAAAGTGGTTAAACCTGCTTAAATTTTAGAATAAACCCTAATAAGCAAAAGTGAATTTTGAGGGAGTAAATATGAGTAGTGAAACAAGAACAAAAAATTCTATTAGAAATATTTTGGTTGCTATGGGCGGACAATTTATTAACCTGTTAATTAGCTTTGTAGGACGTTCGGTTTTTATAAGTGTATTAGGGGTTAATTACCTTGGTATAAGTGGATTATTGGGAAATGTGCTATCAATGTTGTCGCTAACAGAATTAGGAATTGGAAGTGCGATAATATTCAGTATGTATAAACCCCTAGCTGAAAAAGATGAGACAAAAACCAAAGCCTTGATGAATATGTATGCTTCAATTTACCGAATCATCGGTGTTACCACAGCTGTTATTGGACTTGCACTGGTACCCTTTTTAAACATTATAATTAAAGATAAACCTAATATTCCAAATCTAAATCTTATATATATAATGTTTTTAGCAAATTCAGTTAGCTCATATTTTTTCTCTTACAAATGCTCCATTATTATAGCAGATCAAAAACAGTATATTGTTACCTTAACTCAATATGCTTATTCTCTAGTTCAAAACATTGTTCAAATATCATTGTTAATTATAACAAAAAATTATTTTTTATATTTATCCTTGCAAATTATATTTACTTTATTATCAAACGTAGCTATTTCTAGAAAAGCAAATAAGATGTATCCATTTTTAAAAGAAGGTAAAAAAGAATATCTAGATAAAAAGGATAAAAAAGCTTTAATAAAAAACATTGGTGCTATGTCCTTTCATAAATTAAGTTCAGTTATAATTAGTGGAACAGATAACATTTTAATCTCTGCATTTGTAGGAGTATATTGGGTAGGCTTATATTCTAATTATTATTTAATAATTAGTAAGATAGAAGGCCTTTTAGGCCAAATATTCAGTTCATTACTTGCCAGTATTGGAAACCTTAATGCAAATGAGAACACTGAAAAATCAAAAAATGTATTTGACATTCTATTTTTTATGAATTTTTGGTTGTATAGCTTTTGCAGTATATCATTTTGGGTTTTAATTAACCCATTTATTAAAACATGGCTAGGCGATAAGTTTGTGATGAATAATTATATTGTATTTGTAATTATAATCAATTTCTTTGTAAGTGGAATGAGGAATGCATGTTTGACCTATAGGGATACCTTGGGATTATTTTGGAATGACAGGTATAGGCCACTATTTTCAGCCATTATAAATTTAGGCATGTCCTTATTTTTAGTTCATAGAATTGGTATTGTAGGTGTGTTTTTAGGTACACTTATAAGTACAATTACAACAAGTTTTTGGGTGGAACCATTTGTTTTATATAGAAATGTATTTAAAATACCTATTAGCAACTACTTTAAAAAGTATGCAATATATGTATTTGTTACAATTGGCGCTGGATTAATAACTGAATTATCGTGTTCAATTCTTAAGACTGGTGGATTTTTATTGATTTTAGAAAGAGGATTGTTTTGCTTATTTATTCCTAATATAATAATAATACTGTTATTTTTTAAAACTAAAGAGTTTAAATATTTAAAAGAAGTTGCCATTAAAATAGTTCATAAATTTAACATATAATAAAATGTAAAAATAAGAAGTATAAAGGAGTTATTTATGGATACAAATAGTAATAAAAATTTGAAGGTTTTAATTACAGGAGCCGCAGGGTTTATAGGGTATCATCTCTCTACACTATTAATTGGAAAAGAATATCAAGTTATAGGAATAGATAATATGAACGATTACTATGACGTAGCACTTAAAGAAGGAAGACTAGCTTTATTAAAAAAGCATGAGAACTTTAGTTTTTATAAAATAGATTTAAAGGATAAAGAAGCTATAGATGATTTATTTAACAGCCATAAATTTGATTACGTTATTAATTTAGCTGCTCAGGCTGGAGTAAGATACAGTATTACAAATCCATATGCTTATGTGGATTCCAATCTTATTGGCTTTGTAAATATACTTGAGGCCTGCAGAAATAACCCGGTAAAACATTTACTGTACGCATCTTCAAGTTCAGTTTATGGTGGAAACAAGGAAGCACCTTTTTCTACTAACCACAATGTAGATCACCCCGTGAGTCTGTATGCTGCAACTAAAAAATCAAATGAGCTACTTGCCCATGCATACAGTGAGCTCTATAAAATCCCAACAACGGGTTTGAGATTTTTTACTGTATATGGTCCCTGGGGAAGACCAGACATGGCATATTTTTTATTTACAGATGCAATTCTCAGTGGCCAGCCAATTAAAGTCTTCAACCATGGGAAAATGGAGAGAGATTTCACCTATGTTGATGATATTGTAGAAGGGATATATAAACTGATACCCTTAGCTCCCAGGGGTAAACCTGATTATGATGAAACTAAAGATGATTTAAGCAGTAGCTTTGCACCTTATAAAATTTATAATATTGGTAATAATCAGCCGGTACAATTAGAAAAATTCATCTCAGTTATAGAAGATAAACTAGGTAAAAAAGCAGAAAAAATATATATGAAAATGCAAACAGGTGATGTGCTTAGAACTTATGCAGATGTGTCGGATTTGGAAAGGGACATTAACTTTAAACCTAGTACAAGCATTGAAAGTGGATTAGGAAAGTTTGTAGATTGGTATAAAGATTTTTATAAGATATAAATTTGATAGGAAAAGGGTGATTGAAAATGAAAATTACAATAGCAGGGATTGGTTATGTAGGATTATCAAATGCAATATTACTGGCTCAGCATCATGAAGTAACAGCGCTTGATGTTATTCAGGAAAAAGTAGATCTGATCAATAATAAAAAATCTCCTATCGCGGATGTTGAGATTGAGGAATATCTATCAAATGAAGAGTTGAATTTAAAAGCAACTACAGATTCCTACAAGGCTTATTCAGAGGCTGAATTTGTTATCATAGCAACACCAACCAATTATGATCCAGAAAAAAATCATTTTAATACCAGATCTGTGGAAGCCGTAATTGCAAATGTATTGGCCATCAATATAGATGTTACAATAGTAATCAAGTCAACTGTTCCTGTAGGCTATACAGAAAAGGTAAACAAAATGTTTGAAACAAATAATATTATCTTTGCACCAGAGTTCTTAAGAGAAGGCAAAGCACTATATGATAATCTATACCCATCAAGGATTATAGTAGGAGAAAAATCAGAACGAGCTGAAAAATTTGCAAGCCTTTTAGTAGAAGGAGCAATTAAAAAAGATATACCGGTCTTATATACAAATTCCACCGAGGCTGAAGCTGTAAAACTGTTTTCTAATACCTATTTGGCACTGAGGGTAGCCTATTTTAATGAACTTGATACTTATGCAGAAATAAGAGGACTAGACACAAAACAAATTATTGAAGGTGTATGTTTGGACCCAAGAATAGGGAACCATTACAATAATCCTTCCTTTGGATATGGTGGCTATTGCCTTCCTAAAGATACAAAACAATTAAGAGCAAATTATGAAGATATACCTAATAATATTATAGGTGCTATAGTAGACGCTAACAGAACAAGAAAAGATCATATAGCTGATATGGTAATAGCTAAAAAACCAAATGTTGTAGGTATTTACAGATTAACCATGAAAACAAATTCTGATAATTTCAGAGCATCCTCAATACAAGGCATCATGAAAAGAATCAAAGCAAAAGGAATTGAAGTAGTAGTACATGAGCCGGCATTAGAAGAAGATTACTTTTATAATTCTAAATTGATAAAAGATTTAGAGGAATTTAAGAGAATGTCGGATGTTATTTTGTCAAATAGGCTCTCTAAGGATTTGATTGATGTGGAGGAGAAGGTTTATACTCGGGATTTATTTGGGGTAGATTAGAGGAACAGTCTATTGTTTTTATGTTAGGTATGATAGGCATTAGCATTTATGGGTTTATATTATTTGTTAAGCTTGCTCACAGAGGAATAAAGGCACTTGATATTTACATAAATGAAAAAACAAATAAATTATAATAAAATTTTATTTGAGAAGAGTATTCAAGAGCTTAGAAATGGGCTCTTTTCTTACATGCAAAAATAGATGGATATTTTAAGACTTTTGTAGAATATTATATTTAGTATGATAAAACATATTAAACTATGGTTTATGGAGGAATAAAAAATGCCAATTAAAAATACAATTTATGAAATTACTATTACAGAAGAGGGTATTGATAATTACAAAGGTGATACTATTAGCGCAAAGGATATGGCTGAAAATCTAGGCATAGATAGTGTTATGACTGACTTTGAGTGGGATGAAGATATAAATAGGGGGCTAATTCTTACTGGAAGAATTGTAGATGATACATCAGTACAAGATGCACTTTCTGAAATGGAAAATATTGAATATATTGAGCGTGTAGAGAAAAGTTAATTTATTATCGAAGAGGTTGTTCATCATCATCGAAGATGCAATGTTAATGACTTCAGAAGGACATTTAGACTCCCTCTGAAGTTTTCTCTTAGTTACTTTCTTCATATTAACTACATAAAAATGCTCTATTATAGTAATAAGGAATGTTTATAAAATAAAAATCTATATTGACAATAAAAGAAGACTTGTGGTATTATATTAACAATACCTTACTAAATCGGTAGGAATACTAGGAGGACAACAAATGAAAAAATTATCTATACTAATTAGTACTTTATTAATAGCATCGGTAGGACTTGTAGGATGTGGGACAAGCAGCAATAAGAATACTGGATCAAAAGATCTATTATCAAAAATAAAGAGTGAAGGAAAAATACGAATTGGTACTGAAGGTACCTATGCACCATATACTTTCCATGATAAGACAGGAAAGTTAACTGGATTTGATGTTGAAATTGCAGAGGAAGTATCTAAGCGTCTTGGGGTAAAACCAGAATTTGTGGAAACAAAGTGGGATGGTATTTTTGCAGGGCTTGATGCAAAGAGATTTGACATGATAGTAAATCAAGTTGGAATTAAACCAGATAGACAATTGAAATATGATTTTTCAAATCCGTATATAGTTTCAAAAGCAGTACTTATAGTAAATAGTTCTGATAATACTATTAAAAAGTTTGCAGATTTAAAGGGCAAGAAATCTGCTCAATCCTTAACTAGTAACTTAGCTAAAATTGCAGAAGCTAATGGAGCGCTGCTCCAACCAGTTGACAGTTTTAATCAATCAATTGACCTTTTAGCTTCTAAAAGAGTAGATGCCACAGTTAATGATAGTTTATCTTACCTTGATATTAAAAAGCAAAAGCCAAACCTTGCTATAAAAGTTGTTGATGAAGAAGGAAATGCGCAACCAAGTGCAATTATGTTTAATAAGGGAAACAAAGAATTAGTAGATGCAACTAATAAAGCACTTACTGATATGAAAGCAGATGGTACTTATTCAAAAATATCGAAAAAGTGGTTTGGTACTGATGTATCAAAATAATAAGGAGATCAGATGAATTTTGATGCAGAAACAATAAGAATATTAGGCATAGTTAAAGATTCTTTCTTTCCTTTATTAATAGCAGGTGTGGAGTTTACAATTCCACTAGCAATAGTTTCTTTCATACTTGGTTCAATGCTAGCTATGGCGACGGCTCTTGCACGTATATCAAAATATAAATCATTAGTTTTAATATCAAGTTTTTATGTTTGGATAATAAGAGGGACACCTCTTCTCGTACAGTTATTTATAATATTTTATGGATTACCAGCGGCTGGCATAACAATAGGAGCACTACCCGCAGCAATTATAGGCTTTACACTAAATGTGGGAGCTTATAATTCAGAAGTAATTAGAGCTGCGATTCTATCTATACCTAAGGGTCAGTGGGAGGCAGCATCCTCCATTGGTATGACACGTACACAAGCATTGCTCCGCATAATTTTGCCACAGGCAGCTAGGGTATCTGTACCACCGCTTTCAAATTCCTTTATAAGTCTTGTAAAAGATACATCACTGGCTGCTGCAATTACTTTAACTGAAATGTTTCAAATTGCTCAAAGAATAACTGCAGCAACATATGAACCGCTTGTGTTGTACTGTGAAGCAGCATTTATATATCTAATATTTTGTACTATACTATCCTCACTTCAAAAGAATATAGAGAAAAAACTTGAAAGATATGTGGCTAGATAATTGGAGGAAATTCATGATTAATATAAAGGATTTGCACAAAAGCTTTGGAGATAATGAAATTTTAAAAGGTATAGATTTACAAATTGCCAAGGGTGAAACAACAATAGTAATAGGACCTTCCGGTTCAGGTAAAACAACCCTTTTAAGGTGTATGAATTTATTAGAGCTGCCTAACAGTGGAAGCATAAGTATTGGAGATAGTAAGCTTACGTTCGGTGGAAATAAAAATCCATCTGAAAAAGAAATATTAACACTACGTAAGAAAACAGGAATGGTGTTTCAAGGCTTTCATTTGTTTCCTCACCAGACCGCTTCTGAAAACATTATGGAAGGTCTTATTACTGTACTTAAGCAATCTAAGAAGGAAGCGCGCGATAAGGCTCTTAGCCTACTCGAGAAGGTTGGACTTTCAGAAAAGTTCGATAGTTATCCTCATGAACTTTCCGGAGGACAACAACAACGTGTTGCTATAGCTCGCGCTATGGCTATAGAACCATTAGTTCTTCTGTTTGATGAGCCAACCTCCGCACTGGATCCAGAGCTTGCAGCAGAGGTGCTTAAGGTTATGAAGGAGCTTTCTCTTGAAGGGATGACCATGGTAGTTGTTACTCATAATATGGGTTTTGCAAGAGAAGTAGGCGACAATATAATATTTATGGATAACGGACTTATTATTGATAAGGGAACACCTGAGCAATTATTAAGTGACACAACTAACGCACGAATTAAACAATTTTTAAGCTTAGTTTCGGATTAAGTAATAGAATATTTGAGGAGGAAAAGATATGAAATTTGAATCATTATTAATACATGGCGGAATAGATGGTGATGTTAGTACTGGAGCAGTAAATGTACCTATTTACCAAACATCTACCTTTAAAAAAGGCAAGTTTGATGCTGATAATGCTTATGAGTATTCAAGATCAGGGAATCCTACAAGAGCAGCACTCGAAAAACTTATTGCAGAACTTGAGCAAGGACATGCTGGGTTTGCTTTTGGTTCAGGTATGGCGGCTACCACCGCAGTACTATCATTATTTAAAACGGGAGATAAAATTCTTATATCAAATAATATTTATGGTGGAACATTTAGAGTTTTAGATAAATACTTTAGTAACTTTGGTATACATTATAGTGTATTTAATTCATCAAATATAGAAGAGCTGAAAAATAATATAGATAACAATGTAAAGGCTATTTTTATAGAAACTCCAACCAATCCATTAATGGGTATTACTGATATTGAAGAGGTTGCAAAAATAGCAAAGAAAAATAATTTAATCACTATTGTTGACAATACGTTTATGACACCGTACCTACAAAAACCTATTACCCTTGGTGCAGATATAGTTATTCACAGTGCCACAAAATATCTGGGCGGACACAGTGATTTAATTGCTGGTCTTGTGGTAGTGAATAATAAGGAACTAGCTGAAAAAATAGGTTTTATACAAAATTCAACAGGGGGAATTTTGTCTCCATTTGATTCCTTTTTATTGATTAGAGGTATTAAAACACTAGCTTTAAGAATGGATAGGCACAATTCAAACGCAATGGTTATTGCAAAGTTTTTAAAAGATAGAAAAGAAGTAGAAAAAGTATATTATCCAGGGTTTGAAGATCACCCAGGACACAAAATACAATCAAAACAAGCTAAAGGCTATGGCGGTATTATTTCTTTTCTTATAAAAGAAGGGTATGATTATAAAGAATTCCTAGGTAACTTAGAGTTAATAACTTTTGGAGAAAGTTTAGGAGGGGTGGAGTCGTTAATTTGCCATCCAGCTACTATGACACATGCTGCAATTCCTTCTGTTATGAGACAAGAAATTGGAATAACTGATAATTTAATAAGATTATCAGTAGGGGTCGAAAATGTTGATGATATAATGGAAGATTTAATAAAAGCATTAGAAATATAACTTTAACGACTTTAGAAGGCTAAACAATTAATAATTGTTTAGCCTTCTAAATCGTTAATTAGCCACCTTAGGGATTTTTAGTAGATGTATTTTAAGTTATACATCAGGATTATCTAATGAGGAAGCAAAGTTTTTGCAGCAGATTGCTGAAGAAACAGTTTTAAATTAAGAAAATAAATAAGCAACAATCTAAAATATGCAGGGAACTAGTTAAATAAAATTTTCTTTTGTGTATAAAACATTGTTGTGTAGTTTAATCTATAGATATGTACTCCAGGTAGATGTACAATGGATTTAACAAAATTATAGATGAGGTGATTTAATTGGTTGATATAGCTCTACTAGGATGTGGAGGAGGAATGCCTATTCCTGAAAGGTACCTATCTTCTCTTCTCATAAACTATAACGGGAGAAAGATACTGCTTGATTGTGGTGAAGGTACCCAGGTATCCATGAAAATACTTGGCTGGGGATTTAAATCAATAGATATAATTTGTATAACCCATGGACATGCGGATCACATTGTTGGACTGCCAGGTATTCTTGCCACAATTGGTAACAGCGGTAGAACTGAACCCATTACAATAATTGGCCCCAAAGGTATTACTGATATTGTGAAGGGTCTGAGGGTTGCAGCACCTTACCTTCCTTACGAGCTTAATATTATAGAAAATCCACAGGAACCACTGAAAGTACAAACTTTAAAAAATAGTATTAGTCCTTCAGTGTGCGAAGATCATGATTTAGTAATTTCAACACTGGAACTTGAACACTCAACTAATTGTTTGGGTTATAGCTTTTATTTTAGGAGAAAACCAAAATTTGATGTAAAAAGTGCAACTATAAATGAAATACCAAGAATGTTTTGGAATAGACTTCAAAAAAATGAGACTATAATCCATCATGAAAAAACATATTTGCCCAGAATGGTGCTAGGAAAAGAAAGAACCGGTATAAAGCTTAGTTTCACCACGGACACAAGACCAATACCTGAAATAGCGACTTTTATTAAAGAAAGTGACTTGTTTATTTGTGAGGGAACCTATGGTAATGAAAATGATATTGAAAAAGCCATAAAGAACAAACATATGACCTTTAGCGAGGCAGCACAGCTTGCTTTGGAGGGTGAAGTGCTAGAACTCCTATTGACACATTTTAGTCCCTCTATGAATATCCCTGAAGAATATAAAAATAGAGCAGAGAGCATTTTCAAAAACACTATTATTGGCTTTGATAGACTTGTAAAGACAATTTCTTTTAAAGATTAGAAAAAACAGAAAGTCTATGATACTATATATAGAGTAAATACAACAGTGTTTTTGGTGAGTTATCAAGAGGATTTTATAATATAGAGAGGAAGGTGCAGACATGTTGAATAGTAAAGTTAAGGTCAATCTATTGCGGGAAGGAATTCATGAGGATGCTGTAAAATCCTTAGATGAAAAAGGAAAGTGTCTATTTGATATAAATAGTACAAGAGACGTATGCTTTGAATTTATTGATGAGGGTGTTAAATTTAGTTGCGAACAAAGTATTTTAGATTATGGCTTGTATCTAATAAAAATTCTAGATTAGAAATGTTTAAAGGTTAAACAATAGCTTTCCCCCACTTGTAAAAATGGGGGATTTCTTTCTAAAATGCTATTAAGCGATACGAGTATAAAATCATTTATCAACATTTACCCCTTCTATCTGCAATAGTAGTTTTTGTGTAGGTGTTCTATTACCTGCAAAACCTACCAGATTGCCAGTTTTACCAATAACTCTGTGACAAGGTATAATTATAGGTAATTGATTAAATTTATTAGCTTGACCTACTGCCCTTACAGCCTTAGGGTTTCCTATGGATTCTGCAATCTGAAGATAATTACGTGTTTCGCCGTAAGGAATATCTTGAAGGGCTTTCCATACTTTTTTTCTGAACTGCGTACCTTCTATAGATAATGGTATATTAAAATTTTTCCTTTTTCCTTTGAAATATTCATCTAGCTGAACTATAACTTCATTACATAGCTCCACATCTTTCTGAATAAATTCATGCTTGCTCTTGTATTCCTTCCAATCTTCTTCGAAAATTTCTACTTTTTTAACACCTATCTCATCCACAACCACATGGATTAGTCCAATAGGGGAATCATAAATATCATAACCAATTTTCACAAAATTCCACCTCAATTATAAAATCATTTACATAAATAAAAGGTAACATATTATTTTCCTCCTGTCTATATTATTTTCGCTTCAAATATGATAAAATGAGAACAAACGTTTGGGGGTCGATGAAAGTGGATGTAATGAAAAAACTTGAAATATTATCTAATTCAGCAAAGTATGATGCTTCTTGCTCTTCTAGCGGTTCTAATAGGAAGAATACAGCGGGCGGTATAGGAAATGCATCAACATCAGGCATTTGCCATTCCTGGTCACAGGATGGTAGATGTATTTCACTACTTAAAATTTTGTATACTAATAAATGCATATATGATTGTAAATATTGCATTAATAGAGCTAGCAATGACTTAGAAAGGACCAGCTTTACTCCTAGTGAAGTGGTAGATTTAACTATGAATTTTTATAAGAGAAATTATATAGAGGGATTATTCTTAAGTTCAGGAGTAGAGAGAAGTCCAGATTACACAATGGAAAATTTAGTTAGAATTTTAAAGGATTTAAGGTTGATTCACAAATTTAATGGTTATATTCACGTAAAGGCTATTCCAGGCGCTGATCCGAAATTTATATATGAGGCAGGATTGTATGCAGATAGAATGAGTGTAAATATTGAGTTACCCTCTGAAAAAAGTTTAAAGCTTTTAGCGCCTCAAAAGAATAAGGAAGATATATTAAAACCTATGGGACTTATTAAACACAGTATACTTGAGTCTATTGAATATAAGAAAAAAGGATTTAAAGCACCAAAGTTTACGCCTGGTGGACAAAGTACGCAGATAATGGTTGGAGCAACTAATGAAAGTGACTTAAGAGTAATTAGCCTTACAGAAGGATTATACAACACTTTTGGACTTAAAAGAGTATATTATTCGGCTTATGTGCCAGTGGCATCAAACATAAATTTACCGGCTATTCAAACCACGCCTCCACTTCTAAAGGAACATAGAATGTATCAAGCAGATTGGCTTTTAAGGTATTATGGCTTTAAGGCGAAGGAATTATTAGATGAAAAAAACCCTAATTTTGATATGGATTTAGATCCTAAAGCCTTTTGGGCATTAAATAATTTAGACAAGTTCCCAGTAGAAGTAAATAATGCTCACTACGAAATATTACTTAGGGTTCCGGGCATAGGAGTAACATCGGCTTTAAGAATCGTAAGAGCAAGAAGAATGTGCAATCTTTCCTACGACAATTTAAAAAAAATAGGAGTAGTCCTTAAGAGAGCTAGATATTTTTTAACCTGTAGCGGTAAATTTTATGGAGATAAAGCCATGGAACGTGGAAGGCTTAAAAATTATTTGTTGGACTATGAAAGCTTTGATAAGCCGCAGCAACTTAGTTTATTTACCCAGAGGAGCGATTTATTTGGTTAGATACATTTATGACGGAAGCTTTGACGGGTTTTTATCTGTTATTTATGCTTGCTATTATAATAGGAGCCCTGAAAGTATTGAGAGAGAGTGTAGCTATAACTTCAATATATTATATCAGGACATAGTTATAGAAACTGATATGGTAAAATCTGAAAAAGTATACAAAGCTATATTAAAAAAAATCTCTGAGGATACACTAGTTCATGTATATCAAGCCTTTTTATCTGAGGAACAGGGAATAGAATTAAAATTATTTAAATATATACAATTAGGGTTTAAACAGGGCAGTAAAGTAAATGATTTTCTAACAGAGGAAACCGTAAATGAAGTACAGAAATATTCTAGAAAGGTGGGCTTCGAGGCGCACAGATTTTTAGGACTTGTTAGATTTCAAGAATTTAAGGGCATTTTGTATGCAGCAATCCAGCCTACTTATAATATTCTTGAGCTTATAGGAAATCATTTTAAATCAAGACTCTCAAATGAAAAGTGGGTAATTCATGATGTTAAGAGGAAAACTGGCATAGTTTATGAAAATCATGAAATGATACTTAGAGATTTGAATTTTGAAAAATTAGAAAGTCGTGAGGAAGAAGAGTTGTTTTATCAAAATCTTTGGAAGGTCTTTCATAAAAGTGTATCAATAGAAGAAAGAACCAATGAAAGATTACAAATGCAACATATGCCAAAGAAATATTGGGATAATTTAATTGAGATGAAAAAGTGATCACCATTTTATAGTGAACACTTTTTTATATTTCAATATTTGTTATTAAAAATGCTAAAAATCATGATATAATAGGTATAAATGCAGTTATTAGATTATTTTTAAATAAAGGAAGGAACGATGATTATGAAAAAATTAGTAGAATACATACAAGTTGAAAGTCCTAGTATAAGTATGGAAAGAAAAAAACGCAAGATGGAAGAGATTTATAGAACACTAGAGGCATTAGGGGCTAAAAATAAAGAGACTGCTAAAACTAGTAAGGAAATAAACAGTAACCTTCCCAAAGAACTTACTGTTGAACACATAGATAATGTGAAAAAGAACAAGAAAGCCCACTTGAATACACCTTCATTTGTAGGCTCACTTGCGGGAGTTATGTCTAAGTTTAAAATACTTGGGAAAGTATATATAGTAGAAAAACAAGAAACTAAATGGTACATAGTAGGTACTATAAAAATGATTAATGATATAGACCCTAGAGACATGTAGTTTTTATAATTTGTTTTTCGTGGATACTCATACATAACTGTTACAATTATATAGGAAGGGGATTTTTTTATGAAAATATTAGTTATTAACTGTGGAAGTTCTTCTCTGAAATATCAACTTATAAATATGGAAGATGAAAATTGTTTAGAACAAGGGTTGATTGAGAGGATTGGTAGTGAAGGAGCGGGTTTAACTCAAAAGGTAGAAGGCAGAGAAAAATATATAGTAAAACAAAGCATGCAGGATCATAAAGATGCAATTAAATTAGTTCTTCAAACGCTTATAGATGAAACTAATGGAGTAATTAAAAGTGTAGATGAAATCTCAGCGGTAGGGCATAGAGTGGTTCATGGCGGAGAATATTATTCTAAGTCTGTATTGATTGATGAAAAAGTAATGAAGGCTCTAAAGGATTGTTCAAAACTCGCACCACTACATAATCCACCTAATATTACAGGAATTAATAGTTGCAAAGCACTTATGCCAAGCACTCCAATGGTTGCTGTATTTGATACAGCCTTTCATCAAAATATGCCAGAACATGCATATATTTATGCACTACCATATGAATTATATGAAGAGAACAAAATAAGAAAATATGGGTTCCACGGAACTTCTCATAAATATGTCTCCCAAGTAGCTGCAGAAATGATGAACAAAGACATTAAAGATTTAAAAATCATTTCCTGTCATTTAGGAAATGGAGCAAGTATTGCTGCAATTAGTGGAGGTAAATCCATTGATACAAGTATGGGATTCACTCCTCTTGCAGGGATTGCTATGGGCACAAGATCTGGAGATATAGACCCTTCAATTATAACTTTCTTGATGGAAGAACTCTCATTGTCTCCAGAACAAGTAACAGAACTATTGAATAAAAAATCAGGTGTACTAGGGATTTCTGGAATAAGTAGTGATTTCAGAGATCTGTGGGCTGCAGCTAAGGACAATAAAAGAGCACAACTCGCTTTAGATGTTTTCCATTATGAAGTTAAAAAGTTTATCTGTAGTTATGCAGGTGCCTTAGGTGGTGTGGATTGTATAATATTTACTGCTGGTGTTGGTGAAAACTCAGCAAAATCTAGAGAAGCTTGCTGCACAGGATTAGAGTTTTTAGGGGTTAAAATAGATAGTGAAAAGAATAATGTTATAGGCAAAGCGGCAGAAATAAGTACCTCAGATTCAACAGTAAAAGTTTTTGTAATACCAACTAATGAAGAATTAACGATAGCAAGAGATACAAAGGAAGTTGTTAATTCATAAGATAAAAGACACAATCAAATAAATAAAAATCAGTTTTAGCATATTAAATTCTATGTCTAAATCAAAGAAACCCCTACAACCATTGTGGATTGTAGAGGTTTCTTTGATTTTCTAAAATTTTTAATACTATATGCGCTGAGGGAACATATTAAATGAAATCTAACTTAATTTACTTAAAGCTAAATTCAATTTCTCTAACACTAAATCCACATCGTTTTCCGTTATAACAAGAGGCGGCTGGAATGCTAGTACGTTTCTACCTAATCCATTTTTACCTAAAAGAATACCTTCATCTTTTAATATTTCTAAAATGAAATCCACTTCTTCAGAGGCAGGTTCACCATTTTCTTTTAATAGCTCTATGCCTAACATAAGTCCAATACCTCTAACATCATAAATTATTGGATACAATCCCTTAAGTTTGTGAAGTCCAGCTTTTAATTTTAATCCTAAATTTTCAGCATTTTCACATAAGTTGTTTTTTTCAATGTAATCAAGTACAGCTATAGCTGTGCTTGCAGCTACCGGATTTCCACCTAAGGTAGAGGCAGAAGCGCTAGTAAATACTTTAGCTATTTCTTCATTTGTACAAAAAGCTGATATAGGTATTCCATTTCCTAAAGCTTTTGCCACGGTAATTATATCTGGAACTACATTATAATTCTCTATGGCAAACATCTTACCAGTTCTTCCAAAACCCGTTTGGACTTCATCTACTATTAATAATATTCCATGTTTTTGGAGTAGGCACTTTAATTTTTTGAAATACCAATGAGGTGGAGTTATAATTCCTCCATTACCTTGTATAGGTTCTGCAATTAAAGCTGCAATTTTATCTGGGCCCTTACTCTCTATTACTTTTTCTATAGCTTCCAAGGACTCTATAGCTGCGGCTTCAAGGGTTGTATCACTGTTATAAGCACTGGGTACAAAGGTGAAAGAATCCGAAAGCATAGGATCCGCTCTCCACATAGGTATTCCTGTAGCACTCATAGTTAAATAAGTTCTACCATGTAAGCTGTTATTTAATGAAATAAATTCATTTCTTCCAGTGTAAATCCTAGCAAGTAGAAGAGCACCTTCATTAGCCTCTGACCCTGTACAGCAAAAGAAGGAATGATTAATTTCTCCTGGTAATACATATGAAAGCTTTTCAGCCAGATCAACTATTGGCTGAGTTAAATATATAATACTTGTGTGTTGAAGGGTTTTCATTTGCTCTATTGTTGCATTTAAAATTTCTGGGTTACAATGGCCACAATTAACAACAGAAACGCCTGCAAAGAAATCAAGATATTTTTTACCATCTGAATCAAATAAATACTGCATTTCTCCACGTACAATTTGAGGTGGGGTTTTATAAAAATGTTGTGAACAGGGAAAAAGAAATTGTTTCTTTTTTTTTATGATTTCTTCTGGACCTATGTAATTAGACATCTTATACCTCCTTGACATATTATTTGTTTTTTTTCTTAATTAAATTGAAAAGCTCCAAGAGTAAAGCCTGCATCATCAGTATCTAGAGTATGGAATAGTTCTTCACACTTGCTTAAATCATTAATGGCTTCTTTGTAAATACACAAAATTTTTCGTAGCTTATTAGTATCATAATGGCAGGCTTCAACTCTAAAATGGTTTACACCAATATCATTAAGTTCTTTTAAAAAGGGAAGATAACAAAGATTTTTATAAAGCGTCATATGATTCCTTCCATAGTTATCCATATATACTGGGTGTTCATGTGCTTTTTCATCAACTAAAACTAATACCTTGTTATCAACATGAGAATTATCTTCACGTCTCGAAGGCTCTAAGACTTTAGTGTTCTCATATAAATTATAGCCCATATACATAACTGTTGGAGAGCCATGAACTATCATTTCAATAGGAATTGGTGATTTCGTAATAGTTTCTTTAGCGTCTAGCAGTGCTGTTTCTACAGAAAGAGTAGCGATAGATAACCCTTGCTTTTCATAGAACCTAGCTGCTGAGTGATTATAAATATTTAAAGAATAATCCCCAATAAGCTCAAGTCCTAGTGATTTGTATTTATGAATAGCTCCTAAATTGGTTACAATTAAGCCATCAAGACCTAAGTTATTTTCCTTAAGTAATTGATTGTATTTAGAAAAATCCTCTTCAAACATCATTCTTGGAAAACCTAGATATATCTTTGTATTTTGTTTGTTTTTAGTTAACTCAAGTATTTCACTCTTACTAAAAGGAAGGTTTGGCGCAAAAACTTCTCCAGATAAATAAATTGCGTCTATGCCCACCTCTATTGCCACTTTAGCTTGTGAAAAAGAAGCTACTTTTACACTTAGCTTAGGTTTCTGTGATAGAGGTGTTTCTTCATTTAAAAGCTTCTTTATTTGTGCTACCTTCTCTTTACTAATTTCAATTTCTTCTGCAGGTTTACTGAAAATTTTACCTGTACCTTCGGAACGTCTGTTGATATTTGATAGTCCTGGTTTTCCAAAGGCACTGCAGGTAGATAAGTCTCTTTTACGAGTTTCATAAATACTTTGTGCGTCTTTTGTTCTATCATAGCAAATAGGGTCCTCAATATATCTATCTATAGCATCGCTATAGTAATTAATTAAGGTAACTAAAAAATCTGAATCTTTCATTCTTCCTTCTATTTTAAAGGAGAGGACTCCAGCTTCAATCATTTCAGGTAGATGTTCATACATATACATATCTTTAACCGCCATTGGATATTCTGTAGGATAGGCTAGTCCATCTTTTTTCATTGTAAAATTCCAGCGACAGGGCTTCATGCAAAGTCCTCTATTACTACTTTGTCCGAAAAGCATGGCACTATACAAGCATTGAGCACCGTGGGCAATACACATATCACCATGTGCAAAATATTCGAATTCCATATCAGTTTGGTTATGTAGATTTTTTATGGTTTGTAAATCCATCTCCCGGGATGCAACAATTCTAGTAATTCCACATTCTCTAAGGGTTACAATAGTTTCTAAGTTGTGGACATTCATCATTACAGATGAATGGAGAGTTAGGTTTAAATTTAAACTATTGATTAATTCTAATATGCTAAGATCTTGAATAATTAGTGCATCAGGTTGAACTTTATCTAAGAATTTTAGATATTCCTCAGCATCTTTTAAATCCTGCTGACTTAAAAGATTGTTTACTGTTATATAAACCTTTTTGTTTAAGGAATGGGCAATAGCAATAGCTTTTTCTATTTCATCATTTGACAGGTTATAATCTGATCGTAGCATACGCATATTTAATTTCTTGCCACCCAAATATACCGCATTAGCACCGCTGTGAATAACCTTTTCAAAAATTTCAAAAGTTCCCGCAGGAGCTAGTAATTCTATTTCCTTGTTATTAAAAAATCTACTCATATCAAAACACCTTTCCTTTACATTTAGAGTCAAAACTATTTTAATTCTTTGAAGTTGCAAATAAAGAAGAACAGGAAACTTTAACAAAAGTTATTATAAAAATGCTTGAAAAAGAACATTAATTAAATTGAAAAGCTCCAAAGGTAAATCCAGCACCGCTATGATCTAGAGAATCAAATAAATCCTCACATTTGCTTAAGTCATTAATGGCTTCTTTGTAAATCCTTAAAACTTTTCGTAGATTATTGGTATCATAATGGCAGCCATCAATTTTAAAATGATTTACGCCAATATCATTAAGTTCTTTTAAAAAGGGAAGATAACAAAGCTCTTTATAAAGCGTCATATGATTTCTACCGTAGTTATCTCGGTATACTGGGTGTTCATGTGTTTTTTCATCAACTAAAACTAATATGTTGTTAGGAGCGTTAGAATTATTTTCACGTCCTGTAGACTCTAAGACTTTAGTATTCTCATATAAATCATGATTCATATACATAACTGTTGGAGAACCATGAACTAAAATTTCAATAGGAATTGGCGATTTAGTAATGACATCGATAGCATCTAGCACAGGTGTCTCTACGGAAAGGGTAGCAATGGATAAACCTTGCTTTTCATAGAAACTAGCAGCTTTATGATTATAAATGTTTAAAGTGTAATCTCCAATAAGCTCAAGCCCTAAAGATTTGTATTTATGAATAGCTCCTAAATTGGTTACAATTAAGCCATCAAGTCCTAAGTTATTTTCCTTAAGTAACTGATCGAATTTTGAAAAATCCTCTTCAAACATCATTTTTGGAAAACCAAGATAAATCTTGGTATTTTTCTTGTAATTGGTTAATTTAAGTATTTCACTTTTACTAAAAGGGTGATTTGGTTCAAAAACTTCTCCAGATAAATAAATTGCGTCTACACCTTCATCTAATGCGACCGTAGCTTGTGTGTAGGAATCTACTTTTACACTTAACTTAGGTTTCTGTGCTAGTGAAGTTTTTCCATTTAGAAGATTCTTTATTTCTTCTAGCCTAACTTTTCTAATTTCAATTTCTTTTATAGGATTACTGAAAACTTTACCAAAGCCATTGTTATCATTACCTTCATAACGTCTATTTATATATGAGAGCCCTGGTGTTCCAAATGCACTGCAGGTAGATAAGTCTCTCTTCCGATTTTCATAAATAGTTTGGGCATCTTTTTTTCTATCATAACAAATAGGGTCATCAATATATCTATCTATAGCATCGCTATAGTAATTAATCATTGTAACTAGAAAATCTGCATCTCTCATTCGTCCCTCTATTTTAAAGGAGAGGATACCCGCTTCAATCATTTCAGGTAGATGCTCATACATATACATATCTTTACAAGCCATTGGAAATTCTGTTGGATAAACTAGACCGTCTTTTTTCGTTGTATAATGCCAGCGACATGGCTTCATGCAAAGTCCCCTATTACTACTTTTACCCAAAATCAAACCACTGTATAAGCAGTGACCACCGTGGGAAATACACATATCTCCATGAACAAAACATTCAAATTCCATGTCGGTTTGGTTATGGAGATTTTTTATGGCTTGTAAATCCATGTCCCTGGAGGCAACAATTCTAGTAATTCCACATTCTCTAAGGGTTTTAATAGTTTCTAAATTGTGAACATTCATCATTACAGATGAGTGGAGAGTTAAATTTAAATTTAAACTATTGATTAATTCTAATATGCTAACATCTTGAATAATTAAACCATCAGGTTGAACTCTTTCTAAGAATGTTAGATATTCCTCCGCATCTTTTAAGTCCTCTTGACTTAAAATATTGTTTACTGTTATATAAACCTTTTTGTTTAAGGAATGAGCAATAGTAATTGCTTTTTCTATTTCATCATTTGACAGGTTGTAGTCTTTTCTATGCAAACGCATATTTAATTTCTTGCCACCCAAATATACGGCATCAGCACCACTTTTAATAACCTTTTCAAAAATTTCAAAAGTTCCCACAGGAGCTAGTAATTCTATTTCCTTGTTATTAAAAAATCTACTCATATCAAAACATCCTTCCATTTAAAGTCAATATTTTTTTATTGAAATAACCTCTTTCTACACTTAGTAAAAAGAGGTTATATTTTATTGTTATAAGACATTATTTAATAAAGGTACTATTTGATAAATCTTTTAATGTGTAGTTATTAGGAGTTAGTTTTTTTGCTTTAAGCCAAGTTAAAACTTCTTTTAGTTCTTTTTCAGGTGGCATAGAAGCTTTTGAATACTTGGGAAGAACCAAGGTTTTCTTTACAATTTCTGGAAAACCAGCCTCTTTAATTACAAAATCAATATAGCTTTCAGGCTTTTCTGTATTTATAAATTCTACAGCTTTATTATAGGCTCTATAAAGTGCTTTGATTTCTTCAGGTTTTGATGCTATTGCATCCGCTGTGAATATCATTACGCCAGGGTTTATTCCAAGTTTTTCAGAACTGCTTAAAATTTTTCCACCAGATGCAATTGCAGTACTTGCAAGAGGCTCTGGTATTGTGACCATATCTAATTTACCATTGTTTAACATTTCAATCCTAGTAGGTAAACTTGGTATTGAAACCTTTTTGGGTAAGTTAACATCTATATTTGAACTTTCCATAATTCTATCTGTTAGGTATTCAATAATAGTATTTTTAGAAATTCCTATTGATTTTCCAGCAGATTGTTCAACTTTTGAAATACCAGAATCTTTTCCAGCAATCAATTTAAAGCTACCATCTGTTTTTGATGTAATTTTAACATCGAATTTGCTATCGTTAAAAAAAACGACGGAAAGCATATCAGACGTTGCTCCGTGAATTTTACCGGTTTGAAGGGCTGCATCTCTATCTGCAGCACTTTTAAAATGTTCTAATTTTACCTGAATCCCTTGCTCTTTAAAATATCCATTGTGATCTGCTATAATAAGTGGAAGTATGACTAAATCAGGCATGACACCAATAGTTAAAGTTTTCAGTGCCTTGGGGGCTGCCTCCTCTTTAACCTTGCTCGTGCAACCAACAATACTTATACCCATTATTATTACTAACGTAAGTGCTAAAAATTTTTTTTTCATTATGTACCTCCAATAATAATTTATTTTGTCTACAATAACTTTCTAAAAATGACATAATTTAAAAAGTTGAAAGAAAGTGAAATAGTAGATAAAATAATATAAAGCACTGTAATGAAATGTAAATAACGAAGTCATCATAACACTTATTTAACTCGGTGTAAACACTAACAAACCACCCTTTGAAATATATCTATGAACTAAATTAACAAAACATATTATTAATGACCAAATCGCTTCTTTATTTGCACAGTTAAAATTATTATGATAAAATTTTAACTAGTAAAGTTGAAAGAAATAAGGACTAGTAATTGTGTAAATAACGTATATAATTTATTTTAGGGCTATATTTTTATAATTTTACATTTTAGGCAATAATAAGTTGCATTTTTGGTGAATATAATCCTACTAATAATAATTTTCAAACTGAGGGGGATATAGTATGAGTGAAAAGAAAAGAATTGCTATACTTGGCGGAGGGTATGGTGGAGTTTTAACTGCGAAAAAACTTGCTAAAAAGTTCAAAAAAGATGAAGAAGTGGAAATTACTCTTATAGATCAGAATCCATTCCATACATTACTTACTGAGCTTCATGAAGTAGCTGCAGGGCGAGTTTCAGAGGATGCTATTAGAATTGATTACAAAAAAATATTTGCGAAAAGAAAAGTAAATGTTGTACTTGATAAAATTACTGATTTGGATTTTAAAAATAATGTACTTAAATCTGAAAACAACACCTATGAATATGATTATCTAGTAATTGGTGCCGGTTGTAAGCCCACTTACTTTGGTATAAAGGGTGCTGAAGAATTTTGCCATCAATTATGGTCTTTTGAAGATGCTGTGGCACTTAAAGAACATATTTTAAATATGTTTAGAAAAGCTGTGAAAGAAACAAACAAGGAAGAAAGAAAAAAACTTTTAACGTTTATTGTTGTTGGTGGTGGCTTCACTGGTGTTGAAATGATGGGAGAACTCGGTGAATGGAAAGAAAGATTATGTAAGGACTTTTACATAGGAAAAGAAGAAGTAACTTTAATATTAGCAGATGATTTACCTAAAATATTACCTAATTTTCCTGATAAGTTACAAGCAAAAACTAAGAGTAGACTTAATAAGTTAGGTGTTACAGTATTAACTAATGCTGGAATTACAGAAGTTACAAAGGACACTGCTACAATAAGAAATAACGGAATGGTTAATTCCTATACAGTAATTTGGACTGCTGGTGTAGAGGGTTCTGATATTATTGGAAAAATGGACATAGAACAAAAAGGTAGAAAAAGAATAGTAACTGATGATAAATTACAATCTTTAGATTATAAAAATGTTTATGTTGTTGGTGATAATATCTTCTTTATTCCTGAAGGTGAGGAAAGACCTCTCCCACAAATGGTAGAAAATGCAGAAGAATCTGCTGCATTAATTGCACACAATCTTTATATAGACATAAAGGGTGGAGAAAAGAAATCATATAAACCTTCATTCCATGGCGCAATGGTATGTGTAGGTGGAAAATATGGTGTTGCACACGTTGGAGCTGGAAAGAACTTTTTTGCATTATCTGGATTCTTTGCATTATTCGTTAAGCATTTTATAAATATTGTATACTTTATCCAGGTTGCTGGATTTAATAAATGCTGGTCGTACTTATTACATGAATTTTTCCATGTTAAAGATAATAGAAGCTTTGTGGGTGGATATTTTTCAAAGTCATCTCCAAATTTCTGGCTATTAATACTAAGAATGTTTGTTGGTTACAAGTGGTTAACAGAGGGACTTGCGAAATTACCTAAAATAATAGCTGACCCTACAAAAATCTTCTTGATACCTGCACCAGTAGTTGATGGAGCAACAGCAGCAACAGCTGCAGCACCAGCAGCAGGAGCAGCGCCAGTAGAAGCATGGGTTGCATTACCAGTGCCAGGTTTTATAGAAAAAATAGTTAAATGGTCTATGGATACTTTCTTTTATACAGGTGATGGTGGATATACAGTTTTAGCTACTATTTTCCAAACAGGTATGGTAATTGCAGAGATACTAGTAGGAATAATGCTTATTGTTGGATTATTTAGCGCATTAGCCTCACTATTATCAGTTGCTATGGGTATTATGATTTGGAGTTCAGGAATGGCTCCTGCTGAGATGTTATGGTACATGTGTGCAGGAATCGCTCTTATAGGCGGATCTGGAAGTACTTTTGGTATGGATTATTATGTACTACCAATACTTAAAAAATACTGGAAGCGTATAGGATGGGTTAAAAAATCTTATTTATATGTTGATTAATAAATAAATCTAAATTATAGTTTTCTAATCAAAAATTGAATTTTTAAAAAACAAGTGTCCTTTTAAAATAATTAAAAGGACATTTGGTTTTATAGTGGAATATTAATAATATGTAATTGTTATTTATCAAGATCAAAAAATGATTGGACAAGGTGATAAAAATGAGTAAATTTTGGGAAAATTACCCTTATATTACAGAAGAGTTAGAAAATATAAAAACAATAATTAAAGATAATGTGAAATCAAGTGAAAAAGAGTTTGACCAAGCTATTTCTCCACTAGTTGATGCAGGGGGAAAGATGTTAAGACCTGCGTTTTTGCTACTCGCTGCTAAATTTGGAGAGTATGATAGGGATAAAATGCATAATTTAGGTGCAGCCATAGAAATGATGCATATGGCAACATTAGTACATGACGACGTTGTAGATGATTCTAAGCTTAGACGTGGTGTGGAAACTATACAACACAAATACAGCAAAGAATATGCGGTGTATATAGGGGATTTTTTATTTTGTCAGTGCTTTATAATGCTATCTGGATTTGATTATTCCACGGAAAATTTAAGAGATATATCAAAGGCTATATCGAAAATATGCATGGGCGAAATAAGACAATATAATATCAGATATTTAAGAAACACAAGCCTTAAAAAGTACATAAAAGTTATATCTGGAAAAACAGCAGCACTATTTTCTATTAGCTTTTATACCGGTGCAAAGGAATCTAAATGCAGTGAGAAAACCTCAAAGTTACTAGGACGAGTTGGATACTATATCGGAATGGCTTTTCAGATTATAGATGATTTGCTGGATTACAGTGGAGATGCGAGTAAACTAGGTAAAAATGCTCAAAGTGATTTAGTAAAAGGATATTATACATTACCACTAATATACGCTATGGCAGATGATTCTAAAAACGAAATTTCTGATATTTTGGATAAGTCATCATTAAATGATGAGGATGTGAAACAAATAACTATATTAGTTAATAAATACAGAGGAATAGATAAAGCTCAAAACTTAGCGGATAAATACACAAAAAAAGCCTTCGATTATATAGAAAAATTACCAGAGTGTGAAAGCAAAAAAATAATCAAGGATATAACTCAAAAATTATTAAATCGTAATTCCTAATGAACTCTAGAAGGGAATGGTTATATGGCTTATAAGGATTTACAGGATTTTATAAATCATTTGAGAGAGAAGAAACTGTTAGATGAGATTGAAATCGAAGTAGATAGTGATCTTGAAATTACTGAAATAGCTGATAGAGTATCAAAAAAATATGGTCATGCACTATTTTTTAAAAATGTAAAAAATTCAGAATACCCAGTACTAATTAATTCACTAGGAACCTACGAGAGAATGAACTATGGGCTGGAAGTAGAGGATCTTGATGATATTGCAGCGACTATATTGGATTTTATGGATGTAACTAATTACATAACCACAATTAATAAAGTTAAATCTATTCCGAAACTTGCCAGAGTGTTTCCTAAAAAAGTAAAAAACGCACCTTGTCAAGAGGTAATAGAAGAGGCAGATTTAAGTAAACTTCCAATATTAAAATGTTGGCCAAAAGATGGTGGTCGCTACATAACACTGCCTTTAGTATTTACAGTAGATCCAGAAACCAATCAGCAAAATGTTGGAATGTACAGGCTTCAGGTATATGACAAAAATACTACTGGTATGCATTGGCATTTACATAAAGACGGAAGAGAGATATATGAAAAATATAGGAAGCTTGGAGTGAAAATGCCTGTATCTGTTGCATTAGGCTGCGATCCAGCAATAATATATGCGGCCACTGCGCCACTTCCTAAAATGATAGATGAGATGATTTTTGCAGGATTTCTTAGGAAATCTCCGGTAGAACTTGTTAAATCAATTACAAATGATATTTATGTACCTGCTAACGCTGAATTTATACTAGAAGGATATGTAGACTTAGATGAAAAAAGATTAGAGGGTCCCTTCGGTAACCATACAGGCTACTATTCTCTAGAGGATATGTATCCTGTGTTTCACATTGAAAAAATTACAAGGAAAAAGAGTCCGGTATATTCTACTACGATCGTAGGTAAGCCTCCTATGGAAGATTGTTACCTGGGAAAAGCTACGCAGCGGATTTTTTTACCCTTAATAAAGGTTCAATGTCCTGAAATAATAGATATAAATTCCCCAATAGAAGGTGTATTTCATAATTGTGTAATTGTTTCAATTAAAAAAGCTTATCCAAAACATGCTCATAAAATTATGAATTCGCTGTGGGAACTTGGACAAATGATGTATACAAAGATGATCATAGTTGTGGATGAAAATATAGATCCAAAGGATATCTCAACAGTGGCGTGGAAAGTATTTAATAATATAGATCCGAGTAGAGATTTAGTGATTTCAGAAGGACCTTTAGATGCACTTGATCATGCATCAAATACTGCTTTTTATGGTTCTAGACTAGGTATAGATGCTACAAAAAAATGGCCTTCAGAAGGACATACAAGGCATTGGCCGGATGATATAGAAATGTCGGATGAAATTAAAAAAATGGTAGATAAGAGGTGGAGTGAGTATGGTATTAAAGAAACTTAAAAGTTATGGAGAGTTAGTAATGTTTTCCCATACACTGTTCTCCCTCCCTTTCGCTTTAATATCAATGATTTGGGCAGCTGAGGGGTTACCTTCAGCTGCTACAATATTTTGGATATTAATTGCATTGGTTGGGGCTAGAAATGGGGCTAATGCTCTCAATAGAATTGTAGATAAAGACATTGATAAAAAAAATCCTAGGACTGCAAATAGACATTTGCCAAAGGGACTGGTAAAGGATTATGAGGCCTTAGGAATAGTGCTACTGTGTTTTTTTATTTTTATACTAGCCGCCTATGAGTTAAATCCTCTATGTTTTATGCTATCCCCGGTGGCACTTTTTTTATTTATAATTTACTCCTATACTAAAAGATTTACATGGGTATGTCATATTATTTTAGGGATTACCTGTGGTGGAGCTCCTGTAGGAGCATGGCTTGCAGTAACTGGAGAATTTGCTCTGGCACCAATTATTTTAGGTGCTGTTGTTACATTGTGGGTGGCAGGTTTTGATATAATTTATGCAACTCAAGATATTGAGTTTGATAGGAAAATCGGTTTATTTTCTATACCCGCTAAATTTGGTTTAAAGGGTGCATTATACATATCCTCTATGTTTCATACTATTACCATTTTACTTTTAATTAGTTTATATTTTATAATGCATAGAGGCTGGATATATCTACTCGGCATATTTATAAGTGCGATTTTATTAATATTAGAGCATTATATTGTGTCCCCTTCAAATACAAGGAAGATGAAAATTGCTTCTTATAACATAAACCAAGTTGTAAGTGTTTGTATATTTATTTTTACAGTACTAGATTTTTTTATATTATAGTTAAGAGGTGATTTGTTTGGGAAGATATATAGTTGGAATTACCGGTGCCAGTGGAAGTATCTACGGTGTACGGCTTATAGAAGAATTAATAAAAAAAGATAATGAAGTTTATTTAGTTATTACGAATAATGGAATAAAGGTTTTAGAGTATGAGCTTGAAATTAATTTTGATCTATGGCTCAGAGATATTAAAAAAAGCAAAGGACGGCTTACCTTATGTGGTATAGATGATATGTTTTCTTCTATAGCAAGTGGTTCCTTTAAGACTGATGGAATGGTAATTGTACCCTGTTCAATGGGAACTCTTTCAAGAATTAGCAATGGGACTTCCGATAATTTACTAGTAAGAGCTGCTGACGTAATGATTAAAGAAAAAAGAAAGTTGATTTTGATTCCAAGAGAAACTCCTCTTAGTTCTATTCATCTTCAGAACATGCTTTTTTTGAGCAATTTAAATGTTTTGATAATACCACCTATGCCAGTTTTTTACGAAAAACCTAAGACCATTGAAGACCTTGTAAATATTACTGTAGGAAGGATTCTTTCAAGCTTAAATATAGATAATGAAATGTACCACCCGTGGGGGACCAAAAATGATAAAGATAAGTAATTTAAGTGTTTGTTATAAAAATGTGGACAAATATGTAGATGTAATAGAAGATGCAAATTTAACTGTAAAAAAAGGAGAGATTTGCGCTATAATTGGCCCATCTGGTGGTGGGAAGTCAACCTTATTAAAAGTTTTAGCTGGAATTATTGTAGACTATAAAGGCGAAGTTTTAATGGATGGAAAAATAGTAAATCCTAAAATACATAGAATTGGATTAATACCTCAAAATTATGGACTGATTAAATGGAAAACAGTTGAACAGAACATATTTTTATCCGCTAAAATTAAAGATGGTAAGGGCAATATAGATATGGATTTCTATGAAAAACTACTAGTGGAGTTAAATCTTAAAGACTTCGTCAAAAGATATCCAAGTCAGCTAAGCGGGGGTCAAATGCAAAGAGTATCCATGGCTAGAGCTCTATTATTAAAACCAAATGTGCTTTTAATGGACGAATCTTTTTCTGCCTTAGATGCTATGACCAGGGAAGATGTTCAGAAAATGTTCTTAGAGGTTTGGGAAGCTCATAAGGTTACCACTATACTTGTAACCCACGATATTAAGGAAGCAATATATTTAGCAAATAACATAGCTGTAATATCCTCGTCTCCAGGAAAAATAGTTGAAGTTATAAGCAATCCCTTATTTGGACGCGTAAATACTGAAGTGCATTTGGATTACATAAATATAAACAATAAACTTAGAAAAATTCTTAAAGGAGATAGGCAAGAATGAGACTTAAAGAATACAAAATAGTTAACTTTATAATTGCTTTTTTTATTATTTTTGGTTTGTGGCAAATAGTAGCAATGATTATTAATAAGCCACTATTTCCACCACCTTATGCAATAATAATAAATATATTTACAACTTTTCAGAGTGATATAGCAATTCACGTTGTTTACAGTTTTAATAGAATTATAGTAGGTCTGTTGTTTACTTTAGCAATAGGAATACCCGTAGGAATTTTAATGGGATATTTTAAAAAAATCGATTTAATATTTTCACCAATTGTATATTTTAATTATCCAATACCTAAGATTGCATTACTTCCTATAGTAATGCTTATTTTTGGGTTAGGTGATTTAACAAAAATAGCTATGATTTTTTTAATTACTTTTTTTCCGGTAGTAGTTAATATAAGAGATGAAGTGAAAAATATCCCTGAAGAAGTTTTTTACCCTATGTATTCGTTGGGGGCAACAAATTTTCAAATAATGAAAGAGATTATTTTTCCTGCAATACTAAAAGCCGTATTAACATCTCTTAGAATAGGTATAGGTACCGCAATATCTGTTTTATTCTTTACTGAAAACTTTGGTACAGAATATGGTATGGGATATTTTATCATGGACTCTTGGATGAGGATTAACTATATTCAAATGTATTCAGGTATTTTAATTTTAAGTATAATTGGCCTATTTTTCTTTATTATAACTGATGTTTTAGAAGGAATATTTTGTCCATGGAAATAAAAGATTTTATACTTAAAATGACACAAAAGTAGAAAAATGATATAATTATAATAATAGCTATTTACTCCAGGAAAACTCAAGTTAATAACAGGGGAGGAGACTTACTTGAAAAAATTAGTAGGACTAGCATTATCAATAGTTTTAGCAACTGCTATTGTGGCTTGCGGTTCCAAAACCATAATTTATAAACAAGGAACCTATGAGGGAAACGCAGAAGGGCATATAGGACTTATAAAGGTGAAAATAGTAACGGATCAATATGAAATAAAAGAAATTACGATATTAGAGCAACAAGAAACTCCAGTTATAGCTGAAATAGTATATGATAAGATTCCCCCTAAAGTAATAAAAGCCAATAGTCCAGAGGTTGAAGTTGTGGCAGGAGCAACATATACGAGTAATGGGCTTATTAATGCTATTAAGGATGGGTTAGATAAAGCTAAAATAAAAGTACCATAATTTGAGGTGGAGAGTAATTGAAATTACAGTATAAATTAACAATATTTATAAGCATTATAATATTTATAGTAATTGGTGGTATAGGAATTGTTACTTATTACCAAGCTCAAAATTCTGTGGAAACTCAAATGGGAAATAATGCTATGGATTTAGCTGTAACTATTGCTTCTATTGATATAATTGAAGAAACATTAGCAACTTCCAAAGATTATCAAACTGTTCAGAAAACTATAGAAAGTTTCCGAAAAAAAACTAGATTCCAATATATTATTGTTATGGATATGAAGGGAATAAAATATTCCTACCCCTATGGAAATTCGCTAGGCAAAAAATATACTGACGGTGGGGAAGAACGTGTGCTTACAAATGGTGTATCCTATGTAGCTAAGGACAGGAATGTTTTAATTACTGCAATAAGAGCTTTTGTACCTATATATTATAACGGAGAACAAGTAGGCGCAGTTTTAGTAGGATTATTAACAGATACCGTATATGCTGAACTTAGTTTTCATGTATTATGTTTAAAGATATCTTTAGTAGGTGGACTTATACTAGGCATTGTAGGTGCTGTCATTTTATCAAATACAATAAAGAAAAGCATATTTGGACTCGAGCCAAAGGAAATTGCACTGCTACTCGGACAGAGAGATTTAATCTTGCAGAATCTGAAAAATGGAATCATAGCTATTGATAAAGATGGACAAGTAATACTCTTTAATAAAATAGCTAAAGAAATCTTAAAACTAGAAGATGAAAATATAGGCAAAAGTGTTGCTAATTTAAACCTGAATTATACAGACGAAATGATGGAAGTATTGAGAACTCAGGAAGCGGTATATAACCAAGAAATTAAAATGCGCCCTGGTAAAACACTTATGTGCAGTCATACCTTACTAAAAAATCATAAAGAAGAAATTATAGGTGTTGTCTCTAGTTTTCAGGACTTAACTGAGGTTAAGAATATGGCCGATGAATTAACAGGAATAAAAAAAATGACCTGTGCCTTAAGAGCACAAAATCATGAGTTTATGAATAAACTTCACACTATTTCAGGCCTTATACAATTAGAAGAGTATAATGAAGCTGTTGAATATATTTCTCATATATCCAAGCTTCGCGGAGAAGTTTCTGATATTCTCAGCAAAAGAATTAAGAATACTCACATAGCAGGGCTCCTACTTGCCAAATATAATAAAGCAACAGAAGCTAAAATTTCTGTTGAAATTGATTCAAATTCTTATCTAGATAAAATACCTGAAAATATAACAGTAGATGAAATTTGCTCTGTAATTGGAAACTTAATAGAGAATTCAATAGAGGAATTAGTAAAATTTGAAAATGGTAAAATATCCATAAGATTAATATCCAATAATGAGGCACTTAGAATAAGAATTCAAGATAATGGCCCTGGAATTAATGAAAATATAATAGATAAAGTTTTCAAACGAGGATTTACAACTAAGACTGGGAATAGAGGATTTGGCCTTAGCATTGTAAAGCAAATAGTAGATTATGCAGGCGGTGACATAAATATTCTACAAGATAATGGAACTATATGGGATATATTTATACCAATGAAAAGGGGTAGATCATATGATTAAGGTTCTTATTGTTGAAGACGACCCGATGGTGAGAGAAATAAACGAAAAATTCTTGAAAAAAATAGAGGGTTTTACACTATACGATAGCGTTAATTCTATTGAAAAAGCAAAAGAAGTTATAATAAGTGGAAGACCTGACCTAGTATTATTAGATGTTTTTTTTCCACAGGGTTTAGGTACAGATTTATTAAAGTGGATACGCCTTCAAAATTTAAAATGTGATGTTATATTAATCACTGCAGATAGGAATACAGAAACCGTCGAAGAGGCATTTCGATATGGAGCCGTAGATTATTTGGTAAAACCGTTTATATTCAATAGATTTAAGGAGGCATTGCTTCAATTTAAAAGTAGAAAGAATAGTTTTAAAAACGTTGATAGTATGGAGCAAGAAATTATTGATAAATATACTATAAAAGAAAATAAACACGTCATAGAATATTATGAAAATATTGGTGACATTAAGGGATTTAATCAGTACACTTATGAAAAAATTATCGTGGGTATATCTGACATGAAGGATAAACCATTTACATCAGAGCAGATTGCAAAAAACATTGGGGTTTCTAGAATAACTGCTAGAAGATATTTAGACTATTTAGAAAAAGAACAAAAACTTGTAGTTGAAATGGAATACGGTAAAGTGGGTAGACCTAAAAATAAATATAGAATAAAAGGAGAATATTAGTGCAATTTAAGATGCACTAATATTTTCCTTTTATTCCTTGGGTACATGAAAACTACTAAAACTCCTCTGTTTCTAATTTAAAACCCTCTATTACAATATCCTCATCAATTTCAATAAGCAGACATCTTCTACCATCACTGTTTTTTACCTGCCTAACTGAATTTAGATCCTTGGGCGTTATAGTAATATTTGCAATTTCGCTAGTAATCTTAATGGATTTTGAATTGAATTCAGGTACAATATTGTTAATCTTAAAATCATATTTTATACCACAAGTTTCAACGAAGGCAGTATCTATATCAGATATAATTTCTGCTCCACAATTATTTAGGATATTTTTAATATCCGCAATTCCGAGAGTTGGGTCTTCACCTTCTTCAACTTGCTCAGCTAATTCGTGTATATTTACATAAATATCTTGCATAAGTTCAGGTTTGATTTTATCACCGATTATGGATTTTAATATATCACCAAAGCAATTCTTCTCGTCTTCAGCAGTAAATTTAAAATCACAGTTAAGAACCTTTTCAATGAAAGTTGCGTTTAATTCTTTTGGTTTTGAAGCGTAATATAAAATTTTGTTAATATCTGAATACCCATTAGTAAGACTAGGGAACATGAAGCCCTCCAAGGGAGCATTTAGATTAATGACTGAATCTAAGGCTGAATTTGCTTTAAATTCCTTATCGGTATAATCAAATTTTAAAGTTCTTTTTGGAATATCTATTTTATTTATACTTGAAAGAATGAAATTAAAGGCTTGTACCGCATCATCAATGCTTTCATCCGCCTCCAAATTTCTATGGCTAGAACCTAGCCAATATTCAGCTTTAATAAAAGTAACCACCACATCAGTTTCATATTTATAATTAGCTGTAATTTTTTTTATAAGCTCATTAAGTGAGCTTTGAATTTCGTTTTTGACACTTGCTTTTAAGGCATTACCTAGAATTTTTTGAGTATGATTTTCTTCTTCTAAATTCTGAAAATCTAGATCGAAAATTTTAGTATCTATAGCCCCTGTAAGTACTTTCTTAAAATTACCTAGAAATAATTCTTTTTTGTCCATGTCCATTCTATCAAAAGAATCAAATTCTGAATAAATGACTGGCTCATAATCAATTTGCACATTATCTTTTTTTAGATAAACACTATAAATTTCCTGGATTTTCATCATACCACTATCTAATTTAAATTCTTTTCTTATGTCTGCAAGCTCTTTTTTATTCATCATAAAACCTCTTTTCATTGTTATTTTCTTTTATATGCTAAAATTATAACACAAAATTATGGAATTAAATTATAAAGTTTCCTATACTGATTAATAATAACTATTGACAAAGTATCATTAGCATGTTATATTATAAATATAAGAAGCGCAACTTATCGTATATTTAGTAAAATCTTTAAACAAAACTTGATACCCCCAACAAATTGAAAAATAAGAGAGTGGGGTGAGGTCATAAAAATATATAAAAACTATAAGTAAACTAAGAATTCAATGATGATTGCCATTGCAATCGGCTAAGAAGCCATTAAGGTAATTACTTAGTAATACATAAGATAGCTTTACCGTAATAATTTAAGTTTGTAACAAAATACTGATTTAATGATTAAAATAAAAAACGGAAATATAGTTTAAGGAGAAAAAATATTGTTAAATATATTAGAAAAAAATAGAAGTTAGAATCTAATTCGCTCAGAATTAAGTATTCTAACTTCTATTTATGTTGTTATAAAATTTTAATAATTTTCAGTAAACCAACATATTAATTTTTTAGCTATGCTTATACTATCAGGGGTCAAAGGCATTTCAGTAGAACTATACCAATTAGCATGACCAATTTCTTTTCCATCTACTTGTATTTCTCCGCTTGCATATTCTGCTATAAATCCGATCATAAGGGAATTAGGAAATGGCCAAGGTTGATTCCCAAAATATTTTATGTTTTTTACAGTAATCCCAGTTTCCTCGAAAACCTCGCGAACAACACACTCCTCAAAGGTCTCACCAACTTCTACAAAGCCAGCAACTACACTATATAAATCTTTAGCAGATTGATTATTATGTGCTAGAAGCAATTTTCCATCCCGGACAACTGCCACAATTATGGCCGGAGAAATTCTAGGGTAATTTACGAGTTCACATTTGGGACATTTTTTAGCTCTTTCACCCTCTACATTTTGAGCTAATGTGCCACATCTGCCACAATATTTATGATCATTATTAAAGTTTACTAATTGAACAGCTCTCCCGCCTATCCAAAACATGTCTTCGGATAACTGGTGAGTTAATGCCTTAAGTGAACTGAAATACATATTGGTTGGTATAGCAGCGTCATTGTTTAATTCTCCATAAAAGCAATTTTGTCCATCTATAGATCCAAGATATTGAGTATTAGTTAATTCTAAATTTTCTAAATCTTGAATAGCGGGTATTACAGCCTTATTGTCTTCAGATTTAACTAATAACTCACCCTTATAAAATAAAAAATAAATATCCTTATTTGTTTTAGGGAAAATTACATCTACTGATGGTATAAAATTCGTCATATTGTCTTCGTTACGCATTAGTATCTTATCTCCAATCTACAATCACATATTTGAAAAGCCTAATTAATAGGCAATTAGTGCTCATTTAATTATTTATCAATGTTATATTATTATATCACATACTCTAATTGTTTAATATTCTAGATTTTAATCAAATTTCAAACATATTGTTAGAATTTATAGTTCTAGTTATTTACATTACATATTAGTTTGTGTAGAAAGCACCTGACTTAGTAGACTAATTTATAAGGTATTGTGAAAAAAAGTCGAATTTTACATTTCGGGGTTCTTTTACAATTATATATATGTTAAAATTATATATATGTTAAAGGTTATAACAGGTTGAATTGTTGATGAGTTAAAATTAAAATGCTCATATTTTTATAAAGTTATATATAGGTAACAAAATTATAGAGTATGTGTAATTTTAAAAGCCACTTTTGTGGATATCAAGGAGGTATTATTATGGATATTAAAGAATTACCTAGTATGCCCTACTGTAGTCTAGGTATTATGGCATTAGAGAGTAGTTCAGAACTTGGATATAGAATTAATGAACTTTTAATGGAAAAACGTAGTAAAAACGATAATGGCTCTATGAATTACGACTTAGGTAAAGAAAAATCTTTTCTTATAAATATGACCGATACTCGATTTTCAAATGGCGAAGGCAAGATTATTATAGAAGATAGTGTTAGAGGTAAAGACATATTCATATTAGCCGATGTAGGAAATTATAGTTGTACCTATACAATGTATGGTTTTGAGAACCACAAAAGTCCAGATGATCATTTTCAAGATATAAAGAGGGTTTTGTCAGCTTTAGGTGGAAAGGCAAGAAGAATAACAGTAATAATGCCATTACTATATGCAAGCAGGCAGCATAGACGAAAACGTAGAGAATCTCTTGATTGCGCCATTGCACTTCAAGAATTAGAAAGATTAGGGGTTAATGATATTATAACCTTTGATGTTCACGATCCAAACGTTCAAAATGCAATACCACTGATATCTTTTGATAATTTATATCCAACTTACGAAATAGTGAAAACGATTTTAAAAGAGGAACCCGAACTATTAATAGATAAGGCAAAGGTGCTCGTGATAAGTCCAGATACAGGTGCAATGGATAGAGCTGTTTATTATTCTAGTGTGATTGGTCTTGACATAGGACTTTTCTACAAAAGGAGAGACCATTCAAAAGTAGTAAATGGTAAAAATCCAATAGTGCAACATGAATATATGGGAAGAGAAGTAGAAGGACAGGACGTATTGATAGTTGATGACATGATAGCTTCTGGAGAATCAATATTCGATATAGTATTAGAATTAAAAAAACGTAAAGCAAAAAGAATATTTGTTACAGCAACTTTTGCATTATTTACTGAAGGTATTGAAAAATTTAATAAATTTTATGAAGAGGGTTTAATTGAAAGAATATATTCAACAAATTTAACCTATATTCCTAAAGAGGTTAAAGAGGCTAAATGGTTCCGTGAAGTTGATATGTCTGGATTTATTGCCAGTATAATAAACAACCTGAATTATGATAAATCTATAGCGCCGCTACTTGATGCCACTAAAGGTATAAAAGACTTATTAAATAAAACAACGGTGTAAGTAAATCTAACTTGCAAACTTAAAAATAAAATACATATAAAAGACTACTATAATAAAAGAATAAATCAAGTTTTATTATAATAGTCTTTATTAATATTGGAATTATAACACTAGCCCTTAATTTTCTGTAATGAAATTTTCTTTTTTAGAACATAGGATATTACAATAAGTCCTACTAAAAGTGCTAAAGACACATAGAAACTAGAAGATCTAATATCCGTTGCTTTATCTCCGATATTTACAAAAATAAATATACCAGGTATTATACCTAAAAGTGTAGCTAAAGCAAAGTCTTTAAACTTTACCCCTGAAAAGCCTGCTGCATAGCTAATTATATCAAAGGGAAAAAGGGGGATTAATCTAAGTATGAACACCAGTAAAAAGCCACTATTTTTAATGGAGTTTTCTAAATTTGATAAGTCCTTTTTTATGAATTTGTTAAATACCTTATGACCTAATGTACTAGCTAGAAAAAAAGAAAGCGTGCCTCCTAAAATAGCCCCAATCATTGTGTAAATAAAGCCACCCATCATTCCAAAACACATACCGCCTGCAATTGCAAGAATTGAATCTGGAAAAAGTGTAAGGGGTACAAAAGTAAATAAAATTATATAGATTACAGGTGAGAACATCCCATAAGAATCTATAAAAGCTTTCATATTTTCGGGGGTGCACTGACGTAGAGTTTCAATATTGCAAAAGGCACACATAACAATTGAAACAATTATTAAAAGGGATATTACCTTGAAAATATTCATGATTTTTTTGCTCATAAAAACCTCCTTTTAGCAATCTTGCATAGCTAAAAATTATTCAATCTGTTTTAGATGCTAATATAGGAACAATTCCAATTTCAATTGTTATTGTAATTACTACTACTAATAATAATAATAATAACATATATTTAAGACACCAAAGTGGATTTATTACTTAAGCTATTATTAGCCCTATTTATTATATAATAAAGTAATGTGTATATCTAATAGATAATTCATATAGAACATAGAGCAACTATAGAAATATCAAATAGATGATATCAGTCTGTGTTGTAAAACTAATTGTGTATATGTACTTAGTCATCAAAATCATAAATTTAACATGTATAATATAAAAATAGAATAAATATATTGAATTGCGTGAAAATATTAGGTGAAAATATTAATATAAAAAAGTGACATATGGCATTTTTTTATATTAATATTTTTGGTATAATGATTAATGTATAATTAAATAACAATAGGTTATTATTCAATTTACTATATTTTTCACTATATTTTTCAAACTAAATATAATTATAAGGAGGTTTCGATATGATACCAACAGCACATATTGAAGTAAAAAACGAGGGGATTATTGCAAAAACAGTATTAATGCCGGGAGATCCATTACGTGCCCAATTTATTGCAGAAACATTTTTAGAAAATGTTGAAAAATTTAATAATGTCCGTAATGTATTTGGATACACGGGTACATATAAAGGGCGTAGGATTTCTGTAATGGCTAGTGGGATGGGTATGCCTAGTATTGGTATCTACTCCTATGAACTGTATAATTTTTATGGGGTAGAAAATATTATAAGAATTGGGTCATGTGGTGCTTATACTGCTGATTTAAACTTATATGATGTAATACTTACCACTGACGCTTGGAGTGAATCCACTTACGCAAAAGTTCAAAGTGGATGCAAAGATGATATAATTGCTGCATCGCTTACGCTAAATATTAAGTTGGAGAAAATTGCAGAGGATTTAGGAATTAAAGTTCATAAGCATAGAGTTCACTCATCTGATGTATTTTATCGCGAAAATTTTGATGAGTATAAAGATATTTATGAAACTCATGGTTGTACTTCAGTAGAAATGGAATCATTTGCGCTATTCCATAATGCAAATGTATTGGGTAAGAAGGCAGCTTGTTTATTAACGGTTTCAGATAATTTAGTAACTCATGAATTAACTACCTCTGAAGAAAGACAAGAAGCCTTTACTAATATGATGAAAATAGCTTTAGAGATGGCTGAATAATAAGAAGAATACCAAGAGTGCCATCCACGTGGCAAGTTTGAGTGATAACAGTAATAAAAAGTATTTAATTAGTTTACGTATAATTTTTTTAGTCGAAATTTTAAAGACTCTATTTGTAGCTGAAAAAGAAAAAATTAACAAGTATATTTAAGATTACATTGGTTATCATAATAGTGTAGAGTACAAAACAACTGAGCCAAAGCATACATATTCATTTAATGAATATGTATGCCAGCCAAAGTTACAATATAAATTATTTATTATATTAATTTGTATTGTAATAGCGGGCGATTCTATACGGTTGGGAAAAGCCATAATATAGTCGATATTGTATAACATTTATTATATTATAGTTCCAACCTATCGTATAAAGTCAAGCGAAGATTATATTGAGTGTTGTAATGAGTGTATACAGCCGAGAGGTTCTATATAGTTGTGTAGATATTTTATATGGTCGAACGAACCATCATCAGTGGTAGTGATTTGTTTAATTAAGGTCGAAAGATGTTAACTATATAATAAATTATCTATGTTGGTGCAAGGTAAGTTGTTTTGTACTCTCATATTAAAAAATAACAATCCATTAAAGTAATAAATATAAAAAAAGAAATTTAACATTTAAGGAGTAGCAATTATTGCTACTCTTTTTTTAATTTGATATTATAATAATAAGGATATTATAATTCTAAATAGATAAAAGAGTATATATAATATCTTATTGAGAAAGTAATTAAGTTATTAATAATCTAAGGGTTAATGAGCGAATCATTATTAAGTGTGGTCGAATATAGTTTTAATGTAATGAATTTAAAAACTTTAGACGCATATACAGAAGAAAAAAATTTTAAATCCATAAAACTTCTAGAGGGTTGCAAAGTACCCCCATCTTAGTTTTATTATCCTAAGATTGAGGGTGCTTTTGCAATGTCCATTTTTAGGTTTAAGTTCATAAGTGGCGGACTTTGAATAAACGAATATTTAAAATTATATGTGACTATCTATAAAAGATAAGTGCAATTAAAGAGGAGATAATGGCACTGCATGGAATAGTTAAAACCCAGGCAACTAATATTGTCTTAGCAAGGCTCCATCTAACGGCTGAAAGTCTTTTACAAGACCCTACACCCATTATTGAACTAGTTATTACGTGAGTGGTACTTACTGGTGCACCTAATGCGGTAGCCACTTGAATAGTAAGTGCAGCTGCAGTTTCAGCGGCAAAACCATCTATTGGCTCTAATTTTATCATATTAACGCCCATGGTTTTTATAATCTTCCAACCACCCGACATTGTACCTAATGACATTGCTAATGCACAAGCAATTTTTACCCACAATGGGATAGCAAAGGTTTTTGCATCTAGAAATCCACCTGCAATTAACGCCATAGTTATAACACCCATAGATTTTTGAGCATCATTTGCACCGTGACTATATGACATTAAAGCAGCAGAAGCAATTTGTAATTTTTTAAATAATCCATTAACTTTTTTATGTGTTGCTTTATGGAATAACCATGTAAGTAAAAACATAAATAAAAATCCAAATACAAGACCTAATATTGGTGAAGATATAAGGGGCACTATTATTTTCTTAAAAAATCCAGCCCAATTTACAACAGAAAGATCAAATTTATGTGAAGTTATGGAAGCACCTAAAAGTCCACCAATAAGTGCATGAGAAGAAGAACTAGGTATAGCTAAATACCAAGTAATTAGGTTCCAAATAATAGCACCTACTAAAGCTATAGCTACAATTTCGGGAGTAGCTATACCATTGTTAATTATTCCTGTTCCTATAGTTTTTGCAACTTCGGTATGTAACAAAGCGCCCACAAAATTCAGAACCGCAGCCATTCCCAATGCTTGCATAGGGGTAAGTACTTTAGTACCAATTGATGTAGCTATGGAATTAGCTGTGTCGTGGAATCCATTTATAAAATCAAAGCCAAGCGCTAATATTATAACAAGAACTATAATTGTAGAACTAAGCATATTTCATTACAACTCCTCGTATTTCATTTGCAAGTTTTTCACAAGCATCAATACTATCTTCTAAATGATGGTATAAATCTTTTAATTTCATTACAGATAGAAGATCTGCAGGGTTTTCAAAAAGATTTCTCATGGCTTTTCTATATATCATATCAGCTTCATTTTCTAAGGTGTTTACGTCGATAATTTTTTCTACTAATAAATTGCTTTTACTAAGATGTTTTAATTCTGAAATTACCATAACAAGGTCAGTGGTAACTGCAACAAGTTTGTCAATAAGTTCAACAGCTTCTGGTGTAACAGAAGTAAGATTATACATGTAGAATAGATGAGCTGTTGATTCAATCCCATCAGTAATATTGTCTATTCCCTTCGTTATATTAAATATATCTTCCCTGTCTAGTGGAGTAATAAACATTTTCTTAGTATATTCAATTAATTCATGAGTTACTAAGTCTCCTTCATGTTCAAGTTTTACTAGTCTATCCAATCTTACCTCTGGATTATCAAGCTCACTTATTAGTAATTTTAGCTCTTTTGCTGAAGTACTAAAAATTTCAGCCCCCTTTGAGAAAAGTTCGAAAAATACATTGTCTTTTGGTTTAAAATTAAACATTCCGTTCCTCCTTTAATGAATAAAATTATGTTTTCCAAGAGAATTACTAATATAGAATTAACAAATAAAATATGTATTAAAACGTACAAGCCTAATTATATGATATTACTTAACAAAGTACAATAATAATAATACTATGTTCTAAAAAAATACTAAGCTTTGAATTTGCTATTAAAATAAAATAACAAGTCATTTATACTATTTGACTTGTTATTTTATTTCAGATTCCTAAGTTAGTTCCCATTAGTTTCAAAGATAAACTGATGTAATTTGTCGATGGTAGCCCTTTTGTCCCAAACTAAAACTGCTGCTCCATTAATAACTTCATCATGATATAGGCCTTCATAAGGAACTCTGGATTGATCTATTGTTGTTATTCTGTGAATTAATACATATTTAGAAAGTTCCATTATATCATTGGGAGTTAGACTTGTTTCAACATACTTGGATAAAGTGTCTATAACCCCTGGGATTTCAGTTATGTTTTTATATATAAGTTTATCAAATAAAGTAGTAAAGACAGTTCTTTGTCTACTAGTTCTTTCAAAATCACTATTTCCAACATAACGTATTCTTGAATAACCAACGGCTTGCATTCCACTAAGAATTTGAGTACCAGAATTTGTTACAAGTGGTGGTTTTATTCCTTCAAATTCTGCCATTTCTTTAATATAATAATTTGCCCAGAAAATCTCGTCGGTTTTAACATTAATAGAAATACCACCCAAGTAATCTATGATTTTTGCAAATCCGTATAAATCAACTTGTACATAATCTGTTATGTTCATATTATAATTTTGATTAACTGTCTTTAGAGTAAATAGTGCACCTCCAAAGGCATATGCATTAGTAAGCTTTTGGGAAGAATGTCCATCCATTTTAACATAAGAGTCTCTCATAATAGATGTAAGCTTTAACTTATTCTGTTTCTCATCTATAGTCAAAATCATAATGGTGTCAGAACGACCTCGCTCTAAGATAGGATTTCTTGAATCTTTGCCAAGAATAAGTATATTAGTAATTTTTGAAGTAAGCTTAACGTCTTTATTAGAACTTGTACCAACATTATTAGGAGAAGGCGATACATCAGTTACTTTAGGTGTCATAAGTGGACTAATTCCTAATTGTATTGGATCCTTAGAGATGATTACAGTTTTTATATTTGATAATTTACTTTTAATATATAAATAAGATACACCTGCAGTAATGCTACCCAATGCTATAAGCGACAGTAATACAATGACTATAAATTTTCTCATTTTAATAAATTTATCTATTTTCTTCATAAATATCTTCCTTTCTTTAATATATAAACGTTATTAATTAATATCTATTATACAGCATTTAACACCAATAATATATAACAATTATATAAAAAAAAGAATTTATGCATTTTTTTGTTAAATAGGGCGAAATTCTTTAAAGTATATAATACTGCAGGATCACTTGGAAATGAGGAAAAAATTTATTATTGATAAGACGAAAAAATTCATATTATCCCTCCTTATTACTAAGATTAAATGAGCATATTAAAATAGTGGAAATTTTATTTTTTTGATTACATAAAAACACATAAAACCGCATAAATAATGATATTAATAGTAGATTTAGTAAAATTATTCGGTTATAATGAATATCACAATCAATTATATTGTAGCGGAACTTCAATGTGAAATACTACCATAATTCTATTTACTGCATATTTTTTTACTTCTATACGAAGTTCTACAGAAGTCTTCAAACAGCAGCAGGAATATTTTAAAAAAGTTTAATAGGTTATTTTTAAGCTTTAGCTTTTTATGTAATAATTGAAATATGTGCATAATTTGTATCAAGATTTTTTTGTGCAATTGCATTAATAAAAACAAACTTTATTGGGTTTTTAGAAGATGCTATAATTTCTTTTTTTACAGTAAATATATTTTATGTAATAATGTTTTATAAAACTACTGTATTTAAGGAATTAGTAGCATACTATGAAAAAATTGTGAGGTTAATAAGAAATAGATAATAAGAAAGGATGTTTGTGAATATCCAAACAATAATGGTGTTTTAATGGTAAGTATTTCAAAAAGATTAATTAAAGATTTTCAAATGCTTTCAAATATAAATAAAATGGGGAAAGTATACGAAGGTATTTATATTGATGAAAAAATCAAAATTCCATATGTAAACAAACCTGGCATAGCATTAACATTTGATGATGGCTTTAGAATAGATCATTGGTACAATTATGGGTTAGGGAAAGCTAATGATAAGAATATTTTTGGTTACTATGATGTAAAAGCAACATTTAATATAAACGCTTTTCATGAATACGAAAATAGATTTTATAATCAAGAAGAAATTGACCACATGTTGGAATTACAACATAATGGACATGAGATAGCTAATCATGGTTATAAACATGAAAATGCACTAGAGTACACAGAAAAATATGGACAGGCAAGATGGGTTGAAGATGAGGTCTTAGCATTAAATCATTGGATGAATAAGCAAGAACATTCTATTACTAAAGAGAAATTTAAGGAGCCAGTTAGTTTTGTTTATCCATTTAGTTTATATAGTGACAGTACTACAAATGCTATAGTACCTAATTACTTTAAAATTTGTAGAGGTGATATGTTTCAATCAAATTTATTAGGACTTACATCTTTTGAGTGTGAAGGAGTAGTTCCAGCTATATGTATAGATTATATAAATTTACCACACACAATGTTTATAAAATTCGCACTCAAACTAGCAAAAAAAACAGGAAAGAATTTAATAATAATGTGTCACTCAATTTTACCAAAAGAAAAAGCTTGGAGTGACTATAATTGGAGTGAAGAGTCAGCACAAGCTGGGAAATATAGGATTTCACCTAAAAGCCTCTTTTATGTCATAAACCAAGCAAAAAAAATAGATCTAGAATTTTATACACTAGCAGAAATTGCTGGAGTAGCAACCTTTATAGATAGTAACTTTGAAAGAGAAGTACGAAAAATTTTAAATTTAAATCCTAAAAATAAGTGGATACCAATTAACAAATTAATAAATATAAAAAAACTTGATTTAGCAGGCAAGAACATCTCAAATATTGGAGGCATAGAATATTTCTTAGAATTGCAAGAATTGAATTTAGCAAACAATAATGTGAGCGATACTAGATTGTTATCAAAGCTCAAAGCGCTGAAAAAAGTTAATTTAATAAACAACAATCTAGATGTGAGCATAATAAGCAATATAGATAAATGTGTTGAAATTATGATTTAACGACATTTCAGAAGGAATGATGATGTTTACGGCCCTAGGCAAGATTCTACTGGAGAAGGTGGAGTAATATCTATATTTTGTGAAAAAGTATAATAAATATTAGTCCCTACATTTTTGTGATGGAAAACAATTGAGAGATTTTATATATGTTAAGGAAAATAAAAGAAACTATTAAACATTTCAAATAAGGAGGGATAAAAGTGAATACTTCAAATAAACTCGTATTTTTTAATATATTTCATTTTTTGACTGACGTCCTCAGTCTAATGTTAGCCTATTGCATCTCATATATCATAACATCTCAATTTCTACCAATTAATAGTATCCAAGATTACTTATGGGTAGTTATTATATATATTCCAATATGGACATTTATAATGGGTGTAAATGGAATGTATGATACAACAACCTTTACTTATTATGATAGAATATTTAAATATATCTTATTTTCTACATTATTTTCGTCATTGCTAGTAGCTTTGCTTAGGAGCTCAATAAAGGAAACAATGTATAATGGATTATTATTTTTCTTTTTTTTCTTAATTTCACTTATTGTCATGCTTATTGAAAGATATACCCTTTTATATGTTTTAAAAAATCCTAACAATAAGCATATAAAACAAGTGATGTTTGTAGGTGCTCCAAGTATGTACGAAAAATTCAATCATTTTATAGAGAAAACTAATATTAAGATTCACGTATCTAGTTGTCTTTCTATAGGCGAAAATATAGATTTAGACAAAAATAAGTTAAAAGAAGATGTGGCTAATTTTCAAGAAAGCCTTAAGCAACATGTAATAGATGAAATCTATTTTGCTATACCCATAAGAAATTTTAATGAAATTAAAGAGTATATATTAGTATGTAATGAGATGGGTATTACTTCAAGGATCTTATTAGAATTATCAGACATGACGCTTTCCAGAGTTCATGTTGCAAGTTTAGGAACATTCCCTATGCTTACCGTACACTCTATTTCATTAAATAATCTGCAATTATATTTAAAAAGGATTATGGATATAATTGGTGCTTCAGTTGGACTAATATTGAGTAGTTTAATATGGATTGTAGCAGCGGTAGCTATAAAACTTGATTCCCCAGGACCAGTTATTTATTATCAAAATAGAGTTGGAATGAATGGTCGAATATTCAAACTATATAAATTTCGTTCAATGTATATAGATGCTGATGAAAGAAAAAAAGAACTGGCTTCTCAAAATGAAATGAGTGGAGATTTGATGTTTAAATTAAAAAATGACCCCAGGGTAACAAAGGTTGGGAAATTTTTGCGAAAAGCAAGCATAGACGAGTTTCCACAATTTTTAAATGTACTAAAAGGTGATATGAGTTTAGTAGGTACAAGACCACCCACAGTAGATGAAGTAAGACATTATAAGAGTTATCATAGGCGTAGAATAAGTATAAAACCTGGTATTACAGGTATGTGGCAAGTAAGTGGAAGAAACGCTATAACTAATTTTGATGAAGTAGTTACTCTTGATACTAAATATATTGATCAGTGGTCAGTGTGGTTAGACTTGAAAATAATTATGAAGACTGTTTTTGTGGTTTTTGCCAAAAGAGGAGCGTCATAGAATAAATAAGATAAAATGTAAATTTAATAGTAAAAGAGCTGTCTCTAATGAAATTAAAATTATTATTGTATAATTTTAAATAAAGTGTAAAATAACTTGTCTTTATTCTTTTGATATGGAGGAATTTTATTTATGAAAGGTATTATATTAGCTGGCGGATCGGGTACTAGATTATATCCAGTTACAAAAGCACTATCCAAGCAAATAGTGCCCATATATGACAAACCAATGATTTATTATCCTATGTCTGTTTTAATGTTAGCTGGGATACGAGAAATATTAATAATTTCAACACCCAGAGATTTACCAAGCTTTGTGGAGCTATTTGCAGATGGAAGTGAATTGGGGCTAAAAATAGAATATGCAGTTCAAGAAGCACCAAAGGGACTCGCTGAGGCGTTTATAATTGGAGAAAAATTCATTGGTGGAGATAAGGTAGCCATGATACTTGGAGATAACTTATTTTGGGGACAAAGCTTTACCCAAAATCTTAGTAAAGCTGCAGCTTTGGATAAGGGCGCTGTTATCTTTGGATACTATGTTCAAAATCCCAATTCTTATGGTGTGGTGGAGTTTGATAAAGATGGTAAGGCACTAAGCCTAGAAGAGAAACCCGAAAACCCAAAATCAAAATATGCTATTCCAGGACTATATTTTTATGATAACACTGTTGTAGAAAAAGCTAAAAATTTAAAACCCTCCAAGCGGGGAGAACTTGAAATTACGGATTTAAATATAGGTTATATGAATGAAGGAACCCTTAAGGTGGAGCTACTTGGTAGAGGAATGGCTTGGCTTGATACGGGGACACATGCGACCATGCTTAAGGCTTCAAATTTTGTAGAGGCGGTGCAGAGCACTCAAGGTACATATATAGCATGTCTAGAAGAGATTTCCTATATAAAGGGTTGGATAACTAAAGTAAAACTTGAACAATTAGCACAACCATTTTTGAAATCTGGATATGGGAATTATCTAATGAATATTGCCGTAGAATATGAAGAATTAAATATAGAAACATTAAAAGAAGTAGCTGCAACAAAACATTTAGTACTAGGGGGAGTGAAATGAAGACTTACTTAATAACAGGTGGTGCAGGGTTCATAGGGGCTAACTTTCTTCACTATATCTTAAAAAGATATTCTGATATTAGAATAGTAAACTTGGACAAACTAACTTACTCAGGAAATTTGGAAAATCTTAAAGAAATTGAAGACAACCCAAATTACACTTTTATTCAGGGAGATATATGTGATAAGGAATTAGTAGAAAAGTTATTCAAGGATTACAATATTAACTATGTTGTAAACTTTGCAGCAGAATCACATGTGGATAGAAGCATAAAAGATCCGGAAGTTTTTGTTCAAACAAATATACTTGGAACAGTAAATCTTTTAAATTGTGCTAAAAATTTTTGGTACACTGAAGGTGGTTTTAAGGAGGGAGTTAAATTCCTTCAAGTTTCAACGGATGAGGTATATGGCTCACTAGGAGAGAAAGGTTATTTTATAGAAGGAACACCAATTGATTCACACAGCCCATATGCCGCATCGAAAGCAGGCAGCGACTTAATGGTTAAAGCCTACTTTGATACTTATAAAATGCCAATGAATATAACTAGATGCTCAAACAACTATGGACCTTATCAATTTCCTGAAAAGCTTATACCTCTTTTAATAAACAATTGTGTGCATCACAAGGATTTACCGGTATACGGAGATGGTCTAAATATTAGAGACTGGCTGTATGTTGAAGATCATTGTAAGGCAATTGACATGGTGCTTCAAGACGGAAGAATCGGGGAAGTCTATAATGTTGGTGGGCATAATGAAAGAACTAATATAGAAATAGTTAATAGTATTATTTCATATTTAAATGAAAAAGTAGACAAGGAAATAACAAAATCATTAATTAAATATGTAGAAGATAGAAAAGGTCATGATAGAAGATATGGAATAGATCCTAGTAAGATAAAAGAAGAGTTAGGCTGGTATCCTGAAACAACTTTTGAAGTAGGTATAAAAAATACTATTCAATGGTATCTGGATAATCAGCAATGGATGAAAAATGTTACAAATGGAGATTATCAAAAATACTATGAGAATATGTACGAAGGGGTATAAGTAGTATAATGGGGAAATTTAACTTTATGGAAACTACAATAAAAGATTTATTTATAATAGAGCCTACAGTTTTTGGAGACAGCAGAGGCTATTTCATGGAAACTTATAACTATGGTGAGTTTAAAGAAGCTGGGCTTGATATGGTATTTGTTCAAGATAACCAATCTAAGTCTAAAAAGGGAGTGCTTAGAGGACTTCACTTCCAAAGAGAGTATCCTCAAGGAAAGCTTGTGAGAGTTCTAAGAGGCGAAGTCTTTGATGTAGCTGTGGATTTAAGGAAGCACTCTGAAACCTATGGTAAATGGCAGGGAGTAATGCTTACGGAGGAAAATAAGAGGCAGTTTTATGTTCCAGAGGGCTTTGCCCATGGATTTCTTGTAATTTCTGATGAGGCAGAATTTGTTTATAAATGTACAAACCTCTACAAACCGGAGTTAGAAGGTCAAATTGCTTGGAATGATGAAGAAATTGGAATAGAATGGCCAATAAACGGTATAAAGGAAGTTTTGCTTTCAGAAAAGGATAAAAGTGCATCATCTTTTAAAAATAATAGAGTTGAACTTTAAATATTATAGGGGGAATTTGGATGGATAGTAAGGATAGTGGGGATAGTAATATGACATTAGACATGAGAAAATATAAAAATATTATAAAAAGAGGAAAATGGATTATAATACTCATTACATTATTATCAACTATAGCAGGGGTTAAGTTTAGTATTAATCCAGGAGAAGTTAATTATTTTACTGATGAAACTATTATTATTGGTCAGGAAAATGATGCTACTAATAATCAAAATCTAATTAAAACATATATTGAAATTGCGAAATCTAACTCAGTGGCTGAAAAAGCTAGTGCGAAATTGAATGGAGCAGTATCGCCTATAGAAATAGAAAATGCTATTACTATTAATATACAACTCAACACGTCTATATTAAAAATAACAACTTCGACACCTGATAAAAAGCAGACTTTAGATATTATAAATGCAGTTTCTGACTCATTTATAGAAGAATCTCATAGAATTTATCCAAATGGAAAAACTCAAATAATGGATTATGCTAAAGAGCCTCAAGCCACAGCTAATAAATTTAACATACGTAATACGGGGATATCATTTTTAATAGGATTAATTGCTTCTATGTCTATTTTACTTTTAATGAATTATATGGATACAACTATAAAAAACGAAGACAACATGGAACAGGAGTTAGGACTCCCAGTAATAGGAAATATACAAAAGTATAAAGTAGACCAGTGAAATTAATATTTAGAGATGATTGGAGTGTTATATATGGACTTAGGGAAAGTAATAAGTATAAAAAACCCAAAATCACCAATTTCAGAAGCTTATAGAAATTTAAAAAACAATGTTCAGCTATTATCTCTTGAAAAAGAGTTGAAAATCATTATGATAGCAAGTGCAGGGTCTAATGAAGGAAGAACTATAACTGCTTCAAATCTGGCTGCTGTTATGGCTGAAAGTGGTAAAAAAACGATTCTAATTGATTGTGATTCAAGAAAACCAAACTTACATAATATGTTTGGGGTTTCAAACGAAAGTGGACTATCAAATATTCTATTAGGGCAAGTAAAGTTTGATGAAGCAGAATGGGTCACCAAACAAGAAAATATGTATGTACTTACAGCCGGAATTAAAACAATAAACCAGGCTGAACTTTTGAGCTCAGATAAGCTAAATAAATTTTTGCAAGGGTTAAAAGAAAGTTTTGATTATATTATAATTGATACACCCCCGGTAACACTTGCAGGGGATGCGAAAATAATATCAAAATATGCAGATGCTTGTGTATATGTAGTTGGAATAGGGGAAGTTGATAAAAAGGTTGTTATGAAAGGAAAAGAAATATTAGATAGTGTAGGTGCTACTTTTTTAGGGGTGGTTTTTAATAAAACAGATTTAAATACAAAAAGATTTTTTAAAAATTATTATGGAAAAGTAAACAAATAGACTAAAGTGGGGGCGAAGCGTGGTAAATGTATTTATTATAGGCTCAAAAGGAATACCTGCAAAATATGGTGGATTCGAAACTTTTGTGGATAAGCTGACTTTTTACAAAAAAAACAATAATATAAAATATCATGTTGCATGTCTAAGTGACAATGATGATGAATTTGAACATAATGGGGCAAGATGTTTTAATGTAAAAGGAAAAAACATTGGAAGTGCTAAGGCACTACTATATGATATAGATGCATTGAAAAAGTGTGAAGTATATATAAAAGATAATAATTTATCTAATTGTATAATATACATTTTAGCTTGTAGAATAGGACCATATTTAGCAGTCTGTAAGAAAAGACTCGCAAAGCTAGGTATAGTGGTTTATGTAAATCCTGATGGACATGAGTGGAAGCGAACTAAATGGAATAAAGCAATAAAAGCATACTGGAAATATTCTGAAAGACTAATGATAAAGTACTCGGATCTAATAATATGTGATTCTATTGGTATTGAGGAGTATATTAAATCTGATTACAAACAATTTAAACCTAAGACTACTTTTATAGCTTATGGAGCAGATGTGGAAAAATCTAAATTAGATGGTAATGATGAAATGCTTGTTAAATGGTTAATGGAAAATAATATCGAGAAAAAACAGTATTCACTAATAGTAGGAAGATTTGTACCAGAAAATAATTATGAAGTTATGATAAGAGAATATATGAAATCTTCAACTGAAAAACCACTAGTTATAATCACTAATGTGGAGAAAAACAAATTTTTTGAGGAATTATTAATAAACACAAAATTTAATGGGGACACGCGAATAAAATTTGTTGGAACTGTTTACCATGAGCAATTGTTAAAAAAAATCAGAGAAGAAGCCTACTGTTATTTACACGGACATGAAGTGGGAGGAACAAATCCATCACTGCTAGAGGCATTATCTTCAACCTCCCTTAATCTTTTACTAGACGTAAACTTTAATAAAGAGGTGGGGAAAAATGGAGCCCTTTATTTTAACAAAAATTCAGGAGATTTGAGCAAATTAATTGATGAAGTTGATAACTATAACAACGATGATATAGTTGGATTTTCATTAAAGGCGAAAGCAAGAATTATAAAACACTATTCTTGGGACAAGATAGTTAAAAAATATGAAGAATTATTTTAATTAGGTAGGGGTGATTTATGAGAGTTTTAGCTGTAAATAAATTTTATTATATAAAAGGTGGAAGTGAAACTTATTACTTTGGGTTAAAAGCTGCCTTGGAGAAAAATGGGCATACTGTAATACCATTTTCTATGAAGGATGAAAAAAATTTTAAAACTGAGTACCAGAAATATTTTATAAATAACATTGAATATATGAATAACAGTATTATAAGAAAAATAATAAATGCAGGTAAAATCATCTATAATTTTAACGCCAAAAAAAATATTAGCAGACTTATAAAAGATGCATTGCCTGACATTGCACATTTACATATATTTCAGCATCAATTAAGTCCATCTATTTTATATCCACTAAAGAAGAATAATATTCCAGTAGTATATACTGTACACGATTTGAAATCAGTTTGTTTGAATTATAAAATGTTCAATAGTAAGGGGATATGTGAGGAGTGCAAAGGTAAAAAATATTATAAATGCGCTGTAAATAATTGTGTCAAGGACTCTAAAGTGTTTAGTTTAGTAAATGTGATAGAAGGATATTTGCATGAATTATTAAAGAGTTATGAAATAATTGATATGTTTATTACTCCTAGTAATTTTTATAAAGAAAAGTTAATTGAGTTTGGGATGCCTAAGGAAAAAGTAGTTCACATTCCTAATTTTATAAATGCACTGGAATTTGAACCTAAATACGAATATGAGGATTATTTTGTTTATATAGGTAGATTGTCAGAAGAAAAAGGTATATTAACATTAATAAAAGCCATGAAAAAGGTGAATAAATCAAAATTAATTATTGTTGGAACAGGACCACTAGATAAGGCACTTAAAGATTATGTAGAAAAAAATGAAATGAAAAATGTTGAATTTGCAGGCTTTAAAAGCGGGCTTGAGCTTAAAGAGTTAATACGTAATAGTAGATTTATGGTGATACCATCAGAATGGTATGAAAATGGACCTATGTCAATGCTTGAATGTATGGCTTACGGAAAAGCTATAGTGGGAGCAGATATTGCGGGAATACCAGAGATGCTTATATATGACAATGGAGTAAAATTTGAAAGCGGGAATGAAATAGATCTAACTAAGAAAATAATGGAATTATTAGAGGATGACGCAAAATGTGTTTTAATGGGTAAGAACGGCAGAAGTGCAGTTGAAGAAAACTATGATAGGAGCACTCATTTAAATGCAATACAAAAGGTATATAATGATTTAATTTAAGGAGCTATTATGAAAAAAATATTATTTGTATCTAATAATCAGTTTGGATATCTTATTGATACACTAAAGTATTGTGAATACTTAGGTGAACTATATGAAATTCAAATAGTTTGCGTAGACAATGGACTACCTAAAATAGAAAATCAAAACATAGTAGTTCATTACATCCAGAATGATAATAAATATACTAAAAGAATTAAATTTGCTAAAATTACAAAAGGCATTGCGGCGCATTTTAATCCGAATCTTATATTTGTTGATTACTTTGTAGGTTGTAGCACTATTAAATTGTATTTAGGAAACAAATATACTTATAATTTAGATATAAGAACTGGTGCCATAAGTAAAAATAAAATAGTAAGAAAAACAAAGAATTTAATTCTTAAATTAGAAGCCTACTTATTCTCTAATGTTTCAATTATATCAAAGCATCTACAAAAGCATTTGAAAATTAATAGTTTAAAAGTTCATAAACTACCACTGGGTGCTGATAAAAATATATTTGAAAAAAGTGCGGATATGCAATATGAGGATGAAAAGTTAAAGCTAATATATGTAGGTACGCTTTATGAAAGAAAAATCGAACAAACTATACTGGGAATAAGCATTTTTATGAGCAAATATAGGGACAGTGCTGCTAATATAACATATGACATTATTGGTTATAGCAAAAATTCAGAGGATGAAAAAATAATTGAAAAATATATTGTGGATTTAAATTTAGAGGATGTTGTAGTGAATCATGGCAAATTAGAATATACGAAGGCCATGGGGTTTGTTTCTAAAGCGGATATTGGGATATCATATATTCCAATTACGGAATATTTCAACTTTCAACCACCAACAAAGACCTTTGAATATTTACTTTCAGGTCTGCCTTGTATTGCTACAAATACCTTTGAAAACGCACAAATAATTAATACTACTAATGGAATACTTATTGCTGACACACCGGAAGGCTTTTGTGAGGGCTTAAATGATATAATAACTAAATTTGAAGGTTATAACAAAGGGAAAATAGTTAATTCAGTGAGCACGTTTACTTGGGAAAACATTATATTAAACAATTTGAATCCCTATCTAAAAAGTATAATTAAATAGATTGAATGTACATACGAATTTCATAAAAAGGTAGGAGATACTATGAATCTTAAAGTAGAGAAAAGATTACAAGGCTTCATTATTTCATTATATATATTGATTTTTATAGCTAATATATTTTTGGGAAATGATATATTATTGAAATTTAATATTATAGTTGTGGCCATGTTTTTTATGATTTTTTTAATGAAAAGTAATAAAGTATTATTAATTACAACAGTTATACTCGCAATATTTAATGGGTTTTTAATACAAGAGTTACATTTTCCTTCTTCAATACAATACTCCGTTGATATATTGACGGTCTTTATATTTATAAAAATTATATATTCTATCTTTCAACATAAAAGAAAGATAAATAATTCCATGTTAAAATATATAGTATTAATTTTTGTGTTGCAGCTAATTGCACTTTTAATAAATAATTACTCTACCTTACCCTTTATTTGGGGGATTAGAAATTTGTATAGATTCTTTATTATATTTGTAGGTTTTCAGTATTTAGATATTGAGCTTGACTATAGAAACGTAATAACATTTTTCAAGTATTTTATTATGATGCAATTAGGAGTTATAATTTTTCAACATTTTAAAGAGGTAGACTTTGATAACATTTCTGGTTTTTTTGGTATTAAAGGCACTGGAATAACGCTAATATTTTTAATGTTTATTTGCTCTTTTTGGATATCTAACTATGTTCATAAAAAAATAAAAATAAGTGGAATACTTATTTTTTTAGTCATAATTTTTGCTCAATTTATTTTAGGATCAGTTAAAGCTTCATTTTTTTATATACCAATCCTATTATATATTATGATTATTTTATCAGTAATTACTAATGGAAATTATAAAGTGTTATTAAAAAAGGTTATTCTATTTAGTATTATAATTGTTGGTTTGGTAATGGTTTCTACCACCTTATACCTTAAAGTCTTTTCTGATTTTTCAAGTGCTGAAAATTTATATAGTAAAGATTATTTAAAGTCAATATTAGTCTCTGGTTCTTATAATTCTGATGGAAATACAATTAATAGGCTCAGTGGGATAGGGACAATTAATGATTTAGTACTTAAAGACTATGCAAAAAAAATAATTGGAGTTGGACTTGGTAATGCATCACCAAACAAATATGAAAGTTTACAAGGTGATTATTTTAAAAAGTACTCTCAATTAAATTATAATTGGTTTTTCATTCCCTACTATGTGCTTGAAAATGGATTCTTGGGACTAGGTATATTTCTATTAATCTTTATTATTATGCTATTTAAAAGTTTTAAAATTTATAATCAAGTTAAAAAAGAAGAAGAAAAACTATTAGTTTTTGCGTATATTGGTTGTGTAATTACCGTATTATTGACGCTAATATATAATTCGGCTCTTTATACAGTTCAAATTGGATATTTTTTTTGGGCTATATCTGGTCTACTAATAAAATTTGAAAATAAATATAAATACGTTAAATCAGTGTGATTTAGAAGGGGACGTTACTAAGTTAAAATGAGGGAGAAATAATGAAAGCTAGACGGAGTTTTTATAATATGACATTCGGTTTTATAAGTCAGATAGTGACAATTGCTTTTGGTATACTTATACCAAGGCTTTTTATATTAAAACTTGGCTCGGAAGCAAATGGATTTATGGCATCTATAGGTCAAATATTTGTTTATATGAGTATTTTGGAAGCAGGTGTGGGTACAGCTACTATCCAGGCACTTTATAAACCTTTGTCCTTAGATGATAAATATAGTATAAATAGTATATTGTCAGCAACATCAAAATATTATAAAAAAACAGGAAGATTTTATTTATTAGCTGTTCTTACTATGTCAATAGTGTATTCCGTTTGTATTAAATCTGAAATTAATAATGTATCTGTATTTTTAGTAATATTGTTGACTGGTATGGTTGGTGTGATAAATTTCTTTTTTCAAGCTAAATTTAAATTGCTTTTAACAGCGGAAGGAAAAGGATACATTGTAACAAATATAGGCATAATTATAAACATACTTACTAATATTACAAAAATAACTTTATTAATGCTTGGGTATAATATTATATTAATTCAATTAGCATATTTTATAATTAATGTATTACAGATGATTTTGATTTCACTTTATATAAAGAAAAAATATAAGTGGATAAATTTAAATGTAAAGCCAAACTATTCTGCTATATCACAGAAAAATTCGGTGTTAATACATGAGATATCAACTATGATTTTTAATAATACGGATGTATTTATATTAACTATATTTTGTGGATTGAAAGTGGTTAGTATTTATGTAATGTATAATCTAGTATTTCAGATGATAAATAATTTTATTAACAATATAAACTCAGCTGCTGTATTTACACTTGGCTCTACTTATTATGAAAATAGAAACAAATTTTTAAGTTTATACGATGCATATGAATTGTATTATATGGCAACAGTATTCGCTTTATATTCTATAACGTATATATTAGTATTGCCATTTATGAAACTTTATACAGCAGGAATTACAGATATAAATTACATTGATTCATGGCTACCTATCCTCTTTGTGACATTAAATTTGATGTCTTTTGCAAGAATTCCTGGAGTTAATGCAATAAGTGTAGCAGGGCATTTTAAAAAAACACAAAATAGAACGATTCTTGAGGCGGCAATTAATATTGTTGTATCACTTATATGCGTAAATAAATTTGGAATATATGGGGTTTTAATAGGAACTATTATTGCTCTACTATACAGAACAAATGATATAATAATTTATACAAGTAGACGGATTCTTAAAAGGAGTTCATTAATTACGTATAAAAGGTGGCTTGTAAATATTGTTTTATTTCTAAGTATAGTTGTTACATCAAATAAATTAAATATAGCGCCTAATTCATATATTAAATTTGCAAAAACAGGATTTATTTTATTAATTATTATATTTCCTATATTTTTTATAGTTGTATCTGTTTTTGAAATTAAATCATTTAAATATGCTTTAGGCTTTGTAAAAAAGTATTTAAATATTTTTACTAACAAATTTAAGTAAGAGCCATCACTATCTATATAACAAAAAAAAATCGTGATATCATTCATTTGTCGGGAACAAACCTAAGCATCCCGTAGCAATCATTGTGTAGGATATTTTAGTGATAAGTACACGTAGGTAGGGGATTGAAATAATGAAGGGATAGTCAGTTTTGTAGGGAGATGCAAAATGCCAATAATTAGTATAATTGTAACTGTTTATAAAGTAGAAAAATACATTAATAAATGCATAGATAGCATTTTAGCTCAAACATTTAATGATTTCGAATTAATCCTAGTATCTTATATAAGAATGCAATAGACTGTTCAGCAGGAATTTCAATATGCAGATATAATGAAGTAACAGAAGGTTGCGTAGAAAATTATGAATTAACCAATAATTATACTGTTTTTAATAATGAAGACGCTTTTAATTCGTTGTTTAATAATAAATATTTTGCTAGCCATGCATGTGACAAATTATATAAGAAAGATTTATTTGAAGATATTAGATACCCTGTTGGAAAGTTATATGAAGATATGTTCACAACATATAGATTATTTGAAAAAGCATATTGTGTAGTATTTACAGATTATATTGGATACAATTACCTTCAACGGATTGATAGTATAGTTCAAAGTGAATTTACAATTGAGAAATTAGATTACATAGATTCCTTCGACGGAATTTTTAATGTCGCAGTACAAAAATATCCTAAATCTATAAAATCAATAAACATAGCGTATGTATCAGCAAATATTACTATGCTGAGATCAATGTATAAATCTTGCTATTTAGATATAATTAATAAATCTAAGATTCAAAATAATGTTCGACGAAAATTGATGTGTTTCTGCAGAAGTTTAAATGTATCAATGAAAGCTAAAATAATTGCAATACTTGTAGCTATAGATTATCGATTGTATGGGTTTTTAGTTATAATAAAACAAAATTTAAGTAACAAATAAGAAATTAGTAAGCGTTAAATAGCGTACACATTAAGTTAATGTGTGCACTATGATATTATTTTTTAGATAACAGCACTTGATGTTGCACCATTGGGGATTCAGTGTGATTTTTAGGGGGAATATGCGAATGAAGCCTTATATAAGCGTAATTATACCAATCTATAACGCGGAAAAATATTTGAATAAATCAATTAATTCTGTATTAAATCAAACAATAAAAAACATAGAAGTTATTCTTGTAGATGATGGTTCGTCTGATAAATCAGGCCAAATTATAGACAAGTATGAAGAAGAAGATTCAAGAATTGTGGTTATTCATCAAAAAAATCAAGGGGTTAGTGTTGCTCGAAATGCAGGAATGTCTATTGCAAATGGACAATATATCGGATTTATTGATCCTGATGACTGGGCCCAGGAAGAGATGTATGAGGTGCTATATTCAAAGGCAATAAAAAATAACTGTGATATAGTTATCTGCGATTTTCAAATGGAAGACATTAATGGACATATTTCAGAGGTTATCAAACATCCTTTTAAAAGTGGTGTTTTAATGGAACAGGATATTATAAAAGATGAAATTTGCATGCAAATGTTGATTGCTGGCATTTTTACTTCTGTAAACAATAAAATCTATCTTAGATCATATTTAGAAGAAAATAAAATAAGATTTCTCCCTGGTATTAATATAAGAGAAGATTATTTTTTTAATATGGATTTATTCAATTACTCAAAACGAGTGTTCTATATTTCTACACCCTATTATCATTATCAAAATGTTCCTAATAGTGCTTCAAAACAATATCATAAACATGAATTTGAAGTGGTTTTAAAATTATATGAATATAAAATTATGTACTTAGAGAATTGGAAGCTAAATTCAAGAGAAGTTAGGTATAAAATGTCCAGTGATTTTCTGAGGGAAGTCAAGGATGTTGCAATGTATGTTTTTGATTCTAGTAATTTGGATAATTTCAAAAGTAAAGTTGAAAAAATCAGGAGCATTGTTAATAATCCAACAGTTGAAAAGAGTTTTGATGATTATAAGTATGAAAATATAATATATAAAAATAGTATAATCGAGGATATTATAATTAATTTATTAAAAAATAAATCAGTAATATTATTATCCACTATGTCTTTGATTGCTAATATAAAACACAGGATAAGTCTTAAAAAATAGGCTAGCTAAAATTAAAAAATAGACTACTTTTCAATTAAGTAGTCTATTTTTTATGTAAGAATTAAATTTATTATAATCCTATTATTTATTAGCTACAATGTACTAGCCGTACCTTGATCTAGTATAGAGCCTTTATTGTATCTAACAATAGTATTCTTAGCGTTTTGTATGTATATTGAATAACCAGAGCTTAAGGTCTTACCGAGATCAATATTATTTTCAACTGTATTGTTAGTAGCATTTTCTCCCCTTACTTGTATAACAAAGTAATGATTAACTACAGTTCTTGTATCTGAAACTGTGTTGCTACTTACGGTGCAATTAGAAGTGTTTACTAATCTGATCGCAGGCTCTTGCTCACCTAATATGGAATTAACATTTGTGATTTTATTATTATATATTTTACTATTTGTGCTATAAGTATTTGTATGAACTGAAGTTAGAACTATACCTTGACCAGTTATATCATGCACAATATTACTAAATATTGAAGAATCAGAAACTTCAGCCACAATGCCTGTATAACAGTTATAAACTGTATTCTCAGTTACTGTTATGTTATTTGATATTGTCATATCTGACTCTAGCATATTCTTATCAAGACCAACAGTTATACCACTATTACAATTATAAGCAGTATTACCTTTAATGAGAACTTTAGTAGCATTAACAACTAATATTCCACTAGCAGATTTTTTACCGTATACTACATTATTGGTTATTGTTATATCATGAGATAGACCATTTACATTTGTGTTATAAATAGCTATAGGCTCAGACATCTGATTTATATTGCCATGAATTATATTGTTATCTATCGTGATATTACTACTTGCAGCTTTTGTTGATATTATGCCACAGTCTGTATCATATATTTCGTTGTTTTTTATGGTAATATTATTGCAATTATTTTCAAGTACGATTGCCAGTGACCAGCTATTGTGTAAATAACAGTTAGTAACAGTTACATTAGTACTCTCATAAAAGGAAACTAAGTATGATCCCCACATATCGGTGCCAGGAACAAGATCTTTATTACCATTTATTTTTAAACCTGTAAGTGTAATATTTTTTTCTTTTTCAGCAGTTAGCACACTACCCCAAACTCTAATATCTGGTGAGGCTATTAATTCAGCACCTTGAGTAGAAAAATAAGTTATATCACTTTCTAGGTATATATCCTTTGCATAATAACGGCCACTTCCGAAATCTACGGATGTGATTCCCTTAGTTTTGGCAGCTTGTATAGCACTATTTATAGCAGCGCTGCTGTCAAAGGTAGAATAACCACTTTCATCAATTGAATGTGCACCAAAGTCTTTAATATTAATAGAATTAGTTAAAGTACTGGTAGCGGTAGTAACAGGTGTAGTTACAATAACAGGAGTGGTTACAACAACGGGAGTAGTTACAACAACAGGAGTAGTTGTAGTAGTGGTAGTAGTTTTTGGAGTATTTTTAGAAACACGGCTTGTCCATCTTGTACTAGCACTAACATTTGAACTTATAAATAACATTGTAAATAAGAGTACCGCACTTGATTTTACAATACTTTTTTTAAACACATTAATACACTCCTTTTATTTTGGTGGCTAGGCTACCATTCGTGAGAAAGGCCCTTTAGCTTTGCGTCCTTACTTTTCAATAAGTTTGCTATTGTCGGTAAAAAAAGTTTTAAATAGTACCTATGAAGATTATTTTTGCAAAAAACAAAAACTCTTAATTTGGTGGCCAGGCTACCATTCTTACGAAAGGCCCTATAGCTTTGCGTCCTTATTTTTCAATAAGTTTGCTATTGTCGGTAACAGTTTTACCAAATTATATTAAATTTATACTAAATATTTTAGATATTTAGTGATATTAATATAGCATAATAAAATTGGGTGGTCAAGCTACATTTTCATGATATATATATATTTATATATTATGGATAATTATTCTGAAAAAAACATAAAAAATATTAATATTAGAAATATATTAGTATAAATTAGTTAAAAACAATTGTATAATATGGTATCTATTTAATAAAACTTTCCATTTAAAAGAGGGGTATAAATTATGAAAATATTAATTACGGGAGCGAATGGTCAGCTAGGTAGAGAGCTAGCTAAACAATATAAAGATAAAAAAGGTATTGATTTAATACTTACTGGTTCATCGGATTTGGATATAACAAACCTTAAGGTAGTATATAGCTTTATTAATGAAAGAAAACCAGATGTAATTATCAATTGCGCTGCACTTACGGCTGTGGATAAGTGCGAGACAGAAATAGATATGGCATATAAGATAAATACAATAGGTGCTAAAAATTTAGCCTCAGCTGCAAATGAAATTGGTGCAGAAATTGTCCAAGTATCAACAGACTATGTTTTTGGTGGTAATATAGATAAACAACTAACAGAGTTTGATGAAGTTAATCCGCAGACGGTCTATGGAAAAACAAAACTTGCAGGAGAATTATTGGTTAAAAGTCATAATCCTAAGCACTATATAATAAGAACCGCATGGCTTTATGGAGATGGAAATAATTTTGTAAAGACCATGCTTGCTTTAAGCAAAACAAATAAAACATTAAAAGTTGTTAATGACCAAAAGGGAACACCTACCAGCACCGTTGATTTAGCTAGAGTGATAATAAAACTTGTAGAGGATAAGAATTACGGTGTTTTTCATTGTACATGTAAAGGCCAGTGCACATGGTATGAATTCACTAAAGAAATATTTAGACTTAAAGGTATTACTACAGAAGTTTTGCCTTGTAGCACGGATGAATTTCCAAGAGCGGCAAAAAGACCTGAATATTCAGTACTTAGAAATTATACCCTAGAATTAACTACTGGTGATATAACTAGAAGTTGGCAGGATGCAATTAATGAATATTTGCTTTAATAAGATAACTAAGGTAGCATAAGAAATGTACATAACAAAAGGTGTATTTTATGGATAGGTCACTAAAAAGTAAAAATCATAAATGCCAGTATAAATAAAGAGATAGAAGGTCAACTAATTCTATGTCTTTATTTTTTTAAGATGGAATAGCAAATACAATTGAGTATATGCATTTGAAAGTGGGTAAGGTTTGTCGCTTACCATTAATATCATTAGGCAAGACAGTTTTTGTTTTAGCTGCATATTTTTACATGGTAAAGGTTTATAAAATATATAAATTGAATGTTATGAAATAGAAAAAAAGAATTTAAGGATATTTAGTAAAAGAAGGAAAAACAAGTAATTATGTAGAATATATAACTAAAATACTTAATTATAAGGAGCTACAAATGGAGATTTATAGTGCATTAATATATTTTGTAATAGCTTTAATAGTTTTTCTCTTAATATTAGTTTCTGTTCTTTCAAGAAATATTTATCTGCGAACAAAGGCGGAGAAAGAACTTATGATAAAAAATGAAGAGGTTACAGCTATCTACGAGGAAATGGCTTCATCTGATGAAGAGTTAAAGGAAAATTTACAAGTATTAATAGAAAATCAAGAACAACTTAGGAGAAGTGAGCAAAGATATAGAATTGTAGCAGAGTCAACCATGGACATTATTTGGGAGGGCGACTTGGTTGCTAAAAAACGTTTTTTCTCTGAAAAACTGTATGATATTCTTGGTTATAAAAGTTGGGAGATGGAACCTTTTAATGCTTGGTTTGATATTGTTCATCCAGAAGATATTGAAAGGGTAAAGAAAAATATTAAAAAACAAATCCAAGAAAAAATTGCTATAGAATCTTTTGAATACAGAGTAAAGTCTAAAAATGAATGTTATAAATGGTTACGCTCCAATACTAAGTGTGAGTTTGATGAAAATGGATCTGCTACTGTAGTATTTGGAGCTTTTACTGATATTACTAAAATAAAAGACCAACAAGAAAAAATCAATTATCTAGCTTATTATGATTCTATAACAGGCCTTCCCAATAGAGTTAAGCTGTGTGAAATAGTAACTGAGGAAATTGAAAAATGCGAGGAGACCAATAAAAAATTTGCATTATTCTTTATGGATTTAGACAATTTTAAATTTGTGAATGATTCTTATGGTCATTCAACTGGAGACAAGCTTTTAGTTTATGTTGGTGAAAGATTGAGTGAAATCCGAAATGAAAATACAATGGCATTTAGGCTTGGAGGGGATGAATTCATCATTTTAATCAAAGATACTCTGGATAAGAGTGAAGTAGAACTCTATTCTAAAACTTTGATTGAGACCTTAGCCACTCCTACTTTTATTAATGGGAATATGTTTCGTATTACCCATAGTAGCGGAATTGTTTTTTATCCGAGCAACGGGACCACTTTTGAAGAACTTCTAAAAAATGCTGATACAGCTATGTATAAATCTAAAGAGTTAGGAAAAAACACACATACTTTTTACAAAAAAACAATGGGTGATACTGCAATGGAAAAAGCAAAAATGCAAGAAAATCTACATAGAGCTATAGAAAATGATGAGTTTGTGCTATATTACCAACCAATAATTGGTGTTGAACAAGGGGGTATTCATGGATTTGAAGCCCTGATTCGCTGGAGACAACCTGAAAACGGGCTTATTTTTCCTGATAAGTTTATCAGGGCGGCCGAAGAAAATGGGAGCATAATACAAATAGGGAAATGGGTGATTATTAATGCTTGTAAGTATGCAAAATCTGTTTATGACAGTGGCTTCACAAATTTTTATGTTTCTGTAAATGTTTCAGCGCTTCAACTTTTGCAAAAAAGATTTTACAGATTTTGTCTTAAGTACTCTTAAGGATATTGGGCTTTCTCCGAAATTATTACTAATTGAGATTACAGAAACCGTATTGATGGAATCAATGGATTTGGTAATTAAAAAATTGAAGATATTAAGAAATAATAATATCAGAATAGCTTTGGATGATTTTGGATGTGGATATTCTTCGCTTACATATCTTAAGATGTTACCGATAAATACTATAAAAATAGATAAATCATTTATTGATGATATAGAGTCTGAAGATGATGTAAAAAGCATGGCAGGAGCTATAATTCTTTTAGCTAAGCAGTTAGGGTTAAGTGTTATCGGCGAAGGTGTGGAAACAGTTGATCAATTAAATTATTTAAAAAATAATAATTGCGATATGTTTCAAGGGTATATTGCATGTAAGCCCGTTCCTGAGATAGAACTAACTAAGCTACTAAAAGAGAGTTTGGCTAGCTAATATATAACCAAATATATGCTAAAATCAAAATTAGTACAGTTTGTATTCTCAATACTTTGAAAAATGAAAAATTATTTATTAAAGATATCTTTAAATATTAAATGTATTAGGATATAATATAATTACATACACAAGAAGAAATATACATTAAAATGAATTATAAGGAGTACATTATGAGAAAAGTTTATAAGGACCCAAAAGCCTTAGCAGCGTGTTTAAAGGATTTAGTAGATTTTTATTTAGACGATGTTATGACATATGAGAAGCTAGAAGAAAAAATTAACATTTTAATTAATGCAAACGAGGATAGGCTTTATAAGGATGGAAACATATCTTTAAAAATATCTAATGTTTTAGGTATTTCTAGAGTAGAGATTATTAATAAGGTATTCTCAGAAAGACAAAGTTAATTCGTAGTTAAAAACAATGATTACGCATAAATTACTTGTATATATATCCATATAATTATATAATATATTAAAAGTAAAATCATTAAATAGTAAGGAGTGTTATAATGGCTAAAAATAAACCGGCCTTTCCCTCAAGTAATAACAAGTCTTCTAATGGTCAAGAATCTAAAGGTGACATTAAAACTCCTTTACCAACACCAAAGAAAACTGTAAGAGGTAACTCAAGAGGACAATAAATATAAGTAATGATTTATGATTAAATTAAAAAAGGGTAGCAAATAACTAATTTAAAGTTAGTTACTTGCTATCCTTAACATCTTAGTGGCAGTTCATCACCGCGGATGGTGATTTAATCATTAGTTCTAATTATTGCTTCCTGCCATCCACCCTTGCTATAGAGGTAGTACCCATACAAACAGATAATTAAGTTACTTGAGCTCATAGAAATCCATATTCCCGTGGAGCCAACGGTTGTAAAATATTTAAAAAGCAATATCATAGGAAGTCTTACAAACCAAAGTCTACTTATTTCCATATTCATGGAGTATTTCGTGTGGCCGGATCCTTGAAATATACCTTGAAATACGCTGAATATACCCATTAGGGGCATTGAAAAAGAAATATAAATTAAATAAACAATAGCTTCAGATATTACCCGATTGTCATCCTTAGAGCGTATAAAAAAATTTACTACTGGTTTATCTTGCCATATAAGCACTATACATCCTAAAATTGAAATGCTTATGGTAAGTTTTAAAGCCTTAACAAAAGCTTCTTTAACCCGTTCTAATTGACCGGAGCCAAGATTTTGTCCAACAATAGCTGTTAGTGAAGCGCCAATTCCCATAGCAGGTTGCATAATAAGCGAAGTAATTCTATTCACCATACCAAAGGCAGCAAGTGTTGAAGTTCCATAGGATACAATAAACCCATTAAGGATTATAAAACCAAGTGCTGAACCTGTTTGTCCAATAGCAGATGGTATGGCAACCTTAAATAGTTTATTTAATATTTTTTTATCAAAATTAAAGTTTTTAAAGCTTGGTTTTATTTTTGAAGTGGATTTATGCAATATATATAATCCAGCGCCGGCAAGAAGAGCCTTTGATGTAATAGTAGCTATAGGGGCCCCTGCAATGCCCATATTAAATTTAAATATAAATATGGGGTCTAAAATAGCATTTATAATAACACTTATAGAGCTTAATATAGTAGGTGTTAAAGTGTTCCCTTGTGAACTCATAATGGCATTAAAGCAGAAAAATAAAAAGGTAAAGGGCATATCTAAAAAAGTTATCCTTAAAAAAATCTCACTATAATGAGCCAAATCACCCTTTGCTCCCATAACATTTATTATAACAGGGCTCATTAAATATCCTACAAATGAAAAACAAATAGCACACACAACTGCAATGGCAATAAGCTGAGAGGAATATTGCGAGGCTTTGTCGTATTTTGCTGCACCGATAAATTGAGATAAAATTGATGTTCCTGCAATAAATAATCCAATTCCTATAGATATAAATAGGAACATAACTGGCCACACAAAGGATACAGCTGCAAATTGTATTGAACCTAATTTACTTACCCAAATTCCATCAATTAAACTATATAAAGTCTGTATTAAATTACTAATCATTATTGGTGCTGCCAAGGTTATTATTACCTTGTACATTGAACCTTGTAGTATAAGATTCTTTCTTTCCTTCATGTCCATAAATTAATCCCCCAATTTCATTAAAAGTGTTATAATAGTAAGCACATTATCCATTATATCATTTTTAATTTAAACTGATAAGTTAACTACTTAATTTATTATTACTAATTTAAAAATATTATACAAAAAAGATAAATCAAGTCATTATATAATAAATATCTAATATTATTTTATATTTATATAATAATTTGTGATGAATGAAGGGTTTATTAATTTTACGTAGAATACTTTACTAGAAAACTACAAAATTACAGAAACTAGAGAAATATAGATTAGAACACCATAATCTTATTTTTTTTCGAGGAGGAAATTTATGAACTTCAAGATAGGGACGAACAAAAGTAAGACACTTAGCATTTTTCTTGCGGCAGTTTTAGTTATTACAGAATTGCTTTTATTAATGCCCAGTGTTCAAACTTTTGCCCAAAATGGCAAAACAAAGATAATTGTCCATTATGCTAAAACCACAGCCAGTGATTTAAAATGGAACATGTGGATGTGGCCCGATAAAAAAGATGGAAGTAAGTTTGAATTTAATGGCAAGGACGAATTTGGTCAGATCTGTGAAACTAACTTTGATGGAGATCTTAATAAAGTAGGATTTATTGTGCGCACGGATGAAGGGGAAAAAGACACTGTTGATGATAGATTTATACAGCAATTTAATAATAGGGTTGGAGAAGTTTGGCTTAAAGGAGGGGACCCTAAAGTATATTATTCTCTAGCCGAAGCTAATTCAGTAGATACCAAATTGCCAGTAATTCCTGTAACTGCAATAGAGAAACCAGGTGAATTTACAGTTGCAAAAATAGATGACATGAATAGCATAAGCATAGAAACAAACGTAGCATTTCCATTTACATCACAAGGGAATGAGGGAATTACAGTTAAGTCAGATGGAGAAAATTTAACTATAAAAAAAGTAACAAGTGATCAAGTAACAATGGGTACTACAACAGTTGCCAAAATAGAGCTTAGTGAAAATGTGAACCTAAGTAAAAAATTTACAGTCTCAAAGTTAGGCTTCCCGGATAAGGAAGTGGTGTTTGGAGATGTAATGAAAAGTGCAGGTTTCGAAAAATTGTTTTATTATGAAGGAAATGATTTAGGCAATACTTATTCCAAAAGTAAAACAAGCTTTAGGGTATGGGCGCCAACAGCAACTGAGGTAAAGCTTGTAACCTATGAAAAGTGGAATGATAAAAGCGGAATTGACTCTAGTATGAAAAAAGGTGAAAAGGGAACTTGGACTCTTGACTTAAATGGAGATCAAAAGAATGTTTTTTATACATATAAAGTTAATATTGGGGGCGTTTGGACAGAAGCTGTGGATCCTTATGCTCGTTCTGTGGCTGCAAACGGAGACAAAGGTGCGGTTATAGACTTAAAGGGAACAAATCCTGAAACATGGAATCCAGGTGAAAAGCCTAATTTTACAAATTTAAATGATGCTATTATATACGAATTACACGTTAGAGACTTTTCTATAGACAAAAACAGTGGCATGGAAAACAAAGGAAAATATTTGGCTTTTACTGAAAAAGGAACAAAAGGAACTGATGGTAAGCGGACAGGTGTTGATTATATAAAGGATTTAGGAGTGACACATGTGGAACTTATGCCAATATTTGATTACGCTAGTGTGGATGAAACGTCAACTAAGGCACAATATAACTGGGGCTATGATCCTAAAAACTACAATGCGCCTGAAGGAAGTTATTCAACTGACCCATACAATCCGGTTGCGAGGGTTAGAGAATTAAAACAAGCAGTACAATCTCTTCACGACAATGGATTAAGGGTAAATATGGACGTAGTTTATAATCATATGTATAGTAGCAATGATTCTAATTTTAATAAATTAGTACCTGGGTATTACTTTAGATACGATAAAGATGGTGCGGTTTCAAATGAGAGTGGTTGTGGAAATACCATTGCTTCAGAAAATGTAATGGCAAGGAAATTCATTGTGGATTCTGTGATGTATTGGGCAAAAGAATATAATTTAGATGGATTTAGATTTGACCTTATGGGCCTACTTGATATAAAGACAATGAATGAAATCAGGAAAAAACTAAGCAGTTTAGATCCATCAATTCTCATTATTGGAGAAGGATGGGATATGGGTACCACTCTTTTAAACGATGCAAAAGCAACACAAAAAAATGCCAGTAAAATGCCTGAAATATCACTTTTCAACGATACTATAAGAGATGGCATAAAAGGTAGTGTATTCGATGCAAAGGCCAAGGGTTTTGTGAATGGTAATGCTTATGGAGAGGCAGATATTAAAAGAGGAATAGTTGGAGGAATTGATTATTCGAGTTTTATAAAAACCTGGGGAAAGATTGCCCCGCTTCAATCTGTAACTTATGCCGAGGCTCACGATAATAATACATTATGGGATAAACTACTTTTAACAAACCCAAAGGATAGTAATGAAATAAGATTAAAGATGCACAAAATGGCAGATTCTATTGTGCTTACGTCACAAGGTATTCCCTTCTTTCAAGCGGGACAGGAGTTTTTAAGAACAAAAGGTGGAAATAATAACTCATATAAGTCTAATGATACTGTAAATAAGCTAGATTGGACACTAAAATCTAAAAACGTTGACACAGTTAATTATTTCAAAGGTTTGATAAAGTTAAGAAAGGAACATCCTGCTTTCAGAATGACTTCAGCGGAAATGATTAAACAAAATTTAAAATTTTTAGCAGCTCCAGAAAACGTGGTAGCATATGAAATAGCTCACAATGCTAATATGGATACTTGGTCTGACATCGTAGTAGCTTTTAATGCAAATAGAGAAGATATAACCATTAAATTATCTAAGAAAAGCACGTGGAATATTGTAGTAAATGGAGAAAAATCAGGTGTTAAAACTATAAAACAATTTAAGGGTGATTTATTAGTAGTACCTGCACTCAGTTCAATTATAATTTATAATGCATCTGAGAATATATTTACATCCTTACCCTTTTGGATTTATACTATACTTGCATTATGTGGAGTTACTTACATAATATTGTTTTTAAAGGGTAGAAAGAAAGCTTAGAATTACAACATATTGTATATTTTTTAAAAGTCCTTATAGTAAAATATAAGGACTTTTAGGTTATCCATAAGATTCTACAGAATTTATTTTGTTCTTATTTACTTTATTTGGAGACATGTCTATAATAAGAATGTAAATCGGATTAAAAAGGGAGATTTTAAGATGGTAAAAACACTGATTTTTATATTAATTTTAATTATTATTGCTATTATTATAGTAGGTTGGCACTTTTCTAGTATTATTATATCTCCTAAAGTTGCAAAATATAATTATACCTACGATTATGAAATAGAAAAAGGTAAAATAGAAGTAGAGGGATTTAATAACTTGGAAAAACAAGAAGTATATCTAGATTCAAATTATGGTTATAAAATTCATGGTTTCTTCTTTCCAAATAAAGATTCAAAAAAAACTATAATTTTATGTCATGGAATAACTTGGAGTTTATATGGTTCTGTAAAATACATGGATATGTTTTTAAAAAGAGGCTTTTCTGTTTTTATTTATGATCATAGAAATCATGGCTTAAGTGGTGGGAAAAATACTTCCTATGGTTATTACGAAAAGTTTGATTTGAAAAAATGCACAGATTGGATATTTGATAAATTAGGAAAGGATATTATAGTTGGTTTGCTTGGCGAGTCTATGGGCGCTGGTATAGCTCTTCAAAATATTGCAATAGACCCGCGAATTAGCTTTTGTATAGATGACTGTGGATACTCTGATGCACAAGATTTGTTTAAACATAGATTAGAAAAAGATTATAATATAAAAAAGCTTCCTTTAGTAAAATTAGCAAGTAAAATAAGTAAAATTAGAGTTGGATGGGAATTCAAAGATGTTTCACCTATAACTACTCTACCTGAAGTAGAAATTCCAATATTGTTTATTCATGGTGAAGAAGATGATTATGTGCCTACTTTTATGTGTAATCAAATGTACGCAGTAAAGAAGGGCTATAAAGAAATATATATTGCACCCAGTACCGGTCACGCGGAAGCATATTGGAAGAACAAAGATGAATATGAAAAAAAAGTTGATGGGTTTTTAAAAGCTATAAACATAATCTAGCACAGCAGATAATATTCACAAGAAAATTTCGGAAGGGATAGTTAAACAATTTTCACAAAAGTTCAAATAATCCCTAAGTATTGTGATATACTGATACTATAAGTAAAAATATAAATAACGTACCACCTTTATAAGGTGGTTTTTATATTGTAGAAAGGAAGGTGCGCTTTAATGTTTCAGCTAGTACAAAAGGATAACAATTACTTATATACAACAAATTATTCCAAAGATGAAGAAAGTCTATGTAAAATGGAAATAAAATGTCTTTTTAATAAACCACTCCATGAAAAACACTTATTTTCTGATATCTACGTGGATCTCTCTAGAAGTCCTTTTATAAAAAAGTGCATTTCCATAATGTATATTGGACAAACAATGAAGCAAATTATTGATCAAATTGTTATGGACAAACTGGCTAGTGTAAATTATAAGGTTACTTATATCAATGCCACTGATGAAATCATGGGCTTTCATGAAGGACGTAGCATTGAATTTGAAATAGGCTTTAATATACTGGGAGAAGCTGAAATGAAAAATCCTGAAATAACTTTTGGTATCACAAAAGTAGATAATAAATGGATATTTGGTGAATGTGAAAGCAATGCCTCTGATTGGTTATTTCATAATAAAAAGCCTTTTTCTTATTCTAATGCTCTAAAGGTGAATGTTTGTAGGGCCCTTGTTAATATAGCTGTAGGTAATAATCTAGATTGTAGTGTTGTCGATCCTTGTTGTGGCATTGGAACAGTACTAATTGAAGCTATCTCAATTGGAATTAATATTAAAGGTTATGAAATAAACCCATACATAGGTAAAAATGCCAAGGCAAACCTTCGGTATTTTGGATATGAAGATGTAATAACTATCGGTGACATGAATGACATCCAAAATAAATTTAATGTGGCCATCGTTGATCTTCCCTATGGCATATTTACTCAAATTACCGCAGAGGAGCAGTTAGCTATTATGGAAAGTACCCGTCGAATAGCAGATAGAATGGTAATCATTACTTTTGATGATATGGAGCAGCAAATAACCTCTGTGGGGTTTAAAATAGATGAAAGATGCACTGTGTCAAAAGGAACCTTTACAAGACATATATACGTATGCAGTTAATAGGATAAAATAAATAGCCCTGTTATTTAACGTGAAACTATTATATAATATAGATTATGATATTGACACAATATAGTGAGGTATTAAATATGGCAAAAAAAAATAGTAGAAATAATGATCTTTTATATAATTTTAAGGCAAAGGGTTCCGCCCAGATATACTCTTTATTGATTAAACTAGTAAACGAGGATAAAGAAGATTTAGCACAAGTGGTGATAAAAGTTGATTATTTATTAGAATATGCAAGTTCCTGTATAAAGCAAAAGGACTTTGAAGAAGCAAATGAAAGTCTAAATAAGGCTAAAAGTAGAATAGATATGTTGAAAAATCAAGACGTTAATATAGAATACCTTGAACATTTATATACTGGAATTGCTAAAAAGGTGAAATTATAATGGAGTAAGTGTATTTGCTTAAAAACAAATATACTTACTCCATCTTTCTATTATACAGGCAACTTTTGTTTTTTTTAAAAAGTTGTGAATTTTAATTAAAAATATGATTAATAGAATAGTTCACTATCTTATTCTTTTTCCTGAAATCATATCTACAATAAACACTATTGCAGCGACTACAAGTAAAGTGTGAATCAATCCGCCACCAATCCTAAATATAAGCCCTAAAACCCAAAATAATACTACTATTCCACCTATCCAGCGTAAAAACCCCATCTACAACACTACCCTTCACATATGTATTTACTTAATATATATGTGAGGCTATTATACCAATAAACTTATATATTTACAATATATTAATACTTTTCTACGAAGTAATAGAAAAATAAGCATACTTGCTTAAGCACAAATATACTTATTTGATTTTTACTACTATAGTGTTAGCATTATTTTTTATTTTTAAAAAAGTGCTTAAATTGAGTCATAAGCGATTATCATAATAGTTTATGAAGTTCTTCTTTTTCCGAGAAACAGATCCACGATAAAAACTATTGCAGCTACTATAAGTAGCAGATGAATCATACTGCCACCAATTCTAAATATAAGGCCTAGAGCCCAAAAGAATACTACTATTCCGCCTATCCAACGTAAAAATCCCATATAAACCACTACCTTTCACATATATTTTTTTTGTTAAATCTATTCAAATATTATAATGACCTAAATATAGCTAAAATATGCAAGGTGGTTTTGACTCCAACTATTTATGAAATTTTTTAATAAATTCCTCTACCTCAGGAATGCCTCCTTGGTAGATTAGATATCCGTTATAAGGCTCTCGCTCCGTAATCTCACTACAAATAGGTGTTAGCATAATGTCCTTAACTTTACCCAAGTCAGAAGTTTGTCCAAGTGCCCACCCTAGTTTTATGTAGGCCACTTCTGGTAGCATATTTTCTGAAGGTATCATTCCCATGGTCATTAAATCCCGCCCGGTATCATACACGAACATGTTTACATATCCCCACAATGTCTGCACTGTCATATAAATGGCAACTCCCTTTAGTACAGCGCGCTTTATAGCCGGATATAACAGTTTATTTACATGCCCAAGACCAGTGCCAGCAATAACAATTCCTTTATAACCAAGATTAACCATGGCATCGATTATATCAGGGTTCATGTTGGGATAATAGTACAAAAGGGATACTCGCTCCTCAAATACGGGATTTATAATTACGTTTCTGTCATTTCGACGGTGATTGTAATCTTGCCTCAGGGGAGTTATTTTTTGTCTATCTACCATTGCCAGTGGAATGTCTCCAATGGTACGGAAAGTGGAACGGTAGGAAGAGTGCATTTTACGAACCCTTGTACCACGGTGTAACAATCCATATTCATCAGATGTTGGTCCAAACATACATACCATCACCTCAGCAATATCCGAATCTGTAGCAGTTTTAGCAGCATGAATTAGGTTTAGGGTGGCATCTGAAGAAGGTCTATCCGAAGAACGTTGAGAACCTACCATGACAATTGGAATTGGTGAGTTTTGTACCATAAATGATAGAGCCGCTGCTGTATGACTCATAGTATCAGTTCCATGACCAATCATAATTCCATGAGTACCCTTTTTGATTTCCTCACCAATAGCTTCAGCTAATACCTTATACTCAAATGGTCCCATATTTTCAGAGAAAACTGCGAAAAGTTTCTCAGTGCTTAGGTTACAAATATCTGCAAGTTCAGGAACCGCTCCATACAATTCACCAGGAGAAAATGCTGGAATAACTGCTCCGGTTCGGTAATCAAGACGTGAGGCAATAGTGCCTCCAGTGCCTAGCAGCTTGATATTATGCTTGTTCTTTGCGGTTGGGAACTCCCTTTCTGGAATTTTATATTGTATTTCCTTGAAATTATATTCTTTCATATCTTGTATCGTATCCACTGCTATTCCTATGTTATAGCCAGTGGCAAGCTTTATTACTATGTGAACATCATCATCATTTTCAGAGCGAGGAAGTAAAACCCCTTTAAAATCACCTCTTGTAGTTATTATTGCAGCTTCGCTCCAGATGCGCATGTTGAAGTTTTTTAGAACTTCTAGTGCTTTGCCCTTGTAGCCTTTTAAGATATCACTCATTTGCCTATGCCTCCTTTACGAATTACCATTGCAAGTTCATGGAGAGGCATATTTCCAATGGCTTTTTCTTGTAGATTTTTCATAATCCAATTTAACTCTGCTTCCACATTTTTTGTATTTTTCAGCCTTTTAAATCTTTCCTGCATAATTGGGATAAGTGAAATGATACTATCCGCACTACACTTAGAAAAACAAATACTTTTTAACACATACCTCATTTCCATTTTAGGTTGTTTATAGATAACGGGTAGCATCTTGTATATAAGCTCAGATTCTATTTCTTGCTCTTTTACAAAGGCAAAAAGCTTATAAATTATTTCAAAATTAAAGGGCAATTCTGTTTTGAATTTTCCTTGTAGATATTTAATTTTGTGGCCCAATAGAGTGGCTACAAATTTAGGCTCGGTATTAAAATCATCACAAATCTTCACTATAAGGGGTACCAGATTGTATCTGAGAATATAGAAAAAAGTATCCCTTGGTATATTCCAATTATTTAACTTTGTAATTTGAGTGTCAACATCAATAGGCAAATTTCTTCCAGCAATATCAATAAGTTCTTGACTAATGGAAATAGGTGCTGAATCTGTGTCAGGATACATACGATCGGCACCTGGCAGTACACGTTCGAACATAGTAGTACCACTCGCAAAGGATTTACGAGTTTCATTAGGCACTCCATTAAAGGCTAACCTGCAACGTTCTTCAATAGTCTCGAGTGCAGTGTTAATATCATCCTCAGGGCCCCAGAAGAGAATTTGGGCATCACTGACCTTTGAATTAAGTAATTTACTAAGGTATTCAAAATTAATATCCTGATTTACATTATCAAAGTCTTCTGAATGGGTCATATTTGGTTTATCTATACAAGCAATAACCTTCAATCTATCAGAAATTTCATCAGAGAACATTCGACCGGGCCCAGTAAAGAATGACAGTATGTCTTTGAAACCCGGTAGGTTAACCCCAACTAGTTTATGTTGTATACTTAAATTATCTCTAAAGCTTCTAGATACTGTTGTAATGCTGTCGCCCTTAAGAATTACATGATTAATTTTCCAATGATCAAAGTTTGGAATCCTTTTTATAAGATCATTACGGATTTCCAAAAGACTCTTTTGGCGATAAGCTTCATTGTGAACTAATTCAGGAATGTAGCTTATATGAGATACACCTTTAATCTCTACTCTGGTCCCACCATTGATACTAACATTAACATCCGCGCGAGCAGCACCAATGCCTGTCCTTACCTTACCAGTACTACGGTTTAGAAAGCGTATATAGTTGGCAGCTTCAGCCGCTTCATCAGGAGTTTTCATATCAGGATAAGTAACTGTCTCTATAAGTGGCATACCCAAACGATCAGTAGTGTAAACCCTAACATGACCAATGTCTGAAATCTCACGACAAGAATCTTCTTCAATACTTAGCTGAATGATTCTAATTGTCTTATTTTTTAGAGGAATCTGTCCTTCAATACTGATTATGCCTGTACGCTGGAAGCCAGCGGGTATACTTCCATCTAGGTATTGTTTACGAGTGATATGTAACTCCCCCACAATATTTGTTTTAAGAAGCAATGCAACCTCTAAGGCAATTCCTAGAGCCTGCTGATTTATCTTAAAAGGTGGTGTATCATCAATATCATAGGTGCATGTTGTCAAATTGGCAATACGGTACACAATGTTCTTTTTAGTCTTAAACTCCATGAGTGCTGTGCCATCGTATCCACCCATCTCGCTTAAAGTAGGTCTCATATGCCTTACTATCTCGGCATCATATTGCCCATGCTTTTGATATACACCAGCCTTGCAGTGACAAAAAAGTTTCTTTTCTGTCTTTAGTTGTTGGTGGACCTCTAGACCACACATAAATCCCAAATCCTCGTAGACCTTTGGGAGAGTTTGCATAAGAGGGGAATAGCCAATTCTAATTTGGGTTTTCATGAAGTTATTTTCCATTTTTATTTAATCCTCCACAATTAATATATTAGAAACTTAAAGTCATTAGATATCTTTACATAGCTTCTATATTCCAAGAATATTAGATGATAGTACATTAGGAAGCAAGTCCTTGGTCCATTTATATCTATAAGAAGTATATGTTTAGGTTTTTAAAATTATGTGGCTAAACATTCTCAAAAAACTACTCAATATACTGGTTATTCTGTTGTATAATATAATTAATATAAAGGATAGGGTGATGAGATGTTTTTTAACAGTAAAAAGCGGAAAGAAATAAAGGAAAATGAAGCACGACTTATGAGAATTAATGATTTTGAAGTAAGGTATGTAACCACTAGAGATCCAAAAAAATATGGTGAATCTATAATAGGAAAGAGCTGCGTAATAAATATTAGAAGTGGTGAGTTTAATATAATGTGTGATGATAAGCTTATATTTACACATCCAGTAGAAGGTTTACAGTGCTCTGAATTAATGAGTCAAGAAGGAGCAATTTTGAGCTATGTTGATAATGAAACTGGAGAAAATGTAGAGGTTATGGCTTATTATAAGTACCATAGAAAATAAATAAAAAGAATGATAGCTGTGGCCATTAAAGGAGAAGTATATGTGTTCAAACCAATTTAAAAACCTAAGCTAATATAAAAATGTTTTAATTATAGGCATATAAGGATATAATATTAATAACTTGAAAATATTGAAAGATGAAATTATTGGAAGATTATAACAAAATTTTCATTGTAGAAAGGTGAAGTTAAAATGAGTAAGATTGCACTGATTACGGACAGCACTTCCGATGTTGATAAAAAAATGATTGAGAAGTACGATTTAAAAGTACTTCCTCTAAGAATAATATATAAAGACAGAGAGTACATTGACAGAGTAACTATTACCCCAAAAGAGGTTTATGATAATTTTGTATATGAAATCCCCTCAACTTCATTGCCTTCAATGCAGGATATGGAAGATATGTATTTAAAGCTTGAAGTAGAAGGATATACTCATGCCATCGCAGTAATAATATCTGCAAATTTATCAGGCACATATAATACATTGAGATTGGTAAGTGAAAATCACCCATCTATAGAAACTTGTGTTTTTGATTCTAAATCACTAACTATTGGTGAAGCAGCAATTGTTGAAGAATGTGGGGAAATGATAAAATGTGGAAAAAGTTTTGATGAAATTGTAGATGCTCTTCCTGAAATACAAAGTAGAATCTCTGTTTATTACGCAGTGGATACGCTTAAATACCTAATCAAAGGTGGTAGAATCGGAAAAGTTTCTGGTACTATAGGTGAAATATTAAACATAAAACCTATAATTTCAATTAATGAAGATGGCGTGTACTATACTTATGCAAAGGCAAAGGGAAAAAAGAAAGCCATAAGCAAGCTTGTAGATATAGCAAGAGAAGCTCTAGAGCTTACCCCTTGTAAAATTTGGGTTATGCATGGTGGAGCTTATGAAGAAGTAAAGCTATTTTCTGAAACAATTGCGGCGCTTCCAAACATTACAAGATTATCCTTTGGAGAAATAAGTCCAGTAGCAGGAGTTCATACAGGTCCTGGATTACTTGGAATTATTGTAGCAAAAGAACCTCCTACTAAAAATTAATAAATATAGGCTCTATAATAAAAACATGTTTCAAAAACAGAATTTACTAAGGAGTGTCCAAAATGAAAATTCAAGATATAATGTCAGGAGATTTTTCTGCATACCCTGAAGAAACACAAATATTTATGAAGGAATATACTGAAAAACTACGAGAAAATATAAAAGAAGAATTAATACAGGATATATCCTACAAGATGCTTAAGGATATAGACAAAAGCAAAGATTACTTTATGAATGTTTTAACGGATATATTAGATAATGGATATAAAGGTCTAAGTAAAATGTCTACTCAGGCACTTATAGACACATATTTAGAACGAAAAAATGAAGAAGATTTTTTTGTATTATTAGGGAAAGTTAATGAAGAAGTTTAATTATAATTATTTTTTAAAGTTGCTATAAAGCAAAAAACCATTAAATCACAAGATTTAATGGTTTTTTATTTAATTAATTTTAATTTTTAAAGATAAAAACAAATTGATAGAAGCAATGAATGCAGCAACAATGAAAACATATTGATAACCCATAGTTGTCCATAATATGCCACCTACAAAAGGTATTGACATAGCAATTACATGATCAAAGCTCGTACCAGCTGAAAGAGTAGGGATAACGTCTTCAGGACATATAGCAATCTTTTTTATATAAGTAGATCTTGCCATTTCTACTACGCTTAGTGAATTATCTATTACGTAGCACGCCGCAATAATAACTACAGCAGCACTTGGTGAAACTAAATCAGCTGCAAAAGAATACCCCATACAAATGACTATAAGAACTATAGCTTCTAGTGAAAGCACAAATCTTTCTCCTTTTTTGTCTATAGCATTGCCAACGATGGTTCTTGTAAAAATGCTTAATACAGCAATTATTAATCCGAGTAATGCAAAAGTAGGAGGATCGACATGGTACACTTGAATAAGTACCCAGGGCGCAAAGGTTAAAAAAATCTGCTTTCTTGCACCATTAACTACACTAAGGCAGTAATATAGAGTATATTTTTTTTTGAAAACAAGGGTAACCTTTTTTTTCTTAGGCTTTTTAGATTTCATCAGACCAAGAAAAAATGCTGCAAAAATATAAAAAACTGAGGCAAACACAAAAGCTATTTGATAGGTAAGTTTAAAGTATTTAAACCCAAACCATACAATTGCATATCCCACAATAGTTGCAATCAGGTTATATGCACTATACCTTCCTAGTCTTGCTCCATAATTTCCACTTTCAGAAAGATTCATACCAATGCCTGCAGACAAAGGCATAAAAATATGTGTACCAAGGCTAAGTAACATCATCCATAAAAGCATAGTTGCAAAGGAGGGAGAAAACAAACCAAGTCCTAGCATTCCCAGTGCAGCAAATATCATCCCAACAATTGCTATTTTTATGTCCCCAAGGAATGCCAGTATTCCGAGAACTATAACTATTAGAACACCTGGTAGTTCACGAGGAAATTCTACAATACCTCTAGCAGAAGCTGTTAATTTATATGTATCACTTAAAAAGTTATTAAACACAGTTGAGTTTATTCCACTTGCTATTCCTGTAAATAGTCCCACTATTAAAAATAACTTAAAATCTCTATCGTTATTGAACCTACCATAGAGATTTAATAATTTTATTTTTATCCGTTGTTTTTTTATTACGCCCTCATCGCCAAGTTTTTTTTCACTGTCCATAAACCTTATATCCCCCTTAATTCTAACTCAATTAATTATATTATAAAAAATAATAGAATTCAATTAAATCATCCATTGTGCTGAGATATAGTTAAACTAGTACCTAATGGATAACTCTCCGCTTAGAATTGTGTCTTTAGGTTGTGTCCAAGTAGCTTCAATTAAAAAATTTACTTTTAAGCCTGTTTTATAATTAAAAGATATCTCACTATCATGTAACATATGATAATTCTGATAAACCACTAAATTTTTATTAGCTTTATCTTTAATTATAATTGTCCAAATTCCATCTTGAGGCTGTAAAATTTTAGCTGTAATAATTAGTGTTGACCAAAACGTATTGTTGACCCCCGTTTCATAAAGGCCTTTTCCATCATGAATATTTATTTCAAAATCTTGCTGAATATTCCCAACGCTAGAAGTCATAGCTTCCTCACTCATTGAGTTGTTTTTTACATTATTCATTAATTTTTTCATGGATTTTCTCCTCCTTTATTATTTTAGAGAAATGTAAAATTCAATTTAAATATGTGAGATTTACAAGAAAAATTCATTTTAATTTTATTATATGTAAATATATAAAAAGTGTTAATAAAAAAATAAGCAATATAAATCTGAAACTCAGATTTATATTGCTTATTTTTATTTTACATTTAATTAAAATTCATATGCATTTTCACCATGTAGTGAGCTATCAAGGCCTTTAATTTCTTCCTCCTCACTAACTCTTACTGGGTGGAATATATTTAATATTTTTAATATACCAAAAGTAACAACAAAAGCATATACCCCAGTAAATACTACAGCAAATAGTTGAATTAGAAATTGGTGAGTGTCTCCAAACATTAATCCATTAATTCCATTAACCTGAGCCTCAGCAAAGACACCAACTAAAATGGAACCAAGGATACCGCCTACACCATGGACTCCCCAGACATCAAGAGCATCATCCCACTCTAATTTAATTCTAAGCTGTACTGATAAATAGCACACTACAGAAGCCAATATTCCAATAATAACTGCTGCCCAAGGTCTTACATAACCTGCGGCTGGAGTTATAGTTGCAAGGCCTGCAACTGCTCCAGTAAGCGTACCTATTAAAGTTGGTTTCTTTTCGAATTTCCACGATATTATAAGCCAAGTAACCATTGCTATGGAACCAGCGATATCAGTGTTTATGAAGGCTGTAGCTGCAATGCCGTTTGCTGCAAGAGCACTTCCACCATTAAACCCAAACCACCCAAACCATAGCAGGCCTGTACCTAAAGCAACAAATGCAATATTATGTGGTGCAGTATTTTCACCAGGTGAAATCTTTCTCTTTCCTACAAAAAAGACTGAGGCTAGGGCTGCCATGCCTGCACTAACATGAACAACAATACCACCAGCAAAGTCAACTGCACCTAGTTTCTGCAAGAAACCGCCTCCCCACATCCAGTGGCATAGCGGGATATATATAAGTATACTCCAAAGCACAAGAAATTTTAAATAGCTTTTAAAGTTTATTCTATCTGCAAAAGCTCCTGTAATTAGAGCAGGAGTTATTACAGCAAACATCTGCTGATATGTGAAAAATGTTAAAAATGGTATTGTGGGACCGTAGGCTGGATTTGGCGTAATTCCAACTCCTTGCAAGGCAAAATATTTAAGAGAACCTATAATACCATGAATATCTGGACCAAAGGCTAAACTAAATCCACCAAAAACCCAAATGGTGGTAACTACACCCATGGAAATAAAACTCTGCATCATAATTGTGAGAACGTTCTTTTTTCTTACCAATCCACCATAAAAAAATGCAAGCCCTGGTGTCATTAGACAAACAAGTGCTGCGCTTATAAGGACAAAAGCGGTATCGCCTGTATTAATTTGTGACATATAAAATTCCTCCTGTCATAATGTTACTTCGATTTTTATATAGAGCAAAATCTGTGCCAAACTATCGTAAGCCTAGCATTATTTAATTTACCACATTACAAGGTATGAGGAGTAGTCACTACGTTAATAGGATAAATTGCGACAAAAAAAATGAGACAATAATGCGCAGTTGCGACAAAAATGTCTCATTTATCATATTAATCTTCTATACTATATTTTATTATTTTTCTATGGAGAGATCTTCGGCTTATACCTAATAACTCTGAAGCTTTTGTTCTATTACCGTTGCATTGTTTTAGCGCTTTAATTAATACTTCTTTCTCTGCATTATCAATTACAGAATCAAGTGATTCGCACTGTTTTTCTATGGGCTTTGTAGGATTATAATTAGTAATGTAGGAGGGCAGATCCTCCTGTGTTATTATTTCTTTTGAGGTAACCACAACGCATCTCTCTATAATGTTTTCCAATTCTCTTATATTGCCTGGCCAGTTATAATTAATTAGATACTTTAATGCAGCTTCAGTTATTTGTTTTTTCTCTCTACCAGATATTATTGAAGCTTTACTTAAGAAACTATTTGCAAGCTTTAGTATATCTTCCTTCCGTTCTCTTAAGGGTGGTAGATTTATTGGAACAACATTTAATCTATAATATAAATCTTCTCTAAATATTTGCTTTTTTACTAGGTCCTCAAGATTTCTATTGGTGGCTGCTATAATTCTCACATCAATTTTAATAGTCTTTGTGCCACCCAAATGCTCAATTTCTCGCTCTTGAAGCACTCTAAGTAGCTTAACTTGTACATTGGCAGATATATCTCCTATTTCATCTAGAAATATTGAGCCACCATTTGCAAGCTCGAATCTTCCAGGCTTTTTAACTACTGCGCCAGTAAATGCGCCTTTATCGTAACCAAAGAGTTCACTATCTAAAAGAGAATCCGGTATGGCTGCACAATTAACTTTAATAAAGGGTTTATCCTTTCTTGAGCTGAGGAAATGAAGGGAATGGGCAGCTAATTCTTTGCCAGTACCAGTTTCACCATAGATCATAACTGTAGATTTTGTATCTGCCACGTGGGCAATTATATCTATAACTTTTCTCATAGAGATACTATCACTTGATAAGGAATTATTAATATTATTTACACTATTCTTTGAATGTGAATCTAATATATCAGTACTATCAATACTATTGATTAATTTTTTTACTGAGAGTAAAATATCTTCTAAGTTAAATGGTTTTGTAATATAATCCTTAGCACCCATTTTTAAAGCATCAATAGCTGTTTCTAATGTAGCAAAGGCTGTAATCATAATTACTTGAATAGAAATATCTATTTCTCTTATTTTATTGAGTAGTTCTATTCCACTCATACCCGGCATTTTAATATCAGTTATAACTACATCAACTTGAAATGTATCTATAATATGTAAAGCCTCTTCAGCATTAGAAGCAATATGAGTTATATAATTTTCTTTTAGAAAAATTTTCTGTAAAAGCTTTCTAACATTTTCTTCATCATCTACTATTAATATAGAGTATTTTGTCATAAAATCACCATCCTATATTTGAGGTCCAGGTAGCTTAATTGTAAATTTAGTACCTACTTCGGGAGTACTTAAAACTTCTATAACTCCTTTATGATTTTCAACTATTCTAGAGCAAATTGCAAGACCGAGTCCAGTTCCTTTAGTTTTTGTTGTAAAGAAAGGTTCAAATATTTTATCATGGTTACCATCAGAAATTCCAAACCCAGTATCTTGAAGCGTAATTTCTATTATATTAGATGCTTCAAGAAAAACCGAATGAATTGTTAATATTCCGCCATCAGGCATAGCTTGAATAGCATTCATTGAAATATTTAATATGACTTGTTCTATTTGTTCAAAATCAAATGGGATGAGGGGAACATTAGTTATATTCATTATTATACCTATATTTTCAGGGAGCATTTCTTTACTTATAAGCTTTACTACAAGCTTTAAAACTTCATTGATATTGCACAATTCAAGATTTAATTCCTTTGGCCTTGCAAAGTCCAAAAACCTATCAATAATTGTATTTAGCCTATCTACTTCATCAATTACTATTGATATGTCTTCATTAAGGACACTAGATTCACCAAGCTCCGACTTTATATACTGTGCATACCCTTTTATGGAGGTGAGGGGATTTCTTAATTCGTGAGCCATTCCTGCAGACATAGCACCTAGGGACTCTAAATTCTTAGCTCTTATAGCGCTTTCTTCTAATTGTTTTATCTCTTCAACGCTTCGAAAAACTCCAATTACCCCAAGAATTTTTCCGTTTACATCTTTCTGTAGCGAGGTATTGATCATTATAGGAGTTTCAATTCCCATGTTACCTTTAATTTTTATTATATGCTTTATATATATTATATCCTTTTCAAGTCCCTGAAGTAATAATCTAATTATTGGAAGTAGCATTATATCAAAAGGATCTGTAACACTTTTATTCAAAACATCTTTTTCGTTTATACCTGTTATATTGCTAGCCTCATGGTTAAACGTAGTAATTTTAGCCATGTTGTCTATAGTGATTAGGGCACTTGGAATATTTTTAAAAAATTCTCCGGTGTACTGCCTTATTTCCGCTAGTGAAGCTGCTTCGCCTGAAATTTGTATTATTTGTTGCATCATAGCCTTAAGATTATCCAAAACAATGTTAAAAGATTCTGCTAGACTCCCTATTTCGTCACCACTTTCTATCTTTATATTTTTTCCAATGTATCCTTCAGCTATATTTTGTGTTTGTTTAACCAAGGTCTTAATTGGTTTAGTTATTTTTATTGATAAAAGTGAGACTAGGATAAATACAATTAGCACTGAAAAAATCACTATTACAATTGTATAATTTCTAAGACTATAGGTGATTTTAAAAGCTTCATTTACAGGTTCTTCTACTACTATATTCCATGTATTCTTTTGAGTTTTATATTTGCTTATAGGATAGTAGGCAGAAAAATATTTTATGTGGTTATGTATAGTGAAAGATGTTTCATTATTTTCAGTGGTAAATGTTCGCGCATTTTCCATGTCATTTGAGGGATTAAAAATACTACTTCCCTGTTTATCTGCAATATAAGCATATCCCTTAACACCTAAGTGTACATTTTTTACAATGTCTGAAATTGCATTGAAATTCATTCTCTCAACAACCGCACCACTAACTTTATTGCTTACATCTATGATTGGTGAGGCATAATATACTCCGTAGGATTTTGTATCAGGAAAATATATAAAATCAGATACGAAATTTTCACCTTGTAGCACTCTAGGTAAGAATTTTTTGTAACCATAATCATTTTCTGGTTTTCCAGAAAATAATTCAATATTACCCACAGCATCAGTAATGAAAATATAATCATAAGCCTTATAAGCGTTTCTTACACTATTTAAATATTGTAGCTTTACATCTTTTTTCATCTGTCCTTTTTTTAGAAGGGGAGATGTTACCATAACTTGAATATCTTCATATCTTTCTAGCATGTATCGCTCTATTTTATTTGAGGTTTCTTCAGCTAAAGTAATGAATTCTTTTTCTTTTGAAAAATCAATAGCATCTTTAGTACTTCTAAAAAACAAGAAACCTACGCTAATAAATAATACAGTAGCAAGTATTGTAAAAAACATCATCAATTTAATTTGCATAGAATTTTTTCTTAATTTCATTTTCATCATCCTTTATAGAGATAAGCATTATCCATAGTATATTTGTTACAATAAAAGCATAAAAAAGCTTACTTTTACATTGGAAATGAGTTTATATACATACTATATATTATATATATAATTCACCATAAAGATATATATATTAAGACATTACATTTACTAATTATCATAGATTTTATAATAAACAAAAGGGTGTTAGTGTGTCTAAAGTGGTTTTACTCTGTGGATTAGTCACTGGGTATTTTTTAAATATAATTATAAAAAAATTTCTTTCATAGTTAGTGGCAATGAAAAAACTGAAGCCTTAGTTTTAGATTCTATACTTATTGTTGTTTCTTTTATTGATATGGAGCATCAAATTATTCCAAACAAAATAATTGGTTTTACATTAGCAATGGGTGTTCTTTGTTCATTTATTAATAATATCTCTTTTATAAATGCTGTAGTGGGAATGCTACTTGTGGAGGATTACTTCTTATATTAGCACTAGTCCCTGGTGCTTTAGGTGGTGGAGATATTAAATTGATGTTTGTGCTTGGAATATTTTTGGGGGCAAAAGGAGTTTTAATTGCACTGTTTTTAGCCTTTGTTATAGCCTCTATAATAAGCATATTATTATTGCTCTTTAAAATAAAAAAAAGAAAAGATCATATACCTTTTGGCCCTTTTTTAGCACTAGGGAGTTTTATAGCCTTCCATTTTTTTAGTATTATTTGATAGTTAATTTTAATGTGATTTTTAATTTAATAATAGTAAAAAAATAAAATCATATTGAAAGTGTTAATTGCTATTATGAAATGAAGATATTAGACGATATATCTATTGTAGATAAAATATTTCTTGTAATCTATGGTTTTAAAATTCTACAAGGATATAATATAAAAATTTTATTTATTATTAAAAAAATCAATAAAAGCAGGTGATATAATAATGAATAATTTAAGTATAGATATTGGTAATATTAATGACATTATAAAAAAAATTATTAAACAGATAAGTAATAGCCGCGAACAAATTCTTGAAATAGTTGATAATGTAAGGATAGAGTATGAAATTCAAAAATCAGAGCTTTTGTTAATCAAAGCAAATATAGATATGGTTATTAATGAAGTTGACTCACTTGAAGCACAGGATAAACTTATGCGTAAAAAACTAGTGGAGGTTTCAAAGAAATTTAACTCATTAAACGAGGAGGAAATTAAATTTGTATATGAAAGTGCTTCGGATATTAGAGTAAAGTTTATTATGAAGCAAAATGATGAAAAGCGGCTTAGAGAAAGAAGAGATGCGCTGGAAATAGTATTGAAAAAGTCTATAAAAAATCTAGATAATTCAGAAAAAGTAATTAATCAAATAAGTATTGCTATGGGATATTTAGAGGGCGACATACTTTCAGTTTTAGAGGGAGCTGACAAAAGCTCTGAAATGTTTATTGGAATTAAAATATTAGAAGCCCAAGAAAATGAGAGAAAGAGAATATCAAGGGACATTCATGATGGGCCAGCACAACACATTGCCAATCTTATTATGAAAGCAGATATATGTACTATAATTATTCAAAAGGATTTACATGAAGGACTAAAAGAATTATCTGATTTAAAAGAAAGTGTAAAAGTGGCCTTAAAAGAGGTTAGAAGTATAATTTTTGATTTAAGACCTATGACATTAGATGATTTAGGGTTAAATAAAACAATTGAACAAGCTGTAAAATCCATTTCTGAAGATTTTAGTATGGATGTTAAGTTAAAATTGAAACCTATGGACACAGAGGTAGAATCCATTATTCAAGTAGCAGTTTTTCGGATTGTTCAGGAAATTTTTAATAATATAAAAAAACATTCCAAAGCAAAGCATGTGGAGGTCAAATTAGATTTTGGTACAAAATATTTAAGGCTACTCATATCAGATGACGGCATTGGCTTCAATGTGGAAGAAACTTTAAAAAGAGTAAAAACCAAAGGAACTTCTTATGGACTTATTGGAATATTGGATAGAGTGAACCAATTACAAGGCCGAATTCATATAGAATCGTCAACGGGAGCGGGCTGCACTTATAATGTAGTGATTCCAGTTAATCGGGAGGTGATTAAAGATGAAAAAAGAGGAAATTAAAGTATTAATAGCAGATGACCACGATCTCATTAGACAAGGGTTAATGAGAATAATCAGTTTTGAGGATGATATAATTATCGTTGGAGAGGCTGAAAATGGTGAGAAGGTGCTTGATATGTTAAAGAGTTGTGAACCAGATGTCATATTATTAGATATGAAAATGCCTTTAATGGATGGGCTTGAAGTTCTCCAAAGGGTAAAGGAAAAATTAAAGAGTATAAAAATAATCATGCTGACGGTGGAAAATGACATGACTTTTATTCTAGACGCTATTAATAATGGAGCAGATGGATATGTACTTAAAGATTCTGCAGGCACAGAAATTGTGGAGGCTATCAGAACTGTATATGGGGGAGACAAATATATTGATAAATTATTAGTTTCTGCTCTGTTTTCGGGGTTTAAAATAAAGGAAAAAAATAAGCAGTGTATCCTAGATTCCTTATCAAAAAGAGAAATTGAAGTTTTATTATATATTTCAAAAGGATTAAGCAATAAAGATATTGGAGAACGTCTGTTTATATCAGAAAAAACAGTGAAGAACTACGCCACAAACTTGTTTAGAAAAATAGGAGCACATGATCGTGTTCATGCCGCTATTTTTGCTCTAGATCAGCACATTCAGCTTTATTATGAATCTAAATTTCAGGAATAATTGTGGTTATGGTAGCTTTCTAAGCTATAGTATCGGAGCTGATTTTTTGAAGGCACTTACTATTTCGATAGTTATAATGCTACTTATTAGTACAATTTTTAATTTCTACCTTTCAAAAAAAATAAGTACAAGGAAAAAAATGATTGTAAGGGAATTACCTTATACACTGGATTGTCTTTTGATGGTGCCATGGCCAGGGCCATTGCAATAAGTAGCAAGAGAGTCAGCTATGAAAGCACCAATTAAAATGTTAAAAATGTTCTAGAGGTGATAATGTGGTTAAAGTTTTAAAATATAATGACGATAGTATAATTGATGTATTCATAGCTGATGCGTATGCTAAAAGGCTCCTTTTAAACATTTGACTGCATTGTATTAGTCTATTTAAAAAAATATATGGTTTTAAAAGATTTAATGTGAAAAGTGAATTATATTTTTAATTCATTATGAATTTTTTTTATTAATATTCTATTGATAAAAGACATACATATGTATATAGTAGTATATATATGTATGTTTTTTTCTTTTTAGACAAAATTTCTTAAAATTTTTATATAAAGGATGTGCAGTCTTGTGAAGTTAAGTTCACTATGCAAAAAAGTAATTAATAAAACAAAAGAGGGACTATTGTGTAAATTTCATTTGAAAATTTACTTTATTTCCATTTCAAGTGTATGTATAGCCTTACTATTAACAGTCTATGTGTCATACGCAGGCATTAATGAATTATACAATAACTCATCACAAGAAATAAGTAACGGACTGGTAACATTAAATGAAGAATATTTGAATAACTATATAAGCATTACCTCACAACTTATCTCGACTAAAATGAATCGTTTTTTTGATGAACAAGCTATAACTGCAGACATTTATCAGAAAATTTTAGATAATGAAGAACAATTCAAACCATTACTTAGCACTGCAAATGCATTGCCTTTTTTCAAAGATAATATAAGTTTCAATGGAAGATGGTATCAAAATACACCTAATAAGCCTACTGTTTTGTACATTGAAAGATATCTTTTGGATAAAAACATGAAAATAAAACCTGAAGTTCAAAAGGAAGTTAATCGATCCACAATTCTTGATTTGATTTTGCCCTCTATCTATAAATATGGTGAAAAAAAAGTAGCTGTATATTATCAAGGACCAAAGGGACAAGAGTTTATAAGAAGTGCTCCATGGAATGATATAGGTAATGGATTTGATAAAATATATCCAGCTATTGTGGACACTCCTATTTTACAAGCTTTTAACCCAGGGTTAGTTGAAGATTTTGAAAAACTAATGAAAAATAATGAGAAATATAAAAAAAACCCTGAAACACTAGCTATAATTAAGCCACCCTATATAGATGGATCTACAGGGAAAGTGATAATGACCTTAAGTTTACCACTTTGGAATAAGCAAAGAGACACATTTAAAGGGACTATTGCCCTAGATATTGAATTAGATGAAATAATAAATTATACAAGAAATTTAAAACTTGCGAGTAGTGGGTTCGCATACTTAAGCCACTCTAATGGAAATATATTTGCAGTAAATGAAAGTGGAGAAAAAATATTAGGACTAAAAACTATGATAGATTCTACCTTAAAGCCAACCTCTAGCGCAGAGTATGATGCAATGCAAAGATTTTTTAAGGATAGCAAATATGAGTCAGTAAAAAAAATAAAACTACCTACTACTATGGAAATTGAGCAAACCGAAATCACTATAAACGGGGAAAATTATATTCATTTTCAACAAAATTTAAGTTCTTTTAATACCTGGAGCAAGGAAAAATCTTTTTCAAAAGACACATGGACCTTGGGATTTTTAGTTCCTAAACAAGAGTTGTATGGAACATATAATAATGTACGCGAGCAAATAAGCGGAACTAAACGGCAGATCCTTGTTAATCAAACTTATATATCTGTAGGTATTATTTTATTTCTTGGAATTATCATTTATTTGTTATTTAGCAAAATAACAAATAATTTAAAGAAGTTAGAATATGCTGCTTTAGAGATAAAGAATGGAAATTATGAGGTAAATTTAGATGTAAAGTCTAATGATGAATTTGGAAGACTTGCTGAAACCATTGAAAAAATGCTTTATGAAATTAAAACAACTTTTCAGCGTTTAAAAGATCAAAATGGAGTGCTTAAAAATGAAATAGAATATAGAGAGGATAAAGAGCGCATTATTAAACGTTTAGAAAGTTATGACACTACCACAAATTTACCAAATCAGAATGCTTTAGAAAGGGATCTAGAGGAATATCTTAAGTTATATGAAAGTATCTCAGTAATTATAATAGGTATTGATGATTTCAGAAAAATAAATGAAGCTATCGAAAGACATGGGGGAAATGAAGTTTTAAAGATTATTTCAGCTCGCTTAAAGGGTATAAAAAGTGTAGGTCAAATCTATAAAATAACAGGTGATGAATTTGTAGTTCTCTATCATAACATTGAAGGGCCTGAAAGAATGATTACAGAGGCTGAACATATTTTAAATGTATTTAAAAATCCTATTTTTGTAAAAAACAAAGAAATATTTACAACTGTTAGTATGGGAATAAGCACTTGCCGGAGGGATAGTGATAATGCAAATTCATTGTTAAAATTTGCATCTATTGCACTAAATCGTGCAAAAGAAAACCAAAAGGGGAAATATAAGTTTTATGATGAAAAATTGAACACTATATCACAAAAGAGAATGAATATGGTATATGAACTAAGACATGCAATATCTAATAATGAATTAGAATTACATTATCAACCACAAATACATTTTAGCACTAAGAAAATCATTGGGATGGAAGCGCTACTTAGATGGAATAGCAAGGTTCTAGGCCCGATAACGCCTGATGAATTCATACCCCTAGCTGAGGAGTTTGGTTTAATTCAAGAAATAGGTCAATGGGTTATTTATAATGCTTGCAAACAGACTAAAAAATGGCATGACATTGGTTATGATAATTTGTGTATTGCCATAAATGTTTCACCATTACAATTTACCACAACAGATTTATTTGCCATAGTTAAGGACACTTTATTAGAAACGGGGCTTCTAGCAAAGAATTTAGAAATTGAAGTTACTGAAGGCATTTTTATTAATAATATGGAAAAAGTAATTCAGACTTTAAAAAAGTTAAGAGAAAAATCTGTGAAGGTAGCAGTGGATGATTTTGGAACTGGATATTCCTGCTTAAGTTATATAAAAGAGCTACCTATAGATAAATTAAAAATAGATAGATCATTTATAAAGGATATACCAGATATCGACAATGGATCACTAGCCAACACTATAATTGAAATTGGTAAGAACTTTGGTCTTAAGATTATTGCTGAAGGGGTAGAGACGGAGGCACAAGAAAAATTTTTAATGCAAAGAGGTTGTGATCAGGCGCAAGGATATTATTATAGCGAACCACTAAGCGTTACGGATTTTACCGATTTACTTTCAAATAAAAAGTTTTATAATATTGAAATTCATGAATAAATGTAAATAAAATACGAGAATTTTTGAAATTTAATATTTTCAAAGAAATTAAGCGTAAAGAATGCTATAATTATATTTTGAATTATATATTGGGATTTACGATTAAAGTAAAAGAAGGTGGAAGTAATTAAAGATAATAAATATTTACCTATTAGTAAAAGTGATATTTTAGATAGAGGTTGGAGTGAATTAGATTTTATTATAGTTACAGGGGATGCATATGTAGATCATCATAGTTTTGGAACAGCAATTATTTCAAGGGTTCTAGAAAATGAAGGCTATAAGGTAGGAATAATAGCGCAACCTGATTGGAAAGATACTGAGGACTTTAAGAAACTGGGTAGACCAAGACTAGGATTTCTAGTTAATGCTGGTAATATGGATTCTATGGTTAATCATTATACAGTAAGTAAAAAAATAAGAGAAAAGGATTTATATTCTCCTGGTGCAAAGATGGGACTTCGTCCTGACAGAGCAACAATAGTCTACTGCAATAAAATAAGAGAAGCATATAAAGGGATTCCTCTTATTATTGGTGGTATAGAAGCAAGTTTAAGGCGTTTTGCTCATTATGACTATTGGAGTGACAAGGTAAGAAAATCTATGTTAATTGATAGTGGGGCAGATCTACTAATATTTGGCATGGGTGAGAAACAAGTTGTTAACGTTGCAAATAAATTAAATGAAGGTATAGATATAAAAGACATTACACAAGTGCTTGGTACATGTTATGTAACAGAGGATATAGGTAGTATTGGTGACTACGTTGAAATAGCAACCTATAAAGAAGTCTGCAATGATATGAAAAAATATGCACAGGCTTTTAAAATACAATATGATGAACAAGACCCTATTAGGGGTGGAGTTATAGTACAAAAGCATACTAATAAGTATCTTGTTCAAAACAAACCAGAAATGCCACTAACTAGAGAAGAATTAGATGTTGTTTATGGTTTGCCTTATCAAAGAAATTATCATCCTATTTATGAAAAGATGGGTGGAATACCGGCTATCGAAGAAGTTCAGTTCAGTTTAGTTAGTTCAAGAGGATGTTTTGGTAGCTGCGCTTTCTGTGCCATAACTTTTCATCAAGGCAGAATTGTGCAAAGTAGAAGTGAAAAATCACTATTAGAAGAAGCAATCGAAATTACAAAATTAAAAGATTTTAAAGGATATATACATGATGTAGGAGGTCCCACAGCAAATTTTAGGAAACCTGCCTGTGATAAACAATTAAAAGTAGGTGCTTGCAAAGATAAGCAATGTTTGCATCCTGCTCCCTGCAAGAATCTAAATGTTGATCATATGGAATATTTAAACGTGCTCCGAAAACTTCGAGAATTACCAAAGGTTAAAAGAGTTTTTGTACGTTCCGGGCTTCGTTATGATTATATTATGGCAGACAAAAATGAAACCTTTTTTAATGAACTTATTAAGCATCATGTCAGTGGCCAACTAAAGGTTGCACCAGAGCATGTTTCTCATAAAGTCTTAAAATTTATGGGCAAACCAGCAGGTAGAACTTATGATAAATTCAGGGAAAAGTTTTATAAGGCTACTGAGAAAATAGAAAAAAAACAATATCTTATTCCTTATTTAATGTCTAGCCACCCAGGGTGTAGCATAAGTTCCGCAGTAGAACTGGCAGAATACCTTAGGGATACTAATTACCAACCTGAACAAGTTCAAGATTTCTATCCAACTCCAGGTACACCATCAACAACCATGTTTTATACAGGACTTGATCCAAATACCCTTGAAGAAGTTCATATACCTAAAACCAAGCATGAAAAAGCCATGCAAAGGGCATTACTTCAATTTAAAGATCCTATGAAATATGATTTGGTATATTCTGCACTAATTGAGGCAAATAGAGAAGATCTAATAGGTTACGGACCTAAGTGTTTAATAAAACCACGAGGTCAAAAAAATAAAGAACACTTAAATACCTCAAACAACAAACCAAAACAACAAAAGGGCAAAGAAGGGAAAAATGTAAGAGTTGTAACTAAAGATAAGGTTTCAAATAAAAACTATAAAAATAAGAGTAAGGCAACTACCACCGAAAATAAAACGAATTTTGGAAGCAGACAAGAAAATAAAAATAAGACAAGAAACAAAAAAAGAAAATAGGTAGATATAACAAATGCCTACATCCATAATATGGATGTAGGCATTTGTTATATCTCAACTTTTACTATTTTATTTATGCTTTCGTCTTCTACTAGTTCACTCTTACTGAAACCCTTTCTAAAATATCTAATTTGCTTATATTTAACTTTGTTCATTTCAAAATCTAAAACGTCTATTCTATCGCCTTTATAAATAACAGCTTTTTTACTACCTTTTAAAAACACATGTACTTCCATAATTATTTATTAGCTGCAAGCAGCCACTCCTTCCTTGGTATTTATGAATTTCACTGTTGAAAAAAATCATATATTACTATGTAAATTATAATTCCATTATGTTTATTTATCAAGCTGAAACAAGCGAGAAATTTAATAATAGTTAACCATTTATTTATTAGTGAATATAATATTAATAAAAATAATAGTAGTAGGTGATTGAAATGTACACTGATAGTATTTTAAGTTTGATAGGAAATACACCCCTTATAAGCTTAAAAAAGCTATACGATTCAAATATATTTGCTAAGGCAGAATTTCTTAATCCAGGGGGAAGTATAAAGGATAGAATTGCAAAATTTATGATTGAGCAAGCAGAGGAGGAAGGAATATTAAAGCAGGGAATGACAATAATGGAAGCTACCTCAGGAAATACGGGGATAGGGCTCACTTTGGTAGGAATTCAAAAGGGTTATAGGGTAGTTATTGTAATGCCTGAAAATATGAGTGATGAAAGAAAGAAATTAATTAGGTTACTAGGAGGAGAACTTATATTAACCCCTAAGTCAGAAAATGTTGAAGGTGCTTTAAATGAAGTTAAAAGACAATTAAAGGATAATCCCAATATTTTTGTGCCCAATCAATTTACTAACATTAATAATCCACTAATTCATTATAATACTACTGCTGTTGAAATATGGAATGAATTGCAGGGTAAAGTAGATGTTTTCATTTCAGGCATAGGCAGTGGTGGAACGCTTCAAGGTATCGGTTCATTTTTAAAAGACAAGAATCCGGAATGCATAATTGCTGCAGTGGAACCCAAAAATGTTTCCGCTCTTTTAGGGCATACCCCTGGATTCCATAAGATACAAGGGATTGGGGATGGATTTATTCCAAAAGTATTAGATGTTTCATTAATTAATGATATAATAATGGTTACTGACGAAGAGGCTATCGATACCGCTAAAAAAATAGCAAGATTAGCAGGCGCTTTAGTTGGAATCTCTTCTGGAGCCAATATATGGGCAGCAAAAAAAATGGCAGAGAAATACGGCAAGGATAAAAATATTGTGACTATTTTACCAGATAGAGTGGAAAGATATTTTAGTATGGATATGTTCTAAAAGCAGTAGAAATTATAAAATTAAACTTACTCTACAGATACCTTTTATTGAAAATCTAGATTTATTTCTAAAAGGAGATAAGAAAATGATTTGTAAAGAATATTTATTAGATACTAATATAGTTATAAAAGTGTGGAGTAAATATCCTAACTTACTAGATACGATTGAAAATATAGAATCAGTTGATTTTAAAATCTCTGAGGATATTGCTGGAGAGTTATCCGTAAAGGAGTATGTACAATTCAATGAGGAGTTTGTACTTTCAAATAAATTTTTGAAATTATTGGGACATATTATTAATAATAGTGGTCCTAGTTTAACTAAAGATTTCATTGAAAGTCATTTTATTAAGTATGAGAAGAATGAAAGTATATATTTTGTTAATGGAGATAAAATTTCTATAAATGACTATAGCCTAATTGATATTTGCGAAAGGAATAAAGGCTATACCCTTGTTACAGAAGATAAAAAAATGCTTCGAAGTGCAAAAATCATTCTAGATTCTTCGAGGGTATTAAACTTTCAACAATTTCTAGATGAGCTAAGAGAGTTAAAGGTGTTATAATAAACAATAAATAATAGGCTGCAATTTTACTGAATTGCAGCCTATTATACTGTTTTAAATGATTATGATTCATTTAATGGTTTTCTCTAAATACTGTTTAAAGTTTAAATTCCATAATTCATAAGTTTTGGAGCTTTCATCCCTAACTACTAATAAAAATTCTTCTAGTACACCTAAATTGTTTAGGCCTTTCATTAGATGTCGTGGGTAAATTACCTTCTTCGAATAATTATTTTTAGGATCAATTACAGTAATTGAAAAATCTTCTTTTAAGTATAAGTCTTTGCACCTAATATCTAGTCTCTTAAAATTTAGTCTCTTGAATTCTTCAATAAGTTCTATTAGGTTATGTGAGATTTCTTTATTAATGCCGTGCTTCTTTATATATTTGTCTAGCCGCTCTCCACTTGCATAATCTCGTATAATGTAGTAATCTCCATGTTCATAAACTTTAGGAAAATATTTGCTCCTTCTAGTTTTCACAAAAATCTTATATTCCTTGCCACAAATTCTTTTATCTTTGAAAATTTTGATTATTCTTTGGTTAGGAAGCGTATATACTATTCCGTTATGACCAGACCCTAAAAACTCTGATTTTCTAAGCATTTTTTCTACTTTACTATTTAATTGAATATAATAATTACCGTTTTCGTCCATTTAATCATCTTCTTTATAATTATATTACTATATTATATGATGGAAGTTTATAAGTATTTCTTAGATATGAATAAAAAGAAAATAATTATTTTTTATCCAGATGATTTTTATTATCTAAATAACTTTTATTATCTAAATAACTTTTATTATCTGATGCCATTTTTATAGCATCATTAATGCTTTTTATAAATTTGTTTCTATAAGAAACAAAGCTTCTCCCATCTTGAATTATTTTGCCGGTATTTTGGGGAGGTTCTTTGATTTTAAAAACCATATCATTGAGAGCTTCTAGCCTTTTAATTAGACTAGTATTTTGCTCTTGGAGTTCATCTTCATAAGTGCTAGTATTGGCTTGAACTATATTTGAATTAATTAATGTTTCAGAATACTGAAATCCTTTAAATATTCCCTTATAATAGGATAGCTCAATAAAATCGCGAGTTCTAGGTGAGGTGGTTTGTTTTAATAATGATTCTATATAAAAATCTTCTATATCATCATTCTTAAAGCCACTTTTCACTGCTCTATTCATAATTCTATCCGCTATTGCTTTAATTTTTTTATTTTTAAAATTCATATTTATCCTCCATTTTTAAATTTTTCTTTTGTCAATTAAATCAAATATAATTTAACCCTATTTAATATTAACAAAATAAGTGGCATGAGTAAACAGAAATAAGCCTCAGCACTGAAAATATGCGCTGAGGCTTTTGGTTAATTTTAAATGACTTTCGTTTATTGTATTGGAACTTCTAATAAATCATTTCCATTTAAAATGTAATCACTGTTATAAACTGATAAGTTCACTTCATTATCATTCTCATTTTGTATTTGAAGAATGTTGGCATTAAACTTAATGTTTAAAAGTGCACCTCTAAAGGTTATTTTAAAAGAACACGAGCGCCAATGTTTAGGGATAAATGGATTTAAAGTCAATTTATTATCACTAACCCTGAGCCCTCCAAAGCCATGAACTACCGCCATCCATGTTCCTGCCATGCTAGTAGAGTGACAACCGTCATTTGTGTCATTGTTGTAGTTATCAAGATCAAGTCTAGAAGTCCTTAAATACATTTCATAAGCTTTATCATAATTCCCGATTTTTGCAGCTAATATAGTATGAATGCAAGGGGACAAGGAAGACTCATGTACAGTTCTAGGTTCATAGAAATCAAAATTTCTTTTAATTGTATCAGTATCATATTCGTGTTCAAATAAGTAAATACCTTGAAGTACATCTGCTTGTTTTATAAAGCAAGACCTAAGTATTCTATCCCATGACCAGTTTTGATTTATTGGTAGATGTTTTTTATTTAATGCACTAACTAATATCTGTTCTTTGTCCATATAGCCATCTTGTTGTAGGAAAATGCCGAGTTCTTCATCACAAGGATAGTACATATTTTCAATGATATTCTTCCAAGTAATCATTTCATCCTCTTTAAAATTAAGTTTTTCCTTAAGCGCGCTCAATCTTTCAGGTTCATTTTGACTTAGGTAATTTATAACCTCAAGTGTATACTGCAGCGTCCAGCAGGCAATTTTATTTGTATACCAGTTATTGTTAACATTGTTCTCATATTCATTAGGTCCAGTAACACCTAAAATAACATATTTATTTTTATTTTTTGAGAAGGTAGCTCTCTGAGCCCAAAATCTTGATATGGCAGCTAGCACTTCAAAACTAAATTCACCAAGGCAAGACTTATCGCCAGTATAATTTACATAATTGTAATTAGCATAAGCTATAGCTCCATTTCTGTGAATTTCCTCAAAGGTTATTTCCCACTCATTATGGCATTCTTCACCATTCATTGTTACCATTGGATAAAGGGCTGCTCCATTTGTAAACCCTAATTTTTCAGCATTTTCTATTGCTTTGTCTAATTGCTTGTATCTATATAATAAAAGGTTCCTTGATACTTTTTCTTCAGAAGTACTTAGAAAGAAGGGGATGCAATAAGCTTCGGTATCCCAGTAAGTGCTACCCCCATATTTTTCACCAGTGAAACCTTTTGGTCCTATATTTAGCCTATAATCTTCTCCAGTATAGGTCTGGTTTAATTGGAATATATTGAATCTAATACCCTGCTGTGCAGAAATATCACCTTCAATAACTATATCGCTTTCCTTCCACTTTTCTTCCCAAGCATCAGCCTGTTCTTTTAGTAATATTTCAAATCCATCTACTTTAGATTTGCTACAAAGTTCTTTAGTTATTCCAATTAACTCTTTTATTTCATAATATCTTGAGGAGGTATTTGCAACATATTTATAAATTATAATTTCATCATTTTCATTGCAATTGATAAATGCAGTATTAGAAATATATTTTTCGCTTTGTTCAAATGCTACAATTGGTTTAACGGTCTCACCGTTTTTAGTTATTTCATATGACATATATGTGCAGATATGAAAATCTAATTTCTTGGTTTTAAGCATCATATATCCCTCATAAGGTTTAACTTCACTAGAAATCTCATCCCAGAACTTCTCATCATAGTTGGAATCAGAATTCATAACATCTCCATCAAGGTAAGGTGTAATTTCTAGTTTGCCTTCAAAATTCAATGGTACTATAGAATACTTTATTACGCCGATTTCACCACGTGTCATGCTTATGAATCTTTTAGCCTTTACTCTAATCTCATTACCGTTTGAAAGTACAGCCACAAAGCTTCTTTGTAAATATCCTTGCTGCATATTTAAAACTCTCTCAAATTCTGTTACGCTGCACTTAGCAAGATCTAGTGAAATATCATTAATTTTTATGTTTATACCAATCCAATTTGTTGAATTTAAAACCTTAGCAAAATATTCTGGATAGCCGTTTTTCCACCAGCCAACTCTAGTTTTATCAGGATAATAAACCCCAGCTATATAATTTCCTTGAAGGGATGTACCACTGTATTCCTCTTCAAAATTTGCTCTTTGTCCCATATATCCATTGCCTAAACTGAATATGCTTTCAGATATTTCATTATTATCTGCATTAAAGCCTTGTTCAATAATATTCCATTCGTCTAATTTATAATAGTGTTTCATCAAAAGTCCTCCTAGTATTTCTCTGGGGCACTAAACAATTATCAATTGTTTTGCCCATTATAATTTTAATTTATCGAAAGTCATATCAGTAAATCCTGAAACAACCAAATGAGCCTTTTTTAAAATATTTTCAGAACCTATTCCAATGCAATACATTCCAGCATTGATAGCCGCTTCAACTCCAGCTTCAGCATCTTCAAAGACAATACACTCACTAGGCAATACCTTAAGTGCCTCAGCACCTTTTAAGAAAACTTCAGGGTCGGGTTTTGCTTTAGAAACTTTTGTACCATCAATTATCGCATCAAAATAATTCGTTAGATTCAACTTATCAAGAATAAGCATGGAATTCTTACTTGCAGAACCTAATGCAACTTTTATGCTATCAGCTTTAATGCTTTCTAAAAAACCAATAACCCCAGGCAAAATATCCTTTGGAGTTAAATTAGAAATATACTCCACATACCAAATGTTCTTTTTTTGGGCTAGTTCAATTTTTATGTTATTATCTAATGTAATATTACCTATCTCTAATATAATATTCAATGACTGCATTCTGCTTACACCTTTTAACCTCTCATTATCTTGCAATGAAAACTCAATGTTAAGTTCCTGCGCTAGTCTCTTCCATGCTAAGTAATGATATTTGGCAGTATCAACCAATACTCCATCTAAATCAAATATAACTGCTTTAATATTGTGCATAGCTTCCTCCCTTACGTTTATATAAATTACTATATTAATGAAAATGTTTACTTATAATATTTAAAACCTATAGTTATATAATAATATAAAATCATGCATTTGTGAATGCGTTTGCACAAAATAATTTGTATTATTTTTTATACGTCAAAACATTGTGGTTAAAATAATAAAATAGTATACAATCAACGAATTCAATGGTGCACCAAAGCAAGATTAGGTAAAGTAGAAGCGATCACAAAAGTAAAACAATATATCTATTGACAGAAGTTAAACTGAAAGATTATAATCAAATTAAATACTTTGCAACCGATTGCACAACGATATGGCATAGATATCAAGTATAGTTGTGCTTCATTTAAAAGAAAATAGCATATTAGTTAGTTATTTTAGATAATGTCTAACAATTTCAAGCTAACCTTGCACAATATTACATTTAATAATATAATTAGCATAGAATATTTTTAGAAAGTAGGAAGTGAAGTTTCATGTCAGTAACCATAAGAGAAGTGGCAAAGCTTGCAAATGTATCACCATCCACAGTTTCAAGGGTAATTGCGGACAATCCTAAAATTAGTGATGCAACAAAACAGAAAGTTTATAAAGCAATGAAAGAAATGAATTATCACCCTAATGCCATAGCCAGGAGCCTAGTTAGTAAAACAACGAAGACTATAGGGCTTATTTTACCTAATACTGATGAGGATTTGTTTGTTAATCCATTTTTTATTCAGATTATGAGAGGCATAAGTCATTATGCGCAAAAAAAAGGATACTATATTATGTACACTTACAGTAATAATGAAGATCAAGAAGTAGAGTATATAGCAAGTTTAATGAATAGTAGAAGAGTAGACGGCATTATTTTGCCAGTAGTTAGAAAAAACGATAAATGTATCGCTTATTTAAAAGAAGCAGATTATCCTTTTGTAGTAATAGGTAAACCTGAAGATACAGAAGGGCTTTTATGGGTTGATAATGATAACTTTCACGCCATGTATAGTGTTGTTAATTACCTTATACAAAAAGGCGAGAGAAAAATTGCATTTATAGGAGGTTCACCTACACTTAATGTAACTATAAATAGATTAGAAGGTTATAAAAAAGCTATGGAAAATATTGGCGTAAAAATAGATGAAAATATGATCCAAGTAGCAGAATTCACAGAAATCAGTGGCTATGATGCTATGAAACGAATTTTGGAAAAATCTAGCCCTACAGCAGTTGTTACCACTGATGACTTAATTGCCTTTGGTGCATCAAAAGCTATAAGTGAAATGTCACAAAACCATATTTCAATTGTTGGATTTAATAACACGCCATTAACTGCCTACAGGAATCCTGCACTATCTTCAGTGGATATTAATTCTGAAGAATTAGGTTATTTTGCAGTTAAGCTATTAATAAACAAATTGGAAAACGAGAAAGAATATATAACTAATTATATTATTGATACAAAATTAGTTGAAAGAGATTCAACTAAATAACTCTAGTTTTCTAGGGTTATTTTTGGTATGCACACATATTATGAAAAATAGCTATTGTTATATTTTTACTATTTTTAAGGAGAGAGATTGATAATGGATGAAGTATTAGGAAATAATGAATTCACTTATGATGGAAATGATTTAGGCGCAGTTTATACTACACATAATACAACATTTAAAGTTTGGGCACCTACTGTGGAAAAAATCACAGTAGTGGTTTATGAAGCTTTCAATGATGAATTAGGAAAAAGACATGTCATGGCAAAAGGCCAAAATGGCATTTGGGAGCTTAAACTTCGGGGTGATTTTAAAAATAAATATTATAATTATTTAGTAACAAAAGATGGGATCGAAAGAGAAACACCAGATATATATACTAAAGGCTCCAGTGCTAATGGAGAGAAGGGTATGATTGTTGATTTCAATTCAATAGATCCCAATAATTGGAAAACGCATAAAAGACCTTTACCAATTAATAGAACAGAGGCGGTAATATATGAAATTCATATTAGAGATTTTTCAGTATCGGTGGACTCTGGGATCAAACATAAAGGGAAATATTTAGGTTTTACTGAAAAAAACACTAAAACCTCTCATGGTGTTGTTACGGGGCTGGACCACCTTAAAGATTTAGGGATAACTCATGTTCATTTATTGCCTGTTTATGATTTTGAAAGTGTGGATGAAACTGTGGGTGGATATAATTGGGGATATGATCCTTATTTATACAATGTTCCTGAGGGTTCTTATGCAACAGATTCAAAGGATGGCACTGTAAGAATTAGAGAGTTTAAGACTCTGATCCAAACACTTCATGAAAATGGAATCAATGTAATTATGGATGTTGTTTATAATCACTCTGTTACTATAGAAAATTCACCAATGGACATCTTGGTACCAGGATATTATTATAGAATGGATGGGAACGGCAACTATACTAATGGTTCGGGTTGTGGAAATGAAATAGCTTCAGAAAAAACAATGGTAAGAAAATTCATAGTAGATAGCATTGTGTTTTGGGCTCGTGAATATAAGATAGATGGATTTAGATTTGATTTAATGGCTCTACATGATATTGATACAATGAAAGAAGTAACTAGGCAAGCAAAAATTATTAATCCAAATATTATTATCTATGGTGAACCATGGACAGGCGGACAATCAGCGCTAGAACCTTCAAAACAAATGAGAAAAGGCTGTCAAAATGGAATGCAAGTATCCTTATTTAATGATGAAATGAGAAATGCAATAAAGGGAGATAACGATGGCAGTTGGGCAGGTTTTGTAAATGGTAGAGGCGGACTAGAACCCGAAATTAAGAAGGGGATTGTTGGTGGCATTAAATATAACAATGAAATATGTAATTTTGCGCAGGAGCCTGGAGAAGCAATAAACTATGTAAGTTCACATGACAATTTATGTTTATATGATAAATTTGAAAAAAGTAATCCTACTAACACTCCTTTAGAAAGAGAAAAAATGAGTAGATTGGCATTATCTATTATCCTTACCAGCCAAGGAGTGCCTTTTATTCAAGGTGGAACCGAAATACTAAGGACTAAACAAGGAAACCATAATAGCTATAATTCTGGTGACGCTGTGAATGAAATTGGGTGGAGTAGAAAAGCTGAATATATGGAAACTTATGAATATATTAAGGGTTTAATCTCTTTAAGAAAAAGCCAAAAGGTTATGACCTTAGACAGCGCAGGTCAAGTAAGAAAATCTCTGATATTCCTTGAAGCACCTTCTAATTGCGTGGCTTACGAATTAACTTCCGCCTTCAAAGATGATTATAGTAAATTAATTATAATTCATAATTCTAATAGTCAAATGATAAAAGTAATTTTACCGGATTCTAATGAGTGGAAAATTTTAGCTAATGAACATGAAGTGGATAAAACAGGTATAAATAAAGGAATAAAAACTTGTATTAATGAGGTAAGTATACCTTCCATTTCTACCTATATATTATGTAGATAATGGTTAAATCATCACCTGCGCGCAACAATATTAACTACTTCAGAAGGAGAACTAGACTAACAGTGGAGTTTCTTTTGTTTGTGCCTCCACTTATAGAAGTGGAGACTTTCCTTCTGAAATGTCGTTAAAATAGCGGATATAGTGAAAGTATCTAAGTTTGGAGGATATATGAAAAAAATGATTTATTTTCAAATATTTTTTTCTTTTTTAATCTTCATTGCCGCCAATTTTTATCTTGGCAGAAAAGGTTGGGTATTTATAAAGACAGTCATTCCCAAAATTAGTGTTTATTTATATTGGGCCATGTTTATTTTTATTGCATTATCTTTTATAATAGCAAGACTTAGTAAAGATAAAGTACCACACTTTTTAGAAAAACTTCTTAACATTTTAGGCGGATACTGGATTGCAGCATTTTTATATTTTATAATATTGCTAGGAGTAATAGATATTGTAAAATTAATTCTAGGCATTAAAAGATTTGAATTCATAGGTACTAAAACCTTACAAAATATATATTTTATATTTAACATAGGAGCACTTATCATTGTTGCAATTTTGCTAGTATACGGAACATATAATGCTTTAAATTTGAAAACAACAAAATATTCAATAAAAATCAGCAAGGATGCAGGAAACTTAAAAAAGCTAAATATTGTAATGCTTTCAGACTTACACCTTGGTGATATTGTTGATAAACAAAGACTTTCAAAGATGGTAATTAAAATAAATGAATTAAACCCAGATATAGTAATACTGGCTGGAGATATTATTGATGATTATATACAACCTTTTATAGACCAAGAAATGGGTGTGGAATTCAAAAAAATACATTCTAAATATGGAGTTTACGCTGTTTTCGGTAATCATGAGTATTATGGAGGAGGAGTAGATAAAATTGCCTATGAATATGAAAATTCCGCAAACTTTAATCTATTAAGAGATAAGACAGTAAAAATCAATAACAGTTTTTACCTTGTTGGTAGAGAGGATTTATCCTCTGAGAGATACTCTAAATCTAAACGAAAAACAATGGATGAATTGTTAAGTGGCACAGATAAGCTTTTACCCATTATTGTAATTGATCATCAACCTGTAAAGTTTAGTGAAGGAGAAAAAGCTGGGGTTGACCTTCAATTTTCAGGTCATACACACAACGGTCAATTACTGCCTGCTAATATTGTTACTAAAAGACTATTTGAGAATGATTTTGGATTACTAACTAAAGGCACATATAATGTTGTGGTTTCAAGTGGTGCGGGAACTTGGGGACCGCCTATAAGAATAGGAACATCTTCAGAAATTGTCCAAGTAGAACTGGAGTTTAAACAATAACCCGTAATGTTTAACTCCGTACAGTTTAGAGTAGAGTGTACATAACATGAAGATATAAAAAACCTGCAATCACAAGATTTGCAGGTTTTTATACTTTATTCAAATTCATATTATAATTATCCATTGCTTTGATGTAACAGCAAGGCCTAAGGCTCTATTTCAATATAAGCTATCGCCTTTTTGTTAAACATGTATTTCTTGCCCATTGTATTAATCTCATGAGGCCTGGAGTTTTCAAAATTGTAAAACCAACTTTTGAACAAATCAGCTTCAGATTGTTTTAAATCAAGTAATTCTTTGTCACCACTAATAAAAGAAATCGTTAACATTTTATGCCCTCCCTTTCATGTAAGTATTCTATACATAGAGATATTCTATACTAAAGAGAATTCTCCTCTATTTGTAGTACTATTTATTTAAAATTATTTTTTAATCATTAAAAATTGTGATTTAATGTCTAAATTAATATATTTTCTAAATTTTTACAATTGTTTTTGTACAAAAAAAAGAAACCTACACTAGAATTGGACAGTGATAGATTTGCTTTTTTAATTTTAGTCTAAACATTCTAAACATTCATCAATTACTTCTTCTGTAATTTCAAATAATTCGTCTTTTTTCATATAAATACCTCCTTATTAGTCTAAAGGCCATAAAACAATTATTACTTGTTTAGTTCCTTTAATTTAATCTTAAATTATGCTACAACATATTAAGTTATGTTATAAGCGTTATCAGTACGTTATTTAACAAAATTTTTAATTAGGGATTCATTAAGAAATTTTCGAATGAAGAGGGTAAGAATTAAAGAATTGAAATTTTAAAATTCATGTCTTCTCTTGTTTAAGCGTTTTAATGATCCGATTTTTGCTACGTATTGGAATGTAGTTTATAATCTTAAAAATATCTTGTTTCTACTAGGTAACTCTATTATTATATATCATTTAAATACAAAATGCAAGTTTAATTTTAATTAAAATTAAATATCCAATTTACCATTGAATATTTACAATAATGGTAAATTGGATTTTAACTTTAAACTTTCAATTTTTATTTTGATATAATAGCTTGCACTCTACCTACCTGGCCATCTTCTAGCATCACCTTAATACCTCTATGGTGAACTGCTGAATTAGTTAACAATCTCTTTACTACACCTCTAGTTAGTATATTGGTTCGTTGGTCTTTTTTTAAAACAACATCTACAGTAATGCCTATAGGTATATTATTTCTTATTTGTCCTCTATTATCATTTTGTGTAATCATGTGCTTTTAATCTCCTTCAATAAAATTACTTTAAAGCATAGCCATAAATATCCATAAAAATTTGGTTTGTATATGCTTTATATATAGACAATACTCTAATTATCATTGTCTTGTCAAAAAAAAATAACACAGAGTAAAAGAATAAAATATATTTATATGGAAAATATACTGTAGAAAATACTTTTCTAGAAAGGAGAAATTGTAATGCAACAATCCTTGTCATTCATACCTGATCATCTTATATCATCTGTTTCCATTATAATTGGCGCTATTTTAGGTGGGATTTTCAGTTGGTTAATAAATAAAAATTATACTTGTAAGGCAATTGAAACGCAAAGTAAAATTGAAAAAGCCAAAAGAGAGTATCAAGATCAAAATAAAGCGTGTAAACTCAATGAATATGCCACAATTATTCAATTAGATATATGTACCTCACTATTTCAAAGTTTAAGAATGTTAAAAGAATTTAGTGATAGTAATAAAATTAGTATTTACCCTGTACCTATGAACTATAATTATGCTGAAGCTATTGTAGCTTTAACTAAAATTTTTAATTTAAAAGAAATGAGTTATATATATCAGTTATATGGAATTATAGAAAAATTGAATAATGATACAAATGCGTATCATTATAATGAAAGGCAATATACTTTAATAAAAGAAGATTGTGAGATGTTTATTAAGAAACTTTTTGGGACCAATTTCTCAAAAGCATTAGAATTTGATATGGATAAAGTAACCTATGAAAATTTATATGAAAATGAAATTATAAAACTTGGATATAAAAATGTATTAATCAAGTTAAGCAATATTGTGCAGAGGATATGATAAAAGTTTTTGAAAAGGTATTTTATTCACTTTTATAAAAAAATATTATTACATTTAAATATTAGATTGAAATATTGGGCGTATTACGATAAAATGATTAGTAGGGAAAACAACAAGTTGAGTTTGTGTAATAAAAAAAGATATAGAAATTATAAACTTAAACATAAATTCTATAGTATCTAACATTCTTTGATTTGCTGCAAAAGGAGGACAAATTTATGTCAAGTAAGAATATTGAAATTATGAAAAAAATTATTGAGGAAAAGAAAAAGAAAAGTTCAGAGCAAGGTGGAGTTTCAAGACCTGATAAAGTGATTGGAAAACCCAAAAAAGCAGCAATGAGCAATAAGAAAACTGGAGGCCTATTTGATAAATAGAAGTATCTCAAATTCTACTACAAGAATTAATAGTAATTTAAATAGATGACTCTCTTATTTTGAGGCATAATTTCTTAAAGTAATAAGTGCTAGAAGCTCTGGCACTTATTACTATTTTAATCTAGTCCAATAATAGTACTCTCTTTTTCAAAAGCATCTCTAGCTTCTAAATAGTTGCATAATTTAACAAATTCTTCTATTTTATTAATATTACATAAATTTTACAAATCAATAACAATACCAGTACTTCTATGCTTAATAAATTCCATGTTATATATCTCCGTTTCTATAAAACCCTTTTTCCAATGATACACGCAGGCACAATAATCTCCCCAGTTTTTTTCGAAATATTTTACCTTTGCATAACAAAGTCTATAACTTTTCATTGCATATAAGGCAATATTTATCTATCACTTTGCTTTTTTCTTCCCCTAATTCATTCTTTAAACAACATATAAATTATTATTATTAGCAACCATAAATATAGGATATACCTTGTTAAATAGATAGTCCAATATTTATATACAATAGATATTGATGTAACTATTATAATTTTTATGAAACTGTGGCATTGTTATTAAAATAGTTTAAAATTATGAAACATTACGCAATATACTGTCGTCTAATTGTTGAAAGAATATTTATAATGTTGGAGGTAAAATTTATGAACCGTAGAATTATACTTGGGCTAATATTGACTATGTCACTTAGTTTGGCATCACTTCCTGTCTCTGCTCTAAATGCAAATGTAGTAAATAATGCTCCTAAACAAAGCATTGTTCTTAATAAAATCAACTTTGAAGTAGTAAGTGAGAAAGATACTCCTCGGATTCTCATGGAAATGGTTAATGAAAATAAAGACAAAAAAGGCTTTGTTTTTACGGTAGATGACTCAACTGGATATATTTATATTGCAGCAATGAGCGGTACTAAACCTACGGTGGGATATTCTATTGAAGTTATAGGTGTTGAAGATAATGAAGGAAAAACTAATGTATTTGTTAAGGAATTAATTCCACCAAAAGAAATGATGGTTGCACAAGTTATAACTCATCCTTATACAATTGTAAGAGCAAAAGGCATTACACCAAATATAACGGTGAAAAATCTTCAACAAGAAAATTTTAATAATCTTACCATAAACCCGCTGGCTTTAAATATTAAAAACAAGAATTGGAAAGATATAAAAAATTATACTAATGTAGCAGAAGACAAAGAGTGGACAATTAAATTTAATATAAGTATTAAAAATCTAATCATTAATAGTGATACAGTATATATTTTGGATAGTTTAGGCAATAAAGTGCAAGTTGCTTTGAACGTAAGTTCTGATAAGACGTATGCTAAAGTTATACCAATTACAAATTATGATTCTTCAGAAATTTATTATCTATTTATATCAAAGAATATTATAGGGGAAGGGAAAAATAAATCTATTATTGAAGGCTATAGAATGAGGTTTAAAATAAGAGATGCAGTAATAGTAGAATAATTACCTATGGAATATATCCATGAACTAAATTAACAAAATATATTATTAATGAACAAATTACTTCTTTTTTAGCACAGGTAATACTATATGTGATAAAATTTTAACTAGTGGAAATAGTTATATTAATAATAATTTTAAACTGAGGGGGATATGAGGATTTAGTATCAGTGAAAAGAAAATAATAGTTATAATTGACTATTTTTAAAAGAAATTGTATAATAAGTTGAATATTTAACAAATTAATATCTAAAATAGGGGGTATTTGTAATGAAAAATAAAAGAATTCTTTCAATAATAGCTGCTGGTGTAATGACACTTTCACTTTTAAGTGGTTGTGGTAAAAAAGCAACACCTGTAGCAACTGAAAAACCAGTAGAAACTACAGCACCTGCAAAAGTAGAAACTACAACACCTGCAGTAGTAGAAACTAAACCTGAAACATTTACAGCTACGGCTCCAAAGTTTGATGATCGTGGTTGGAAAGGTGAGGTATCAGTAACTTATACAGATGGTAAGATATCTAAAGTAGAATATATGGAAGTTAATAAAGATGGTAAGAAAAAGAGTGAGGATCCAGCATACGAACAAATGAAAAAAACCACTGGCGTTTCTCCTGCTGAAGCTTATGCTAAATTAACTGAAACTGCTTTAAAAGAAGATAAGGCAGTAACAGTTACTGGTGCAACTGGTATTTCAACAACTTTTAAAACCTTATATGAGCAAGCTAAGGCAATGAAAAAATAATATAATAATTAAATTAAGAAGGACTTTAGACTTAGGTCTAAAGTCCTTCTTGTTGTAGAAAAGATTTATTATAATTAAAACATTTAAAACTATAATAGTCATTCCAAAAAAAATGATTAAATGAAAATAAGAGGTGTATAATTATGATTTTTTCATTAAAAAATAAAAAAATTAAGGTTATTGCAACGTTTACTATCCTAGCCATAATGCTAACTGCTTGCTCTAAAAAAGTTGTAGAACCAGTGGAACCAATTTCCGGTACTGAGTTTTTAATGGGAACTGTTTGTACCATTAAAATTTATGATAAATCTTCTACTAAAGTACTAGATAAGGCTTTCAAACGAATTGGCGAAGTCGAAAATACAATGAGCATAAATAAAGAAAAAAGTGAGGTTATAGATATAAATAATGCAGCTGGAGAAAAACCAATTAAAATTTCCGATGGAACCATGGAAGTTCTTAAAGAGGGTTTAAAATTCGCAGCATTAACAGATGGGAAAATGGATATAACTGTTGGACCTCTTGTGAAATTATGGGGAATAGGTACTGATGCAGCAAGAGTGCCTTCAAAAGAAGAAATTCAAGTAAAAAAAGCACTAATAGGTTACAAAAATTTAATATTAGATGAAAAAAACAAAACAGCATTTCTTAAAAATAAAGGTATGATTATAGATTTAGGTGCTATAGCTAAAGGATACACTGCGGATGAAGTATCACAAGTTCTAAAAGAAAATGACGTAGAACATGCTATTATAAATCTTGGTGGTAATGTATTTGCTATGGGTAAAAATGTTACTGGAACTCCTTGGAAAATAGGAATTCAAGATCCTTTTACGCAAAGAGGTGATATTATTGGAATGATCGAAGTAGAAAATAAATCCATTGTAACTTCCGGCATTTATGAAAGGTATTTTGAGAAAGATGGTAAGAAATATCACCATATATTAAGCACTAGCACAGGGTACCCTTGTGATAATTCTATAGCAGGAGTGTCCATAGTAAGTACAAAATCAATTGATGGAGATGCTCTTTCTACTAGCGTATTTTCATTGGGACTTGAAGATGGAATGAAATTTATAAATACAATGCCGGGAGTAGAAGCTATCTTTATAACTAAAGACAAGCAAGTATACATTACCCCTGGTTTAAAGAATAATTTTAAAATCACAGATGCAGCATTCACATTAAAAAATTAGGGAATAAAAAATCATGTAATTTCCATTACACTTTTCAAAGACAAACTCTTCTTAAATATGTTATAATATTCTAATGTAAAAGAGGGGTGATTTTATGAGCGGTATTGCAGGAGAAGGTTGTGAAATACGAGTTCCATTTAATGAAAGAAAGCCAGTAGCTGAAATAGAACGTAGTCTTATTACAACCTATAGAAGACCTATCTGGACTAAATTCACTAAAGCTATAGTGGATTATAAGTTAGTTAAAGAGGGGGATAAAATCGCGGTGGCTATCTCTGGTGGTAAGGATAGTCTAATAATGGCTAAATTATTTCAAGAGTTACAACATTACGGCAGCGTTAATTTTGAATTAGAATTTATTGCAATGGATCCTGGTTATCATGAAAATATAAAGGAATTATTAATTGATAATTGTAACCATTTAAATATCCCGGTTAAAATATTTGAATCAAGTGTTTTCCATATAATTGATAAGATAGCAAAGGATTATCCTTGTTACATGTGCGCTAAAATGCGTCGGGGAGCATTATATGCAAAGGCAAAAGAACTGGGATGTAATAAACTTGCCCTTGGCCACCATTTTAATGATGTAGTTGAAACCACTATGTTAAATATTCTTTATTCAGGGAATTTTAAGACTATGCTTCCAAAATTAAAAGCACAAAATTTTAAGGGAATGGAATTAATACGTCCTCTATATTACATTGAAGAACAATATATTGAAGATTTTACTAAAACCAATGGTATTTGGCCACTTAATTGTGCCTGTATGGTTGCAGCTAAAAAGATAGGAAACAAGCGCCATGAAATTAAAGATTTAGTTAAAGAATTAAAGAAGAATTTTAATGATGTTGATAAATCTATTTTTAGAGCGGCACATAATGTAAATATGGATTCTATTTTAGGTTGGCAAAAGAGCGGAGAAAATTATTCATATTTAGATTTTTATGATAAAAATGAAGATGAGGATGAAGATTAATAAGCAGCAGTGGAACATTATTAGGTTCTACTGCTATTTTTATGCAATTGTCATTTTTTTTTTAAGATTAATTATATTTTAGTTTTTTATGTATATTTTAGAAAAATTTAAGAAATGCTTTAGAAAGAGTTTATAACAGTATTGTATAATATAAATATTACGTGTTGTTTAGAATGATAAAATTAGCGAGTATTATCTTAACTATATAAATATAAGATAGATAGCACTTGAAAATTGTTATCTATAAGCAGAAGCAAATAAGGAGGAATAATAATGAAAAAGAAAACAGTAATTTATGGCTTAATTGTAATAGGTGTTTTAAGTGGTACATTTTTTATAAATCAAAAAAAGAATGCTAGTAAGATTGCAACAGTAAAAACCTCAATAGTACAGGTAGGAGAACTTAAATCTTATATATCTACTACAGCAACGGTGAATTCAAAAAGTAGTAAAGAATATTTTGGTCTTCAATCTAAAATTAAAAAGGTCAATGTAGCAGTAGGAGACAAGGTGAAAATAGGTGATGTCCTAGTAACTTATGAAACTATAGATTTAACGTCTACAGTTAGTCAAGCGCAAATTCAATATGATAATGCAATCCTTGCAAAAGAAGATTTGTACAATCAAAATGATGATATCAAAAGCAAAATTGCAGATTTAGCCAAGCAAATTGCTGAATTAGAAAAGAGTTTGAATCCAACGGAAAAAGCAAAATTAGAAAGTTTAAAACAACAAAAGAGTGCCTTAACACCTATCTCCTCGGAGAAGTTAAAACAAACAGATAATTCTGTAAGGCTTGCAGAAATATCATTAAATTCAGCTAAACAAAAGCTTGCAGAAAATAAAAGCACAATAGTAGCTACGAGTGTAGGAGTTGTAACAACAATGAAGGCTATAGAAGGTGCAGTAGGTAATGGTATGGAGGCAGTGGTAGTAGTTCAAGATATAGAAAACTTAAAAGCAACCGCCTCCCTTGGAAAATATGATGCAAGTAAAGTTAAAATTGGTCAAGAAGTACTCGTTAAAAATGGAGATAAAACCTATAAAGGCAGTATTTCATTTATAGACCCCGCAGCAAATAAATCAGTAGGAGTAACCGGAAGTGAAACAACCTTAGCAGTAGAAATATCTATTTTAGATAAAGCTCCAGATTTAAAGATAGATTTCGATGTAGATGTAGACATATTAGTAGGTAAAGTTGCAAGTGCTATTAAAATACCTTCAGAAGCATTAAAGGTAGAAAAAGGTGGTAAAAATTTAGTATACGTTGTTGAAGAAAATGTTGTACGCGAAAGACAGGTAACTATTGGATCCCAGTCAGATACTGAAGTTCAAATAACTAAAGGGATTAAAAAAGAGGAAAAGGTTATCTTGAACCCTTCAACTTCAATTAAAGAAGGCACAATTATAAAAGAGGCAACGGATTAAAGTAAAAGATAATTGTTTTGTACCCCATGGAATACAAGGAGGAATATAAATGTTAGAGGTAAAAGACTTGATAAAAATATACAAAACGGGAGATCTTGAATTTACAGCCCTTAAAAATATTAATCTTAAAATTGAAAAGGGAGAGTTTACTGCAATAATGGGGGCTTCTGGCTCTGGAAAATCTACTTTAATGAATATACTTGGGTGTCTTGATAAAATGAATAGTGGCAAGTACATTTTAAATGGACGTGATATTTCAATTCTGAGCGGTGATGAGCTTGCCTATATTAGAAATAAAGAAATAGGATTTGTATTCCAGTCATTTAACCTTATTCCAAGAATTAGCTTACTTGACAATGTTCAACTTCCTATGATGTACGCAGGAATACCTGCTAAGCAGCGAAAAGAAAAAGCTCTTTATGCACTTGAAAAAGTAGGGCTATCAGATAGAGTACGTCATTTGCCAAATGAAATATCAGGGGGACAAAAGCAAAGAGCTGCTATCGCAAGGGCTATAGTTAATTCTCCGGCGGTGATCATGGCGGATGAACCTACAGGAAACCTTGATTCTAAATCATCAGAAGATATAATGAAGATATTTAAGGATTTGAATAATGAAGGAGCTACAATCCTCATGGTAACGCATGAAACTGATATTGCAAACCATACAAATAGAATAATAAGGTTTAGAGACGGTGAAATTGTATCAGATTCTATTGTTAAGCATAGAATCGTTATATAAAGGGAGTGAAAGGATGAATATATTTGAAAGTATAAAAACAGCCTTAGAAAGTATAAAGGCTAATAAAATGCGATCTTTCCTCACTATGCTTGGAATAATAATTGGTATAAGTTCAGTTATAACAATTGTATCTCTTGGTCAAGGTGGACAAAAGGCTATAACAGGCGAATTTGATAAATTGGGAGCCTCTTCGGTTACAGTTAAAGTGAGTGGAGAAAATGCACAATCAACAGATTATATAACATTAGAAGATGTTAAACAAATAAAAGAAAAGATTGAGAGCATTAAATATGCAAGCCCTGCCTTTCAACTTCAAGGCACTGTTTTTTCTGAAAAGAAGAGTAAAAATGCTTTTATGAGAGGCGGGTCTCCAGATCTTGCATATATAAATAACACAGAAATTATTTATGGAAGGTATTTTAATGAAAAAGAATATGAACAAGGAGCTGCAGTAGGAATAATTGACGAAACGGATGCGATTACCTTATTTGGTTATTCTGATGTGGTAGGTCAAAGTATTAAAATAGGTCAAAATACATTAATGAAAAAGATGACTATTGTAGGTGTTGAGAAAGGAATATCTTCACCTTTTGGAAAAGGTGGTAATTCTGGTAAACCAATTATAATAACTGCACCTGTAACTTTCTTAAGTACGCTACAGTCCAAGGAATTTAAAATAAGTTCCATAACAGTGGTAGCAAATTCACAAGAGAACGGTGAATCCGTAGGAAATGGCACAATAAAAATGTTAGAATCAAGACACAATAACAGAGGAAAAGAAATATATTCAGCAGACAATGCATTGGCAATGCTTGAGCAAATTAACAGTGTTCTTGGAATATTTACAGCATTTATAAGTGCAGTTGCTGCTATATCACTACTCGTTGGTGGTATTGGTGTAATGAACATAATGCTTGTGTCAGTTACAGAGCGAACGCGAGAAATAGGAATAAGAAAAGCTGTAGGAGCAACGACTAGAATAATACTAATGCAGTTTTTAATTGAATCAGTTATTTTATCCCTAATAGGAGGTATAATTGGCATGATCCTGGGTATTGTTGGGGCAGAGATAATAGGAAGTTTTGCTGGAATAACGCCAGTGGTATCTTGGACAGCCATAGTTGGATCTATTTTATTTTCTTCCGCAGTTGGTGTATTCTTTGGTATATATCCAGCTAAGAAAGCAGCTCAATTAGATCCAATCGATGCCCTCAGATATGAGTAAAAATAGGAGCATAAGAACTTCAATAAAATCAAGATTAGTGTTATCTTATATAACAATGCTAATTGTACCAATCATTTTAACGGTACTGGTAGCTTTATTAGCAGGATTATATTACTTTAGTGATGCTCAAACAGCTTATGATGTAAAGTCAAAAATCTATCCTTTTGGTGAAATTATAGATGAAAGAGATAAGTTGTTTGCAGCCATTAAGCTAACTTCTATTGAAGTTCCAGAGAACTTTCAAAATGAAATATATATAAAAAAATTAGAAGAGAAATTGATAGCTCTAAATTCTGGAATAATAGTAAGAAAAAATGACCAAATAGTGTATTCTAGCTCCACAGTTTCAGATTTCAACACAAAAGAATATTTACCAAAATTCGGTGAGTATGTAAAAAGTATAACTGTTCCCTATAGAAATACAAAAATAGGATTGATTTTAAGTCAGCAGGATTTTTACTTTAAAGACAAAGGAAAGGGCAGTGTATTTTTAGCTACTAACGTAGAGCCTTTAAAAAAAGCCTTTAATAAGTTTCACATTACAGTAAGTATATTCATAATAATGATACTTATTTTAACTAATGGTACACTGACTTTAATTGTAGCCAGAAGTATTATAAAACCACTATATAAATTAAAATCTGCAGCTAATGAAATCAAGGAAGGAAATTTAGATTTTCAGATTACAACTGATTCAAAGGATGAGATTGGAGAAGTATGTATTGCTTTTGAGGAAATGAGGGCAAGACTAAAAAAATCTATAAATGTTCAACTTCAGTATGAAGAAAACAGGAAGGAACTTATGACTAACATCTCTCATGATTTAAAAACGCCTATTACTGCAATAAAAGGGTACATTGAGGGAATAAGAGATGGTGTTGCAGATACTCCAGAGAAGACTAGTAAATATATAAACACCATATATACCAAGGCTTCAGATGTAGATAAACTTATTGATGAATTATTTTTATATTCGAAATTGGATTTGAATAAATTTGCATTTAATTTTACAAAGGTAAATGTATACCAATATATAGAAGACTGTATAGAAGAACTATATTTTCATTTACTGGAGAAAAACATCACAATAAATCATCATCCAATAAGTGTAGAACCCATATACGTTATTGCAGATGTTCAGCAGCTTAAAAGAGTATTTATAAATGTAATTGAAAATGCTGTAAAATATATGGATAAGGTTTATGGTGAAATAAATATTATAATTAATCAGGATGAGAGTAGCATTATAGTAGAAATTAAAGATAATGGACAAGGAATCCCTATAGATGCACTTCCATATATTTTTGATAGGTTTTATAGGGTTGACCCAGCTAGAAATATTTCAACAGGTGGAAGTGGTTTAGGTCTTTCCATAGCTAAAAAAATTATTGAACAGCATGGTGGTTATATTAGAGCTCATAGTGTAGAAGGTGAGGGTACAAGTATGGTGTTTACTCTAAAAAAATATAAAAGTGGTGATATGTTATGAAGAAAGTTTTAATTATTGAAGATGATATCAGTATTGCAGAACTTGAAAGGGATTATCTTGAAATAAATGGGTTTGGAGTAGTTATTGAAAATAGTGGGGATAAAGGTCTTCTAGCGGCAAAGCAAGATCAGTATGATTTAATAGTTCTTGACCTTATGCTTCCTAAGATTGATGGCTTCGAGATATGTAGACAAATACGGCAGGGCAAAAATACACCAATAATCATGGTATCCGCAAAAAAAGAAGATATTGATAAAATAAGGGGGCTAGGCCTAGGTGCAGATGATTTTATGACAAAACCCTTTAGTCCGAGTGAATTAGTAGCTAGAGTTAAGGCACATATTTCGAGATTTGAAAGATTAACAGAGGGCAATCAACCCAAAAGTGACAAAATAGAAATAAGAGGACTTTCTATGGATAAGAGCTCTAGAAGAGTATTTATAAATGAAAAGGAAGTAATTCTCACCACCAAGGAATTTGATTTACTAATATATCTTGCTGCTAATCCAAACAAAGTATTTACTAAAGAGGATCTCTTTGAGCGAATTTGGGGACTTAATTCACAAGGTGATATTCCAACGGTAACTGTTCATATAAGAAAAATCAGAGAAAAAATTGAAATAGATCCATCTAATCCCCAATATATTGAAACTATATGGGGCGTTGGTTATAGATTTGAAGTATAGATATAATTTTTTTAATATAAAAAAAATCAAAATAGTGCCTGTGGGGCACTATTTTTCATTTTCTTTCAATTCTTCGATCATAAATTTATCAAAGTAAATTTCCTCTATAAAATTATTTTCATCAAAACTAGTTTTATGTCTTTTATTATATTCATTAATATTTGATTTTAGCCAATAAGGTGTTGCTATATCAAATTTATAACATAATTCTGTTATGCATGCTTTTAAATTTTCTTGATAAGTTTCTTCTATTTCACACGTTGACACTTCATCCTTAACAATTCTATTATCATTAATTAATTTCCCCCAAATTTTTAACATCTTTGCCTCCTTGCTTATCTTTATGAATAGATAAGATTTATGAATTTAGAAAATACCGTAATATTGTCAGATATTTTTTGTTAGACATAAGTTTATCATAAATCATAGTTAAAGTCATGCAATATATTTGAACTTGATTATTTTCTTTGAATATTGCATATACTCAATTTAGTACATCATCAAAGCAATAACTATTCAGTAGCTAGAGTTTATAATTAGTTATATGTACTAAACTAAAACTTAGGAGGAATAAGCCACATGGTTAATTTAGGTACAATTCATTATGTCTATATCTTAATCATTCTAATAATTATTGTAATAATTGCACTTAAAAAAGATGTTATACTTCCATGTATTTTAGGAATTGGAATAATAGGTTATATCTTTACAGGCGATATCCTAAAGGCTGTGCAGATTATATATAAGGCATTGGTGGTATCTGGAAAAGAATTTATTGAAGTAGTTGTTGTTATTGCATTAGTTAATGCAATGTCTAGCGCATTAACTGATATGGGTGTAGATGAACTAATTATAAAACCTATGAAAAAATTAATGATAAACAAAACCATGTCTTTTTTTGTGCTAGGTATTACAATGACTTTTATATCATGGTTTATTTGGCCAACACCTGCAATGATTTTTATTGGTGCATTAATGGTGCCTGCAGCAATAAAATCTGGATTATCCCCTGTATGGGCTGCAGTGGTTTTATGTATATTCGGCAATGGGGTAGCCTTATCAAGTGACTTCGTCCTTCAAGCAGCACCGTCAATAACTGCTAAGACCGCAATTTTGGATAGCCCATTAGGAATTATTAAACAAAGCATTCCCTTTTGGGGTGTAATGAGTATAGTTACTATTACTACGGCCTTTATACTTATGAGAAAAGACAAAAATGTAGAAATTAGGCTTGAGGCAAAAATAACTGAATCTAAACAATTAACACAAAAACAGTCAAGAGCAGTGAAAATAATGGCAATAGCAACTCCACTAACATTTATAATTAATATTATATTGATAAGAAAATTGGGATTAAAAGGTTCAGAATCTACAGCCTTAATAGGTGGTACAGCAGCAATAATAATGATAATTTCATCCATAATTCATACTGGTTTTAAAACATCATTAGGCGAGGTTACTAAATACATTAAAAGTGGGTTTACTTTTGGTATAAATATATTTGCACCAATTATAATTATCGGCGCTTTCTTTTTTTTAGGAAGTGAAGGCACAGCTATTGATATATTAGGAGCTGGAGCCAGTGGTATTTTAAGTGATATAGGAATGTATGTGGCTGGTAGCATTCCCCTATCAAAATATTCTGTCATTGGAATACAAACAGCAGTAAGTACTCTTCTTGGACTTAGTGGTTCAGGCTTCGCAGGACTTCCAATAGTGGGAACATTAGCTCACACCTTTTCTAACGCTATTAATATAGATAAAGAAAGTATTGCAGCCTTTGGCCAAATCATCACCGTATGGATAGGTGGAGGTACCGTAATCCCTTGGAGTGTAGTTGCTGCAGCAGGAATATGCAAGGTTGAACCATTTGATGTAGCTCGGAAGAATATTATACCTGTTAGCTGTGGAATAGTTGCTACAGTGATACTTGCAATGATAATATTATAGTTTAGGCACCTAAAAAAAGAGACTAGTTTATTAACTGGTTATTTTTTTGATGATGCCTTATAATTAATAGAGGCGAAGGCTTTTATAAATGGAAGCCTATAAGATTTACTAATACAGTTTAAGGAGATATTTAACAAATGAACATTCAATGTTTTGGGACTAAAAAATGTTTTGACACGCAAAAAACAGAGCGATATTTTAAGGAAAGAGCTATAAAATATCAATTCATAGATTTAAATATTAAAGGGCTAAGTAAGGGTGAACTACAAAGTGTGAAAAATTCTGTAGGATTAAATAATTTAATAAACACAAAAGCAAAGGATTATAAAAAATTAAATTTAGATCAAATTAGAGGAGAGGAGACTAAAGAAGAGATTTTATTGAAAAACCCACAACTTTTTAAGACTCCTATAGTGCGTAATGGGAAACAAGCCACCGTGGGTTATGTACCAGAGATATGGACAACCTGGGAATAAGTATTAAATTGTTGTATTACTTTGAATTCAGATATTTTGATAACCTAGGAATTAATTGTTTTGCTAAGATTATGGCTATAATTGCTTTTATAATATCACCGGGTATAAATGGTATGCAAGTGTATTTAAGGGCTGTATAAAAATTTATGCTTTTTCCTAAATAGTTTGTAAAAATAAAATAAAAGTAAGGTATCCCTATAATATAGATTACAAAACTTCCTGAAATAACGGAAAATATTATTTTAGAAAGAGACTTATTTTTTTCTGTAAGCCTCCCAATTACATAAGCTGCAACAATAAAAGAAATTAGAAATCCAAAAGTAGGGCTAACTACAGAAGTTAATCCTCCAGTTCCACCTGAGAAAACGGGTACTCCAATTAAACCTAAAATCAGATATGTGATTTGAGATAGTGCACCTAACTTGGCACCTAAGATAAGTCCAGATAAAACAACAAAAAGAGTTTGTAGTGTTACAGGAACTGGACCTAGAGGTATAGAAATAAAACCTCCCACTGCTGTTAGTGATGTAAATAATGCAGTAATTATTAAATCACGTGTAGATAATTTCAAAATAAATTCCTCCCTAAAAAGTAATAAAATAACGTATTACTATTGCTTTAATAGATAAATATGTTATATAACAAAATGTAAACCATATTTTAATATAAGGTTTACAATGATATTATCATGAACTATTTTGAATGTCAAACAAACTATACAAGAAATCAAGATTTTATTATTAGGAGGGTTTAAAATTGACTTTAACTAATTTCTTTCAATTCATTGAGATTAAAACAAAATTGGCTAGCATGATACCATTTATAGTGGGAACACTCTATTCAATGTACCGATATAAAAGCTTTAATTTAAAGAATTTTATTATTATGAGTGTATCTTTATTAGCCTTTGACATGGCTACAACAGCAATTAACAATTATATTGATCACAAAAAAGCTTTAAAAAGTCATGAGAATAAAAGTGAGATTCCTGGGTATGGCTTTAAAGATTCCACAGCCTTAGCTATAATTTTTATATTGATTTTACTGGCTATTTTTTTCGGGATTTTACTAACTTTAAATACTAATGTAATGGTACTCTTAATCGGAGTTATATCATTCTTAGCAGGTATATTCTATACATATGGTCCTATTCCAATTTCACGTACACCACTAGGAGAAATATTTTCTGGTGTATTTATGGGATTTGTAATTCTATTTTTATCTGTTTACATTCAAATATTTGATAAAAATATAATCTCATTCATGTATTATGATAATATGTTAAACATTAGCATAAACCTAGTAGAGGTATTTTATATCTTCTTAATCTCCATACCAACAATGGGTGGCATAGCAAACATAATGCTTGCTAATAACATTTGTGATGTTGAAGATGATAAAGTAAATAATAGATTTACATTGCCTTACTATCTAGGTGTGAAAAATGCATTTAACCTATTTAAAGTTCTATATTATATAGGATACTTAGATATTATAATTTTAGTTATATTAAAAATTTCACCAGTAGTGTCTTTACTGGTAATCTTGACTATAATACCATTGAATAAAAACATAAAATTGTTCCACCAAAAGCCTATTAAAAGTGAAACCTTCATATATTCCGTTAAAAATTTTGCTTTAGTTAACATAACTCACATACTAGCAATTTCAATAGCTCTTATATTTAAATGGTAGATGATTGCAAGGTGCTACATTAAAAAATTTGAATTATGTAACCGTCTTAAATAAAATTATCCATCTTGGATAAACTTATTTAAGGCGGTTATTTAAATTTAAGTATAATTTAATATATACTATGGAATCTTCAGATTATTTATTGACAAAGGATATTTAAACGTATACAATAAGCTTAACCGGTTTACTTAATCGGTTAAGCTAAGAAGAGGTGATCTATTGTATGAATAAAATTTGCGTACTTGGAAGTTTAAATATGGATATAGTATTAAAAGTAGAAAACATGGCTAAAATTGGTGAAACCATTTTTGCTAAAAGTATAAGCAATATTCCTGGAGGGAAAGGAGCAAATCAAGCAGTTGCTTCTAAACGAATGGGTTCAGCTGTGCACATGGTAGGTAAGGTTGGGCTAGATAACAATGGTGATTTCTTAGTAAACGCACTTGCGAGGGATGGTATAAATACAGACTTTGTTTTTAAAGATAATAAACAAAGTACAGGCACAGCTATAATTAATGTGGATAGCCAAGGTAATAACTGTATAGTCGTGGTAGCTGGTGCTAATATGAGTATTAATAAAGATGAGATAAAGCAGAGTTATTCAATTATAAAGGATTGTGATGTAATAATTGCACAATTTGAAACGCCTAGTGAAATAACATTTGAGGCATTCAATTTTGCAAAATCACATGGAGTTATAACAATACTAAATCCAGCTCCAGCAAAAAAACTAGATAAAAATTTATTAAAATGTACAGATATAATAATTCCTAATGAAACAGAAGCTTATGAACTTACAGGAATTTTAGTAGAAGATTTAGAAGGTGCTAAAAAGGCAGGGTTGAGTTTCATGAACATGGGAGTAAAGTACGTAATAATAACTCTAGGTTCAAAGGGTGCTGCATTAATAACTAAAGAAAAGGCAGAATTAATTCCAGCTATTTTGGTTAAAGCTATTGATACAACTGCTGCTGGAGATAGCTTTATTGGAGCAGTATCAAGTAAACTCAGGGCTGAAGAATTGAGCTATGAAAATCTTAGAAAGGCTATAGTTTTTGCTAACAAAGTTTCTTCAATAGTAGTTCAAAGATTAGGAGCGCAACCTTCAATACCAACAAAAAAAGAGGTAATAGACATTTGCGGGGAAGATAGCTATTTATAATTGTTATTTTTCCTAGAGGAATACAAGGAGGTATAATTATGAAAAAAACTGCATTATTAAATTCACAAATATGTGAAGTAGTATCTAAAATGGGACACAAGGATACCTTAGCTATAGGTGACTGTGGTCTACCGATACCAGACAGCACTAAAAGAATAGATATTGCATTAATTAAAAATATACCGGGCTTTATTGAAACTTTGAATTCTATATTAACAGAACTTCAAATAGAAGAAGTAATAGTGGCTAAGGAAACATTTGATGTTAGTCCTCATGTATTTAATGAAATTAAAAAGGCAGTTGGCGATGTAAAAATCACATTTATAGCTCATGAGGAACTGAAGTATCAGTTAAAAGAGTGCAAAGCAGTAGTAAGAACAGGTGAACAAACACCCTATGCAAATGTAATACTAAAATCAGGAGTTGTATTCTAACTATAGGTTAATATAATTAAGTTTTGAGGAGGAGTTTCAATGACTATCATAAAGCCGCTACTTCAGATGAAAAATGTTTCAAAATCCTTTCCAGGAGTAAAAGCACTGGAAGATGTTAGATTAGAAGCTTATAGCGGAGAAGTTCTGGCTCTACTTGGAGAGAATGGAGCAGGTAAATCTACCCTAATGAAGATTTTAAGTGGAGTCTATCATAAGGATACAGGAAGCATTTTTATCCAAGGTTCTGAAGTAGATATAAGAGGGATAAAAGATGCTGAAAAGCATGGAATAGCAATTATTCATCAAGAACTAAGTCTTCTTCCTAATTTAAGCATATGGGAAAATATATTCTTAGGTAATGAAGGAATTAATGGATTAACAAGAAGAATAAATAAAAAAGAGCTAAAAGAAAAATCAGAAGCACTACTTAAAGATATTGGTTTCAGTATGGATGTGAAGACCTTAGTTAAAGATTTGAATGTAGGTGAAAAACAGCTAATAGAAATAGCTAAGGCACTTTCTAAAAACTCGAAAATAATAATAATGGATGAGCCTACAACTGCATTAACTGATGTTGAAACAGATAATCTTTTTAAAGTAATTGCTAAGCTCAAAAGTGACAACATGGGTATTGTTTACATCTCTCATAGAATGGATGAGATATTTCAAATTTGTGATAGGATAACAGTTTTAAGAGATGGTAAATATATTGGTGAGGTTAAAACAACCGACATTACTAAAGAAGATTTAATATCAATGATGGTCGGCAGAAAACTGGAAGAACAGTTTCCATACAGAAAGTCAACTAAAGGACATACTATTCTTAAGGTCGAAAACTTAAGCTTTGGTAAAAAGGTTTGTGATATTAGCTTCGAAGCAAAGAGTGGAGAAATCTTAGGTGTCTCAGGACTTATGGGTTCAGGTCGGACAGAAATGGCAAAAACAATATTTGGAGAATATAAAAAATCATCAGGTAAAATATTTGTTGATGGTGAAGAAGTTAATATTTGTTCCCCAAAAGATTCTATTGAAAAAGGAATATGCTATCTTTCCGAAGACAGGAAACAAGAGGGGCTTATTCTAGGTATGTCAGTAGCTAGCAATATGACCTTAGCTAACCTTAAAAAGTATGAAAATGGAGCTAAATGTATAAATAAAGTAGAAGAAAGTAAGGAAGTCCAAGAATATATAAAGAAGCTTTCCATAAAGACTCCTAGTTCAGAACAGTTAATTAAAAATTTAAGTGGAGGAAATCAGCAAAAGGTTATTTTAGCGAAATGGCTCATGCTTGCACCTAAAGTATTAATTATAGATGAGCCAACTAGAGGAATAGACGTAGGGGCTAAGAAAGAAATCTATGATGTTTTAAATGAATTAAAGGCTACAGGTAAATCAATTATTATGATATCCTCTGATATGACTGAAATACTTGGAATATGCGATAGAATTTTAATCATGCACGAAGGAGAAATATCTGGTGAGCTTAGTCGGGACGAAGCTTCACAAGAAGCAATAATGAAATATGCAGTAGGTATAAAAAATTAAAATACTGAAAAAGAACATCAGCCAGGAAGGAGTTTTATTGTGAAAAATAATTTAAAGAGTGTAGTTTTAAAGTATAAATCGCTAATAGGTCTTTTGATATTATGTATAGTTATATCATTTATTACACCAAGATTTTTAAGTTTAGGAAATATTAAAAATGTACTTACTCAAGTTTCGGTAAATGCAGTTATAGCTATAGGAATGTCTTTTGTAATCCTTACGGGAGGTATTGATTTATCTGTAGGATCAATACTTGCGGTCAGCGCTGCAGCGGCAGCAAGTATAATAAAATCTACAGGTAATATATATTTAGCAATAATTGTAGCTTTAGCTATCGGCTGTGTAATAGGTCTTATGAATGGTGTTCTTATTTCAAAAGGTAGAATACAAGCTTTCATTGTTACACTAGCTACTATGACTATTTTTAGAGGTGTAACTTATGTATATACTAATGGTACTCCTATTTCAGGACTTGGACAAAATTTTTCTAGCATAGGTAATAAAATGATTTTAGGGCTACCAATTCCGGTTGTAATTATGGTTATAGTCTTTGGTTTAGCATTTTATGTTTTAAGTCAAACTAGATATGGTAGATATCTTTATGCACTTGGCGGAAATGAAGACTCAGCAAGATTATCCGGTATTAATACAGATAAAATTAAAACACTTGTTTATGTTATCTGTGGTGCAACAGCAGCCTTAAGTGGAATAATTGTTACAAGTAGAATAGGATCAGCTTCACCAAATGCTGGAGTAGGTTTTGAGCTAGATGCTATAGCGGCTGTTGTAGTAGGTGGTACTTCTTTATCTGGCGGAGAGGGAAGTGTAGTAGGTACAATAATAGGTGCTCTAATAATAGGTGTGCTAAATAATGGATTGAATCTCGTAAATGTGTCACCTTTTTATCAAGCAATAGTTAAGGGATTAGTTATTCTACTCGCCGTAATGGTTAAACGGAATGATAAATAAAAAATGGAGGATGATTTAAATGAAAAAAAGAGCAAAATTACTATCGATGGCATTATCAACAGTACTAATTATGGGAACTTTGGCTGGCTGCACGTCACAAAAGGGCGCTGAAGGTGGAAAGAAGATTGGAATGGTAATATCAACTCTGAATAACCCATTCTTTGTATCAATGAAAGAGGGCGCGGAGAAGAAGGCTAAGGAACTCGGATATGAGGTTGTAGTTCTTGACTCACAAAACGATGCTGCAAAGGAAAGGTCTAATGTGGAAGATTTAATTCAACAAGGAATTGTAGCTTTAATAATCAACCCAACGGATAGTGATGCTGTTGTAAATTCAATAACAGTAGCAAATGATAACAAAATAAAAGTTATTACTGTAGATAGAAAAGCCAATGGTGGAGAAGTTGTATGTCACGTAGCATCTGATAACATAAAAGGTGGAGAGATGGCAGCAGAATTTATACTTGAAAAATTAAACGGGAAAGGAAACCTAGTAGAATTACAGGGTATTCCAGGAGCGTCTGCTACAAGAGATAGAGGTAAGGGCTTTCACAATATAGTAGATAAAAAAGATGGTGTTAAGGTTGTTGCTAGTCAAGCAGCAGATTTCGATAGGCAAAAGGGATTAACTGTTACCGAAAATATTATTCAAGCCACTCCTGCCTTCGATGCAATATTTGCACATAACGATGAAATGGCACTAGGAGCTATAAAGGCAGCTAAAACAGCAAACAAAAAAGTGATTATTGTAGGCTTTGATGGAAATGATGAAGCAAAAGCAGCAGTAAAAAGTGGAGACCTAGCAGCTACTATAGCGCAAAAACCTGATTTAATGGGATCAGTTGCAGTTGAAAATGCTGTTAAGATAGCAAAAGGTGAAACAGTTCAAAAAGAAGTTCCAGTAGAACTTCAACTAATCAAAAAATAGTAATGAAAATATTATTCCCCCAATAATAGAATATAAAAAAATAACCCAGGGTATTATCCACTGGGTTATTTTTTTATAAAGCATTTCAATACAAGGTATATTTTGGTATAATTTTATATAATTATGGTTTTTAACTTAAACTTAAAAATTACAGTTTTTAAATACTAGCTTGTTAATAATTGTGAGTATTTACTTAAAATCGGAGGATCATTATGAATAATGTTACAATGAAGGATATAGCAGAAATGGCTGGGGTTTCAAAGGCTACAGTTTCAATGGTTATGAACAAAAAGGATGATAGCATAAGCGACGCAACTAGAAACAGAATACTGAAAATTGCAAAAGAAATGAGCTATATTCCTAATTCCATAGCTAGAAGCCTTAGCACAAAAAAATCCGGTACTATTGGAATAATACTTCCAGATATCACAAATCCCTTTTTCTCAGAAATGGCAAGAGCAATTGAAGATGAGGCAGAAAGACTAGAATATAATCTAATAATATGTAACACGGATAATGATATAGACAAAGAAGAAAAATATATCGAACTTCTTATAAGCAAGCTTATAGATGGCGTAATTTTTATGTCTGGTGGAAAAAGTAATGAAAGTATAACACTATTAAAAAACAACAACGTTCCCTTTGTATTGGTTGATAGATATATTGAAGGATATAAAGATGATTATGGAGTGTTTTGCTTAAACAAGCAGGGTGTTATCGATGGTATTAAATACTTATATGAAAAGGGAAACCGTAAAATAGTTTTTGTGAAAGGAAGAGAAGATATAGAAGTATCAAAGCAAAGATTAGAAGGATATATTGATGCAATGAAGAATTATGGATTATATGATAAAAAGTATATTTTTGAAGGAGATTTTAATGTTGAAGGGGGTATAATGGCTACTGAAAAAATAATAAGTGTGTTTAAGGAGTTAGATGCCATTTTTTATAGTAATGATATGATGGCTCTGGGAGGAATGAAAATTCTACACAGAAATGGTTATAAAATCCCAAGGAATATATCAATTATTGGCTTTGATAATATTCATATATCAGAGATTATTGAACCAGAACTTACAACAATAGCTCAGCCTATATATACAATGGGGAAAAAAGCATGCAGTATCTTAATAGATGTAATAAATGGAGAGCTACCTAATGAAAAACAAGTTTACTTTGAAACAGAACTTATTATTAGAGGAACTACATAATTAATTTTTTTAAAAGACAATTCTAGCTATGGGGGAAATATATATTGAATATATTTCCTTGGAAATATAAGACAATATTTTTTATCATTTACTGCTTTTTATAAACTTTTTTATAAAAAAATATTAATGCATTAGAATAATCACATTGATAATTATGAAGCGCTAATGACAGCAGAATTATTCCCTTATAGGGTTGCTACGAAATCTAAAAACTTTTGATTTAATCAAATAACTCCAAAAGGCCAATTAACTAAATACAGTTAATTGGCCTTTTTAGATTAATTTAATTTATTCTAAGTTCGTCTATATTAACACATAAAATAGTTGCAATAGTTTCAATTATATTAAATGATGGATTTTTTTTACTTCCTCGTTCCAGTTCTTCTAAATAAGTCTGGGATACATGTACATTTAAATTTTTGGATAAAGTTGATATATCTCTGCTCGTTAAAGATTTATTAAGTCTCAATTCTCTAATCCTAGCGCCATTAAGCATATAAAAACCTCCTTATAATTATCTATAACTAATTAAATTGTACAAGTTAATTATACTACGAATATAGGCAAAAGCTATGTTAATTTTCTGTATTATTTGTTAAAAATAGAGATAATTAAGTAATATTCTAATTTTACAATTACCATTCATGAAATGTTAACATATCTGCCACTTAAGTGCCATGGTATAACTTTATTATATATTTATAAGACATATGCATTGTGATTAAAATAAATTTAACATACTGATTTGTACTTCCTCTGTAAACCCCCTTTTGCAGAGGAAATTTTCATATTAGATACAATATAATAAATTATGATTATTGATGGTATTATTATATAATATAAAGTAGAGTTAGAAATTATTATTTAAATTTAGAAATTTAACTTATTTGTCTCAAGTTTTTAATAAAGGAGAAAATCATATGAATGAAACCATTTTAATAGTAGATGATGAAGAAAGAATTAGAAATCTTGTGTCTATTTATTTAAGAAAAGAGAATTTTACTATTTTACAAGCTGAAAATGGCAGTGAGGCTGTAAATATATTTAATAAAAACAAAGTAGATTTGATTATTCTAGATGTAATGATGCCTGTTATGGATGGATGGGACGTTTGCAAGGAAATAAGGAAAACCTCAAATATCCCCGTTATAATGCTCACAGCTAAATCAGAAGAAGATGACGAATTATTGGGTTTTGAATTAGGAACAGATCATTATATTACTAAGCCTTTCGTTCCAAAGCTATTAGTTGCAAAAGTAAAAGCCATTATACGAAGGACTCATACCTCTGAGGTTATTCTGAATGAAGAAAATAGCTTTGATGGCCTTGTAGTTGATAATTTAAGCCATGAGGTTACTGTAGACAATATCGAAATCAATTTATCCCCAAAAGAATTCGAGCTACTAAATTATTTTATAATTAATAAAAGAATCGTATTAAGTAGAGAAAAAATATTAGATGCACTATGGGGTATTGACTATTTTGGAGATTTGAGAACGGTGGATACTGTTATAAAAAGATTGCGAGAAAAATTAGGTGAAAAATCTTACCTTATAGCAACTATAAGAGGTACCGGCTATAAATTTGAGGTGAAAAATGAAAAGTAAAAAGAGTATTACAATAAAGCTTTTCACAATAACCTCTATAGTTTTCGTAATTTTTATAACTACTAATTTGGTAGTTCAGTCCCAGTTTTTTGAGCAGTTTTATAGAAAATGGAAAACTGACAATCTTGAAACTAACCTTGTTAAATTTGAAAGCCAATATAGTTTGCTCCAAAAAAATGAAGATGAGACTAGCTTAATTACCTCTTTTGAAGAAGAGAATAATTATAAAATAATTATAAGAGATAGATTAGGAAATTTGAAATATCTTGCAAAAACAACTGATGTAAGAAAAGACTCCATAAAAGTTAGAATCATGAACCAAATAATGTCATCTGAAATAGAAAATCGGGGTGGGATTACTAAATTTAAAGACACTAAAAAACCCTTTATTTTTATTACGCAGCAAAACCCCGATATGGCTGCAAGTGTAGCAGGTATATTATATGATGAAAAGAAAGATGAAACTGTGTGTGCTTTTTCTTCACTACAGCCAGTAAATGAAGCAGTCCAAGTTATAAAGGAATTTTACTTATATTTTTATATAGGTGCCCTAATTACTATTCTACTTCTTTCTTTTTTTTACTCAAATATGATTGCAAAGCCACTTATAAAAATTACTAAAACAGCTACTAAAATGGCAAAGCTTGACTTTACAGAAAAATGTGAGGTTAAAAGTGAAGATGAAATAGGTGCTCTAGCTACCTCACTTAATCTTCTTTCAGAAAATTTATATAGTGCATTAACCTCACTTACAGATGCTAATACACAATTAGAAAAGGATATTGAAAAAGAAAAAAAATTAACAGAGATGAGAAAAGACTTTGTAGCAGCGGTTTCTCATGAGCTTAAAACACCTATTACCCTTATAGAAGGGTATACCCTAGCTTTAAATGATGATGTTTTAGAAGGGGAAGAAAAACAATATTTTATCGATGTAATTATGGATGAATCTAGGAAAATGAACAGTTTAGTATCAGATATGTTAGATTTATCTCAATTAGAATCAGGAAATTTTAAGTTGACTAAAGAGGAGTTCACTCTTCATGAGCTAGTAAAATCAGTTACTAGGAAATTTTCTTCCTTACTTCACGAAAAGCAAATTAAACTTGGATTAAATCTTATCCAAGATATAAAAGTAAATGCAGATTGGAACAGAATAGAACAGGTAATAACAAATTATATGACTAATGCAATAAGACATACGCAGGAGGGTGGATCCATAACAGTAACAATGATAAATAGAGAAGATACCATTTGTGTTGAAGTAGAAAATAGTGGAAATGCAATTGATGTTTCAGAATCGAATAAGATATGGGATAACTTCTATAAAATCGATAAATCAAGGACTAGAAAACTTGGGGGTACTGGTCTAGGTCTTTCAATAGTTAAAAATATAATATTACTTCATGGTGGTAGCTACGGAGTAGAAAACACAGAAATTGGAGTTAAATTCTATTTTATTTTAATAAAACAATAGAGATACTGTAATAATAACATAAGAACGGTATGTAAAATGATAAAGTAATTCATTTCACATACCGTTCTTATATTAGTTTGCGACCTGTATATCACCTTGGATCATATCTTTATAATATCCACCACTTCTCATAAGTTCATCGTGATTTCCTATTTCTATAATTTCGCCATGTTTTAGCACCACTATTTTATCTGCATTTCTTATGGTTGATAATCTATGTGCAATAATAAGTGTAGTTCTATCTTGAGCCATTTCTTCAATTACCTTTTGTATTAACTTTTCAGTATGTGTATCTATATTTGCCGTAGCCTCATCTAATATAAATATAGAAGGCGAATGAGCAAGGGCCCTAGAAAATGATAAAAGCTGCTTCTGACCAGCTGAAAAAGTGGATCCTCTTTCCTTAACGGCTGAGTGTATTCCACCTGGCAGTTCGTTTACAAAGTCTAAGGCGCAAGTAGTTTTAAGGGACTTAATTAAAGTCTTTTCGCTTATATTATCATTTAATAAAACATTAGATTTTACATCGCCTGAAAATAAAAATATATCTTGAAGCACAACGGATATACTTTTTCTTAAGTCCTTCTTTTTTATATCATTAATATTAATTCCATCTATTAGTATCTCACCCTTTTGAATTTTATAAAACCCGCTTATAAGGCTTATTATTGTAGTTTTTCCTGCACCTGTTTCTCCTATAAAAGCAACAGTTTCCGTTTTTTTAACTTTAAAACACACATTCTTTAATATCCACTCTGAATTATTATAAGAAAACCATACATTCTTAAATTCTATATCACCCTGTAAGTTATCAAAGCTCCTGCCTTCATCTAAATCCTCTAGAGAATCTTCCTCATCTAGAAGTTCAAAAATTCGTTCTGCAGAAACCAAAGCGGATTGAATAGTAGTATAGTTATCCGCAAGATCAGAAATTGGATTAAAAAATTGTTTTATATAGGTTGTAAAAGCGAAAAGCACACCTATCTCTATAGTATGGTTTGCGATTTTACTCATTGAATACCATAATATTATTGCTACTGCAAGGCTCTGGAAGACATCAGCTGCCGGTCTTAATATACTGTTCATCCTAACTTGAAATAATGTACTTTTTAAATATTCACCGTTTAATTTTAGAAACTCATTGTTTTTTTCACTTTCGCCAGCAAATATTTGTATAATTTTCATCCCTGAAATATTCTCTGCCATAAATCCATTAATTTTACCTATTAAGCTTTTCATTTTTGAAAAGTTATTCTTTATTTTATTTTTCAAAAGAAAAACGATAAAAAACATCATAGGAACTACTGAAAATGATATGAGTGCCAATTTTACATCAAGTGCTAGCATAGCATATACTATTCCTATAAGTAAGAATACATCTTTAAACAAACTAATAATTACATCAGTATACATCTCACTTAGTGCTTCCACATCATTTGTAGCTCTAGTTATGAGTCTTCCTGAAGAGGTTTTATCAAGATATGATAGTGGAAGAAATTGTATTGTTCGAAATACTCTTCTTCTCAAATTCCTCATTATTTCCTGACCAGCTTTATTTATTAAGTTCACTTGAGTAAAAGTGGATATCCCACCAATAGCTACAACAGTAAAATATAATAGTCCCATAGTTGCTATAGAGTACATACCGCTTTGCGATACTTTCTTTATTAAAAAATCATCGATGACAAGCTTTAGTATATAGGGTTTTAAAAGTTCGGCAGCATTAACAAGCATTACACATAATGCGGCTAAGATTATTTTATTTAGGTATGGTTTTGTTAACGCTAAAAGTCTCTTAATACTATTGATTTTATGAAGCTTCCCACTCAGATTTTTTTTGCTGGTTTTCATGTTGGGACTTGTAGGTTTCATAATATAGTCCTCCTTTCTTTATGAGTTCATCATGAGTTCCATTTTCACATATCCTACCGTCATCTAATACTATAATAAAATCTGCATGTTTTATTGTGGAAATTCTATGAGCAACAATTAATGTGGTTTTACCAAATCTCCATTTTTTTATATTCTTAAGTAGTTTGGACTCAGTAATAGTGTCCACAGCAGAGAGTGAATCATCTAAAATCAGTATTGATGGGTCTCGTATAATAGCCCTGGCTATAGAAATACGTTGCTTTTCACCACCGGATAGGTTAACACCACGTTCTCCAAGTACAGTATCAAAGCCCATAGGAAACCCTATAATACTTTCATATATGGAGCTTATTTTAGCAGCTTTTTCAACCTCCTCATCAGTGTATATATCCTTGAAAAATTTTATATTTTCTTTAATAGATGCGGAAAACAAAAAGTTGTCTTGAGGTACATACCCAATGCTACTTCTAAGTGTTTCTAGGCAATAGTCATTTATGTCCACAGAGTCAATAAATATTTCTTCTGGTGATGACACATAAAGCTTTAATAATAAACTTACTAGGGTAGTTTTTCCTGAACCGGTTTTCCCTGTGATTCCAATGGTATACCCCTTAGGTATTTTAAGGCTAATGTTTTGTAAAGCTTTTTTATTAAAATTGCTATAAGAAAAACTCAAATTTTTAAATTCTATTTCACCATCAATAGCAGTACTTATCATTTTTGCTCCATCCTGAATTTTAGGTTTCACATTTAATATTTCATCCAATCTCTTTATTGAAGCAATACCTCTTTGAACTATATTTATAACTCTTCCTATGGAAATTATAGGTCGCATAATCATGGTCAAATATCCATTAAAAGCAATAAAATCTCCAAGCGTTATACTTCCATTTAACACCATATTTCCACCTATAATAAGGTTCATAACAAAGCTTATACTAAAGGAAATCTCAATAATAGGGGAGAGAGAGGCTGATACTTTTACCATATTAATGTTAGAGTCCATCATCTTATCGTTTAACACCTCAAACTTCTCGCCCTCCGCTTCTTCCTGAACATAAGATTTTATCACTCTAATTCCATATATGTTTTCTTGAACTCTTCCAGATATAGAGGCAAAGTTCTCTTGAACAACTCTAAATCGCTTTTGAACAAGCTTTCCAATTTTTAGCATGAAAAATAGGATAAAGGGAACTGGAATTAATATCATCAAAGTGAATTTCAGGTTCATAATCTTTGACATGGAATAAATAGAAACGCTTAAGATAGCAATGCCATTTATGATCATGGCCGTTGCTGGTCCCAAAGTCATTCTTATAGCAGAAATATCATTTATAGCGTAAGCGATTAAATCTCCAGTTTTCCTATTGTTATAAAACTCAGGAGATAGTTTTTGAAAGTGAGTATATAATTTTTCACGAAGATGGCATTCAAGATTTCTAGCATTTACTACAATTAGATTTCTCCATGCATAAGTACTTATAAAAGTGCCCGTAGTAATTAAAAGTATGTATACTATTTTTATTTTTACAAGATTGAAAGTAAAATTATACCTTCCCAGTATATCTATGGTATCGCCTAGAACTCTAGGAAAAAACGACTGAATATAAGATGTTAAAAACATAAATAGAATGCCAATAATATATGATATTTTGTGTTTTTTAATAAACTCTACTATTATGTTCTTTCCCATTTAATTTTCTCCTTTACGAATTTTAATTAATCATCACCTGGAGTGCTGAAATGCGGTTAAGTCTTTGACAGATTCTCTTGAAATTAAAGTACTGTTAATTGTTATGCTCTCACATGGTTTATCTGGGTTATTAATCCTTTTTAAAAGGAGCTCCACTGCTATTTCACAGGAATATTCAATATTTAAATCTAAAGTTGTAAGGGTAGGTAGCGTTAAAGAGGACATTTCAGTATTGCCACTACTAATGATAGATATATCTTCCGGTACTTTAATTCCCTTTTTATAAAGGAGATTAATTAATTTCACAGCTATAAAGTCCCCTTGACAAATAATTGCTGAAGGTTTATTTTTTACACTAAGCAAATTCATAACTGATATTTCAAAATTTTCTTCGAAATTCTCTTCAATATAAGTAAATAACTCACTTCTAATAGGTATTTCATAATCTTCAAGAGCAGAGGTTATTCCAAGCACCTTTTCTTTATTCCTAAACAAAATACTGCGCCTTCCTAAAAAACCAATATCCACATGTCCATTTTTTATTAAATACTCACATTGCTTGTATCCTCCATTATTAAAATTAAACCAAACACTGTCAACGTCGCAAGAAGGGGAATACCCTGTATAAAAAATGTAGTTTTTAATTTTTTCTTTTAGAAAACCTACATAGTTATCATCAAATTTGCCGATGAAAATTAGGCCATTAAAATTATTTTCCTTTAATAGTTTAAATGGAGGTTGCATCTTATCCTGGCTATTCTTATCAACAAATTCTGTGTGATAGGATATCTCCATATTTTGAAGAGCCCGTTCAATCCCCTGTATCATATAAGCAAAATTACTATTGTCTTGTATAAGAGGCCTTTGATGGAGTACCAAAATTTTATAAGAGTTTTTGTTTATAGACTTTAAATAGCCCATTTCCTTTGCTTTAACAGTGATCTTCTCTCTTAATTTTTCTCCAACTCCAATTTTCCCTGCTAGTGCTCTGCTTACAGATATTGCTGAGATATCTAATGCAGCGGCTATATCTGATATTGTAGTTTTGTTACTCAAATAACCCACCTCCAAATTTATGCTCTAATACTATTATAAGTAATATTAAGTTAAAATACAACGTTTTAAATAAATATACTTAACGTTACAATATTAAATTTATAACGTTAATTAAAAATAAGCATAAAAAATAACAAGTCATTATGCTAGCATTTTGACTTGTTATTTTTTACATATGCCTAAGTTTATAGAAATTATAATTTCTATAAACTTATCTTTAGGTAATGCACGCGCTTAGCCGGCCAAGAATTTTTATAATATATATTTAAAGCCTCAAAAGAATGATGAGAGACTAAAGGCTGTGAATCTCTAAAAGCTGTAATAATAGTAGAGTGAAATATATTTCCATCATTACCTTCGAAAAATATTAGATCACCTAATTCAAGCAGGCTAGTATCATTTATTTCAAGGCCTTTAATTCCGGTCGCTTCAGATTGTTGATTGACTTTTAAAGTCCAATAAAGGGAATGTGCCACAGTCCAGGTCACTGACCAAGTATCATCCTTTGTACTAAGGATATTATTCTTTTTGTACCACCATGGATGCGAGCCATTAAAAGTCATAGGTGCACCACCTGCTAGTAGGCACTGAGATATAAAGTTTGCGCAATCCCCGCTTGTATCATTATTAATAAGAGGGAAGTACCTAAAGCTGGGGTTTGGATGTAATGCGTAGGTTATTGCATAATTAACAGCATTTATTCTAGAATATTGGTTGGCTCTAAAAGAGTCCATATTACGCTCCATAAAATTACTATTATTAAATACTATGATAAAGCTACTTTGAATGTTCACAAAAACAAAGAATTATTCTATTCCAGCTACGCTTACATTTAATAGTTTAACAATTTTAGGTCCTATAAAATTATTATCTTTTTGTAGCTCTTTTGATAAATACATTTGTTTTTGCAATTTTTTAATATTACCTGAGACGGACCCACCCGTAACCGGAATAGTATTGGTACCATCAAAAAACCAACCTAGCCTAATTTCTCCAGCGAAATCTCCTGTTAAAGTATCCATTTGGAAGTCAGAAAAGGCTATGATTTCTAGGTATGGCTCCGCTTTAAAATCAGCTATTGAATGAGTTCCCCCTTCTATAACAAAGTTTGATATATTGCCTGTGGGCTCTACATTTAAATAATGGCAATGACGCAAGTCACCATGATAACTATTTAAAACACCACTATTAAATATCTTGACAGAATTCACAGGAAAACCATTAGAATCATATGGAGAAGATTTGGTTGAGTTTTTCATAAAAGGATCTAAAATAAGAGTTATCAAATCGCCCTGTACATCCTCACCTTGAATATTTTCACCAAGCTTTGCAGTAGACATTCCATTGTACACAGTTTTAGCAGATGCTTGTGACACGTAATAGTTTAATAATTCAATGACTGGCGTTCCATTAAGTAATATAGTATATTTTCCAAGTGCTGGGGTAGGGGATGCAATAGCTTTTTCTTTGCTAACAATAAGCATCTCTTTTACTTTTTCATCTATCAAATCATAATTCAACTCTGAAAAATCTATGTGCTTATAAAGTTCAATTTCTTCAGTATCTTCCTTCCAATTGGTTATAAACTCCAGTTCTCCTTTATATGTTGTGAAAGATACATCTATGCCTGTAGAGCTTACAATACGTGTATAAACTTTATTAAGGAAGATTTCAGAGGAATTTATACCGCCTTTATCATAATTATCAGAATTGTAGATTGCATCAGTTAATGTAGGAAGCCATTCGCTCAGTGGTTTCTCGGAAAAGTTACTTATTATTGACCGCTGAGTCTTATGGGAGGGCTCTAGTAAAGGATAATATTTATTCTTTATGAAGCTTGCTGCAAAGGAAACTTCTTCAATAACCTGAAGGATTTCTTCATCACTCATAGTAGGATGAATTATAGCGGAAGAGGATCCTGTATATGCTACATGATCTTGTTCAAAGTTTTTATAAACTGTTATATTAAAATTATGCACATTTTTAGCTCTATACATATCTAAGCCTTTTTTTACAAAGAAGAGCTCACTAGCAGTTATTTTATTTTCTATAATTTTAAAACCATCCATACTAAAACTATTCATCTCTAAACTATCTGATTTTACAGATTCAGCAATAAGATTTTTTATTCTTTCTATCATTATCCTAACCTCACTTTTGCTTTGATATATGGGCCACCATCAGAAACTTTAACAAATTCTTTATACCCTTTGCCACAAGCACCAGAACCAGAAAGTTCCACGGTTTCTGATAGCATAGATACGGATTTTAAAACATCTGGCACATATCCTGTCATAATTACAGGGGAAACTACTTCACCAGTTAATCTTCCATCTTTAATTTCACTACCCTTAAGTATCATACATTGAATTCCCCAATTTTTAGGGTCTTCCATGCCACTCATGGTGCCGTCTAAAATGTACCCATATTTGATAGAAGCTATCATATCTTCTAAAGTATCATTTCCAGCAGTAAAGAAGGTATTAGTCATTCTTGCATAAGCTTTTCTTTCAAAAGATTCTCTTTTGCCATTGCCAGTAGGTTTAGTACCTAGTTTAAGAGCTGATAGTATATCTGAAATTCCTGTTTTAAGTATTCCTTTTTCTATAACAACTGTATCTGTTCCGAGTACCCCTTCATCATCAAACAAATAAGAGGACATATTACTGGCGGCTGCAGCACCGTCATGCATTGTAACTAATTCTGATGCCACAGACTTCCCTAGATATTCCAAAGCTTTTGCTCTCTTTTTAACGAACATGTCCATTTCTACTCCATGACCAAAAGCTTCATGGGCAATTAATCCTGATATTTCAGGAGAACATATTACTTCATATTCACCTGGTATTACGCTCCTCGCATCTAAAAGTTTTATACTAGTATCTACCACTTTTTCTATGGCATTTTCCATTTCATCAATTAATTCCACTGCCTTTAAACCAGAGAAAGAGGCATGGGCATATTTAGTATTCTCATCTCTACGGACTATGCTTACCAAATATCCTTCACTCCATATATAAGATTGTTCTAGTTCTTTATTGTTAGAAATAAAAATTTTTGACACATGAACTTCATGATACGCTACTCTAAAATCTACAAGTAAATCTGAATAACTTAAAGCAGAATCTTTAATAAAACACATTTTCTCTATTTTCTCTTTTGATGTTAAATTAGAGGGAAGAGTAATGACTTCTCCTAAAAACTGCTCCTTTATTAGTGTTTCTTCCATTAAATCATATGCATTTACAGCTATTGAGGCCTTTTTAAGAATTTCAAGAGTTTTGGTCATCTCTATCTGTATTTCATCCACAATGGCATTTAAATTATCCTCACTGATTTCGTTAAAAGAAAACTCAGAATAGTTTACACCGTTATGAACTCTTATAACAAAACCACGTTCACACCAAAATGAATCGCTTAAATCTATACCAGTTTTTTGTACGTTATATATTTTACCTTTAGTATCTGTGCCTAAAATTGATACATACTTATAGTTTTCAGAAAGAATGCCTACTATTTTTTTAAAAATAGGCTTCTGACTTATTAAAAAACTCGACATTGAAACTTTCATTAAATTATCCCTCCAATATTCCTTTTATTGTACTAATCTATTATTAATTACCTTACACATTTTAGAAATATATTTCCTCAAAAAGAGTACATTAATAACTTCTGAATTTCTAAAATATTTCCAATAATAATTATATACTAAATTTATCAACAAATCCATAAACTTGAATAAATGAATAATTATTCACGCGCATACATCTAAATATTTAAGGAGTAGACACTCAGGAAATCAAATAATATGTAATTATGTTGAATATTTGATATATAAATTAATCTTGTGTATAATTAAAACAAATTGAATATTAAAACCTATTACCTCTTAAGAAAAAAGCTTTAGCAAATTTATCAAAATATAAAATACCTACAACTTTGGTTTCTACAATTACAGCTGGAGTAAATGAAGATGAAGTAGGCGAAATATTCACTTTTGGTATTAACACACCTTATTAATAACACTTTTGTATTTACTATTGAAGATGTGTTAAAAAATGCAGGTGGGAGCATTACTGATATAAAAACCACTTGTGACTGTTTAAAATTTCTAAAAGACTTCAAACATATTGTTCCACTAAACTTTTTCATGAAATCAACTGGGGTAGATGAGTGTTCTTAACGCATCTTCCACTAAAATTAGTTAAGAATTTATATTTTTAATAATAAAATTAAGCTATAGTTAGTATAATTAAATATATATCTAATACGGAGGGGTTTCATATGGTTAGTCAAAGTATAATTATTTTTATAATAGTTGCCATAGTTTTTTGTACTCTATTCCCGATAGTTTCAGTAATATATTTTAAAAACAAAGAACACTTTTCAATTAAAACAGTTGCTATTGGAGGTTTAGGGTTTTTTCTCTTTGTTATGGTACTAGAAAGTCTACTTCATAGCATGGTGATATCTACAAAAATAATTAAGGTGAACACAATTACTTTTGCTATTTATGGCGCGCTAGCTGCCGGTATATTTGAAGAAGTGGGTAGATTTGTGATGTTCAAATTTTTCCTTAAAAACAATAGGCAATGGAAAGATGGGTTAGGTTATGGACTCGGTCATGCTGGAATAGAAACTATCTTAATAGGGGCTTTGTCATACCTAAATGCTTTAATAATGTCCCTTGCAATAAATTCAGGCACAATTAACAATTTACTTAAAAACCAAAATACAGCTGAAATTGAAACTGTAAAAAATTCACTAGTAAATGTGACGTTACTTGCCACCTCCATGGGCGTATTTGAAAGGGTATTCGCTTTTACAATTCAGATAGCACTTACTTTTATAGTCTTGTATGCTATAAGGGAAAGGAAAAACATATATCTGCTAGTTGCCATATTACTTCACGCTTTAGTAGATTCTGCACCAGCACTATATCAAATGAAGATTATTACTAATATATATTTTATAGAAGGCCTAGTATTTTTATTCGCTATTATTAGCTTTATATTTATAATGAAAACTAAATCATTGTTTAATGATAAAGTACAAATTGAAATATCGAAATAATTATTAAAATTAAAATTGGTTAGTTTCTATTTTAAAAAGAAAGAATGAGATTTTATTGTTTAGAAAGCATTTAAAGAATCATCCAAATATTTTTGGATGATTCTTTTTTATAATGCATTTCTCACATAAAGTATATATTTAGCTCTATCTAAAGGATTAACACCAATTCTTTCTCTTATGGACCCTATTTCTAAGGAGCAAGGCTCATAACTCAAAAATCTAGTTGTCATTACTGCTTTCCCTGAGGAAATTCTTCCTAATTCTCCTGGATATTCAAGTGAGGTGGATACAGGCATTTTTCCTTCTATTGTGAAAGTGCCGTTATGTATAAATGGAGTTTCAAAGCTCCCACGCATTTTTATAATATCATTTAAAACTCTTCCACCTACATCCTCAGGTACAGTAATTCTAAACTTAATTATTGGTTCAAGGAGTGTAGTGCCTATTTCATTTAGACCTCTCATGATGCCCATGGCGGCTGATGTTGCAAAGTCTCCTGAACGTGAATGCATAACATGGTCTTCACCGTAAGTAAAGGTTATTTTTAAATCGGTCACTGGCCAACCATATATACCTTGACTTAAAATTTGATCTAAATTATCTTCTATTTCTCGTTGATACTTTAACTTTACTTTTTCAGTTCTTACCTTAGATTCATAGATACGACCAGTTCCCATTGGTAGTGGTTCAATTAAAAATTCAACTATAGCCCAGCAGGGTTTGGGCATAGTATAACGAGATTCACCATATCCACTTGCTATAGGAGTTTCTTTGTAGATAACAGAGGGTGGACCAAAGGTAACCTGTAGGTTGAATCTTTCCATTAAAACGGCTTCAATATATTCAATTTGAATTTTACCCATAATGCGGATATGAAGTTCTTTCTTTTCTTTTATCCATTGCAGGTTAAGAAGGGGATCTTCCTCTTGTAGCAACGTTAAAGCATCAACTAAAGCTATATAGTCTTCTTTAATTTTCGAATAAATTCTTAAAGTGAGAAGTGGGGTTGTAATTGTTTGGAGACTGGGAATATAAGTTTTGCTTCCAAGTATATCGTAGGTGCTACAATTTAACCCACTCACCATTACCAAATCACAACTGCTAGCTGATTTTACATCAATTTGTTTTTGATTACTCAGTTTTTTTATCATAGTAATCTTTTCAATTTTGCCTGTAGTTACATTAAAAATATCATCTCTAGTAGATATTGTTCCACTAAATATTTTTATATGAGCTATTTTACCTGTGGTTTTGTTGTGGGAAATTTTGTATACTAGTGCTGAGAGCTCAGAATCATCTAAATTCTCTGGAGCTGGAAGATAATCTATTATGCCGTCTAGCAGTTCCTTAATTCCTTCCCCTCTTAGTGCAGTACCATAAAGCACAGGGTAGATTTTACCTTTAATAGCTTGCGCCAATATCTCATCTTTTATCATGCCTAGGGTTAAAGTACCCTCGAAAAATTGCTTGAAAAAACTTTCGTTATAATTACCTAGCATATCTATTATATCTTCAAGTAGTTGTTTGTGAGCAACCTCTTTTATTTCTGATATATTTTTTTCGTAATTTGTTATATCAAATATGTTGGATACAACAAACTCATTATTTTTTTCGTAGACTATTTGAAGTGGTATAAGATCCATTGTTAGAAGCTTTTTCATATCCACAATAGTCTTAGAGGGTGAGGCTCCCATACGATCTAATTTATTTATAAAGAATATTGAAGGTATATTTAATTCCTTTAAAGCATTAAAGTACACTTCTGTTTGAGGCTGTACTCCTTCTACTGAGGACAATACCACTATAGCTCCATCTAGAACACCTATACTTCTCTCTACTTCAGAACTGAAATCAATATGCCCTGGAGTATCTATAACATGGATATTAGTTTCTTTGTAAGTAAGATCAATTTCAGTAGCTTTTACTGATATACCTCTTTGCTTTTCAATATCTAAAGAATCTGTATGGGTTGTACCTTTATCTACGCTGCCTAAAATTCTGCTACAACCACTTTGATAAAGTAATTGCTCTGTTAAAGTTGTTTTTCCAGCATCAACATGGGCGACTATTCCAATATTTCTAATACTACTTTTTACTGTCATATTTATATCTCCATTAATCAATTTTTTTAAGCTAATCATCCTCGAAAAAATAATCAGGATGTCAGCGAGTCTATTTTTTATTATATTCCATTATTTTCATTGTGTCTATTAGTATGAAATATGATCATTATTAAGATAAAATATTATAATCTCTTAATTTATTACAACATTTACTGTATAATAAAATATAGAACACTAATTAGGAGAGATGCAAATGGATAAAATAGAATTACTAGCCCCTGCCGGAAGTATGGAAAGCGTTATTGCAGCAGTGCAAATGGGCGCAGATGCAGTTTATATAGGAGGAAGCAAATTCTCAGCAAGAGCTTATGCTTTTAATTTTGATGATGAGAATATTGCTCGCGCGGTAGATTATTGCCACATATATGGAGTTCGCGTATATGTTACATTAAACACCTTAGTAAAGGATAATGAATTAAAAGAAATTATGGAGTATGTAGGATTTTTATATAGCGTAGGAGTAGATGCTTTATTACTTCAAGATACAGGATTAATATACTTAATAAGAAATAATTTTCCTGAGTTTGAGCTCCATGCATCTACACAGATGACAATTCATAATGGTGAAGCTGCACTATTTTTAAAAAATATGGGCTTTAAAAGAATTGTTCTTTCAAGAGAGCTCAGTTTAAAAGAAATTGATTACATATCTAACACACTAAAAGTGGAAACAGAAGTTTTTGTTCATGGAGCACTATGTATATGTTATTCAGGTCAGTGCCTTATGAGTAGTATTATAGGTGGTAGAAGTGGAAACAGAGGTAGATGTGCACAACCCTGTAGATTGCCTTATACACTAATAGATAAAAACACTAACAGGGAGCATAAGGCATACATTTTAAGCCCTAAAGACATTTGTACTTTAGATAACTTAAAAGATATAGTTGCAACAGGTACTTCTTCATTAAAAATAGAAGGAAGAATGAAAAAACCAGAATATGTTTCAGGCGTGGTGGATATATATAGACGGGCATTAGACAACATTTATAACAATAAAATACAAAAGTTAGATGAGGATACTAAAATTTTAACACAATTATTTAATAGAGAAGGATTTTCAAAGGCTTATCTATATGGTAATAGTGGAAAAGATATGATGGCATATAAGGTTCCTAAGAATTCTGGAATTCCAATAGGAAAAGTTGCCCCTGATTTGTCAGTAACTCTTTTAGAAAAGGTAGCTTTAAAAGATGGTATAATGTTTGGTGAAGACGGGTTCGCCATATCAAAGATTATTGTGAATGGAATGGAAGCTTCAAAGGCAGTTATAGGGGATAAGGTTTTACTAAAACCAACTAAATTTAGAGCTGGAGACACTTTATATAAGATTTCTGATGTGGAACTCATGAATGAACTTTCCAAAAGTTATAGTGATGCGTTTAAGAGGAAGATAGAATTAAATCTTTCAATAAACTTTAGTGTAAATAAACCACTGTGTATAAGTGCTAGTTACATGGGAGAGAACTTCAACGTCTTGGGAGAGCTAGTTCAAGCGGCTGTAAATAAACCATTAGATAGAGAACGTATTATTAAGAATCTATCTAAAACAGGCGACACCCCTTTCAAAATAAATGATGTGAATTTTGAAAGCTTTGAAGACGGCTTCCTGCCAATGGCTGCATTAAATTTAGTTAGGCGAGAATTAACAGAGAATATTCAAAAGCATATAATAGGAAAGTATAAAAGAGAAAAAAACAGTAAACAGATTAATTATGATAAAAAGAAGAGTTTACAAGTAGAAACGAATAATTTAGAAGCACTGTATAAGCAAGATAATGTTATGCCGGAGACACTTATATATGTAAGTAATGAGCAGCAGCTAAGAGCAGTACTAGAAATGGGTTTTGATAATATTGCTATAAACCCTTTTATGAGGGAGTGTAACATCAACTTTAATAAGTATGATGTAAATATTTATCTAAAGGTACCTAATATTATCAAGGGAGAATTCGAAAGTGTTTGCGACTTTATTGAAAATAATTTAACCAAATTAAAAGGTATTATTACAGCTAATTTAGGAATAATTAATAGATTTAACAAGAAGGTAAGTATCATTGGAGATTATAAATTAAATGTTTTTAATAGTTATGCAGGAGATTTTTACAAGTATTTCCTTACGGGAACTTGCATTAGTGCAGAGCTTAATCAAAAGGAAATTAAAGAAATAGCAGCTAAAAGTTCATTACCACTGCAAATTATGGTTTACGGGAAATATGAACTTATGGTTAGTGAATACTGTGCTATAGGAAGTGTTTTTGGTAACAAAAGCGATAACAAAACTTGCGCCCTGAAATGTACTAGTGGAACTTATACGCTTAAAGACAGAATGGGTGAAGAATTTAGGATTAATACTGACAAATATTGTAGAAGCTATATTTATAATAATGTGCCAGTAAATTTGATTTCTAACATGACAGAAATCATGAAAAACAAAATTTCCTGTTTTAGATTAGATTTTATACATGAGAATTATGAGGAAACGCTTGAGGTTCTTCGCAATTATATTGAAAGGACTTGGAACACAGATTTTAAAAATTATACTAGAGGCCACTATAAAAGAGGCGTGGAATAAAGGAAAGACGGTGAAACTATGAATAATAAATCTTTAAGCGTTTTAGAATATTATAAAATTAAAGATAAAATTAAAGAATATACCCATACTACAGCTGGCAAGGATATTATAGAAAAATTAGAACCCTACACCAATATTTATGAAGTACGCGAACACCTGCAGGAAACTAATGAGGCACTATTACTTTTATCAAAAAAAGGGAGTGCACCTTTTGAAGGGATATATGATGTTCGTGATGCTATAAGCAGGGCATCTAAAGGGGCTTCACTTATGCCAACGCAACTCCTTAGAATAGCTCAAATGCTTAGATGTGCTAGATTATTTCAGAATTATGTTGGTAACAAAGGGGGCGAAACTTCTAGAGTCTTAGAGGATATATGTATCGGAATTGTTCCAATAAAAAAGCTAGAAGATGAAATTTTTATAGCTATAATAAGTGATGATGAAATTTCAGATAGGGCTAGTAGTCTGCTTTTTAATCTAAGGAAATCACTAAAAGAAAAGAATGCTTCCGTAAAAGAAAAGGTAAATTCACTAGTTAGATCTAATGCAAAATATCTTCAAGAAAGTCTTTATACTATAAGAGGGGACCGATATGTAATTCCTGTTAAAATAGAACATAAAAGCAGTGTTCCGGGTATTGTTCATGACCAGAGTTCCTCAGGAGCCACATTATTCATTGAACCAATGAGTTTAGTGAATTTAAACAACGAAATCAAAGAAATCATGTTAAAGGAAAAAGCTGAGGTTGAAAGGATTTTAGCTGAATTATCCTATAAGGTATATGAAAATATAAATATTGTTACAAACAATGCTAATATAGTATGGGAATTAGATTTTATTTTTGCTAAAGCAAGATATGCAATAGAAATTAATGCTATAATCCCTAATGTGAATGATGAAGGGATAGTAGATATAATTGAGGCTAGGCATCCGTTGATAGACCCTAAAGTAGTAGTGCCAAGTAATATTTATTTAGGAAGAGGATTTACATCACTAGTAATAACAGGACCAAATACTGGTGGTAAAACTGTAACTTTAAAAACTGTAGGTTTAATCCAGTTAATGGCTATGAGTGGGATTTTAATTCCAGCTAGAGATGGCTCCGCGGTAAGTTTTTTCAATGAAATTTTCGCAGATATAGGTGATGAGCAAAGTATAGAACAAAGCCTATCTACTTTTTCCTCTCATATGACAAATATAGTAAATATAATTGAAAAAGCAGATAAAAAAACCTTGGCTCTATTTGATGAATTAGGAGCAGGAACTGATCCCACAGAGGGAGCAGCTCTTGCTGTATCAATTCTAGAAAATTTAAGAGCAAGAGGGACAAAAGTAGTCGCAACTACACATTATAGTGAATTAAAAGGATATGCACTAAAAACCACAGGGGTAGAAAATGCTTCTGTAGAATTTAATGTGGACACCTTAAGTCCTACTTACAGACTAATAATTGGAGTGCCAGGTAAATCCAATGCTTTTGAGATTTCTAAAAGGTTAGGTTTACCTGATTATATTATTAAAAATGCTAGAGAAAATATTTCTAAAGAAACATTAGAGTTTGAAGAATTAGTTCAAAGTCTACAAGAAAAGAGCATAAAGGCAGAAAGAGATGCTAGGATGGCAGAAGTTTTGAAACTAGAGGCTAGTAAGTTAAAGGATAAATATCAGGAAAAATTATATAAACTTGAAAACATTAGAGAAAATGCAATGTATGATGCCCAAAGAGAAGCAAAGAGACTGATAAGAAATGCCAAAGAAGAATCTGATGTAATTCTCAAAAATATGAGAGAACTAGAAAAATTGGGTTATCCATCTGAAGCAAGGCAAAAGCTTGAAGAGGAAAGAACGAAAATAAAAGATAAGCTTGAAAGCTTAGATGAGAATATACAAAAGAATAAAGAAGAAGTAGGAGAAAAGCTAAAAACTGTAAAAGAGGGAGAAGAAGTATATTTACCATCTCTCAACCAAAAGGTTATTGTACTTACTAAACCGGATAACAGAGGTGAATTACAGGTTCAAGCTGGTATTATGAAGATAAATGTTAAACTAGATGAGCTACGCAAATCAAAGGTTACGGAGGAAGATAAGAAAAGGGCAAAGATTAATAAGAGGGAACTGAAACTAAATTTAAAAAATGTTTCCACCTCCGTAGATTTAAGAGGTATGGATTCGGAAGAAGCTATATATACTGTTGATAAATATTTAGATGATGCTTATTTAGGGGGACTTAAAGAAGTTACCATTATCCACGGTAAAGGTACAGGAGTTCTAAGAAATACTATTACAGATATGCTAAAGAGACATGGTCATGCTAAAGCTTATAGATTGGGAAATTATGGTGAGGGTGGTAGCGGAGTTACTGTAGTAGAACTTAAATAGCTCGACCTTAATTTACAGCTTGATAAAGGAGGGCAAGGTTATGATTATTGTAAGTGCTTGTTTATGTGGTATTAATTGTAAGTATAATGGAGGCAATAATTTAGATGTAAGGGTTCTTAAATTAATGCAAGAAGGAAAAGCAATACCTGTTTGTCCAGAACAACTAGGGGGTATGCAAACTCCTAGGACTCCTCGTGAAATTGTAAAAGGCAATGGAGAGGATGTATTAATGGGTAAAGCAAGAATTCTTGGATCAGAAGGTGATGATGTAACTTCAGAGTTTATAAAAGGTGCTTATGAAACACTAAAAATTGCAGTAGAAGTTTCTGCTAGTATTGCCATTTTAAAAGCAGGAAGCCCCTCTTGCGGAGTAACACAAATATACGACGGAACTTTCAGTAGGACTAAAAGATCCGGTAATGGAGTTACTGCGCAGTTATTAATATCCAGAGGAATAAAAGTTTATACAGAAGAAAATTTAGATAGAGTAAAATTTGACTAAGGGGGAAATAAGACATGAATTATAAAGATGTTTTAAGAGAAGCTAAAGGTAATTTAAATAAAAGCTGCAGAGTTTGTCCTATATGTAATGGAGTTGCTTGTGCTGGTGAAGTACCTGGAATGGGTGGAAAAGGAACTGGAGATGCTTTCAAAATAAATATAGAAGCACTTAGTACTTATAAACTTAATATGAGAACCATACATGATGCAAAAAATCCAGACACCTCCACAGAATTATTTGGGAGAAAAATGGATATGCCTGTGTTTGCTGCACCAATATCAGGCACAACCTTAAATATGGGTGGCAAATTTACTGAAGAAGAGTATATATCTTGGGTTATAAGTGGATGCCTCTCCGGAGGGATTTTCCCAATGGTTGGAGATACTGCTGTAGATTCTTTTCTTACAACTAATCTTGAACAATTAGAAAAACAAGGTGGAAATGGAATTGCAATACTAAAGCCTTGGGAAAATGCAAATGTTATAGAAAAAATTAAATCAGCAGAAAAGGCAGGTGCCTTTGCTATAGGTATGGATATAGATGCTTGTGGTCTTATTACCTTAGCCCTTGCTGGTAAACCAGTTATGCCTAAAACTGTAGAAGAGATTAAAGAAATTGTTGCATCCACAAAGCTTCCATTTATTCTTAAGGGGATAATGACACCAGATGAAGCAAAACTTGCAGTAGAAGCAGGAGTAGCTGCAATTGTAGTGTCAAATCATGGGGGAAGAGTATTAGACCAAACTCCCGGCGTAGCGGATGTTCTTAAGGGGATTGCAAGTGAAGTTAAGGGGAAAGTAATTATTTTAGCTGATGGCGGAGTTCGAAGTGGTGCAGATATACTTAAAATGCTAGCACTAGGTGCAGATGCTGTTCTTATTGGTAGACCATTTGTAGTGGCTTCATTTGGTGGTAAGGCGGAGGGTGTGAAATCTTACATTGAATTTCTTAAAGGTGAATTAAAATCAGCTATGGTACTTACAGGTTGCAAATCTATAAAACATGTTAATAATAGAATTTTATACTAAATTTAACACAAAGCCACAGAAATATTGTGGCTTTTTTTGATTTATTCCAATTCCTTTAGCAGGTTGAATTGACAAATTAAATTCATGCATTATACTAAAATTATGAATATTTAAATTTTTTCAATAAAGATGCAGGGGGTCTTAGAAATGTTTAATAATATTAATGAAGTACAAGAATTTATAAAGGAAAATAATATTAAATTTATAGATTTTAAAGTAGTAACACTACCAGGTCGATGGAATCATTTAACTATACCAGTTGAAAGACTATCAGAAAAGACTTTTTCTGAAGGAATAGGCTTTGACGGATCAAGCTATGGGTATTCTACTATAGAGGATTCAGATATGAGATTTCTTCCTGATATGACTACAGCTTTTGTTGATCCTTATTGCAAAATACCAACTTTGAGTATGATTGCAAATATGTACACTCTTGGTAAAAACGAAGGAAGATTTTCAGGTGATCCAAGATTTATAGCTGAAAAAGCAGAAAAACACATGAGAGACCTGGGAATAGCTGATGAATACGTAATAGGACCAGAATTTGAGTTTTATATATTTGACCATATAAATTTTGAAGTTACAAGTCATCATCAAGAGGTTTTCATAGATTCTAAGCAAGCCCCCTGGAATACTAACAATAAAGAGGAGAATTTTGGATATAAAGCACCTTTCCAAAAAAGTTACCATTTAGGGTTACCCTACGATCTTAATAATGATCTAAGAAGTGAAATGTGTTTAAAATTAGAAGAGATGGGTATACCTGTGAAATACCATCACCATGAAGTAGGATCCGCTGGTCAACTTGAAATAGAGGTTGAATTAGAGAAAATGAGTAAAATGGCTGATGCTACAATGATGGCAAAATATCTAATTAAAAATGAAGCTGTAGCTCACGGCAAAACTGCTACGTTTATGCCTAAGCCATTATTTGGAGAAGCGGGAAGTGGAATGCATGTTCATATGCTTTTAAGAAAAAATGGAAAAAACCTTTTCTTTGATGAAAATGGATATTCTCAAATGAGTGAAACTGCGTTATATTTTATTGGTGGAATATTAAAGCATTCTAAAGCATTACTTGCATTTACAAATCCCTCAACTAATTCTTATAAAAGATTAGTACCTGGCTTTGAAGCACCAGTGTCAATTTGTTTTGCTACAGGAAATAGAAGTGCAGTAATAAGAATTCCTGGATATGTTAAAGACCCTGAAACTAGAAGATTTGAATTTAGACCATCAGATGGTACAGCAAATCCATACTTAGCATATTCTGCAATACTTATGGCTGGTATTGATGGTATAGAGAATAAAATCTGTCCAACTGAAGAAGGTTTTGGACCATATGATGTAAACGTTTTTGACTTGCCAGCGGAAGAAAGAGATAAAATTCAAGTATTACCAAGATCTTTAGAAGAAGCACTTGAAGAACTTAAAAAAGATTCTAGCTTCTTATTAAAAGGTGGAGTATTTGATCAGCATTTTATTAATACTTGGATTAAGTTCAAATATGAAAAGGAAATAAAAAAGGTATTGCCAGTTCCATCACCAATAGAATTTCAGTTGTACTATGATTTATAGTTTTTAATAATAAAGCACAAATAATTAATACTATAGATGTTAAGAGAAAGGGGTTAGATTATGATTAAAAGACTTGATGAGTTAATTGAACTTGCTATAGGCAAAGATAAAAAAATATTATCAGTAGCAGTAGCACAAGACAGTATAGTTTTAAAGGCTGTGGTAGAAGCAGTTAAACTACAAATTGTTGATGCAATACTAGTTGGGGATGAGGATAAAATAGTTGAAATTGCATCTTCAGAAAATTTAAGTCTTGAAGGTATTAGAATTGTAAATGAAAAAAACACGATAAAAGCTGCTGCAAAAGCTGTAGAACTTGTATCGAGTGGTGAGGCTCATTTCATTATGAAAGGGATGCTTGGTACTTCTGACTTATTAAAAGCAGTGCTAAACAAAGAAGCTAACTTAAGAGGCAGTGGACTTTTATCACACGTTATGGTTTATGATGTGCCTGTTTACCACAAATTATTGTTTTTAACTGATGGAGGTATGGTTACCTGCCCTGAACTAAAAGAAAAAATTGAAATAATTAATAATGCGGTAGTGGTAGCACATGCTTTGCAAATAGATATTCCAAAGGTTGCGCCTATCTGCGCTGTGGAAGTTATTAATCCTTCAATGCAGGCAACCATAGATGCTGCGGCACTATCACTAATGAATAAAAGAGGGCAAATAAAGGGTTGTTTAATTGATGGTCCGTTGGGTCTAGATAATGCAATTTCAAAGGAGGCTGCAGAGCACAAGGGTATTATTAGCGATGTAGCTGGGGATAGTGACATTTTACTTGTACCAAATATAGAGGCTGGAAACTTTTTAGGTAAATCGCTTACTTACTTTGCAAAAGCTGAAAGTGCGGGCATTATAGTAGGAGCAAAATGTCCAGTTGTATTGGTTTCCAGGGCTGATAGCGCAAAATCAAAATTATATTCTATAGCTCTAGGAGCAGTGGTAGTTTAAAAATCAAGGGGCTAAACAATTGATAATTGTTTAGTGACCGTGAGGAATTCAAGGGGGGAAATAATATATGAAAAAAGTAATAATGTCAGGTAATGAGGCAATTGCAAGAGGTGCCTATGAAGGTGGATGCCATATAGCATCAGCTTATCCAGGAACACCTAGTACAGAAATACTTGAAAATCTAGCGAAATATGAAGGCGTTTATGCAGAATGGGCACCTAATGAAAAAGTAGCATTCGAAGTTGCAGCGGGTGCATCTATTGGTGGAGCAAGAACACTCACTACTATGAAACATGTTGGATTAAATGTAGCTGCTGACCCACTATTTACAATGGCTTATGAAGGCGTTAACGGAGGTTTTGTTGTAGTTACAGCAGATGATCCTGGAATGCATTCCTCTCAAAATGAGCAGGATAATAGGTACTATGCACCACATGCTAAAGTAGCAATGGTAGAACCATCTGATTCACAAGAATGCTTAGACTATATGAAAGCAGCTTATGAAATTAGTGAAAAATTTGATACTCTTATCTTATTTAGAGTTACTACAAGAGTATGTCATTCTAAATCTGCACTAGAGCTTGGAGAAAAAAAATCAGTAGCAGTAAAACCCTACGAGAAGAATGTTAAGAAGTATATTATGACACCAGCACATTCAAAGGCTAAACATTATGAAGTAGAAGAAAGATTAGAAGCATTAAGACAATATTCTAATGCTTCGCCTTTAAATAGAATAGAATTGGGGAATACTAAAATAGGAATAATCACCAGTGGTATTTCTTATCAATACTCTAAAGAAGTTTTTGGAGATAAAGCGTCTTACTTAAAAATAGGAATGAGCTATCCACTTCCAGATGAAATGATTAAAGAATTCGCAACTAAGGTTGAAAAACTTTATATAATAGAAGAAAATGATCCTTATTTGGAAACTGAAATTAAAGCAATGGGAATTGACTGCATAGGGAAAGAAATAATTCCTATTTGTGATGAATTAAACCCTGACATAATACGAAAAGCTATTTTAGGTGAAGTTAACAATCTTACTTATTCAACAGATGTAAAAGCTCCATCAAGGCCACCAGTATTATGCCCAGGTTGCCCACATAGAGGAATTTTTTATCAAGTATCTAAATACAAAGATATAATATCATCTGGTGATATAGGCTGCTATACATTAGGAATGGTAGACCCTCTTAATGTAACAGATACAGTTATATGTATGGGAGCTTCAATTTCTGCAGGTACAGGTATTGAAAGAGCCAATATGGTAGCTAATAGAGATGATAAAAAAGTTTTTGCTTTCATTGGAGACTCAACTTTCTTCCATTCAGGAATAACAGGTCTTATAAATACAGTATATAATAATACTCCAATAGTTACTTGTATTTTAGATAATAGAATTACTGGTATGACAGGACATCAAGAAAATCCTGGTACTGGAAAAACCCTTCAAGGAACGCCTGCACCAATGATTGATATTGAAAAGTTAGTTCTTGCCTGTGGTATTAAACCAGAAAATATAAGAGTAGTAGATCCATATAAACTAGAGGAGACGAAGCGGGCAGTAAAGGAAGCACATGATAGTACAGAGCCATTTGTAATAATAACAAAACAACCTTGTGCATTAATTAAGGATGTACTTAAAGCTAGAGCAGGAATCAAATGTATTATTGATCAAGAAAAATGTAAAAAGTGTAAGACTTGTTTAAAAACAGGTTGCCCAGCATTAAGATTCCGAGATGGAGTTGTAAGTATAGATAGCTCCATGTGTAATGGATGCGGATTATGCAAACAAGTATGCCCATTTAAAGCTATAGAAAAGGTTGGTGAATAATTATGTGCGAAAGTAAAAATGTATTATTTGTAGGTGTAGGTGGACAAGGAACTATTCTAGCATCTAAAATATTGACAGAAGGACTTTTAAAAAGTGGATATGATGTAAAAATGTCAGAAGTTCATGGCATGGCTCAAAGAGGAGGGAGTGTTACTACACAAGTAAGGTTTGGAGAAAAGGTCTATTCACCACTAATAGAAAAAGGTAAAGTAGATGTAATAGTATCTTTTGAAAAAAGTGAAGCGGCTAGATACTTACCTTACTTAAAGAAAGATGGATATATTGTAGTTAATGATTATGAAATACATCCAGTACCAGTCTTAACCGGTAAAGAAAAATATCCTGAGAATGTAAACGAAAGATTAACTGAGGTGGTTCATAACGTAGTAGTTATTAATGCTGCTGAAATTGCTAAAAATCTTGGTAATATTAAAGCGCAAAATGTAGTTCTCCTAGGAGCTACAATTAAAGTGCTTAAATTAGAAAATATAAACTGGGAGGAAGTTATTAGTGATATAGTGCCTCCAAAAGCTATAGAAATAAATAGGAAGGCATTTAGTGCAGGTATGAATGTTAAGTAATTATCCTAGCAACTTTAGTGAATTTTTAATAAGAAATAAGAGCTTTGAGTTAAAGCTCTTATTTCTTATTTTTCATTGTAACTTAGCGAATAATGCAACTTATATATTTAAGATAGCTCGCTAAGTAGAAAATTGTATATTTTTGTGGGATATTTCTAAAAATTTGTTATAATATAAATAAAGACTGTAGCAAGGGGCAAAACAACGGATAATTGTTTTGTACGTAAGAGAGCGACAAGGAGGAATTAAAATGCCAATATACTCACTACCATCTAAAGAAATATTAGAGCACATAAAACAATATACAAGGAAAGGTGAAGTAGCTAAGATATTTACTGCTTTGGAATATAATAATATATTATATAAAGAAATTACATTTTCTAAAAAATTATTTAAAAGTTTTAGAAAAGAAAATTTGGGGTATCTCTATATTAATGAAAAGAATGAAATTATAAGTGAAAAATCACTACAAGAAAGACTGGCAAAACTAGCCTATTTCTCAGAGGTGTTTTATAATACAGAGAGCAGAATCTGCATAGTGAATGCATTTCAAGATAATGGTGCAATTGAAAAGGATAGGAAGGATTATAAATTAGTGGTGGATGGTTTAGATTTCTTAACTAAAGAAGGAATTGTGGACTCAGAACAGGTAAAACAAGTAATTAGTAAATTACCCACTATTAGAAGAAAAAATAATGAAGTATTAAAACAACTTATGGATAAAGCGGGAAATTATAAGACGGAAAAAAAATATTTTAATGCGTATATGCTGGAAGAATTATTGCCAACTTATAGAGAAGCCTTAAGCATAAATTTACAAAAGATAAAATTGATAGATTCTGCTAGAGGATGCTATACAAATATTAAAAAAACTGCAGAAAAGAAGCGAAAACAGATGTCCGTTAGATTTAATCATAAAATAACTGGACCACTAATGAAGATAAGCTATATGATGGGGTATTTTAATAAATTAGTGGAAACTTGTGAAATCATAAGTAAAAAGTCAGATACTGAATATTTTAAGTACTTAAGCGCTATTGAAAAAGAAAGTATTGATTATAGAGTAAAATTAAATAGAAGTAAAAAGAACTCCAATTAATTTGGAGTTCTTTTTACGTTTATTCAACAGTTATATATACAGCATCTTCTTCTCTAACAACTTTTATATATTCAACTTCTGGATCTTCAGTTCCTTGAACATATAACCCAGTGTTTTTTAATTTTTCAACATAATCTATAATCTCTTGTGTTATTCTCTCACCAGGACAAAGTATTGGAATACCAGGTGGATAAGCCATTAAAAATTCTCCACTTATCATGCCAACACTCTTTTTAATTTCTACAGCAGTATTTACACTGTTGAAGGCCTCACGGGGAATTTGAACTTGTTCTGGAATACTAGGTATATCTATAAAATCAGATTTTTTAATGCCTTTGCCATAGTATTCATTGCTTATTTCTCTTAGTGCTGTAAGTAATTTCTCCATGCCTTCTTCTGTATCACCAAAGGAACCAACTGCTAATATGTTATAAAGATCAGATAATTCCATTTGTATATGATATTTGTTAGAAAGTATCATATCTAAGTCATAACCTGTTATACCTAAATCTCTACAGGTTATTGTGATTTTAGTTGGATCAATAGAATAAGCTCCAAAACCATCTAAAACCTCTTCACCAAAACAATAAAGTCCCGGGATTTTATTTACTTCACTTCTTACATAATTAGATAAATCAATAGTTTTATCTAAAAGCTCTTCGCCATGCAATGCAATTTGACGTCTTGCACAATCCAATGAAGCCATTAGTATGTAGGAAGGTGAAGTTGTGTGCATTAAGTTTATTAGTTGCTTAACTCTAGCTGGGTTAACAAGCCTTGAATTAACATGTAGCATAGAGCTCTGAGTTAATGATCCTATAATTTTATGAGTGCTTTGACAACATATATCTGCACCAGCTTCCATTGCAGACATTGGTAATCTATCATTAAATTTAAGATGAGGTCCATGAGCTTCATCTACTATAAGAGGCATGTCATATTCGTGAACTATATCTGCAATGCTCTTAATATCAGTGGAAACTCCGTAATATGTTGGGTTAATTATAAGTACTGCTTTTGCATCTGGATTTTCCTTTAAGGTTGCTTCTACTGTCTCTGGTGAAACTCCATGAGCAACACCAATTTTTTTATCTAGTTCTGGCTGCATATAAACTGGGACAGCACCGGCAAGTATTATTCCGCCGGTTATAGATTTATGAACATTTCTAGGTACAATTATTTTTTCTCCAGATCCAACTACAGACATAATCATCGCTTGAATAGCTCCTGAAGTACCATGAACTGAGAAAAATGAGGCATCAGCGCCATAAGCATCCGCTGCTAATTCTTGAGCCTTTTTAATAGGTCCCGTTGGGTGATGAAAAGAGTCAACAAGTTTAAAAACTGTAACGTCAATTTTAAAAGGGTTATCCCCCATAAAACTTCTAAATTGTTCATCAGCGCCTATTCCTTTTTTATGGCCAGGTACGTGCAGTGGTAAGGTATCTCTGTTAACATATTCCATTAAAGCATCAAATAATGGAGTTTCATTTTGATTTAATCTATACAATTTATACACCCCTTTCAAAAGAATTTATACTAAGGTACATTCAAATAAATTTGGAGTAAGTATACTATTCTATTTATTTTTATGTTCCAAATATTTTAAAATTTTTTTTTAATATATTCATTCAAACAATTTATAATTATAAAGGATAAAATATGCAAATGCAATAATAATTTTAAATTTCCAAATAAAACATATTAAGGCAGTAAAGATTAGTCAACTAAATATATTATACTTTTAAATAGCTATATTATACTTTTAAATAGCTATATTATACTTTTTGTTAGATATCAAAACAAAAGTACTCGGATAACGTGGAACTAGGATATGAGAATAATTCATAATAAAGACACTAAAAATGCCTTCTATTTGTACTGGTATGATAGTATAATATGAGAGAATAATTATAAATTGGAAGGAATGCAAGAAGTAATGTCTGCTCTAGAGGAATTCAAGGAGGGTAATATATGACTTACAGTGACAAATATAAAAGTTGGATTAACTCTAATTCCATAGATTTGGAATTAAAAAAAGAGTTAGAACAGTTAATAGATGAAAACGAAATTGAAGATAGATTTTATAAAGATTTAGAATTTGGTACAGGAGGACTTAGAGGAGTAATGGGTGCAGGAACAAATAGAATGAATATACACACCATTGGTAAAGCTACTCAAGGTTTAGCAGAATACCTAAACTTAAAATATAAGGGAGATATATCGGTTTGCATAGCCTATGATTCAAGAAATATGTCAAAGAAATTTGCACGAGCTGCCGCAATGACTCTATGCGCTAATGGTATTTTTGTTAATTTATTTGACAAGTTAACACCAACTCCAATTTTATCTTATGCAGTGCGAGAACTAAAAAGTAAGGCGGGGATTGTAATTACTGCATCACATAATCCTAAGCAGTACAACGGCTATAAGGTTTATGGTGATGATGGTGGACAAGTTACTGATGAAGTAGCAAATGAAATTATAACCTGTGCAAAGAGCATAAAAGATTTTTCTAAAGTTAAAACTATGGAAATTTCTATAGCGAAAACAAATGGAATGCTAAAAATTATTGGAGAAAATCTTTATTTATCATACATTGAGAAGGTTAAAAATCTAACTGTGAGAAAAGACTTAATTGCGGAATATGCCAAGGATTTAAAAATCATTTATACTCCGATTCATGGCTCTGGAAATGTGCCTGTGAGAAGAGTTTTAAGAGAACTCGGTTATGATAATGTTTTTGTAGTAAAGAAGCAAGAAATGCCAAATGGAGACTTTCCAACAGCACCATATCCAAATCCAGAAGATCCGAAGGTTTTTGCATTAGCACTTGAAATGGCAAAAGACATAAATCCAGACATAATTTTTGGTACAGACCCTGATTGTGATCGAATTGGAGTGGTGGTTAAGGATAAAGAGGGGCAATACAGGGTTCTTACAGGAAACCAGACAGGTGTATTATTAAGTAATTATATTTTAAATGCATTGTGTGGAACTAATGAATTGCCTAAAAATGGTGTGATAATAAAGACCATTGTTACAACAGATATGGTAGAGGCTATCACAAAAAAATATAATGTTGAAGTATTAGATGTGCTAACAGGATTTAAATATATTGGAGAAAAAATTAAAGAGTTTGAACTGAGTGGTGAAAAAGAGTTTATATTTGGTTTTGAAGAAAGTTTTGGCTATTTAGCTGGAAATTTTGTACGTGATAAAGATGCTGTAATAGCTGCAATGCTAATTTGTGAAATGACACTTTACTATAAAAATAAAGGAATGAGTTTGTACGATGCACTGATGGACATCTATAGTGAACATGGATTCTATGAGGAAGCTCTAGTTTCGATTGAGCTAAAAGGAAAAGATGGTGCAGAAAAAATAAGTAAGATATTGGAGTATTTAAGATCTTCAATGAAAGATGAACTAGGAAATAACAAAATCGTAAAGAAAATGGACTATAGAGCTAGCTTAGAAGTGGATTTAATAAACCACAAATCGGAAGTAATAGAACTTCCAAAATCAAATGTATTAAAGTTTGTTTTGGAGGATGGGTCTTGGTTTGTAGTAAGGCCTTCTGGCACTGAACCAAAAATGAAAATTTATATATCTGTTAAGGGAAATTCAATAGAAAATACATCTGAAAAAATAATTCAGCTTAAAGAAAATGTTATGTCATTAGTAGATGAAGCATGCAAAATTTAAAAAACTGTTCATTATTTTCGGACCATAATTACCAATAATGTGGTTTACAAATTACCCGCAGTATATTATTCTTATTAAGATTGGTACTTGTAGCATAAATATTTAAGACTATTAGGAAGGTGTAAGCATGGACATCAAAACATATTTTTCGGAAAAATTATCAGCGCTTCTTTTTTTAGAAATTAAGAAGACCAGTAAAATTAATGAATATGTCATTTTAGAGGACATATACTTCCCAGTGAGAACTAATGAGATAATAGAAAAAATAAAGAAAAAAGAGGATTTTGATAATATACCAGTTAATCTATTTATAGAAGGGATGTTTTATGTTCTAGGAGCAGATGAACATTTTAAATATACTGATGAGTATAAAAAAATTATAAATACTATTCCAAGTTCAATAGGATTTATTAAGGGTGTGATTTTTAAAGAAATCCAAAATGAAAATTATGAAGAAGCATATATTATCTTAAAGGGGTTATTAACTATAGAAGAAAATAGTGAAAATTACGATAAGATTTTTCTGTTAGTGGATAAATTAAGATCCACTAATATTATGTTCAAGGGAGAACAATTAGCCCTTGTAGAAAGGGCTAAAAAAATTACTAATTACAGTAATCCATATCTATATGAAGCATTAGTTTTTAATAGTGAAATGGAACATGATGTAGCCTACATTGCCATAAGTAAATATGTGGCAGGTGGTGGAGAGCTAACAACAGAGGTTATTGAACTTAAAAATAACTTAGAAACTATAACAAGTTTTCAAAAGGGAAAAGAGCTAATACCTACGGATCCTAAAGCTGCACTCCAAATTTTTATACCGTTAATGGATGAATTGGGGGATAGACCAGATATATATTACCACACTGCTGTAGCTTATAGAATTTTGCAAAATTATGAGAAGGCTATATACTATTTGAATGAAGCAGTAGCAATTGAAGAAGATTTAATTGAGGTAATAATAGAGTTCGGAATTAACTATGCCTGTCTTGAAAATTACGAACTTGCTATAAGATATTTTAGGGAGGCCTTTGAGGTTACAAAATCCATAGAGGTATGTACAAATCTTGTTATGTGTTATATAAATGTTAAAGATTTTGAATCGGCCAAGCTACATTTAGATATGGCTAAAAAAATAGATCCACTAGATGAAATTGTAATTCAATTAGAAAATCTATTGATGTATTAGTTCAAAATGTAAAAAAAAGAAGATTGTATGGCTGAGTCCACTGTTAAGGATCTTTTTATATTGACTAGTGGTCCTATTCCCCCAAACCCAGCGGTGGTGGAAAAGTAATAGGAATCGTGTTTAATAAAGTTCCGGAGGCTGTAAGTATTTATTATGGAAAATATTACAAAGGGTATTATGATAAAGAGAAGTAGGGATTTAGAGGGTGTAGAATTATGATAGATTTTCACAGTCATATAATCCATGGAATTGATGATGGAGCAAAAAGCTTAGATATGTCTCTTGAAATGGTGAAAATTTCAGAAAATGAAGGGGTAGAATATATTTGTGCTACCCCTCATTTTATAACTGAGGAATTTGAAATTACTAGAGAAAAATACCTTGAAAAACTAGACAGATTAGTTCTAGCCTCTAAGGAAGAAAATTTTAAAATTAAAATTTTAGAAGGACTAGAAATTTATATGCACCCCAATTTACCAAAACTCTATAGTGAAAAGAAAATTTGGGGAATTAATGGATCTAAATATTTACTTATTGAGCTTCCTATGGGACAATTTCCTATGTACACTGAAGATGTGTTTTATGAATTAATGTTACTTGGAGCCAGGCCCATATTAGCCCATCCCGAGAGAAATTTTAAAATTATGAAAAACCATGATTTGGTAATTAATTTAATTAAGCAAGGTGTTCTAATGCAAATTAATACTGGAAGTTTACTGGGTGACTATGGAAAAGAAGTGAAAAAAACCTCGGAAGAATTTGTAAAAAAGAATATGGTACATATTCTGGGTAGTGATGGGCATAATATTACAAGTAGAAAAACTAGGTTAAAAATAGCCTATGAAATAGTAAAAGAAAAAAATCTAGCTACCTATAACTGGATTTTAGAAAATCAAACTAATATTATAAATAATGTATCCACCATGGAGTTTTTAGAATTAAAACAAAAGAAAAAAGGAATTTCATTGTTCAATATTTTTAAATAAATTTTGAATAAAAGTCTACAAATCTTAGAGTATATTGGACATCTGAAAAAATAACAAGTATTCTGACTTGTTATTTTTTTAGATGCCTTAATTGAAGAGTAAAAAAGCCAAATCAAAAGGCTTTTTTTGCTTAATAATACATTTTAATCTTTATTTAAATGTTATTAAAAAAGAAGATGAAAACATTAGAGAAAAGTTATATGCAACAGACATAGTGTGGGCTGATAAACAAACAAAAAACATAAAAGCAATTATGGATAATTTTTCAAATAGTAATTTGTATTTTGATGTTCCTAAATACTTATACTAAATTTGTAATTCAACAAAATTCAAGAACAATTAGCAATTATTAATTGCCGGTTGTCCTTGAATTTTTAATTTTAACCAGAAAAAACAACTATATATTGATAAATTATAAATAAATAGTTAATAAACACCATTAAATTATACAAAAACAAGGTTTTAGGATATAATAATATGTGCAAAGATATCGCATAATAGAAGTATAAAAAAAATGTTGAATAATTTTGGAAATAAGGTAGAATGATTAAGGGGAGTAACAGTGGATTTAAAACTAAATAAAGGATGTGGACTTCATGAAAACTGATAAAAGGGTCTTTGCGGTGGATATTATTTGTATTTTGGCATCATTATATATATCTCTACTATTGAGATTTGATTTTAATATCCCTAGTAAAGACCTTCAATTTTTTAAACTTTCAATTATTCCAGTGCTAATTTTAATAATAGGCTTTAATAAAATATTTGGATTGTACCGAAGTATATGGAAATATGCTTCTATAGAGGAATTGTTCTCTATAGTATATTCCATATCACTCGCAAATATAGTGTTTGTAATTTATAGTTATTTAGTTAGTTTTATCTTATTTAAAAGTGAGTATTTTAGGTTCCCATTTACTGTGCATATAATATTTTGGCTTCTATGTGTAATTACCCTAGGTGGAATTAGAATTATATATAGGATATCAGAGCAAAAAAAGGGAGAAAATAAACAGTGTGATAAGAACGTAAACATTCTTATTATAGGTGCCGGCGATGCAGGTGCACTTCTAGTAAAAGAGATTAGTAAGCATAGTGAACTTAAATATTATGTTGTTGGATTAATTGATGATGATCTATCTAAAAAGGATAAAATAATCAATGGTATTAAAGTATTAGGTGGTAGAGATAAGATAATTTCAATCTGCCATCAGCAATCCGTTGAGGAAATAATTATTACCATGCCTTCAGCAGATTTTAAAACTAAAACAGAAATACTAAACATCTGTAAAAAGACTAAATGTAAGTTAAAAACAATTCCTGGTATTTATGAAATTGTGGACGAAAAAGTAAACATTAGTGAGCTTCGCGATGTAAACATTGAGGATCTTTTAGGAAGAGATCCAGTTAAATTAAGCACCGAAGATATTGATAAATATATTAAAGGTAAAACAATATTAGTTACAGGTGGTGGGGGCTCTATAGGTTCCGAATTATGCAGGCAAATTGCTAAATTTAAGCCTGGAAAACTAGTAGTTTTAGATATTTACGAAAACAATGCCTATGACTTACAGATGGAACTTAACTATGAGTTTCCGCAGTTAAATAAAGAATTCATTATTGCATCTGTTAGAGATATTGATAGATTAAAAGAAATTTTTGAAAGCAACAAACCAGATGTAGTATTTCATGCGGCCGCTCATAAACATGTGCCACTTATGGAGAAAAATCCAGCAGAGGCCATTAAGAATAATGTACTAGGAACTTATAATGTGGTAAAATGTAGTCATGAATTTGGGGTAAAAAGGTTTGTTCAAATTAGCACTGATAAAGCAGTGAATCCTACAAACATTATGGGAGCTACTAAGAGATTTTGTGAGCTCATAATTCAAGCCTTTGACACAATTAGTGATACTGAATATGTGGCTGTAAGATTTGGTAATGTTTTAGGAAGCAATGGTTCAGTAATCCCATTATTTAAAAAACAGATTGCCCATGGGGGACCAGTAACAGTTATGCACCCTGATATAAATAGATTCTTTATGACAATACCTGAAGCCGCGCAATTAGTTATTCAAGCTGGAGGAATGGCAAAAGGTGGAGAAATATTTGTTCTGGATATGGGAGAACCTGTAAAAATAGTTGATTTAGCCAGAGATTTAATAACTCTATCAGGACTTGAACCAGATGTAGATATAATGATTGAATTTATTGGACTAAGGCCGGGAGAAAAACTTTATGAAGAGCTTCTGATGGATGAGGTAGCTTTAACATCCACTTCACATAATAAAATTTACGTTGAAAAACCTATTGGAAATGATATAGATTTTATTGAAAAATCTATTGAGGATTTTAGAAATGTGGTGGGAAGAGATAAAGAAGCTGTATTTGCTTTAATGGAAGAAAAAGTTCCTACGTATAAAAGAAAGAGCAACTAAAAAAAACTATTAAATTAGACCTTTAAGGTTATAGGAGGTAATAAAATGTCTCAATATAAAGACGAATTATTGTTAAAATTAAAAAACAAAACAGCTAAACTTGGTGTAGTAGGTCTCGGTTATGTGGGATTGCCACTAGCTGTAGAAAAGGCTAAGGTAGGATATCAAGTAATAGGCTTTGATGTTCAAGATAAAAAGGTTCAAATGGTAAATGAAGGACATAATTACATTGGTGATATCTTAGATGCAGATTTAACTAGATTAGTAGAAGAAGGAAAACTTAAAGCTACTACTGATTTTAGCTTTGTTGCTAATGTTGATACAGTTTGTATTGCAGTACCTACACCACTAGATTTATATAAGCAACCAGATTTATCTTATGTAGTGGATTCAACTAAAAGTGTAGCTAAGTATTTACATAGGGGAATGCTAGTAGTACTTGAAAGTACAACATATCCAGGAACAACAGAAGAGGTGTTAAAACCAATACTTGAAGAATCAGGTTTAAAATGTGGAGTTGACTTTTTCCTAGCCTTCTCTCCAGAGAGAATTGATCCAGGCAATAAAGAGTTTAATACAAAAAACACTCCAAAAATAGTTGGAGGATGTACCAAAGATTGTACTGAAGTAGCAGGAATGCTATACAGAAGTGTGTTAGAGGGAGATATAATGGAAGTTTCTTCTCCGGCAGTAGCTGAAATGGAAAAAATTCTTGAAAACACTTTCAGAAATGTAAATATAGCGCTAGCGAATGAAATGGCTATTTTGTGTAAAAGAATGAATATTGATATTTGGGAAGTAATAGATGCAGCTAAAACTAAACCTTATGGTTTTATGCCATTTTACCCAGGCCCAGGACTTGGTGGACATTGTATACCACTTGATCCATTCTACCTAGAGTGGAAGGCAAAAGAATTTGATTATCATACGAAATTAATAGAGGCTTCAGGTATAATTAACGATTATATGCCTGAATTTGTCCTTGAAAATGTTATGAAACTTTTAAATGGTCAGAAAAAGGCACTAAACGGAGCAAAAGTTCTTCTTATGGGTGCTGCTTATAAGAAAGATATAGATGATATGAGAGAATCACCAACATTAAAGGTTATTGACCAATTAGTAAAGAATGGTGCTGACATAATAATAAATGATCCCTTTATCCCAAAATTCAGCCATAAGGGCAAAGAATATGTATCTGTAAATTGGGAAAATGAAATAGTGAATGCAGATATAGTAATAATAACAACAGATCATAGTGATTATGATTATGAAAGAATTGTAGCAGAAGCTAGTTTATTATATGACACTAGAAACGCTACAAAGTTTGTTGTAAATAATAGAGAAAAAATTAATAAACTTTAATTAAAGTAATATAAAATTATGGCATGCAAGCATTGTAAACTATTTTATAATGTTGCATGCCATAATTATAGCAAATCATCAAGGAGGAATTTAAATGAAAAAAGTAAAGGTAGCAATAATAGGATGTGGAAGAATATCTTACAAACATGTAGAGGCTATAACTCAAAATAAATCAGAAATTCAGCTTGTTGCAGTTTGTGATGTGGTAGAAGCTAATGCTATTTCTAAAAAAGATGAGTACATAAAGGCACTGGGAGAAAATGCAGATGTAAAAGTTTATACGGATTATAAAGAAATGCTTGAGAGTGCAGATATAGATATGGTTTCTATAGCTACTGAAAGTGGATATCATCCAGAAATAGCTATATATTGTATGAATCTTGGGAAACATGTACTTGTAGAAAAACCAATGGCTCTATCTACTCAAGATGCAGATAGAATGATTGAATGTGCAAGTAAAAATAATGTAAAGCTTTGTGTTAGTCACCAAAACAGATTTAATGAGCCAATACAAAAGTTAAGAGCTGCTGTAGAAGCAAATAGATTCGGAAAATTAATTAATGGAACAGCAAGAATTCTTTGGAATAGAAATATGGGATACTATCAGCAAGCACCTTGGAGAGGAACATGGGATCTCGACGGTGGTACACTAATGAATCAATGTATTCATAATATTGATTTATTACAATGGATGATGGGTGGAGAAATAGACACTGTTTATGCTCAGTGTGATACCTTCCTTCGAGATATAGAAGCTGAGGATTTTGGAGCAATAATGATAAGATTTAAAAATGGTGCTATAGGTATAATTGAAGGCTCTGCTTGCGTATATCCTAAAAATTTAGAAGAAACATTAAGCATTTTTGGTGAAACAGGTACGGTTTGTATTGGAGGACTTGCAGTTAATTCTATAGAAACTTGGAAATTTGGAGATAATGTGGATACTGAGGAAGAAATATTAAGTCAGCAAAAGGGAGACCCAGATTCAGTATATGGCTTCGGACATACTCCACTATATAAAGATATGATAGATGCTATAAATATGGATAGACAACCTCTTATAAATGGAGAACAAGGTAAAAAAGGTATGTCTATAATACTTGCGGCATATAAATCGAGACTTACAGGGCTTCCAGTTAAATTCCCAATGGGAGATTTCTCAACACTCGAAATGAAGAAATAATTTTAGAAATATCATATGAAAAGGGGTTATTTTCATGAATTATGTTTCAGAGAAAAGCAAATTGGGCAACAATGTAACAATGGGACATTTTGTTGTAATAGATGATGATGTGGTAATAGGCGCTAATTGTATTATTGGCAGTAATGTGGTTATTCACCTAGGAACTATTATTTCTGACAATGTTAGAATAGATGATAATACTATAATAGGTAAACAACCTATGAGGTCCGTAAACAGTATTTTCAAAGATGAAGAAAAATTGCTTCCTGCTAAAATAAGCGAAGGTTGTCTTATAGGGGCAGGTGTGATAATTTACTGCGGCTGCGAAATTGGAGACAAAACACTTATTGCTGACACCGCTGTAATAAGAGAAAATGTAACCGTAGGCTCAAAAACAATTATTGGTCGCGGAACAACTATTGAAAATTTCTGCAGCGTTGGGTCTAACTGCAAAATACAAACTAATGTATATTTAACAGCTTATTCGCAGGTTGAGGATTATGTATTTATTGCCCCTTGTGTTACAACTTCTAATGATAATTATGCAGCCCGTTCTAAGGAAAGGTTTGGAAAATTTAAAGGAGTAACTATAAAAAAAGGTGGCAGAATTGGAGCCGGAGCTGTTATCTTGCCTGGCAAAATCATACACGAAGATGCTTTAGTGGCAGCGGGAAGTGTAGTTACTAAAGACGTGGAAGCAGGCAAAATTGTAGTTGGAAATCCAGCTAAAGTGCTTCGAGCTGTACCAGCTGATCAATTGCTTAAAAATCAATAAAGGATGTAAATATGGGAAATTTTAATTTTAGAAATTTAGAGAAAAATGAATATGAAATGTGGGACGCATTTGTAGATAAATCTCCCCAAGGTTGTATATTTGCTAAAAGCTTCTGGCTAGATGCAGTAGGTTCAAAGTATAATATACTAGGGTGCTTTGATAAAGGAGATAGAATGGTGGCAGGGATGCCCATAACTCAAAATGAAAATGGATATATAACTATGCCGAAGCTTACCCAAACCCTGGGCATAGTTTTTACTGATTTCTCAGAAATGAAGTATGTAAAGAGAATCTCTAAAGAAAAAGATATAATTATGGATTTTGTGGATAACATTCCTAAATTCAAAAATTTTGATTGTTCATTTCACTATAACTTTACTAACTGGATGCCATTTATGTGGAAGGGTTATAACGAGCAAACCAGGTACACTTACGTAATAGAAGATATTCAAAATATGGAAGTGGTAAGAGGTGAGTTTGCAGATAAAACTAAGTCAGTTATAAATAAAGCAATAGGTCAGAATCTAAAGGTTGTTGATAACTTGACTCTTTCAGATATGTATAGTATGCTGAGAAAAACTTTTGAAAGGCAAAATATGCGAGTACCTTTTGATTTTGAGTGGTTTAAAAGCTTTGATGCTATAATAAATAAAAACAATTCAAGAAAAATGTTTTTCACAATGGATGCACAAAATAATCTTCATGCTGCATTATATCTTGTGTATGATAAAAACTGTGCTTATTATCTATTGGGTGGTGCAGATCCTAAATTTAGAAGCAGTGGAGCCATGTATTTAAATGTGTTTGAAGCTATCAAATATTCTGCGGGCTTTACTGATAAATTTGATTTTGAAGGTTCAGTAGTACCACAAATAGAAAGCATGTTTCGTTCCTTTGGGGCTACGCAAAAACAATACTTCAGAATAATTAAAAATAAATCAATTATGCTAAATTTAAAACAAGACATAAGAAAATATGGAAAAATCATACTTAAAAGGGGATAATCATGTATAAGAATAAAAGATTTCTTGCTGTTATTCCAGCAAGAGGTGGTTCAAAAGGTATACCAAATAAGAACATAATGGCTATATGTGGTAAACCACTTATAGCTTATACAATAGAAGCAGGGAAGAAATCTAAATACATAGATGAAATAATTGTATCAACAGATAGTGATGTCATAAAGGTAATAGCGCAGCAATATGGTGCTGTGGTTCCTTTTTTAAGACCAGAGGAATTATCAAGTGATAGTGCAAAATCTATAGATGTGGTAATACATGCAATAGATTTTTATAAAAATAATAATATAACTTTTGATTACGTAATATTATTACAGCCAACATCACCCTTAAGAACTTTTGAGCATCTGGATAAAGCTATAGAAAAAATTATTGAGTCTAGCGGAACTTCATTAGTTAGTGTTTGTGAAGCAGAGGAAAATCCTATTCTTATGAGAAATATAGAAAATGATAAATTAAAGGAAGTCATAAGTTTTGAGGGAACAAATCTAAGGCGCCAAGACTTACCTACTTTTTATATATTTAATGGTGCACTATATATAAATTCAACAGATATGCTAGTGGATGAAAAGAAATTTGTTAATGAAGATACAATCCCTTATGTAATGGACAAGGAAAGTTCTGTAGACATTGACACAATGCTAGATGCAAGACTTGTAGAACTGATAATAAAGGAGAGTATGGATGTTTAAAATAGAAAGTAAAATTATAGGTGATGGAAATCCAGCATTTATTATTGCAGAGGCTGGGGTTAATCATAATGGAGATACACATATAGCAAAAAAGCTGGTAGATGAAGCTGTACTTGCGGGAGTTGATGCAATAAAATTTCAGACCTTTAAGACTGAAAAATTAGTCACTGGATATGCAGACATGGCAGAGTATCAAAAGAATAATATTGGCAAAGTTGACTCCCAGTTTAATATGTTAAAGAAACTAGAACTTTCATATGAAAACTTTATAGAAATACAAAAATATTGTATGCACAAGAAAATTATGTTTTTATCTACACCTTTTGATTTTGAAAGCGCTGATTTTTTATTATCTATAGGCATGGAGGCTTTTAAAATAAGTTCAGCGGATTTAACTAATATTCCATTTTTAGAGCATATAGCAAGATTTAATAAACCTATAATTTTATCTTCAGGTATGGCATCACTTTCAGAAATAGAAGATGCAATAAATGCAATTTATTGCATAGGGAATAAAGAAGTAGCAGTGCTCCACTGTACTTCAAATTACCCAGCTAAGCTTGAAAGTGTTAACTTAAACGCCATGAATACTATAAAAAATGCCTTTAAAATTGTGTCGGGGTATTCTGACCACACACAAGGGATAACAGTGCCTATAGCCGCAGCTGCTATGGGAGCAAATATAATTGAAAAGCATTTTACAATAGATAAGGACATGGAAGGACCAGATCATAGTGCATCTCTAAATCCTATAGAGCTAAAAGACATGGTTACAGCTATTAGAAATGTAGAAATAGCACTTGGAAGTGGTATTAAGATGTATAATCCTAGTGAAGTAGATACTGTGAAAGCAGCAAGAAAAAGTATAGTAGCTGCTAGAGATATAAATGCAGGAGAGAGTATAAGTTTAATAGACTTAGATTACAAAAGACCAGGAACTGGACTTTCACCTAAATTTTATTTGGATATTGTTGGTAAAAAAACTAACAGAGATATTAAAATGAATGAGCAAATAGCCTTAAATATGGTGGAATAAAAATGAGCCAAATTATTTCATCTTGATATAGGATAGGAGATTAAATATGAAAAGAAAAATAGCGGTAATAACTGGTACAAGAGCAGATTATGGTATATTTTATCATGTTCTTAAAGAAATAGAAAAACATGAAGCATTGGACCTTAAACTTATTGCCTGTGGTATGCATCTATGCCTTGAATTTGGTATGACTATAAATGAGATAGAAAAAGATGGCTTTGAAATAGCGGATAAGTTTGAAACAATACTTGCTTCAGACACAGGGGCAGCAATGGCTAAATCAATAGGTCTTTCAATTATAAGTATGGCACAGTGCTTTGATCGAATAAAACCAGATGTTGTATTAATACTAGGGGATAGAGGTGAGATGCTAGCGGCAGCCACGGCAGCTATTCATATGAATATTCCTGTAGCACATATTCATGGAGGGGAAGTAACTGGAACCGTTGATGAATCTGTAAGACACGCTATAACTAAACTTTCTCATATTCATTTTCCAGCTAATGAGGATAGTAAACAAAGAATCCTTAAATTAGGGGAGAGGGAAGAAAATATTTTTGTAGTTGGAGCTCCAGGTCTTGATTATATTAAAAAAACAGTTCTTTTATCAAGAAGTGAAATGCTGGAAAGATTTAAATTAGAAGATGATAAGATATTTTTACTTACGCAACATCCAGTAACTACAGAGAGAGACTTGGTAGAGTGGCAGATAAGAGAAACACTAGATGCGGTGGTAGAACTTGGCTACCAAACTATAGTTTCATATCCTAATAGTGATAATGGCGGACGTGAAATTATAAGGGTTATTGAGGAGTACAGATCTAAGTACCCATTCTTAAAGGTATTTAGAAATTTAAGTCAAGTAGAGTACCTAAGCTTTTTAGAAATAGCAGAGGTAATGATAGGGAATTCATCTTCAGGTATAATTGAAGCTCCTAGCTTTAAGTTACCTGTAGTAAATATAGGATCAAGGCAGGGTGGAAGACTAAGAGCCTGCAATATAATAGATGTACCTTACGGGAAAGAAGCTGTAAAAGCAGGAATTAAAAAAGCACTAGAAGACCATAATTTTAAGAAACAATTAGAAACCTGCACAAATCCTTATGGTGATGGTAATGCCAGTGGTAAAATAGCACAAATTTTAAGTGAGATAGTCCTAGATAGGGAGCTTATACAAAAAAGAATAACTTACTAGTTGAGGTGATATTATGGAGAAAATCGTACTTGTAGGTGCAGGTGGTCATTGCAAGGTTATTATAGACATTATAAAAAGTACTTCTAAATATGATATAGTGGGTGTAACGGACAAAGCTTATGCCTGTGGTGAAGACACCCTTGTATTAGATATACCTATAATAGGTGATGACAGCATTTTAAAAGAGCTATACAACACTGGAGTAAAAAATGCTTTTGTATGTGTTGGTGCACTGCAGAATATTGTGGTTCGAGATAAGATATACAGGGAACTTTTGGCTATAGGTTTTAATATACCTGCACTTATACATAAGGGTGCAATAGTTTCTCCTTATGCAAATGTAGCCTTTGGAACTTGCGTAATGGCAGGAGCCATAATTAATCCAGGTGTTCTCATAGAAGAGAATTGTATAATAAACACTGGTGCAGTAATTGAACATGATTGCAAAGTGCAAGGAAACACCCATATCTCACCTAGGGCTTGTATAGCCGGCGGGGTGAATGTTGGCTGTAATACCCATATAGGTGTGGGAAGTTCTATAATTCAATCAGTACATATAGGGAATAATGTAATTATAGGAGCCGGAGCTGTGGTTATTGAAAATATAGTAGATAATGTAGTTGCAGTAGGAATTCCAGCAAAAATTATAAAGCGCAGGTGATATTATGAAATTTCCAATTGATAATTATTGTATAGGAGCGGGTTCTACAATAAAAGAAGCTATGGTGGTTATTGATAAAAACTTAACTGGTGGAGCTTTAGTTGTAAATGAAAATAATCAGTTAGTGGGAACTATAACAGATGGTGATATTAGACGGGCTATACTTAAAGGTTCTAACATACGTGATGGTATAGAAAGCACATATTTTAAGAATTTTAAATTTGTAACAGAAGAGCATAGTAAAAAGAAAGCAAAAGAGTATATGCTTAGTAATAAGATAAGACAGGTACCTGTTATTGATAAAGATAAAAAACTTATAGACTTATACTTTTTAGATGATATAATATCTTATGAAAAAAAGGATAATTATGTTTTTATTTTAGCCGGTGGTCTAGGTACTAGATTAAGACCTTTAACAGAAACAGTACCGAAACCTATGCTAACAGTTGGTGATAAACCCATATTAGAGCTTATAATAGAACAATTTAAAGAATATGGTTTTAGAAACTTTATTATTTCTCTTAATTATAAAGGAGAAATAATAGAGGACTACTTCAAAAATGGAAGTGAATTTGGTGTAAAAATACAATACATTAGAGAAACTAAAAAACTAGGTACAGCAGGTTCCATAGCCTTAGTAAAAGAAAAATTCACAAAACCTTTTATAGTTATAAATGGCGATATATTAACAGGAATTGATTTTGAAAAATTTTTAAATCATCATATAAAAAACAACTTCAATATAACTGTAGGTGTTAGAAATTATGAAATTAATGTTCCTTATGGAGTATTAATTACAGATAATATGCTTATAGAGTCTTTGGAAGAGAAGCCTACATATAAATTTAATATTAATGGTGGAGTATATGTGGTTAATCCTGAAATTATAAAATACATAAAAGAAGACGAAGTTTATAATATGACTGATTTAATAGAAGATGCAATGAATAATGAACATAAGACAGGTATATATGAGATAACGGAGTATTGGAAGGATATAGGTCAAATAGAAGACTATAGAAAGGCCAACACGGATATTCATAAATTTTTTAAATTATAAGAAAAGGGGTAGATGAAATGAATTGGCAAGGAAAAAAAGTTTTAGTTACAGGTGCAGAGGGCTTTATAGGAAGTCATTTAACAGAAAGATTAGTGGAACTTGGAGCAGAGGTTACGGCTCTTGCCCAATATAATTCTTTTAATAACTGGGGATGGATTGACACTTTTGATAAAAAGACTCGCGATAGCATTAAAGTTGTTACTGGAGACATAAGAGAATATGATGGAATGAAAAGAATCATAAAGGGGCAAGAAGTAGTGCTTCATCTTGCTGCACTAATTGCAATTCCATATTCTTATCTTTCACCTATGGCCTATGTAAGAACAAATATAGAAGGTACTACTAATGTTTTAGAAGCTTGTAGGGAATATGACGTTGAAAAAATTGTGCATACATCGACGTCTGAAACCTATGGTACAGCTCTTTATGTACCAATTGATGAAAAACACCCAATGCAGGGCCAATCTCCATATTCAGCATCAAAAATAGGAGCAGATAAGATGGCAGAGAGTTACTATAAAAGTTTCAATATGCCAATAGCTACCCTAAGACCCTTTAATACTTATGGACCAAGGCAATCAGCAAGGGCTGTAATTCCAACAATAATATCACAGATACTAGCAGGTAAAACAGAAATTAAACTTGGAAGTTTAACTCCAACTAGAGACTTTAATTTTGTAAAAGATACTGCAGAGGCTTTCATAAAAGTTGCTGAAAGCGAAAAAACTATTGGTGAAGTTATAAATGCTGGTTCAAACTATGAGATAACAATAGGAGACACAGTTAAAAAAATAATAAGTATAATAGGAAAGGACGTAAAAATCCTTTGTGATGATGAAAGACTAAGACCAGAAAATAGCGAAGTTAATAGATTATGGGCTGATAACACTAAAATAAAAGAATTAACGGGCTGGAAGCCGAATTATAGTATAGATAGGGGTCTTGAAGAGACAGTTGAATGGATAAAAAATAATATGCAGTATTTCAAGACAGACATATACAACGTATAAAATAAACGGGAGGTTTTTATTGTGATACCATTATGTATACCAGAAATTAGAGGCAATGAGTGGAAATATGTAAAGGACTGTATAGATACTAATTGGGTATCTTCAGTAGGCAGTTACGTTAATTTATTTGAAAAGAGATTTAGTGAATATGTTCATAGCAAAAGTGCAGTAGTTACTAATAATGGTACAGCAGCACTTCAATTAGCATTATTAACCTTAGGTATAGGTGCAGGAGATGAAGTAATAGTTCCATCATTAACCTTTATATCTCCAATAAACACTATAAAATACGTAGGTGCAGAGCCTGTATTTGTAGACGTATGTAGAGATACCTTTGTTATGGATGCTGAAAAGATAGAAAGCTTAATAACACCTAAAACAAAGGCTATAATGCCAGTACATATTTATGGTCATCCAGCAGATATGGATAGGATTATGGAAATAGCACAAAAGCATAATCTGTTTGTTATAGAAGATGCCACAGAAGCACTAGGATCTACTTATAAAGGCAAAATGGCTGGCACCATAGGACATATGGGTTGCTATAGCTTTAATGGAAATAAGCTTATAACTACAGGCGCAGGTGGAATGTTTGTAACTAATAATTTAGAATATGGAAATAGAGCAAAATTCTTATCTACTCAAACAAAGGTAGTTACTGAAAACAAAGCTTTTTTCCATCCTGAGGTAGGATATAATTTTAGGATGCCAAATCTTCTTGCTGCTTTTGGAGTGGCTCAACTTGAAAATGTCGAAGAATATCTAAAGGTAAAAAAAGAAAACGCAGTTTATTACAATCAATTTTTAAGTGAGGCTCATGGAATTACATTACCAATAGAAAAAGATAATGTAGAAAATTGTTTCTGGCTATACTCAATCTTAGTTGAAGAGGAGTATGGTATTACTCGAGACGAACTTATACAAAAACTAAATGAAGAAAAAATAGAAGCAAGACCTTTCTTTATGCCTATACATGGTATGCCACCATACAGTGATTGTACACATGGAGATTTAAGTGTTACAGGTGAACTTTATGCGCGAGGAATAAATCTTCCAAGTTCTGTAGGACTTAAAAAAGAAGATATTGAAGCAGTGTGTAATATTATTAAAAAATATGCAAATAAAATTTAAAAAGCACAGATAAGGATACTTGTCCATATTATCTTAAAGATACATTAATATGGACCGGTATCATTTATCATTATGGTGAATAAAAAATAGACTAGCATCGGACTAGTTGTTTTTTAAATAAGCAATATGAAATATTAGTAAGGGGATAGAATTTTGAAGACTTTATTTAAAAAAATGTATAGCAGTAAATTAGTGAAAAGTGGGATATGGTACACTGTAGGGACATTTTTCCTACAAGGTATAGGGTTTTTAACACTTCCTATTTTTAATAGATTACTCAGTCCCAGAGAAAATGGTGTAATTACCGTATACACTACCTATGTTGGTGTTTTTACTATTCTTATTGGTATAGGACTCGAATCTGCGGTTTCTAGAGGTAGATTTGATTTTAAAGAGGACTATGAAAAATTCTTATCTTCTTTACTTTTTCTGGCTAGTATAACCTTCGTAATATGGCTAGCCATAGGATTTACGTTCAAAGTACAGATTGCAAATATTATGCACATAAAGCCAGATTTAATAATCCTACTTGTTGTGCAAAGTTTTTTTGGGTTTATACTTAGCTTTGCTAGCACTAAATATTCCATTGAATATAAGTATAAGAAATTTTTATTTATTTCTATAACAAGTACGTTGATAAACGTTGCGCTATCAATTCTTTTAATAATGGGACTAAATAATGATAGATACTATGGAAGAATTAAAGGTGGCGCATATGTTACAATAGTTTATGGCTTAGTACTATATGTTATATTTATGCTTAAAGGTAGAAAGTTAATAGATTTAAAATACTGGAAGTATGCACTACCTATTTCTCTTCCTATGATTTTTCATCAACTTTCATCAATAGCATTGACCTCTTCTGATGCCATAATGATAAGTAAAATGATAGGTGATTCTGAAACTGGTATTTATGGATTTGCATATAAAATGGGACTTATAGTAAGTATTGCTTGGGCTGCATCTAATAAAGCTTGGGTACCTTGGTTTTTTGAAAAGATGAAGGAAGAAAAATATGATGAGATTTCGGAAAAAACAAAGTATTATATAATCTTATTCTCATTTATAACCTTTATTTTAATTTTTATATCTCCAGAAATAGCATTGCTTTTAGGTACAAAGGCATATTCGCAAGGAATAGGACTCGTACCAATCATAATGATAGGTTATTACTTTGTTTTCTTATATAGCCTACCAGTTAATTTAGAGTTTTATACTAAAAAAACTAAATTTATTGCAACTGGAACGTTTATGGCTGCAATAGTTAATATAATTCTAAACTTTATTTTTATTCCCAAATTTGGATATAAGGCTGCTGGGTTTACAACGGTTGTATCCTATGTATTACTATTTTTGTATCATTATATAATAGCTTTAAAAATATCTGACGTAAGAGTCTTTAATGTAATGCACTTTATATATGGGATTTCCTTTATAGCTGTATCTAGTGTGATTTTTTATTTTATTAAGGACTTATGGGTTATAAGATATGGTATAATTATCATAGTTTGTTTAATAACAGTTTTTAGCTTTAAGAAGAAAATTGGTGTTCTTTTAAATGGATAAGCTACTGACATAGAGTAAAAGGAAAGTGATATAAGTTGAATACGTTAATATATACAAAGCAGTGTAAGGAAATGGTAAGTAGCAATGAAAAAGTTGATTTAAATAAATATTTAGTTAGCTCAAATATCGATGAACGCTCATTTTGTTTTCTTAAATTTTTAGAAAGTCAAAAAATCGACGGGCAACAAATTGAAGATTTGTGTATGTATGATGGTATTCCATTGTATTATTTCAATAGACCAACAATATTTTTAAAGCTAAAGATATTGATCACCTGTATAACTATTCTTCAAAGAGTTACGGAGGAATATGGTAAGGATTTTTCAGTCCAAACAGATAATGAACTTATGAAGATGGCAGCGGAAAAAGTATTTAATCTAAAAACTAGTGAAGCACAAAAGGTTACCCACTACGAAAAAAACAGTGGTTTAAACAATAAGTATAAGTTAATTTACAGACAATTGTCAGGAGTTATTCAATACTTAAAGTTTAGAATCATAAAAAGTAATAGTTCAAATATGCTTATATGCTCTCATGCAGGTTCACTGAATTTAGTGCAAGACGCTGAAGCAAATAATCGTTATTATGATACACAAATAGGTCTTGTAACAGAAAAATGTAGAAGTCAATTTAATGTGTTAAACCTTCAACTATTAAATAGTATAGAACTAATAGATAAAACGCTTAATTGTAATGAAAAATTTGTACCTTTTGAATTATTTATTGCATATAAGAGATTTATAGGTGAAAAGCTTATAGACATTACAAAATATAAGGATGAACTTAACATGCTTTCCAGTTTTAATTATGAGTTTGAGGATTATGACCTAAAGGAACTTATGCTCACATATATTTTAAAGGATTTAAAACAGAAATCTAAGTCTTACTTAATAGAAACATTATCTGCAGAAAGATTTTTGAAAAAAAATAAAATCCAAAGATGTTTGATTATTGATGAAGGCGATAGAGGACGATGCTTTATTATTGCTGCAAATAGATTAGGTATAAAAAGCTTTGCGTCGCAGCATGGGGTAATTAATAAAAATTCACCTGCATATGCAATAACGTCAAAATTTGCACAGCTGTTAGTTCCTAAAGCTACTTTTTTTTGGGGCAATAAATATAAACAGCTTCTAATAGAAAATTCTAATGCTTATAATGATAAAAATATAAAAGTGGTTGGGCAGGTAAGAACGGATTTTTTAGTAAATAGAAGTTATAATGATACAGAATTAAAAAAAGAAAGTATAAAAATTTTATATTGTACACAATATTTTGTAGATTTATTAGAACCTGCAACAATAATGTTATTTAAAGCACTAAATTTGTTAAAAGAGCCCTATGAACTTATAATTAAGCTTCATCCTATTGATTTATATTATGATTTTTATATGTCGAAAATAAAAGAGTATAATATAAATAATGTTAAAATCCTAAAAGATGGAGACTTATATGATCTCATTAATTGGAGTGATGTTATAGTAAGTGTTCATTCTACAGTGGTTGTTGAGGGTGCTCTTTTAAATAAGCCATCTACATGCATTCTGCTTCCAAAATATAATGATGCAGGAGGGTTTGTTCGTGATGGTATTTCCGTTGGTGTAAGTAATGAATTTGAATTAGCAAAAACACTAGTACAACTAAAAGATATTGATATTAAAAAGGATGAAGGTATTCAACAATACCTAGATGAAAATTTCTATAAAGTAGACGGTAATGTTAGCGAAAGAATTTTTAATATTGTAGGTGAGTAAATTGAAGAAAATTTTAGTGGTTTATGAAAATGAGAAATTTAAAAATCAAATAGAGTATGCAGTGCAGATCTTATTTAGTAATTACTGCGTTGACTATTCTGCAATACCATATTCGAAATTTGATTCAGATTGCAAATGTGATTTAATCATTTATTATGGAGCCAATATAGAATGTGACTTTGCGAATATAATTGTTATGCAAGGGCCTCTATTTGGAAAAAATTATTTACAAAAGGATTCCTTGCTTAATAATGTTGAATTTTATGAGGGGTTACCTGTATTCTTTAGTAATAAATTCTGTGATTTTTACTTTAAAGATAAGGAAGGGAAAACAATCATTAATATTGATATTTTCCAAATCATATTTTATTTTTTAACTTGCTATGAAGAATTTGTTTTTGATGAGTATGATAATAAAGGAAGGTTTAATATAGCAAATAGTATATTACATAAATTCAATTTGCTATCAAGACCAGTAGTTAATGAAAATATTTGCTTTTTTATTAATGTTTTGAAGGAAAAATTCAATTTAAGCCTTCAAAGAAAAGATTTATGGGAGGGCCGCGAATATGCAGTAATGTTATCGCATGATGTTGATATTATTACAAAGCATCTATCCTTTAAAAGGGAAATACGATTATTACTTAGTATGATTTTAATTGATAAGAAACCTAGACAAGTCTTTAAAAGAATAAGTGATTTTATTAATATTAAGATACTAAAAGTACAGAAGGATCCCTTGGATACCTTCGATGATATTTTGGATTTGGAAAGTGAGAAAAATTTTAAATCCAGCTTTTACTTTATGGCTGATGAAAAAACTTATGATTTAAAAAGCAATAGAGTAAAAGAAATTTTTAAGAATATATTGGATAGTGGTTGTGAGATAGGCTTTCATCCAGGCCACAATACTTCCAATGATAAACGAAATTTTAAAAATCAACTTGCCACATTAAAAGGTAATATTGCTGAAACTGATGTTTTTGGTGTTAGGCAGCATTATTTAAGCTTTCACGGCTCGAAAACATGGGTTATTCAAGATGGGTCTGGATTAAAATATGACTCTACGGTGTGCTTTCCAGAACTGGCGGGATTCAAGGTTGGATATTGTTTGCCATATAAAACCTATGACTTAACCCAAAATTCATCTTTAGATTTAATTGAAATTCCATTAATATTAATGGACGGAAGTCTTTTTGATTATATGAATTTAAATTATGAACAGTCCGAGGAATATATTAAAAAGCTTATTTTGCAAGTGCAAAAATATAGTGGAGTTTTCGTTATATTATGGCATAATTCAGCTATTACAAAGGAATATAACCAATATTCAAAACAAGTTTTCAGCTGGTTATATACATTTGTAGAAAAACAAAATTGTATTGTCCAAAGTGGAATTAACATTTATAAAATGTTTTTGGGGCAAACTTATATAAAGTGAATGAACAATTAACAATTGCTATATACATCAGAGGAATACCAGGAGGTAAGAAATGAATTTACTAAAGGATATTAAAAATGGGTCAAAAGAATATATCGAATACTTATTAAAATATAAAATATTAATTTTAGTAGCATATTTAGTTTGTCAATTAGGTATTTATATGCTTATAGGAAAAACCAATTATTTTATATTTGCAGCTAGTTTTTTCACAACAATATTTATAATCAGTTCATTAGTTTTAATGCTGAAGGATTCAAAAACTGCCATACTCATATATAATCTTTCAATACCAATACTGCCCATGCAGTTATACTTATTAAATAGATTGAATCAAAATAGCATTGGTGCTACAATGTACTTTGTATATTTTATATTTTTAGTAATTGGTGTAAGAAAAGAGAAATTGAATTTCAGAAAAATTAATATAAAAAATAAATATGGAATAGTTGCTATGGTATATATTTTCCTAAGTGCTATTGCTATAATTTCATCAGCTCTAAGTGCTTATAAATTTGAAGCATTTAGATTAACATTTATCGGAGTCATATTTATGATTCTCTATAGTTTAATATTGATATGTTTAGAAATAAAAGAATATGATTTTTATAAAAAAGTTATTTTATTTTTATGCATAGGTGTAGCAATATCAGGAATACCAGATACTTTTATAGCTTTATATAGTCTAATATTAAGTGGAGAAAATATTCACCTGTATGGAGTGTTAGGCAGTAATTTCATGCTTGGATATACTTTAATGGTGCTTCCTTTTATACTATTATATGCTGTTAATAAAGAAATTTCAGGCAAGTATAATTCTATATATAAGTTACTGTTATTAGTTGAGATTATTAATTTATGTACTCAAAGGTCAAGAGGTATATTGGGCGCATTAGTTATAGCTTTTGTAACTATTATTGTTATAGATCATAAAAATTATAAAAAATATTTAATAGTATCCTTATTAATACTAGGGTGTATTACTTTTAATGTATCTCAGAGAGGTGAAATGGTAGATATAAAAGATTCTATTATAAATTCTGGGGTTCCTAAAGTTGAAGGAGCTGGAGCAAGTGGTAAAGGATTTTTTTATCAATTAGGTGAGCAAGCTCGTAATAGAAGTCCTATATGGTCAGCGGCATTTAGAATGATAGAAGATCATACTTATATTGGAGTAGGTCCAGCTAATTTCAAGTATTATTTTCAATCCTATGCGCCGGAACTAAAAAAGGCATATATTGACGCTCATAATATATTTTTAAATGTAGCTGCTGAATTTGGAATACCTTTTGCACTAGTATTTTTCTTATCTTGGTGGGGTGCCATGTTAAAAGCTTTAATATATGGATTTACTAAAGCAAAAAAGTATAATAAAAGCTTTATATTTCCTACATTTATAGGTATGTCTTCACTCATGGCATATGGGAATGTTACAGGTCAGGCATTCATTACTTCAAAGCATCCCATAAGCGTGGTTCCAGCATTTGTATTAATTAGTTTATTGACTGTTTTATTAATAATCACGAAAGAACAAACTATTTTAAAAGACTAAATGTAAATTGAGGTGTTAAAGTGAGTAAGAATGTATTATCAATATTGTACTTTTTCCCACCTATGGGCGGAAGTGGAGTACAAAGAACTTTAAAATTTGTTAAATATATGCCGCAATTTGGATATAATCCTGTAGTAGCAACTATAAAGGCTGGTCATAATTTTGCATATGATGAAACCTTACTTGAAGAAGTACCAAAAAGTGTAGTGGTATATAGGTCAAATGCTGGAGAAACTTTATGGGTTAGAAATATAATAGAAAAATTAAGCGCTATAAGAAAACCTAAAGCTACATCTAATGAAGATATTAAAAATGTTAGCGGCACAAGTGTTTCTGTGCAAAGTTCACCAGGACTCAAGGAAAGAGCATTTAGATTCATTGAACTTAATTTTTTAGTACCAGATAGTAAAATAAGATGGTATAAGAATGCAGTAAAGGATGTTTCAAATATTTTAAATAGTGAAGATATTCATTATATTTTTTCATCTTCATATCCTTATACTGTACATTTGATTGCACTAGAGGCAAAGAAAAAAACTAATCTTCCATGGGTAGCTGACTTTAGAGATCCATGGATAGGAAATTCACCAATGACTGAGGGTCATTCAGAAAAAAGAAAGAAAAAAGAAGAAAAACTTGAGTCAGAGGTTGTAGCTTATGCCGATAAAATAATTATGGTTACAAAACCTATTTGTGAAAATTATAAAAAAAGATACCCACAATATAAAGAAAAATTCGTAACCATTACTAATGGGTTTGATGCTAATGACTTTGAACAATTAGAAGTTGTTAAAGAAGAAAAATTTACTATATGTTACAGTGGTATTGTGGCAAAGGGACAAACACCAGAAACCTTCATTAAAGCAACAGAGAGATTGTTTAATGAAAATCAAGAATATAAAGATAATATAAAAGTGAAATTTATTGGATTTATATTAGATGAATACATAAATTTAATTGGAGACTCTAACATTCATGAGAATTTCGAAAAAATCGATTATATGCCTCATTCTCAGTGTATCTCACATATGAAGGGTGCAGATATTAATCTAATAATACTTTCAGATGAAGAAGAAAGTAAAGGGGTGTTTAGCGGTAAAATTTTTGACTATATAGGATCTCAAAGACCAATTTTAGGAATTATGCCTTCAAATGGTGTAGCTTCAAATTTAATAATAGATAAAGAAATAGGATATTCATATAATCATGGCGATGTAGACGGTGTTTATAATTTTATAAAAGATAATTATGAGAAATGGAAAAACAAAGAAGATACTAATACTAATGCTGCAGTAAAATGTGCAGAATTTGAAAGAAAAAATTTAACAAATCAATTAGTGAATTTGTTTGAACAAATTTAGATTTATATATTGTGTATTATAAATTTTTAAATAAGTTATATTTTTTAAGATATTAAATAGGGGAGAGGAAAATATACATGAATATTCTTCAAATGGTTAAAGCTTATGGAAGCCTAATTTTTGGGAAACAAGATTATTGGCATCCAGATATGTTAGTTAATAAAAACTGTAGTTTAAATAAAATTGACCAATATTATGTTGATACAAAATCTAAGCATAATTACATTGGTAAGATGGATGAAAATAATATACCCTTGCTTGAAATGGATGGGACATATTATTATTTCCCAGTAACTATTGCTCAGTATGCCTTAGGAAATTTTGATAAATATATAGAGACCAAAGATAGAAAATATTTTGATGTTGTTATAATTTGTGCAGAGTGGTTTGTTACAAACATACAGGAAACATCAAAAGGTGTCTATGGATATGTTAATGATTATGACAAGATGACATATGGACTACATAAGCCCTGGTTATCCTCATTATCACAGGGACAACCTATGTCTGTACTTGCAAGATGTTATTCTGTAACAAAAGATAAAAGATATTTGGATGTTTGTGAAAAACTTCTTAAATCTTTTGAAGTTAAAAGTCAAGATAAAGGGGTGCTTGCGTTACTGAACAGTGGATATTTTTACGAAGAATATCCATCCAAAGAGCCTTCCTTTGTACTAAATGGATTAATTTTTTCACTTTGGGGATTATTAGATTTTAATATTGTATCAGATAATAAAAAAGCTATAGAATTATATAATAAAGGCGAGAAGACTCTTTATGACAATTTAATGTTATTTAACATTAAAGGAATAAAATGGTCGAGATATGACTTATATAATTTTAAAATCCATAATATAGCAAGTGTTTTTTACCACAAACTTCATATAGAACAATTAAAATCAATGTACATTTTAACAAATAAAGATGTATATAGAGAATATTACACAGCTTGGGAAAAATCTAAAAATAATATATTTGTATATATTATTGCCACGTTATATAAGATTGTACATAAGCTTTCTGTAAGAAATCAAAGTAATTATGTACCATCAATTTCAGACAAATAAGAATAAAAAGGTGAGATTAGATGAAAATAGTAACGGTAATTGGGGCTAGACCGCAGTTCATCAAAGCAGCAATGGTTTCTAGTGCTTTGAGAGAACATAACAATGAAATTATAATACATACAGGGCAGCATTATGATGATAACATGTCAAGGATTTTTTTTGAGGAATTAGATATTCCAAAACCTGATTATAATTTAAACATATGTTCTGGTGATCATGGATATCAGACAGGAAATATGCTTATAAATATTGAAGCAGTGCTTCAAAAAGAAAAGCCGGATTGTGTTTTAGTTTATGGAGATACTAATTCTACACTAGCTGGTGCACTTGCAGCAAGTAAAATGTTGATACCTCTTCTTCATATTGAGGCTGGGCTTAGAAGTTATAATATGACTATGCCGGAAGAACAAAACCGAATACTTACGGATCATATATCAAATATTTTATTTGCACCTACAAAAACTGCTGTTAACAATTTGACTAAAGAAGGAATTGTTAAGAATGTATATAATGTAGGTGATGTTATGTATGATTCCATATTACATTTCAATAAAATTGCTGAAAAAAAGAGCAATATAATGAATAGACTTTGCTTAAATAAAGAAGAATATATATTAGCGACTATCCATAGGGCTGAAAACACTAATGATTTTAATAGACTAAAAAATATAGTAGAAGCATTTAATGAAAGTGGAGAAAAAATAATACTTCCACTACATCCTAGAACTCAAAAGTATATAATTGAATACGGATTGTCTTTTGGAAAGAATGTTGAAACTATTCAGTCTGTGGGTTATTTAGAAATGGTGATGCTAGAGAAGAATTGTAAAAAGATAATTACCGACAGTGGTGGAGTACAAAAGGAAGCGTTTTTCCTTGACAAGCCCTGTATTACGCTTAGAGAAGAAACTGAATGGATTGAAACTGTAGAAAATGGATGGAATGTACTTGTTGGGGCAGATAAGTTGAAAATAAAAAATGCTATTCTAAAATTTGAGTGTAATAAGCCTAAGCATGGATATTTTGGATTTGGAGATGCAGTAAAAAAAATTGTTGATATTATAGGATAGAGGTAGAAGAGATGAAGATTTGCTTTTTAGGAGATGGGAATAGTATTCATATTAGAAGATGGTTAGATTTTTTTCATGGAAGAGGTCATGAAGTACATTTAATAACTTTTTCTAATGTGGTCCACAAAAATATTATTGTACACAAAATAGGCGATTTTGATATAAATATTAGCGGCGGTAATTGGCAGTACATTTTTTCAACAATGCAAATTAAAAAGTTAATTAAAAAAGCAAATTTTGATATTATAAATGCGCATTTTGTAACTAGTTATGGGTTTTTGGCGGCACTATCTGGAGCAAAGCCACTAGTAGTATCAGCCTGGGGTACAGATATACTTGTAGCACCTAAGAGAAATGCAATATATAAAGCTATTACAAAATATGCATTAAATAGTGCAAAACTAATTACATCAGACTCCAATTTTATGAGTGAAGCCATACATCAGTTAACAAATACTGATGTATTAACTGTACCCATGGGAGTTGAAAAAGGTTTATGCTATAGAGAAAGAAAAGAGAGCACTGATGAAATTAAAATATTAAGCTTGCGTACTATTAATGTGAATTCTAATATTGATATAATTGTAAGTGCATTTGCAAAGCTAATTGAAAGTAATGAAGGAATTAATTTTAAATTAATTATAACTAATAATGGGCCAGAAATGGAAAATATCAAAGCTCTAGTAAAACAGTTGAATGTGGAAAAAAATGTTGATATTAGAGGATTTGTAACTAGAGATGAGTTAATAGACCTTCTCTATAGTTCACATATGCATATTACAATACCAGATTCAGATTCAACATCTGTAACATTATTAGAAGCTATGGCATCAGGAATAATAACCATTGCTTCAGACATACCCGCAAATAGAGAGTGGATTGATCATAATAGTAATGGATTAATTACAGAGAATAATGATGTCGAAAGTCTTAAACTATCTATGGAGTTCGCATTGAATGATTCAGAGTTTAAGCAAAAGGCTGCAAAATTAAGTAGAGAAGTTATATTGAAAAAAGCTATTTGGACACAGAATATGCAACTGGTGGAACAGAAGTATTTAGCTTTGCTAAAAAACAATTAGTTTAACTACATTTCAGAAGGAAGGTTTCCTACTTCTATAAGTGGGAGTCTAAATCTCCTTCTGAAGCCGTTAATATTGCAGCACCGCAGGTGATGATTAAACTCAATTAGGAGTGATAAAATGAATGGTGAAGGAAATGTAAAAGTATCTGTAGTTATTCCCTGCAGAAATGAGGAAAAATATATAGGAAAATGTTTACAATCTATAATGGAACAAAGCTATGGAATAGAAAATATTGAAGTTTTTGTTTGTGATGGCTGTTCAGATGATAGTACTTTGGATATAATAAAAGAATATAGCATTAAATATCCGCAGATAAAATTAGTAATCAATGAAAAAAGAGTGGCACCTACAGCAATGAATTTAGGAATAAAGGCAGCGGTGGGTGAGATAATTGTGATTTTTGGTGCTCATGCCTATATGAATAATGATTATATCCATATTTGCGTAGAAAAACTAAAGAGTTCTGACATTGCATGTGTTGGTGGAAGAATTATAAACATTAGTGAAGACAGTATTGCAGAGGCGATATCACTTGCTATGGCATCTCCATTTGGTGTAGGAAATGCACTGTTTAGATTTTCAAATGTGGAACAACTTGTCGACACGGTTGCTTTTGGAGCTTATAAAAAAAGTATATTTAGTAAAATAGGATATTTTGATGAAGAGCTTGTAAGAAACCAAGATGATGAATTGAATTTTAGAATTACTAAAAGTGGCAATAAGATACTTCTAGCCCCTGATATAATATCTCACTATTATACAAGAGGGTCTTTTAGTAAGCTATGGACACAATATTTCCAGTATGGTTTTTGGAAAGTTAGAGTAATTCAAAAACATAAAAAACCATCAGCAGTAAGACATTTAATTCCCTTACTATTTGTTCTCAGTTTAATTTCTGGAACGTTGTTAAGTCCATTTTCTAAGATAGTTAGATTTTTATTTTCAGCAGAAATATTAGCATATTTAGCAGGTGCTATTACATTCTCTTTAAAAGCTTACAGTGGAAAAGTAAAAAATGCTCCTAAGATGATAATAGCATTTTTGATATTGCATCTAAGCTATGGAATAGGATTTTTAGAGGGATTAATAGTGTTTTACATTTTGAAATCTAATAAACCTGTTGAAAAAAACACAAAATCATCAAGGTAATTTTTATAAATTGAAATGAGGTGGGAAAGTGGATTTTTCTAAAAAGATTTTATTTTTAACAACCTGTGCTTATCTTATGTTATTACCATTAATTCCACAAGATATTGTGATTGCAGGGATTCCTTTTACTGATTTAGTTTTAGCATTATTGATTTTTGTATACATTATAAATTTAGTAATGTCTAAGAAAAATAGAGAAAATTTTATTAATGGATTACTAGATTTCACTAGGGACAAATTGAGTATATTTATGGCCATATTATTAGCAATGATGCTTGTATCTACTTTTTATGCGGTAGACAAAAAACTAGCATTAAGTGAAAGTGCGAGATATATATCTTATGTCTTTATGTATTTTATTATAAAATATGAGTTTAACAATAAAAAACAAGTTAAAATTTTAATAAGATGCTATATATTTATTTCCGCAGTACTTAGCAGTATAGGTATTGTACAATATTTTACAGGTTTTGCATTGGATGCAAAATTCATAAAAACATTTGCATTTGGAGGAGGTATAAAGATAGCATCTACACTTTCTCATCCCAACGCCTATGCTGGTTATTTGATTTTAATTATTTTTCCAGTGATTATGCTAAGTATTTATGAAAAAAATAAAAACAAAAAAATATTTTATATATTACTTTCTATATTAGTTTTTACCAATTTATTGATGACTTATTCTAGAAATGCATTGTTAGGCTTTGCATTAGGGTTAGTAGTGCTTGCACTACTTTATAGTATTAAAATAATTTTTGCCCTTGGAGGTTTTGGGGTATTAATTCTTTTAATTCCTTCTGTTTTCCATAGAGTTCAAGATATTGCTAATTTATCTCAAAATGAATCAAGGATTAAGCTTTGGAAAACAGCACTAATGATGATAAAGGAACATCCAATACTAGGAGTTGGCAACGGAAACTATGTAACTCAATATGACACTTATATTCAAAAATATAGATTGGATTATAACTCGTATACCCATTATCCAGCTCATAATTCATATTTGAAAGTACAAAGTGAACTAGGGATAGTTGGAATAGTTTCTTTCTTAGGAGTGATAGTAACTGCACTATTTAGATTTAGAAAGTTATATAGTACAACTAGTGATAAGTTTAACAAGGCATTTTATATGGGTGTAATGGCAAGTATGATTGCTTTTCTATTTATGAATTTTTCAGACAATTTATTTTTTGTACCTAAAACAACAACTTATTTTTGGTTTTTATTAGCTACTGCAGAAGCATTATTAAATAGTGGCAATAAATAAAATTAGAACGTAAAACCACAGACAAATAGTAATATATTAATAAAGGCAAAAGGTAGGAATAAAATGCAAAAAAATACTATTAAAATTGATATACAAAAAAATATACATGATAAAAAACTTCATTTTGTTATGAAACGCATAATGGATATAGTTCTATCTTTAATAGGAATCATAATTTTATTACCATTATATATAGTCTTAGTAATTGCAATAAAATTAGACTCAGAAGGACCAGCGCTATTTAAACAAATTAGAGTTGGTAAAGATGGGAAAGATTTTACTATATATAAATTTAGAACTATGATAGTTCAAGCTGAGAGTAAAAGAGAACTTAATATAGACCCAAATGATTTAGAAAATTTCGTATTTCAAAGTAAGTCAGATAATAGAATAACAGTGCTTGGAAATTTTTTAAGGCGTAGCAGCTTAGATGAAATTCCACAGCTTTTTAATGTTTTGTTTGGGCAAATGAGTCTTGTGGGTCCTAGACCTGAAATACCTGAGGTAGTTAATTATTATCCAGAAGACTATCGTCAAAGATTTCTAGTTTTGCCTGGTATTACTGGACTTGCGCAGATTAGTGGAAGAGGAGAAATTGAACTTGGAAAAACTATTTCTTTTGATCTGAAATATATAATGGATTTCAACCTTGCATTAGACATAAAAATCCTCTTTTTAACAGTTGTTTCTGTATTTAAAAAAGAGGGTGCTTATTAAGCATTCACTAATGTGAATGAGCATTAACTATAGTAACTGAGGTTGACTAAAAAATTTAACTTAACCTCTTATTTTAAATTGTATAATTTTATGGAATATCTACAAATGCAGATTATTTGGAGGAGTTTTATGACAACAAGAATTTTTCAGTATGAAATTTTCAATGAAAACATAGGAGCATTGCTTGAAAGTATAAATAATTACGAAAAAGTACATATTGTTTCTGGAAATCCAGAAGTGCTAAGCAATGGACTACAAAATAATATATTGCTAGATAATTTCACGAGTAAAAATTCTATCATAATTCCAGACGGAATTAGCACTGTAATATGTTCAAAAATTGTAGGGCATCCAGTGAAAGAAAAAATTGCAGGGATTGAGCTTATGGATTGTATAGTAAAAAAATGTGAAAGTGAAAACCGGGGAATTTATTTACTAGGAGCTACACAAGAAACAGTAGATATGTGTAATATTAATTTGCGAACTAAATATCGAGAATTAAATATTTTAGGTAGTCATGATGGATATTTTGAAATAGACAATTGTGAAGAAATATTAGTGGAAATAGAAAAATTTAATCCACAAGTCTTATTTGTTGCAATGGGATGTCCAAAGCAAGAGTTATTCATTGCAAAATATATGGACAGACTTCCTTGCAACGTATTTATGGGGGTTGGCGGAAGCTTTGATATTATAGCTGGTAATCTTAAACGTGCACCTAAATGGATGATAAATATAGGGATGGAATGGGTATATAGAGTTGCAAAAGAGCCATTTAGAATAAAAAGATTGTCAACTATACCTAAATTTATTTTAGCGGTTTTAAAGGATAAGTATAAACACAAATAAATTTCATCTATAAAGAAGAGTACAAGGAGGGGATCCACATTAAAGTTTTGCATATCATATCTGGTAATGATAATGGTGGGGGTGGAAACCACGTATTAAACATATGCAACAAAAGCAATGGAAATTTTGAAAACATAATTGGTTGTGTGGGAGAAGGTCCGCTTTACTCAAAAGCTAAAACTATAGATGTTAGCTATAAGCTTTTTACAAACAAGCTTAATAATATGGAGCTTGTTGATTTTATAAACCAGAACTCCATAAATATAGTGAATTTCCATGGTGCAAAACCCTTTTTAATGCATTTAATTTTAAAAAGAAAAATAAAAGTTCCTACAGTTGCTGTAATTCACAGTGATTTTAGATACGATTTTCTTAATAATAAGGTAAAATATTTTATTTTAACACCTCTTAGTATTAAAGGATTAAAGAGCTTTAACAATTATATTTGTGTATCAAATAACTTGAAAGAACTATTAGAAGAAAAAAAGTTTACGGGAAGTAAAGCAGTTGTAAACAATGGTATAGATATAAAAAAAATTAGTGTTGCCACCTCTCCAGAGGATATGCGAAATTATTTAAAATTAAATCAACAGGATTTTGTATATATTATGGTTGCAAGATTGCATCCTATAAAAAACCATAAAGAAGTAATACTGGCCTTTAGAAAATTAACGCTACAGTTTCATGATGTAAAATTGCTTTTAGTTGGTGAGGGAGAGCTTCGACCCCAATTAGAAAAGCTAATAGTGGATTTAGAACTAAAAAATAGTGTTACTATAGTTGGAAATGTAACAAATCCCATAGACTACATAAATTGTTCAAATATTAGCGTTTTGGCTTCTTTAAGTGAGGGCGGAGCACCGCCATTGACTGTTTTAGAATCAGGAATTGTAGGGAAAACCTTGATTTATACTGAGGTAGGAGACTTAGAGTCTATATTAGATGAAAATAGTGGATATAAAATAGAAAACCAGAGCAATGAAAATATTTACAAAGCTATGAGTGCAGCATATTTAGATGTGAATAATTTAAAGGTAAAAGGTGAGAATTTATATAACATTGTTGTAAAAAAATTTACTATAGAAAAATTTTGGGAAAGTTATCTAAGAATTTATAAGAACATACTAAAGAATAAATTTTAATATTGTAAAATCGAAGATTATGATTTAATTCAACAAAAAAATGGAGTGTACGATGAAAGAAAACAAAGTTTTGAAAAGTTCAATGATTGTAATGCTATTCGTAATAATTGGAAAGATTCTAGCTATTGTACGCGATAGCTTAATGTTTGCTAAATTTGGAACTACTTATGCAACAGATATTTATGTATGGTGTTTTGGAGTGGTATTTCTCTTTACTAGTTTAGGATATGGACTTAGTACTACTTTAATACCCATTCTTACGGAATATATTGAGACAAAAGAACTAAATGAGCGAAATAGTTTTGTAAATAACGTGACTAATGTTTCCATGATATTAACCCTGATTATTACAGGGATTGGTATATTGTCTTCTTATTATATAGTGTATTTTTTTGCGAATAACTTGTCAAAAGACCCAATTATATTTAATCAAACCGTAAAAATACTAAGAATAATGTTCTTATCAGTGCTATTTTTAACCCTTCAAGGCATTGTGGCAGGGGCACTTCAAGCTCACAAAGAATTCTCTATTCCGGCTGCTATGGCTGCATCTGCAAGCTTAATATTTATAATTTACTTAAGCTTTTTTGTGGATAGATTTGGGCTTACAGGCTTTGCAATTACAGCAGTTTTAGCCTTTTTCGTGCAATTCGTAATTAATGTTCCAAAGTTTATAAAGCTAGGATACAGGTATAAATTAGAAGTGGATCTTAAGAATAAGGACCTTCACAAGATGTTTTTATTAATGATACCAATAATAATAAGTACTGCAACCATGCAATTTAATTTATTTATAAATAGATCTTTTGCCATGGGCTTATATGAAGGAGCTACTTCGGTTCTAGAAGCTGCAAATAAAGTAACACTTCTCACCTATGAAGTGTTTGCTGTAGCAGTTTCTATGATAGTGTATCCAATACTTTCTACCTTTATTGTTCAAAATAATTACGATGAGTATAAAAAATCCTTAGTGAAATCAATTAATATTATAAATTTAGTTATGATACCCGCTGCACTTGCAATAGTAATATTAAGAGAACCCTTAATTAGTGTATTGTTTTTAAGAGGAAAATTTGCAGTAAGTGATGTTAAATTAGTTTCTACCGCATTAATATTTTATTCACCAACTATGATAGCCTATGGGGTTCGAGACATATTAAATAGAGCATTTTACTCTGCAAAAGACACTAAAACACCAATGATTTATAGTGTGTTGGGAGTGGTAATAAATATTATTCTTAGTGCTGTTTTATATAAGTATATGTCAGTACCAGGACTCACGTTATCATCCTCAATATCCTCTGTTGTTATTACCTTAATGTTACTAGTCCAGATGAATAAGAAATTTAAAGGTATTGCTTTTAATTCTATGCTTAAAACACTGGGTAAAATCTCTATAGCCTCTATTATTATGGGAATTGTAGTATACTTTATTAAAAAAATATTTATAACGAACTTAGCACCGACTTTTATAATTAATGCGATGATTTTACTTCTATGTTCAATCCTAGGGATAATATTCTATTTTTATCTAACAAACCTTTTAAAAATTAAAGAATCTATGTATTTATGGGATATTTTCAAACAAAAAATTGCGAAAAAATACTATATTAAATGATTTTGAAAAAACTGTTTTAGATAGAATTTAAAAACCCTAGCTCTTCATATACAGAGCTAGGGTTTTTAATTTATTTAAGATTATATTACCTATATTATTTATAAAATTTATACATAAATGAAGAAAAACGGGCAAAAAGATGATACAATTTAGAAGGTATTAAATTGATGTTAAAAAATGTGAAATCAAGGGGGATTATTATGGAGAAAACAAAAGGAATTTTATTTATTATTTTATCTGCTATTTCCTTTGGAATTATGCCGATTCTAGCAAAGTTGTCATATCGAGGAGGAGCCAACACATATACCACATTATTCCTTAGGTTTTTTTTCGCAGCAATTATGCTTTTGTATTATTTAAAATCTAAAGGCATTTCTTTGAAACTAGCTAGAAAACAATTATTTTTAGTAATAATGATAGGGGTGTTCGGATTTACATTTACCTCAACTAGTTTATTTATGTCCTATAATTACATAAGTATTGGAACGGCAACTATGATTTTCTATACATACCCGGCTATCGTTACTTTATTTTCCTATGTGTTTTATAAAGAAAAAATATATCCTAGAAAAATCTTATCTTTGATTATTTCCACAATAGGTATATTTATTTTAATTGACAGTAGGAGTGCTAGTTTTAATTTAATTGGAATAATACTAGCAGGTATAGCTGCAGTATTATATTCGTTATATGTGCTAGGTGCATCTCATAAGGAATTTAGGGTCATCAATAGTTATGTTTTAACCTTTTATATTTCATGTGCATCTGCTGTTATGATGTTTATGGCAGCAATCACTACTGGAAATTTTAATATGCATATTTCTTTTTACGCACTTGTAGCAATTTTATTATTAGCATTAATATCTACAGCTGTAGCACTAATGGCATTTTTAGAAGGGGTTAGAATAATAGGTCCTTCTAAGGCTGCAATTTTTAGTACTATTGAGCCTATTGTTGCCTTAACCCTAGGAATAATAATTTTGGGGGAACCTATATCAGTTAGGATTATAATTGGAAGTATAATGATTGTTTCATCTGTAGTGATATTAACAATGGAATAACTAGAGTTTTAAGCCCTTTTTAATTCTAGTTCCATTTCTTTATTGCCTTCATGAAGGTGACCAGCCCAAGAAATATTTTAAGGTGCTAGCAGTTTACCCTAGTACTACATTAACGAATTAAAAATATTCAGAATATTTAATCTAGCATTTTAAGAGGGTTATTGGGTAGTGATAAAGAATATTAATACTATTAAGAAAATTATAAAAGCTGGAGGGAGAAACATATGACAGTCATACAAATTAATGGAAATGATCTTACTTTAGAACAAATAGTGATGGTGGCAAGAAAAGGCTATAAGGTACAATTAACCAAGGAAGCGGAAGAAAGAGTTATTAAGTCTAGAAGTATTGTAGATGAAATAGTGGATAATAATAAAGTGATATATGGTATTACCACAGGTTTTGGTAAATTTAGTGACGTAACAATATCTGGAGAGGACTGCAAGAAATTACAGAGAAATCTAATAATTTCTCACGCTTGCGGAACTGGAAAGTGTTTTTCGAAGGAGATTGTAAAAACTATAATGCTACTCAGAGCAAATGCTCTTGCAAAAGGATATTCTGGAATAAGGCTCAGTACACTAAAAACATTAATAGAAATGATTAACAGTGGAGTATGCCCTGTAATTCCGGAAAAGGGATCACTTGGAGCCTCAGGAGATTTAGCACCACTATCTCATATGGTTTTACCAATGCTTGGAGAAGGTGAAGCAGAATTTAACGGAAAAGTTTTACCAGGAAAAGTAGCTATGGAAAAGGCAGGTTTAGATATTGTAGAACTTACAGCAAAAGAGGGCTTGGCACTTATAAATGGCACCCAAGTTATGACCGCAGTGGGCGCGCTAGCTGTATATGATAGTATTAATTTATTGAAAATAAGTGACATTGCAGCAGCATTAAGTTTAGAAGCGCTTAGAGGTATAAGAGATGCCTTCGATCCAAGAATACATATATTAAGACCTCACACTGGTCAGATGCAAACTGCTAAAAATATTTTGAATCTCACTGAAGGAAGTACATTCATAACCTCTCAAGGAGAGATAAGGGTACAAGATGCTTATTCACTAAGATGTGTACCTCAAGTTCATGGTGCAAGTAAAGATGCATTAGAATATATTAAAAGTAAGGTAGAAATTGAAATTAACTCCGTAACAGATAATCCAATAGTTACTGAAGAGGGAGATGTTATTTCTGGAGGTAATTTTCACGGGCAACCTATGGCAATAAGCTTTGACTTTTTAGGAATAGCAATGGCGGAAATGGCTAGTATTTCAGAAAGAAGACTGGAGAGACTTATTAATTACCAACTAAATGATTTACCAGCTTTTTTAGTAAAAGAAGGCGGTTTAAATTCAGGGTTTATGATAACTCAATATGCTGCAGCAGCCTTAGTATCTGAAAATAAAATTTTAGCACATCCAGCTTCTGTTGACTCTATTCCTTCTTCTGCAAACCAGGAAGATCATGTAAGCATGGGAACTATAGCAGCTAGAAAAGGCAGAGATATTATTGAAAATGTACAAAGAGTTTTAGCAACTGAGATTTTGGCAGCATGTCAAGCTATAGATTTTAGAGAAGGCTATACTTTAGGATTAGGTACAAAGGAAGCCTATAGAGTGGTTAGGGAAAAGGTACAGTTTATTGAAAGAGATGTGGTTATGTATATTGAATTAGATAAAGTTACTAATTTAATTGCAGATGGATCAATAGTGGAAAGCGTAGAACAAAAGGTAAAGGTAATAGTTTAAATTACAATAGCTAAATTATATTTTCACAGTATAATTTAGCTATATACTAAAATAAAAAATAAACTTTAGGGGGAAAATAAAATGTCAAGAATAGTTGAATGTATACCTAATTTTAGTGAAGGAAGAAATAAAGTAGTAATTGAAAAGATAGTTGATGCAGTTAGAAATGCAGAAGGAATAAAATTACTGGATTATTCATCAGATAGTGATCATAATAGAACTGTTGTTACTTTCTTTGGAACACCAGAAAGAGTAGAACAAGTTATTTTAGACATGGCAGCAAAAGTTTATGAAAACATTGATATGACCTTGCAACAAGGTGCACACCCTAGAATGGGAGCACTAGACGTAGTTCCTTTTGTACCAATTAGTGAGGTAACTATGGAGGAATGTGTTGCACTAGCTAAGAGAGTAGGTAGTGAAATAGCTAGTAAATTTGATGTGCCAGTATATCTATATGAAAAGGCAGCATCAGCACCTCATAGAGAAAATTTAGCTGTAGTTAGAAAAGGACAATATGAAGGTTTTTTTGAAAAAATCAAAGAAGATAAATGGGCACCTGATTACGGCAAAGCTGAAGTCAATGTAAAAGGTGGCTGCGTTGCAATTGGAGCAAGAGTACCACTAGTAGCTTTTAATGTAAATTTAGGTACTGATAACATTGAAATTGCTGATAAAATTGCTAAAACTGTTAGAAATCTTGGTGGAGGTTTAAGATTTGTAAAAGCTATGGGAGTAAAACTTGAGGACAGAAACGTAGCTCAGGTATCTATGAACTTAGTTAATTATGAAAAAACAGCAGTTTATAGAGCTTTTGAAATGGTTAAGATGGAAGCAAAACGTTATGGTGTTTCTGTAATCGGAAGTGAAGTTATTGGACTAGTACCAATGGAAGCACTAATTCAATGTGCGGAATACTATTTACAAATAGAAAATTTTTCAATGGATCAAATTTTAGAAAAGAGAATTTGGGAATAAAATTTGAAGTTTACTTTATATAAACTGTAATAACTATGGTATTACAGTTTATATAGAATGGAGGAAAGTATATTGGATATTATAATAAAAAATATTGATTGTCTAGTTACTTGCGAAGGAAGCTATAGAAAAAAAAGTGAAGAATTTAAAGATGCCAAAATTAAAAAAAATGGCTATGTAGTCATTGAAAATGACAAAATAAAAGCTGTAGGAGAAGGAGATGGGTACAAAGAATATCTAACTAGCGAGTGCACAGTTATTGATGGAGAAGGAAAAACTGTTACGCCTGGGCTTATAGATCCACATACCCATGTTGTATATGCCGGTTCAAGAGAAAATGAATTGCCACTAAAGCTAAATAAGGTTGGATATATTGAAATATTAAATAGTGGTGGGGGAATACTAAGTACAGTTGAAAACACTAGAAAGATTAAAATAGAGCAGCTTATAGAAGAAAGTAGAAAAAGGCTTGATATAATGCTTAAACATGGTACTACTACTGTTGAAAGCAAATCAGGATATGGTCTCGATTTACAAACTGAGGTTAAAATTTTAGAGGTAAACAAAATTTTAAACGAAACTCACCCTATAGACATAGTATCCACATTTATGGCTGCACATGCGTTGCCAAAGGAATACAAAAGCGATAGAGAAGCATATATTGGAGAAATAATTAATAATATGATTCCATATGTAAGCGAAAATAAACTTGCAGAGTTTATTGATTGTTTTTGTGAGAAAGGCGTATTTTCAGTAGAAGAGTGCAGACGGATTTTAACAGCAGGGAAAAAATTTGGGTTAAACATAAAAATTCATGCAGATGAAGTTGAAACAGTAAAGGCTGCGGAACTTGCAGGTGAGCTAAAAGCTACATCAGCAGAGCATTTAGTTGCAGCTTCAGACGAAGGAATAAAGGCACTAGCGGAAAATGATGTGGTGGCTGTACTATTACCATCAACTTCATTCTATTTAATGTTAAATCATTTTGCTAGAGCCAGAAAAATGATAGAAGAAGGTGTGGCTGTATCACTGGCTACAGATTGTAATCCTGGCACTTCACCTACGGAATCATTACAGACAGTTATGACCTTTGCTTGCTTTGGAATGAAAATGTTCCCAGAAGAGATTATCAATGCAATGACAATAAATGCGGCCTGTGCCATTAATCGCGAAAGTGAAATTGGAAGCATTGAAGTAGGCAAAAAAGCTGATATTGCCATATTTAATAGTAAAAATTTAAATTACCTAATATATCATTTTGGTGCTAATGCTGTAGATACAGTAATAAAGAACGGAAAAATTGTTATACAAAATTAAATTTAATGAAGGAGAATATAAAATGTTAGATGAAAAAACTGTAAGAGAATTTATTAATGAGTTAGGTTCAAATTCCCCTGCGCCAGGAGGTGGAAGTGTTGCAGCCCTTGGAGCATCGCTGGCCAGTGCTTTAGGCGCTATGGTGTTCAATTTAACGGTAGGTAAGAAGGCATATAACGAATATAGCGATGAAGATAAAATGCTTGTTAACAAATACCTAGAGGAATGTCTTAAGCATAAGGACAAATTTTTAGATTTAATGAACAAAGATACAGAGGTTTTTTTAATTCTCATGTCAGCTTTTAAACTTCCAAAGGAAAGTGACGAAGAAAAGAAAATAAGAAGCGCTAAAATCCAAGAAGGATATCAAAAAGCATTAGAAATTCCACTAAGTGTTGCAGAAGAATCATACAAAATATATGAGTATGTTAAGATAGCAGCTAAGTTAGGTAACAAAAATGCAATTTCAGATGCAGGTGTGTCAGCTTTAATGCTTCAAGCATCCATTGAAAGTGCAATTTTAAATGTTAAAATAAATCTTTCTAGTATAAAAGATGAAACTTATAAACAAGAGATTACTGAAAGATGCAATGAATTAATAAAACAGGGAAGAGTAAAACGTGACGAAATATTATCTGTTGTGGATGAAAGCATGTAATTACATTAAAAAAAATAACAAGTTCAGTATGATAGCATACTTGACTTGTTATTTTTTTCTTTCACCATAGTCTGCATTTATGATATACTTTAAAAGAATTTTAATATACTTTTAGGTAGATAGGTGGGGGATAATAAATGCTAGATTTGTTTCAACAGAAAATATGTGAACTATATAATATTATTTTAAGTCCAATAGATGATATGTTTAAAATAACTGCGTTAGAAAATTATAAAAGGGAAATAGAATTTTCACATCAGAAAAGCTTTGGCAGTGCTTATTATGAGTTTATTAAAAACAATAAAGAAAAAGGCACTGTGTACACTCCAGAACCCATATCTTCTTATATGATAGAAAATACAGTAAAGGCAGAGCAGATAATAGAGAACCCTTATATAAAAATTGTGGACCCTTCATGTGGTACAGGAAATATATTAATTTGTTGTTTCAAACTTCTAAGAAGTTTATATGTAGATAATTTAAATATAATAAATGATAAAAATGGATTGAATTTAAATTTGCAAAGTATTGATGAACATATAATAACACACAATTTACATGGTTTTGATATTGACGATATAGCTACAAAAATTCTTATTATAGATTTATATGATTTAAGTAAGGGTAGCCTATGCAGTAATATTTTGAGTGTGGATTTTTTATTATATGAAAGTGAATGTAAATATGATATTTTTATAGGCAATCCACCTTATGTGGGTAAAAAATCAATAGATAAGGCATACGCAGACCATCTGAAAGTTAGATACAGCGATGTTTATAAAGACAAAGGAGATTTATCCTATTGTTTTTTTAAAAAGGCATTAGAAAACCTTGAAAATGGAGGAAAGCTCACTTTTATTACTTCTAGATACTTTTTAGAATCACCTAGTGGGGGGGATTTAAGGAAGGTATTAAAGGAAATGTGCACTATAGACAAAATCATCGATTTTTACGGTATAAGACCATTTAAAAATATAGGAATAGATCCTGTGATTCTGTTTATAACAAATTATAAAAATCAGGATAGTGAAATTCAAATTATGAAACCAATTACTGTAAAAGGTAAAAACAAAAGTGACTTTTACAATAGTATATTTTTAAAAAGTGGAAACAAATATAATAGTTTTTTCCTTAATAAAAACAAATTAAATGACAAGGGTTGGATTTTAATAGATGAAAAGCAGAGAAATATAATAAATAAAATAGAACAAAGGTGTTTTACGCATCTAAGTAATATATGTAATAGTTATCAAGGGGTAATAACTGGCTGTGACAAAGCTTTTGTAGTAAGTGGTGATACTGCTCTAAAAGAAAATATTGAAATGAATTTAATAAAACCTTGGATTAAGAGTAGCTACATAGAAAAAAATTCCATTTTAAGACAAGATTGTTACATAATATATTCAGATTTAATTAAAAATCCACAGGAGTACCCAAGGGCTATAGCTCATATTGAGACAAAGGCGGAAAAGCTATTAAAAAGAAGAGAGTGCCAAAGGGGCATTAGGAAATGGTATGAGCTTCAATGGGGCAGAAGTCAAAACATATTTGAAGCAGAAAAGATAATTTTCCCTTTTAAAGCAAGCAGCAATAGATTTGCCCTTGACAATGGAAGTTATTTTAGTGCGGATGTTTATGCACTGATATTAAAAGAAGATGTGCCTTTTACTTATGATTTTCTATTATATTTATTAAATAGTAAAATCTATGAATTTTACTTTAAGACCTTTGCAAAAAAACTAGGTGAAGATGCTTATGAGTATTATCCAAATAATTTAATGAAATTATGTATTCCAATTATGATAGAGCTTAAGGGCAAAGACGAGAATTATTTATATGATTATTTTCACTTTAGTGAAGAAGAAAAAAAGATTATACTCCACGAAGTATAATCTTTTTTTTGCTTTTGGCATAAATCTTGCTATGAATATAATAAATTATTACAATTTAGGAGGAAACTATTATGGCTAATTTAGAAAAACTAAACAAGGTGTTACGAGATGTATTTGATTTTAAAAAATCAGAGGATATAAGTGATAATTTGGGACCAGATGATATAGAAAATTGGGATTCTTTAGGACATGTAGAGCTTATAACAAGTTTAGAAGAAGTTTTTGACATATCCTTAGAGGTGATAGATATTTCCAGAATGTATACCATAGGAGGAATTAAGAAAATACTTGGAAAATATGGCATTCAGATATGACCTTTACAGATTATGTTTTCGAGTTTTCATCAAAATACGATAAAACCTCTGTAATTTTTGAAAATGAAATAAGTTATAAGAAAATTTTTGAAAATGTAAATAGGAAAGCTTCTTTTATAAAAAATAAGAAGTTTTCTAAAAATGAGGCTATACTCCTGGTTTCAGATAATTCTAATTTTTTTATTGAGAATTATTTTGGAATAATTAAAAGTGGAGTCATTTGTGTTCCTATAAATCCAGCATTAAATAGCAATGAAATAAAGTATATTATTGACTCTCTTAATATTAAGTTAATTTTTACGCAGAATAAATTCCGCGAAAAAATAAAGAGATTGGTTTGTGATGATGTTGAGATTTATACACAAGACAGTGAGTGTGATTTTACTGAAGTGCATGAAAAAAAATATAGTGAGGATATAAATATAGAAGAAGACGTAGCTGTAATACTCTTTACTTCTGGGTCCACAGGAAGTCCTAAAGGGGTAATGCTTACTCATTATAATCTAATGTATAACACAAATTCTATAATAGAATACCTGAAGCTTTCAGTGCAAGATAGAGTGGAAATGGTTTTACCCTTTTACTATTGCTATGGAACTTCAATTTTGCATACTCATTTTAGGGTAGGTGGAAGCATTGTAATTAATAACAGATTTATGTTTCCGCAAACAGTTGTTGAGGATATAAATAAGTATAATTGCACAGGCTTTTCAGGGGTTCCTAGCAATTATCAAATACTTCTTAGAATGACAGATATAAAGCACACTAAGCTTCCAACCTTAAGGTACGTAACTCAAGCAGGAGGAAAATTGTCAGAGATTTTTATAAGTGAACTAATAAATGCGTTAAAAGGAGTAGATATTTTTATAATGTATGGTCAGACTGAGGGAACAGCAAGGCTATCTTATTTACCACCACATTTAATTAATGAAAAGATGAATTCTATAGGAAAAGGCATTAATGGAACGGAACTGGTGGTTTTAAATAGCCAAGGAAATCCTGTGAAATCTGGAGAAATAGGTGAGATTGCTGCCCGGGGTGGAAATGTAATGAAGGGATATTTCAATGACAAGGTAGAAACGGAAAAAGTTATAAAGCAGGGATACTTATATACGGGAGATCTAGCAAAAGTGGATGATGAGGGGTATATATATATAGTTTCAAGAGAGAAAAATATTATTAAAAGTGCTGGAAATAGAATAAGTCCTAAGGAAATAGAAGATGTAATATTACAAATTCCTGAGGTAGTGGAATGTGCAGTTATTGGAGTTTACGACGATATTTTAGGCGAAGCAATAAAGTGCTTTGTAGTATTATTAGAAAATAAAGCTTCTATAAACTTTAAATATATATTAGATTTTTGTAAAAAGCAATTACCCTCCTATAAAACTCCAAGGTATATAGAATTTCTAAAGGTTCTTCCCAAAAATTCCTCTGGTAAGGTGTTAACAAAAAAACTTAAATAACAGTAAGAGGGTGAAACAAATGGATGCTTCAGAATTGATAGATGAAATAGTTCTGGGAGAGCAGTTTAATATAGAAAAAGAAAAGAAGGAAAAGCTACTTTTAAATATTATCTTATCGCAACTAGAACGCAATAAGTCAAATTTAAATATAAAAGCTATGTATGATAGATTAGGTATAGATATTAGTAGTATCAAAACACTAGAGCAGGTTCCATATATTCCTGTAAATATGTTTAAATATTTTGATCTTAGAATATGTGAGCAAGAACAAGTGGTAAGAGTGTTAAACTCTAGTGCTACCACCACAGGAATTCCTAGTAAAATATATTTAGACAAAAGGACTTCCATAAGACAAACACAAGGATTAATAAGTACATTAACAAGCTTTTTAGGAGGAAAGAGAAGACCCATGCTTATAATAGATAGCATAGACAGCAACAAAAGAGGAGACAATATAACTGCACGTGGGGCGGCTATAAGAGGGTTAAGTACTTTTGGTAGTAAAATTTTTTATGTGATGGATAGTGAAAATGGTGAACTTAAATTAAATATAGATAGACTTGTGGAGTTTGAAAGAGCATATAATGGAGAAGAAATTTTAGTTTATGGTTTTACTTATATAATGTGGTCTAAATTCTTAAATGTATTAAAGCAGGAAGGAATAAAACTGGATATGCCTAAGTTAAAGCTATTACATAGTGGCGGGTGGAAAAAACTTATTTCTGAAAAGGTGGAAAAGAATGTTTTTTCAGAGACTGCAGCGCAGGTATTTAACACAAATATAGCCAACGTCATAGATTTTTATGGAATGGTGGAACAGGTGGGAGTAGTTTTTATTGATTGTGTGTATGGACATAAGCATGTTCCGAATTTTGCAGAGATTATTATAAGGGACCTGCAGACTTTAGAAGAGGTGAAGCTTGGTGAAACAGGGCTTATAGAGGTTATGAGTATTTTAGGTACTAGTTATCCGTCCCAAGCTATTCTAACTGAGGATATTGGTGAATTTATAGGAGTAGATAATTGTCCTTGTGGTAGACAAGGCAAGTATTTTAGATATAAATCTCGAGTAGACAAAGCAGAAATTAGAGGCTGTGGAGATACCTTTGCGGAAAGAGAGGTAGGAAGATGATAAATTGTTATGGATTAAATGGAGAGTTCAATGAAAATGGATTCATATTTCAAGACTTTCATGAAATAGATACTTGCTTAAACAAGAATCTTGAAGATCTTCATGAATTCCCGGTGCAAGCTATAATACTTATTATAAATGAATATAGCAAGAAAATTGCTACAAACAGAGAAATATTAAAAATGGAAGGAGTTCCATTCTTGTGCTTTTATTTAAAGAAAGTAAATATGGAAAAACAGTTAAAGCTTAACTTAGGAAATATTGAATATCTAAATGATTTTGTACAGGTAGAGGATGAAAAATACATTAAAACACAACCAAAGGGTGTAGTATGCCATTGGATGGCAGGAAATGTTGCTACCCTCGGAATTTATTCAGTGCTTCAAAGTATACTATGCAAAAATGGTAATATTCTTCGCGTGTCAAAGAAATGTGTTAGTGAAGTATATAAATTATTGGTGCTTTTAGATAATATTTTGGTTATGTATGAGGGAAATACTTATTCCTCTAAAGTTATATTAAAAAATATTGCCCTTATTTATTTTAATAGTGAAGATGGGTATCACAATTCTGAGATGTCTTTAAAAGCAGATGCACGAATAGTTTGGGGTGGAGAAACTGCAGTAAATGCTATTTCTATTTTACCTAAAAAAACTACTTGTAAGGATTTAATTTTTGGACCTAAGTATTCTTTTGCAGTTTTTGAAAAATCAGCTATTGAAAGTGATGACTTTGAAGAATACTTAGAAAATCTAGTTACAGATATAATTGCATTTAAACAAAAAGCATGTTCTTCCCCTCAGGTATTGTTTTTAGAGAAAAGCAAACTACCTTTAGAGGAAATAGCGCAAAGGTTAAGTGAAAAATTTGAGAAGATGGTTAAAAGATATAGTAATTTAGATTTAGAGCAAGCCATAGCTGCAAAAATAATTAATAAAAGAGGAGAATATTCACTGTGTTTGGATAAGCAGCTTTATATAAGTAAGGGGCTTCAATATACAATACTAATTGATAGTGAATTAAAGCTTGAAGAACCTATTACTGGACGAACTATATTTGTAAAACAAGTGGATGATATATTAGATGTATGTCCTTTGATTACTAAAAACATACAAACCATTGGCATAGCATCAAAGAATAGTAACAAGACTTTAGATTTTGCAGACAGAGTAACGGCTTTTGGTGTAGATAGAGTTGTGAAAATTGGGTATATGAATTTCTATGATTCTCCTTGGAATGGCAGTTTAATAATGAGTGAATTAGTTAGATGGTGTTCTCTTAATGTAAAGGGAATGTTTTAATGATATTTTGTAATTGAGGAATAATATGTAAGACGTTAAAAGTTTTTATAAAGGTCAAAGCGAAGAAAGGCTATTATTATTTAAAAGAATGGCCAAATAGTTATATTAAATTATACTTTTTCTGATATAATAAAAACAAGCTATGCACTCTATAAATAATGCATAGCTTAATTTTTCATAGAGTGAGAGGTGTATTTATGAAAATTAGGGATGCTATGATGAAAAGTAATTTAAATTGCATTAATGAATGTGACATAGGAAAGCTTAATTGCACAGAGTTAAATGAGATTATTGAATCATCCTTTGATGGTATATATGTAACCGATGGCAAAGCAAACACATTAAAGATTAATAAATCTTATGAAAATATAACGGGTTTACAAAGAAAAGATATGATAAATAGGAATATGTATGAACTAGAAAAAGAGGGATACATATCAAAGTCATCAACTCTTATGGTATTAAAAAACAAAAAATCTAATACCATTGAGCAGGAATTTAGTACGGGTAAAAAGGTGTTAGTTTCTAGTAACCCCATATTTGATGACAAGGGTAATATAAGCATGGTGGTTACAAATGTACGAGATATAACGAAATTATACGAGTTAGAAGAACAGCTAGCTAAAAATATGAAGCTTACAGAAAAATATTATTCAGAGATAGAAGTTATGAGAATTCAATATTTAAATTTATCAGATATCATTGCAAAGGATAAAACAATGATAGATTTATTGGAGGTTGCTAAAAGAGTAGCTAGTGTGGATACTACTGTTTTAATATTAGGAGAAACGGGAGTTGGTAAGGAAGAAATTGCAAAATTTCTACATAAAAATAGTTTGAGGCGTGACAAGAATTTTATAAAAATTAATTGTGGAGCAATTCCTCAAAATCTTATAGAATCAGAACTCTTTGGATATGTAAAAGGGGCCTTTACAGGAGCGAATAAAGAAGGAAAGATGGGACTTTTTGAGGTGGCAGATGGAGGTACAGTTTTTTTAGATGAAATTGGAGAACTTCCTTTAGATATACAAGTTAAGCTACTTAATGTACTCCAAGAGGGAAAAGTTGAAAGAGTTGGATCGGTGAAATCGATTAAAATTGATGTAAGAGTACTCGCAGCTACTAATAGGAACTTAGAAGATATGACAAAAGAGAAAACCTTTAGATCAGATTTATATTATCGGTTAAATGTTGTCCCCCTTACTATACCACCATTAAGAGAAAGAAGAGAAGATATTGTACCTTTAGTTCAGTACTTCTTATCTGAATTAAATAATAAATATAATTTTGAGAAAACTTTCACTATTGAGGCAGTGAATACACTGTATAATTACGATTGGCCCGGTAATGTTAGGGAACTTAAGAACATTGTAGAAAGAGTTATAGTGATGAGCAGTAGTGACAAAATATTTGGAAGTGACTTGCCAATGAAAAACCATCTTAACTGCATAGGAAAAAATATTGGTAGTGGAGACATATGTAATTTAAAAGAGGCAGTTGGAAAAGTAGAAGCTAAACTTATTAGTCAGGCCTTTGAAAATACAGGTAATGTTAGAGATGCTGCAAAATTACTTGGCATTGATGCTTCTACTTTTGTTAGAAAGCGTAAAAGATATTTAGAAAAAGATATGTTGTAAAAATGAAACGTGTTGCAAAAATGCAAAAAAAATATATATCTTGTAAAACACATATACTATGCAAGAATTATGGAATTTTTAAATTGGGTTTCTAATATTTGTTGCTTTTATGCAACAAATATTATTGCTTGAATAACATATTTGTGATTGTTTTCACAATTGTGTTATTTTTTTACTTATTATTTGTGAAAATAATCACAATAATTACTTGAAATACTAAGTGAAATGTACTGATATAGATTAAAGGTATAATATATTTAAAAAAATCATATTACATGTTTATAACTTTGGCACAGGTATTGCTACATAAATAAATAAATGTAAAGTTAGACAAAATATATATATGGAGGGATAGTCTTAATAGGATTAACGACTGGAGAAAAATGGATATAATTGCTAAGTTTTGTTAAAGTATTAACAAAATTATCAATTAACGTGTTATTTTATAGACTTACTAAATGAACAAATATTTATTCTATTTAATTGAGGAGGCATAAAAAAATGAAATTTGATTTAAACACTTTTTTAACGAATCCATTTGTTCCTATGTTCTTAGCAACGGTTACTGGATTGCTGCTAGGTAACATTAAAATTGGAAAATTCAATCTTGGACAATCAGGAGGTTTATTTACTGGAATATTTCTTGGGTGGTTACTTTATTCGAAATACTGTGTGGCCTTTATGTTAGATCCAAGTAATCCTAAAAAAGGTTTAATTGCAGGGGCACCCAAATATGCGGCTAATTACTTTAAAAATGGGGTTGTTAGCGATACTTTATTTACATTCACACTGATTCTTTTTATTTCATCAGTTGGGTTACTTGCAGGAAAAGATATAGGAAAGGTTGTTAAGAAATATGGAGCCCGATTTGTTGTACTTGGTGGTGTGATAACTGCTACAGGTGCATTAGCCACATATTTAGCTACACTTGTATTTACTGGGCAAAATAATTTTGCTGTTGCTGGGGTTTATACAGGCGCTTTAACAAGTTCACCAGCATTGGCAGCAGCTTTAGAAGCCACTGCTAAGTATGGTGCAGTAGCACAAGCACAAGTTGGACTAGGACATGCTATTGGATATGCACCGGGGGTTTTAGTGGTAATTATTGCTATGAACTTTTTCCCAGTTATATTTAAAATGGATGTAGAAAAGGAAAAAGAAAGATTCAAATCAGAAATGACATCTTTTGATGACAATGAAACTAAAGAAAAAAACATTAAAGAAGTGGGAATGGACGTAATATCATTTCTTACAGTGTGTTTGATTGGATACTTTGTTGGTTCAATAAATATATACATACCATTTGTTAAATGGATGAGTTTGGGATCAACTGGAGGTGTACTTATAATGTCATTATGGCTTGGTCATATCGGTAAGATCGGACCACTAACCTTTAGAATGAACACCGGAGTGCTTTCTGCTATAAGAGATTTATCCCTTTCTCTGTTCTTGGCTATAGTAGGATTACAATATGGATATGAAACTGTAGCTGCACTTGGTGGAAGCGGTGCAACACTTGCACTAATTTCTTTTGTAGTTGGTCTAGTTGCATTGAGTGCTGGTTTTTTTGTAGCAAGATATATATTTAAAATGAACTGGATCATTATTGCAGGCGCTATATGCGGAGGTATGACAAGTACACCAGGTCTTGGAGCTGCAATTGATGCTACGAAGACTGATGAAGTTGCAGCTGGTTATGGAGCAACCTATCCCTTTGGGCTCCTATTTACTGTAATATTCGTAATCATACTTCATATGATTACATAAATCTGATAAGGCTTTTTTATAAAAATATATAATAGAGAAGTTGGCATAGTTTTTGCTATGATTAATAGTGAAAATAAAATAAAAATTAATAAAATTCAAAATAAATATTAAAGGAGCTGTTCTTAATGGGATTAATGACAAAAGAACAATATATAGAAAGTCTTAGAAAATTAAATCTAAAGGTTTATATGTTTGGGGAATTAGTAGAAAATGTTGTAGATCATCCAATTATTCGCCCATCTTTAAATTCTGTAGCAATGACATACGAATTAGCGCAAAATCCAGAATTTGAAGATTTAATGACTGCTACTTCAGACTTGACTGGAGAAAAAGTAAATCGTTTTACGCATCTTCATCAAAATACGGGAGATTTAATAAAGAAAGTTAAAATGCAGCGTTTGCTTGGACAAAAAACGGCTTCTTGCTTCCAAAGATGTGTTGGAATGGATGCTTTCAATTCTTTATTTAGTACTACTTATGAATTAGACAAAGAACATGGAACAAGCTATCATGAGAACTTCAAGAAATTTTTGACTTATGTTCAAAATAATGATTTAACAGTGGATGGTGCTATGACAGATCCAAAAGGAGATAGAGGCCTTTCACCTAGTAAACAAGAAGATCCAGATATGTACTTAAGAGTAGTAGAAAGAAGAGCGGATGGTATAGTAGTAAGAGGTGCAAAAGCACATCAAACAGGTATGACAAATTCCCATGAAATAATTGTAATGCCAACAATAGCAATGACAGAAAATGATAAAGATTGGGCAGTATCATTTGCAGTTCCAACAGATGCAGAGGGTGTGTTCCATATATATGGACGTCAATCTTGTGATACAAGAAAACTAGAAGATGGAATGATTGATAGAGGAAATAGTGAATTTGGTGGACAAGAAACATTAACTGTATTTGAAAATGTATTTGTGCCTAATGATAGAATATTTTTAAATGGAGAAACTGAATTTGCAGGAATGCTTGTAGAAAGATTTGCTGGATATCACAGACAAAGCTATGGTGGATGTAAAGTTGGCGTTGGTGATGTACTGATCGGAGCAGCAGCGGTAGCTTCAGAATATAATGGGGCTCATAAAGCAACACACATTAAGGATAAGTTAATAGAAATGACTCACCTAAATGAAACACTATTCGCTTGTGGAATAGCATGTTCTGCAGAAGGGCATGTAACAAAAGCAGGAAACTATGAAATAGATAATTTACTTGCAAATGTATGTAAGCAAAATGTTACTAGATTCCCCTATGAAATTTGTAGACTTGCAGAAGATATAGCTGGAGGGTTAATGGTAACAATGCCTTCAGAACAAGATTTCAGAAATCCAAAAACAGGACCATATATAGATAAATACTTAAAAGGTGTAGCAGCAGTTTCTACTGAAAATCGTATGAAAATTTTAAGATTAATCGAAAATATGACCCTTGGAACAGCAGCAGTAGGCTATCGAACAGAATCCATGCACGGAGCTGGATCACCACAAGCACAAAGAATAATGATTGCAAGACAGGGAAACTTAGCATATAAGAAAAAATTAGCAAAAACTATAGCCAAAGTAAACGAATAAAATTATTATATCTATTAGAAAAATGTAAAAGGAACAGGGGGGGATTCCCCTCTTATAAATGAGGTAAATATGATAGAAAAAATTAATAAAATAATTCAAGAAGAAGTAAAACCCCAATTGGCATTACATGATGGCGATATTGAAGTTATCAAGGTGGAAAATGGAATAGTGGAGATTAAGTTTTTAGGGGCTTGCAAAGGTTGCCCTTCTGCTAAAATCACTATAGAGGATGTAGTAGAAAAAACGTTGAAGAAAAAGATACCAGAAATTAAGAAAGTAATACAAGTTTATGATGTAAGTTCAGAATTGTGGGATGCATATAAAAAAATAATAAAAAAAGATATGTAAATGAGGTGACAAATGTGAGTTGGCAAGAAACTTATAAAAGTAAAATAGTTTCTCCAAAATCAGCTGCAGCTAAAATTAAATCAGGAGATAGAGTCGTAACAGCACATGCTTGTTCAGAACCAATTGATGTTATAGAAGCTATGATTGCAAATAAGGAAAATTATCGAGATGTGGAAATTGTACACATGGTGTCTCTAGGAAAAGGGGAATATGTAAAGGATATAATGGAACCGTATTTTCATCACAATGCACTTTTCGTAGGTGGTGGTACAAGGGCCGCGGTAGCTGAGGGTAGAGCAGATTATACCCCATGTTTTTTTTATAAGGTTCCAGAGCTTTTTCGCGAAGGAATCTTGCCAGTGGATGTGGCGATAATTCAAGTTAGCACTCCAGATGAACATGGCTATTGTAGTTATGGGTTATCTAATGATTATACAAAGCCTGCTACAGAATGTGCAAAGCTAGTAATTGCAGAAGTAAATACGCATATGCCAAGGACAATGGGAGATAACTTTATTCATGTTTCAGATATAGACTATATTGTTGAAACCTCAAATCCTATTATAGAATTAAAAGCAGCTAAAATAGGCGATGTAGAAAAAATAATTGGAGAAAATTGTGCAAAACTAATTGAAGATGGATCTACATTACAATTGGGAATTGGAGCGATTCCAGATGCTGTACTTTTATTCTTAAAAGATAAAAAGGATTTAGGAATTCATTCTGAAATGATTTCAGATGGAGTGGTGGAACTTGTAGAGGCTGGCGTTATAACAAACAAAATGAAGACCTTACATCCAGGTAAGATTGTAGTTACCTTTTTAATGGGATCCAAAAGACTTTTTGATTTTGCAGACAATAACCCTATGATATCCATGCATTCAGTAGATTATGTAAATAATCCTTTGGTAATTATGCAAAACTATAAAATGGTGTGTATCAATTCCTGTCTACAAGTAGACCTTATGGGTCAAGTAGTAGCAGAGAGCATAGGACTTAAGCAGTTCAGTGGAGTTGGTGGGCAAGTAGACTTTACAAGAGGTGCTGCCATGGCAAAAGGCGGGAAATCCATTATTGCTATGCCATCCACGGCAAGTAAAGGAACCAGATCCAGAATTGTACCTTTATTGGATGAGGGTGCAGCGGTAACTACATCAAGAAATGATATACATTATGTGGTTACAGAGTATGGTATTGCTGAACTTAAAGGGAAAACTTTAAGTGAAAGGGGTAGAGTGTTAATCGCGATTGCCCATCCAGATTTTAGAGCAGAACTTACAAAAGAGTGGGAAAATAGATTTAAAAGAAAATTTTAAAATGTGGGGTGAAAGTATGAATATTGAAAGAATAAGAAATGCAAGTCTAGAGTGTAAAATAATGAGTGCGAAGGAAGCTGCAAAACTAATTGTGGATAAAATGGTAGTAGGCGTAAGTGGATTTACGCCATCAGGTTATCCCAAAGCAGTTCCATTGGCACTAGCCGCTAGAGTAAAAGCTACTGGTGAAAAAATGAAATTAACACTATATACTGGTGCTTCCGTTGGGGCAGAAATTGATGGAGCATGGGCTGAGGCAGGAATTATTTCTAAAAGATTGCCATATCAAACCAATAATGAAGTAAGAAATAGCATCAATAAAGGAGATATAGATTATATAGACATGCATTTAAGTCATAGTACCCAATATGTAGATTGTGGAGTGATTCCTAAAGTAAATGTGGCAATTATTGAAGCTGTTGCAATTACAGAAGACGGGTGTATTGTACCCTCTACAGCCATTGGGAATGCAGCTTGTTATATAAAAAATGCAGATTTTGTAATTGTAGAAGTGAATGAAAGTCAACCCATGCAACTAGAAGGAATGGCAGATATATATATGACAGAAAAACCACCTTTTAGAAAACCAATTCCACTTATGCACCCTGGAGATAGAATTGGGACAACCTGTATACCTTGTGGAATTGAAAAAATTGCAGCCATTGTTATGACAGATCTTTTAGACAAAACAAGACCACTTGCAGCCATTGATGAAGCATCAAAGAAAATTTCTAAAAATTTAATCCAGTTTTTAGAGAAGGAAGTAGAAGAAGGTAGGCTACCAGAGAATTTATTACCACTGCAATCTGGGGTAGGTAGTGTAGCCAATGCAGTACTTGGAGGTCTTTGTGAGTCAAATTTTAAGAATTTGACTTGTTATACAGAGGTAATACAAGATTCTATGTTAGACTTATTGAAATGTGGAAAAGCAGTAATGGCATCTTCCACAGCCATAAGTCCTTCTCCAGAGAAAATGGTTGAATTTAAAGAAGAAATAGATTTTTATAAAGATAAGATTGTATTAAGGCCTCAAGAAATAAGTAATAATCCTGAGATTGCAAGAAGAATAGGTGTTATTGCTATGAATACAGCTATAGAAGTGGACATATATGGAAATGTAAACTCAACACATATAATGGGAAGTAAAATGATGAATGGCATTGGTGGATCAGGAGATTTTGCAAGAAATGCATACTTAACTATATTCACTACAGAGTCCATTGCAAAAAAAGGAGATATCTCTTCAATTGTTCCAATGGTATCTCATGTAGACCACACAGAGCACGATGTTATGGTTATTGTAACAGAACAAGGGGTAGCAGATTTAAGAGGATTGTGCCCAAGAGAAAGAGCACTAAAAATTATTAATAATTGTGCACACCCAGATTATAAAGTAGCACTTATGAAATATTTTGAAGATGCACAACTCACTGGAGCAAAACATACACCACATATGCTTGAGAAAGCTTTAGGATGGCATAGTAGATTTTTAGCTACAGGAACTATGAGGGATAGAAAAATAATTAAATACAACAATAAAATAGATCAATCTGAAAGAAATATATGTTAATAAATAAAGTAATACATAACAAATAGGAGGAAAATAATAATGGATAATAAAGCATATATAAATGAAATGATGGTTAAGGCAAGGAAAGCTCAAGTAGGTATTGCAAACTATAACCAAGAACAAGTGGATGCATTAGTTAGAGTAATTGGTAAAGTTATATTTGATAATGCTGAAATACTAGCAAAAGAAGCAGTAACAGAAACAAGAATGGGAGTTTATGAAGATAAGGTAGCTAAGAATATGGGTAAATCAAGGACTATATGGAATAGCTTAAAAGGTAAAAAGTCAGTAGATATCATGGGGCCTGAAGAAGGAAAAGAAGGGATATTACTAGTAGCAAAACCAAAGGGCGTTATAGGTTCTATTACACCAACCACAAATCCAATAGTTACACCAATGTGTAATGCTATGTTTGCTATTAAAGGAAGAAATTCAATTATTGTAGCACCACATCCAAGATCTAAGAATTGCTCAGCACATGCTGTTAAACTAATGAATGATGAATTAAGGAAACTCGGAGCACCAGAAAACTTGATTCAAATAATAGCAGAACCATCCGTTGAATTAACAGGAGAATTAATGTCAGCTGTTGATACAGTAGTAGCTACTGGTGGAATGGGAATGGTAAAGGCTGCTTATGCCAGCGGAAAGCCAGCATTTGGAGTTGGAGCAGGAAATGTTCAAGTTATTATTGATAGAAATTATGATTTTGATCAAGCTGCAAAAGATATTATCGCAGGAAGAAAATTTGATAATGGTATCATATGCTCTGGAGAACAAAGCATTATAGCTCCAGTTGAAAAACATGCTGAAATAATGCAGGCCTTTACTAACAATGGCGCATACTACATTGAAGATGAAGAAGCAATTGATAAGTTTAGAAATGTTATGTTCCCAGGTGGTGTAATAAATGGTAAACTTGTTGGTCAATCAGTTCAGTTTGTTGCTGATATGGCAGGAGTCGTGGTTCCGGAAGCTACAAAAGTAGTTATATTAAAAACTAAAGGAATAGGATCACTAGATGTACTTAACAAGGAAAAAATGTTCCCATATATGATAACAATGACTTACAATACTTTTGAAGAAGCAGTACAACTAGCTAAAACTAATCTTTTATATGAAGGTGCAGGACATACTACAGCTGTTCATTCAAATGATGATGCTCATATTGAATATGCAGGTAAAGAATTACCTATAAGTAGATTAGTTGTTAATCAAACATCATCTACAGGAGCAGGCGGAAGTTTTAATAACGGCTTTAATCCATCTACAACTCTTGGTTGTGGATCATGGGGAAATAATTCAATATCTGAAAACTTTACTTATTATCACTTAATAAATATATCAAGAATAGGATATTTTAATAAGGATGCTAAAGTTCCAACTGCTGAGGAAATCTGGGCAGAATAGATAAAATTAGTAGGTTTCAACGGGTTAAGTTGAAACCTATTTCCCTAATATAAATTAATTATAAAATAGGAGGAAAAATAATGAAATTATTTTCAATTAAATCACAAATCCATAAATTTGATACATCAAAAGAATTTGCAGAAACCTTTAATATAGGTGAAGGAGATTTTGTATTATCAAATGAATTTATATATGATCCATTCTTCGGAAGTTTAAATCTTAAAGCTGAGATAGTTTTTCTAGAAAAATTTGGTGTTGGTGAACCTTCTGATGAGATAATTGATGCAGTATTATCAGTTATTAAAGGAAAGACATTTAAAAGAATATTTGCTATAGGTGGCGGTAGTGTTATTGATATAGCAAAACTTCTTGTAATAAAGGGTGAAAATAGAGCATTAGATTTATTCGAGAAAACAGTTCCATTAATAAAGGATAAGGAGCTTATAATAGTTCCTACAACTGCTGGAACAGGCTCAGAAGTTACAAATTTATCTATAGCTGAAATCAAAGCTAAGCATACAAAGATGGGACTTGCTACAGATGAATTATTAGCAGATCATGCAGTACTTATCCCAGAACTTGTTAAAGGACTTCCGTATAAATTCTTTGTGGCGAGTTCAATTGATGCACTAATTCATGCTATTGAGTCTTATGTATCACCAAAATCTAATCCTTACACAGAATTATTTAGTGTGAAAGCAATGGAATTGATTTTAAAGGGATATATGAAAATTATTCAAAAAGGTGAAGAGTATAGAAAAGCAATAATTGAAGATTTTGTTATAGGTAGTAACTATGCAGGTATTGCTTTTGGTAACACAGGAGTTGGGGCTGTTCATGCACTTTCTTATCCTCTTGGAGGCACTTACCACGTTCCTCATGGAGAAGCAAACTACCAGATGTTTGTTGAGGTATTTAGAACTTACAATAAGAAAAATCCAAATGGTAAAATTAAAGATGTTAATAAAATACTTGCAGATATTTTAAATGTAAATGCAGATAGTGATGTGTTTGCTTCACTTGCTGGAGTACTTGATAAATTATTAGTTAGAAAACCACTAAAAGATTATGGTATGAAGGTAGAAGAAATTGAAAGTTTTGCAGATAGCGTTGTTGTAGGTCAACAAAGACTTTTAAATAATAATTATGTACCTCTAAGCAGAGATGAAATTAGAGATATTTATAAGAGTTTATATTAAATATTAAAATATAAGAAGAGAGGTGCGAACCTCTCTTCTTATATGATAGGAGGTTTCACATGTCCAATTTAGATTTCATTTATAAAAGACACAGTATAAGAAGATTTAAAGATGAAGTTGTTCCCCTGGATGATTTGCAGGAGATTATTAAAGCGGCTATTCATGCTCCATCTGGTAAAAATGATCAGAATTGGCACTTTGTAATAATTAGAAGTAAAGAAAAGATAAATGAAATAGTAAATGTGGTAGAAATTAAAAATGAACAAATTGCTGCTAAAATTGCAGATAAAGATATTAAGTCATTTTTTACTAAAGTTTTAAAATACCATACTGCTTTTAGAAATGCCCCTTGTTTAATTTTGATATATGCAGGCATTTATAAACCAACGGGACTTGAAGAATTTAAGGCTATTAATGAAAGCAAGGAAGCTATACAAGAACTTCTTGATACTGCGCCAGGGATACAAGGAGTTGCTGCAGCTATAGAAAATTTATTACTTGCCGCAGCATCTCTTGGTTATGGAACATGCTGGATGACAGGCCCAAATTATGCTGCAAAAGAAATTAGTGACGCCATTAATTTCAAAAAAGAAGGGTATTCATTAATGGCATTAACTCCTATTGGATTACCCTTAGACCAGGAAAACAAAAGACCACATAGAAAGTCTGTAGAGGATATTATTACAGTCATTATGTAAATACTCTATATTTTTAAGAGGCTAAGCAAAAATAATAGAAGGAAGGTGATATTTTATTTAATCATCCTTGCTTCTATTATTTTTCTTCTATTTTATTAAATCTTCTACAAACTTAGGTAAGGCGAAACAAGCTTTATGTAGCTTTTTAGTATAGTACCTAGTATCAAATTCATAAGCAGCTGATAAATCTACTGTTTCTGGGTCGTATTTTTTTGAACCCACAGTGAAGCTCCAGTATCCACTTGGATATGTAGGGATAGCTGCCATAAATAATTTTGTAACAGGGAATACAGCTTTTGCATCATTAAATACTCTTTTCACTACTTCAGGTAGAAAAAAGGGAGTTTCTGTTTGTGCAATGAAAATACCGTCTTTTGTTAAACATTCAAATATCTCTTTGTAGAAACTTCCTCCAAATAATCCTTCAGCAGCTCCAAAAGGGTCAGTAGAGTCTACAATTACTACATCAAATTCATTTTTGTGTTCATGAACGTACTTTATACCATCCCCAATAAAAACTTCACATTTGGGGTTTTCTAGAGCACAACTTATTTCAGGAAGATATTTTTTACATTCTGTAACAACATCCACATCGATTTCGCAGAGCACTGCTTTCTCAATGCCGGGATGTTTTAACACCTCGCGAATAGCGCCACCATCTCCTCCACCAACAACAAGAACCTTTTTAGGATTTGGATGTGTAAATAGAGGAATATGAGTTATCATTTCGTGATATACATATTCGTCTTCTATAGTAGTTTGAACTATTCCATCCAGCACTAGCATTCTTCCAAAGGCTTCAGTATCAAGAATTGCAAGCTCTTGGAACGGAGTTGTTTTTGTTACCAAAGTTTCCTTTATTTTATAAGTCATAGCAGCATTCGCTATTTGACCTTCTTTAAACCACATATCCATTATTATTCCTCCTCACATTTTGGGGGCAGATAACAATTTATAATTGATATCTACTTATTGTTTCCCAATTAACAAATAATTTCAAAAGTTAAACAACAATAGTATAACAATGATTTTGATATAGGGCAATAGTTTGATTCAGTCAACTTATTTATGAACTTATTTATCAAATAATGTATTAAATGATTATAAATGGGTAGAATATAAAAAAATGCTTAAATATTTAAAAAAAAAGAAGGAAAATTATGTAATTGATAGAATATATAAGAAAGGTACAGTATTTAGACAAAGTTGAAAAACTACTTTAATTTAAAATGATTCAAGGGGGAAGAAGATGCATTTAAATTTTGAAAATAGCCAAGATAAATTGATTGTTTACATGTCTGGAGAACTAGATCATCATAGTGCTGAAGAAGTAAGGAATATGATAGACGATCGCTTAGACCGAGATAACTACAACAAATTAATCATGGATTTTGATGGAGTGTCGTTTATGGACAGCTCTGGTATTGGAGTAGTTATTGGAAGATACAAAAAGTTACATATGAGAAATGGAAAAGTATGTGTAACAAGCATTAAGTCTTCAGTAAAAAGAGTGTTCGAATTGTCAGGAATGTTTAAAATCATTATGCTATATGATGACGTTGAACAAGCTGTAAACAATATTTAGTGGGGGGATTAATATGGGTCACAATAGAATTAAAATTGAATTTTTAAGTAAATCCCAGAATGAAGGTTTTGCAAGAGTAGCAGTAGCAGCATTTGCGGCGCAATTAGATCCAACAATTGAAGAAATTAGCGATGTTAAAACTGCTGTATCAGAAGCTGTTACCAATGCGATTATTCATGGATATGATAGCGAAGAGGAAATGATTACTATAGAAGCTATTATTAATGAAAATGAATTAACAGTGATAATCAGCGACTCAGGAAAAGGAATTGACGATTTAGAGATTGCTATGCAACCATTATATACTTCTCGTCCAGACTTAGAGAGGTCAGGTATGGGTTTTACTGTAATGGAAACTTTTATGGACAGCTTAGAAGTAAAGTCTGATAAAGGTAGGGGAACAAGTATAATAATGAAAAAAATATTTAATCCTTTAAGTTAGGTGGAATATTATGGATCAAAAAATAGTCAAAAAAAACAATTACAATTATGAGGATAATATGCAGCTCATTCAATTGGCTAGAAGTGGAGAGCCAGGTGCATTAGATAGGCTAGTAGAGATGAATTTACCATTAGTTGCATCAATTAGTAAAAAATTTCTTAATAGGGGATACGAGTATGATGATATATTCCAAATTGGATGTATTGGTCTAGTAAAAGCAATTAACAATTTTGACACTAAGTATAATGTGAAATTTTCTACCTATGCAGTACCAATGATAATGGGAGAAATCAAAAGATTTCTTAGGGACGATGGGATTATAAAAGTAAGTAGAAGCGTTAAAAATACTGCACGAAAACTACATTATGATAAAGACACTCTAACAAAAGAACTAGGTAGAGATCCTACTATTGAGGAACTATCAGTATTTTCTAATATAGAAAAAGAAGATATAGTATATGCACTAGAGTCTGCAAACAATATGCAATATTTATTTGATACAATACACCAAGATGATGGCGCTCCAGTACTTCTAATAGATAAATTAAGTGAAAAATATGAAGAAGATAATGAGGTTTTAGATAAAATTGCACTGAAAGAAGCGCTTAGAAAATTGGATGCAAAATCGAGGCAAATAATTATGCTCAGGTATTTTAAAGATAATACACAAATTCAGGTGGCGAAAATGATGGGAATCAGCCAAGTACAAGTATCAAGAATAGAAAAGAAAGTTTTGAAAATAATGAAAGAAAAGTTGAGTGGTTAAGATGAAATATAGATAAACAACTTCAATGTTTATTTTGAAGTTGTTTATCTATAAATGATTCTTATTTTTTTTGACTAAAAATTATATAATTGCAAATAATAACTTAGGTATAAAATATATTCTAAACTAATAATTCAATATAATTAATAAATATAAACATTTTAGAGAATTACAAGGAGGATATTTCATGAAAGTGGAAGAAAAAACTATAAGAAAAAAATTTGACCACCTCAATTCTAATAAAATTCCTAAGCCTAATTTACTATTACATTGCTTTAATGCCTTTTGGGTTGGAGGCGCAATATGTGTAATTGGGCAATTTATCAGCGATGTTTTTTCTAAAATGGGTGTTCCAAGTGATGAGCTAGGGAGTTATGTTTCCATAGTAATGGTGTTTCTAGGAGCTATACTTACGGGCATAGGTATATATGATAAACTAGGTGATTTTGCAGGAGCAGGTTCGGTCGTACCAATCACTGGGTTTGCAAATTCAATAGTTTCACCAGCAATGGAGTTTAAAAAAGAAGGTTTTATTTTTGGTGTAGCGGCTAAAATGTTTACTATTGCAGGACCTGTTTTAGTATATGGAATAGGTTCATCTGTAATTGTAGGGATTTTATATTATTTTTTAAGGTGGTGATTTGTGATGGGTAGAAGAATCGGACTTCAAACAGTAGAAATTCAAAGCAAACCTAGAATTGTTGGAACCTACAATATAGTGGGGCCAAAGGAAGGTCAGGGACCATTAAAAGAGTATTTTGATAGAATTTTAGAAGACGATCTTAATGGAACTGAAAGTTTTGAAAAAGCTGAAACAAGCCTTTTATATACTACTGTTAAAGAGAGCATAAAAAAAGCAAAATTAACTGAAGGTGATATAAATTATTTACTAGCAGGAGATTTACTAAATCAGTTATATTCTTCAAGTTTTGCAGCGAGAGATTTGAATATACCCTTTCTAGGACTTTATGGTGCCTGTTCAACAATGGCAGAGTCTTTAAGCGTGGGTTCAATGATAATGGAAGGGGGCATGGCTAATTACGTTGTAGCAGCTACCTCATCGCATTTTTCCGCGGCTGAAAGACAATACCGATTCCCCTTAGAGATGGGGAGTCAGAGAGCCCCAACAGCGCAATGGACAGTTACAGGTGCAGGAGCCATGGTTTTGGGTAAAAAAGGTGATTTTCCTTATGTTACACATATTACAACTGGAAAAGTTAAAGATTATGGAATAACTGATGCAAATAACATGGGTGTGGCCATGGCACCCGCAGCTGTAGATACTATTAAACAACACTTTAAAGATACGGGTAGAAAGCCTTCGGATTATGATATTATTGCTACGGGAGACCTAGGCACGATAGGAAGACAATTTACAGAAGAATTGCTATTAGAATATAAGTACGATATGAAAGGCCATTATATTGATTGTGGTGAGGAAATTTTTAATGCTGAAAAACAAGGAACTAATGCAGGTGGTAGTGGTTGTGGGTGTTCTGCAGTAGTTGCAACAGGGTATTTATACAGAAATATGCTAAAGGGGAAATTTAAAAGAATACTTTTAGTTTCCACAGGAGCGCTTCTAAGTCCAACTTCATCTTTGCAAGGAGAAACAATACCTGGAATCGCACATGCTGTTTGCATAGAGTTTGGAGGTGAAAAATGAATAATTACATTATGGCTTTTTTAGTTGGAGGGGCAATTTGTGTAATAGGTCAAATACTTATGGATACTACTAAATTAACTCCAGCTCGAATATTAGTTGTATTTGTAACTGTTGGTGTTATATTAGGTGCATTAAATATATATGATGTGGTGATAAAATATGGGAAGGCAGGCGGAAGTATACCACTGCCAGGTTTTGGTTATAGTTTAGCTAAAAGCGTAATGAAAGAAGTAGATGAAGTTGGTCTTATAGGAGCATTTACGGGAGGCATAAAAGGAACTGCGGGAGGTATTACTGCTGCAATTTTCTTTGGATATATTATGGCGTTAATATTTAATCCCAAAACTAAAGGGTAAAAAAACTACTATCAAAATTTATTTTTTGATAGTAGTTTTTTTTAAGGAGTAGTAACTGGGGGATTAATAACTGGAGGGTTATTAGGATCTACTGGTACTCCACCGTCAGTTGGAGGAGTAGTAACTGGGGGAACAGTAACAGGTGGAATAATAATTTGCTTTGAAAAGGTGTCAACTGCTGTTGGTAATACAAAAGCAGCGTCTAATAATTGAGCATTAGGAGTAGTCCTTTTTATAAAAATCCTCGTTTCAATTTTTTCAGGTGGCGTAAATTCTGAAGCGAGAACATATATGCCACTTGGATCCTTGGTAACTTTAGCTAGAACATGTATGCTATCAAGGGTTGTAGGTTGCGTTCCATCAATAAAAAGTTCAGAGTAAACTCGATTACCTCTTGGATCTGCATAAGTTAAATCTGTAGGTATATCTCCTGAATCCTTTGATACAGAATAGGATGATATGCCAGAAGGCCGTTCTACTTCCTTAACTGGAAGAGAGGTATGTGCTTCTTTCATAATTTTTCCCCATAATAATGCTGCGTCATTACTATACAGTCCGTTAATTTCAACATTTTCTTTATCTGTTCCGATCCAAACAGCTGCAGAGTAATACGGAGTTAATCCAACAAACCATAAATTTTTTGAATCAGAAGAAGTACCAGTTTTACCTCTAACAGGCATGTCGCTAAAAGGAGCATTTGTTCCAGTACCACCTGGAGTTACAGGGCCTTGTAATAAATCATACATTATATAAGCGCTTTGAGGAGATAAAACAGGTTTTGGATCATATTTTGTTTGGAGTAATATTTTATCATCCCTATCAACTACTTTAGTGTATAATCTTGGAGCAGTGCGCATTCCGTTGTTACCAAAGACACCATATGCCGCTGCCATAGTAAGAGGATTAGTTCCCAAATACTTACCACCATTTAATTGACCGAGGGACATAGCGGCGGGACTGCCCTTATCTGTGTCATCTAGCTGTAAGCCAAATTTTTCCCCATAAGAAGCACCAGTTTTAAGAGTAATCATATCCTCAATTTTCACAGCAGCCACGTTAACAGAATATTTCAAACAATCTCTTAGGGTTAAATATCCTCTATATGCATTGCCAGAATTTTTAGGATTATATGGAGGATTATTTTTTCCGCCTAATCTCTTTGCCATTTCATCTGTTAATGGTGAATCTTCAATAATCGTAGAAGCCGTAGCTATTTTAGTATCAATAGCTGGCCCATATACGGTTAGTGGCTTAATAGTCGAACCAGGAGGCTTTAAGAAATCAATAGACGCAGCTCTATTATATGACATAGGACCTTCGTCGCTACTTCCTCCTATAATAGTTTTAACTTCACCTGTATGATAATCCATGATAACAGAGGCAGCTCGAATTTGTGGATTCCATTTTTTGTTTGAGTTAATAGCATTATCAATTAGCTTCTGCGATGCATTTTGCATAGATCTATCCATGGTTGTAGTAATTTTTAAACCATCGTACATAAGCATGGAATATGCTTCTTCTTTGCTAATATTAAGTGTTTTCATTAAATCTTCAGAAACCTGGATAATTACAGGCCTAGAGAAAAACTCAAAATTCATTTTGTTTGCATCTTTTATTGAAAAATTAAATACTATCTTTTCAGCCATAGCTGAGTCAAATTGAGCTTTGCTGATTTTATTATATTTTAACATATTTTCAAGAACAGCTTTTGTTCTATTTGAAACAAAAACTTCTTTAGACTTAGATGCCTTATACGCCAAGTTATATGAAAGACTAGGGTTTTGTGCAGCACTAGCAATAAAAGCAGATTGTTTTAATGTTAATTTTTCAACAGGCTTACCAAAATATTGCTCTGAGGCTGCCTCTACACCGTGAGCTTTTCCGCCTAAAAAAATAGTGTTCATATATGCCTCTAAAATTTGGGGTTTGGTCAAAACCTTCTCCAGCTTTAGCGACAGAGAAATTTCTTGAACTTTTCTTTTTATTGAGGTTCTGTTTTCTATAGAGTCTTCTAAAAACATTCTATATTTAACCAATTGTTGAGTTATAGTTGAAGCACCTTGGAGACTATCTCCACTTCCCTTTATTTTTATTTTTATATCATTGAATACTGCGCCACCCAATCTTTTTATGTCAATACCAGGATGGGTGTAAAATCTAGAATCCTCAACACTTATAAATGCATCCTGAAGGATGAGTGGAACTTTATTAATAGATAAATTAGTTCTTCTTTCGGAGGTAATATATTCGTCCATATACTTTGAAGAATTGTCATATAGTATTGAAGGTTCATCTAATTTTAGGAATGCATTAATATCTAAGTCAGGAGCAGTTTTCACCATAGCTAGGACTACTCCCCCCATAGCTACCATGGCTATTAAGGCTATAAATAAAATAGTAGAAACAATGCTTTTAAAAATTTTATTACCAGTTGATTTCTTCTTCTTCTTCTTTTGAGCTGGTTTTTTATCTTTATTTTGAGTAGTTGCTTTATCTTTCATTGAATATCCTCCTCTTAGTTCTCTTTAGCGGATGATAAATATTATTTTCCAAGTCTTGTGTGAAAATACATATTGTATAAGTATAATTAGTTGTTAATATTATACCATATAATTATCTTAATATAAAATATCCATTTTTGATATGTTATTTAATTCTGTAGCTTAAAAGAACTACATATAATAACATATAACCTTAAATGGAGGTAATAAATATTAAAAACAAATTTAAACATAGAATATTATTAATTATAACCATGATTATGATAAATTTTACAATATTCATATATATATTTGATAAAATAGTAATGCCCACCGTAATGGCAGTGGCGGATGCAGAAATGAGAGCAAAAGCTACAGAAATTGTTAACAGAGCAATTATAAATGAATATTCAAAGCAGTTTAACTACGATGAGATTATAAGGGTTGATAAAGATTCTGAAGGGAATATTGTAATGCTTAAGGCAGATACTTTAAAAATGAATAAAATAGCCTGCGATGTTGCTTTAGAGACCCAAAAGGAACTCTTGAAATTGGGGGATATAGGCCTCAAAATCCCTATAGGTTATATAACAAGAAATAATATTTTATCTTATTATGGTCCACGCATAACCATAAAAATGCAGCCTATAGGCCTTGTAGAAACTAAATATTCTTCTGAGTTTGAAAGTGCAGGTATAAATCAAACCAGACATAAGATTTATGTTAAAGTAAAAACCACGGTTAGAGTAATTATCCCTTTGAAAAGCAATGATATCGAGGTAGCTAATGAAATACCAATTGCTGAAACTATTATTGTGGGAAAAACACCTAATACTGCAATTGGATTAGATTTAAATGGTACAGGTTTTAAATTGGGTAATAGCAGTAATAAATAACATAAACATAAAAAAGTACGCAATTAAACGTACTTTTTTATTTCTAATTATATTTTTTGGAAATCCTAAAGAAAGATGTTAAAACAAATTAATCTTCCCAATTAAATACGTAGGGGATATTTCTATAGTAGTCTCCATAATTCAATCCATAACCCACTACAAAAAGATCTGGAATTTCAAAACAACAATAATCAGGTATTATATCAATTTTTCTTCGCTCATGTTTATCTAAAAGAACACAAGACTTAACAGAAGCCGCTCCAAGGGTTCTAACCCTAGTCATAATGGAATTCATAGTTATTCCTGTATCAACAATATCATCCACTATTAATACATCAAAGCCAGAAATATTGTCAGGTATATCGTTTATAATATTAACTGTTCCTGAGGACTCTTCGCCCGCACCATAACTTGAGGTTGTCATAAATCCTATTTTTGTAGGTACAGTAATTTGACGTACAAGGTCTGCAGTAAATATGAAACTACCTCGGAGTAATGAAAGAATATACAATTTTTTTCCATCATAATCTTTAGATATTTCTGCACCAAGTTGTCCAACTCTTTCATCAATTGCTTCTTTAGATATAAGAATATTTACTTTTTTATTATCCAATGTTAATCCCGCCCTCTATATATATTTACAATATTGCTTCAATAGTATAAAATTATAAGATAGTTGTCAAGTATAAGAATAAGAAAAGTTGTTAAAATATTATTAGAATGGAGTGATTTACAATGATATATGGAAATATTGATGGAGTTAAGAATTCAATTTTAAATAAATTAGAAAATGCTTGTGATATAAGAGTATCAAAAGATTGCATTTTATCTGAAGAATTGGTAGATATATTAGTTGAGGTAACACAAGATTTGAAAAGAGAAATAAGTGCGGCAGTTGATAGAAAAGGTAAAATAATTAGTATGGCAATTGGTGACAGTAGTACTGTGGAACTTCCTATAATTGATATAAGAGAAGGTCGATTATCTGGGGTTAAAATAATACACACTCATCCAAATGGAAATTCTAGATTATCTGCTCTTGATATGTCAGCATTAGTAAAATTAAAGTTAGATTGTATAGTGGCTATTGGAATATCAGAAGTGGAAGACTTAAGGTATAATGTAGGTTTTTGTGGAATAGAAAATAATATTCTAATAGAAGAAGAAGTAGGACCTCTAAGTATAGAACAAGTAATAGAATATGATATCATAGACAAAATTAAACATATCGAAAAATTAATGAAGACAAGTGAAATCACTGAAGATGATGCAGAAAGAGCTATCTTGGTAGGTATAGAAAGTGAAGAGGATTTAGTAGAACTTAGGGAACTTGCAAAGGCATGTAATGTAGAAACTGTAGATATAATTCTGCAAAATAGACATAAAATAGATGCAGCTTTATATATAGGTAGCGGTAAAGCGGAAGAAATTGCGGTTATTAGGCAAGCGCTAAGAGCAAATTTAGTTATTTTTGATGATGAATTATCTGGCTCTCAAGTTAGAAACTTAGAAGAAGTGCTGGGGTGTAAGGTTATAGACAGAACTACATTGATATTAGAAATATTTGCACGAAGAGCAAGAACTAGAGAAGCAAAAATTCAAGTTGAACTTGCACAATTAAAATATAGGTTACCACGGTTAACGGGACTTGGAACAATGCTTTCAAGAACAGGTGCTGGAATTGGCACAAAGGGTCCTGGAGAGAAAAAATTAGAAATTGATAAAAGGAGAATAAGAGAAGGTATTTTTGATTTAAATAAAGAATTAGAAAAAATTAAAACCACGAGAAGTGTCCAAAGGGAAAAGAGAAGTCGCGAAAGTATTTCAAAAGTGTCCTTAGTTGGGTACACTAATTCAGGAAAATCAACACTTAGAAATGTATTATGTGAGGTAGCTGCACTAAAAAGTGCCGTTCAAAAAGATAAAGTCTTTGAAGCAGATATGCTCTTTGCAACATTAGACGTAACAACAAGAGCACTACTATTACCTGATAATCGTGTGGCAGCAGTAACTGATACTGTAGGTTTTATAAGAAAACTTCCGCATGACTTAGTAGAAGCCTTTAAATCAACCTTAGAAGAAGTGGTATATTCAGATTTATTATTGCACATAGTAGATGTATCTTCAGAAAATGCAGAACTCCAAATAGAAGCTGTAGACTTAGTATTAACAGAACTTGCGGCAATTGATAAGCCAATGATATTGGTGTTAAATAAAATTGATAAAGCATCACCAGAAAACATTTTGAAGATTAAAGAAAAATATAAAAATTTAAAATGCATAGAAATATCAGCTAAGTATGGTACAAATTTGGATGAGTTATTAAAAGAAGCTTGTGAAGATCTTCCATATACTCTTAAGAAATTTAATGTGCTTATTCCATACACTGATCAGTCCATGGTGGCATACTTGCATAGAGGTTCTAAGGTAGAATCGGAAGAATACAGTGAAGAGGGAACACTTATGTCAGTACAAGGGGACGATGAAGTTTATAATAAGTGTGAAAAATATATTCAACTGTAGAATAAACTCAAATTAATGTTATTATGGATAAAGGTTTATGGAGAAAGATGTATTATTGCACTTTTTAAAAAATAAAATAAGTGTAATAAAACAAATGGTTAGCTTATATAATTAAGTATTAGGTATATAGCATTTATCATAGGATTTAGGAGTAGATATGGGAGAGGATAAGTTAAATTCAGATAATGAAAAGAGGCAAATTAAAAAACCAAATATACAAGATGACAAGCAATATCAAAAAAAAATTATAGATGATCTTACTCAGCAATATAAGAATATCTATAAAGATTCCTCTATGCAACAACCACTATCTGAAGCTAGTGACACCAGTAATACATGTGATAATTTTGATATTAAATCTTTAACAGATAAGGTTGTAAATATAAATATTTTAAGATTTGAGCTGGATAGATTACCTTTGGATTTTAAAGCAAGGGCTTATTTTGAAAATGATGTAAAACCACTAACAGATACTTTAACTGTTTTATCCTTTGCATCGGATAATTTTTCAATTTCCGCAGCTAATATGGCAAATACCAATTTTGGCCATAGTCAGAAAATAAAAGATGCTCTAGACTTAGTTGTAGAAGTTAATGAAATTGCAGAGGATTTAATTGAGGTATTGAGATGTAAAGTTGACAATATGTTGAAACTCGCAAAGTATGATTGTAAGTGTAAATAATTTTTATAATGCTAAAGGGAACAGGTTTAATTAATATTAGACTTGGTCTCTTTATTTTAGTTTTAGGAAATTATGGTTTTGATTTCATATTAAGATTATTAAAATAAAAATTGGTAAAAATAAATAGGATAATGAATTGGAGGTAACCTCATGGAAAAAATTTGTCCTGTTTGCAATAATTTAGAAAGAAAAATTTGTAATTGTGAAAAATGTAGTGCTATAATGGAGGATAAAGGAATAATACAAGAATATTTTGATGATTATACTGCTAATATGGAAATTGATGACAGAAATGAATTTTGTGTTCATATATATCGGTGCAGTAATTGTAATTTTTATGGAAGAATTAAAATTAACAAAATATTGGTTTAGGGAAATCACTTTTTAGGATGCTAAAGCATATTTAAAACTGGAGGGTAAGGGAATGACAAAAACTATTTTACAATATCAAAATGCCTTTAATAGCGTAGTAGATAGAATAAAAATTGATGAATCTGTTTTATCGGTAATGGTATTCGGAAGTATGGTGACAGGTGATTTATGGGAAGAATCAGATATCGATCTTTTTGTAATTGTCAAAGAAAATTTCGAGAAAATTCGAGATATATATACTGAAGAAAAGGGGGTTCCTGTTCATATTAAACTCATGGGTAAAGAAAAATTTATACAAATTTATTCTGACAATCTAAAGGGCGGATATATACATAGAATTTTTTCATCTTCAAGGTTAGTATTCTCAAAAGATATGGATGTAACAGTAAGATTTGACGGTGGTAGATTTTTCCCTGATGTTGATAGAGAACGCTGGGGTATGGTTTTTTTAGGGAAACTCTTAAAAGATATGGGAGTATGTAAAAAGTATTTATGGAGCAATGGGATATATACATCCTACAGTACTGCCATAAGATGCATAGAAAAGTATTCAAGACTATTTGTTAATTCATCAGGGTATATGATTAGTAAGGATGTTCTTGCTATGGCCATGAATTTAAATGATGAGTTTAAACAATGTGTTGATAAATTATTTTTTGAAAAATCAAACATTGCAGAGACCATCCAAGAAACTATTACATTTCTAGAGCAAAGCATAAATTCAAGTATTAAGAGTGATTGTAGCTTACTTTTAAACTATATGAGAGAACAAGATAAGTTTTTAAGTGCTGAGGAAATTATGGCGGAGGAGTTGTTTGTGGATTTTGATATAAACATGGAAGAATTGCTCAATAAACTTTGGGAAAGAGATATAATTAAAAAAGAAAGTAGAGATTTTAAGATTGACAAGGATAAAATCTTATTTAAACAAAATGTATATTTTGTATAATAATTTCGAAATAAATAGGTGTAGCTATGCATAAGTATGAAATTGAATTTGACTTAGACGTTCCCAAATACATAGAAATATCAAAGCATATAAAAAAAATGATTGATGAAAATAATGTATACGATGGTGAAAAATTACCCTCTATAAGAAAATTAGCAAAAATATTGATGGTTAATGAAGTTACCATAGTTAGTGCTTATAAAAAACTTGAATCTGAGGGCTATGCATATCAAAAGATGGGCAGTGGAACCTATGCTAAAAGAAGAGATACAAATATAAAATTTAAAAAAGAATATTCAAATACTTTAAAAAAAATATCTGGGCAAGATCTTAAAATATATGTAGATTTTACAGGGGAAATCGCCAGTAGTGAGTTTTTTCCAGTAACAGTATTTAAGGATGTATTAAATGAGGTATTAGATAGAGATGGTGCAGAAGCATTTGCTTATAAGGAATCTTTGGGGTATGAAGGACTTAGAAATAGTATAAGTAGTTTTTTTTGGAACAATAAAGTAAGTACTGAAGATATTTTAATCCTATCCGGGGCACAACAGGGTATTGATATAGTGTCAAAATCTATAATAAATGCTCATGATAATGTTGTTGTTGAAAAGCCTACCTATGGTGGTGCACTAACAGTTTTTAAATGGCGGAGAGCTAATATATTTGAAGTTGATATCTTAGAGGATGGTATAGATTTAAATCAATTTGAAGAAATTTTAAAGAAGAATAAAATAAAATGTTTTTATGCCATGAGTTATTTTCAAAATCCTACAGGGGCCACCTATAGTTTGGATAAAAAGCTAAAAATATTGGAACTGTCAGAGCTATATGACTTTTATATTGTTGAAGATGACTATCTATCTGAGCTAATATATGACCAGAAGCAATATAGGAGTTTTAAAAGCTTAGACATAAATGATAGAGTTATTTATATTAAGAGTTTTTCAAAAATATTTCTTCCAGGAATAAGACTGGGATATATGATATCTCCTGAGAAATACAAGGAGTATATTCAAAATTCAAAAATCAATTCAGATATATCAACTTCAAGTCTTATGCAGCGTGCTCTAGATTTATATATAAATAAGAATCTTTGGAAACAGCATATAAACTATCTTAATAAGGCTTATAGAGATAAATATGACTTTATGATAAAATGTATAGAAAAGTATTTAGGCAATAAAGTTAGTTATTTTACTCCTGGAGGGGGAATTAATTTTTATTTTAAGATAGTTGATGGTTTGTTAATTAATTCTATGGATTTGTTTTATAGTTGCAAGAATAGAAAAGTTCTAATCACACCAGGTGTTTTATTTTATAAAAATGCTGAGCAGGGCAATAATTATTTTAGATTGAGTTTTTCAGAAATAAAAAAACCTGAAATAGAAGAAGGAATTAAAATTATATCAGAGATATTAGAAAAAATACCAACAAGGTAAGGTGAGAAACTTTTGAAAAAGGGATTAATGGACATTGACTGGCAATGCATAGGCGAATATTCTCAGGAGGAAATATCTTATTTCTTATTTTTAGAGGGCAAAACCATGGAAGCCATATGTAAAATAAGAAATTTGGAAAATTCCATTGTGCAAAAACATATTATAGATGGTAAAATAAAATATAGATTTTTAGTAAAAAGCAATGATACTAATGAACTTTTCAAAAGTATTGCGGTGGCAGGAAAAGAGGATAAAATTCATTTTTTGAATTCAATGGACCAGGATAATAAAAATAAATTAACTGCACTCATAAAAACTAGTTATGGTGAGATGTATCCTAAAGACAAAGAAGCTGCAGTTTGGATTTTAGGGGAATTAAAGGAAGTATCTTGTTTAGATATTTTAATCAAAGCTTCTGTTAATAAATCCGTAAATATACGTAGAATGGCAATTTCAGCTATGGGAAAACTGGGAGACGTCAGAGCAGAAGAGGCGTTACTTAGATCACTATCCGACGAGAATCCACAGGTGATAAGTTATGCAATAAAATCTCTGGGTAAAATAAAAAGTGAAAAAGCTATTGTAAAAATAAAGTACTTGTATAAGAATATAGACAAAAAATACATAATAGATGCTGCTCAGAACTTTTTATTACTTATGGAGCAAATATAGACGGGAGAACTTATATGAGTTATTTTACAATAAAAGATGAATCAGAAGCTGAATTTAAAGAGAAAAAATCTATTTTTATAGGTCATGGGAAAAGAGTTGAAACGGAAGAGGAAGCTAAGGAATTTATCCAAAAGGTTAAAAGTCAGCATAAAGAAGCTAGGCACAATGTTTATGCCTATATAATTGGTGAAAATAGAATGATACAAAGATATAGTGATGATGGAGAACCACATGGTACAGGTGGAATTCCTATTCTAGAGGTTTTGAAAAAAAGCGATATTACAGATGTAGTTGTAGTTGTTACTAGATATTTTGGAGGAATTCTTCTTGGAACTGGAGGACTTGCAAGAGCATATTCTAAAGGTGCCTCTCTAGCTATTAGTGAAGCAGTTGTAGTAGAGAAGGTTAAAGGTATTCCCTTAGAAATAGTAATAGAATATGATTTACTTGGAAAGTTACAACATCTATGTGCTGAGGGAAACACTCATATAGAAAACATAGAGTATACTGACAAAGTGAAAATTCAAATACTCAGTGAGTTTAGTAATCTAGAAAAATTGGAGTCACAAATAACTGAAGTTACTTCTGGAAAAGCACTTTATGTAGAAGAAGAGCCAAAAATGTACTTCAAATTAGATCATAGATTGTATGGATAATGTCTGTATATACCGCATTCTTTACTAATTGTGAGAAAAGGGTGAATTGAAAAAGTAACTTCCACTTTGTAGAGTTAATTTCCATAAAAAAAGTTAGAAATATTTTTTAACAAAAAAATGTTTATATCTACTATTTTTCTAGCAAAATAGTTATGTGATAAATTAGTAAGATATACCCAACAGTAATACTTGCCTGATATAATTTTATTTTTTAAGTAATATAGGTCTCAAGGGGACTGATTATTTTGTCTAGACGTAAAACTTCCTCTTCGGTTGTGGAAATTCCACTTGTGCTTCAAAAAGGCGAGTTTCATATTCTTTCTGGGCAGTAGCCGCTTAGACTAACTTCCACTGTTGAATGTGTTGAGGGTGGAAATTACTTTTGCAATTGAGCATTGTAAGAAAAGTACAAATACTTTTCTTCTTTTATTTGAAAAGTACTTTATTCGATGATATAATGGGAATGTAATGTACTTATAGCTAATTCATAGAATTATTGCTATTTATTAGGCGTAATTGGAAAAATTTCACACATAAAATAGTTAGTTGGGAGGAATTTCAAATGTCGGGACATTCAAAATGGCATAACATACAACAGAAAAAAGGTAAAATTGATTCAAAAAGAGGTAAAGTTTTCACAAAAATAGGTAAAGAATTAATAATGGCAGCTAAATTTGGTGGTCCAAGTTTAGAAATTAATGCTAAACTTAGAGATGTAGTTGCAAAAGCTAAATCTAATAACATGCCTGCAGACACAATAACTAGGGCTATAAAAAAAGGTTCTGGGGAGCTTAATGACATAAACTATGAAGAAATAGTTTATGAAGGCTATGGAGCAGAAGGTGTTGCTGTAGTAATCAACACACTAACAGACAAAAAAAATAGAAGTGTAGCAACTGTAAGGCATGCTTTCGATAGATGCGGTGGAAATATGGGAGCCGCAGGATGCGTAAACTGGATGTTTGCTAAAAAGGGACAAATTATCATAGAAAGAACCGAAGCTATGGATGAAGATGAAATCATGATGCTAGCTCTTGAAGCAGGGGCGGAAGATTTCAATGCAGAAGCAGAAATGTTTGAAATTATCACAGCTATAGAAAATTTTGGAGCAGTAAGAGAAGTACTAGAAGTAGCAGGCTTTGAGTTTGTTTCAGCAGAGCTTACGATGATACCAGATAATATGATACCTATTAGCCTAGAAGGCGCAGCTAAGGTACAAAGGCTTATAGATATGCTTGAAGACGATGACGATGTGCAGGATGTTTATCATAATGCAGATTTTCCAGAGGAATTTGAGGGATAAGGGATACCAACGGTTACATTGAGGTAAACGTTTAAGAACAATGACGACATACGTATTTTTACTGATTCATGATGGCAAATAACACTTTTAGATGTATGTATAAATTTATATATATCTGGAGGTGTTTTTTTGTTAAAATTAAATGATATTATAAAAGAATTTTTACTCGATTGCGAGGTAAAAAACTATTCTAAAAGGACAATTCAAAGTTATAGAAATTGTAATGCCTTATTTCAGAATTATTTAAAACAAGAAATGAAGATTGAAAATTTTGCGTAATTAATTCAATAATATAATTTTTTAATGATGGGAGGATAACAAATGAAAAACACAGTTTATCTTTATATATTTGATACTATGGCAGATTGGGAAGTTGGTTACCTAAATGCAGAACTTAACTCTGGAAGATACTTTAAAAAAGGGCAAGAACCATTAAAAATTTTAACCATGAGTAATACCAAAGAAACTATTGTTACAATGGGTGGATTAAGAACTGTGCCAGATATTGAGATCGACAAGTTCTCTATGAATGACGCAGCAGCTCTAATTTTGCCTGGTGGGAATACATGGACAGACCAGATTCATAATTTAGTTTTATCAATAGCTGAAAAATGCTTAAACAATGGTACTATCGTTGCAGCAATATGTGGAGCCACAATTGGACTTGCCAGAGTAGGACTCTTAAATCAAAAGTATCATACAAGCAATGACCTTGCGTTTCTTAAAATGATATGCCCGAATTATATTGGTGAAAAGTACTATAAGATGGAACCGGCAGTAGTAGATGAAAACTTGATTACAGCTTCAGGAATTGCCCCACTTGATTTTACTGTACATGTATTAAGAAAGCTTGATGTATTTTTACCAGAAGTATTAGATTCGTGGCAACAACTTTATAAGACTCATGATTCAAAATACTTCTTTGAAATAATGCATTTAATTAAATAATATACTATTTCTAAGTTCCTTAATTAGCCAATGAAAAATAACTGAATTATGCTGTTTATCAGAAATAAAGAGACCTTTTTTATCGAGGTATTTTCCTTTAAGACGTTGTAACCTTATTAAAATTCCACAAATTTTAATTATACTAATACAACTATGAAACTGAATAATTATCACAAATGCCGTATTATTCAGAAGTGAATTTTACGGCATTTTTACGTCGCATTTCAATAATATTGGTCGGGGTGGATATTTAGAGATGATAAAACAAATGAAAAATTATATGACGAAGGTTATAGTAGTTTTTATGCAGCAATACATAATTTTTGTAGGAATTTTCTAAAAAAAGTGATGAAGAATTTTTCTGTAATTTTTGTATAGTTGATGATAAAGAGTAATATTTGATAAATAAAGAAGGGTCCCCACAATAAGGACATCTAACTTCTTTACGATTAGATACTACATTTATGAAAATCGTATCACCAATAATTGTATGACTTATGTAGTCTAAATTTTCATCTAATAATTTTATAATTTCGTCCATAAAACGGGTATATTAAGCATTAAGAACGTATTGAGATATATAAAAAATTTCATGTTAATAAGACTGAATTTAAGTCTTGGAAAAACTCTCCGATATAATATACTTAGAGGGGAGATGTTTGAAATTAGTTTTGATATAATCTCAATGAAGGATTTTTAGTTATGGCCAAATTTGTTTTTTATTTACTTTTGGCTGGATATATTTATTTAATTGTAAAAAAGAATAAGTTCCCTGAGATAGATGTTTTAACATTTTTATTAGCATGTTTTGAAGCAACCCATAATCTCATGAACTTTTCGAAATCGTATTTAACTATGAAGCTATGAATTTATATAAATTTCACTTGCACCTTACGCAACGTAATCATTTATGCTTAAATCAATAAGCATTTAAATGCTAACAACATGAATCGGAGGATAAATAGAATGCTAAGATTAAGACCATATAAATCATGCGATGCGAAATATATTGTTAAATGGATAGACAACGAAGAAGATTTTGTGAAATGGTGTGCTAATAAAATAACATATCCTTTGACAGAAGAATCAATGAAAGAAACAAAAGAAAGTTTTGAAAATAATGAAAAAGGATGGCTCTTCACTGCTTTGGATGAAAAAGGAACTCCTGTTGGGTTCATAGCAATGATGAATGCTGATTATGAAAATGATAGTATACATGTTGGCTTTGTTATTACTGATTCATCAAAAAGAAATAATGGGTTTGGAAAGCAAATGGTGAATCAGGCAATAAGATATGCCTTTGAAATATTAAATATGTCAAGGGTAACTTTAAAAGTTTTTGACAATAATCAAAGTGCTCATAGGTGTTATCAAAATGTAGGCTTTGTTGATGAAAAGTATTTAAAAAATGGATTTCCGTATAAAGATGAAATGTGGGGATGCTATGATATGGCTATAGCAAAATCATTATACAGTGTATGAATATAAATTTAAGTTACTTGATTCGCTTTCTTCTTATTAGACGTCACAAATAATAAAAGTTTGTGGCGTTTTTACTTGTGATACATTGGGAATATAAGTCGTCGCAAGTATACCCATAAAAATTAAAATATTGGTTTTAATATACAGTTTCATTTTGATATTTTCAACAAATTAGATTTGGCTTTCTTCAAGGGATATCCTTTTTTGATGCTATAAGAGCCAGTAAATCTCCAACTGTAGTGATTAAACTGCCCAAAACTTCGATTTCATCTGATGTTAGACCGTTTGAAAAAGAAACTGCAAGAGCATTTGCAAGGGCTATAAGTTGACCAGTATCTAAATTATTTAATGGTGAAGACATTATAAATCACCTCTTAGCAAAGTATATGCTGAACTATGGTAAGATGTGCTTTATATAATATGATGAATTAGCTAAAAGTCTGTACTATGAATAAAGTATAGACTTACGTAATTAAGGCACCTGAGAGAGTGTCTTTTTAATTCATATATAAATAGCTCCGATTATAATAGTTATTATGCACATATTTAGACAAGCTTCATAATATATATTGAGAAATATATAGGAGGTTTATATATGTCTAATAATTCTCATCAAAGTAATGAATGGTGTAATGAAATATCAAACGAATGGTCAAATCAACTGGGCAATAAAAAGTCTGATGAATTGTCTAATAATAAGTGTAATAAGCGTAATAAGCGTAATAAGTGTAATGAAAGATCTAATGATATACCTGATGAATTGATTGTAACATGGTTATTGATTGAAGCATTATCTAATAATAGGTGTAGGTGTAGGTGTAGGTGTAGGTGTAATAGGTGTGACTGTTGTTGATTTAGGCAGACAAGCCATAATTTTCGCTCAGAATAAATTACGAACTAACTTTAAAAGTAAAAGACACTCGAAAGGGTGTCTCTTATATTGCATTAAAATTTAGGTGCATTAAAGTTATTTATGATAATATTCCTATTTTCGATACAATTGGTAGTGGAAGGAGGGATATTGTGACACAATTGAAAGAAATTACACAAAAAATTGAAGAACTCAGAGCTTTAATGTATCAGGTAATGAATGAAAAAGAAGCGTTAACTGACCTAGAATTAGTAGTACTTAGTCAAAGGCTAGATGAACTACTAAATGAATACGACAAATTAATAGACAAAAGGTAATAATTTATCGTATCAAATCAATAGACACAGCAGCAAGAGGACTTTCATAGTCCTCTTTTTAAAGTCTAAAAAAATAAAAAGGTAGGTGAAATTATGAACGCAGAAACGGTTGAATTAAAAATAAATGAACATGCTGAAACTTTAAAAGAACACAGCAAAGAAATAGATAATTTAAAGCAAGATGGTAGGGAGTTTAAAACAGAGATAAAAAATCTATGTGACAATATTAAAAATTTAACATCGGCAATGAAGTGGTTTATGGGAATTTGGGTAACAAGCTTACTTGGATTCTTTTTTATGCAATTCAAAGTGGGTTATTTTAGAATTTAGGGAGGTGAAATATAAATGGCAGTTGTAAATTGTACTGTAGATAGTTCTACCAGTGAAAATCAAGCATTAAATAATATTGTAACCAAAGCTAATTGCACTGAAGCAGATTTTTTACTGAGTATACATTTAAATGCAAGTGATACTTTTGTGCATGACACAGAAATATACACTTATAATGGTAAGGAAATTCCAGAAGCTAGAAATATTTTGAATAATATTATAGATATGGATTATACGAATCGAGGAATTAAGGATGGTAGCCATTTAGCCGTTGTAAAAAATACTCATGCTTGTTCAATGCTTATAAAATTATGTTTTATAGACAATAAGGCTGATATGTCTAAATTTTCTATAGAAAAAATGGCAGATGCTATTGTATTGAGTTTGTGTGGTAAATTACCTGTAGTTAAGACTACACCATCAACTAAAATCAAAATAGAAGTATGGAAAACTGTAACTGCTACAACTCTAAATATTAGAAGTGGACAAGGTGCAAACTTTCCTATTATTGGAGAACTACATAAAGGGGATAAAATCAGAATTGATAGAGATTATAAAGAAAGTGGATTCACGAGTATTTTATACATAAGTAATGTAATAGTATGTATAAATATTAACATGCTTAGAATGCCTGTAAAATGCCTTTGAGCTGATTATAAAAAATATGTATATTAATGTAGAAAAATCTCATGTAATAATTTATTTTTTCATACTATTAAATTCATATCCATAATAATATACTATGATTGCATTAAGATAATAAAATTGAACATATAATGCTATACATACATTTACCTTTTCTTTGAGTTTGTTTCAGCAGAGCTTACGATGATACCAAATAATGTGATACCTATTAGCCTAGAAGGCGTAGCAAAGGTACAAAGGTTTATAGATATGCTTGAAGACGATGACGATGTGCAGGATGTTTATCATAATGCAGAGTTCCTTGAGGAGATTGAGGAATAAGGGTAAGCGTTTTCAATGGTTTATGATGGCAAATAGCACCTCTAAATGTATAAAATTATATACATTTAGAGGTGCTATTTTATTTGAAAAAAATTTTTTAAGAGCAAAATACTAATAAATATTGAATGATAAAATTATACTAAAATTTTGTAAGGTTGTCTGTAGTATAATAATCAAATCATAAGGACATAATTAAAAAGCAATTACTCTGAAGGGAAGGATGACCTTATGATGTTCAACAAAGTAGAAATATGTGGAGTAAATACCTCGAAATTGCCTGTTTTAAAGGAAAAAGAAAAGAAAGAGTTACTATTAAGGATACAAAATGGCGAGTATGAGTGTAGAGAAAAATTTATTGAAGGAAATTTAAGGTTGGTCTTAAGTGTGATAAAGCGCTTCAATAATAGGGGAGAAAACGTAGATGATTTATTTCAAGTAGGATGTATTGGTTTAATGAAATCCATTGATAATTTTGATTTAAGTCTAAATCTTAGATTTTCAACATATGCAGTACCTATGATTATAGGGGAAATAAGAAGATACTTAAGAGATAATAACTCTATAAGAGTTAGTAGATCATTAAGGGATATTGCATATAGGGCATTACAAGTTAGAGATAAATTGGTAAATCAAGACAACAAAGAACCAACTATATCCCAGATAGCAAAAGAATTACAATTACCAAGGGAGGATGTAGTATTTGCACTAGATGCTATACAAGATCCAGTATCTTTATTTCAACCAATTTATCATGATGGGGGAGATGAAATCTATGTAATGGATCAAATAAGCGACACTAAAAACTCAGATGATAGTTGGCTTGAGAATATATCAATTAATGAGGGCATGAAAAAATTAAAAGATAGAGAAAAGTTAATTTTAAATTTGAGGTTCTTCGATGGAAAAACTCAAATGGAAGTGGCTGATGAAATAGGCATTTCCCAAGCGCAGGTATCTAGAGTTGAAAAAAATGCATTAAAGCATATGAGAAAGTATGTATAGTGTCATTAAGTGGACCCCTTTTTTGTTATTCGATTTTAAGAATATTTTACGTCAATAAAAAAATAAAGAATGATAACACTTAGAAAACTAGGTGTCATCATTCTTCATTTATATTATAAAGTCCAAGGTATATTCTGTGTTAAGAGTATTGTACTTTTCTACAAGATCTTGTAGTGTAACAGCATCCATTACTTTATTAATTTGCTCATTAACCTTTTGCCATACCATGGTGTTTATGCAAACTTTTATTGTTTTATCAATTCCTAAAGTCCCATCATCATCGCCGGTAATACTCAAATCACCTTCAAGTATTCTTAAAACTTCGCCTACAGTGATTTTTGAGGCTTCTTTTGATAGGGTATAACCACCCTGTGAGCCTCTCGCACTTTTTACAAGCTTAGCCTTTCTAAGTACTGAGAAAACTTGCTCTAGATAATTTTCTGAGATGTCTTGTCTTTCAGCGATAACCTTTAGGGGAATATAGTCTCCCAATGAATTCACAGCGATATCAACCATTGCCCTTAAACCGTATCTTCCTTTTGTAGAAATATTCATGGTGTGTTAATTCTCCTTATCTATACTAAAATCTACACATAACGCATAAAGTAATATTTATTCATTCAAGTAAATGATACTATATTGAAAAGAATAAGTCAAATTGATGTCCATCTAGGACTTACTCCACATAGGCTTTTAACATGTCTAATTTTTTTATAACTAATAGCTTATTACCTTTATGACTTATAATTCCCAATTCTTCAAATATACTAAGCTTCCTACTTATAGTTTCCCTTGTTACTCCCACATAGCTTGCCATCTCTTCTTTGCTAATTGGTAGCTTAACCTGCAGGCCTTCTGAAGTGTTCACGCCATATTTTTCGGCAAACTCTAAAAGCATATAGGCTATTCGAATTTCAGCATCGTTAGTAGCAAGATTCTGAGCGAGATTTTCAGTGTCACTAAGACGCTTTGTGATTACTTGTAGCAGCTTAAGTGATATTTGAGGATTATTCATAAGAATTTCATCCATGTTTTGTTTTGTTAGTGTACATATTTTCGTGTCTGATATAGCATAAACGTCAAAATTATAGGTTTCATTATTGTTGAAAAGACTCAATTCCCCAAAAAAATCTCCACTAGTTAAGATATGAACAATTTGTTCTTTACCCTCCTTGGTAAGCTTTGAGATCTTTACTCCACCTTCATTGATTATAAACAAGGTATCAGATTTCTCGCCTTCATGGCATAGTACAGATCCTTTCTTGTAAGCTTTATGTCCAGTCATATCTACTATCTTTTTTAGTTCCTCATCAGAAAGGAAAGAAAATATGGGTACCTTTTTAGCACAGAGCGTGGTATTACAATTTGTACAATTACACTGACTCATATATTTATCACCTACCAAATGTATTTTTTAATATTTATTTAACTTATTTTATAATAACATTTTTAGCTTAATCTGCCTAATCTTTATTAAACACAATATATACTTTATTTTATATTTTGATTTAAATCATATTTAATAATGAGAAAAGATTGTAAGATAAGAATATAGAAAGAAAGTAAAGCCGGGATAAATAAAATTTAGGAGGAAAATATAATGGAAAATAATATAATGTTAAATAAAGATATATTTTGGGTAGGTAAGGTTGATGATAGAGATGTACCATTTCATAGATTAACACTTACCAGGGGAACCACTTATAATAGTTATTTATTAATGACTGAAAAGCCTACAATAATTGACACTGTTGATATGAAATTTGGTAGAGAGTTTGTAGAAAATTTAAAAAATATAATAGAGCTTGAAAAGATAGCTTATATTATAATAAACCACACAGAGCCAGACCATTCAGGTGCACTTGGAAGTTTAGCAACCTTTGCTAAAAATGCTGTAATAGTATGCTCAAAACTTGCGGTAGTTGAATTGAAGGAAATGTATAAGCTTCATAATAGGGAGTTTCTAGTTATAGGAGATGGAGATACTCTTGATATAGGAGGAAAGACTCTTAGATTTATAGAAACACCATATCTTCATACAGCAGAAACCATTGTGACCTATTGCGTAGAAGATAAAATTCTATTTTCTTGTGATATATTTAGTACTCATATAGCAAACTATGAATATTTTAATGATATTGCAAAAGAAGATATTAAAAATGATTATATTGGATATTATAATTTAATAATGCATCCTCATAGAAGATATGTTCAAAATATGATTCAAAAAATTAAAGACTTAGATATAAAGATGATCGCCCCCTCTCATGGATTTATTCTTAGAGAGGATGTAAAAAGTTATATAGATATCTATGACACTATGAGTAAAAGCACAAAGACAAGCAAAAAAGCACTAATTTTATACTCCTCAATGACAGGTAGAACCAAAAAAATTGCTTCATTTATTATGGAAAAATTTCAAGAACAAAATATAGTGTCAGAAGTCATGGACATTAATAAAACATCAAGGGAAGAAGTTTTAAAAGCTATTAGTGAAGCCCAAGCTATTTTCTTTGGAACTTCTACAAAATATGCAGATATGATTGGTAATATGGAAGATCTACTAAAAAGTCTTAATACCATAAATCTAGAAGGTAAATTAGGAGCTACCTTTGGATCTTATGGTTGGAGTGGAGAGGCTATTGAAGTGGTTCAAGATTATCTAAAACAAACCAATATTAAATTATTAAATACTTCCGATATAATAAAGGGCACTGGAATGATTGATGTGCAGTTACCTATTAGAATTAGATTTGCAGCTAATGAAGAAGATTTAAAGAATATTGAAAGAGCTGTTATATATACTACCGACTTATTGCTTAGTACAATTTAAATAAAAGCCCATGAAGCTCATGGGCTTATTTAAATGGATTTATTTACCCTTTTAAACTATATGTTTTCGAATTCATTTAATGTTTTTAATTTGTTCTCAACTTTCATTTTCTCAACTCTTATACTATCTAATTGCTGAATTAGTTTTTTGTTTTCAACTTTTAAGTTTTTACTTGAATTGTGTTGAAGACCAGTCTCAGCAAGGTCTAAGGAATATTGTAGTTCTTGTTCTAGCTTATTTTTATAAGTTTCTTCAAATTCTTTTTCTACCTGAGTTAACTCTTCATTTAAGGTTGTTTTCATACTGTCAATTACCTGCCTTGATACTTCTGATTTGATTTGTTCTTCAGTCTTCATATTAGTTTATCTCCTTATGTTTATAGTTTATTATTTTATCGGTGTTATTTATACTATTAGGGTGCTCATTAATTTTTTTAGTATTCTTTAAAAGTATAGTTAATGTACATCTGTTAATATTTCAAATTAACTAACAATATAAGTCATACTATTTCCGTGGTTCTATAAGGAATCTAAAAAAAAAGGTATTAATTTCACAATACATGGCAAAATAAAGAAAATGAAATTAATAATTTAATCCATATAAACGAAGGGGAGGATTTAGTGAAAAACGAAGAGTGTATCAAGGTTATTGCTTTAGGTGGCCTTGGTGAAATAGGTAAGAATATAACTGCTTTTGAGTATCAGGATGAAATTGTTGTTATAGACTGCGGTATCTCATTTCCTGATGAGGAAATGTATGGTGTGGATTTAGTAATTCCAGATATAACTTATCTGAAAAACAATTCGGAAAAAGTAAAGGGTATCTTTTTAACTCATGGGCATGAAGACCATATAGGAGCATTGCCATACATTCTAAAGCAATTAAATGTACCTGTTTATGGCACTAAGTTAACATTAGGAATAGTTGAAAATAAGTTGAAAGAGCACAATATATTATCAGGTTGTGTACTACACAATGTAAATGCAGGAGACATAATTCAGCTACAAAATTTTAAAATTGAATTCATAAGGGTTACTCACAGCATAGCAGATTCCTGTGCCATTGCCATTCACACACCAATTGGTGTTATATTACATACTGGTGATTTCAAAATTGATTTTACACCCATTGATGGGTTAGTCATGGACCTAGAACGTATCTCAAATTTGGGGAAAGAGGGTGTAATGCTCCTTATGGCGGATAGCACAAATGTTGAACGGCAAGGTCATACGATTTCAGAAAAAGTTATAGGAAAGACACTAAATAGAATACTATCTAATGCTGAGGGAAGAGTTATTGTAGCCACCTTTGCCTCAAACATTCATAGAATGCAACAGATTGCTGATGCTTCTGTAATGTATGGTAGAAAAATTGTTTTTAGTGGAAGGAGCATGGAGAATATCTCACAAGTAGCGATGGAACTTGGATATCTTCATATACCAGAAGGTTACATTATTGGGGTAGATGAAATGCGTAATTACTCAAATGAGCATGTTACAATAATAACTACTGGAAGTCAAGGCGAACCTATGGCAGGCCTAGCTAGAATGGCTTTTGCCACTCATAGAAAAATTACGATTGAACCGAAGGACTTGTTTATTATATCTGCATCTCCAATTCCAGGCAATGAGAAACTTATATCTAAGGTAATCAATGAATTATTTAAAAAAGGAGCAGAGGTAATTTATGAGGATTTAGAAGAGGTACATGTATCCGGTCATGCCTATCAAGAAGAATTAAAACTAATTCATGCATTAGTCCATCCTAAATATTTTATGCCAGTTCATGGTGAATACAGACATATAAGACAGCATTCTAAATTAGCACAAAATCTAGGTATGCAAGTGGAAGATATATTTACTATGGAAACAGGGCAGGTATTAGAAATTACGGTGGATGAAGCCAGAGTCGCAGGGCGAGTACAAACTGGGTCTGTATTTGTAGATGGACTAGGGGTTGGAGACGTTGGAAGTATAGTACTTAGAGATAGAAAACACTTAGCAGAAGATGGAATGCTAACTGTTGTTGTTACCTTAGAACGAGAATCTTATAGTATTATTGCAGGACCAGATATAATCACTCGTGGATTTATATATGCAAAAGAATCAGATGAATTAATTAATGAAGTAAAAGAAATTGTAAGGCAGGAGCTTAATAAATGCTTAGACAATAAAATCATTGAGTGGTATGTGTTAAAATCTAACATAAAAAAATCCGTAGAGCGATATTTATACCAAAAAACAAATCGTAGACCAATTATTTTCCCTATTATTATGGAAATTTAGGGTGCCACTCACGTGGCACCAAAAAGCTGAGGGCATTAAACCCTCAGCTTTTAATATTTTTATTAATAATGAACCCTAACTAACCAAAATTTAATACTTTTATTGCTCCACCCAAGATCCCAAGGTACTTTGTTTCTATCTGAATTATGACAGCTAACCAATGCGTATCCTCTTGAATCAGCCCCAGTTACAACAGAAATGTGAGTAATGTCATCATTTTTTTCATAGGCAACGAAATCTCCTGGAAGTAGTTTGTAACTAGCCTTATATATTTTATCGTAGCTACCGTAGGCAATTACTGATGCTCTACCGCTATATTCCATATATCTTTTAAAGCCATCTGCGTTTAGCCAAGCTCTTGTTGCACCATTTTCGTCATAATTCCAGGCAGAATTTTTTCTGAATTTTCCACCTTCAAAAAGAATTTGGGATGCAAAGTTTGCACAATCACCACCTTCAGGATTATAATCCCTATACTTTTTATTATACTTATATTCAAATTCTGCGGTACTTGCTGCGCCACAATATTTATTAGCATATTCTAAAGCTTTGATTCTTCTCTTATCTATGGTAGATAAATCCCTTCCATTTTGAGAGAGTATATAGCTTTTTATAGAATCTGCTTTAATATTATCTAAGTTAAGTGAGTCTCCAAAAGGATCTTTATACCACTCTTTAGAAATTATCCATGAACCATCCTTACTAGTAAGTTGTAATATGTGATAGGTTCCAATTGTTGAAGTGTTTTGTATTTCTGGCTGATTTTCATATACATACTTATATTCAGTGGAACACAATAGATAAATAGAAAAATTATCAATGCCTCCTTTAATTGTTTTTATGATTACTGTTGGTGTAATATCTATAAACTTAATCCCTTGTTTTTGTGCCCAATTATTAACATAATTCATCTTTCTTTTTTCATATTCATAGGCCCAGGTTCCATATTTTGTTTTTGTATTATAAATGGATTTAATTAATTCTAAATCTCCACTTAATATAGCCTTATTTCTCTTTTGAAAAATTTGTTCTATATAACTAGTAACTTCTTTTTTTTCATCATCCGTTGCAGCATATGTGAATCTAGTTGTACATAGCTGTACAAATAAAAGAAGTGCTATAAATATAAATAATCTAATTTTGGACCAGTGTAAATTTTCCTTTTTAAAAAAATCCATAATTTTATACTCCTATTATTTTATTAATGCATCTATTTTTTCTATGGCATTTTTTATATCTGATTGTTGTAATGGTGCACCTTCATACCATGATTTTTTTAAATCTACACTATTTGTAAAATAGCGAGCTTTTAAAATTATTTCAGGCCTATACTCGAAATGTAGGATATCAAAGTGTGACCATTTACCACCCCAAATAAAGCCATTTTTCTCAAAGATTTCTACAAGATCAGGGGGGTAGGAGGCTAACCTTTTCTCGCCAGCTTCTTTAGAAGCCCATTTCCAATAATCTCTTTTATCACTAGCAAGATCTATAGCAATTCCAAAAGCATGAGGACTTAGCCTACTTGTGCCTGAAATCATCCTGTAATTAAAAGTACCACTGCAGGGTAAAAGGCATTTTCTTACATTTTGGTTTGTTTGTGAAAGTGGTATTACTTCTTTCATAACAGCTTGCAGTGAACTAGCTGCACTATTACTCTTGTTAAATTGATAATTGTTGTATCCTACCTTAACTTTTGTTAGGTTAGCTTCTATAGCATTTTTTGAACAGCCATAAACTTCTGTTAATAATCCATAAGAGCGAGCACGACCAGGATCATAATCTGTCTTCATGATACTTCTAATAGCTGAAAGGGGATATATTTGCTCTAAAGTATCTTGAAGGTCTGGGTTTGCTAACTTTTCTTGTGAATTTTTTCTGATTTTGTCATCGTATTTAAGTTTTTTTTCTGATTTCAACACTAAATACACATATCCGTTTTTTTCTTCAATATTTGTAATGTATTCAGGATAAGCTATCATTAAGCATAGTAGATCTTGCTTCATTGTTACATTATATGTATTAGAAGTTTCTTCTTTAAGAATAGCATTTGCAGTAGGGGATATTGTTATATTTATTATGTTGCATAGTAAAATAGTAACAAAAATTAAAACGGAAATTTTCTTCATAATAATATCTCCTTTTTTAAAATACTTTTGCTATATATAATTGCCTATGAACTGTTTTTATATGTGTGGATAATCATGTCAAGTGCCACCCACGTGGCAAGTGGCATGATTATCCACGTGGGTGGCACTAAAGATATATATTGAGAAAAATGTTATATTATGTGATAATTAGTATAGCCATAGTAATAATAATAATTTTAATATAAGTAACACAGAAATACATTAAAGAATTGGCACTTGAATTACAAAAGGTAGATAAGTATAAAGATATACTTACAAATCAATATATCGATCTCTTATATAAGTCAGCACCATTGCATGATATTGGAAAAGTTGGTATAAGAGATAGTATTTTACTTAAACCAGGAAAACTCACTAAAGAAGAATTTGAAGAAATGAAAAAGCACACAATATATGGTGAACAATCATTAATGGTGGGTATAAATCAACTAGGAGAAGATTCATTCTTGACACTAGCCAAAGAAATTGCTTTAACCCACCATGAAAAGTGGGATGGCAGTGGATATCCAAAGGGTTTATCAAAAGAAAAAATCCCTATATCAGGACGACTTATGGCCCTTAGTGATGTATATGATGCACTTATTAGTAAGAGAATTTATAAGGTTGCATTTACCCATGATGAGGCTAAGAAAATTATCCTAGCGGGAAGAGGAACTCATTTTGACCCAGATGTTGTGGATGCTTTTATAAAAAGAGAGGCTATTTTTATTCGAATAACATAGGTGCCACCCACGTGGCAAGTGGCAAGAATATGCCACTTGCCACGTGGGTGGCACTAGCCATTTATCACAACTCCACCATTGACATGAATAGTTTCACCACTTATATAAGAAGCACCAACGGATGCTAAAAATACATATGTTTCAGCAAGTTCTACAGGTTGACCTGGTCTTCCCATGGGAGTTTTGTTTCCAAATTTACCAACCTCACTGGCACTAAAGGACGCGGGTATAAGAGGCGTCCATATAGGACCTGGAGCCACTGCATTAACTCGTATTTTTCTACTTGCTAGAGAAAGAGCTAAGGAACGAGTAAAGGTAACTATTGCTCCCTTAGTTGAGGAGTAATCAATTAGTGTTTTATGGCCTTCATAGGCTGTAACGGAGGAAGTATTTATAATTGTAGCACCTTCTTTTAAATGGGGTAAGGAAGCTTTCACCATATAAAATATGGCAAAAATATTGGTTTTAAAGGTTTTTTCTAGTTGCTCCACTGTAATATCTTCAATACTGTTTTGAGGATGTTGCTCTGCAGCGTTGTTAACAAGGATGTCTATTTTGCCAAGCTCACTTATTGTTTTTTTTACAGCCTCATTGCAGAAAGTGTCGTTACCTATATCGCCAGGAATCAAAATACACTTTCTACCCTTTATTTCAATAAGTCTTTTTGTTTCTTCTGCATCCTCATGCTCATCAAGATATACTATGGCTATATCTGCGCCTTCTCTGGCATAAGACAAGGCAACTGCTTTTCCAATGCCACTATCACCTCCTGTAATTAAGGCAACTTTACTCATTAATTTATCAGAACCTATACAATCTGGATTTTCAAAAATAGGCCGTGGGTTCATAAGTGACTCGAGTCCTGGTTGTTTATCTTGTTTTTGTTCAGGTACGCTAGTAGGAAAATTAAAATTTTCATTCATAAAAATAGCTCCTTTCTTTAAATACAATATATTTTTGTACACATAGTTTATGATAAAAGAGCATTTATATTCACTTTACCTACAATCTAACAGAAGAATAGCAAGAACAGTAGAAATATGTTATAATTAAAAAATATGAGTGCAACGAACATTTAAATAAAAATAAATATAAAATTGAAGTTGATATAAGTGAAACAAATTTATTTATACATAAAGACCTATAAAGTCAAAGTTAAAATGAAGATTAATCAGCCTAAATTACTCATATCGCTAATAAAGGGTGGTTTCTTAGATGCAATATAATCATGTAAGAAAGTTGTTGTTTCCAATTTTCAAGAAGATTCATAACAGGATATCAGTGATTAACGACATTTAAAGTTCAAGACGACCACTTCCAAAGGAGAAAATAATGTTATTCGAAAACTTAAATCTCATCACACCAATAAAAAAGGCACTAGTAACTGAAGGCTATGTAGAAGCTACACCTATACAGGAAGCAGCAATTCCTAGTATATTGAAAGGTAAAGACTTTCTAGGCTGTGCTCAAACAGGCACTGGAAAGACAGCCGCCTTTGCTATTCCTATACTTCAAATTCTTTGTGGAAAGCAAAAGGTTATAAAGGGACCTAAAAATATAAAGGCTCTAATACTTGCACCAACTAGGGAACTGGCAATCCAAATTGGAGAAAGCTTTGATGCCTATGGTAAACATATGAAACTTACTAGTGCAGTTATTTTTGGGGGCGTTTCACAAAAAAATCAAACTGATGCACTAAGAGGTGGAGTTGATATTTTAATTGCAACTACTGGTAGACTACTTGACTTAATGCAACAGAAATTTATTAATATTCATCATGTGGAAATGTTTGTGCTTGATGAGGCAGACCGTATGCTTGATATGGGGTTCTTGCGTGACGTGAAAAAAGTCATAGCACAACTACCTAAAATCAGACAAACAATGCTATTTTCAGCAACTATGCCACCAGAAATCTCAAAACTAGTGGATTCTATTCTTGTGGATCCAGTTAAGGTAGCAGTGACACCTGTTTCTTCCACTATTGAGCTTATTAATCAAGCTGTGTATTTTGTAGATAAAAAAGATAAAAAACCTCTACTTATTCATTTGCTACAAGATAAGTCCATAGCTTCTGCTTTGGTATTCTCAAGAACAAAGCATGGTGCAAATAAAATCACTAAAGACCTTAACAATTCAGGCATAGAGGCTCAAGCTATTCACGGTAATAAATCACAAAGCGCAAGGCAACTTGCCTTAAATAATTTCAAGGCTGGTATCACAAGAGTACTTGTGGCAACAGATATAGCCGCAAGAGGTATCGATGTTGAGGAATTATCTCATGTAATCAATTTTGATTTGCCAAATATACCAGAGACCTATGTACATAGAATAGGAAGAACTGGAAGGGCTGGACTTGGTGGAGTTGCATTATCCTTTTGTGATGACGAAGAAAAGCCTTTTCTTAAGGATATTCAGAAGCTTATAGCAAAATCAATACCAGTAATAGAGGATCATCCTTATCCTGCAAGCAATTTACCAATTGTAGTTAATAAGGATAACACAAAGAAAGCTTCCACTGGAAAGTCAGGAGCAAATGGTTACGCTAGAAGAAATGAAAGAAATCAATCTGGTAGACAACAACCTAGAAATGCTAGAGCAACAACTAAAGTAGCAAGATAAAAATAAGATAAAATGCATAAAGCCAATGATTATTTTAAATAATCATTGGCTTTACTAATCCATATTTTAAATTACATATGGATTCACTTAGTAATCTCCGTTCTTAGCCTTAGCAATACTGCCTACGCTTAAAACTATAAATCTATTGATTAACATAACTAACATCTCCCCACTATGTGATTAATGTTGGCTAGTTGACTACAGTAATAGTATATCCGAGGTTTAAAAAGATATACATAAAATAAAATTAAAATTTTTATTTTAATATAAGTCTGAAAAAACATATAGTAAATTCTCTGTTTCTAAAGGTAGCCTTAATGGAATCCTTCATTTTTAGTTCTGACGGGGTGGATTCAAATACCTTTTTTCATCTATTGCAAATATAGGAATTAGAAGAAAAATAAGTCCTATAATGGTAAGTATAGAAATTGTAATTCTTACCGAAACTTCTTTGCTATATCCCATATTTGCAGAATTTGCACAAATATGGTAAAATACATTTATAAATTATTGGATTTAAAGTGAAAAGAGGTACTGACAATGATGGTAGAATATAAAGAAATATACAATGCTATTGTAATAGAATTTCAATTAAGTAGTTCTATTTTAGAAGAACTGAAAAGCGAAGTTGAAATTTTAACCAAATCTAGAATGGAACTATGCAATCTTTTAAAAATAACAAAATTTTCGGTTGAAGATTTAGACGTATATGAAAAAGAGTTTATTAAAAATATAGATATAAATAAATCAAAGATAAGGAGTCTCGAGAAAGAACAAATAGATCTGAAAAATAAAATTAAACAGAGCAAGCAGGAAATTAAGGCGGTTAAGCTCCTAATAAATAAATTAGAAAATAAAATAGTACGAGAGCGTGCACAAAGTAAAAGATATAATCAAGCTCTTCGGATTTTTCTCAAAAGAGAAAAATTTAAATTTATTAAGAAAATACTTTTTAAAAGTTATAGAAAGGTATTTTTTAAATATTCTACTGAGTTGAGTATAAAAACTAAAATTGTACAATGTAATAAAAGAAAGGAAAAAATAAGACAGGAAAAACAACAGGAAAACAATTGTATAGAAAAACATAAAAGAAAAATAATTGTAGATAAAGTAGCCTTAGCAAATATGACAAAATGCATTATAAATATGGAAAAAAGGATTGAATTTTTTCTTGTAAGGATTCAAAGTTTAGAGGATTATAAAAAAGTGGAAAAGAAGTTTAGAGTAGAGTCTCAGCAATACCATAAATAAAGGCATTTAAAAAAATAACTAGTATAATTACTAGTATCTTTTTTAAAATGCTTAATATAGTCTTTTCTATTTTAATGCCATTTCAAATACTTTGCTAACAATATTTTTAGAGGCAGCGCCTTCATGAACTTTAACTCCGTCTACATAATAGGTAGGTACGTAATAGTAGGTGTATTGTTTTGCAATATCCGGTTGAAGCTCTTCATCAATTATTTTAATTTCAATGTCAGCGTATTCTGGATTCTGTTTTTTTATATCATCCATCCAAGAAAGTGCTTTTTTGCAATATGGACACCATTCAGTTACAAACATAATTACTGGTTTCATTTATTATCACCACCAAACTTTCTAATTAATATATAAATTATTATATATATCAATATTATACACCATTTTTCACATTCTTCACCTATAATATTAATTATTTATAGATATCAGTTAAATGATTTGCTATAATGAAATAGTTAAAATTAATAAAACAAATAAAAGAAATGAAGGAGCACCTTGAATGCAAACAGTTAAACAGTTATTTCAGAGAGAAACAATAGTAAAAATAATATTATTGCTAACATTGATATTATTCGCATATTTAATAAAATCTATTTTTGATTTGATTTTATTAACTTTTATGATTACTTATTTAGCTAATAGCGTACAGTGTTTATTAGTTAAGCAAATCAACAAAGTTATAAAAGTAAACCCTACAATTATTACTATAATTATATATATGTTTATGGCAGTAACTATAGTTCTTCTATTAGTTAAGTATATACCAATTGCTATATCTGAGAGTATACTTATCCTAGATAAAATGGAGTATATTAAATTTCCCAAGAGTAATAGTGGCGTAATGGTTTATTTAACACCCATATTAGAGCAAATTGATATAGCTAGTTATGCAAAATCAGGTATCCAAAGTATTATGCTTTTTGTAACTAATTTTGGGAAATGGAGCTTGAATTTTTTCATGGCACTTTTACTAAGCTTCATATTTATCTTAGAGAAAGACAGTATCTTAAAATTTGTATACAAGTTTAAACAGAGTAAGATATCAGTGGAATATAATTATTTTAGTTATTTTGGTAATAACTTTTTGAATTCTTTTGGTAAAGTAATACAGGCTCAAATAATGATAGCTATTACAAACACAGTATTATCAGTTATAGGGCTTACAATAATGGGCTTTCCTCAATTATTTGCTCTTGCCTTTATGATATTTATTTTAAGTCTTGTACCAGTAGCTGGGGTATTTATTTCATTAATCCCACTATGTTTAATTGCTTTTAAAATAGGTGGGCTAATTAAAGTAGTTTTTGTGCTTATAATGATTTTTATAATTCATTCTATTGAAAGCTATGTTTTAAACCCAAAGCTTATGTCTGACAACACTCATCTTCCCATATTTTTTACTTTTGTTACATTAATAGTGTCAGAACATTTTATGGGTATTTGGGGCCTGCTCCTTGGAATACCAATAGTTATATTCTTATTAGATATAATTGGAGTAGATTTGAATGATAAAAAATCTCACTGAAATTAAATATAAAGGAAAGTGAATTTATGTCTCATATTACAGGGAAGTCAGCGTATGAAAGTTTGGAACAAAGAATAAATAGGTTTCCACAAGGGGCACCACATTCTGAGACACTACATAAAATTTTGAAGATGCTAATTAGTGAAAAAGATGCAGCGCTTGTTGCTATGTTACCAATTAAGCCCTTTACAGTTAAAACGGCTAGCAAAATATGGAAGATGAATGAAGTTTTAACTCAAAAAATATTAGAGGAACTTTCAAAAAATGCAATCCTTTTAGATATGGATAACAAGGGGGTACAACAATATGTTCTACCTCCACCTATGCTTGGATTTTTTGAATTTTCACTAATGAGAACTAGAGGGAATTTTGACCAAAAACTTTTATCAGAGCTTTACTATCAATATTTAAATGTAGAAGAAGATTTTATTAAAGATTTATTTTTAAGCACTGAAACAAAACTCGGAAGAGTCCTTGTACAGGAGCCAGTGCTTTCAAATAATAATGCAGTTGAGATTATGGACTTTGAGAGGGCTAGTCATGTTTTAAAAACAGCGGCAGATATAAGTGTGAGCATGTGTTATTGCAGACACAAAATGCAGCATCTTGACAAAAATTGTGATGCGCCTTTAGATACTTGTATCACTTTTGGTAATGTAGCAAATTCTCTTTCTAAGTACGGATATGGTAGAAAAATTGATGTATCAGAAGGTATGGAAATCCTACACAGATCATACCAGTATAACTTGGTGCAATGTGCGGAAAATGTTAGGGTGGATTCATCATTTTTATGTAACTGTTGTGGATGTTGCTGTGAAGGTATGATTGCAGCACGTAAATTCGGTATGCTTCATCCAGTTCAGACTACAGGGTTTATACCTAAAGTTGCACAAGACAGTTGCATTGCCTGTGGCAAATGCGTTAAAGCATGCCCAATAGGTGCAATTGAACTTGTAAATATCAATGAAACGTCCCAGCAAAATAGAAAAATCGCAAAAATTAATGAAGAAATATGCCTTGGCTGTGGTATTTGCGTTAGATCCTGTCATAAAGATAGTATTTTTCTAAAACGTCGAAAAGAGCAGATAATTACTCCAGTAAATTCAGTACATAGAATTGTTTTGATGGCCATAGAAAAAGGGCAACTGCAAGAACTTATTTTCGATAACAAAGCACTTGCAAGTCATAGAGCTATGGCAGCTATCCTATCTACTATACTGAAATTGCCACCAATTAAAAGAGCCATGGCAAGTAAGCAGATGAAATCTGTTTATCTGGAAAAATTGATAAGTAAACTATATAATTAGATATAGTTCAAAAATGGTTTTAAGGAAGGCAGTGATTTTGTGACAACTGAAAATATGGAATCTATATTAAAATGTCCTGTTTGCAATTTATGTTTAAAAAAATATGAAAAACAATATATATGTACAAATAATCATAGTTACGATATAGCAAGCAGTGGATATATTAATCTTTTGCTTGCTAATCAAAAGAACACAAAAGAGCCAGGTGACAGTAAAGAAATGATGGAAGGTCGTAGAGACTTTTTAAATAAAGGGTATTACCACACTTTTTCAGAAAAACTGAATGAGGTAATAATATCAAATATAAGTGCAAACAATGTAAATATACTAGATGCCGGTTGTGGAGAAGGGTATTTTTTATGGAGGTTAAAGGAAGCTATATCTAGGAGTGAATCTAACTGTACTCAAAATAGTAAAATTGGTTTTTTCGGTGTAGACATTTCAAAAGCTGCAGTTACTTATGCAACTAAAAGAGATAAAAAAATCAACTTTATAGTTGGCAGTAATTTTAACTTACCTATAATGACAAACACCATAGATATTATTATTAGAAACTTTGCACCATCTGATGAGAGTGAACTTAAGAGGGTTCTAGTTGATACTGGTAAGCTAATTGTTGTAACACCCGGGATTCAACATTTATATGGGTTAAAAGAAATATTATATGTAACCCCTAGAAAACACGAAGAAAAAGAAATATCCTTTGAGGGATTTAAGCTAATTGACAGAGCAGAAGTAATGTACGATATTCATGTAGAAGATGGGGAGCATATAAAGAATCTTATTGCAATGACTCCTTATTATTGGACTTTTGACAATTGCATGAGAGAAAAGGCCAGTGGCACTTCTAAACTTTCAACTGTGCTCCATTTTAATATTAATGTTTATGAAAAGTGTTAATAATATACTTAAATTCAGCAGCATATTATATTAATCAGGAGGAAAGCATGAATCTTAAAAAAGAAGATTTCTATAAGAAAACTCATATTACAGAAGCTGACATTATTGAAAATGAAATTGACTGGGAAGTATTAAATGAAATATACACTGATTTTAATAGCTATATGAGTAGTTATGAAAGTCAGGCTGGATTTATAGCAGATACTCTAAGAACACATAAAAAAATACATTCAGTAAAGTCTAGAGTTAAAGAATCAGACAGGTTAATAGAAAAGATAATTAGAAAGACACCAGGGCGAAAAGAAAAGTATGGCTCAGAATTTCAATTCTCCATTGAGAATTATAAAGAAGAAATAAATGATTTAATAGGGGTTAGAGCAATACATATTTTTAAAGAAGATTGGGAAGATATACACAATTTCATTTATAGCACCTGGAAAGTAATTGAGATAACAGCTAATGTTCGTGAAGGCGATGATACTAAAAGGTTTGATGAACTAAATATTCAAATTCATTCCAGAAAATCAGGATACCGTTCTGTACACTATTTGATAGAATTTTTTCCCACCAGCCAAAAGGTTATAGCAGAGATTCAGGTGAGAACAATATTTGAGGAAGGCTATGGTGAAATTGACCATCAGCTAAGATATTCTCATAAGGAAATTCCAGAAGTGCTAGCACTAAATCTATTATTATTTAATCGTATAGCAGGCAGTTCTGATGAAATGGCTTCTCTAATAAATTTACTAAATAAAAATTGGACTGAAATGGAAGCAAAATACGAAAAGATAATAGAACTAAAGGAGAAAGAAATAAAGGAGCTAAAAGGAGAAAAGTAAAATTGAATAATGAAGGAGGTTTGTAATGAAAAAAACATTTAATGCAATATTAAAAGGCATTGTGAGAAGTGTTAATAGATTCCCGCAAACCATTGGTATATCAACGGCTTGTGTTATACTCCTTATTTATATATCAGAAATAACAACGGGAACAAATGACGATTTTATAGAAACCCTTGTTAAAATAACTATGGTTGTTGCCCTCGGAATTCCACTTTCACTCTGTATTAACCTTTTCTTTGAAGGCTTAGAGAATTACAAGAAGGTATCACTGTATGCTTCCTATTTAGGAGGTACTGTTTTACTAATCCTTTATTATTTCTTCTTCCTAAATGATATAGGTATGATAAGGATGGTTTCAATGTCAAGATACATTGCATTTAGCCTTATTCTTTATTTGATTTTCCTAATAATATCATACTTCCCAACTCGTGAAGACTTTGAGCTTTTTGTTACAATGGTTTTCACTAGATTTTTTACTACAGTTTTATACTCCCTAGTTTTATATCTTGGACTTGCGGCAATTCTTTTTACAATTGATAAACTTTTAGGAATTAATATTAAAGGGCAGCTTTACTATTACACTTTTCTTATTGTTGCTGGTATATTTGCACCATCATTTTTTCTTGCAGGTCTTCCTACAAAAGATGAAATATTGTGTTTAACCGATTATTCACGCCTTCTTAAGGTACTTGTGTTATATATAATAATGCCCCTTATTTCAGTGTATACATTAATACTATATATATATTTCGGAAAGATAATTATTACTAGGCAGTGGCCAGAGGGGCTTGTATCTAATCTGGTGCTTTGGTATTCAGTGATAAGTGCAGCGGTGCTATTTTTCATATCACCACTACTCCATGAAAAGACTTGGACCAAAAGATATATGAAGTATTTTCCAAAGGTAATTATTCCACTGATAGTCATGATGTTCATTTCTATAGGCATAAGAATTACCGCATATGGAGTAACTGAAAATAGATATTTTGTTGTAGCACTTGGTATATGGGTATTTTTAATTATGATTTACTTTTCAGTTACAAAAAAACTAAGGAATATTATACTTCCACTATCCCTAGCAGTAATAACACTTATATCTGTGTTTGGTCCTTTTAGCAGCTATTCAATTTCAAAATATAGCCAAAATAAGAGGCTAACTAAGATATTCGTTTCAAATAACATGATTAAAGATAACAGTGTAATTAAAGCAAGGGGTGTGGTTTCTTCTGAGGATTCAAGACAGATATCTAGTATACTTAATTACTTTGAAAGAAATCACAGTCTAAAGGATGCTAAAAGCTTGCCACAAGATTTTAAAACTTCTGATATGGAGAGTGTAATAGGTGTAAAATATACTGACGAATATAATACGGGCAACAATGGGTATTTCTTCTTTAATTCCACAGCTACATCAGAACCTCTGGATATAAGAGGCTATGACTATCTCTTTGATTCAAGGAATAATAATAATGGATCCCAGATTAAAACCGGTACAGCTTTTAGTTTAAATTATGATTATACATCAAGCACACTAAAGATAACTCAAACTGGAAAGGATATTTTTGTAAAAGATTTAACAATATTCGCCACTAAGCTTTTAGAAAAATATGGTGTTAACCAAAAGAATGAATCTATAACTCCAGAGTCAATGTCCTTTGAAGATGAAAATGATAAAGTTAAAATTAAAATTCGATTTTCTAATATATCAGGAAATAAGAATACTTCAAGTGGTAAAATAGAATCCAAGAATTTTGAATTTTATGTTCTTGTAAAAGTAAAATAAATAAGCAAGAAATTAAAGGGGGATCTTTATATGAAGTTTTACATTCGAGAAAAGATATTTTCTATCGGCGATATGTTTAGTATTCAGGATGATATAGGTAATGATGTGTTCAATGTAGAAGGAAAGGTTTTTTCCATAGGAAATAAGCTAAAAATTTACGATATGAATAGCAATGAGATTGTATATATTGAGCAGAAATTATTTAAGCTACTTCCAGAATACAATATATATTTAAATGGAAACTATGCTGCAAGAGTAAAAAAAGAATTTACTTTCTTTAGCAATAGGTTCGATATAGATAGCAATATGGGAAACTATGAAATAGAAGGAGATTTTCTTGCGCATGATTTTTCCATTACAAAAAATGGTAGCACTGTTGCAGAAATAAACAAAAAATGGTTAGCTTGGGGAGATACTTATGAGATTAATATCAATGAAGAAGAAAATTATGCATTTATATTAGCAATGGTAATTGTAGTAGATCAAGTATTGCATGATAACAAAAACAAAAATAATGGATAATTGTTACTAAAACATTGAATTTTCTACTAAAATTTTATTAATTTTAGTAGAAATGATTTATTCATGATCATTATGATGTTATAATGTATTTGATAAATAAAAGATTTGAGGTGCATGTATGACTAATGATGAGATTTATAAACGTATAATGATTATGGCTAGTGTTAAAGCTGCAAAAAGCTTTGTGAAAACTTGTGAGATAAGTAAGGGCGACTTAGGGAAGCTTTGCAAGAGATATAACATATTTGTAGAAGGTAAAGCTACTAAGGAAGATATAATTGATAGATTTGTAAATGAGACCCTTGGTATAAAATTAAGAAATAAGGTAATCAATAAATACAATATTAGATAAGAATTATTTATTAAGAGCGATTTAATATAGGGAGAATGATACATTTTCATTGTATCATTCTCCCTATATTTTGGTTATAATGGTAAATAGAAAAGGATTGGTGCTTAATTATTAGGTGCTAATAAGGATATTGAACAAGGGGGCTACAAAATGATATATGATTTTGATAAGATTGTTAATAGATTCAACACTGAATCTATTAAGTGGGATTTAGTAAAAGAAAAATATGGAGATAGTGATGTAATCCCGATGTGGGTAGCAGACATGGACTTTGAGGTAGCAAAACCTATATCAGAAGCAATAAGAAAGAGAGCTTGCCATGAGATATATGGGTACACTTTAAAAAGTGAATCATATTATGAAGCGGTAATTAATTGGATGGGTAAGCATCATAATTGGAATATAAAGAGGGAATGGATAACCTATACTCCAGGAATAGTGCCTGCTCTAAATTATATAATTAGAACTTATGCTAACTTGGGGGATGAAATAATAATTCAAACACCAGTTTACCATCCTTTTTATAGTTCTGTAAAAAACAACAGTTGTATAATTGTTGAAAATCCACTGATTTATGAAAAGGGCAGTTATAAAATGGATTTTGAGGATTTAAAGAAAAAAATTACAAAAAGAACAAAAATGCTTATATTATGCAATCCGCATAATCCTGTTGGCAGAGTGTGGTCTAAGACGGAACTTATGGAACTTGGACAAATATGTATAGATAACAATATTCTTGTAATATCTGATGAAATTCATTTTGATCTTATTTATAAGGGGAATCAGCATACAGTATTTGCATCCATTTCAGAAAAATTCGCACAAAATTCTGTTATATGTACGGCCCCTAGTAAGACTTTTAATATGGCGGGTCTTCAAGTATCGAATATAATTATTCCCAATGATAAGTTAAGGAATTTGTACAAAATCACTTTAGAAAATAATGCTTTAACTGAGATAAATTCCTTTGCAGCTGTAGCTTTAGAAGCCGCCTATAATGAAGGGGACGAGTGGCTCTTGCAGCTAATGAAATATTTAGAAGAAAACTTAAATTTTCTAATGAAATATTTTGAAGAGTATATACCTAAAATTAAAGTAATTAAACCCGAAGGCACATACCTTGTTTGGATTGACTGCTCAGCACTAAATATGTCCTCTGCTGAACTTGAAGAATTTTTTGTTAAGAGTGCTAAAGTTGGTTTTAATGATGGAATACTATTTGGCTTAGAAGGTGCTAGTTTTCAAAGAATAAATATTGCCTGTGCCAGAAGTGTCTTAGTGGAAGCCCTTAGAAGAATAGAAAGAGTAGTAAGTGCGAAATAAGCTTTGAACTTATTCAACATCGATTTACTAAAGCGGCAAAGGAGCTAATTGTTCAAAGATTTGTGAATACTGTGCTTGATCTCAATGAAGAAGCAAGGCAATTAAAATGGGGACCCTATGGGAAATTTAAGTATGTCTATAAGAAATCAGATAGTACTGATATGAATAATTATATATCAGATCTTATAAATAATAATTTTCATGGGGCAATAATTGAGTATTTCACTTAACATTCACTATCAAGAAAAAATAAATATTGTTAATCTATACCGAATATGGTAACATAACCATAAGTTCAAGTTATTAGAAAGTTTGTGATGATAAATCACATTTATTTCTACATAAAATTTAAAATAATAAGTCACTAAAAAATTTTAAGGAGGAATATTTATGGATAAATATGTTTGTACAGTATGTGGTTATATTTATGACCCAGCAGTAGGTGATGATGATGGTGGAATTAAACCAGGAACTAAATTTGCAGATATACCTGAAGATTGGGTTTGCCCACTATGTGGAGTTAGTAAATCAGAGTTTGAAAAAGTAGAATAGTATATAGTATAATTAAATCAGCATAAAGATTTACATCTTTATGCTGATTTGTTTTTTCTCTATAACTATATTTATTATTCTACAACAATATCTTCAAATCTTACAATTCCTAGAGGATTTAACCTGGCGCCTAATACACCAGCATTAGTAGCTACAGCTACTTGAGGATGATATAAGAAAATCCATGGACTTTCCTGAACAATTTCCTTTTGAATATCTTCGTACACCTTAATGCGCTTAAGTGGATTTAATATTTCTTTAGCACTATTCATCATTTCTAATACGTTTTCATTTTTATATCCTGTAAAATCCGTATAATTTGTATGATTAAAATTAGGCTGAAGGAAATTATCTGCGTCACCAGTATCTGCAATCCATCTACTTATAAATAAATCACTATTAGGTATACTCGCAAAATATTTATCAGAGGTCACCTTTTCAATATTGCACTCAATTCCTACTGTCTTTAAGTCTTCAAGTACGTATTGTGCAATTTTATTAAAGACTGTATCAGAGCTTCCATCTCTTATTAATAATTTAAGCTTTAGAGAAGACCCTAATCTTTTCTTAGCTATTAAGTCCTTCACCATAGTAGGATTGTAGTCAAGTCCGGGTAAATATTTGTTATCTATTATGCTAGGTGGGAAAGGACCCTTTGCTTCTATGGCCATGCCACCTAAAATTTCTTTGATAATTCTTTTTCTGTCAATGGCATGATTTAACGCTCTTCTTATTTGTTCATCTTGAATTAGTGGACAATTGCTTTTTAAATTAAAACCAGCATAATAGGTTCCCATAACATCTTTCATACTAATTGAGGAAGAAACAGAGCTTTTTAAACTTTCCATAAGGGTTTTATTATCTACTGTAATAAAATTATAATCTTTATTTAAAAACTTTTCTGCAGGGTTTTTAGGATTAAACTCAATGTGGATTTTGTCTGCATAAGGAGCACCACCAAAGTAATCTTTAAAAGCTGTAAGAGTACAACCATCAGTTTTTACATCGTCTAAAACAAATGGGCCACAACCTACAATTTTGCCTTTTCCCATTTCTTCTTTTGCTATAATAGAGCAGCAGTATTGTCCAAGATTCAACAAAAATCCAGTGTAGGGAACTGTAAGCTTTAGAGAAATTCTATATTTATCTAATATTCTTATTCCAATAACTTCATTAGCATGTCCTTGTAAATATTCAGTAGCGCCTTCTAGGTTTTCAAGAAACCAACTATTGGGAGATTTCAATGCTGGGCTTAAAATTCTTTCATAAGAATATTTAATATCAGTAGAAGTTAGTTCACGTCCATTATGAAATTTCGCTCCTTTTCTTAAATTGAAAACCCAAGTTAAATGATCTTCTTCTACATACCAGCTTTTTGCTATACCTGGAGAAATTTCACCTGTAGAACCAATGGTAAGTAGTGCTGCGTGAGCATTTACAATTACTTGTCCACTTTCTTGGTCAATTGCAAGGGCTGGATCAAATCCAAGTGGTACACCATGTAAACAGGTTGTTAAAGTGGAATCTTCCTTTGTAGCTACCGGGACTTCTTGGAGCAATTTATCGGATATATATTTTAAATCTTCTGAAACCTCCCATAGGATATTAAGAGAAGTCTTTGTATATTGGGTATTTAAAGAAGCTGATTCTACAACAGATAACAATTTCTCGGAAGTATGGCTCATTTCCTCTGTGGAGCTTATAACATTTTCTAGATTTTCCGTTTGACTTACTAGTGCTAGATTTATTTCTGCCGTTACATCAGTGCTAGTTTGTACTGCATTTATAATATTTTGGAAAACTAACATAGTATTTTGAGCTATGTCACTTCCTTCCTTTACTTTTGCAGTTGTCTTATCCATAGCAGCAATTGTATGTGCAATGCTATCATTTATTTCATTTATGGTCTTTGAAATAAATCCAGCAGACTCCACGCTTCGTTCTGCTAATTTTTTAACTTCTTGAGCAACTACAGTAAACCCTCTACCGGCCTCTCCAGCTCTTGCTGCTTCAATAGAAGCATTTAAAGAGAGTAGGTTTGTATGATTAGCTATATCTTTAATAACATCTAGCATCTCATTAATATGTGCAGACTTTGTGTTAAGATCCATAACAACGATCTTTGCGTCGCTGACAGAAGTTTCTATTTCACTCATGGCTTTAATAGAATTATCTACAGCCATGCGACCTTCCTCTGCTATTTCCATAGTTTGTTCAGCTATTTGCTTTGAATTTTCTGTACTTGCTAGCACTTCCTCAGCTAATGCAGAATAATTAGTGATTTCACTTACCAATTTGTCAATGGAAATCATCTGAACTTCCACATACTGATTAATATTGTTGGTAATACCAATTAAATTTTCTGTAGCAAAACCGGTTTCATCAATTTTATTACTTAACTTATTTACAATGCATTTTTGATTATGTTTTAAAACTGCAAGTTTGTTTTGAGCTGGTAGATGTTGACTTTTTTCATTTTCTATGTTATTTTTTATAGCTATTTTATTCGGTTTTGATTTTAGTAGATTCCATTTTAGCATTCTAATCCCCCTAAGTGTAAAAAATGTTTTTTATAATTATATATACATTATTAGACAAAATAAGCAAAAGGTCAACAAAATTATTGAACAATATAAGGAATTATGCAACTAAAAGAACAATTTTAAAGGTTCTATTGAAATTGCTCTTTTTACCATTTGCGAAAAATCTTCTCTAGAAATATATACCGCACCTAAACTTTCTAAATGATGTGTATGAACTTGGCAGTCAATCACAACAAACCCCTTCTCATCTAATAACTTGCTAAGAGTAATAAAGGCAGCCTTAGAGGCATTATCCATAGTTGAAAACATGGATTCACCAAAAAAACATTTTCCCATACTTATACCATATAACCCACCAACTAGTTTATCTTCATACCAGGTCTCTACAGAATGAGCAAAGCCAAGTTCATGTAATTTACAATAAGCTTCAATCATTTCATTTGTAATCCATGTGCCTTCTTCTTTTCTCATATTAGAGCAATTGGATATAACATCTCTAAAACAAGTATCAAAGGAAATTTTATAGATATTCTTTTTAAGTATTTTTTTCATGGAATGAGAAATTCTAATATCCTTTGGATAAAGAACAAATCTTGGATCCGGTGACCACCAAAGGATTGGTTCCTCATCTGAAAACCATGGAAATATTCCATTGGAATAGGCAAGTAGTAATCTCTCGGGAGATAGGTCGCCGTCTAGGGCTAAAAGCCCATCCTCCTCTGCAAGAGATGGGTCAGGGAATACTAAATTATTTGATAATCTATAAATTGGCATGATAAGCTCCTTTCAAGATGTATTAATATAAAAAAGTTGAAATTTTATCCTCATAGTAATGCTTCATTGACTGAGTTTGAATATAATTTAACAATATTGACAAAATATAGGATTCGTAATAATATTAAATTATCCAACACAAATTCTATAAAAGGAAGGTGATCTTATGTTTTTTGATGAAACTATTTATAAAGAGTACACTCATGTTGTTACAAAAGCTTACGAGATCCATGATGATGAAGCGCTTAAGAGACTGGATTATGTGAAAAAAAATGTTCCTACAGACATATATAATATGTTTTTATTAGAAACATTGCAATGGCAACTTTGTATTCTAACTTCTAAAAGACTTGATTTTAAGGATGGTAATTTAGAACTAATATGTAGAGTTTTATCGGAAACAATAGGACGACTAGAAGGTGAAACCAAAGTAGGATTGCAGCAATACGCTGTTGGGGAGTGTTAAGGAAGTGTAAATCATAAGTGGATAAAAAAACTGTCATAATTGAAAGTCTCAATTATGACAGTTTTTTTTGACGGTTGTAATTTAGCCTTATCCTTTGATATTAGATATTGTTACTGATTTTGGAAAAGATCTAGATAAATAAAATATCTCAATTGAATAAATACCCCTATATATGGACATAATTCCAAATAAGGAGGGGTAATATGAAAAATAAAAAAATTTTATATACAATATTAACAACCCTATTAATTGCTTTTGTTATTGCCAGCTATTCACTTGCTCAATATATTACTAATCATAATTTAGTGCTACAATCTTCTGGTAAAATGCCATACTTGAAACTTATTGCCAAAAGCGAGGATTCAATTCAAGCATCAGTAACTAATAATTTGCCGAAGGTAACTGAAGACACAAAATTTATTTTTAAAATTAAATATAAAGATAGTGAAGTAAGAAATATGGTATTAGAAAAACATTTTAACGGATCCACTCTATTAAATAGTAAAACACAAGCACAACTCGACGAGTTTTTTAAAAACCAAGGTTACACAGTTTCCAATATGAGTGATCATGAAATTATTTTTGTTAATAATAGTGATAGGTACAGTTATTGTGCAAATAGATTTTATTTAGGTGTATATAATAACTTTGTAACAATTTATAAAACAGATAATAATGGTGATATAGTAGCTCATAAAATATTTAATTCTAATGTATATGCAGATGATGGTAGACAAAAGCAATATGATTTTGAATCAAAAGACAGTGGAGAACTACAATATATAAAAATAGATGATTTAAAAGAAAAAGACGGACTGGTAGAAGACCTAATTCGCGGTAGAAAACATAGTAAAGATAATGGTGGCATCCAGGCTGTAGAAGTTGATCAAGAATATGAAAGTGGGGAATTTAAAACTCCAGAAAAAGCTTTTGATTATGCTAGGGGTTTATTAAAATCTTAGTACTCTCATGCAAAATAAAAAAACAAGCACTATAACCTTAAGAAAAATATATTTCTTAAGGTTTTTTTACTTATTTATAAACATTTCCATTGTTAATTATTGAATTAATAGCGGTTAGGTGGTAAAGTATTATATAGTCGCTATTTTCTGCTGGGTATAATAATTGTCTATTTTACATCCCATAAGAGAACGCTAGGAGGAATATTGTGTACGAATATATAAAAGGAATTTTTATAGGTATTAATAAAGACTATATTATAATAGATAATAATGGTATGGGGTATAAAATATATACCTCCGGAAGTACTATGGCAAAGATGCCTAAAACCAGCGAGCATGTGTTATTATATATAAAGCAAATTGTTAGAGAAGATTTTATTGGACTATACGGCTTTCTAACAAAAGGCGAGATAGAGATGTTTACTCTTGTAATTGGTGTCAATGGAGTTGGTGCAAAAGCCGGCTTATCACTACTTTCTATTTGTAGTGTACAAAGCTTAAGATATGCTATTGTATCAGGAGACGAAAAAACACTACAAAGAGCTCCTGGCATAGGAAAGAAAATCGCTCAGAGAGTAATTCTAGAGCTTAGGGAAAAAATTCATATTGAGCAGTCTGAAGTTAACAATTTTTCACAACTTTCAGGAGGCGATGTAGTAGAGGATAGAAAACTTATGGAGGTTTTAGGAGCTCTTATGTCACTTGGATATTCTGAAAAGGAAGCTGAAAAGGCATTAAAAGCTAGCGATAACAAGTTATCCCTTGAAAATATGATTAAAGATTGTTTGAAATATTTAATGAACTAAGGTGGGAGTAAACTATGGATGATATAGAGGAAAGAATTATTACTTCTTCTATCATTGAAGAAGATATGGAGGCGGAATATTCCCTAAGACCACAAAGACTTAGAGAGTATATTGGTCAACCCAAGATAAAAGAAAAACTAAATATATTCATTAAAGCAGCTCAAAATAGAGAAGAAGCTCTGGATCATGTGCTTTTATATGGGCCTCCTGGACTTGGAAAGACAACCCTAGCGAATATTATTGCAAAGGAAATGAAGGGAAACTTAAAAGTAACCTCAGGGCCCGCTATTGAAAGAGCAGGGGATTTGGCATCTATTTTAACTTCACTTAGTGATTATGATGTGCTTTTCATTGATGAGATACATAGGCTCAATAGAAATGTAGAAGAAATATTATATCCTGCTATGGAGGATTATGCTCTAGATATTGTAATTGGAAAAGGCGCTTCAGCTAAATCTATAAGACTCGATTTACCAAAGTTTACACTCATTGGTGCAACTACTAGAATAGGGCTCCTAACAGCGCCTCTTCGTGATAGGTTTGGTGTACTAAGTGCTATGGAATATTATACGCAAGATGAGCTAAAAGAAATAGTAATTAGGTCTTCAGCTATTTTAAAGGTAGAAATAACGCAGGAGGCAGCTGTTGAAATTGCAAGACGTTCAAGGGGTACTCCTAGAATTGCTAATCGTTTGCTAAAAAGGGTTCGCGATTATTGTGATGTTAAAGGCAATGGGATCATTGATTTAAGCTTAGCTACGGCAGCTTCTGAACTTCTTGAAATAGACGGCGAAGGCTTTGATAGAATTGATAATAAAATATTGGAAGCTATTATAGATAATTTTAAGGGTGGACCAGTAGGCATAGAGACCTTATCCTATTTTATAGGCGAGGAAATAGGGACTCTAGAGGATGTCTACGAACCTTATTTAATTCAAAAGGGATTCATAATAAGAACCCCAAGGGGAAGAGTAGCCTCTGAAAAGGCCTATGAACATTTAAATAGGCCTATGAAAAAGTCAAAGGTGCATAAAAACCTTAAACAATTAACAGTTTTTGATGATGAAGACAATGAAATTTAAATATTTTTGCAGAAAGAAAGGGTGTAGTTTTTTTGAACGTAAAGGATTTTAATTTTGACTTACCACAGGAGCTTATAGCGCAGCATCCACTCCAAAAAAGAGATGAGTCAAGACTTATGGTAGTTAATAAAACTAATAGAGAAATAGAACACAAAAGGTTCAAAGATATAATAGATTATTTAAACACAGGAGATTGTTTAGTACTAAATGATACAAGGGTTTTACCTGCAAGACTTCTAGGAGTGAAAGAAGATACAGGCGGTAAAATGGAATTTTTGCTTCTAAAGAGAATAGATGTTAATCATTGGGAAACCTTAGTAAAACCTGGAAAAAAAGCAAAGATTGGAACTAGGTTTATTTTTGGTAACGGAGAGTTAAAGGCACAAGTTATAAGTATTTCTGAGGGCGGTAGTAGAATAGTAGAATTTGAATTTCAAGGAATTTTCGAAGAGGTTTTAGATAAGCTTGGAGAGATGCCTCTACCACCATATATAACTGAAAAATTAGAAGATAAAGAACGATATCAGACTGTGTTTTCAAAACAAATAGGGTCAGCTGCAGCGCCTACTGCAGGGCTTCATTTTACAGAAGATTTGCTCTCACAAATTAAAGCAAAGGGTGTTAAAGTTGCTTTTGTAACACTGCATATAGGCCTAGGTACTTTTAGACCTGTAAAAGCTGAATTAGTGGAAGATCACGAAATGCATTCAGAGTATTATGTTTTAAATAAACAGACAGCTGATGTAATTAATGAGACAAAAGAAAAGGGCGGTAGAATAATTGCTGTAGGCACTACTTCTAATAGAACTTTAGAAAGTATAGCAAATACCAATGGGAGAGTAGAAGAAAAATCAGGTTGGACGGATATATTTATATATCCAGGCTATAAATTCAAAATTGTTGATGCATTAATAACAAATTTTCATTTACCCGAATCTACACTAATAATGCTAGTTAGCGCTTTTGCAGGCCAAAATTTAGTTATGGGTGCTTATGATATGGCGGTAAAAGAAAAATATAGATTCTTCAGCTTTGGAGATGCAATGTTTTTATATTAGTTAATAATTAAGAACTAACTCTTAATTATTGTGAGGAAAGAAGGGCAAAAATGTATAAATTACTTAAGAAAAGTGGTAAAGTAAGACGTGGAGAATTTACAACTCCTCACGGAACTATTCAAACACCTGTTTTTATGAACGTAGGAACTCAAGGGGTTATTAAGGGTGCCGTTTCTAGCATGGATTTAAAAGAAATCAATTGTCAAGTTGAATTATCTAATACCTATCATTTGCACTTAAGGCCTTCTGATAAGGTTGTAAGGCAAATGGGAGGACTTCATAAATTTATGAATTGGGATAGACCTATTCTTACAGATTCAGGTGGATTTCAAGTATTTTCTCTATCAGCCATGAGAAAGATAAAAGAAGAAGGGGTTTACTTTAATTCACATATTGATGGAAAGAAAATATTCATGGGCCCAGAAGAAAGTATGCAAATTCAAAGCAATTTAGGATCTACCATTGCGATGGCCTTTGATGAATGTATACCAAACCCATCTACTAGAGAATATGTAGTAGATTCAGTAGCAAGAACTACAAGGTGGCTCGAACGATGTAAGACTGAAATGGATAGATTGAATTCTCTTGAGGATACTGTAAATAACAAACAAATGTTATTTGGAATAAATCAAGGGGGAACATACGCGGATATCAGAGTAGAACATGCTAAAGCTATTGCTAAAATGGATTTAGATGGCTATGCTATTGGTGGCCTGGCTGTGGGAGAGTCTCATGAAGACATGTATAGAATCATTGATGCAGTTGTTCCATATTTGCCGCAGGATAAACCAATATATCTTATGGGGGTAGGTTACCCAAGTAATATTTTAGAAGCAGTGTCAAGAGGAGTAGACTTTTTTGATTGTGTTTTGCCCGCAAGAAATGGAAGGCATGGACATGTGTTCACAAGTGATGGTAAAATAAATATAATGAATGCTAAATTTGAACTAGATGCTGCTCCCATTGATGAAGGGTGTCAATGTCCTGCTTGCAAACATTATACAAGAGCCTACATAAGACACTTATTTAAGGCAAAAGAGATGCTCGCCATGAGGCTCTGTGTACTTCATAATCTATATTTTTATAATAAGCTTATGGAAGACATTCGATCTGCTATTGATAATGATTGTTTTGAAGAATTTAAGGCTGAAAAACTAGCTCAGTGGAATGAAAACCCATAATTAATTGCTATAATATGATTACCCTATAAAAGTAATAATAAGTAATGTTATTATTCTTAGGAATTAATTTTTATAGGAGAATTATTTTATTATAATTTAAAAAATATTGAAAGGAGGGGAATATAAATGAATCAAATAGTATCTTTATTACCTATAATATTAATGCTTGTGGTGTTTTATTTAGTAGTATTTATACCAGAAAATAAAAGAAAGAAAAAATATGCTGCACTTTTAAATGATTTAAAAGTAAATGATGAAGTAATGACTAAAGGCGGTATAATTGGGAAAATAGTCAATATGCAAGAAGAATTTGTTATATTAGAAAGTGGTCCTGATAGAACTAAAATTAAATTAGCAAGAACCGGAATAGGTTCTGTTAAAAATTCAAGCAGTTCTGATGTGGTATTAGAGAAAAAGTAAAGAATTAAGTAATAAAACCCCCTTTTTAATCATAATTAATATTATAGATTTCAACTAAATTTTTTTAGTTGAAATCCACAAAAAAGGGGGGATTTACATGGAAAACAAAGTAAAATATTCTTGTGCTGCAGAAGGTGTATTTAGGGCTTCAATTTTAACCTTAATTGTATTGGTAGCCTATTCTATTATAACAGGCTATTTACCAGCTAGCATGAAGGTAACATCTGTTTTTTATATTGTAATAACATTAGTTAGTGTGCTTTATGGGTCAGTATATGCTGCAAAAAAAGCAGGAGAAAAAGGTTGGCTAATGGGAATTATGGTGGCAGCTATTTACATGTTAGTATTATACCTAGTTAAAGTCGTTGGTGGTGGAAGCACTGCTATTGGTATGAGAGAAGTAGTAAGGACAGCTTTAGCACTAGGTATAGGTACACTTGCTGGAATGCTTGGAATAAATCTATAGAAATGCTTTATTTAGCCAAGATATTATGATATAATCATACCGAAACTTTACGAATGGAGGAATTGAAATGAAACATATAAAAACTATAAATAAAACAAGTATTAAAGAAAGTTTAAAAAAACCAGGATGCAAGGAATGTGCTAATTCTTGTCAATCAGCATGTAAAACTTCTTGTACAGTAGCTAATTTAGCGTGTGAGAACTAATATTACTAATGTGGCAGTAACACTTAGGGTTACTGCTTTAAATTTGTTAGGAGGAAAATAACTTGTCACTAATTCATAAATATATACAAGACAACGAGTATTATGTAATTGATGTAAATTCTGGAGCACTACATGTAGTTGATGAAATAGTTTATGATCTTTTGGATGATACTTCCCTTAGAGAAAAAGAAGAGTTATTAGAAATTTTTAAAGATAAATATATGGTAGAAGATATTGAAGAAGCTTACAATGAAATTTTGAGCTTAATCAAGGAAGAAATGCTATATACAGGAGATTTGTACAGAGCAATTGCAATGGAAAGTGGAGAAAAAGAGTCTTATATAAAGGCATTATGCCTAAATGTAATACATGATTGTAATTTAAGATGTAAATACTGTTTTGCTGATGAGGGTGAATATCATGGTGCTAGAAGCGTCATGTCAGCAGAAGTGGGAATGAAAGCAATAGATTTTGTTATAGAGAAATCTGGTCCAAGAAAAAACATTGAGGTGGATTTATTTGGTGGAGAGCCGCTTATGGCTTTTGATACAATAAAAGAAATAGTGGAACATGCTAAAGTCCAAGAAAAACTTCATAATAAATCTATAAGATTTACTATGACAACTAATGCTACATTGCTCAATGACGAAATCATGAAATATATGGATGAAAATATGGGTAACATAGTACTTAGTATAGATGGTAGAAAATCTGTTAATGATAAAGTTAGAGTAAGAGCAGATGGAACTGGATCCTATGATAGAATACTTCCTAACATTAAAAAAATGGTTGATATGAGAGATAAGTCAAAAGCTTATTACGTGAGAGGAACTTTCACTAGAGAAAATACTGACTTTTTTGAAGATATAAAACATATGGCAGATTTAGGTTTCAAAGAAATATCTATAGAACCAGTGGTGCTTCCGAAGGAACATGCACTATCACTTAGAGAAGAAGATTTGCCGGTTATTTTTGATCAATATGATAAATTATATAAGGATATGCTTCAAAGACACAAGGATGGAAATGATTTTAAATTTTATCATTTTAATATAGACCTTAAGGGTGGACCTTGTGTTTATAAGAGAATTTCTGGTTGTGGAGCAGGTCATGAATACATAGCTGTTACTCCGGATGGTGATATATATCCTTGTCATCAATTTGTTGGTAATAAAGATTTTCTAATGGGTGATATATATAATGGAATGCATAATAAAGAAATGGAACTAGAGTTTAAAGAAGCACACATTTACAACAAACCTAAATGTAATGATTGCTGGGCTAAATTTTATTGTAGTGGTGGATGCCAAGCAAATAACTTTAATTTTAATGGAGATATGCATATTCCTTATGAAATTGGATGCAAAATGCAAAAGAAAAGGATAGAATGTGCTATAGCTTTAAAAGCAAAAACAATGGATAAATAAATAGAATTTACCTAATATTGACTAATTTTGTTAATCATAATATAATTGTATTTATGATTAAGCAACAAAGGGGGATAAAGATGAAAAAGAAAAAAAGCATGATATTGTTTTTCACCACTGTTTTAGTTATTGTAATATTGGCATATACAGGTTTTAAAGGATTTACAATAGGCGCTTATAGGTTTAAACCATTTACTGAAACAATAAATAAAGGGTTAGATTTACAAGGCGGAATTTCTGTTTTAGAAGAGGTTCAAGGGGAAAAGCCAGATTCAAAAACATTAGACAGAGCAATTGAGCTTATTTCTATGAGAGTAAACAAAATGGGAATTAGTGAGACATTAGTTACCAAAGAAGGTAATAATAGAATTAGAATTGAGATTCCAGGTGTATTCGATTCTAAAGAAATTCTTGATACTGTTGCAAAATCAGGAGAGCTTAAATTTGTTGGCCCTGATAAAGTGACAATTCTTACTGGTAAAGATGTAAAGGATGCTTCTGCATACCCAGGTCAAGATAATAAACCTACTGTAGGTCTTGAACTTAATGCAGAAGGTACGAAAAAATTCGCTGCAGCAACGCAGAAATTTTTAAATCAGCCAATAACCATTTATATGGATAATGTGGAGTTAACTAATCCTACAGTGCAAGCAGTTATTACAGATGGTAAGGCTGTTATTACAGGTAGTAAAGATTTAGCGGAAGCTACAAGACAAGCTCAAATTATAAAATCAGGAGCATTGCCTGTAACTTTAAAAGCTGTTTCAGTTAAAACAGTAGGTGCTACTTTAGGTACAAATGCATTATCATTAAGTATGAAGGCTGGAGCTATAGGGACATTATTTGTATTCATATTTATGCTTTTATATTATAGGGCACCGGGTATTATTGCAAATATATCATTAATTTTATATGTGGTTTTGGTTCTTGGTGCATTTTCAGCCATTAACGCCACTTTAACACTTTCGGGTATAGCAGGATTCCTGCTTACAATTGGTATGGCAGTAGATGCTAATGTGTTAATATTCGAAAGAACAAGAGAAGAACTAAAAACTGGAAAATCAATAAAATCTTCTGTAGATGCTGGTTTTCATAGAGCATTGCCATCAATATTAGATTCAAACATTACAACTATAATTGCTGGTTTAGTTCTTTATATGATGGGAACAGGCTCAGTTAAAGGTTTTGCACTTACATTAGTAATTGGTGTAACTATAAGTATATTTACCGCACTTACATGCACTAAATTCTTATTAAAATTAGCAGTCGAAATGGGACTAATAAGTAAAACATCTCATTTTGGCGTGAAGAGGGGGTAAGCATATGTTAAAGATAGTTGAAAAAACTAAAATATTCTTTGCTGTGTCGCTATTCGTAATTTTAATAGGAATGGGATTTATGGCAACAAAAGGACTAAACTTAGGTATTGATTTTAAAGGTGGTACAGCACTTGATATGAAGATGAATCAGACTTTTGTAAAAGCAGATGTTGATAAAATAATTGATAAACATGCAAAGGGTGAATATTTATCAAAAACGATAAATGATGGTAAGGAGCTAGAAATAACCGTAAAAAGCGATGCTCTTTCTCCATTAGAAATAGGAACCATGGTAAAAGATATTAAGGCACAGTTTAAATCTAGTGAATTATTGTCACAAGATACAATTGGTGCATCTATTGGTACTGAATTAAAGACAAAAGCAGTAACTGCTTTAATTGTTGCTATGATTTGTATGTTAATATATGTGGGATTTAGATTTGAATTTAACTTTGGAGCTGCGGCCATAATTGCATTAGTACATGATATTTTAATTGTGGTTACAGTATATGCAGTGACCCAAACACCAGTAAACGCAACTTTCATAGCTGCTATTCTTACTGTAGTTGGTTATTCTATTAATGATACTATTGTTATATTTGATAGAATAAGAGAAAACCAAAAGATTATGAGAAAATCATCTATAGAAGAAATTACTAATACAAGTGTTACACAAACTTTGGCAAGGTCAATAAACACAGTTGCTACAGTTTTAATTTGTATAATTTCGGTATATGTATTTGTACCATCTATCAGAGATCTTAGTGGTCCATTAATTTTCGGTATAGCAGTTGGATGCTATTCTTCAATATTTATAGCAAGTCCAGTTTGGGTATTGCTTAAAAATAGAAATAGTAAGAAAACTTCGAAAGCAAGAGCATAAGAAGCAATTGCTAAAGTTACACTTTGGCTCAAATAGTTAAAAATTAAAGACAGAGAAGTATGATGTATTAACTACTTCTTTGTCTTTTTTAATTTTGTTAAACAGGAAATTTTAAAATTTGTAGGTTTCCTATTAACTTTGAGGAGTTTTTATGGTGGATTATCTTAAAAACATGCAAAAGAATAATACTGGCTTTATAGATTATAATATGTATAATCCATTTTTATTAAAAGGAATGGAGGATGCATTATATAGGATTGTCAAAGCTATAAATGAGAGAGAAAAAATTGTCCTTTATGGATTTTATGATGTAGATAGTATTACAGCAATTTCCCTATTGATGTTAGTGTTGAAGTTTCTAAATGCTGATGTTGAGTATTTTATACCAAGTCAGCAGAGCGAAAGCCGTGATTTAGTTGAAAGTGATATTACTAAGCATATAAAATATTTAGGGCCAGGACTTATCATAACCTTAGGCTGTGGCATCAATTCTTTCAGTGAAATAGAATTATGCAAATACATGGGAATTGACGTTATAATCACAGATTTTCATGAGCCTATTAAAAGACCGCCAGACACCATTGTTGTGAATCCAAAACAAGAGGGTTGCAATTATCCTTTCAAAGGGCTATGTACTTCAGGAGTAACCTTTAAAATAGCACAAGCGATATCCTCCTACTACAAGATGAAATCCATAAACAAATATATGGATTTGGTAATGATAGGTACTATTTCTAGTAAAACAAAGCTTGAGAGTGAAAATAGAATATTTGCGCAAGAGGGTATGAAAAAATTAAAAAACACAAATAATTATGGAATTTGTGCACTACTAAAAACTCATAATATTGTTGATATTAATGAAGATACAGTATCAAAATTAGCATTAACAGTTATGCCTACCATTAATGCTGTTGGAAGAATGGATAATGCTAAAATTGTTGTTGAGTTATTTATTACCTCAGATAGCAATAGAGCATTGCAGATATCAAAGTACTTAGATAAAGAATTAAAAAATAGTCTTATGTTTAGGTGAGATACTACATAATCTTTGTGTTGCATAAATAACGCATTATAATATATAATAAGCAGTATTGATGAAAAAAGAAAACTAATCAAATTTTGCTGTGTTTGTAAACTTTGATTTTATTTTTAGGGGGGGGAATTATCGTGGATTTAAAAGATAATATTAGAATAATAGAGGATTTTCCAAAAAAAGGTATCAGTTTTAAAGATATAACTACCTTACTACAAGACCATAAAGCCCTTAAGCACACTATTGATGAAATGGTAGCATATTTAGAAGATAAAAAAATAGATGTAATAGTAGGACCAGAAGCTAGAGGGTTTTTATTCGGTGTACCAGTAGCCTATGCTCTTGGAGCGGGATTTGTTCCAGTTAGAAAGCCTGGTAAGTTACCTTATGGCACTATAGAAATTGAGTATGACCTGGAATATGGCTCAGATAAACTTGAAATTCATAAAGATGCTATAATACCTGGACAAAAGGTAGCTATAGTAGACGATTTACTTGCTACAGGCGGTACAGTAGCAGCAGTAACAAAACTTATAGAGCAAATGGGCGGAGAGGTTGTATCCTTAAACTTTGTAATTGAATTAACAGAGCTTAATGGAAAGGACAAATTAAAAGGTTATGATATAATGTCTCTTGTAAAGTACGATATTTAATTCTTATTTAAATTTATGTAGTAAATTACTAAATTCAAATTGCATAATTCTACATAATATTATATAATATTAGTAAAAAGTATCGGCTGGTTAATTAAACCAGCCTTTGATTTTAGGAGTGTATAAGGCATGTTAGAAAAATTGTTATATAAGATTGAAAATAATTGTAATATTCTAGATAAAGATCTTATTATTAAGGCCTTTAATTTTTCTTACGCTGCACATAAAGAGCAAAAGAGAGAATCAGGAGAGCCTTATATTGTGCACCCAGTAGAAGTTGCCTGTATTTTGGCGGAAATGGGACTCGATACCAGTACAATTGTTGCGGGCTTACTTCATGATGTAATTGAAGACACAGTATATACTTATGAAGATATAAGCAGAGAATTCAGTATAGAAATAGCAAATTTAGTTGAGGGGGTAACAAAGCTTGGTCTCATAAAATATAAGACAAAGGAAGAGGAACAGGCAGATAATATACGCAAAATGCTCTTAGCTATGGCAAAGGATATTAGAGTTATACTTATTAAACTTGCAGATAGGCTGCATAATATGCGTACGCTAAAATATATGCCTGTTGCAAATCAAAAGCTAAAGGCAAAAGAGGTTTTGGATATTTATGCACCCCTAGCCCACAGACTAGGCATGTCTAAAATTAAATGGGAACTAGAAGACTTATCACTCAGATATTTAAATCCAAATGAATATTATAATTTAGTTCGGAAAATTGCAGAAAAAAGAGTTGAGCGAGAAGAAAATATCAGCAACATAATAACTGAATTAAAATTAAACTTAAATATTGTAGGAATAGAGGCTGACATTGATGGAAGGCCAAAACATTTTTACAGCATTTACAGAAAAATGGTTGCCAAAAACAAAACTATAGATCAAGTTTTTGATTTGACTGCAGTTAGAATTTTAGTTAATGATATTGGAAATTGCTATGCAGCGCTTGGGATAGTGCATACGGTTTATAAACCAATTCCAGGAAGATTTAAAGATTATATTGCAATGCCAAAACCTAACATGTATCAGTCCCTTCATTCAACAGTAATTGGACCTCACGGAAAACCTTTTGAAATTCAAATTAGAACCTATGAGATGCATAAAACTGCCGAATATGGAATTGCTGCCCATTGGAAATACAAAGAGGGCAAAGAGAACAGTGATGATGAAAATTTTGATTCTAAACTTTCTTGGTTAAAAGATATTCTTGAATGGCAAGGGGAAACCTTTGACGCAGAAGAGTTTATGGAAGGATTTAAAATTGATTTGTTTTCAGATGAAGTATTTGTGTTCACACCAAAGGGGGAGGTTATTAATTTACCCCTGGATGCAACACCAATTGATTTTGCCTACAGAATTCATACAGATATAGGTCATAGGTGCATGGGTGCAAAAGTAAACGGACGAATGGTGCCACTGGAATATCAACTAAAAACCGGAGAAATAGTTGAAATTGTAACTTCGCCATCGCCTAAGGGTCCTAATATTGATTGGCTTAACATTACAAAGAGTAATCAAGCTAAAAGTAAAATTAAAGCTTGGTTTAAAAAGGCTAAAAGAGATGAAAGCATTGAAAAAGGTAAAGAAGTATTAGAAAGAGAATCCAAAAGACAAGGACACAATTTTGGAGAAATTGCCAAGGGAGAAGCCATAGAAAAAATATACAAGAAATATAATTTTAAAACCCTAGATGATTTATTTGCTTATGTTGGAGTAGGAGATATTATGCCTTCTACTGTAGTTAATAGATTGAGAGAGGTTTTTGAAAATAAAAACAAAACAGAAACTTTGACAATCGAGGACATTGAACAAAAGATAACCAAGGCTTCAGCTAAAGAAGAGAAAAAGAAAATGGATTTTTCGGGGCTAATCGTCAAGGGAGAGGGCAATGTGCTTGTAAGGTTCGCTAAGTGCTGTAATCCAGTTCCAGGTGACGAAATAATAGGTTATATAACTAAGGGACGTGGAGTTTCTGTTCATAGGCGAGATTGTAAAAATGTTGAAGCCTTGATGAAAAATGAAATTAATAAAGTGGTGGAGGTAAGTTGGGGAGCTTCTGAGGGAAAAGGCTATATTACTGAAATTGAAATTAAAGCAGATGATAGGTATGGTTTATTGTCTGACATAATGGAGGTAATAACAGTAACAAAAACTCAATTGTACTCAATTAACGCAAAAACGCTAAAAAATAATGTGGCTTTAATAAATATAAAGTTAAGAGTTGCTGATACTGAGCATTTGAAGGAATTACAAAAGAAGATTACTAAATTGACTGGTGTAATAGAAGTATACAGAATTAAAAATTAGTGGATACTTTTTATATTTAGGAGATGGATATTTATGAGAGCAGTTGTGCAAAGAGTAAAATCCTCTAAGGTTGAAGTAAATGGTGAATTAATTAGTGAAATAGGTTTTGGGCTAAATGTTCTCCTAGGCATTTGCCAGGAAGACACGCAGGAAGATGTAAAATACCTAGTGGATAAGATTTTAAACCTAAGGATTTTTGAAGAAGATGAAAAAATGAATAAGTCCCTTCTAGACGTAGGTGGGGAAATGATTGTAGTTTCACAATTTACACTATATGGAGATTGTAGAAAAGGCAGAAGACCGAATTTTATGAGAGCCCTTGGTGGAGAGGGAGCCCAAATATTATATTTGGAATTTGTTAATCAATGCAGGTTAGTATTAGGTGAAGTTAAAACTGGAGATTTTGGTGCGGATATGCAGGTTTTTATACAAAATGATGGACCAGTGACCTTAATTATAGAGAGTAAGAAAGACTTCTAGGAGGATTAATATGGAAATTAGAAAACTTGTTACAGGAATATATGGATCAAATTGTTATATAGTAATGGATGAAACTACAAAAGAAGCTATAGTTGTAGATCCAGGTGGTGATGTGGAGGATATTGCTGGCGCTATAGATGCTATGGGTGCGAAAGTTTTGTATATACTTTTGACTCATGGACACCTAGATCATACCACCGGTGTGGCTAAATTAAAAGCCATTACAAAGGCTATAGTATGTATAAGCAAAGCAGACGACGACTTAATAACAAAGGGTGAGTATTTATTTGGTCCTCTTATTGAAGGTGGGGCAGACAAATTACTAAAGCAGTGGGATGTAATAAAAATTTCTAACTTAGAGTTTACTTGTTTAGATACACCAGGCCATACACCTGGTGGTATGTGCTTTAAAGTTGAAAATGCTGTTTTCACAGGAGATACTCTTTTTACAGGTTCCATCGGAAGAACAGATTTTACAGGAGGAGATTTCAATACTATAATTATGAGTATAAAATTGAAGCTTTTATGCCTTCCTGGGGATACTATAGTGTATCCAGGTCATGGACCAAGTAGCACAATAAACAATGAAAAATTGGGAAATCCTTTTTTACAAGGTTAATGTAATCCAAAAAAAAGTTATAAACTAAGGAGCATAAGGAGTTAAAATGATTAAGGTAAAATTAAATAATGCAGATTTTAATTATGACGTATATCAAATGATAAATTTATTTTTTTTATTTGCAGATATTAAATTTGTAGAGGAAAATTATGATTTTAATATTGAAGTAAATGAAAAGATAGTAACAATACAAAAGGGCCCTGAAAGTTTTGAATACAAGGTTGATAATTCCTATAAACTTAAGGATGAAGTAAAAAAAGCTGTTTTTTTATATTTTTCAAAGAGTACAGAAAATCAGCTTCCTTGGGGTACTTTAATAGGAATTAGGCCTTCAAAAAAAGCTCTTGAACTACTACAAGAGGGATACTCTGATGATGCTATAATAGAACAGTTCAAAGAAAAACATGTTACAAGGGAAGATAAGGCACAACTTTGTATTGATGTTGCAAAGTTTGAGAGAAATATTGTTAATAAAAACAAGGACACTATAAGTGTTTATATTGGGATGCCCTTTTGTCCTACCCGTTGTCTATACTGTTCTTTTGCAGCGAGTCCTATAGAAAGATGCAAAGATATAGTACAGCCTTACCTTGAGGCACTGTCTCATGAGATTAGTGAAATAAGTGATTACATTAAAACTAAAAAACTAAATATCGAATGTGTCTATTTTGGAGGCGGTACGCCCACTTCTGTAAATGATGAGCAATTTGAATTTATAATGAAGTGTATTTATGAAGCCTTTACGGAGCATAATAATGTACGTGAATTCACAGTAGAATGCGGAAGACCGGACAGTATAACTTTTAATAAGTTATCTACTATGAAAAAGTATGGAGTGCATAGAATAAGCATTAACCCTCAAACTATGAACGATGATACCTTGGAATTAATCGGAAGAATTCATTCCGTAGATAGCGTTATAGAGAAATTTGTTATGGCAAGACAATTAGGTTTTGATAATATAAATATGGACTTAATAGTAGGACTGCCTGGGGAGAAAATTTCACATATAATAAAAACCTGCGATGAAATATTTAAAATTAAGCCTGACAGTATTACAATTCATGGTTTGTCCATAAAAAGAGCTTCTAAGCTCCATGAAAAGATGCTTAATAATTATAGGTTTGAAGTTCCTGTTCAAGAAGAATTAAACCAAATGTATGAGCACACTGTGGAATTATCTAAAAGACTGCATATGAAACCTTATTATATGTATAGGCAAAAAAATATGGTGGGCAATATGGAGAATATTGGATATACAACACCAGGTAGCGAAGGAATATATAATATTCAAATGATTGAAGAAAAACAGACAATTATTGCACTTGGTGCTGATGCTGTTTGTAAAGTTGTTTTTTTAGAGGAAAACAGGCATGAAAGATTTGCAAATATTAAGGATGTTAGAGAGTATATAAAAAGGCTAGATGAGATGATCCTAAAGAAAATTGCACTACTAGATACATTATATAGTTGAAAGTTAAAACCCTAAGTTAAACAAAAGGAGGTATAAAATGGATATTCAAGCACCTAAGGGTACTAAAGATATATTACCTGAAAATATTTATAAATGGCAGTATGTAGAAAATTTATTTAGAAAATTATGTTCTGTGTATGGGTGCCGTGAGATTAGAACACCTATGTTTGAACATACTGAATTGTTTAAAAGAGGTGTAGGAGAAACTACAGATGTAGTTCAAAAGGAAATGTACACTTTCGAAGATAAGGGTGGAAGAAGTATTACACTAAAACCAGAGGGAACAGCACCGGCAGTAAGAGCGTTTATAGAAAACGGTATGTTTAATGAGGTGCAACCTACAAAGTTATATTATTTTACTCCTTGTTTCAGATATGAGAAAATGCAAAAGGGAAGATTTAGAGAACATCATCAGTTTGGGGTAGAAGTTTGCGGCTCTGTGGAAGCTTCCATTGATGCTGAAGTCATTAGCCTTGTTATGAGAGTATATCAAGAGCTTGGAATAGAAGGTGTTCAATTAAAAATCAACAGTATGGGATGTCCGAGTTGTAGAAAAAAATATAATGATGTATTAAAAGAATTTTTAAAAGAGAAATATGAGGATCTTTGTGAAACTTGTAAAAGTAGATTTGAAAAAAACCCACTAAGAATTTTAGATTGTAAAGTTAATAGTTGTAATGAAATAGTTAGTGGCGCACCAATTATATCCGATTACATTTGCGTTGAATGTTCGACTCACTTTGAAAGCTTAAAAAGTTACCTGAACGTTATGGATATAGCCTTTGATGTGGATCCACTTATAGTAAGGGGACTCGATTATTACACCAAAACTGTATTTGAAGTGCTTGACAAAAATGGTCTTGCTCTCTGTGGTGGTGGAAGATATGATAATTTAATTAAACAAATAGGTGGACCAGATGTTCCAGCTATGGGCTTTGGTATGGGAATAGAAAGACTATTAATGGCACTGGAAGAAAACAACATAGAAATACCTAAAGAAAGATACATGGAGATTTATGTTGGATCAATGAATGGTGAATCTAAATATGAGGCAATTAAAATTGTGAATTCTCTTAGAGAACAGGGAATAAAATGTGAATGCGATCATATGGAGAAAAGTGTAAAGGCTCAAATGAAATATGCAAATAAGATTGACGCCTCCTATACAATTATTTTAGGTGAAGATGAAATTAAAACAGGAATTGCTAAAATAAAAAGAATGTGTGATGGACAACAGTTTGAAATTAAATTAGATAATTTACAAGAAATTATTAATATAGTTAAAGCTTAATTCACAGCCCTTAACTTTAAAGGTTAAAAATTAAGGGCTAAGGGCTGTGAATTAAGAATTAACTGTCAAGAGAGGAAGGGAACAAAATGGCAGAAGCATTAAATGGTTTAAAGAGAACAAATATGTGTGGGGATCTTCGTGAAACACACATATCAAGTAAAACAACAGTAATGGGTTGGGTTCAAACAAAAAGAAACTTAGGAGGGCTTGTTTTTATCGATTTAAGAGATAGAACAGGACTACTTCAGTTAGTTTTTGGTGAAGAAATAAACAAGGAAGCTTTTGAAAAAGCGGATTTAGTGAAACCAGAGTACTGTATTGCTGTAACTGGTGAAATAATTAAAAGACAATCTCCTAATGACAATATGCCAACTGGGCAAGTAGAGCTTAAAGGAGAAAGTATAAAGATATTATCTGAATCAGAAACTCCACCTATATATATAAAAGAAGATTTAGATGCCTCAGAAAATATACGTCTAAAATATAGATATCTTGATTTAAGAAGACCAGATATGCAAAAAATTCTTATGACACGCCATAAGACAACTAAAGTAATTCGAGATTTTTTAGATGAGAATGGTTTTTTAGAAATAGAAACGCCTATGCTTACAAAAAGTACTCCAGAAGGTGCTCGTGACTATTTAGTTCCAAGTAGGAATTATCCAGGAAATTTTTATGCACTTCCACAATCACCACAATTGTTTAAACAATTATTAATGGTGTCTGGATATGATAAGTACTTCCAAATAGCAAGATGTTTTAGAGATGAAGATTTAAGATCAAATAGGCAACCTGAATTTACACAAGTGGATATAGAGATGTCATTTATAGAGCAGGACGATGTTATAGCAGTAAATGAAGCACTTATTAAAAAAGTATTTAAAGAAGTAGTAAATGAAGATGTTATGCTTCCTATGAAAAGAATAACATACAAAGAAGCTATGGATAAATATGGCTCAGATAAACCAGATTTAAGATTTGGAATGGAAATAGTTAATATTACTGAGGAGTCAAGTGATTGTGAATTTGTAGTATTTAAAAATGCCATAGATAATGGTGGCTCAGTAAGAGCAATAAAAGTTACTAATTCTGCAGATATGGGCAGAAAAAAATTAGACAAATTAGGTGAGTTTGTTAAAGCTTACAAAGCAAAAGGCCTTGCCTATATTGCGTGTAAAGAAGATGAGATTAAATCCCCTATAGCTAAGTTCTTAAGTGAAGTGCAAATGCAAGCTATATTAGATAAGGTGGAGGCAAAGGCTGGAGATTTAGTACTTATTGTTGCAGATAAGGATAGCGTAGTTCTACAAGCACTGGGTGCTTTAAGATTACAGTTAGCTAAAGAGCTAGAAATCTTAAAAGATAATAAAGAATTTAACTTTGTATGGGTTACAGAATTTCCACTGGTAGATTATAACGAAGAAGAAAATAGATATGTAGCAGCTCACCATCCCTTTACAATGCCAATGGATGAAGATCTACAATATTTAGAGTCAGAGCCGGGTAGAGTTAGGGCTAAAGCCTATGATATGGTATTAAATGGAGAGGAATTAGGTGGCGGAAGTATAAGAATACACGATTCTAGTCTACAAGAAACTATGTTTAAAGTTTTAGGATTTACTCAGGAAAAGGCATGGGAAAGATTTGGCTTCTTACTAGAAGCATTCAAATTCGGACCACCACCACACGGCGGACTCGCATTTGGACTAGATAGAATAACAATGTTCTTAGCGGGAACAGAAAACATTAAAGATGTAATAGCATTCCCTAAAAATCAAAATGCTTTCTGTCCAATGACCCAAGCACCAAACATAGTTGATGACAAGCAACTTCTGGAATTAGGTATCACAAAAACAGAAATAAAAAAATAACACATTAAGTGTGTATTATTATAGTAAACAGCATAATATATAAAATATTATGCTGTTTTTATGTCCATAATTTTTAAATATACAAAATTTATGTATTAATTCCACTGTTTATACCTTGATTTGTAATAATTCTGATGCTATAATTATTAATAGTACCTATACCGGGTATGGTAATTGTGAACAGTATTTATATATTCCATTAAATTAGATAACGGTATAGCGCCTAAGATGACAATTAACTAATGACATTGGTTCACTATATTATGTATAGGAGTGGTAAAATGACAACAGAAAAAGATAAAGCAATAAATGATGAGCTAGTGAGAGATATTCAAGTGAGACTAAGAAAAATAGAAGGACAGGTTAAAGGCATAGAAAAAATGGTGACTAGTGAAGCTTGTTGTAAGAACATATTGGTTCAAGTTGCGGCAGCTCGCGCCGCTATGAGTAAGGTTGGTGGCTTAGTTTTAGAGAGGTATACAAAAAACTGTCTTTTACATGAAGATGACCCAATTGAAGAAGAAAAAATTCAGGAGCTAGTTTCAACTTTCCTTATGTTTTTAAAATAATAAATAACTATAAAAAATAAAGAAGTAAAATTTGATAGCAAATTTTACTTCTTTATTTTTTTGAAAATTGTACTTATGGAAGATACAAAAACTATTCCAATTGCAATAGCTCCTGCACTAAACAGGGTTTCAACACCTTTGGATAGAGAAGCATCAAAATTCCCTCTTACTGCCTCAAGAGTGGCATAATACATTCCACCACCTGGAACAAGAGGTATAATTGCACAAATTATAAATATGGTAACAGGACTCTTATAAATTCTTGCCATTATTTCTGAGTAAATACTACCTACAAGAGAGGCAAGAAACAATGAAAAAACTAAGGAGGGTTGTAGTCTTGCGGTAAGAAGATAGGTGAACCAGGTAAGACCTCCTCCAAGTGATGCGATAATTAGGTTTTTACCTCTAATATTAAATAATACTCCAAAACCGAGAGAACTTAAAAAAGCATAAAATGAATTAAGGATCATATTAAACCACCTCCAAATAACAATACCCATATTTTGAAAACTATACTTGTGCCTGCAGATATGGCAATAGCTACGAATAGTGCTTCTATTGACCGTGATACCCCAGAAACTAAATCTCCAGCAATAGTATCCCGTATTGCGTTTGTTATAGAGATTCCCGGAACTAGTATCATTATGGATCCTATTATTATAGTATCCATATTACCTACTAAACCTAAAGCTGCTGCTATAAGAGCTATGGTTGCAGCTAAAGCACCACCTAACATATTTTTGAGAAAACCATTCATCTCTAATTTTTCTAAATATCCACTTAAATAATTTATAAGAGCACCAATTATAAAGGCTATAAAAAAATCTTTATAATTTCCGCCAAAAAGCAAGGTGAAGAATCCTGAGGATCCAGCAGCAAAAAATGTTGTGGTTCTTCGAGAATATGGTGGTATATTATTAATATACTCAATTTCTTTTCTCATATCTGCCATGGATAGAGGCTTTGAAACTATTTGCCTTGACAAATTGTTTATCATGGCAACCTTACGAAGATTAACGGTTCTAGTATTTATTCTTCTAACTAATGAAATAGTCCTATTTTCACTGTTAGTAATTGAGACCATAATGCCAGTTGGAGTAACAAAACTTTCAGTGTGCGGTATGCCATAGGACTTACATATCATAGTAATTGTTTGCTCAACTCTATAAGTTTCTCCGCCATTTTCTAATATGATTTTACCAGCTTCGGTAGCTACATGAATAATATCATCAATATGCATGGGATCTCCTTTCAGTACAAAACTAATTTTAGATTTTTATAGCTATGATAAATCGTAAATACAAAATTATGTATATTATATAATAAATTCGCACTATCATTATATACCATAAATCTAATAAAACATTATTATTTAGAAAATTGAATTATTTATTATTGTTTTAATATGAAATATGATACATATATATATATATAATTATGCTATTAAGGGTTTTCAATTCTCATAATAGATATATTTCGCGAATAATTCAGAACATTTGGGGAAATTTTCATCTTTAGGTTGATTAATAAGCTATAAAATTTTATAATGGGAGTATAATATTTATTTTTATAAATTTGAATAAAAATAATAATTTAATTTAAAAGATGAGAGGAAGGGTACGTATATGATGGAATACTTAAAAAACAGTGATTTAAAAGTTTATGAAATTATTCAAGAGGAAAATACAAGACAAGAGGATCATATTGAACTAATAGCTTCTGAAAATTTTGTTAGCAAGGCTGTAATGGAAGCAAATGGTTCTATATTAACTAATAAATATGCGGAAGGCTATCCTGCTAAGAGATATTATGGTGGTTGTGAAGTAGTGGATAAAGTAGAAAATTTAGCACGTGATAGAATGAAAGAACTTTTCGGTGCTGAACATGCTAATGTGCAACCTCATTCAGGTTCACAAGCCAATATGGCTGTATACTTTTCTGTACTAAAACCAGGAGATACAATACTCGGTATGAATTTGAGCCATGGCGGACATTTAACTCATGGAAGTAAAGTAAACTTTTCAGGAATTTTATATAACATCATTCCTTATGGCGTTAATTTAGAAACAGAAACAATAGATTATCAAGAAGTGAGGACGCTCGCTAAAGAGCATAACCCTAAAATGATAGTAATTGGGGCGTCTGCTTACCCAAGGGCAATAGATTTTGCAGCCTTTAGAGAAATCTGCGATGAAGTTGGAGCATATATGTTTGTCGATATGGCTCATATAGCCGGGCTTGTAGCAACAGGAGCACATCAGTCGCCAGTACCATATGCTGATTTTGTCACAACTACTACTCATAAAACATTAAGAGGACCTAGAGGTGGAGCAATTTTATGTAAAGAGAAATATGCAAAACAAATAGACAAGTCTATTTTCCCAGGTATGCAAGGTGGACCATTAATGCAGACTATAGCTGCTAAAGCTGTTTGCTTTGGAGAAGCTCTTAGGCCAGAATTCAAAGTTTACATTGAACAAGTAGTTAAAAATGCAAAAGTTTTAGGTGAAGAACTTTTAAAATACGGATTTAAATTAGTATCTGGCGGGACAGATAACCATCTTTTACTTATAGAATTAACAAATAAAAATATAACTGGTAAAGAAGCAGAAAAGCTATTAGATCTTGTGGGCATTACTGTAAATAAAAATACAGTACCAAATGAAACTCTAAGCCCGTTTGTTACAAGTGGAATAAGAATTGGAACACCTGCTGTAACTACTAGAGGCTTTAAAGAAGCAGAAATGAAAATAATAGCGGCCCTTATGAATGAAACTATAGAAAATAGAGAAGGAAATTTAGAAGGAATTAGAGAAAAAGTAGTTCAATTATGTAATAAGTTCCCATTATATTAGGGCAATTGAGTAATAAAAAAATATAATTTTAGTATATAGTCAATGGCATCTGCTTAGGAGCAGGTGCTTTTGTTTATTTGTTGTAAAGTAATTTAAGGTCTTTAAAGTGTTAGAATTAATTAATTTGATATATAATAATATTATTATTAATATAATATTTTGTATATAAGGGAGACAATCATGAAAAAGATAAAGTCTATTTTTATTATTTCTATAGGCATAGCCCTAGCATCTCAAGTTAATATAAATTTTTTTGTTCCAGGGTTTATAATAACCTTGTCAGTTGTCATATTGCCTGTTTTTCTTTATTTTTATAAGGAATTTAATGCAATAGAAATTATCTTTGCAACTGGCATAATTTCTCCCCTTTATAGGGGAATATTCTTATACGTTGGGACTAAGAATTTACATACTACCCTTGGATTTATAGGCGCTGATGTTTTGTTTTATTTTAGCTATGGCATATTATTTTATTTATTCTATTTGAGAAAACCAAAAACGAATTTAACGGATTTATTTTTTTCTGTATTTTTCTGTGATCTTTTTTCAAACATTATAGAAATTAGCATAATGCTTGGTTTCAAAGGGTATAGCTATCTATTGTTCCAAGATTTAGCGATTATAGCCTTTACAAGAACTGCAATAGCAATATCTATAATATTACTACTGAAATATTACAAATTCTTACTGATAAAGGAAGAGCATGAAGAAAGATATAGAAAATTAATATTAATGACTTCAAGTGTGAAAAGTGAAATTTATTTTATGAACAAAAACAATTCGGATATTGAAGATGTAATGAAAAAAGCTTATTCTCTTTATAAAGACATTTCGGAACAAAATTACTCTTGCGATTTAAAAAATATTTCTCTTGATATAGCAAAAGATGTGCACGAAATAAAAAAGGACTATATCAGCGTTATAAAAGGATTAGAAGAAATGGTTGGCGAAAAAACAGATACGGTTAATATGAATATTAGAGATATTGCAATTATTATTGAGATTGATGTAAAAGAGCATGTAAAAAGAAATAAATCTAATGTAAGTTTAAACTTCGAAATATTAGATAGTTTTAACGTGAAGGAACATTTTTATTTGGTTTCCGTACTGAGAAACCTTATTTACAATAGCATAGAAGCTATGGAAGAAATGAAAAATGGGAATATAAAAATTTCTATTAGCAAGAGCCAAGGATACTATGTTTTTGTTATATCCGATAATGGTAAAGGAATAAAAGAGAAAGATATTGAATATATTTTCAATCCTGGATTTTCAACAAAATTTAATGTAGAGACTGGTGACATTTGTCGAGGCATAGGACTTGCCCATGTTAAAGGCATTGTTAATGATATTTTTTCAGGTACGATAGATGTCCATTCCGAAACGGATAAAGGTACGGAATTCACTATAAAAATAAAAGAAGATAAAATGGAAGGAGAACCTATATGAGATACTATATTGTTGATGATGACATGAGTATGGTAAGAATACTTACTAATATAATAGAAGAAAACAATTCATTTGAAGTTATAGGGTTCTCAAATAATGGCGAAACTGCTTATAACGAAATACTTTTATTAAGCCCTGATATTGTACTTGTAGATTTTCTTATGCCTAAAATGGATGGAAATACTCTTGTACAGCAGCTCAAGATATTAAAACCTGATATTTGTTTTATTATGATATCTCAGGTTTTAGATAGTGAGCTTATCACAGATTCATACAAATCAGGAATAGAATTTTTTATAAGTAAACCCATTAATAAAATTGAAGTAGAAAAAGTGACCTCAAAAGTTGCAGAAAATATTGAAATGAAAATGATGTTGTCTAGTATAAAAAAAATGTTGAAAAGTTCGGAACAACCCAATACGGATATAAAAGACAGCCTAAAGGAAGTAAAACACATTTTAAGTATTCTTGGAATGCTTGGTGAAAAGGGAACAACAGATATAATAAAAATATGTGCAATTATAATTGAAACCAAAAAATCCTTTTCTGAATTTAATTTAGAGGAACTTTTTACTTGTTTTGGAGATAATCCAGAGATTGTAAAGCAAAGGATTCGAAGAGCCATTAAAAATGGACTGGGGAATATGGCAAACTTAGGAATTGAAGATTATATGAATGAAACTTTTAATACTTATGCAAATGTGCTTTTTGATTTTTCCAGCGTGAAAGCTGAGATGGATCATATAAAAGGCAAAAAAAATACTGGAGGAAAAATCTCTATAAACAAATTTTTTGAAGGCCTTCTACTATATTGTGAAATAGACTAAAATAGCAGTCTTAACAATAAGGAATATTTAGAATTCTAAAAATATTTAGAATTCTAAATATTTTTTTTGACGTAAATTGATGGTTTTTGAAATTACGTTGTTAAAATAAAAAAAATAAAAGAAATCGATTACTTACTCGATTTTGAAAGTGATTTAAAATGAACTAAGCATGCATCTACATAACAACACAAATTTAGAAATTATTATGAGGGAGGCTTATTAAATGGATTTTGCTACTTTAACAGGTAAAATTGCAAGTTTGCTTTGGAGTTCTGGTTTGATTTATCTTTGTTTGGGATCAGGAATTTATTTTTCATTACGAATGAGATTTCCACAGCTACGCCTAATCAAAGACATGGTAGGGCAATTGTTTGGAGGAAAGAGTTCTACAAAAGGTGTTTCATCTTTTCAAAGCTTTGCCATGGCATTAGGTGGACGTGTAGGTGTTGGAAATATTGCTGGAGTTGCTACTGCAATATTCTATGGTGGCCCAGGAGCAATTTTTTGGATGTGGATTATTGCTTTCTTAGGAGCGGGTTCAGCTTACGCAGAATCTGCTTTGGCCCAGGTGTGGAAAGAAGATATTATTGGTGATTACCGTGGAGGTCCGGCATATTATATAGAAAAAGGCCTGAAAAATAAACCTTTTGCTATACTATTTGCTATAGTAACTATTATAGGAAATGGTTTTACAGGACCAGGAATACAAGCGTTTAACATTGCAGAGTCAACAAACACTGCTTTTGGTATCTCTCCATATGTTACAGGAATTTTTGTTGCTGTGTTATTCGGATTTGTAATTTTCGGTGGTATTAAAAGAATTGGTAATTTCGCGGGTGCAGTTGTGCCATTTATGGCAGGCGCTTATATTCTCATTGCTTTAGTTATTTTGGTTATAAATTTTAAAAATGTACCCGCAATGTTTGGCTTAATCTTCAGTTCTGCATTTAACCTTAATGCAACATTCGGTGCTATATTTGGAACTGCAGTTATGTGGGGAGTAAAAAGAGGGCTTTACTCTAACGAAGCAGGAATGGGTACTGGCGCACAAGCTGCCGGTGCAGCTGAAGTATCACACCCTGCAAAGCAAGGTCTTGTCCAAGCTTTCTCAGTATACATAGACACATTATTCGTTTGTACTGCAACTGCACTTATGATACTCTCTACAGGAAAATACAATGTTGCGAATCCTGCTGGTGGATTTTTAGTAGAGCATCTTCCAGGAGTTGGTGTTGGCCCTGCCTTCGCTCAAGAATCTATAAATACATTGATTCCCGGTCTTGGCAGTCCATTTATTGCTATAGCTATCTTCTTCTTTGCATTCACTACATTGCTAGCATTTGCCTACTATACTGATAGTAATGTTGCATATCTATTTAAAAATAGTAAAAATTTAAAAACTATTTCATTTGTTACGAAAATCATTTTAGTAGTATCTACATTTTATGGAACAATCCGTACATCAAGTATGGCTTGGAATCTTGCAGACATTGGTGTTGGTATGATGGCATGGCTGAATATAATTGCTATTATACTATTAACAAAACCTGTTCTTGCAACTCTTAAAGATTATGAGCAGCAAAAAAAGATGGGTTTGGATCCAGTTTTTGTTCCTAAGAGATGCGGGATTAAGGGTGCAGAAATATGGGATGACATCGTTGAAAAGAACTATGGAGAACAGATTGCAGCATTAAAGGAAAAGGTAGGAGATGTAAATAAACCTATGGTTTAAAATATGGTGCCACCCACGTGGCAAGTGGCATGCCACGTGGGTAGCATTAACTTATAAAAATAATATAAAAGATTAAAATATTAGGAGGAATTTATTATGTTTAACTTAAGGAACAGAAACTTTTTAACTTTGATGGACTTTACTCCAAAGGAAATAAATTACTTTTTAGATTTAGCTAGAGATTTAAAACGAGCTAAGTATGCAGGGACAGAGCGGCAGACATTAAAAGGTAAGAACATTGCATTAATATTTGAAAAGAGTTCCACAAGAACAAGATGTGCTTTTGAGGTGGGTGCGCTAGACCAAGGAGCACATGTAACTTACCTTGGACCTACAGGAACTCAAATTGGAAAAAAGGAATCCGTAGCAGATACAGCAAGAGTTCTTGGAAGAATGTATGATGGTATAGAATACAGAGGATATGGCCAAGAAGTGGTTGAAGAATTAGCAAAATGTGCAGGAGTGCCTGTATGGAATGGATTAACTACGGAAGATCACCCAACACAAATTCTTGCAGACTTTTTAACCGTGCAAGAACATTTTCCAAAACCACTAAATGAAATTAAATTTGTTTATGCTGGAGATGGAAGAAACAACATGGCAAATGCATTGATGATAGGTGCTGCTAAGATGGGTATGGACTTTAGAATTGTAGCACCAAAAAGCTTATTTCCTGATACAGCATTAGTCCAAAAATGTAATGAAACCGCTAAAGAAACAGGAGCAAAAATTACTATTACAGATAATGTAGAAGCAGGGGTGAAAAATGCAGATGTACTATATACAGATGTATGGGTATCAATGGGAGAGGCAGATGAAGTTTGGGCAGAAAGAATCAAAATTTTAAGACCATATCAAATAAATATGGAAATGATTAAATTAACAGGAAATAAAAATGTTAAATTCATGCATTGTTTACCAGCATTCCATGATTTAAAGACAATTGTAGGTAAAGATGTATTTGAAAAATATGGTCTTGAAGGTTTAGAAGTTACAGATGAAGTATTTGAAAGTGAACATTCTATAGTATTTGATGAAGCAGAAAACAGAATGCATACAATTAAAGCAGTTATGGTTGCTACGCTTGGAGACTAGACTAAAATAAATTATATAAAAGGAGAAATGAATATGGCAAGAATAGTAATCGCACTTGGAGGTAATGCCCTGCAAGCAAATCCAAAGGATACTACAGCGGAAGCACAGCTCGTAACTGCAAGACAAACTTCAGGGGCTATTGTAGATTTAATTGAAGAGGGACATGAGGTGATTGTTGCCCATGGAAATGGCCCACAAGTAGGACAACTTGTGGCTACTTATGAAGCAGCAGCTTCTATAAATGAAAATAGCCCAATAATGCCTTTCCCTGAATGTGGTGCCATGAGTCAAGGGTATATAGGATATCATCTGCAACAAAGCATTAGGGCGGAGATGAGAAAAAGAGGGATACATAAGGAAGTTGCAACTGTAGTTACTCAAGTAATAGTAGACATAAATGATCCAGGATTTAAGAATCCAACTAAACCAGTAGGTTCTTTCTTTACAGAGCAGCAGGCTAAGAAATTAATGACTGAAAAAGGATATATAATGAAGGAAGATTCAAATAGAGGTTGGAGAAGAGTGGTGGCGTCTCCTCTTCCAAAGGATATAGTTGAAGAACCTATTATTAAAACATTAGTTGAAGCTGGACATGTTGTTATAACTGTTGGTGGGGGAGGCATACCTGTAGTTGACACAGGAAATGGAAATCTTGTAGGAGTTCCAGCAGTAATAGATAAAGATTTTGCTTCAGGTAAAATAGCAGAATTATTAAATGCAGATGTATTAGTTGTACTTACAGCAGTTGAACAGGTTGCTATTAATTTCGGCAGGCCAAATCAAAAGAATCTTTCAAGAGTAACTGTAGAAGAAGCAAAAAGCTTTATTGAACAAGGTCATTTTGCCCCTGGTTCCATGCTTCCAAAAATAAGAGCGGCTCTTTGTTTCGTTGAAGCAAAAGAAGGTAGAAAAGCAATTATAACATCCCTTGAGAAGGCCAGGGAAGCAATAAGGGAAGCGGCGGGAACAGTTATAGTAAACTAACAGTGATTCCAGGGTTAGTAATTGTAAAACGTCAATATTTTGAAATAAAGGAACTATCGAAATATAGAAAATATATTTCGGTAGTTTTTAGGTTAAAAAAAATTCACAATGAAATTTCATATGGTATAATATTATGAATAGTTAAATATTGCATTAGGGGGCTTATATGCATAGTGAAATTCCAAACGCAGAAAAGATATTAGCATGTCTATTAGAAAATTTAGAAGAAGGAATTCAAGTAGTAGATAGTGATGGCAAGACTATATATTATAATAGTGTAATGGGAAAAGTAGAAGGTATAGAGCCTAGTGAAGTCTTAGGAAAAAAGGTTAGCGAGTATCTAGAGGATGTAAAAGAAGATGATTCTACCCTTATGAATGTATTAAAGACTGGTGAAAAAATTGTGGGCTTAATACAACATTATAGTAATGGATATAAGAAAAAAGTCACCACTATAAATACTACAGTTCCAGTAACCGTAGATAATAAAGTTATAGCAGTGATTGAAATATCTAAAGATATGACTCAGCTAAAAGAGCTAACTGAAAGCATTTGTAAATTGCAAAATCTAGATAAAAAGCTAAATAGACATTACACCTTTAAAGATATATATGGTAATAATCCTACTATGAAAATTGCTATTGAAAAAGCTAAAAAAGCTAGTGTGTCTAGTTCCTCTGTATTAATATATGCAGAAACTGGCTCAGGAAAAGAAGTGTTTTCTCAAAGCATTCATTATGATGGGCTAAGAAAAGATAAGCCTTTCATACCTATAAATTGTGCCGCTATTCCTGCCCTATTGCTAGAAGGAATGCTTTTTGGCACAGAAAAGGGTGGGTTTACGGGAGCTGAGAATAAAAAAGGATTATTTGAAGAAGCAAATCATGGAACCATTTTATTAGATGAAGTTAATTCACTAGAACCATATCTTCAATCTAAACTTTTAAGGGTACTTCAAGAGGGGTACATAAGACCTATTGGAGGTACTAAAAATATAGACATTGATGTAAGGATAATAGCTACATTAAATGAAGAACCAGAGAAACTTATTGAAAGTGGAAAATTAAGAAAAGATTTTTATTATAGGTTGTGTGTACTGAGAATAAATATACCACCACTAAGAGAGAGAAAAGATGATATTCCTATATTTGTGGACAAGTTAATTGAAAAATATAATAAGATTCTATGTAAAAATATAAGAGGTATTGATGATGTAATGATGAAAAAACTTCAAGAATATCATTGGGAAGGAAACGTTCGCGAGCTAACAAATGTTATTGAAGCTGCAATAAATATGGCAGACTATAATTCCATTTTAACAGAAAACTATTTTGATTTTAGAATAGCCTATGAAAATTGTAATAATGATTCCGACATTACAGCAAATAATGAGGGATGCTTTAATTTGGAAAACTATATGAGTGATATTGAAAAGAAAATAATAGAAAGAATGTTAAAAAAGAATGATTTTAATGTTAGTAGAACCGCTAGAGAACTTAGTATTTCAAGACAAAATCTTCAATACAAAATAAAGATACATAAATTAGTAGAGGAATAGGATCATATGATTGAAGATGTTATGCATTGAAAATAGCAGGCGTAATTTAGTATATATTAAAATAGGCAATAAATTTTGCTATGCCCGCAAAATGTTTTGCAGGCATAGCAAACTAAGCAACAACTAGAAATAATTAATTTAATTTCTAAATTTTTAAAAAAAATATGCAGAATATTTTGCGAATAATAAACACATGTATTTAAGCAATGGCTTAGATACATGTGTTTTTATTTGGCACAGAAATTGCTCTATATAAATAAAATACTTTCAATAAAAATTTTAAGTTTGGGAGGTAAAAATTATGATAAAAAAAGGCACCTGGGTTGAAGTAGAAGAAACGGTTTTAACACCAGCCGATAGAGCTACAAATATACCAGATGAGACAAAGAAAACTCCGCTTAAAAGCTGGACACGCGGAAAGTGCCTTAGTGATTGTGAACTCGGATATGAGGTGCAAGTTGAAACTAATATAGGTAGAATTGCTCAAGGCACAATTGTGGAAATAGAGCCAGGCTATTATCATACCTATGGTAAATATGTTAAAGAAATAAGTAATATAGGAAAGCAAGCTAGGGAAATAATATCAAAATAAGATAGTGAGTTCTATAGTTTTAAAAGGAGGTAATTTAAGGTGAATAAGTATGAAGAGCTTATGGAACGAAAGAATGAAATAATTCTTAAATCTATAGGAATAGATTACAGTAAATATGAAACTGGGAAGCTTTCATTTGATTATGAAGGGTTAATGAAGGATGTTGAATATTGCTTAGAGGAAGTTAAAGAAATTCAAAATGAGGTGGGGGTAGGAAATACTCCATTACTTGAATTGAAGAATATTACTAAACTCGCCAGAAAGACTTCAAAAACTGGACACGCAGCTAGAATATTTGTAAAGGATGAAAGCTGTAATCCTTCTGGAAGCTTTAAAGATAGAAGAGCGTCTATATCTGTATATGATGCAATGAAAAGAGGATATGCCGGCGTAGGCGCCGCTACTTCAGGTAATTATGGTGCAGCAGTTGCGTCCCAAGCCAACATTAGGGGCCTTAAATGTATAATAGCGAACGAATGTTATGATTCAAAAAAAATAGGACAGCCCGAAATATTGGAAAAAGGAAGAAAATGTGAAGGTTTTGGAGCAGAAGTTATTAGACTATCTGTAGGTCCTGAATTATTTTATACCTACTTAAAAATACTTGAAGAAACAAAGTATTATAATGCGTCCTTATATTCCTCCTACGGTGTAGCAGGCATTGAAACGCTTGGATATGAAATAGCAGAGGAGTGTAGAGAAAAATTCGGAAAAGATCCTGATGCAGTTGTTATAACTCATGCTGGTGGTGGAAATGTTACTGGTACTGCAAGAGGACTTATTAAGGCGGGTGCTGTGAAAACAAAAATAATAGGGGCATCAGTTGATCTTTCAGGACTGCATATGGCATCAGACATAGACTTTAATAAGAAATCCTTTACAACAGGCCATACAGGTTTTGGAATCCCATTTATGTCTAATCCAGATAGATCAGATGTACCTAGAAGTGCAGCACGGCCACTAAGGTATTTGGATAGATATGTAACTACTACTCAAGGTGAAGTATTTTGGATGACTGAAATATTAGCGGGGCTTGAAGGACTAGAAAGAGGGCCAGCAGGAAATACCTCCTTGGTAGCTGCTTTTGCAATAGCTCAAGAATACGAGGATGATGCCATAATAGTTGTGCAAGAGACTGAATATACAGGAGCTGGAAAACATTTAATACCTCAACTTAATTTTGCTAAAGATAATGGAATTAATGTTTATGTAGGTGATCCAAAAGAGCAAGTACCTGGTAAAAATATAGTAATCCCATCTCATCCATCTTTAGTAACAGTCACTGATGCGGATATGGATGGTCTAAAAAATTCTTACATAAAAAATTGTATTAATAAATTGGCGGATGATAAGGTGGAAAAAGTAGATATTAAGTTTTTAGCACTAGAAGCAAAACTAAGTAAAGAAAAAGTAGTTGATATACTAAAACAGCACAATATTGAAATAAGTTAAGTAAAAAATATTTTTAGGGGGAATTTAATTTATGAAAAGAGAAGATGATTACGAAAAAAGAAGGGAACATTTAAAAGGACTTACCGAGGAACAATTATATGACAGATTCTGGAGCTTAACTGAGCAAATTGTAAAACCTATTGTTGATTTAGCTTATACCCATACTTCGCCAGCTATTGAGCGGTCTATAGTTTTAAGAATGGGATTTTCAAGCCTGCAAGCAAAACCATTAATTGATTATGGTACAAAGTACAACTTACTTGGAAAAGGTATTGGAAATGTTATTTTAACTTATGCAAAGCTTCGGGAAATGGATTATCTTAAAGCGGGAGAAGAATTGTCTAAGGGAATAGGCTGGGATATTGTATCAGAAAAAATGAAGGGAAGTGACAAGTAATGGTTGAAAGGTTAGAAGAAAATGTAAAGCTAAATGTAGAAGAAATATTAAAAGACTTAGATAAGTATGAACCGAAATGGAGAGGCTGGCACTGGAGAGAAGAAAATAAAGAAGGGAAAGTAGGGGAGTTCACATACCATGAAATATCAGCTCCACTAAAGAAAAGTCATGGCCTTCCAGCAGCAAGAAGCTTTGAAGGTATAGATCCACAACCAAGACCTGTTATTACTACAGAAATAGCTTCAGGACGATTTGAAGATGATATAAGAAGAATGAGAATGGCTGCATGGCATGGCGCGGATCATTTAATGGTTATAAGGACAATGGGACAGAGTCACTTTGATGGATTACTAGAAGGAAGCCCAGAAGGTATAGGCGGAGTTCCAATAACTAGAAAGGAAGTTAGAGCAACAAGGAAAGCTATAGATTTAATAGAAGAAGAAGTAGGAAGAAGAATTAATTTCCATTCCTATGTATCTGGTGTAGCAGGTCCTGATGTAGCAGTTATGTTCGCAGAAGAAGGCGTTAATGGAGCTCATCAAGATCCACAATACAATGTACTTTATAGAAATATTAATATGTATAGATCCTTTGTAGATGCAGCAGTTGCTAAAGGTGTAATGTCCTGGGCAAATATCCTTCAAATAGATGGAGCACATAATGCAAATGCAACAGCTATGAAAGGTTATAAGGTAATGCCAGAGCTTATGGTACAACATGCTATAAATTCTTGTTTCTCAGAAATGGTAGGAATGAAGCCAGAAAATATTGCATTATCAACTGTACCACCAACTTCAGCTCCAGCTCCATGTATGAGATATGACTTGCCTTATGCAGTAGCACTTAGACATTTCTTCAAAAAATACAAAATGAGAGCTCAGATGAATACAAAATATGTAGAATCTTGTGAAAGAGAAGCTACTGTTGGTCATACATTAAATTTGTTAATTTCAGAATTAACTTCTGTTGATATCCAAAGTACTATAACTCCTGATGAAGGACGTAATGTTCCTTGGCATTATAATAATATTCATGCTATAAACACTACAAAACAGTCCTTTTTAGGTATGGATGGTCTAATGGACATGATAGAACTTAAGAAGACTGGATATCTACCTGAAAAAGCTAGGGAACTAGAAGAAAGAGCTATAATGTTCCTTGAAGAAATGATAGAAGTAGGTGGATATTTTAAATCAGTTGATGCAGGATTCTTTATAGATTCAGGTGAGTATCCAGAAAGAAATGATGATGGTATTGCAAGAAAGATGAATGGCGGAGATGCTGTTGACACAATAGTTTTAAGAGATAGTGATTATTTTGCACCAGTTTGTGGTCATTTTGGATTTAATAATGTTCCAAGCGAATATAAAAAAGCTTGCGATCCAATAGATGAATGTACTTTATGTAACCATTCAAAGATTCAATATATTGATGAATTAGACGAAAATGATAATGTATTTAAGAGAATGGAAAAAGTTAAAGAAGATGGTACTATCATTCCTGAAGTTCAATGGGCTAAAGATGGATATGTTAAGATTACCCTATTCATACCAGAAAATGAACAGATTAGTGAAGCAGCAGCCCTTGAAATGGGTAAAAGAATGAACCTTAAAAATGTCGAAGTTCTTCATAAACAAGTTCTACAAAAGGCTGAAGGTTGTCTTGTAGAAATTAAAGGTATTTGTGATTTTACTCCTGTAAAACGAGATGAATTAGTACTTCCTAAGAGAAGAAAAGTGCTTTCAAATCAAGTTATGAAGGATTACGTAAAAGAGCACCCAATAAAAGTTGCCGCAGCTACTGTAGGCGAGGATGAACATTCAGTAGGACTTAGAGAAGTTATAGATATAAAACATGGTGGAGTTGAAAGATTTGGTATAGAAGCACTTTATCTTGGAACCTCTTGTCCAATAGAAAAATTAGTAGATGCTGCTATTGAATCAAAAGCTCAAGCAATATTATGTAGTACAATTATTTCCCATAATGATGTGCATATAAAGAACATGAGAAAGCTTAGTGATCTTTGTATAGAAAAGGGAGTAAGAGATAAAATTATACTTATTTCTGGTGGTACACAAGTAACAGATGATATAGCTAAAGCAAACGGTATGGATGTTGGCTTTGGACGTGGATCAAATGGTACATCTGTTGCATCTTTCATAATTAAAAGGTTAATGGGTATTCCTGATATAGAAGAAGAGGAAGAAGTATAAAAGGGAGGAAATTCACTTGAAGGTAGATTATCTAGTTGCTGAAATAGGTAGCACCACTACTCTAGTTACAGCTTTTAATGCCTCCTATGACGATAAGGGCCGCGTTGTTGTAAATATACCTTTTCAAGGTAAAAGCTGTACTACAGTATTAGATGGTGATGTAACTATAGGCCTCAAAAATGCAGTAAAAGATATAGAAAATCAAATTGAAGAATCACTTACCTGGGATAGGATGCTCGCAACTTCAAGTGCAGCAGGGGGTCTTCGTATAACTGTTCATGGACTAATGGAACAGATGACTGTTAAGGCTGCAAGAGAAGCCGCGCTGGGTGCTGGTGGTATCATAAAAATGGTTACTGCTGGCAAGATGAGAAAAAGTGATTTAAAGAGAATCCATGAAATAAACCCCAACATGATAATGATTGCTGGGGGCACGGATTATGGTGAAAGAGAAACAGCTCTTTATAATGCAGAACTTATAAGCGCTGAAAAATTTAGCATTCCTATTGTATATTGTGGAAACATCGAAAATCAAGAAGAAATAAAAGATATATTTGAGGGACAAGAGATTTATTTGATTGATAACGTTTATCCAATGGTAGATACCTTAAATGTTGAACCAGCAAGAAAAATAATACAAGAGGCTTTTGAAAAGAATATCGTAAAAGCGCCTGGAATGAATAAAATAAAGGAAATGGTAAATGGAAGCATAATGCCAACTCCAGGAGCGGTTATGGAAAGTTCAAAAGTTTTATACGATATCATAGGTGATTTAGTAGTTTTTGATATAGGTGGTGCTACTACAGATGTACATTCTGTTACTGATGGAAGTACTGTAGTTTTGGATATGCTAGTAAATCCTGAACCAAAGGCTAAAAGAACTGTAGAAGGAGATCTTGGGGTTTTCATTAACAGTAAAAATGTAATAGATTTACTTGACCAAAGAGATTTAGGTGAATTTACTAAAGAGCACATAACTAAGCACATAAAACCCATTCCCACAGAAGTAGAAGATATAAATGCAAGTTGCATGCTAACTAAAAAAGCACTTGATGTTGCAATAAGTAGGCATGTGGGATTTATAAAAAGGAAATATGATGGGGAAAGCGGTTTTGTGGCTTATGGTAAGGATTTATCTGAGGTTAAATATATTATAGGAACTGGTGGTGCATTAACAAGACTTCCTAAAGGTGAAGACATGCTCCTAGGAATTAGATACTTAAAGGATGAAGTTACAATGCTACCTAAAAAAGGTGCTAAAGTACTCCTGGACAAAAATTATATTATGGCCTGCGCAGGAGTTTTAAGTAGAGAAAATAGTGAAGTAGCTAAAGCATTATTAAGTCAAAGTTTAGGCATAACAAAAGATATGGAAATTAATGAAGTTAGCAACTGTTTAGAAAAAGGAGCGTAATCATATGAAAAAAAATTACCCTTGTGTGGACGTAGATTTAGGGAAGTTAACACATAATGCAAAAACAATCTTAGACCTGTGTGATAAAGTGCATATAGAGGTTGCCTCGGTAACTAAAGTGTTCTGTGCTCAAAGTCCTATTACAGAAGCTATACTTAAGTCTGGAATTAAAGGTGTTGCGGATTCTAGAATTTCAAATTTGAAAAAATCTAAAGATTTAGACTGTAAAAAATTGATGATTAGAATTCCAATGATTAGCGAAGCTTATGAAATTGTTAGGTATAGTGATACAAGCTTAAATTCAGAACTTGCTACAATTAGGGCCTTATCAATAGCTGCAAAAGATTTAAATAAAACTCATAATATTATTCTAATGGTAGATATAGGGGATTTAAGAGAAGGTGTGTTAATCCAGGATGCAGCTTCCACTGTGAGTGAAATATTAAAATTAGATAACATTAAATTAATTGGACTGGGCACCAATGTTACTTGCTATGGTGGAGTAATTCCTGATAGTGAAAACTTAGGCATATTAATAAAGTTAAAAGGGGATATAGAAAAAACCTTCCATATAAGTTTACCTTTAATTTCAGGTGGAAATTCTAGCAGCCTTTATATGGTTATTAATAATACTATGCCAAAAGAAATTACTCAGCTTAGAATTGGAGAATCAATACTTCTTGGTAGAGAAACGGCTTACGGAGAAGTCGTGGAAAATTGTTATGAAGATGCTTTTATTTTGAAGGGTGAGATAGTTGAAATAAAGAATAAACCAACAATCCCAACAGGCAAAATAGGAGTGGACGCTTTTGGCAATACTCCTCATTTTGAAGATTTAGGAATAAGAAAAAGAGCTATTGTAGCAGTAGGAAGACAAGATATAAGACTGGAAGGCTTAGTTCCAGTGGACTCTGATATAAGTGTTTTTGGCGCAAGTAGTGATCATCTAATTATAGATATAACTGATTGTAAAAAAGAGTTATCAGTTGGAGATATAGTGGATTTTAATGTAGATTATGGATGCTTAATGGCCGCAATGACTTCTGCATATATTGAAAAATATTACAATAATTAATGAATTTAATCATATAGCTAAAATATAAAAATTGTTTAGGAGGAAAATATTATGAAAAATAAAATAAGAGTAGTAGTTTGGGGATTGGGTGTAATGGGTAGTGGTATTGCTACAATGGTCCTGGGTAAATCAGGATTTACTATAGTAGGTGCTATTGACATGGATCCCAGTAAAGTTGGTAAAAAGCTTTATGAAGTACTAGGTGTTGAAGCTAATGAAGATAACTCTTGTATAGTTACAAAAAATGCTGAAGATGTTATAAAGAAGGGCTATGCAGATGTTTGCCTTATGGCTACAGCTTCCTTTACAAAAGTTGTATTTCCTTTAATAAAAATGGCAGCTGTTGCTGGAATGGATATTGTAACAACAGCTGAAGAAATGTCCTACCCAAGAGCACTAGATCCTGAATTATCAGATGAAATGGACAGAATTGCTAAAGAAAATAAGATTTCTATATTAGGAACTGGAGTAAACCCTGGATTTATAATGGATTTAGTTGCTATAATGCTTACAGGAGTTTCTGATACAGTAGAAAGCATAAATGCTACTAGAGTTAATGATTTAGCCTGCTTTGGCAAGGCTGTTATGGTTGAGCAAGGTATAGGACTCAAAAAAGAAGAATTTATACAAGGGGTTATTGACAACACAATAGATGGACACGTTGGCTTTTTACAATCTTTTGGAATGTTTGAAGAAGCGTTTAATATTAAGTTAAGTAATATTAGACAGGAAAAATCACCAATTCTTACAACTATTCCACGTAGCACAGATATTGTTTCCGTAAAGGCTGGAGACGTTGCTGGATGTAAACAATTAGGATTTGCAGATTTTGGAGATAAATTGTTTATAACAATGGAACATCCTCAACAAATCAAACCAGAAATGGAGAATATTGATACTGGAGATTATATAACAATTAAAGGAGTTCCAAACTTGAACCTTCAAATAAAACCAGAAATACCAGGAGGAATTGCTACAATAGCTATATGTGTTAACATGATTCCACTAGTAATGAATTCAGAGCCAGGTCTCAAAACAATGCTGGATTTACCAGTCCCAAGAGCTATCATAGGAGATGTTAGAGATTTAATAAAAGTGAGAAAATAGAAACAAGCACCCAAATGTTTCACTAAGTACAATTAAGTGGATTATTTTTAAACCACATTCCTGCATTCAATAGGAATGTGGTTTAAAAATACCAACTGAAATTTCGGGTAATAAATAATAAGAAAATTATAAATATTCGTGATATTCTTAAAGTATTGGAGTATATGATTAAATTAAGCAAGGGGGATTTATTTGAATGGAAAACATAAAAGTTATCCTTTGGGGACTTGGGGCAATGGGAACTGGTATTGGTAAAATGGTTCTTACTAAAAAGGGTATTGAAATTGTAGGTGCCATAGATAAGGATCCGTCAAAATTAGGTAAGGATTTAGGACAAGTTTTAAGCACTGAAAATTTAGGTGTACTTGTTAGTGATGAGGCAGAAACACTAATGAGTGAAGCAAAAGCGGATATAGTTATTCTTGCTATAGATTCTTTTGTTGAAGGAGTATATCCAGCAATAAGAGCAATAGTAGAAAGTGGAAAAAACTGCATTACAATTGCGGAAGAAATGTCTTATCCCTACATTGTTGAAAAAGAACTCTCACTAGAAATGGATAGACTCTCAAAAGAAAATAATGTTACAATTTTAGGTACAGGGGTTAATCCGGGATTTGTTTTAGATACATTAATTATTAGCTTGTCTGCTGCTTGCAGAAGTGTAGACTCTATTAGAGCAGAAAGGATAAGTGATTTATCTCCATTTGGTCCAACTGTAATGAGTACTCAAGGTGTTGGTTTAGCTCCAGAAGAATTTGAAGCAGGAATTGAAAATGGGTCAATAGTTGGTCATGTAGGCTTTGCACAATCTATACCAATGATTGCAAAAGCATTAGGACTAGAGTATGACGAGATAACAGAAACTCGCGAACCGATAATATCAAATACTCATAGGGAAACTCCCTGTATTAGGGTAGAACCAGGTATGGTAGCTGGGTGTAACCATATAGCTATAGCTACAATAAAAGGAATACCAATTATAACTTTAGAACAGCAACAACAAATACAACCAGAGAGTGAAGGAGTGGACACTGGTGATTACATATATATAAAAGGCGATGCAGATCTTCATTTAGCAATAAAACCTGAAACACCTGGTGGAATAGGAACTATTGCTATAGCTGTAAATATGATTCCACAAGTTATTGCTAGCAGCGCAGGGATTAAAACAATGATGGATTTTCCAATTCCTCATAGTATAGAAAATAGTTTCGCAGAGCAAGTTAATTATTACAAATAAACTTTAGGGAGAGTGTTCATAAATCATTATCATAGTTGTCATGTGACTGACACATAAATGGATTACTATTAATGAATAGGCTCCCCCTATAATTTAAATATTTACAAATAACACTGTATTGATAACGGTGTTATTTTTTGGTTTTTTGTAGAATTAAATATTGATTAAGGGAAAGCTATTAATTATTGACATGCTGCAAATAAAAGGTCTATTATGTACTTTGTACTAGATTGTGCTTTAAATATGTTTATGAGGTGTCTCAGAGGCTATAATAAAAAATAACAGGATGGTGATTTTATGTTAAAAGCAGTTATCTTTGATATGGATGGAGTAATTATTGATAGTGAACCTACACATATGAAACTGGAAAATGAGACTTATAAAAAATTAGGCATAGAGGTTACAGAAGACGAGCATCACTCTTTTGTAGGAGCAACCTCTCATTATATGTGGGATGCTCTAAAAAATAAATATAAGCTTAATCAACCACTTGATGAATTAATTGAATATGATAGAAGCCAATATTTTGAATATCTTAATTCAGATGAATGCGAAATAACCCTTATTGAGGGGGTAAAAGAGCTAATACAAGACTTGCACGAGAATGGAGTAAATCTAGCCATTGCCTCATCATCACCTCTGAATGTAATTGAGGCTATAGCAAAAAAATTTCAAATAGAAGAATATTTTGAAGTTTTTGTTACCGGTGACTATGTAAAGAAAAGCAAGCCTGAACCAGACATATTTCTTTTGGCATCAGAAAAGCTTGGGGAAAGCCCTGAAAATTGTGTAGTTATTGAGGATTCTCATAATGGGGTTCGTGCGGCTAAAAAAGCAGGTATGAAGTGTGTAGGAATCAATAGTGATCCTGCTGGTAGTCAAGATATTTCCATGGCGGATTTAGAGATAAATAGTTTTAAAGAAGTGAATTATATAAAGTTAAGTAAATAAATCAAAAACATTGTCAAAGTTTTCAACCTTTGATAGTGTTTTTTAATGCAGGGAAAGTTAATATCATAAATAAAGTTTAGAGAAGTGTTCATAATTATTTTCAAAGTTCATGTGACTGACACATAAAGATATTTACAAATAACACCGGACTTAAAACGGTGTTATTTTTTGTGGTTTTGTAATATTTAAAATGGTTTAATTAAATAATTTTTGCAATATGTTTCAACATTTTCCTTATTAAAAAATACAGACTTTTTATTCGTTCTATTGCAAATATCCAGTTTATTATTAAATCTATCTACAGTATTTGCATATATAACTGTTATAATTTTTTCTGAAAAGTATCTATTATGGCATGTAATTGTAAGTAAAATAGAGAAAAACTAAGCTTATTTAATATAGTTATTTATTCTGGGGTTAAATGAGCTTATATGATATAATAGAGGCATAGTGAGAATAATAACACTGAAAATTATTTTGGGATTTTTTATTGGAACTAAAGTGAAATCTATTAAATTAAAATAAGATTTAACATAATTAAATAGAATTTAGGAGGAAAAAACATGAATATATGTATTTTAGGTGGTGGAAATATTGGTACACTTTTAATGGGTGAACTAGGACGGAAAGAGGATATTTCTGTCCGTTTATTGACTTCTAGACCAGATGATTGGAGTAATATAATTGAGGTTTGTGATAATGATGGCACATTTAAGTACTCAGGAAAGGTGGATGTGATATCAAGTAATCCTGCGGAAGTAATCAGTGGTGCTGATATCATTATATCTACTCTTCCATCCTATATGTTTAATAGAACCATACAGAAGGTAAAGCCTTTTCTTAAAGTAGGAGCATGGATTGGCGTGATGCCAGGTAATGGTGGCAGCGAATTCTATTGCAACGAACTTATTGAGAGTGGTCACACGCTGTTTGGATTTCAGAGGGTTTATGGTATAGCTAGATTAAAGGAGTACGGGAAATCTGTGTATGACTTAGGTAAGAAAAAAGAACTTTTTATAGCAACTATTCCTGCCTCAAACAATGTAGAAGTATGTAAGGTACTGGAGGATTTACTTGATTTGAAGTGTAATCCACTACCAAATTATCTTCATGTTGCACTTACACCAGCTAATCCAATCCTCCATACTGCAAGACTTTATGAATTGTTTCACAATTACACTGAAGGAACTTACTTTGATAGGATGATTAATTTCTATACTGAATGGACGGATGAAGCTTCAACAATTTTAATTGATTGTGATGAAGAGGTACAGTCATTGTGCCGTAAGCTTAAGACAGTTGATTTAAAGAAGGTTGGTTTTGTAAGAGATTATTTTGGAGCAGAAACACCACAGCAAATGACTGCGAAAGTGAGCAGTATTATTGCGCTTAAAAACATCCAATCACCAATGGTATTAATTGAGGAGGGGTATATTCCTGATTTTAAATCAAGATACTTTTTGGAGGATTTTCCATTTGGACTTTGCATTATAAAGGGTTTTTGCGAAATAGTTGGAGTTGAAATTCCATTAATTGATAAAATCCTTATGTGGTTTGAGAAGGTTACTGGGGTTGAATATTATGTGGAGGGTAAATTTGAAGGGAAAGATATAAAAAATCTTCCATTACCTCAAAACTTTGGTTTGAATTCAGTAGAAGATATTATTGCATATTACAGGTAATAAATTATAATCAAAATTGTGTAAAAGTATAGTTCATCATGGCCCCCTATATTTTAGGAGGTCCTACCACTAATCAAATAGTAGGGAATATAATACTAAGTATTATATTCCCTTTATAAGGTTATGATACAATCTTTAGGTAATTTAACATCTCTCAAACCTTTAAATATTGGTTGACGCAAGGAGCCGTTTGCTATTTTCATCAATATTTTACGGAGCATATAAGGCGAGGTTCTATCCACACAGCATTATGGTATCCAGATGGTAAATCATTAAAAGGTTATGTACTGCAACGACATTTGACCTTTTTGTGTATCATTGAAAGTTCTGGTACTTTTACAAACATCTTAATATTTCGTTTGTTGTCTAGCTTTAAATGTATTAAAAACATATATATACTGAGTATATATAATAAAAGTGTAGTATAATTAGCTTGTTATTAATACCATAATTTATACTGATAATTAAAATTATCCAAATCGTGATATAAATAATTAAATATTAAAACTATAATGATTTAGGAGGAGTTATATGAAAAATATCTTTAAAGCATTTATAATTATGATTTTATCTTTTGCATTGTGTATACCTCTGCAAATAATAGTAAAGGCTAGTACGTTTACAAATATGGAGAGTAAGAAGGATGTGGCGGTCAATAAATCTTGGACGGTGAGTTTTAATAGCCCTTTGAGTTCTGCCACCGTTAACACCACGAACATTAAGGTGGTTGGAGAGAATAATAATTACATAGGCATTAAAGTTAGTTCAGCTAATAACAATAAAAATATAATAGTTCAATCTATAGGAAATTATGAATATAACAAGACATATACTTTAATAGTAACGGAAAATGTTAAGTCTTATGACGGAAAACCTCTTCCTAAAGAAGTTAGAATGGATTTTACTACTAAAGCAAAGTATAAAGTAGTATTAGATGCGGGGCATGGAGGAAATGATCCAGGAGCAATAGGACCAACGGGCCTTCAAGAAAAGGCTGTTGCATTAGCAGTTACTTTAAAAGTAGGAGCGCTATTAACTAAGAATGGTGTTGATACCTTATACACAAGAACAAGTGATATTACAAATATGCCCGACGATGAAGCCCAAAATCTTCAAGTAAGATGTGATATTTCTAATAATGCTAAACCAGATTATTTTGTAAGCATTCATTTAAATAGCTTTTCAACCTCGGCAGCTTATGGCATCGAGACTCACTATTTTACTGGAAGTGTATCTGGACAAAAGTTAGCTGAGGCTGTCCAAACTGAATTAATCAAAGAAACTGGAAGATTTGATAGGGGCCTCAAAACATCTGCAAATTTATATGTTTTGAAAAACACAGATGCTACGGCAATATTGGTAGAAACATCATTCATCTCTAATCCTGAAGAAGAAAAACTATTAGCTACTGAGGACTACCAACAAAAATTAGCTAAGGCAATATCAACGGGCATTCTTAAGAGTTTAGGAATAAGTAATATAGTTGTTTAAAATCCTTTGCGTTTAGGGGAATCTGTTAATTAAGTGATAAAATGATAAAACGCAGAATGAGGGGTTGGGGGAAAATGAATACTTCAAGAGTTCAAAGAGCTGCTATGGCAAGAACCATGAATGCAGAAGAATATTTAAATGTAGTAGTAAAAGCTTTAAGTATGGAATTTGATACAAAGGTTTTGGTTGAAAATATTTCTAAAAATGAAATCTTAATCGTTATGAATAACTATGAAGTGCTAACCAGTATGGAGTATATTAATGGTCTTAGTAAACCATATGGTATTGATAAATTTATACTACAAAGCTTTGAGAAACAAGGGTTTAACTTCGATATAAATAAAAGCCAATACATTCAGTGTTGTTTTGGTGTTTTTAATTAATTATAAAAAATTTGAAAAGTTAAAGAAATGTGAGAACAAAGGGGGATATGCTATATGTTAAAAGACTCTATAAAAACAATGATTGCAATGTTTTTTGCTTTTATACTAAGCGGGATTACTTATGGAATTGGAAACTTTGATTTCCGTAATTCACCATTGTTTTCTTTGAGATTTTTTTATGATTTGATTGTTTTACTAATTTATTATTTAATATCTTTATTTATTATAAATAAAATAATAAATAAATCCACATTAAGAGAAAAAGCACTATTGACAGAAGACGAAAGTGCTGAGTACTTAAATATTTCAATTGATGAATTCAAAAATATATTGCTAAAAGATAGTGAAAAAAAAGTAGGCTTATCTAGTTATGATACTTATGAATTTATACATTATATAGATATTAGCCATGGAAAAAAAATGTTCAATAAGAAAGAACTTGATGAATGGATAAATTACAATATATCACGTTAAAATTATGATAGTGCCTCTAGGCATATAAAAAATAAACTCACATAATTGTTTATTTTTTTATATTAAAATACTATTGGTAAATTTAATCAATAATGCTATAATGATTGGAAATAGTAGATGAGGAGGGTGCAAGTTGACTTATGACATAATAAATTTAATTCAGTTAATGTTTTTAGTGATTTGTTTTGCTAGCATATTCGCGTATACTGTACACTCCTATAAAAATCTAAAGCATAAAGTTGAAGAAAATGTTACAAGAAATACATTAATTCAGTGGCTTGGATTTATAAAAAAGTTACTTCCGGAAGATTATATAATATATGAAAAATATGGTATATGGATATATTTAGAACGATTTAAAATTGAAATGATGTTTTAGCCAAAATTATTCTAAGGAGGATAACAATGAACATCATTTTTAATTTTTTAAGTAGTTTATTAAATTCAATTTTTAACTTTACTGGGGATTGGGGAATAGCAATAGTTTTACTTACCCTAGTAGTGAGGTTAGTACTCTCACCAATGTCTTTTAAACAAAAGAAGTCTATGCAACAGCAGCAAAAGTTTTCTGTAAAAATGCAAGAACTTAAGGAAAAGTATAAGGATAATAAAGACAAACTTGAAGTAGAAATCAAAAAACAATCTGCTGAAAGCGCAAAAGGTATGGTAGGATGCTTAGTTACTCTACTTCAATTGCCTATTTTAATGACTATGTGGAGTGTATTCAATAAAATTCCAGTGAATGCGGGAACATATCTTATACCTTGGGTATCTAGTATTAAGATCTCTGACAGTTATTTTATTGTTCCATTGATATATGTGATTGTATCGGTAACTCCAAGCCTGCTTTCATATGTAACTTTATTAAAAATTGAAGGTCAAGCTACAATTAGTAAGAAAAACATAATAATAATGGCAATAGTTGGTTTGTTTGTTTCTAAAGCGGCTCCTATTGCAGTAGGTATATATCTAATCACTACAAGTGTGTTTAATTTCTTAGAAGAGCTTGTTTTTAGAATGTATATGAGAAATTTAAAAACAGAAAATTCATAAATATTAGAATAAAAATCCTGCTAACTTTTTTTGTTAGCAGGATTTTTACTAGACTCGCTACCCATAAGTATGAAGTATACCAAAAGTTTTATACTTTACAAATACCACCATCATTGACACTGCTCGGATTATTCCGATGATAGCTATCCAAATTATGATTTGAACTGATAGATTGATGATTGGATATAGTACAATCATCAGTACCACCACCATTATCAAATCTACAACAGAGTCAAGTTTTTCTCCTAGTTTGCTTGTGGTGCATGTTTAGGGTCTTTCTTATGCTATTAATGCTTTGATATTGTATAAACTTCCTTAAAGCTTCCATCAAAGCTAACAAAGAAAATTTTCATCCCAGATTCAGTAACTTCTGTTCTAATAGCAATATATTTATCTTGATTTTCAGTGGGACCCCCACCTATGATTGTTGGAAAAGAAATTTCTTTACCATCAGGCTCTACTACTGTGGGAACATGAGTATGACCAGAAAAAACTACATCTATCTTCATTTTAGTTAATAAATTACTCCAATCCATTTGATAAGTTTTTAAAGAAGCTACTCCAGTAGTATTATTATTATTATTATTATTATTACTCATATTCAATGGGATATGGACAAAAGCAATTTTGTATTTTGCATTTTTATATTCATCACTTTCATATATACCCTGCAACCACTTTGTCTGCAGCTGTCTATAATTTTCGAAATCTGTTAAACCACTATATTCCTTGTCTGAATCTAGTTTGTCCTCACCAGAGTCGAGGACCACTGCGAAAATAGGTCCAAAGCTAAAGGTGTAATAGTATTGATTATTTGGAAGTGCTAAATAGTTAGGCAAATCTCTAGCTGCACCACCTCTTGGCTCATGATTACCTCGAACGAAATAAAAGGGTTTTTCACCATTGGTTGTAGCGGATACAGGTTTTAAAATTTTGCCAATAATGTCAGAAGTACTGTCTAATGTATTGATAGTGTCACCATTTAAAACAGCAAAATCATAATCACCCTTTGATAAGAAATTTTTATATATATTATTATTTTCATGTATATCACTTAGAGTATAGAATATTAATTTATCCTTTGAACTTAAATCACTATAAGTTTTAAAGCTACTTAGGGTTGTGTTTCCATAGTTTACGTTATTCTGATAACTATGATTGATTTTGGTGCTTAAAACCCTATAAATTATTGAACTAAGCTGAGGAGAAGCTATTACTACTTTATGGTTTTTGGTGTTAGCATCGATTAGGCCATTATTAGACATAAAGGCTTTTTTCAGATGATCTTTATCAGGACCATATTCTACATAAGAAGTGCTGTTTTTGTCTGTGGTCCAAAGTATTGCAATACTGTTTTTATCTATAATTTGAACATTTGGACCAGAAGTTATTTTTACATTTTCAAAATCCATAATTTTTACAAGTAATAATATACACGCAACAACTATAGCGAAGTAATAAAATATAGGAATTTGGCTGATTTTCAAAGTAGGACTAAAAAAAATTAGGATAAAAAATAGCATAATAATAAAAAAATAAGGAGTGGGGGACTTTAGGTAAGAGGTTACTAGATATTGTGAACCCTCCATTCGGATAAATAAGTAAATAGTAATAGCTGATAATAATACCCCCAGTATAATTGGAATTACTATATTCACAATAGCAAGAGGGCTAATAAGTTTCTTTTGTTTGTTAATTAATACAATAAAAAGTATAAGAGAATATATAAAATATAAAGTATATAAGGAAAATAAAAAGGTGGAAAATGGTAATCGATTAAGAAATGGCGTCTTGGTATCCCTATCTATGAAATACCAAAAGGGTCTCATAGACAGAAAAATCAAGACATTAAACATAGATAAAGTTAAAGTAGAGGTAAAAAAACTAATAATTAGTGGCTTTAAAAATTTACTTTCCATTTTTTCCTCCTTGTTATTAATGTTATAGTTTACTATTTGATTATTATAAAAAGAAGCTAATTAATTAGTGAATAAAAAAATATTTTAAATAAAATAAATCGCTTGTAAAATATGGAAAATGCAATTATGATTAAGTTAATATCTAGACTAGTATAGATAGGTTCAAAACTTTTATCGGGGGGAGTTAATTTATGAATATTAAAAATGGATTAATTGTTTATACTTTAAATAACATAAGAAAAGAATGTAATTTTTATAGCAATATTGATAAGGAAGATTTTAAAATCATTATTAATAACTATGTTGAAGCTGATGGCTTAAGAATAAATGTAAAAATTATACCAAAGATAAAACTGGAGGTTATTACTTTTTTAATTGAAATGGATGAAAAAATAGAAGTGAAAAGTCATGTTTTTCTTAATGGATATCAAACCTGGACTAATAGCCGGGAATTTAACTTAAAGGAGTGCATACCAAAACTGAAAAAAATTGCATGGCCTATAATGAGCGTGTATGGGGATTATGGTTTTTATGAAGCATTTCATAATAAGCTACAGAGCTTTACATATACTTATATTAGATGGGAAAATAGTATTAAGTTGTTTGGATCAATTTCCGAAAAGACAGGTTACACTGTTTTTGAATATGATAACAAAGAAGAAAATATAAAGGTAATAAAGGATTGTAGCGGACTTGTAATAGAGTCAGAATATGAAGCTTTTAACTTATTTTTTATAGAAGGCGAGGAGAATTACTCTTTTGATAAATATTTTGAAGCAATGAAGCTACCAAAACCAAAAGTTCCACATTGTACTGGGTGGACTAGTTGGTATAATTATTATACAAAAATTACAGAGAAAATAGTCATTGATAACTTAAATGCTTTTAAGTCAAGGGATATACCTATAGAGATTTTTCAGATAGATGATGGATATCAAGAAACTTTGGGGGATTGGCTTCATGTAAATAAAAAATTTCCTAGTGGTATGGGATTTATAGCAAGTGAAATAAAAAAATCTGGATATAAGGCAGGGATATGGCTTGCACCCTTTGTATGTGATAAAAAATCACTAATTTATAAGGAGCATCCGTCTTGGATTCTAAAAAAGGTAGGTTTTAATCCTGGTTGGAATGGTTTTTTCTATGTTCTTGATTTTTATAATGAGGAAGTAAGAGACTATATTAAAGAAGTATTTCATACAGTACTTAATGTATGGAATTATGATATGGTAAAGTTGGATTTTCTTTATGCAGTGGCCTTAATACCTAGAAAAGAAAAAACAAGAGGTCAGATAATGTATGAGGCAATGGAATTTCTAAGAGAGATATGTGGAGACAAAATTATTCTAGGTTGTGGCGTGCCCCTTGGATCATCATTTGGGTTCACAGATTACTGTAGAATAGGAAGTGATGTGTCACTTTCTTGGGAGGATAAAATTCTCAGTAGTCTCCACTATAGAGAAAGAGTGTCAACAATAAATTGTATAGAGAGCACAATTGGTAGAAGACACTTAAATAATCACGCTTTTCTTAATGACCCCGATGTTTTTATTATAAGAAGTAAAAATAATAAACTAACCCAAAATCAAAGATACACTTTGCTACTGATAAATCTTATATTTGGTGGACTTGTTTTCACTTCAGATAATATTAGCGAATACAGTGAAGAAGAAATGCAACTTTATAAATCTATATTTCCTATTAGGGAAAAGATAATTAAAAATGTATCTTTTTCTGATGTGGTTAGAATTAGATTTATGATTGATAGCAATGAATATTTAGCTTTAAGTAATTTAAAAGCGAGTAAGCTTGATGTAGCAATAGAAACTGGAAGTTATATCAACAAAGAAAAAGGGCTAATTGTTAAAAATACCATAATAACGCTAGAACCTTATGAATCTATATGTCTTATAAAAGCGGAGACCTTAGAAAAGAAATACATGGAAAGCACAAATATATTTATGCTGTAGTTCAAATTTGCATTTAATACCTCGGAAAATATTTCATATATTTACCAATCCAAGTGGGGGGGAATTATAAAATGAAGGAGCAAACTTACCGTACCTCTAAACTCGAACGAATTTCTTATGGTGGTTACTTTTTTGGACAAAATGTTATCTATACACTGCAATTTCAGTTTCTAAGTTTTTATTATACAGAAAGTGTGGGCCTCTCAATTGCCTCTGCATCATTACTCTTACTCATCGCACGTGTGCTAGATGCTTTTTATGACCCATTTATGGGTGCACTTGTTGATAAGCATCCCTTTAAAAATAGTAAGTACCTGCAATGGCTTCGCATCGTAACCTATACAGTTCCACTTTCTCTTGTTTTTGTATTTTTTAACTTTGGTCACACTTATAATGCAAAACTTATTATTGCTTATGTCACCTATATACTGTGGGGTTTGCTCTACACAATGTCAGACTCTCCACTATTTTCACTGTCTACGGCTATGACAGACAATGTTTTTGAACGGGATAAGTTGATTTCTTATGGTCGATTAGCAGCGGCACTTGCCGCAATTTCAAGTGCAGTTTTTATGTCACTACAAGGTGTAGTTGGTTGGACAGGTTCCATTGGAATCTATGCACTTATATCATTTTTAGCAATGCTTCCATTGCAGTTTCTTTGTAAAGAACGTATACAGTATAAACGCAGCAAGAACATTACTTTTCGTAAAATATTCACTTTTTTATTTAAGAATAAAAAATTACTGATCTATTACGTGGGCTTCCTGGCAATAAGCTCTACTAATTCACTACAAACTATGGCTGTTTATTTTGCTAACTCCAATCTTGGTAACAAAGGTTTGGTTACTATTATAATGGGTATAACAATAATTCCTGTAGTTATACTAGCCCCCATGTTGCCAATGCTTATTAAAAAATTTGGAAAGAAAAATATTACTATATTTTCCTGTATTATGACCATTTTTATGTGTATCATACAATATTTTGTTGGTTATAGTAACTTTAATCTTTTTTTAGCAATAGCAGCGGTAAGAGTGGTATTCATGCAATTGCCTTTACTGATTTATGGTATGTTTACAGCAGATTGTATTGAATATGGTGCATATATAAATGGAGAACGTACCGAGGCTATTTCTTTTTCAGTACAAACGCTTATGACAAAGCTATCGGGAGCGCTATGTGTAACATTATGTTTGCAGTTGATGGGCTTATTCGGTTATGTAGCTCAATCAAATACTCAAACTCCAGATGCGCTGCATGGAATATGGATTATCATGAGTCTGGTTCCAATTAGCGGTTATTTGGTAATGCTTATAATTATGACTTTTTTCTACAAACTTAGTGAAGCGCAAGTGGCTGAAATGATGGTGTCTAACCAGTTAAGAGAACTTTCAGCAAAAGAGTAAATAAACTATTAATAAAGGTAGGGTGTTTTATAATGAATAGCCTTAAATATACTTCTAACAGTCGTATTAAAGAGCTTCTACAAAGTCCTATCGGTCATGATATAATAGCCAAAATATTACTTCAAATGGGAAAAAGTATGACTCTTGTTAATAATCCAATTATTCGTAATATACGCCTAAAGCAATTAAGCCTTCTAGCTCCTAAAATTGTGAATAATGATTTTATATCCACACTACTGACTTTACTTAACAGTGAAAATGACATACCACTATCAAATGATTTAAAACCTAAAGAGATTTGGTGGAAAGAGGTGGTAGTTTATCAGATTTACCCTAAAAGCTTTAAGGATTCAAATGGTGATGGCATTGGAGATATAAATGGCATAACTGAGAAATTAGATTATCTGAAGTCGCTTGGAGTTGATGTTATATGGTTATCTCCAATTTATGACTCTCCAAATGATGACAATGGTTATGATATACGTGATTATCGTGCCATAATGAGTGAATTTGGTAATATGGAGGATTTTAATAATCTGCTTCAAAAGGCCCATTCCTATGGTTTGAAAATCATTATGGACTTGGTTATTAACCATACATCTGATGAACACACATGGTTTAAAAGTGCATTGAAAGATGATAATTCGCCCTATAAAGACTATTATTTGTGGAAGAAATCAGAGAAAACTGATGTGCCACCTAATAACTGGACTTCGTTTTTTAGTGGAAGTGCATGGAATTACTACAGTGAAAAAGATCAGTGGTGTCTGCATTTATTCTCAAAAAAGCAGATGGATTTAAACTGGGAAAACCAAGCACTACGAGCTGAACTACATGACATGATTAAATGGTGGCTAAGTAAAGGTATTGACGGTTTCAGGTTAGATGTTATAAGTTATATCTCTAAATCACCTGGTTTGCCAGAGGGAAATACTCTTATAGGGGAGATGATGGGTTACTGTGGTATAGAACATTATTTCTATGGACCCAGGCTTCATGAGTATCTCAAAGAAATGAGAAGTAGAACTTTTGACAATTTCGATGTGTTTACCGTGGGTGAATCACCGGGTACTGGTATGCAAATGAGTAAACTTTTAACTGCTGATTATCGAAAAGAGCTTGATATGGTATTTAGTTTTGATCATCTTGAAAACCCTGGCAAAGTGAGATTTGATGATTATCGATATGATTTAAATTATCTTAAGAAAATATTGATTGATTGGCAATTAAATTATGGTAACAGCTGTTGGAATACACTGTTTTTTGAAAATCATGACAATCCCAGAATGATTTCAAAAATCAATCCTGATCCACAGTATCGTGATGTTTTGAGTAAACTGCTAGCAGCTATTCAATTCACTTTAAAAGGTACACCTTTTATTTTTCAAGGACAAGAGCTAGGCATGGTTAATTCTGATTTTAAGTCTATAGATGAAATAAAGGATATTGAAAGCATCCAACTTTATAATGAATTAATGGTCAGTATGAATAAAGAAAGTGCTCTAAGAAAAATAAATGCAGGAAGTCGTGACCATGCTAGAACACCAATGCAATGGAATGGAGAACTAAATGCTGGGTTCACTACGGGTACACCATGGCTCCATGGAAACAAAGATTTCGAAAATTGTAATGCTGATATTCAAATTAAAGATAAAAATTCTCCTTTTAATTTTTACAAAGCAATTATTGCATTACGCAGGGAGAACAAGGCCTTGATTTATGGAGAGTTTATACCCGTAAAAGAAAAAACTAAAGACTTATTTTGTTATTATAGACAACTTGATGGGATTAAGTTTTATATTGAAATCAATTTATCAAATAAAGAAAAAGCAATACCTAAAAGTAGTAGTAATTACAAAGAATTACTGTCAAATTACACCGAAAAGAGTAAAAAACTTAGAGCGTATGAGGCTACGATATATAGTGTTAGTAATTAGATTTAATGTAACTTTAGCCGTTTCAATGATTACAATATGTTCATTGAATATTTAATCTTTTAATCCTCAATAGTACTGTAGTGTAATATTGAGGATTTTTGTTTTTTAATCATTTATACATAAATTAATATATGAATTTCAAGTATTGTCATTAAAAATAGCGCGTGACATAAATTAAATAATGGTATAATTATTTTACAAGATCATAAAAAGACATGTGTTGTAAATGAAGTAGAAACTGAAAATAAAAAGGTACTGGAAGATTTTAATAATGCTATCCATCAATTTATAAAATAATATTTGTGAGGTATTCAAAATGAAAATCAAACAATATAAGTCAATTTCTTTTGCCATATTAGCAGCAGCATTATATGCTATTAGTGCACCTGTGTCCAAACTACTACTAAAAGAAATACCTCCTACACTAATGGCATCATTTCTCTATCTAGGAGCAGGACTTGGAATGTCCATTGTTGGATTTATTAAGAAAAAGAAATATAAGAATAAAACGGAAGCCAGACTTACTAAACAAGAACTTCCATTTACAGTTGGAATGGTTGCATTAGATATTGTAGCACCTATATTTCTAATGGTTGGACTTACCATGACAACTTCTGCCAGTGTATCACTACTTAACAATTTTGAAATTGTTGCAACCTCACTAATTGCGTTATTAATATTTAAGGAATCTATCAGTAAACGACTATGGGTTGCTATTTCTTTAATTACTATATCAAGTATTATTTTATCTGTAGAAGATATGAGTAGTTTTTCCTTTTCTTTTGGTTCAATTTTTGTGTTGCTTGCATGTATCTGTTGGGGACTTGAAAATAACTGTACAAGAAAGTTATCTGTAAAAGATCCATTAGAAATTGTTGTAATTAAAGGATTTGGGTCTGGAATTGGTTCTTTACTAATTGCACTTGTATTAGGTGAACAAATAAATAATGTCCTTTATATTTTGGCAGCACTCCTATTAGGATTCTTTGCTTATGGATTAAGTATATTCTTTTATATCTATGCTCAAAGAGATTTAGGAGCAGCAAGAACAAGTGCATATTATGCTATAGCACCATTTATTGGTGTGGGATTATCACTGATAATTTTTAGAGAAATACCAACATTCTCATTTGTTATCGCATTAGTAATTATGATTATAGGTACGTGTTATGCTTCAACAGAAGTGCATAATCATAAACATAGTCATAATGTAATAACTCATGAGCATAGCCACAGTCATGATGAGGGTCATCATAACCATACTCACGATAAAACTATTATCGGAACTCATAATCATAATCATACTCATGAGGAATATATTCATTCACATAAACACACACAAGATATTCATCATAGTCATGATCATTAAATTACAATTAATTTTCTTTCAGCCTGTAGGTGCGAGAATTAAAAAAGATAGCAAAAACATAGTAATAAAGTATTCAAGAGAATGTTTTTAAAGGGTTATTTAAAAATGATAATTATAGCTATCCCGTTATTAATGTGGTAAATGAAAGTGATTATAATTTTATTAAGGAGCAAAAGAAAAGTTATGAACTTGGTAAATTTCAGTTATACAACTTTAACAATTGGAAAGCTACAAAAGCTATAGTTGATGAGCTTAAAAGTGATCTAGAGATAACAAATAAAACCACAAAAGAGCTATTTTCACCTTTTAATAGTTATGAAAGTATGCTAGAAGTTGCTTCGAAAATTTTTTATAGGACCTATCATTGGGATTATGTTAGCTTTTGCTTATACTATAATTTTCAATCAAGATAGCACAGATAATGGAAGTATGTATTTTATATATTCTAATGTAATAGTTTCGTTAATATTTTCGCTTATACAAGTAGTTTATTATTTTATCTGTAAAAAGATTTATTGTGATGAGATATTAGAAGAGCTTTTGATATAAAATCTTCTTATCTTAGGATAAGAAATTTTTTTCATTTTTAAAAAAATATATTTGATGAAAACGTGTTATAATTATATTTCTAATTAAAAAATAAATAAAGCCTTAGTTTAGAGAATACCTTTACGTAAGGTTATTTGTTTAAAGAATAAAATGGAGGTAACTACATATGGAACAGAAGAAAAGAAAAACAAAAATTTTAAGACCTAAATTTGATAGCGATTTAGATATTATAGAGTTATCTAAAGAAAATATTGAAGATGAAAGTGTATTTTCCTTTGGAACAGTTAGTGATTGTTCTTTAGAAAACCATAAAGCAGACAGAGTGGCTTTTAAACAAGTAATATTTAAAAAAGTTATTTTTAATAAAATAACTTTCAGACGTATAGAAATGGTAGATGTGAGATTTGAAAATTGTGATTTATCAAATGTTGATTTTAATGAGGCTTCATTAAGTAGAGTAGAATTTGATAATTGTAAAATTATTGGCATAAATTTAAGTGAAGCTACTTTGAGAGATGTAATTTTTGAAAATTGTAATGGTCAATTAGCTTTTTTTAGTTATTCTAATTGTAAACAAGTTGCATTTCTTCAATGTCAATTACGTTCTTCAGATTTTCAAAATTCAAAATTTTTAAAAGTTGAATTTCAAGAGTCTGATTTAACTCAGTCTCAAATGAATTTCACAACTCTTAAAGGAATAGATTTTACTACTTGTGATATTGAAGGTATAGGAATAAATATTGCTGATGTGAAGGGCGCAAAAGTTACCTCCATGCAAGCCGTTTCTCTTTCTACCATACTAGGTCTTATTGTTATATAAAATTTAATATGACTTTCATCTATCTTCTTATCTTAGGATAAGAAGATTTTTTAATTTTAAATTAATGAATGCGACATAAAAATGCCGTAAAATTGTTATGAATTTACGGCATTTACGACTCTAAATTTTGTTTTTTATATTGCTTTATTTTTCTTCCTTCTGCATATTTAGATATGCTTTATATAGAAAATCTTTGAGAACCAAAATTGTATCATCTAAAGAGTAATTATATGTTATCTTCATATCTTTTATCATCTCAGTGAATATTCTATGATATTGCTTACAATCTACGGTGCTTTGATATTCTCCAAGAATCGGATAAAGTTTAGTCCAGTCAACAACATAACCATCTGAGCTCTGCATAGATACTTCAGCTGTAACTGACTTATCATCCCTCAATAGATGATCACAACTTACTTTCAACACTTCAGCTAGTTTTGAAATTTTTGAAGTTTCTGGAAAAGTTAAGTCGGATTCCCATTTGGAAATAGTCTGCCTTGTAACTTCCAATAATTCAGCTAATTGGTCTTGTGTCAAATTGATATCTTTTCTTGCCTTAGCTATTTTTTCGCCTGTTTTCATTTTGTTCTCTCCTTTCGAATTTATGCTTAAATTGTAGCATTCTGCAGTAAAAAGACAAACCAACTGAGTGTTTCTAAAAGCAACCTGTAGTTGCTTTATGGATGGTTTTATTTTTTTGTAACGTCGTTATAAAATATTTAACTTTTCATACCACAATTGAACAAGACCTGATGTAAATTCCTTTGTGCTTTTTAAATTTAGTCGTTTGTTGGGCCTTCCATCTTTGAAAAGCCTAATTCCACTCCCTAGGAATATTGGAATTATAGATATTATAAATTCGTCAATCATATCGATTTTTAACAATTCATTTACAATCTCTGCTCCACCGTCAATAAAGATATTACTACCCGCTCTATTCTTTAAATCTTCAATTAGATTTTTTAAATTACCAGAATAACATTCTACATTCTCGTCAAAACCGGTTCTGGACCTTGAAATTACATAGCATTCCTTTCTTTATGTGGAAAATTCACACCGAAAGAAAGCACTTTATCGTATGTTTTTTTCCCATTATTACGGTATCAACGCCTTGAACAAACTTTTCATATCCATAATCTTCATTTGGGATTTCAACTATTGATAACCAATCTAGTTCATTTTTCTATACCTGATTATTCGTGCTTTTAGATTTAACAGTTACGACGCACTTAAATACAATTGCTAAGTTACTAACAAGAAAACCATAGCATTTTTACAACTTGTATGATATGATTTAATTGTAAAAATTAAACATCAATATATTAAGAATTAGGGTAGAGATTTAGCTCTATGACCCTATACCAACCTGCAATAGTAAGGTGGTTCAGCTAAAAACGATAAGGCGGTGAAGAATAATATGACATTCATCTATCTTCTTATCTTAGGATAAGAAGATTTTTTCATTTTAAAATGAATTTGAGGGGTTGGATAAAAATGAATACTACAGGATTTATAAGAGGGTATATGGTAAAAAATATGAATGCAGAAGGATATTTAAATGTAGTGGTAAACGCTTTAAGTATGGAGTTTGATACAAAAGTTTTGGTTCAAAATATTTCTGAGGATGATGTCAGAATAGTTATGGCAAACTTTGAAGTGATAATCAGTCTGAAGTATATTAATGAGCTTAGTAAGCCATATGGTATTGATAAATTTATTCTAGAAAGTCTAGCTAAGAAAGGGTTTAATTTAGATATAAATATAAGTCAATACATTCAGTATTGTTTTGGGATTTATAACTAGTGATGAAAAATTTATCTTTTTTAAGGTAACATAGTGACATATTTATTATCTCCAATATACGGTAAATATGGTATAATCAAATAAATGGTTTGTGTCAAATTTCAAAAAAATATAACTAGAAGGAGTCCTAAACAATATGAAATTCAAGAAAAAATTATAACTTTTTTAAAATTAATAGCGAGTCTGGGGGAATAATTAATGAAAAAAATAGTTTCATTTATAACTACTGTTTGTATTTGCATTTCACTTACGGGGTGTGCAAAAAGTTTGCTTACTGTAAGCAATAATATTAGTAAAAACACGTTTGATGAAGCCAAAGCAATATTAATGGTAGTAAAAGACCATCCAGACTTTCCTTCAAGCCAATCTGACACTATAACAAAAAAATTACCTACTGGTGGACCACAAGGTACAACAGCAAATGTTAAATTTACAACAAAAGTTGAGAACGCTGGTGAATCTATTTATGAAGTAACCCTTACAAAAGATTGGGGCATTAGTGTAAATGGGAAATATGCAAAGAGTTATTGGAAGTATACTGTCACCACAAATAGTGTAAATTTATTAGAGAGTATTGATAATGATAATCTTCCAAATACAATGAAGTAGCATTAAACTAGCACGTAATATTCTTAAAGGTTTTAAAATTACTATAACCTTGTAATTTATGACGTATCAAGATATCTTAATTTAAAAAGGAATCTAATAAGAGGGGGCAGGTGGTGTAGTAATTGTATACCTAGTATAAAAAATAAAAAGGCTATGATGTGAGTTCACGTCATAGCACTTATGTTTGTAAATATCAACAATTAAATTTATTTATAAGGAGAAAAAAATGAAAGAAATTTATATTAATAAAGAGGGGGGTGAGGCAAGAATCCATGAGTGGGGAAATGCTGAAAATCCAACAATTATATGTTTGCATGGCTTAGGAAGTACAAGTCTTAGTTTTATTGAGTTAGGACATTTATTAAAGTAGTAGAGGCAACACATTTACTTCACTGGGACAACCCTAACTTAGTAGCAGAAGAAATATTAAATTGGTTTAAGTAAAGGGTTTTTATTTAATATAAGAGTTAGTCTGTTACGAAATATTCTTTAGTGATGACATAGTATAACAAGGCGAAATAAGGATTATTTATATAATGCATAAAAACGTAATGAGGAGTAAAAAAAATGAGTGATATACAGTACAATTTACAATTTGAAAAATTGTGTAATATTTTGAAACTTGGAGAAATAGTTAGTGTGCCTAAAGCAATATCGGGTGGGCTTTTACACAGAATGTACGCTATCGAAACCACGCAAGGCAAATATGCAATTAAAGCATTAAACCCTCAAATAATGCTTAGACTTGTGGCAATGCAGCACTTTATCAATTCAGAACGAATTGCAAATATTGCATTAAATAATATGCCTGCTCTTCCAGCTAAGAAATTTAATGGCACTTTCATGCAAGAAATAGACAAGCAATTCTATCTTGTGTTCGATTGGGTAGATGGTAAAAGTCTGAAACCTAATGAAATCAATAGTGCCCATTGCGAAAAAATAGGTGGTATTCTTGCGGATATACATATGACCGATTTTTCAGGGTTAGGCATAATCAATGATTGGTCAGATAATGTACCGATAACAGATTGGAATTACTATCTGCAAAAGGGACAAAAAAATAATACAGTGTGGGTTAATCCGTTACTTGAAATCATTGATAAGCTTTACGATTGGAATGCTCAGGCAAATAAATCAGCAAAACAGCTCGGATCAGATATGGTTATTAGTCATAGGGATTTAGATTCTAAAAATGTTATGTGGAGCCAAGACAATCCCATTATTATTGATTGGGAGTCAGCTGGCTATACAAATCCTATGCAAGAATTGACTGAAACAGCTATTTACTGGTCTGAAAATGAAATAGGAAACATTGATAAAGAAAGATTTTTTGCTTTTATAGATGGATATAAAAAGAGATACGGAACACTACAAGCAAATTGGAGAATGGTCTTAGTAAATGGTTTTTTAGGCAAGTTAGGCTGGCTCGAATATAGTTTGAAACGGTCTTTATGGATTGAATGTACAGATGTCGAAGAACAGCAGATGGGAACTGCGGAGGTAACAGGAACAATAAACACCATTAGGCGTTATGCAGATATGATTTCTGAATTAGAAAAGTGGCTAAGTAATGAGATTTAATGACAATGGCAAGGGATTATAAGCTTAATTTGTATGAAAAGTGGTAGAAGTTGCGGAAAATGCTATTTGTCCGCATTAAATGCATATAATGATGTCCACATAACATTCGGAATACAGTCAAACATATTAGTAGATTTTGCTGATTTTATGATAAAAGAAATTGAAGATTTATATAATGGACAGTCCCTAAAATGTGACACACTTGATAAGTGGAGGGAATATATTAGAGATATCTGAAAAGCCATGTTTTAAAAAGATATTAATCAGTTAAAGAGTAACGGGGATATGTCGAACTTCTAGAATATGGCGAATTAGTATATGTAAAAAAGGAGTGTATCTTATGAAAGATTTATTTTTATCTATGCCAAGCAAAGAATATAAAAAGAGTTTTGAAGATTATGTTATAGCATATAAAAATGCAAATGATAATTATTATTTTACTAAATATAAAAAAGGAATGGAAAATTTTAATGAATATGTAGACGATTTATACAAGTATTCTAAAGGAATAGATTTACCTAAAGGATGGGTTATAACCTCAACATTTTGGTTAATTGATAATAATGAAGTTGTAGGAGTAGTAAGAGTTAGGTCTCAAGATGTAGGTACAGATGGGCATATAGGCTATGATATATCACCAGATTATAGAAAAAAAGGCTATGGTACTCAAATTCTAAAATTAGCATTAGTTGAAGCAGAAAAAATTGGTATAAAAGAGGTAATGGTTACTTGTAACATAGATAATGCATTTTCGAGAAAAATTATTGAAAAGAATAATGGTAAATTATTAGGGACTATTTTTGATGAAGAGGAAAATGAAAACCTATACAAATATAGTATTAGCACATCTAATGACAAATAATAAAATACTGATTTAAAGTATGATTATTCGCAGATTATTTATATAGATTTAAGGAGGATATTATTATGGAAAAAAGTCTTCTTCAATCACATTTAAATTTTCGAACATATGATATTATTAAAACAGCAGAATATTATGAAAGCGTTAATAATCAGTTGCTAAATTAATAATTTTGTAAGTAATATACGGTATTCTATTCGCTGTATGTGAGGAAGTGATTTTTATGAAAATAAGAAAACCAATTAACAACTCGGTGCAGTTAATATAATCTGATAGCGGATTGTGCCGAGAGTGTGGAATTTGGTATCAGTAACTGCACTGCTTTTCATCAAAATTAAATATGAAAAGGGGTTATGTTATGAAGGTTATGGAGCTAAAAGAATTCTGGTTGACTGAAGAAAAAAAGACTTTTCAAGGTTGGGATTTTTCGTACATTAGTAATCGAAAAACAGAAGAACCGTTACCATGGAATTATGACAGGATGGTTCGTCAATATTTAAATACCAATTCAAAATTGTTAGATATGGGAACTGGGGGTGGTGAGCATCTGTTGACTTTTAAACACCCTTATAGCAATACATATGCTACAGAGGCATATCTCCCTAATTTTGAGTTATGCAATAAGACACTAACGCCACTTGGAATTGATGTCAGGCAGGTTTTTAATGATGATTACCTGCCATTTGAAAATAATATGTTTGACATTATAATAAACCGCCAGGCATCTTTTGATATCAGCGAAGTTTACCGATTGTTAAAACCGAATGGTTTGTTTATTACACAGCAAGTTGGCGATTTAAACAACAATGAGTTACGAAGGTTTTTAATAAGTGATTTTAATGAAATTAACAGTAATGAACATACATTAAAAAGTAATTTGGGTCTAATTAAAAGTAAAGGTTTGACTATCTTAAAGTCAGATGAATGTTTTCCAAACCAGAAATTTTTTGATGTGGGAGCATTGGTTTATTATGCAAAAATTATTGAATGGGAATTTCCAAATTTCTCTGTTGATAGTTGTTTTAAGCAATTATGTCTATTGCAATCAAAAATTGAAGAACAAGGATTTATTGAAAGCAAACAACACAGATTTACTATTGTTGCTCAAAAACCTAACCTCGCATAGGATTATATAGAGAAAGAAATTTTTCTTATATTGTGACATAATATGTTATAAGGGGGTGATTTCATGAGGTTTACAATTTTAGGTAGTGGTGGTGCTATAAGAATCCCAAGAGCTTGTTGCTCATGTAAAGTATGTCAAGAAGCGAGGTTAAAAGGATTTCCATATAAAAGACTTGGACAGAGTTTATTTTTGCATGAAGAATCTATGTTATTTGATACGCCAGAAGATATAAATGAAGAGCTTAACATTTATAATGTTGATGAAGTGAAACATATTTTCTATACCCATTGGCATCCTGACCATACTTTAGGTTGCAGAATTATTGAGGTATTAATGGAAGACCGAAATGATAAAGTCCCAATTAATATTTATATGCCACCTGAAAAGATAGAAATTGCGTTTAACAAAAGTAATTCTATCTTTTCATTCTACGAACACCTAGACTATTGCAGGATTATAAATATAGATGCTAATATAATATTTGATAAGGTTTCTGTTAAAAGAATCAAACTACTTAACAATTTTGCTTATGCTTTTTTAATTGAAGAAGGCAATAAAAAAGTATTGTACTGTCCTTGTCATTCTATGTACTTGCCTATCATGGATGAATTATATAATGTAGATTTAATAATTATGGGTTTAGGTTACATGAATACCATTGAGGATGATGTAACAAGTTTTCAAAGAGATAATCTTAGAATTATTAATGATTTGAAACCGAAGAAGGTAATATTTACTCATATTGAAGAAGTTGATGGTTTAAACTTCGAAGACTATAAAAAACTAGAACAAAAATATAGTAATTTAGAATTTGCTTATGATGGAATGAATATAGATATCTAAAATAACGTAGAGTCATTTTAAAATTTTGAATCATGATATTCTTAAAGTTCGTCATAAACAACTATAAGAATTACTAAAGAAATCAGATAAACTGGACAGCCAATGTCTATAATGGTAAGCTAAAAGAATGAATATTTACATGGTGGGTATAGGGAATATCAGAGATATCTGAAAAATCATGTTTTATAAAGATTTTTCTCCGTTAAACAATAATGGGGATATGTCAAACTTGTAGAATATTATGAAAGTTAAGGTGGGAATATATGGAGATTAAGATTATAAGACAAAGTGTAAGTAAAAATATAAATCAGAATGATTGTATTATTAGGGAAGATATACAAAATCTAATTAAAAATTATAAAATTGAACTGAAATCTTTGAGTAAAATAACTGGAATAGATTATGTATGGTTAAAAGATTTTATGGATGAAAAAAATAATTTCCTTGATTTTTTTACTAACTTAAAGAATTTTAATGAGAAAAATAAAGATAGCATAAATAATTCAAATATTCCGAACCCTTCATATTTATCAAACATGATTTTTATGCTATCTGATGGGATATTGATGATAAATGAAGACGACAGAACTAAAGGAGTAATAGATGTATTAATAAGTGAGTTTGAAATTAAATATGAAACCTTAGCAATATATGCGAAACTTGAGTTAGAAGATGTTCAAAATTTTATGAATGATACGCATTCCATTTCCATTGAGAAAAAATATAAGTTAGCAGTAGCGAGTCTATTTTTGCATTATTTATTTAAAAGATTACATAATTAATTCGCAACTTTCTTATATGTCGTCACAAGTAACCCCATATCTAATGATGCGGGGTTTAATATATTAGGGGTAGAACCAGCATTTCTCTTATTCACACCAACAAGAATAAAAAACAACTTGGGTAGTTTTGCCTATCCCGCCAAAAAGGTATATTAGGGGCAAAATATATTATTAATATGGATTTTAGGTGTTTTCAAAGTTACACAATGTATTTGTGTAACTTTAACTTTCCTTAGTTAGCAACGTTTTTTGGTGTTTTATATGAGAAGCATAAATTAAATGTTACTTAATACTAATATTTGATATTGTTATGCAACATAATTTCTACTTTGCTCCTAACTCATAACCACCAATATGCTAATATACCTTTTTGGCGGGTAAGGTAAAAGCACCCAAAATGGAATGTTAACAAGAGATAAGGAAAGGAGTAGTTATAATTATGAGGATTAGCACCTTAAATTTACTTTTAAAAGATGCTTCGAAAAATCTTAGAAACAATGCTACTACTAGCATTGCCTCCATTGCTACAATAATGTCAACATTATTTGTTTTAGGACTATTTGTGCTATTCATGTTGAATCTTAAAATGGGTATTATCGGTATTTATTCCCAATTCGAAGTACGGGTGACTTTAAAAGATCATATAAAGATTACTGATCAGCAAAATATACGTAAAAAAATAGAAGCGGCAAATGTTGTAACTTATATTACTTTTGAAAATAATACACCCCTATCATCATCATATATAATTAAAGTGAATGCACCAGATGATATACCTAAAATAATTTCTCAACTTAATGGGTTACAAGGTATAAATAAAATTAACGGTACTCAAAACTTTCCGACGAAAATTTTGATAATAATTAAAATAATTCAATGGATAGGAGTGATACTTTTCCTTATACTTGTTGTAGCAACATTTTTTTTAATTAAATGTACAATAAAACTTGCAATATACCCACGACTTAATGAAATTAGTATAATGCAATATCTTGGTGCAACAGATTGGTTTATTAGATGGACATTTATTTTTGAGGGAATGATAATTGGATTTTTAGGAGCAGTGTCCGCAGTAATAGCAATTTATTTCTTATATAGTTTTGTATATAGACAAGTAAATTCTTATTTTGCAACAATGTTCATTATTTTTATAGATCCGTCTTTTATATTCACAACTATATCATGGAGCTTTATACTTATTGGAATAATTCTAACTACTATAGGAAGTATTTTGGTTATAAAAAAGTTCTTAATAGTTTAAAAAAAGGCATATTGGTGGTAAGCGGTTCAGAAAATAGCGTAGTGCTTACTTTAGCAAAATGAAATACAATAAAAATGAGCCTGCAACATTATTGAGTTGTTACAATGAATGCATTAAAAATGAGATAATTATAATTACTAAGGAGTGTAGCGTAAACAGATACTATGAACTTGGCAAAAATTATATAGCTATTTAATAGTGAGTTTTTTTAGCTTCCAATTATTCTAATAAATGAAAGTTAAAAAATGAACACTTAATTTATATGTGTGTGTGTGGAATATTGTAGGTATCTTAAAAATCATATTTTATAAAGATATCTGTCCGTTATAATAATAACGAGGAATGCCATTGGTTTACTACGTTAATTTCTATACAAAACTATTCTACATTGGTATTATATATGTTATTATTACTAAGGCAGTTGAAATAAAAATATAACCGATTAGTAAATTTTATTTCAATTGCTTTATGCGTAACTTAAAATACATATATAATAAATTAATGACAAAAGGAGACCTGGTAGCATGATAGATATAACAAAAACATATCTTCAAAACAAGTATAAAATAAGCTCAAAAACCCTAGAACTCTATGATATTGCAATACAAGATGTGCAAAAAGAGTTTGAAATTCTTGATGAAATAAGAGAGTTTAATCAACTTAAAGTCTTGACAGCATTGCAAGACGAAAGAATTAGTGACTCTCATTTTACAAATTCATCTGGATATGGTTATGGAGATATTGGACGCGATTCATTAGATAAAGTATATGCAAGAATTTTTAATTGTGAGAGTGCATTGGTTAGACCACATTTCGTAAATGGGACACATGCAATTGGGGCGGCTTTATTTGGTAATCTAAGACCTAATGATACCATGATGTCTGTATGCGGAACACCTTATGATACACTTCTTAATATAATAGGTATAAATGTTAAGGAAGATATAGGCTCATTAAAAGATTATGGTGTAAAATATAAACAATTAGAATTAAACAATAACTCTAAAGTTGATATTGACCTAATGAAAAAGAATCTACTAGAAGATAAGTCAATAAAGCTAATTCATATTCAAAGATCAACTGGATATGGTTGGAGAAATGCACTATTAATTTGTGAAATAGAAGAGATTATAAAAGCTGCTAAAGCTATAAATCCAAAAGTTATTTGTTTTGTAGATAATTGTTATGGCGAATTTATTGATGTTCAGGAGCCTACAGATGTAGGTGCAGACTTAGTTGCTGGTTCACTTATAAAAAATATTGGTGGTGGAATAGCACCTACAGGTGGATATATTGCAGGTAAAGAAAAATATGTAGTGCAGGCGTCCTATAGACTAACAACACCTGGTATAGGAGGGGAGTGTGGTTCCACTTTTGGAGTGATGCGTACTTTATTTCAAGGATTGTTCCTTGCACCTCATGTAACTATGGAAGCATTGAAGGGCGCTATCTTTTGTGCAAGAATTATGGAACTTGCAGGCTTTGAAGTTCTTCCTAAATATACTGATAAAAGAAGTGATATAATTCAGGCTATTAAATTTAACAATAAGGAAAAGGTTATTAATTTCTGTAGGGGTATACAAGAGGGTTCTCCCATTGATTCTTTTGTTCAATGCGAACCCTGGGATATGCCAGGATATGCAGATCAGGTTATAATGGCAGCAGGAGCATTCATTCAGGGCTCATCTATAGAGCTATCTGCAGATGCACCAATTAGAGAGCCATATATAGCATATTTACAGGGCGGATTAACCTTTGATCATGCTAAGATTGGAATACTAATAGCGCTTTCAAAAGTTATTTAACAGTATTAGTATATATGTAGTAAAAGAAAAACAAAAACCTGCAAATGTTATAAACATTGCAGGTTTTTGTTTTATACTAAATAATATTGTAGCGGTTCAGGTGATGATTTAATACTTTCTGTAAATACCAACAAGCACTCCTAAGATTGTACAGTCATCAATTATAATAGGGGACATAGACGAATTTTCAGGTTGAAGTCTTATATGGCCTTTTTCCTTGAAAAAACGTTTAATAGTTGCTTCATTATCAATAAGAGCTACCACTATGTCTCCATTTTTAGAGGTATTAATTTTCTCAATTATAGCTAAGTCTCCATCTAATATTCCTGCTTCAATCATACTGCTACCAGAAACTTTAAGCATAAACAATTCATTATTGGTTTTAGTAAAATTTAATGGAATAGTAAAGGTGTCTTCAATATTTTCAACTGCCAAAATGGGTATTCCAGCTGTGATTTTTCCTATAATAGGGATATCTATTAGTTCTTTTCTAATGACACAATCCTTTAATAATTCAATTGCGCGAGGTTTGGTTGGGTCCCTACGAATATATCCTTTTTTCTCTAATCTTTCTAAATGTCCATGAACAGTTGATGTAGATTTTAATCCTACAGCCTCACATATTTCTCTTACTGAAGGTGGATATCCTTTTAATTGAACTTGATCCTTTATGTAGTTATATATTTCACCTTGTTTATCTTTTTTTTGAGTTAACATAGAAACACCTCTCATTTCTCATTCGTATTAAAATTATACCATATATATGTAAAATAATCAAACTTATGTTCGGCTTTGAGGAAAGATGTATTAGTGTGTAATTGAATACAATTAATGCAATACAGATAGAATTTATTCACCCAGATGAGCTTTTTATTTGATTAATGAGGCCTTATTTGTTATAATTGTCTATTATGAAGTATCTTAAACAAATGGAGCGTGGTGTTGTATGTCTAAAAATTGTATATTTAATGATAGGAAAATTTGTGATAATTGCGGGGAATGTGAAGTCTGCGAATTAAATTCCAAGAAAAAGTGTAAAAATTGCGGGAAATGTTTAGAACTCGAAGGCTACGATGTTAAAGCGATAAAAATTGATGAAGTCTTTGAGGCTGAGGAGCTAGAAGATGAGCTAGAAGATGATTTTTATGATAAAAATGAAATTGATTTATCCGAAGCAGAAAAAAGTAATAGTGAAAATGAAATTGATAAACTAACAAATTCAGAGGAGCTAATAAAATCTGAAGAATATGATTCATTTTTAGCAGAGAAAGAACACTCTAATCTAGATAAAGATGAGTATATACCTGAAAATGATGAAGTTTGGGAATATATAGATGATATAGAAGGGGTAAAAGATCTCCTTGAAAATGAAGAGGATAACTCAGAATTACTTCATGAGGAGTTTCCTGGGCTTATAAGACTAAAAAAATAATAATTTTAATCCTTTAATAGAATCTAAAGTATATACTACATAAAATTACTTTTAAAATGGTCCCCAATTTTGAGAAAGTGGGGGCCATTTTAACAATTCTAGTAATATATATTTTTTTTTATTCATCAGAAAGTGGGTTTGATTTAACTGCATTTCTTAATTTATCATTATCTACGTGAGTATATATTTGTGTAGTAGATATATTTTCATGACCTAAAATTTCTTGAAGACTTCTAATATCAACGTTGCCATACTTATACATAAGAGTGGCTGAAGTATGCCTTAATTTATGAGGCGTATATTTATCTTTATTAAGGCCTGCATTTCCTATATGTTTTTTTACAATTCTTTCTACAGTTCTCTTGTTAATTCTTCCATATTTTCCACTGATAAAAAGGGCATCTTTATCTTCAACATGAATTTTTTCATTGTCTGCATTTCTAACAGGTAAATACTCGTAAATTGCCTTCAATGAAGCTTTGTTTAAATATATGGTTCGTTCTTTATTTCCTTTTCCAATAATAGATAAGGTATCACTTTTCATATCAGAGATATTTATACTACAAAGCTCCGATAGTCTGAGACCACAATTCAAAAATAGTGTAATCATACTATGATCTCTGATAGAATGCCTATCTCTAGATGTTGTAGCATCTAGTAGAGACTTGCTTTCATCTAAGGTTAAGAAAACGGGGCTTCGCTTGCCTAATTTGGGTGACTCCAGATCTATTGTGGGGTCTATATTTAGCACTTTGGCTTTAGTGGTTAAATATTTGAATAGGGACTTTATAGCAGCAATTTTTCTTGCTTTCGCATAGTTCCCATTAGCCCTAGACTTTCCAAGATAGGATACGAAGGCATATAAGTCCTGCAGTGTAAGGGTTTTTAAAGTATCTAGAGTTAGGTCATTAATACTAATTTCCTCAATGTGCAAGGCTTTATCTGCGGGTACTAAACCTTTATACATTTTCAAAAACTTTAGTAATAATGATAAGTCTGCAGTGTATGCAACAATAGTAGCTAGAGAAGAGCCTTTAATAGTAGCTAAATAATTAAAATAATCATTTAGAAACTGGGGCAATTCATTGTTATAAATATTATTTATATCAGATTTCATAGGTACCTCCAAAAAACGTAATAATGTCGTGAAACTTACATTTCACGACATTATTATTCTACAAGAGGGGGTCAAAATCCTTCTTTTTTTCAAAAGTAATTTAATTTATTTTTTTTCTTAATTATAAATTTATTTAATTTACAACATAATCTATATTTTTTCAGTTAAAATTATGACTAACATTAAGAAGCTACCAGTTTTAATTACTGATAGCTTCTTATAGCCTAATTTGGCTTCTTTTTAAATGTACCTCTTACTGATATCTATGATTATACGTTTATAGAAGTTTCTACACCTAAAGCGTCTTTGTTCGCTTCTAATATTGGATTTACATATTCCTCAATAAAGTCCACAACTTGACTTGGAGCTCTACCTATAAATTTAATTGGGTCAATTACTGCTAGAATCTCTTCTTTTGACATCTTAAAGCTATCATCCTTTATAATTCTTTCTATAAGATCATTATTTAAGCCTTCTTCTTTAACACGCCTTGCTGCAGCCATAGAATGAACTCTAATGCTTTCATGTAGCTCTTGTCTGTCCCCGCCCCTCTTAACTGCTTCCATAAGAATATTTTCTGTAGCCATAAATGGAAGCTCACTGTTTACATGAGCAGTAATTACTTTTTCATATACTACCATATTTCCTGCTATATTCATATATAGATTTAGTACTCCATCAAGGGCGAGGAATGCCTCAGCTACTGATATTCTCTTATTAGCTGAATCATCTAACGTTCTTTCAAACCATTGTGTTGAAGCTGTTATAGCTGGGTTTAATGCATCAATTATAATATATCTTGCGAGTGAACTAATTCTCTCAGAACGCATAGGATTTCTTTTGTATGCCATTGCAGAGGATCCAATTTGACTCTTTTCAAAAGGCTCTTCTACTTCTTTCATACTTTGAAGTAATCTTAAATCATTACTAAATTTATAAGCGCTTTGAGCTATTTCTGAAAGTGTATTTAATATTATAGAATCTACTTTTCTAGAATAGGTTTGACCAGTTACTGGGTACGTATTTTCAAAACCCATTTTATTTGCTACATATTTATCTAAGTCTTTTACTTTCTTCTCATCATTTTCAAATAAATTCATAAAACTTGCCTGTGTTCCTGTTGTTCCTTTGACTCCTAGCAGTTTAATTTTATCTATTACAAATTCCAAATTTTCCAGGTCCATTATTAATTCTTGAATCCAAAGAGTTGCTCTTTTACCTACAGTAGTTAATTGAGCTGGTTGTAAATGAGTAAAACCCAAAGTAGGCACATCTTTATACTTTGTTGCAAATGTCGAGGATTTACTTATTACATTAATTAGTTTCTTTTTAATTAATAATAATGCTTTTTTCATTACAATTAAATCAGTGTTATCGCCCACATAGCAGCTTGTAGCTCCTAGATGAATAATTCCCTTAGCACTCGGACATTGAACCCCATATGCATATACATGGCTCATTACATCGTGTCTTATTTCTTTTTCCTTTTCTTCCGCTACTTCATAATTAATGTCATCCACAAAAGACCTAAGTTCTTCAACTTGAGCCTGCGTAATATTAATGCCTAGTAACCTTTCACCCTCAGCTAATGCAACCCAAAGCTTTCTCCAAGTTTTAAATTTCATGTCATCTGAAAATAAATAACTCATCTCTTTTGATGCATATCTACTGTTTAACGGTGTATTATAAGAATTTCTCATATTTTGCCTCCATACGTACGTATTAAATTATAAAACAAATTTCATTCATATTATAACATACAATATTGCTAATAGTAATGAAAATGTTCGTATATTTCATTTGTACATTCCGAAATATTTTTTAGTACATAAATTTATCCACCTTGATATTATATACGTTTTAAAGAAATAATTAAATAGTTCTAAAATAAAATATTTCTAATATAATTTAAACAAGTATAACAATTATAATAGTTTGGGGGGAATTATGTATAAACTTAATATGATGGACAAACTTTCATTTATATTTGTATTGGTGGGTGCATTAAACTGGGGACTTTTAGGATTATTGAATTTCAATTTAGTTAGTTTTATCTTTGGATCTGTTCCATTCCTTGCTAGAGCAATATATATTTTAGTAGGATTATCTGCTGTAAATATTATTGTTTTCATATATAGGAATAAAAAAATTTAGCTTCTACTTTTATAATATTATCTGTATTAGCATAATATTTATAGAAAAAATACTCCATAAATTATTATGGAGTATTTTTGATTGCTTTATTCTAAGTATTTATGGCTTAAAATCCGAACTCCATAAAGCCATTGTGTCCATGAGATTGAAATTCATTTAGATTTATAGTGTTATGTTTAGTGAATGTCACCCCTTCGCTTTCAAGAAGTTCCTTTTGTAAATTACGAGACTCATAGTCCACTATGCTTATCTCCCCTTTTGAATTTATAACTCTATGCCAAGGTAGTTTATATTTTTCACTTAAGGTATGAAGCACTCTAACTACCTGCCTAGCCCCTCTGGGGCTTCCAGCCAGGGCTGCAATTTGACCGTATGTCATCACCTTACCTTTAGGAATGTCTCTTATGATTTCTACAACTCGTTCTGTAAAAGGTTCCATTTTAAGCCCCTTCCTACTAATATTATAAAGCTGATTTGGATTATTTGCACTGACTTGCCCACTTTTTACATCGTTCTATTCTCATACCATTATCTCCTTGTTCCTTGTCATATGCAAAACTATTTAATAAATCACAGGGGAAAGTTTCGCATACACCACAATGCAGTAGTTCTTTACTTTCACAACAGGACTTTACAGGGCATTTTTCTCCCCAAAATGGCTTTTCTATATTAACACAACCCATACAACCAGTAGATTCTTTATATTCACATAATGAGCAATCAATACCACATCTTGATTCTATCATTTTAATTCCCCCTCATATTTATCAGAGCTCAGAAATGCCTTCTTTATAGTAAGTAATTATTTCATCATAAACTTCATTAATAGGCTTATTTATACACAGTGCATCTTTGAAGTATCCATCCTCATATAACCTCTTTGCTAAATCAACACCATCACTGCAGTAGGCTCTCCATGAATCAAATATTTCTTCTATTCTGTTATGATTTCTAATGTATTCATAAGAGGCTTGCAAACATATTTGAAATTTTTACTTGATTCATCATAAATCCTATTCCTTCCCCATGCAATAATATTATCTTGTGAATCAACTATAACTGCACCAATTGGAATTGTATTCTTGTTAAATGATTCCCAAGCTAAGCTAAAGGATTCCTTCCAAATATCACTTAAATCAGACCACATTGACATCACCCCCAATATTTTTATTGTAATGTACCATCAATACCTCGTTTAAATCTATAAAATTTACTCATACCCAGAAGTACCAAAATACTAACTGTTAACCCTATATATATTGAATTCATTTTTTCATAGCCTAATAAAATCCATATTAAACTAGCTAACGGCCCCGCTATTATAGAATAGATACCTGCTTCAATTCTTATCTTGTCTCTAAAAAATATTGCTACAACAACAGGAATAAAAATTGGCGTAGCTCTAAAAATCATAGAAAGGAATCCCCAATTAAGTATCATAGAATCACTATTATTTATTACTATTATTAAAGTCATAATTCCAATAAAAACAATAGTTCCTCTCAAGATATAAAGCTGTTTTTTATCTCCTGCATTTTTATTTATACATTGATTATAAATGTCTCTAACAAACATAGTTGCAATTCCTAAAGTGAGGCCTGCGCCTGTTGCTATAGATGAAATCAATACAGTTGCGATGCATACTCCTCCGAAAACAGGGTTTAAATAATTAATAAGAAACAATGGAAAGGCTTCACTTGGAGCAATACTCGGATAATGAATCCTCATATACATGCCAATCATTGTACATACAATTCCAATTGGAAAAACTAAGAATGCTACTAAAAAAGCACTTCTTCTTGATGTTTTAGAATTCTTTCCTGCCATTATAGCTTGAAAATAAGTTTGAGTTGATAATACCCCCACTATTGTAGATATTCCAGAGGCTAAATCCGATGATACTCCACCACTAAACAAATTAAACCAAGGTTCTTGTGGCAATACAGAAGTTATGTCTCTAATTCCATTGAACTTAAATATTAGTAATAAGCCACATATAATACTTGTCCCATATAGAAGAATTGTCTTTACCGCACCCACCATTGTACTTCCCCAAAAGCCCCCAAATACTACGTAGGCTACAAGCAGAGATACAACAATTACTGCGGTTTTAGTAATACTCATACCAAATACTACCGTAAACAAGGCAGTACAGGCTATAATCTGCCCATTAATATGAATAAACATTCCTAGGGACAATAAAATACTTGATGCTGTTCTTGCTTTTTTACCATATGTATTTCCTATTATCTGAGGAATTGTTTCTGTAGATTTTTTATCTACCTGTTTTGAATAAAATAGTCCCAACATTATACTTGCAATAGAAAGTCCAAATATAAACCATACTGCTCCAATCCCTCGATTATATGCCATCTGAGCAGTTCCTACAGTAGATGCCCCACCTATTATTGATCCCATAAGCATACTTGTAACACCCATGACTCCAAGTTTATTTCCACCTGATATAAAATCCTTAGATGTTTTAACCTTTGACTTTGATAAATAACCAATTATTCCAGTTATAAGTAACGTAATAATGATACTAATTATAAGAATTATCTACATCCCCTTTAAATATAATTATAGAGCTATGGAAAACAAGCTTCCAAGACTCTTATATTATATAATCTTATAATATAAGAGTCTTACAGTTTCTATTTCCTTATTATCTATAATTTCACTTTTGTTAAATTTACCCTGTAATATAAAACCTAGCTTTTCCACGCATTTCTGAGAGTTGATATTTTCTGGTTTTACTGTTGCACGCATTCTTTTATAAGTTCCCTCTAACTTAATGAATTCAATTAAATTATTTACTACTGTATATATTATACCACGTCCCCAATAGTCTTCATTTAGCGCATATCCAATTGATAGAGTACTTGGATCCTCTTTTTCTAGAAACCTGATAATTCCAATAAGTTTTTGAGAACATTCTTCACAAATGCCTAGATATATGTTATTTCCCTCTTTCATTCGCTGCTTTATTAATTGTATAAACTCCTCTGTATCTTTTATAGAACAGTGAGTTTTTCGTACAACATACTTTGCTATTTTCTTATTACTATATATTTGAAAAAGATCTTTTTTGTCATCATTGCTTATATATCTAATTAAATATTTATCAGATACTTTAATTGGCAATTGATTTTGGAATATATTTAACATGGCATTCTCCTTATATGATTTTTTTAGATTTTACTTTCATGTTTACCGACACTTACCCTTTCCATTTGAACTATAGCTTCAATTCACAGAATACACCATAATGATCGCTTGGAGTTATTTCGTTGACTCTTTCATTCCCTATAACTCTGTATTCTACTAAATGAGGATATGCTTTAGGATATGGATTCATTAGTAATATCCAATCAAATCTTCCAGGGACATCAAGTGCATACTCATCGTCCCATCTAGGATTATTATAAAAATCTAAAGTTACATCTTTATTATAGTTTGTTCTAACCGAATAACTATCATATAAATCAATAAATGAGGTGCTATGCCCTAGTAATGACTGACCACCAATAAGATAGTTATGTACTGAAGAATTTGGATAAGTATTAAAATCTCCAACTATAAACTCATAATCATTTATTTCATTATCTTCGATTCTTTTTATTATTTTTACTATCTCAAATTCTCTATTCAATGCCCTTTTATAGTCTAAGTGAATATTTGTAATGCCAATCTTTTTATTACATACTTCTATGGATACATTTATCACTCCACTATTATGGAAATCTATGTTATTACTCCAATTATTCCAATTAAACGTTATTGGGTATTTAGAAATGATGGCTAATCCTTCTTCACAATCTGGATACGCTTGCCAACAATAATGTTTTAAGCTACTTTTTGAAGCAATAAATTTGACAGCCTCTTCACTTCTGACTTCCTGAAGAGCTATTATATCTAACTTAAACTCTATAATAACTTTTATTAACAGTTCTAACCTAGAGTTAAAATCCTTATCATTGTTCCATATGTTGTAGGTTGATATTTTCATATTATCCCTCGTCTTTCCACTGAGCATTCCGTGATGATTGTCAAATAGCCCATTATTGTTATGCTTTTCTTATCTCTATTTACACTTTTTTACACCTTTAGCCAATAAAAACTCCCCATTATCAACCATTGTTCTTGTACAATATGCTTTTTCCTCTAATCTTAATATAGTCTTCCACGCGGTTTCATCTTTTTCTAACATCTCAGTAGCTTTTCTAAATCCACTAGTTATACATGGGCTTCCCCCTAAAATTATATTTCCTACTCCTGCAGCCTTTAATAAGTCCTCAAGCTCCTGTGCATAAAAGAAATGTCTTGGAGGATGATTTACCATTTCATGCTTTGGTAAATCTCCTGTATTAACTACTTGATCTATAAACCAATAATCGGGATTTCCAAAGAAAGATGTATAATCAAAATCTTCTCTCCCCAATTGTGTTCTTATTACTCCCCATTTGCTGTTAACACTAACAAGTATATTGCCTCCAGTTTTCGTAACTCTAACAAGCTCATTAATAGCCTTTTCCTTATTTTCTAGTAAATAATTTAATGGTGCTCCATAACATACTACGGTATCAAATTTATTATCTTCTATCATTGATAAATCTCTTAAATCTGCTAATATAACATCATCCAGGTTAGATTCAAGATTTTCTTCTATTAATTTACTTTCAGCCAGTCTTAATTGTTCACTAGAAATATCTAAAAGTGTAACTTTACTTCCAGATTTGGCTATTTCAATGCTAAATCTTCCTGCTCCACATCCAGCATCCAATACAGTTTTACCTTGTCCAATATGTTCTTTTAAAAAATGCATGTGTAGGTAATAATTAATTCTATCATATGCTGATAAATTAAGTCTTTCCCATTCCCTTACTCCATAATTATTATAAAACTCACTAATTTCTTTTGGATTATACATAGGTTTATGCCCCCTTTACAATTAAAATAATGATAATAAAATAATGGTCTATGAAATTTAAAAATTGTTTTAAAATTTATTTAAATTCTGTTGATTCTCTTGGTAATACTTTAATTTTTTGTATATATTTCGTAACATTCATATCATCTTTTATAGGGTAAGTAAATTGGAGCTTTTCAGCTAAATTTTTACCTATTTTTTGTATGAATTCACCTGCATGAAAAAGTGATTGCCACATTTCATCATAATTAACAGTTGGATACAGGGTTATAAATTCATTATACATATCTTCTGACAAGAGATTTTTGAACCATTTGCAATATTTCCCTACATTTATATTCCAATTATATTCTTCGCCAATATACCATGATAAAAGCTTTTGTATACAATCTATCAGAATAACATCAAAAGTATATTTAGCAAAAGGCAATTCATCTCTCCATAGCGATTTTGCTACATAAGTTTGAATCCACCATGCATTATTGAGTACACTATTAAACTCACTTTCAGTTGGTTTTTGTACATAGTGTATACTATCATTTGGTAAAGGTAATTCAATTCTCCTATTTTCTTTATCAAGTAGTATTTTACTTAGTGTATCTTTTCTAGCTTCAGTAGCTATTCTATCGATGTTTTCAAATCTAAGGTCTATTCTAATTCCATCTTTGAATTGCATTAGAAAAATATATGAACCATTTTCAAAATCGTTTTGTTGCAAAATAACTAGTTCACCAAATCTACTAATCCACTCTCTGTTTGTTTTATAACTTGAATCTTCCAAACTTCTTATAAAAAACACCACATCATAATCTTGCATAATATCTTTAGGTGCTTTGGAATTTAGCCTTGAACCATTAAGCATAACAGCCCTTACTCTATCTTCACTATGTGCAAAATCTAATATTTGTTCTATTACCTCATTTTCTTGTCTCATATACATAATCCCCCTCCCGCTAGAATATAAGTAAATTGGTATTATTACTATCCTTTATATACAAAATTGCATCATACATCTCTTTAAGTTCATAAAAATTTGTTTCTTTTTTATTATCTATATTTATTCTTTTATTGCAGAGTTAATAGAACCTTTTATACGCATTTTATATATTGTAAATCCTTTAACTTTTTCCAACATTAATAATTCGTGTTGCACCATCATGTATGAAACCCATTCTTTCATAAAACTTCCTTGCACGTGCATTATCTTCAAGTACCCAAAGGGTTATCCTCCTTCATTATTATGTGTGAGAAGTCATTGGAAATAATGCTTCATTAAAGGAAGTATTTTTAGTTATTACAAATGTTTCATCTTCTCTTTCCTTAAAAGTTTTTAACACGGCATATTTATTAATTTCAGGTACAAAATGAAATTCAATTTTTTTATCATTCGGTATTACAATTTTTTCTACAATACTATCTAAATCAATAGGTTTTAGACTTAATACATCATATAGATGTAAACATCCATCTTCCCTTCTTGTAATTACTATAGCATCTTCATCTTCTAAGTAGTATATATCATCTTTATATTCATACATACAGTAAATATGTAAAGGCCAAATATCATTGATGACTCCAAACTTTTGACAAACAGGTTGTCTATCTTTTGCAATTCTTAATATGGTTTTGTAATCATTTTTATCATCGCCTCTAAGTCTCTTTATCAAGCTTTCTTTTCTATTTACCTGATTTGTATCTAGTTCATAAGCACATTCAATAACTTTCTTAAATCCAAACTTTGGGTAAAAGTTTAAAACACTATCATTAGCAAAAAGATAAATAATATCGTACTCACTTTCATATTTATCTATAATATATTTAATAAGTGATGCAGATAATCCTTTGTTTCTATGGTTAAGATGTGTCATCACAGTCCCTAACTGCAAGGCTTTTTTCTTTTGTCCTTCTATAAGTAAATTCATCTTATTTATGGATACGTTAGCAACTACCTCATCTTCATAAATATAGGAGAAACAAAGATACCTATTATAATAAAGATTCTTTTGGTACCAACTCTCAAAATCAATTTTAAAAGTATTCATTGCTAATTTATTAAAGCTTATTCTATACTTATCTTCATTCATATAATTACTTATCATTATATAATTGCTCATAATTTATCCCCCCTTTGCTTTAGTATTAAATTTAGTTTAACTACTTTAATCAAAAATTCAAATCATCTATTTTATTCACATGTTTTTCAACAACCTTGCATGCATTTATAAATGACGCCTCTTCAAATGGAGATATAATATTGCAGCTTTCAATTAATTCAACAAATGACTTACTTCCTCCAAGTTCACATAACTGCACGTATTCCTCCCATGCTTTAGTTCTATCTTCTTCTGCTCTATTAAATAACTGTATTGCGCATAGCTGAGCTAGATTATAATTAATTGAATAAAAAGGACGTCTGAAAATTTGTATTTGCAAATGCCATGCGTTGCCTTCTTCTAAATAAGAATTACTGTCATAGTCTTTTAATGGAAAGTATTTCTTCTCTAGATCTCTCCACATTTTTTTTCTTTCTTCAATTATCATATTAGGGTTTAAATATACAATATGTTGAAACTCATCAACACAAGCTCTACGTGGCATAGCGAGTATTGCTTCCTCTAAAAAAGCAAACCTACATTTATCTGCATCTTCTCCAAAAATTATATCCATCCATGGTAATGTTAAATACTCCATAGTCATGGAATGAATTTCAGCGGCTTCCTTTGTTGGTATAAGGTATTCTGGTATATCATTTCTAATACCTTTATACATTTGAAAGGCATGGCCAAATTCATGCATTAATATCCTAATATCGTTCTGTGTTCCGTTTAAGTTCGCAAAAATATATGGTATTCTAGGAGAGCTTAAAAATGTGGTATATGCACCACTAGCCTTATTTTTATTAGTAATTAAATCCATATATTTATTACTATCTAAGTAATCAAATAAGCTTTTGGCATCCTTAGATAACTCCTGCAGTATCTTGCCTGATTTCTCTTTAATCCACTCAGCATTTCCTTTCGGTATCACATTTTCACAATTATATTTAAAAGGCTCATCATAATGCTTAAGTGAATCAAGTTTTAACCTTTTTCGCTGTCTCTCCAATAAATTCATAGATATAGGAACTATGTATTTTACTATATTTTCTCTAAATTGTTTTATGATATCTTCGTTATAATCAGTTCTTTCTAGTCTTGCATAGCCAAGTTCTATAAAATTCTTGTATCCTAGTTTCTTTGCTATTTGAGTTCTAACCCTAACTAAGGAATCAAAAATATTATCTAAATCAGTCTCACGACTTTTCATAAACTTGAATTCCTCTTCGCTTGCACTTTTTCTCATGTCTCTATCTTTAAATGATAAATATGCCTCTATTTCATCTAAGTTTAGTTCCTGATTGTTAAAACTAATTCTTGCTGATGAAATCACCTTAATATATTCATTTTCTAATTTTTGTTCTTCACTTAAGTCTTCTATTATTTCAGTACTAAAAGTTTTATTTGCTACTGCTGCAATATTAAAAAGCTTTTTACCATACACATTTTCTAAATCTGCTTTGTATTTTGATTCTATAAGAACTTTATAATATTTTGATACTATCCCTTGATAACCCATCCATATTTTTTGTATGTGTTCTTGTTCTTCTTTATATTCTTCATCATTTATATTAATCATATACCTGGTATCAGCCACAGTTATACCTGTTAATAATTCGTTTCTTAAAACATTAATACTTTCAATTATTTTAGCTTGTTCATTAAAAGATTTCGCTAATATAAACTCTTTTAAGTATTCGTCCATTTGCTCTTCAAATCTCTCAATATTGGGTCTTTTGTAAATAATTTGTTCAAAGTTCATAGCTTATGCCCCCCATATCTGTATTTTAAAATTCTTTAAAAAGATTATTGAATAAAACCTTTATCTGCGAATCAACTTCGAACCTTTTGCAAAATTCATTAAAGATGCATTGTATATCATCTTCAAAGCTGCCATTAAATTTCAAATTATTAATATTTAAAGCGTCAAGATTATCTTTAATTTCTGATAAAAAATTATATGCTCTATCAGTTTTATTAGATAGATACTTAATAATCCCTTTATGTAGTAATCTTAATATCCTATACCAAATAGGTCTATTGGGCATATAATCTGATGTGACTCTTCTTCTAATAACTGGTTCGACACTAACTATATAGTTTTTATCGTATTTTAAAAGAACTTTGCTGTTTATCAAATCTTCTTGCGATATTGTATCCCTTATATCTAAATCCACGGAGATATTATCTGGATAGACCAAAATTAATATTCCTTTAGGGTTTTCTGTAAAATTAGTCATTATAGGTCTGTCATAAAGAGTAATTATTTCATCAACTTCATTCCTTGTAATATTCCCCAAAATTATCAAATCAATATCAGAGTATTTTGTTGCTACACCCTTTGCTAAAGAACCTTTCAATATCATTGAAATCTGATTTTTCTCACAGAACTTATAAACAGATTCTATATAATTTTTATGATTTAATGATGGATAATTCATATGAAACTCCCCCTAAGCCGGAATAGATAAATTATAATGCATTGTTAGTTGAACCCCGATAACCGTTATCATTGCAATATTCAGCATTTGTTTCTGTTGCACACTCATGAACAGTTTTAAAAACTTTCTGGAATGAGTCTCTGAAATAATTTGTTAAAATTATTATTGAAAAATTCTCCTCAGGCAATTTTATCATGATGTTGGTAAATCCACCTAGCTGGCCTGCATGAAACACTACTTTTTTATTATCCTTCTCTAAGGTAAACCAACCAAATCCATATATACATGGTGCGCCATTATTAAGCTTCTCTCTTAAAAACATTGTTTCTATTGTTTCTTTCGTGAAAATATTTTCATTATCAAAAGCTTGCACCCATAATATTAAATCATCCATGCAAGAATATATTCCTCCATCACCTGTTGTTAATACATAATAATCATAGCAGTAATATTTATCCTCTATCTGCTCATAACCGTAGGCTCTATTTGGGATTAGTGGTTTATTCTCAGTAAAAACATAGGTGTTTTTCATGCCTAATGGTAGAAAAAAGTTTTCTTTTAAGAAATCTGAAAAAGACTTACCACTGATTTTTTCTATTAACAAAGCTAATAAAACATATCCACTATTTGAATATTCAACTTTATCTCCAACAGGAAAGTTTAGTGAAGTTTCTTTCAATATAAAATTGTAAACATCCCTATTAGTTATTTGATTTATATTTTGTTTGTTTTCAAAATAACTATTAAAATAGTCCTTTAAACCTGATGTATGCTTAACTAAGTTTATAATTTTTATATCTTCACAGTAATCTGGCAATTCAGTAAAATATTTTCGAATCTTATCTGACAAATCTAACTTTCCTTTTTCATGTAACAGCATTATCCCTGCAGCAGTAAAACTCTTTGAAAGTGAAGCTAGATAAAAAGCTGTTTTACAAGTGATTTCGATTTTATTTTCTAAGTTTCCAAGTCCATGTGACTTTTTATAAATGCACTCTCCATCCTTTATCAATGCCAATGATATACCAGGTGCTAATCCTTCTCTCTTGATATAATCATCTAATAATTCTTTGATTTTACTCATTTAATTTCCCTCCCCAATAAATCTAATTTGCTGCAATGCTTCTCCTTTTGAATCTTCCATACAATTTTTTATTTATCAATATTTTCAACCCATCCACACCACTTAAAATCTTTATAAAAATCAACTTCAATGATTCCACAATATGGAATGTCGTTATGATATTTAAACTGTCTCATTACGATACCATGGGTTACCACAATTATTTTTTCATAGTTTAAATACTTTTCTAAACCTTTAAAAGATCTACTTGCAACTACACTAATTTTTTCCCATTTTTTTGTATCGTCATCAGCATATTCACCTCTACAACAAGTGCATTCCTCACTGGCAATTTTAACTTCCTCATTAGATATATTGTTAAATGTTAAATCTGGTACCCACTCATGAATGTCAACCTCAATACTTATATCAAGTGACCTTTCTTTAGAAATGATTGCTGCCGTCTGTAATGCTCTTGTATACGGTGAGGATACAATAATGCTTGCTCCCTCTAATCTTTTATCTTTAGAAGCAGCCATTGCTTGTTCTATTCCTATAGGCGTAAGCTGAGCCAAATCTATACCATGGCCCTTGAAATTTCGCTCTGTTACTAAACTATAGTCAGGTTCCCCATGTCGTATGAGTATAAGTTTTGTCACTGTACTTCCCCCCCTCTTTACTCTAAGTAATATAAGAAAATATAAAATTAGAATTATTAATGTTCCTTAGCCTTCTCTAATTTTGTGCTTATAGTTCTTTACATTATCTTTTTAGGAATGTTTCCGATATTTTTCATATATTTTTATAAATGCATTTTGTTCATTCTCTAATTTCATTTCATTTTTAATAATTCTTACACATTCTTCAGTTGAATTTTCATATGTATTTACCTCTAAATCATAAATATCATTAAAATTCATATTGCTTAATTGTCCTTTTGCCTGTCCTATGTTCCTATCTCCACGTTCTAATTCTCTCCTTTCAAGTTCATGTAAAGGACAATTTACTTTTACAAACGTAACAGGCATATCATATAATAATTCTACACATTCTTTTAACCAATTTTCATGATGATTTTCAATAACTGTATCAACTATTACATTTTCTCCATTTTTACATAAAGCCAAAACAAAATTATGCATTATAGCGGCAACTAAGTTTTCAGTATTCGCAGAGTCATTATCAAAGTATTTTTCATGTAACATATCGCAGAATGTATCAAGTTGGACATGATAAAACTTCTCCGCTGAAACTTCTTGTATTTTTATTGCTAATGAACTTTTTCCAGAACTTGATGTGCCATTTAAAAATATGATTTTTCCTTTTTCCATTTTAAACCTCTACTTTCTATTTGTCCCCCAATGTAATTGTACAAATTGCATCCCTGTATTCTTTAGTAGTTATTAGTTTTGTACATCTTATGTCACAAGACCTGCAGACTACATATTAACAAGCCCACCAATCCACTGATAACAATCTTCAAGCTCTATATCACTTATTAAGTCAGACTTATGTTCAAATAACACCTTATAATTATCATTCTCCTCATTCATAACCTTAAAGTAAGGTTCCATATCTCCCCATCCATCTTCTACCTTCAGAGATTTAAGCGCCGGGTAATGCCCATTTGAATCAACCTTAGCATTCCACAAGTGTACCAAATGTGTATATCTTCCAAATTTTCTAATTATATCTTGGCCTCTAAAATTATCATCAATACAATCTTGTATGTGTATTCTACCAAAATCAAGGCATAATTTTATATTTGAGTATTCATCTAATAAACCTTCAAGCAAATTTGTTCCATATACATATCTATTCAATCCATCCAATTCTAAAACTGGGATAAAATTATATTTTTTACCTTGCTCAGATAATATTTTGAAAAAAACTCTACTTCTCTCTTCAAAATACTTATATGATATCTCTGATTCATAATAATGTTCAGTATCATCATAGAATCTCCAGGATGACCAATCAACATTTTCATCTAAAATAACAGGCTTTGGGTAATGAAGCAAAATATAATCCGGATTAAATTCCTCTGCTCTTGCAAACTCACTGTTCATGTAGTTTATTGATTCTTCATAAGTCTTATTATCTTTAGATAGATATTGAGGATCTCTAGCTCTCCATTGATCTTTTAACAGTGGAAAATGAATGCCTATTTTTAAATTTCTATTATTAATATTCTCTTTCAATATTTGCAATTCACCAAGTGACTCCATTTGAGTAACTTCAACTCCAAAAAAATCTTCTCTAAAATCTCTATTCTGCTTTTTAATATCGAATCTTTCAAATTGACCAATCATAAATCTTTTCATATTATCCCCCTTATGAAATGGCTGGTAAGTATTATACGTCTATCCTTCCGAAGGCCGAGGCCCTTATACATAACTTTATAAATCTTGAAATTCAAATCTTACTATTCTATGCTTTGTTATAAATCCTGCTTTCTCAAGTGTTTTCTTTGATGCATAATTATAATAATCACATCCACATACAGGCACTAAATCTTTACTAATACAATGTTCCTTTAGTTTAGAAATAATATAGGTACCTACACCTTTATTCTGGTGCTCTTTTGAAACAACCATTCCTATATCATAATAACTTAAACTTCCAACAATCTTCTGACATATACCTGCCCCCAATAAATTATCATTAGAATACAGTGTGAAAACTTCTTGCCTATAGATATTACTTTCTAACTCTAGAAAAAAATCTTCACTGATTTCTGTGATTTTTTTCACATCTTCTTGCTCTGCAATCTCAAAATGTAAATTGTCATATATACTCAAAGAACAATTAACATTATTAAAATCTCTAAACAAATATCCTGTACAACTGCTATTTTTCTTAAAATCTAAACATAAAGCCATCAACAAATGATCAAATGATTTAGCCTCTGCGGAAGCAAAATAGTGTTTTTCTATTAAGAACTTAAATATATATTGAGATTGCATCATCTCTTTTTTTTCTAAATAAAATTCAACTAGCACTTTTTCTTGATTTACAAAAAAATATCCTACTAAATTATTATTCAAATAAATTTGATAACAACTAGACTTTCTAACCATATCTTCTATATAGAATTCTTGTGAATATGATAAGTCATTTATATATTTTCCTCTTAGCTCATCAATTTTTTTTATTGATTCAACCAATTTTACTGCTAACATATATTCCTTCCTTTCATTATTAACATCACTATCTACTCCATTATCGTAGAAGATTTATAATAAGGTTATATTTGATAACAATGCTATTTTTTCAACTACACCTTGTATAGATAAATCTTCTGTATCTATATGTTGTTTAAACGTTTCGTTACTAAATCCTTTTATACAACTATCTATCTGTTGTGCGGCCCATGAATTTTTCCCTTCACCACGGCCTCTTAGCCGTTTAAGTAAGGTTTCCTTTGAAGCACATAACACAAAATGATTTATCAAAAATCCATCATTCCTTAATTGAACAACAATTTCGTTAAAGTACTGCGGATTGCTTATGGTCATTGGGACTATTATTGTACCCTTATATTTATTTGCAATATATTTTAGCATAGAATAATTAAACTCACGCCACATTGTGTAATTTTGAAAATCTCCACTGTTTAATTGTTTTGGTATGTTTTTTCTTATAAAAAGTCCTATATTTTCCGGATCATATATAAATGAATTTGGAATTCGCCTATGCAATTCATAAGCACTTTGAGTTTTTCCTGAACCAAATGCTCCATTAATCCAAATTATCATAATTGTTACCCCGCTCCATTTATTTTACTATTATGTTCTAACTCTCGATTGGGTTTTTAGGTCCTTTAAGCTCTAATTGATAAAAAGCAAGATTGAGCCATTTGCCAAATTTATACCCAGCTTTATTTATAGTACCCGAATACTTGAATCCTATCTTTTCATGCATTTGTATACTTTTTTCATTAGCTTCATCAATTCCAGCCACCAGGGTTGCGAATTCTCTTTCATTAGCAATTCGTATTATCCCTTTAGCTAGTAGCATTCCTATCCCTTTGTTTCTGTACCTTTTATGAACATAAATAGAGTGTTCAACAGAGTACTTATAAGCAGGCCATGCTCTAAATGGTCCAAATGTTGCAAATCCAACAACCTTGTTATTTTCGGCATACACCAATATGGGGTATCCCTCTTGCTTCTTTTTTTCATACCAGTGTTCTCTGTCGTGAATAGTGTGAGCCTTGTAATCATAGACTGAGGTTGTATTCAAAATGGCATCATTATAAATTTCTAAAATATCCATTAAATCATTTTCGATTGCTTCCCTTATCATTTTTATACCCCTTTCACAATAAAAAGTTGTATCATATTCATTTGTAATCATTATAAATATTTTCATATCCCCTATAAATGATTTTTATAAGGAGTTAGTACCGTTTTCCGAATTCTTTTCTTGCTTGCTCTGTATTACTTTTGATAAAGGATGATTTTGCAATTGTGTAACTATCCCTATCAAATTCATATTTTTCTTTCAATTGTAATTTTAATTCTTCATATCATTTTGCAATTAACATGTGATTAATAGCATTTCGATGATTTGAACCATGTTGGAATAAAGGTTTTAAAATCCTTATAATATTCCATCATATTATTTGAATTAGTAAGCATTACATTAACTTCTTTTTCACCAAATGGTATCGCCCAAGAAATTGAAGAAAGAGCGTTTGAACCCATATATAATGCTAACAATTTGAAAAAATCATTTGGAACATTGCCACTAAAGTAACCCTCTATTTGACCTATAGTAAATGGTATGCTTACACTATGTGAAAATGAAATTCTATTAAATTCTTCCCAAGGGTCTCCGAAACCATATCTATTAAAATCTATAACACCTATTTTATTATTTTTATTAACGAGCAAATTTCCAACATGGTAATCGCCATGCTGAATAGATTGTTTTCTTGAATTCAATAAATCTCTATTGTCTAATATGTATTTTATTATTTTTTCTCCATTTGGGATTTTTATATAGCAATTATTGTAATTGTTTATATTTCTGTCTATCTTTCTATTAAAAGTTTCACTCCAGTTCGGGAATCCTTCTGGTGCTGGAATGGAATGAATTTTAGCTAGAATTTCACCACTCTCTACCCCTAATCCATATTGTTCTTCTTTCGTAAGAGTCGGTAATACTTTTTCAGCATCATCACCATGAACCCATGAGAGTAATGAGAAAACTTTGCTATTATTTCCGCACACTCCAAATTTTAAAGGCATACTCATATTTATATTTAATTCTGAAATCTTACCTAAATTTTCGTATTCTCTACTTTTCTTTTCTAATTCAGAAATATCGGATACTCTCAGTAAAAATTCTTGTCCATATTTATCCTGAATATAATATTTTTTATCATTTGACCAACCTTTTTCTATTTCAGAAACTATACTCCATTGAGAATACCCACTAACATCTTCAAAAATATTCATAGTTACCTCCAAATTAGTTATAAATAATGATTCCTTATTTAACTATTATCTTTAGATATTGTACCTCAACATATGCTTTGCATCATACTCCATCAACCAGCAATCTTTCAATTCACCTTCATGCAATTCATGATTAGGGAGTAGTTTAACTTTTATAAATCCACTTTTTTCATAACATTTAATTGCTCTTTGATTCCATGATTGCGGGTCTAGTATTATCTTTTTTGCTCCTTTTACTGTTATTAAAAAATTAATCATTGATTCCATTAACACTTTGCCTATTCCTTGTCCCCAATATTTAGTTTCTCCAATAAATTGGTCTGTGCCAAATATAGTATCTTGAAAAGTTACATATCCATACTTTTCCCGATCTTCTTCACTGATAGGATAAAATTGTATATATCCAATTGGTGTTTGAAAATACTCGATTATGCATCTTGTTTCATAAATATCCTCACTATAAAATTTTTCTTCTACCATATTTTCATTATGTGGATTTCCCCTTCCCTCATAATATTGAAGAACTTGGTTGTCAGAAAGCCACTTAACTATTAAGTGTTTATCATCACGTTCTAAACTACGAATAGTTAATTCGCCATCTTTGCAAAATATCATTAGGTTACTCCCTTCTCTGTTAGAATAATTTTAAAATCCACTGATAGATTATTTTAATTCAGTTCCACCCCATTCAACAACTGCAAATCCTTTTCTAACGAATTGGTTAAGCTTTTGTTCTTCTATCTTAATGGATTTATTTAATGGCTTAAAAACCATCATTATTCTTAATATAGAATCTGGATTTGGAGTTATCTTAAGCTTTGCTATATCTTCATAATCTTTTCCAGCAAAAGTTATAAGATTGTATTTATTATCTTTCATAACAGGAAGCCAATATACTATAAATTCGTTATATTCTTTTGGTGTTAATCCCAAATACTCAAGTTTTTCTTGAAGAAATTTTTCTGTTTCAGTTCCTGCAACTACAAAGCCCTTTGACATATCCCACTTATTATTAGAAACTCCTTCCCAATACAAATATGAGTATTCTCTGTTATCAGCGAGATTAGTTAATGTGCCATCTTGCCTAGCGTTTACTTTCCATCCATCTTTATATTCTGGGTATGTGCAAGTAAGTTCACCTTTATACTCTAATTTTACACTTACGGTCTGCTGTGAAGTTGGATACAAATAAATCACCGGTTTTTTCACCTTAGCCTCAGGTGGTACACAACCAGTTAATAATATCAATATAAATGACAAAACTAGAATAAGGATCTTTGATTTTGATGGTATCATTATTAACCCTCCTCAACTTTTATTATTTAGATACAATTCAAATAATCGGCAATAAGTGTTGCTTGTAGTTCCCTAATCTCTTCTTTGAAGTGAACATGATCTGAATAAATATCAATGCCTAAATTCTTAGTGAAGCTATACATATCTATACAAGGTATATTATTCTGCTCCATTATTTCTTTTGCAGCAATATCGTAAGCATGAATATCTTTACTATATCTTAAAACCCCTTCTTCTCTAGAATTATGAATCTGATCTATAACCGGTGTTAATCCAACCCATATAGTCCTATTTGCCATAGATTTTGATATTTCAATTATCTTAGTTAAATTCATCTTGTAATCTTCCAATTTAACCTGAATTTTATTTGAAGCTCTATCTACTCGAGCATCGTGTAAGCCACAATTGATAAGCAATATATCGTATTTTGTATTTTTTATATATTCCGCTGTTAAATACTCCATAACCATTCCACTATCTCTTGCATTAGCTCCAATAGGTTTGTCCAAATCTGTTAACGCTTGTTCTATACCCCTTTTTCTATCATAATTAAACTTATGATTTATAAGTTTCTTAAGATATGGGCCATAATGTATTGACACACTATCCCCTATCACAAATATTTTTTGTTTCTTCATTTCTATTTCCTCCTGTTATTTTTTGCTGTTTCATGTATTCTAATTTCTATTCATTTTAATTAGTTGTATATATTGAGTATCTCCTAGCCCATATTCGGGAAATGTTATTAATAAATCTGTTAGTAAGCTATTGAATTGTAAATCTTCATGTTGCTTGATATATGTTGTGATTTCATTTTCCTCTTTTAAATATTCAAGATAAAGCCTAATTCCATTTTTCATTATAGATAAATTGATATTTTCAGGCATACATCTATTAATTATGACTTGTTTATATATTTCATCGTACCCTTGTACACCAAATTCAAAACAGTCAATTATTTTAAACTCTCGATTTACTAAATTGAATGTTATTTTGTTTTTATAATTAAGTTGATCTAAATAAGCAAGGATTGTGAGAAGATTAATTTGACAAAACATATCATCATCAAACCATAAGAAAATACGCGTAAATTGATTTTTAAAAAGTGTTTGTAAAGGCTTAAGAGTTAATTGATTATATTGCTCTATTGTTACATGATGGGCTTCACAACGGCATGCGTTAAATTGATTGGAGAAGATATCAGGCTGAGCTTCACCAACGCACATTGCTTCGTTAAAAGGCACATAAACGCCATTTTTATCAAAATGATTCTGTTTAAAGTAATCAAACATCACCTGTCCATTCAAGATGTTAAGTATATTTTCCTCAGACATAATAGCACTACCTCTCTTTTACATAAACAATATTATCATAATTATTGATATCCATACGTTATAAGAAATCTGATTCCATCACAACTTATCTTTAGTAAATTCCATAATATAATCTTTAAGCTGTGAACCACATCTAGTTAGTTCACCCATTACTATCTCTACGCCATTCTTTGTAGTAAACCATTTGTCCCTGTTTATTCCTTGTACTTCAGTTGAACAAATAATTATTTCTGTATCTGGATATGCCCACTGGTAGTACATATAGCAACGTCTTGCGTGGAAAGATTTACAACATATTATTGCTTTTTTTATATGTAAATTTAGTTTATCAGTAATCTCACGAGATTTGACTGCATTTTCATATGTGAACTGCGCATTATCTTCTCTTAAAATTGTATTTTCATCAACACCATTTTTAATTAGAACATCTTTTAAGAAATCCCATTCCGTATTATATGTACCACTATATATTTCTGATTTCGATAATGGTTTGGGAAAGTATCCACGTTTAATACTATATTTACCTGATGGAAGAATAAGTGGCGCATATTCATTAATCCAAAGTTCTGCTGCTCTTTCTGCTAATTCAAGATAAGATCCTCCAGGTATAAAGATAATATCTGCTTTTTCAGGATTGCTCTCAAGAAAAATAAAATTCGTAATATCATCAATTGTTTTCATATTATCCCCCTATAAATTGTGTGCTGTTGCTCACGTTCTAAAATTCAAGATAGCTTTTATCTTTTGTTTTGGATGATGACTTTGCCATTGCGCAAGTATCAACCTATATATAGATTATAACCCATAAATTTACACAATTCTATATAAAAAAGTCCACCAGCTAAGGTGGATGAAAATGTATTATATTTTAATTACCTAAACTTTCAGTGCATCTTTTCATAAAGCCTAATATGCTTATTGTAAGTACAATTGATATTACTAAAATCGCAATAATATAAAGTACGCCTAATAGAGGTATGAAAATCAATATAAATGAACATACTGATGCAATCTGTAATAGCTTATATTGGTTCCATTTCTCTTCAGACTCTTTAACTAAATCAGTTTGTTCTCGTTTTTTCGCCATATCATTAATTCCCATAAATAAATTATATACAACTAATAGATTCAACACAAAGGAAGCGATTGCAATTGGTATACTAAATATCCCTAGTAGACCTAAATTAATACCTCCACTTTGTGCAGGGGCTTGATAAATTGATAATATGGACAATATTATCATGGGCATATTGTATTTTGCAGCTATGCTAAAATACTTGCTATTTGAAATAAGCTGGCTAAAGCCGGAAGCAAAAAATAAATAACCCACTATATCAGGTAAAATATCAAATCCTTGAATTCTAAAACTCAGCATTATAAATAGAAATCCCCAATACAATTTATTAAATCCACTTTCATTCATGCAATTCCCCCCTTGTATAATGTTGAATTAATTTATATTTTTTCACTATCATCTTAAGTAAATGAAAATTGAATGCATTGTTATTTTTACTTGAGCAATATATACCTATGTTCTTATCATATGTCACTTCTGCTTTTTAAGGAACTTCTTATTTAAAAGTTTTTAATCCTAATAAATACTCAACTACGGTATTTAAAATCGCTTGCTTTTTATTCTAATGCTAAAGAAAATTCTATAATTGAAATCCATCCTAATATTTTCTTGCCTTCATCAAAAACAAAGAATAGCAAACTTTTTCGTCCTTAACAATTTTATCATCGTAAAAGAAAGTATTTGATTCTATATCTTTAAAATCAGAATTAATTAAAATAGTTTTTAGTTCATTTTGATTAAAGCCATTATGACCATCAAATTCTGGATATCCCTTATGGAAGCTGCCATCTTCTTCATCCAAATCTACTATACACAAATAGCCATCTTTATTAAGCAATTGGTGAAAATTGTTTATTATAGCTTTAATATCATTAATATGATGCAATACCATAGAAGTATAAATCACATCAAATTTCATACCTAAAGAATTTTTAATAGATATATCTAAATGATGAGTAACCATGTTAGTTACTCCGTATTTATTGATTTTAGAATTAAGTATTTCTATCATTCCTTTTGATGAATCTATAAGTGTAATACTTTTAAATTTATCATAAAGGTTAAAGCTTATAAGACCTGTTCCACAACCAAATTCCATTGCAGAATAATTTTCATTAATCTCAATTGAATCTCCTATTTCATTTGAGATTACCTTTGCTCTATTAATTCTTTTATCAGTATCCCAGGTTTTAGCATAATTATCAAAACTCATTGGTAAGTTGCCTCCTAAACGATTTCTTTATTAATAGTCCACCAAGTATATTATCTATTATTTTTGTGGCACTATAAATAAAGTTGTCCATTTCTTCCTCTATTAAATAAATAAAATTATCTTTAGTTTCACTATTTTCTCCTAAATAAAATTCATTAATATATTTTACTTGTGCTTCAAAGGCTCCTGCTGGAAAATAATCTAGATAATCTGGGACTTTGGTTATATTTTTAAATAGTGTATTAAATATACTCTGTGGATTATTTTGTAAATATATAAAATCAAGCCCATACCAATCTTTTTTTATGGTCCAAATAAAATTTTGATCCTTTTCTAATCCCTCTTTATATAAAAATTCCCTCTTCTTCTGATCAAATAGTTTAGACCATTCAATATCAGTCAATAAATGTACAAAATACCCTATTTTAAAAGAGAATAGCTCATTACTTTCTCCTATTACGTTATTATTTAAATACTTATCAAAAAAACTTTGAGCATTAATTTTCTTATCTTGCCCCTCCCAATGTGTAATTTTTTTTGGAGGATTAAAATTACTCCAATCTTCATTAGGTACACCAGAATCCGGTCCAATGTTTCCTACTAAAAAAGGGGTTGGCTCAAAATTATATCCTTTTTTCAAAATCTTTTCTGCTACTCTTAGATGTGCAATCCAGGTTGCCATTTAAATCACCTCATTTTAAAATTTTTTTAAAAAACTTTTGTTATATTAGATGTTTTTTTATAATATGATTAATCGGTGACTAGTGTTTATTCATACATTCAGCCTTAAGCATTACAACTGAAAAGCTCTTGAAGATGATCTTCTGTTAATGAGATTAACTCATAATCTTCATTGGACTCTAAAAGTTTACTATTCATAATTTTCTCCTATAAATTCCACAAAATTATTATTCAATAATCTTTACATAGCGATATTCTTTTAATTTTTTTCCAATAGTAATTTCTTTAACAGTACCGTCATGATTAAATCCTATTTTTTCATAAAATTTTCGCGCAGGTGTGTTTTCTTCAAGAACCCAAAGAGTAATTTTTTTATAATTTCTATTTCTTAATTCATTTAATCCCCAGTATATTAATTTAGAACCTATACCTTTATTAAAATACTCTGGTAATAAATATATACCCCATATTTCACCATAAGAATTATCCTTATCCTCATCTCTACATTTACCAATACATATTAGCCCTACCCCTATATTCTCTTTAAAGATTATAGCATCTTCCTCCCAACCTTCTGATAATGCCTTTTCAAAATATCTTTGTCTTTTTTCTGAAGACATATTATTTAATATATCTTCAGGAACAATACCTTTATAGGCTACTTTCCACGATTTCGAATGAATTTCTCCTAATATTCTAGCATCATCTACATTTGCATAATGAATTTTATACATATACTTACTCCTTTTTGCTATGCATTCTACATATTTAATGTCTACTTAAATTAAGAACTACTATAAAAACATTACTTTCTTTTTAAGATATAGTTTCCAATATAAAAACCATAGCGTTCATAAAAAGGCAATGCTTCATCGTTTGAATATGCTACACCAATTTGAATATTTGTTATTCCATTTAACTCAAACCAACTCAAAGAACTCTCCATAAGTTTTCCACCTAAGCGAAATTTACGATATTGATCTTCGATAAAGATAGATTCTATTTCTCCTAAATTATCTTCAATTGAACTTAAACAATATCCTACATAATTCTCAGTTTCACTATTCCAAAGCATATCTATCTTTATAGTACCAGTTTGTGCTTTTTCATAAATAGATTTTACTCTTTTATCAAAGGTGAATTTTTCGAATTTACTTTTAAAATAAATTGATTTTTCAAAGTGGACACAATTAAGTTGCTCCCACAATGGCTTTATAAGTTCAATTTCTTTTATACTTTTTTCAACTATGCAAATATTCATAAATCCCTCCAAATTAAATATATACTGTCTTCAGAATAAATAAAAACTTTCAAACTTTCATATTAAAATTTAAACGTATTTTCTACGACATTGGGTAAAACACTATAAATAGATTTGCCAATCCTTTCTTCAAAAAAATTCTTTATTTCAAAGATCGCCTTCCATTTTTCAATAGTGTACTCATTTACTCCGTGTCTCATAGCAACATCTAGCATTCTTTTTTCCATTAAACAATATCCTGTTGGTAAAGCTAATGCGTCACATAACTGAATCAATTTATCATACGCTGTAAAATCAATATTATCCAAATATTCTTTAACAAATTTGTATTCCTTATCTGAACAATCCCATTTTCCAAATACAGCATCTATGTTTTTATAAGAGAAAGAATGAGAAATACAAATTCTCGCTAATAAATCATACCCTTTCTTCATTGAAAAGTTATACCCATCTATACTATGCCTCATACTCGTTACGCCATATCGTCTCCCAATATCATGTAACATCCCTAATGATAATGCAATATGCCTATCTAACTCCTTATCTTCTTTAGCGATTAATTCTGCTGCTTTGCCTACAAATAAGGAATGTTCTACCCAAGGCCCTGGATTCAATTTACTTCCTTCTTCTAAAATCAACTTTGCTTCTTCTATGGTAGGTACACCTAAATTTATTTCTCTCATTTTACCCTCCTCAACTTTCTTAAAAAACTTTTATCTTGAATTTTTCTGAAGCTCCCAATAAATCAATTCCTGGTCTCTATTTATTTCTTTCATTCTCACCTTTTCTAATACATGTATAGATGCCAAATTATTTATTAAACAATCTGCTTTAATTACATCTACATTCCTTTGAGAAAAGGCCCAATCTAAAATTTCACATAATGCCTCTGTTGCAAATCCCTTACCTCTTTCTTTCTCTACTAAACCATAGCCTACTTCAATCTCCTTTTTTTCATCAGGTTGTCCTTTAAATCCAATGTCTCCTATTATTTTCATAGTATCTTTTTTTACAATCATCCAACATTCAAATCCAGTTGGAATGATTGATTTTTCTAGAGCACTCTTAACCATGGGTAAAATATCCTTAGTATCTTCTGTTGGCCAATCGCTCTCCATATTTAGTCCGAGTTTTTCAACGACCTTAGTATTCTCTTCCATAAGGGATTTGGTTATATCTAAAGACATTGGTATTAATATTAATCTCTCTGTATTTAAATTACTTACACTCATTATATCTGGCCATTTTTCACTTACTTTATCTTCACCTTTATAATAATCCACCTTTCGATTACTTTGGTATACTTCGTGATATGGTAAAATATTTATTTTTCCTGAATCAGGATATTCACAGACATCTAAGCCAACATTAGTACCTATATCTATGAACATACATGGTTCCTCTGTATGATTATAAAGTTGATGAGCACCTTCTGGTCCAATTTCAAAAAATACAATATCACCTTTATTTAGTTCCACAAATTCACTTGGTGTTCGAAGTGTAGCTTTTCCAGATAAAATTACAAATATCTCCTCAGAATTTCTGTGAAAATGATATGGGTAAGAGTATTTGCCCGCATCAAGGGATCTTACATCAAACTGTAGATGTTTTGACTTAACTATTTCTGACAACTTCTGACTCGTATGCCATGAGAATTCTGGAATTGGTGATTGCCTGAGTTCAAAGGATATGTTTTTTTCATTGAATATCTGCACCATTTAAATGCTCCTTCTTTTTAGTTATTAATATATCACTACCTCTTGCTAATAACATCTTTATTTGATTTTTTCATCATATTTCTTTGTTACTCTCATTTCTTTTTCAACTAATTCTTTTATAGTTATATGCCAAAGGTTTTTTTCTAAATCTGCGATTCTTTCAATCTCTCTAATAAGAGTAGGCTTGCTATCAATATATTTATACTCATAATCATAGTATGTGCCTGCATTTCCTTTAACATTTGATTTGATTAATTTGCTCTCAGAATCAAATACAGGAGAAGTGATTTTTTCCAGCTCATTATTTTTTATGAATTTTGATGTTTCTTTATCCCATAGCCAATAATAGTATGGTACATTCGCCGTAGCAGGGAGAAATTGCTGTATTCTAATATCCTTATACCCATCAAAGTTCATATCTTCAATTACTATACCTAATTGATTACCATCCGGAGTACTTGTAGCACTGAACGCTAATTCTTGCACTTTCTTTTCAACTTCATTGTACACTTCAATCTTGCTTGCACTGTATAAAGCGTCCTTTTTCTGACCATAAACTTTAAATTTGTACTCAGGAAATGATGGATGTATTTTATCCTTTAAAACAATAAATGGTTCTATGGAAGATTTAGTAGGTTTTTCAGATATTGGCTCCGTAGATATATTTTTCTTTACCTCCACGTTGCCATTATTAGCAGGTTGAGTTTTTGGTTCTGTCAGTTGACTTTGTGGATTTGTGTTTTTACTGCAACTTGAACATAATAGTGCAATTAAAACACAGGATAGTCCAATAGAAATCCTATTATATATTTTCATTTATATTTGCTCCTTATACTCCCCTAATATTATTAGTAAAATTATTCCGCTCCTCTTGATTATCAAACAATTTAAACCAATCACATATTTCTATTGCAAAATCCACGAAAGCTATCCCTTGCGCAGTTATTATATTTTTATCTCTTACGACCCTTTGTGAGATAAAATTGTTTCTTGGAAATGGGTCTTTTTCTCCAAATACATCAATATGTTTCTGAGTCCATTCAACAGCGGGAGTAGTGTATTTAACATTGTCGAGTATGCCTGCCTTTGCCAAGAATACTGTTCCGGCACCACATATAGCGCCTATTAGTTTTCCTTTTGAATTTAATTTATTAATTAATTCAATTAGTTCAGGTTTAGTATCTCCGAACCATCCACCAGGAATTATTAGCCCTTCTACATCTTCGTTCAATACATCCTTGACCAATTTCGATGGTTTATATGTAAATCCTGTTTTACCTATAATTGGATTAGACTTATATGCGATAGTGATTATTTCCTTGCCAGCATCTGAATTCAAAAGGTGGGCAATAAATGCTATCTCATAATCTGTCATTCCATCAAAGATAAAGATCAATATTTTATTCATCTAATTATCACCTCACTATTTTTTATTATAAACTCCATTTTCTATCATTCCAATATCTCCATATAGTTTTACATAATCTTCTTGCACTATTATCCCCTCACCATCACTTACAGTATAAATAATGACATTGTTCTTAAGGGAGTACTTTTGTAAGTCAGTTAAATAGTGGGACCATCTATTCCAATGAGGCATTATTTCAAAAGGTACTAACCCTAAAGCGTACAAATTATCCAAACCCACATCATTTTCATCCCCAAACTGTGCGCTACGAATAGTTGGTGAAACCACAAGCGCACCTGCACTAACGCCTACTATTATACCTCCATTTTTTACATACTCTTGCAACCTGCATATCATGTTTCGCTTTTTAAGCATATATAAAAAGTAAAATGTATTTCCTCCTGGCAAATGAATGATATCGCATTGAAATAATTTTTCTTCAAGTAATTGATTATACCGCTCATCTAGATCAAAACGCAGTATATTATAAATACCTAATTTCTTGTAGAAATCAACATTTCTTTTATAATATTTATTTTCTTTATCTGTGGTATGTTCAATTAATCCAACTGTTGCGGCATCATTATTCACCATTTCTAATAAGACGTTATTTATTTTTTTTTGCGTATTTAAATTTATTTCAGGTTCTAATTTACTATATAAAACTAAATTCATAATACTTCATACCCTTTCTAACTTGTTATATAGTACAAATACATATTTATTTAAGAATTTAAAAACCAATTTAGAGACTATATACAGCTTTTAGCATTAAAAAAGTTCTAAGCCATGCTAGCTATATTTCAATAACCATTCCTGTTTTTAACTCATTTAAATTGCTCATGGTATTACATAAATAACTATAAGCTTGTTCCCCAGTACAATGGCAAGTATAATACTTATCGACATTACTGCTAATTAGATTGGCTGAAAGATCATTTAAAAATACTTTAGAATCTGGATTTTTAATATTCATTCTCATTAAATGAAATCCACCAATTACTGTATTCAAGTCACTATCAATAATATCTCTTGTTCTCTCAATTATATTAACAATACCTTTGTGCGCACAACCGCAAAATAAACTGTATTTATTATTATGATTAATCAACAGGCTTATTTCATGGTCAAAATCATCTTTTTTTATGGATTTATTACTAAACTCTTTTAATAACTTATCATTACCTTTAGGCAGCAGCTTATTACCTTTAATATCACCAAATAAAGTAAGCTTATCATCTATTTTCATAAGTCCATCTACGAACACAAACCTATTATTATTTATTAATTCTTTTTTCAACCCTATATTGTATTTAATAATCCCAAACACTTTTACCAGATGATTATCAAATGCGCCCCTCCCAATGTAAATCTTTGCTTTGCTATTGAGTTTTAAAAATGTTTCTAACCCACCACCATGATCATAATGTCCATGTGATATAACTGCTATGTCTATATCTTCCAAGTTCACACCTAACTTGCCAGCATTATGGGCAAATGATTGATCTGTTCCAGTATCGAATAATATCTTATGATGAGATGTTTCTATATATAACGATAACCCATGTTTACATTTATATTCTTTTGAGATAGTTCTGTTTTCAAACAATGTTATAACTTTCATAAATATCTCCTTCTGATTAAATACTCGGTAAAAAGTCCGATGTAAAATAAATGCATTTATTTTATCAATATTGAATAATACTTGCATTATTAGGATAATTACTTATTTCAAGAAGTTTTCTTGTCCATTTTTTTGGATTATTTTCTTCATACTCTAATACCGTATCTCCTAAATCGAAAATTATTCCAAGTGGTTTATTCACTTTATTCTTCCTTCCTCTTTTTAATGTAATTTAAGGTACTTAACTTACAGCTGCATCCAAAATGCAAAAACTTTTCTTACCGCAATCAATTTCTGCTATAGCACCATAAGGTATAGTTATCTCCTCCTCTTGTTATATACAAAGGTCTTCTTTTCCTATCTCTTTTAAAGCTTTATCAAATATCTCTGGGAACTTCTTTGGATCTCTTATTACTTCATAAACCATATCTTTTCCATATACGTCATGTATTAAGCCCCATATGTTGCAGCCAAAATAGTAGTTTCTAGAATGCTTTAGTTTGGGAATTTCACTCTTCTCCTGTTCATCTGTGTATAATGTAAGCCAATAGTTTGAAATAATAGCATTTAATTCGTTAATATCTTTGATTTTACCTTCTTTAATAGACTTTATTTGAAGCTTAAAATTATTGAACGTTTCATCAAAATCATTCTCAAAGTAATTCCAAGTGAAATTGTCCATTCCAATGTTAGGCTCTCCATCATATATAGGATTAGTTAATACTCCTTGTCCATTATTACAATATTTTACTGCTAAACCCTCAAATGAAAGAAATAAATATAAATGCTCCTCCAGGGATAGATGGCCTTCATATATCTCTTCCATAAATTTATTCAAGCCTACATGGTGGACTTCGTGACCTATATAATTTCTAAATATGTTCACGTCAAATACACTAAAAAAGTTGATTATATCAAAATGTGAGTAGTGCTCATAAAACCAGCCAAAACTGTTTCCTATACTAATAGTAAATATAAAGTCTAATCTGTCAAAAGTCACTTCACTTGGTAATCCCTTAAATGTATATTTAAGCCCTTCTTCAAATATATCCACATTCAAACTATTTAATTTTTCAATCTCTTGCTCATAAAAATCTAAGTTATCAAATAGGAAGGTATATTGTTCATGATGCATTTTTAACCTTTCATTTTTTATGTCATTAATACTCAAATTGAAAAAATTCATAAAGTAATCTATAAATTCCTCCTTTTTTATACCACACATAGGTAGCTCTTTTTGATTATATCTTTCAAACTCTACTTTATAATCATCATGATTTAATAATTCTTCTAATTCTGTCCTCTTTAGCATTCCCTCCTTGTGCTTTCTGCAAAGTTCTATCATTTTAGAAACAGTATCATATCTAACTTTTATCTCCATTAAGCTTTCTCCTTCTCTTCTTTTAGAGCTTTCTTCTTATTTGCTTTTGCTTGTCTTTCTTCATACATATCTTGAATCCAAACACTTACTGGCGCTTTCCATTGTTCACTTTTATTAGGAATATTTTTAATCAGGCTTCTTGGATTTAACCCCATTTCCTTTGCCTGCCTTAATGTTTCAGAATTAAGTTTACATTTCTTTTTTACGTCTGCCCACTCAACCTCTTTTTTATTAGTAGCCATTATTGATTCCCTCCAGTCACTTGAATTACAATTTGGTTGCTATGATTGAAAACAAATAAAGTAATTGTTACCTTTCTGTTTTCATCATTTTAATATCTTATACATCAATATCTAAATGTTTTTTCAAATATTCTTTGAACTTTTTAAATCCATTTTCGGTTGAATCCCAATGTATGAAATCCATATTTAACTTTTTTGTTTCTTCCGGGAATCCATAATTATCATCCATATAGATGACCTCATCAGTATTTACCCTCAATCTTTTACATGCTATCTCAAATATTTTAGGAAATGGTTTCGCAGCACCTTCAATTTCTGAATTAACAAAATCCATATATTCAGAGTATCCATAATACTTATCCCAATATTTGAATGTTTCTTTAGGACCATTATTAACAACACACATTTTAAAGTGTTTTCTTAATATAGGCAATGATTCCCATAATGGTTCATACTTTTTAAAGCACTTAACAATTTCTATGATTTCGCCTTCAGAGGCAGTGTTTTTTAGTATTTTATCATAAATACAATTTGCTCTTGTTCTCATTTCTTCTTTAGGTTCAACCAAAACTCCGTTCCAATCAAATAATATAGCTTTTATCACAGTAATACCCCCTAACACAAAAAAAGTTAATACTAGCATCTCGTTCTACAAACGCATCGGAGACGGTGATTACAAGAAAATTCTTGCAACAACTCTTGTCATATGCACTTGCTTTAAAATCTCGAATTTTCAGTTAGTTTCCTTTATAACTTCATTTATTACTTTAATAACAATTTCAGGATTAGTACGATGAATTGAATGCTTAGAACATTTGACTTATATGAAATTTCCCCTTGTAGAGTTTTTACAACTAAAATAGAAAAAATCATCATCTCTTACTATGACTTCTCTAAAATCATATTGCTTTACAAGCTCATATAAAGTATCATCACTAGGAATTGCTTCTCTCGCCAAATTATATCCAATTCTTTTATGATGTTCTTTTAATTCGCTTCGAGTTTTTGAATGTACTATTGCAAAAATTCCTCCAATTTTCAAATGTTTCCTAGCATTTGAAAATACTATATTTAAGTTTTTAAAATGTGGTATGCTATTAAATATTAAAATATAATCAAAGTTTTCTTTTAAGTCTATATCTTTATCAAAATCATCACATATAGTTTTTGCACCAGGATATAGGTGCTCTAATTCTTTCAACATATTTTCTGATATATCTAAGGCCACATAATTACTTAATCGCATATTCTTTAAAACTGTATATACTACTCCTGTTCCGGATGCTACATCAAGAACGGAATTTCCCTCCGATATACCTAAAATATTTATAGCTTTATTTATAATCTTACCTTTTTCATCAGATATTTCTTTCCATTTTTCATATGTATTGTTAAAGTATTCTCTTTGATTTTCAATAGTCATAATTATTCTCCTTAGTGTATTAAAGATTATAGTCGCTAACCTATAATTAGATTATAAGTTATATTTTTACACATATCCACTAAAAAAAATACCATCTAGCCAAGGTAGATGGTATTTTATAGATATCTCCACAACTATTTATCACAAAATCTGCTTGTCCAGATGTTTTATGCTCTTTATAATAAGTATTATCATACTTTAGGCTTTAACAAGCGCTGGTTAAGTTCCCATAAAGATATTTTATTACTATCCCATTTTAGTAATTGTATTGCTTCTTCATAAGTAAACCATTCAAAGCTTGTATGCTCTTCTGATATAACTAAGTTTTTCTCATTTACTCTTACTCCAAAAGAAGTTTCTTTTACAACATATACATTAGGCCCCCAAGATAAATGACAATCAAATACCGTTGCTGGAACAGAAGCAATAGAATCAAGATTAATAAATTCACAATCGCTTTTTATTCTAGCTTCTTCATAACTTTCTCTTTTTGCAGCTTCAAGCATTCCTTCCTCATCTTCAACTCCCCCTGCTATTCCTTGCCAGAAATCTCCATCACTTCTCTTAAATATTGCGTATTTTATGTTATTATTACTATCACTATAAAATGGAAAAACTAATATATTAAATGGCTGTCTCACAATTTTGACCCCCTTTATACTACTTTAATTTTTTACCCATCTTAACCATATTATGAAAGCTTTGAAGCAGTTTCCTAATCTCTGCTATGTTAAAATCCAACTTGATTTTTTACACCAACTTTAAAAGTTCGTCAAAGCTATCAATAACATAATCATATTCTTTAACCTCTCCAAAACCATACCTGGCATAAATAAATGGTATACCAGCAAATCTTGCAGATTTTAAGTCTCCTTCAGTGTCCCCAATATATATTGGGTTGATCAAACTGTTTTTCTCTATTATCAAATTTATATTTTCTCCTTTGGTCAATCCAGTTCTACCTGAGCTTTCATAAGCTATAAAATTAACTTATTTTGTACCTCACTATAGTTACTTATAGTTTCATTCCATGAATCTATAACACTATCGACTGAATCCCATAGAGTACCGTCTAAATCAAGAATTATACTATCTCTTTTCATAATTGCACCCTTCATACAGTTAAACCTCTATCCAGTATCTTTGAGTTATTTCTCCATCTTCAGGAACTTCATTTTCTAGAACTCCACCATTATTTATAATTGTTTTAGCTGAACCTCCATTATTTTTATCACAAGTAATCAAAATCTTATCAATTCCAAGTTCCTTTGCTATCGGTAAAGCCATAGATAACATCAATGATGCATATCCTTTTTTTCGCTCTGAGGGACGAATGCCATAACCAATATGCCCACCAAAATTAAATAAGTAGTCATTTAGATAATGTCTAATGTTTACTGCTCCAATAATTTTTTTATTATCTATAACTAAAAAGTATGTGTGTGCAGGAACAAAACCAGTATTTACAGTTTCAATTTTATATGTATGATCCAACCATGTTTTATAATCCATGTCTAATAATCTTGCAGCATATGGAACAATTGCGTCTCCATCTTTTTCCCAATCATTAATAAAATCATAATATTGATCTTCCATTTCACTACAAGCTCTTAATAATTCTAGTTTCATAGCTATCCCTCCATCATTTTTGCATATTTGCTTATGCTCAACTTATATTTTTCTCAAAATTACTTCTCTTTCGCCATTTTGCTTTGTGTTAAAATATAATATTTCTTTCCCCATAATCAATTTTTTTATTTCTTCATTAATATAATATTTAAATATCATACCTTTTCTAGTACCATCTATGTATTTAAAACTTCCATCTGCTAGTACTTCATGACATGCTTCAATATCATTATCCGAAAGTCCATCAAATGAAAGATATATAAGCCCATTCTTCTTTGTTATTCTGAACAGTTCATTTAATGCTTTAATTGCTTCAGTAGTGTTAAGATGGTCAAGTACTGCATGTGCAATGACTCCCTCAAAACATTCATCTCGGTATTTTATATCAGTTATACTACATACACAAAAATCCATAAATCCTAGATTCAATGTCGTAAGCATATTCTTTGTGAGAATAATTGATTGTTCTGAAATATCAAAACCACTAACTTTGAAATTATTTTTGCTAAAAATAGCACTATACTTTCCAAAAACACATGCAGCATCACATATATTCGAAATTTTATGTTGCTTAAAAATATCTATAAATTTATAATCATCATTTAAATTTATATATTTTTTATAATCTTTAACATCGACACTTGTCCATACATTGTCCCAATAATTATTCATATAATTATTTTCACCTATCCATTCTATTTTGTCTTGTTACTAAAACTCCATTGGAATGTCCTTATACTTACCAGCTTCGATTTTTAAATTAATTAAGAAATTCATCTATAATTTTAATAATTTGATTATTAAATATTATATTAGAATGATTAGTTTTTTTTATGATTTTAAGAAAAGAGCCTTTAATATTTCTATGTATATCAAAGGTATGTTCCTCATAAATAAGATCATTTTCAGCCGAAAGTACAAGTGTTGGCTTTATTATTTGCTTTAAATCGATTTCTGAAATACCCATATCATCTAGCATTAAATCAAACTTCCATTTTTGTATTTTAACTGGATTAAAGTATTTTGAAAAAGGCATTAATAAAATTATCAAGAACTTTAATATATTTCTAAGCCATTTTTTAATACCCTCTACTTTATAATTGCCTGAAATAATAACTAATTTATCTATCAATTGAGGATACTTTTTGGCTATCATTAATGCAATATTTGCTCCATCACTATACCCAACAACACGTATATTCGTGAACTTTTTTTTGCTGCAAAAGGTAATGATATCATCTGCAAATAAGCCAATAGAATATGGAACTTCCCCAGATTCACTTGATCCGTGTCCCCTACTATCAACAGCTACAACTTTATATTTTTCGGAAAAATAATCATATAAATTAACAAAAATACCACTATCCAAATTATTACCGTGTAAAAATATTAAAACATCACCTTGACCCTTTTCATGATAGTTTATTATTACATCATCGATATCCAACTGATTACTATCATCTAATTTCATAAAAGTCACCTCTTAATTCTATATAGTTCAATGCCTTCTCAATATATGATTCTATTTTTAATGAACTATCAACAACTAAGTAATTAGTTTTAGTTGGTCGTTTTGATTTGTCAATTGCCCCTAAAAATCTATTTTTTTCAGCCGCTTCAATTTGACTAATGCTTCTTTTTCTAGACCGTAATCTATTGTTAACTACTTCAAAATCCTCCACTCTACATTCTATAAATTTGTATTCGGCATTATATTCATGTGCAATACTAATACCATTATCTAATGAATCATTATAATAACAAGGTGTATCAATAATTACATTTTTATTAAGACTCAAATAATATTTGCATAATGAAAAAACAACGTTATATGATGCGTTAGCAACAATATTTAATGCAACTCCGGATTCTATCATTGAAGATTTTATAACATCTCTATCAATAACTACCACATCTATGTATTTTGAAATTTCTTTAGCTAACGTTGATTTTCCTGAGCCAGGAAAACCAGCCATCTGTAGTAAAAACATTGAAAATCCTCCTTTTTCTTCAGCATAAGAAGAATAAGACTTACAGAGTCATTGAAGATTGGAATTAACTTAAATCAAAGAATAGTTCCGTCTTTTCTCCTGCCTTTTTAAAACCACATTTTTTATACATTTCCTTTGCAGAATCTCCACTATCAGTAATAAGATAAACAAATTCTATACATTGATTTTTTGCCTCTTCTAATAGGTGTTTTATTACAGAAGTTCCAAATCCTTTTCTTTGATAGTTTTTTATGATATCAAAATCTTCTATTTTAGCAATATCATTATTTAACATAAATTCACATTTTCCTATTGATATTCCATTATAATCACAAACATATAAATCTAAATTTGAATTGTGCTGTTTATATACCTCGGATTTTCTATATATTCTTTTCCGTGCAAATTCACTCCCCATAGCTAATTGATTAGCTAAAATATCAACTTCTATTCCATCGTTTAATACTTTTTCTGATAAGGCTTTGGTTAAGTTACACTCCTCATTTCCAGTTAAATAATCGCACATTTGAGGATTAATATACATGTAATCATATTTTGTTACTTTTGGAGTTACAGGCAAATTATTAATAAAATCATCCTCAATAGAAAAATTAAACTCTATTCTTAAGAACTTTGCGTTTTCAACTTTTCTTTTTTCTAACTCGTCGAATATTATCTTTCTAAAATTATCTTTACAAACACTCTTTTTGATAAATGTGAAATTGTGCATATACATGTCCTTTAAATTATCATCGTAGAACCTAATAATTTCATTATTTTCATAGTTTTCGGAGAATTTCTTTGCATATATAATATCTGTTCTTGAAAATTTACTAAACATATTTACCATCTCCATTCCTTATTAATAGTCATTTAAAATTCTTTCTAACCTATTTATTAAATTTAGGTAAAAGTATACGCTTGAATACATAACTTGTCTCCTTGGCTGCCACAGCGAACTGCAAGCTATTGTTATTAGATGCCTCTACAGTTTTTAAGACTTGAGGTTAAATAACTAAACTTATACCTATAGTATTAATAATAATCATATGTCTCGTATTAATGCGGTGATTATTAACTTTCTTTTATCATTGCTTAAACTATGATACATTTCATTTGGGTTATAGTCAGGTATTATAAAGCTGTTGTCAATATCCAATAGGTTTGCTAGAGACATATTAAAATCATAATGGCTTACTGGTCTTTCTCCTGATATATTAATTATTCCTTTAAAATCGCTATATGTAAGCTCAATAATAGCATCTGCCAAATCTTGTACGTGAACAAAACTTGCATACATATTAGCTGTTCTAGAATATGTTTCACCCGTTTTTGAAACTTGCAGTAATTTTTCCATCCTCAAATCCATTTGGTTATCATAATCGTAGCCGTATATATTCCCAGGCCTCACAATAACATGATTAGAATGCTTACCGACTATACTTTCTCCTTTAATCTTGCCATTAATATATTTTGATAAATGCTCATCAGGCATACGTATATGAGGACTTACTTGTTCAACCTGCTGTTTTCCTTTTCCAACTGTAGTGGAAACATAAATTAAGCGTGTATCTTGAGAAATTCTATTAACAATCTCATTTATCCCTATTAATGCTAAAGACATTTCTTTTTCAAAATCATAAATACTCATAATAATTACGTCAGGTTTGTATGTAAGTAATTTATTTATATCTATGCTATTTAATAAATCAATTTTTAAAAGATTCTGATTATTTGATTTGCAACAAGTTCCATAAATATCATCATTACTACACATCTTTAGTTTTTTATATATTGTATTTCCCAAATACCCACTTGCTCCTATAATCATTATTTTCATAATGGTATTGTTATAGCTAGCCTCCAAAATAATCCGCTATATTAACTCCGTCAAACATTTCTGTTCCATATAACTCATCGTTTAATTGGTTATTAAAAAGCGTTATAAATTTTATTTTCTCATTCAAAATTAGTTTTGCACTTTCGGTGTTTAATAACTTTAATCCATTTTCACAGAAATTCATTTCGAATGTCTTGACTCTATCAGAAAGTAAATTGAAAAAATATGGATTGTTTCTATCTATCCAATTAGAAGCCATAAATATTGACATAACACCAATTTCATCTAGCACATCAGCATCTCTTAATACTTTCAAGCAATAATCGGATTCATCATCTTCTTTATCTGAGTGCTTTTCAATTAAATATAATAATTTCTTGGGATCTTTAATACCATTAGCTATTGTTTGATTTTTTATCAGCCAATCATGTACAATGTCTCTTCCTAATAAGGCATGTCCCTCTCTTTTATGCATTCTACCTATATCATGTAATATTGCAGCTAACCGAGTATTTAAAACTTCATCATGGGATAAATCATGAGACTCACAATCTAAAATCTTCTTAACATAACCCTCAACTCTAAGGGAGTGTAAAATAACAAATTCCCAGCTTTTACGCCAGGGGTGACTCACTTCATAATCAATATTCTTATCTTTTAAATAAGAAAGAAGAAATTGTTTACCTTCGTCTAAAATATTTTCATCCATAGTAATCATCTCCTTAAAATATCTAGTGTTATAAACTAAGTAACCCCGGTACTACTATGCTACTGCTCATTTACCTCTATATATTGCTGTCTTTAATTCATTAATATATTCTTTTTTATCTGGCATATCTGTTAATTCAGCTTGTTCAATTGCTAAATCTATGTCATATGGTACTCTAACAAGAGATATTGCAAATGATGATTTATATTTATCATTCAGTTTCCCTTCAATTATTCCATAAGAAGCTTGGGGGATTTCAAGTGGATTACCAACACTTCCAACATTAAAAATAGTTTTTCCATCAAAATTATCTATATGAGCACCATGTATATCCCCATATCCAATTACATCTGCTTCTGCATTAAGAGTGGGTGTTGCTGCAAACAACTTCATCCGTTCACTTTGCTTAGTTGAAAGGTATACTCTATGAAAAAGGTCGTTTGGAGAAGCATGACATAATCTTAATAACTTTCCGCTTATATAAAACTCTTTATAGATTGGTAACTGCTTCATATATTTTAATCGTTCAACTCCTAATTTGTTCTGGTGCCACTTTAAAACGTCATTATCATCTATTTCAGACATATAATAATCCCAATTGCCTTTAATTACTACTTCACAATGTTGTCTAATTTTATCTACTACTTCTGCAGAACTAGGACCTTTGCCAGCTAAATCGCCAAGACAAAAAATAGACTTAATATTTCTATTTTTAATATCTATTAATACAGCTTCTAATGCAGGCATATTTCCATGAATATCCGATATTATTGCAATTCTTTCCATATTAAGCTCCTCGTTTTTTATTTCACTATTTCGAGCCAGATAACTGCTTGAATATTGTAGACTAAAAAATATTATAAAAATTTTTTAATGAGTAATATGATTCAATATTAGTTAATTCTTCAGTTATCACAACGTTATTTTTATTAAATATCTTATAGGCTTTTGCATTTCTATCTGATTTTAATATTCTGAATTTATCATCAAATACCTCTAAAGCACAATTATTATCAAGCCCAATCCCTAAAATATCATTATGTTTTAACATATCTATGAAACCCTCTCTCCTATTATCTTCATTAAAATGAGGACAATGAAATCCTTTTAGTAAGCCCAATGCCTCTAACTTAATATAATTTTTACACTCGTCCCCTTCGCTTGAAGAGTCACTATATCCATATTCAAACCAACAGATTGAACCAGCACTAAGTCCACAAAGAATGGTTTCTCCATTAAATGATTGCTTTAAGTAATAATCAACTTTATTCTCTTTCCAAACTTTTAGCATATTTTTTGTATCTCCTCCACCAACATATATTATGTCAGAAGAAAATATCTTTTCCTTTATTTCATCTTCATTAATATTGTTGTTTATAAGATACAATGTATCTGTATGGCATCCTAACATTTCACCATAAACCTTATTAAATATTTCAATATATGTTGGTGCGTCATAACTTGCAGTTGGAATAAATAATGCTCTTGGTTTTTCTTTATTGGTAGATTTTACGATATATTTATCTATTTCAAAAGTTTTGAGATGTCCAAAATCTCCTCCACCAATTGATATAATTCTTCCCATTAATTAACCCCATTTCGGAAAAATTGTTAGTCTTATATTTTTTAATTTCACTTAACCTTCCGTGTTACCAACGTTCTCGAGCCCTTGCGAGATACGCTCTTCTTAGTTCTTCATATCTAATAGATAACTAGGTAAGCCTAATGACTGTAAAACATTTAGAGTAACTTGTTTTATAGACTTTTCTATATCTATGATATCTAGATCGTTATAAACTGGTTGATGTGCATCAATTAAGGAAACTTTGGATGATCCTAAACGAACTTTCAAATAATCAATACTTGGTTGTACATTTTCTATGTAAAACTGGTATCTTTTCTCTAAACTATCTTTTTTATCATCAAATCTTTTTCTTACTAAAGCCCTTTTAATCATCTCATCTTTGGATATTGATAAATGTATTACTTTTATAATCGGGATATTAAACTCACCAAAAGTGTTTAATAGCTCTTCTGCTGCTTTAATTGTTCGTGGATACCCATCTAGAATAAATATTTCTTTCTGAAACTCCTCCGAGTCTTCAAATGTAGCATTTATAATATTTACAGTCCATTCATCAGGCACTAATAAGCCTTCTATGACACAAAACTCTAACCAATCCAATTGACTTATTGTTTCTCTACCCCCGTAGAATAATATTAATTCACTTTTATATTTTATAGCTTTTGAAATATTTTCTGCTCTGTTTTCGGCTTCTTCAAATACTGATATTCTATCACTTATGTTGTATGCAGTAGCAAGCCTATCTCTAAAGTTTTCATTTTCACGTGCTTTTCTTATTGTCCTACGTAAAATATCCCCCATTGAGAGATGTCTTTCCTTTGGTATTGATAAAAAACTGCTCAGTTCCTTAGCTATTTCACCTTTACCACAACTTGATGGACCAGTAAGTAAAATTGCCCCACAACCTTCTGCTACTACTCTTTGAACAATAATTTTTATATTACCATCTAATATCGAATTATTACTCATTTCATAACCTCCCAAACTTTCCCTAGAATTTGTTATTTATGCAACTGCAGCTCCACTTAAAATTAGCTGTACTATACGAATACTAGGGCTTATTAACTCTTACAAGCCAGTCACTAATTAATGAATTAAATAATTTTTCCTGTTCTATCTGCAAACAATGTCCCGCTCCATCAAGTATAGCGAAAGTTGCTCTCGGATAATTTTCCAATATATTCCATGAATCCTTATAGCCAACACAATCGTCTTGTTTACCTAACAAAATAAGGGTAGGTTTATCAACTTTTTTATTTATTTTATCTACATCGAATGAGAGTGCATAGCCATTTTGTTGAAGCCTCTGTAAAAATGTATTATCTGCAATTTCAACACCAGTCATTATTTCATTTTTATTTCTTTCATAGATTTTTTCACTTTGAACCACGAACCCAGAATTAAAATCTTCAGCATCCTCTGTTGTCAATTTAGATAATAACTTATCGTCTTTTACTAAAACAACATGCTCTTCAACACTTCGTTTTTCATAATCTGGTATAATAAGTGGACAAATTAATAAAACACCGTCTATTCTATTCGCCATTTTGTGAATTACACCTCTTGAAAGATATCCGCCATATGACTGACCTACAAGTAGGAAATTTTCATTTGGGATGATTTTTTCAATAAAACTAATTATAATATCAAGCATATCATCAGAGCTCTTAATCCACTCTGCACCCTCTGATTTTCCCATACCTGGCAAGTCGAGATATATCCTTTTATAACCCACTTTAGATCTAAAAATAGGTTCCATACATCCAGTCATTAATCTGTGGTCTACATAATAACCATGTAGCATAACAATTGGTTTTCCATTACCTGTTATTTCATAGTTTATAGATACATTTTTTACCTTACATTGCATTATTTTTTCTCCTTTTAACTGATAATTTGGTACTATATAATGCTCCTTTTGTGATGTTAGGATTTCTTAGTATATAGTTTAATTTATCTTCCCATCTATCATGCATATCGTAACAATGCTCTTCTCTATTTACAAATTCAAACCCAAATTTTCCAAATATACTTTGCATTTTAAAATTAGAACCCATTGTATCAGCATATATGAATTTAAGTTCCAAGGTATTAAACACATAATCTATTGCCAATTCTACAGCTTCCGTTCCGTATCCCAACCCATTGTAATTGCCATTGACAAGGACAATACCAAGTTCGCATTGGCTTTTTTCATGATTAATTCTTTTTAAAGACAATTCACCTATTGGCGTTCCAGTTGGTAAAAAAATCCCTACTCTCGGATACCATGACTCCTTTTCACTAATAGAATCATAACCTATATCTACTCTTTTTTTATCATAAACATAAAGATCAGGGTCCATAATGGAATCTGCAACATAGGATTTCCAATATTCATGATATTCTTCTCTTGTAAATGTTCTTAAACAAATCTTGTCACCTTGAATACTAATCATAAGTACCTCCACTTATTAAAATATAAACTATAAAATCTTATTCTACAATTTTTGAGAAGAATTATATTTCATAACATAAAACTCACCAAATCCAAGCTTGGTTTCTTGCTGCTTTGTAGCAATGATTTCAAAACCTTGAGATTTATAGCAACACACTGCCCTTTTGTTCCATGTTCTAACTTCTAATACAACAGGTTTATTAGGAACTCTATTTTGAATTTCAATTAAAGCCATCTTCGTAATCAGCTTCCCTATGCCTATACCACAAACATTTGGGTTGACACCAATTCCAAAGAATACAGAGTCAGCTCCATCTAGTAAATGAACAAACCCCACTAATTCACTATTTTCATTTACATAACTTATATACCTTTCTCTTTTCGCATCATCACTTAGGGAATATTTCTCTTGAAGCATTGTTTCCCAAGAAGGAAGATTATAAATTGAATAATCTCCATCATATTTCCAATTAGATATTTCTTTTGCTTGTATTTCTGTAAGTTTACCTGCTTCTAAATTCATTATTTCACCCCCAAAATATAAAGAATTACTATAAATTCAATTCCATTCCTCTGTTTCTTGTTGACATTCCCATCTTTTCATAAAAATCAATTCCGTCTTCATTAAATCCCCATACAGCCAACTATTTAGAAAATATTATCTTTTGAAACTATCTTATATCATTTATTTCTGATACTTTTCTAAACAAGACTTACATATGCAAGCTTTACCCCTTTTGTCATTAGGAATCAAATCTAATATATACTTTGGAAATTTAACTGTATCACACCAACATCCACCTTGCCCATGTTGACAATTATTATCTTGTCCACAAAGTGGACATATTTTCTTTTCTTCTCTAATACTCATTACTATTCCTCCTTCAACCTTTTCACTATCATTTATTAACTATATAATTATATATTTATTACATATTTAATATCAATATAAAACTGATATTTGATTTGTTTTTAACAATGTTATTTTATAATTGCTTCTGACACTATATAAGAATTTTGTGACATAGATTTTAAGGCCCAAAAACTAAAGTTCCTAACGTCCAATATAAAAAAGGTAGTGATATTAATATAGCATTGAAAATAATACTCCATTTTGCAAGGTTATTAGGCATAGTTTTTATTGACAAAACACCAAATAAGATCCCTATTGGACAGATTAAAGGTGTTAGCATTAAAGGCATGCCTTCTAATTTTTGATATGAAGTTATTTTTAAGAACCAATTCAATATGAACATAAAATTAATTAAAGGTATTGTAAAAGAAATAATGCCTAATATATTTCCAGTATTTTTAATGGAAAATTCACTCTTCATGTTCCTAGCCTCCTCCTACAGTTATAGGTTTAGAATCAGTATAATTCATCATAACACCTCTTCTAGTATAAATAATCTTTGTCGAACATAATTATATTAATACGCTCTAATAATTTTATATTCTACTGTACTTACTCATGAATTTGCACTAACCTTTCGTGTTGTCAACGATCACTATCCTTAGAGAAACTGTACTAACACTGTTAAATGTGCCTTGGTAATTGTTTAACTACTAACCTATATATAGATTATAAGTCATAAATTTACACATTGCTACACAAAAATAGTCCACCAGTCAAGGAGGACTATTTTTGTTAGTTGAAGAAGAGAATATCTCATAATTCTTTTCACTAACATTTTATGATAGATTATGTAGCTCATTTAATTTCAATGCAAGTTCCCTAGCTTTAACTAAAGCATCTATATCGTCTTTGGCGGGTATAGTATTTGTATGTATCGTACTTACACTACCAATTGACGTTGTATTCATTTGGCGAAAAATAATATTTGCAGTTCTTGATGAACGCTCATAATTTCGTGTATCTCCACCTGCTGAAATAATAAGCACACCATTTTTCTTTTTCTGTATAAATTCGCTGTCTTTTCGTATGGATCTTGAAACAAAAAATAGCTGTAATCTGCTTGCAAAGCTTAAAAGTTGTCCAGTAAGTTCAGAAAAATATAATGGAGAAGCTATTATTACATTATCAACTTCATTAAGGAGTTGATATACCTCTTGCATTCCATCTTTAATAGAGCACCCTTTGTTATGCCAGCAATATCTGCAATCTACACACGGACTAATATTATTGTCGTAAGTGTGAATTACTTGTACTTCTCCATCAAGATATTTTACCATTTCATTAACTAAAGTCATTGAGTCTCCATTTTTTCTTGGAGAACCACTAATAATTAGTGTTTTCATAATTCTCCTACCCCCACTTAATTTATAAATATCCTTAGATTATTTTTATCCTATAAACTCTTAATCATAATCAAACATGGTTTTTTTTCTCCCCATAATTCATTTATCTCTTCTAAGGGATAAAATCCAGCTTTATTTTATTATTTGAATCATATAACTTCCCCTTTGTATAATCTAGTTATAAGTTTTGATAAGAAACTTACAATGTATAACACATTAAAAAAGTGTTAGGAATATAAACAGACTTCATATCTTTTTCAAAGGCTATTACTTCATCTTCTGTTTTGCCAACCAATTCAAATCCACTCTTTAAATAAAAGTTTATAGCCCAATCGGCTTTATTATGTACTAATAATACTAACCTTCTAATTCCGATATTCTTTGCTTAAATTATTATCTCATCTAACACTTTTCCTCCATAACCTTTACGTTGATAATCCGTTAATACGTAAAGTACTACTATATATATAACTTCTTCATTTAAGTTCATACTAGCATAAAAACCAATTTTATTATTTTCATGAATTATTCTAATCTAGTAATAATTAGGCAATCCACTATCTTCATATTTTTTAGCTTGTCATTCAAAAGCCCCAAGCATTATTGGATCATATAATACTTTCGCATCTCTACAAACCTTTGCAATGAATTTAACATCATATACATCGGCTACTATCATCTTCATAAATCCTTCTCCTCTATCTGAATATAAAAATATCCCTTGTTGTGCTATAAGTATTAATCGTAAATATAATCGGTTGCCTAATGAAACTATTCAAATCTGTCATATATAGTATAGGTAAGGATTTCAAATTACCTCAGCCATTTCCCAAAGAGAATAGAGGTTACTTTAACGGGTAAATTATTTCCCTATTGGTTTCTTTCAAGTTCCTATAATAAAAATAGGTGTGTTCTGCTCCTACTGTGCAAAGAACTCTTTTCCCTTTATTAATATCTAAAGCCTTTTTTATCCTTTCAACCATAATCTGATTTCTACATGTCCAATATACATTATGTACATCCGGGTTTATGCTATTTTGAAAATCCTGTTTTTTCTCTACAATATTATTAAAATCCGATGAATTAAATGGTATTATACTTTTTCTAGCAACTTCCATGTAGCCACTCATTATTGATTCAAATTGTTTTTCTAAAGCATTGACTTCTAAATCTGATTTACCTTGAAAATAGTCCACATTTATTAAGTCATCTTCATACCAGTCAACAGGAATAAATTTAATATTATGCTTCTCGCATAAAGGTATTATTAAACTTCTATATTCATTAGGACCAAGATAACCTTCATATTCATTATTATTACAATGTTTTTGCCAATCTTCTGGTCGAACTTCTCCACAAATAATATCTGGGTTAAACCATTCAATAAGTTCCCCCATTTTTTCAAGCGAATAATTAAAATCTTTTCTCATTTCCTCACTATGAATTGTCCCCAAAATACCTAAAATAGACACCATTAACCCCTCCATGTAATTTATTATATGGCCATCTTATACGTCTATAACGTTTTAGTTGCTAGACTTTGATTACTGGATAGCCATAACTACAACAGTGCATTTTATTCAAATAATATATTTTTAATTTCTTTAAAATCTTCGATATAATAATCCGCAAATTCTTTTATTGTGTTATGTTCTTCTTTGTCTCTTTTTAGTAAATAGCCTGATAATATTGTCTTTATTCCTAATTGTTTTGCACCTTTTAATTCATCAGAACCACCGTCTCCAATAAACATGCAGTTTTCTGGATTAACATTCATTTTCTTTAGTGCAATTTCGTAGATTTCAGTTTGAGGTTTTAAATAGCCTACTTGATATGAAAATATTGTATCATCGAATAAATTATTTAGAGGAGATTTTTCCCAATGCATAACATCAATTATGTCTGCATTACTAAGCAAACATAACTTCGTCCCCTTCTTTTTTATATCTAAAAGAACATCAAGAATTGTTACATCTACATCAATTAATGACTTTTCAAATCTCTCTTCTCTTAATTTTAGAATTTCTTTTTTCTCACAAGCATTAACCGTTATCTTCATTTTTCGAATAATACTTTCAATTATCTTTTGAGGACTTTTTTCCTTGCCTGTTGCCCTTTTTACATATAATTCATTGTCTTCAGCATATTTTTCCCATTGTGTTTTTGTTATGCTTAGTACATCATTTTCATTTCTCAAATCACTATACTTTGGTGTTACCAGTGTAAAGAACAAGTCGAAAAATACAACATTTATATCATTCTTCATATTAAATCCTCGCTTTGTTTATTTATTGTTTGATAATTGCATGTGATTTAAAATATTTACCTCAACCTTAGATCCAGTAATTTGTTTTTTAACGTCAACGTTTCCTTTAACCAATTTTACAACGTCATTTCTACATTGATTTATATACCAGTTAGATATTTTATCTAACTCTATTTTTCTTCTGAAAACATTTGCTCTGTCTGAAACTATTTCTTCAATTATCTCACCACTTGGAGAAATCAGCATAGTAGGGCAATGTTGATTTTTATTTGCATTATTTGAACTTATAAGAAATCTTAGATTTTCAGTAGCCCTACTAACAAGATGGCTTCTCCATACAGCAATGTCACTTCCACCAACGGCATTTGTTAAATATACAAATACTTCTGCACCATTTAATGCTAACCATCTCCACTGCTCAGGGAATCTTATCTCTCTGCATAGTTGAATTCCTATATGTACAATACTGTTTTTAATAAGTAATTCACACACTGACAATTCGTTTCCCGCTTGAAAATATCCTCTTTCATGAACCGCTAAATTTATTTTCTTATATATAAAATCTGCACCAGTATATGAGTGACATATACCTGCATTAAGCCAATTACCATTTTCAAAGATACAAGACCCATATATTAGGTGAATCTTTCTATTTAGAACTTCTTGCTTAAGTTTTTCAATTGCATGTTCAAGTTTATGTATATCAATATTTTTAAGGAACGAAATATCATCAGAATAACCAGATAATGCTCCCTCAGGTAAAACAACTAAATCGTCTATTTCTGCTTCGTCTAAAATCGAAATTATATTCTTTAAATTGATATTGATATCAAATGTTATTGGGAATTGACCCACAAGCACTGATAATTCCATGAAAACCTCCTATTATCTAAAATTAGAACTAATTATAGAGTCCATATAGCATTTCTAATTCCATTCGTTCCTTAACCTAGCCACACTTTCAATTTTACAATGCTGTATTCGTAAATATTGTGGTTATAAATTTTACAAAATTGACTATACAAAAATTTTAAAATAGTGAATAGTCAAGAATTTAAATCTATTCAATTATTGTTTTATCATCACCAACTATAAGCAAGGCTTGTCTATCTGTTAAATGCATGATTGAATACTTAGTCTTTTGCCTCGCTTCCTTTATTATCTCCTTTTGTTCTTCTGAATAATGAGGTATGACTACTATGTTAGTAATGTTTAATCCGTTAAAATCACTTATACCAATATCATTTGAATCTGAATAATCAGGTATATTAATATTGGGTCCCGCTAGCAAACTACCAGCACTTACTCCTACATATAAAATTCCACGCTGTATTAACTTAGTTAATACGGTTTCGAATTTTGCTTCTCTAAGTTTATAAAGTAGGTAAAAAGTATTCCACAGACATACACTACACTTATTTCATTTAATATTTCATCAGGAATTGTGGAATCTAGATTATATATTATTATATTTTCTTCTTTTATTCCAACTGCTAAAAGTTCCTCCTTTGACTTTTCTACATAGTATAACTCTTCTTCTGTTCTTGAAGCAGTTGGAATAAATAAAATTTTGGTAATTGATGGATTATTATTAATCAACTTTAAGAACTCTTTTCCTATTTTAGGATTTTCAAACCCTGATGAAGTTAATAACTATAATAAACTCCTTCAATTATCCATGATTCTTTTGATAAAATCATCTGTAAATTTTCATTTCTTTTATTTATATCTGATTTTGTTTCATAAGAGCCACTTGAATTATCCCAATATAATTCATCTAAATCATAATGCTTTATGTGTAAATCCCTTGAAATTTTTTAAGAAATATATGTTTTACCGCTTCCAGAACCCCCAATAATATGAATCTTTTTTACTGTCATATAAAATCCTCCAGTAGAATTACATAGAATATGCTGTTGATTTACACTTAATCTTGTTTTTTAGATACAGTTAATTTAACTGTATCTATATCCGCTTAAACTTACGTAACGATAATAAAGCATCAAGAGTTAGGATTCCCATCCATTCAATCTTAGCAATTTCCCATTCTTCTAAATATTTGTCCCACTGCCATGCAGGCAAAATCTTACCATTTTTTACAAGTTTATCTATTAAATAATCTAAGTTCTGATCAATAAATTTACGCTCTATTCCAAAAAAGTTCATAGAATCAATGTTTATAAATTTTAATGGTGTGGGTACATAATTTATCCATTCAGATTGGGTTATGTTAACCAATTGAGAAACAGCTAATTTTAGTGTATTTTCAATTTGGCTAGAAAATTCTTCGTCTAGAACATTATACATATGAATATAACAAAATATTTCATGTTCTGAGTTAAATTCTGTACGTTTATTCAAATTAGATATAGCATAGTTTTTTAATGAATAAATATCTAGATTATTAAGATATTCTTTATACTTATAAAGATAGCCTATCAATTCAGCTGTAGGATTTCCCCATGAATAATCAATAACTGTCATATTTATATCATTTTTAAATTCCCACCAAGGTGCATGAGGATAGCTATTAACATTACTTGGAACGCTATACCAACCATTTCTATTACTATCAAAAGTTGACTCAAGATATTCAATAGCTTTTGCTATCATAGTTTGTGCCTTATCACTATTATCTAGCTTACTTAAATATCTTAAGCCAATGGATGTTGCCATGGGTGAAGACTCAATAAGTTTAAAATCCGGTTCGATACCTTTACCAAATCCTCCATCTAAGTTTTGAAATGCTTCTAATGAACCTAAGATATCATCAACACTTGAATTATTAAAATAATAATTGAATATAGATTTTTCCAATGGTCTAGCTACTGTATTCATAAAGCTATTTATTTGATTTAACAGAGTTTTTGATAATTTTTTCATATTCAAATCTCCTTTCTTTGACGGCAACTAAAAAAATAATGATTAATATAATAATTTAAATAAGATTTTGTGTTTACTATGTACAATATTCAATAATTTCTGCATGTGCAATTACAGCTTGATCTCTAATAGTCCTTATAAGCATACCGTGACTTACCACTATTACCTTTTGATACTTTGTATATTTTTTTAAAACGCTATCTATTCTTTTTTTCATACTTTCTGCTGTTTCCCATACTTTAAGTTCATCTTTTGGAGGTGTTCCATTATATAAATCAAAATCCTTACATAAATCAAAACAATCTTGAGAAGTTTTATGTTGAAAGTTTATAATATCTGGCACCCATTCGTGTAAATCTATATCAACCTCTAAATCTATTCCTAATTCTTTTGATAAAATCGCAGCAGTTTGTAATGCTCTTGTATAAGGTGATGAAACAATTATTTCACAATTTTTAAGTCGACTATCGTTAGCTGTTTTTTTAACTCCCTCAATTCCATTTTTAGTTAATGGTGCTAAATCTCTTCCATGTCCAATAAACTTTCTCTCATCAACTGGTTTATATGTTGGCTCTCCGTGCCTAACTAAATAAAAAGTTGTCATTTTATTCCCCCAATTTTTTTTTACAATCAGCTTATAACATTCGTTAACTATCCCAACATGAATCTTTGATTTTATTCGTAAAATATGAAACATGTAAACTTTCTTTTCTTATTTAACTTTGCAGTAGTATAGATGGGTTTCATATTCTAAAACCACATTTCCATTATTATTATACTTATCAAATAAATCTTGTAACTCTGATATCATAGGTTGAAAATTAGGATTACTTTCATTTGGAATATAAGAAAACGATGCTAGTTCTCCCTTTAATCTATCAAAGTCAGCTAATTGAGGATTATTAAAAACTTTTTTATGTACAGTTCTATAATCAAAAAACTTTGGCATAATGTCACCATTTGACTCACTAGTATAGTTTTCTCCATATCTTTCTATAAGTTCTAGATACTCGTGCATAAATCCATCTGATTTTACATTTCTAATATTCCATAATAAAACAACTACACCATTAGGTCTAAGTATTTTTAAAAACTCTTCCTTTGTTGGTTTTGGGTCGAACCAGTGAAAGGCCTGTGCAGCAATAATAATATCAACTGATTCAGATTTTAACTTAGTATTCTCAGAAGATCCATCAATAGAGTGAAAGTTATCATAAGTTTCGAGTAAATGTTCTGCTACTTGTCTCATATCTTCGTTTGGTTCCACAGCATACACAGTATTTCCATTATCTAAAAATGTTTTAGTACAAATTCCTGTCCCTGATCCTATATCAGCAATGACTGAGGTTTTGCTAAGCCCCGTGAATTCATGTAAATAACTTATTATTTCATTAGGATAACTTGGTCTATATTTGGCATAATTTTGAGTTCTACTACTAAATCTTTTCTTAGGGTTTAATTCTTCCAAATTCATATTTAATACCTCCATATAAATTAACTTCACATAACGTTATCAAATATATCTTATAATTCTTTCTTGAAAACTTCTGTATCTATTCCAAGTTCATCTTTTGTTTTACATATATATTTCCAGCCTAGTTTTCTATAATAAGCTGCTGTATGCTCTGTTCTCAAATATAAATCTTTAAATCCAAATTTCTTTGTAACCACTTCTAATTCATTCATTAGTTCTTCCGCTATTCCCCTACCTCTATATATATCCTTAACATAAAGTGCACCTAGCCATGGAGTCAATTGCATTGTCTTCAAATCATTCTGAAATAATGTTATAGTTCCAAGACAAATATTATCTTCAACAGCTATTAAGGTAATAGGAATAGAATCTTTTCTACGATTATGTAAAGCTCGAATTACGTAATCTAAATCTATATCATTTCTAATATTCTGAACAAATTCTTTATATAACCAGCCAGCTACCTCATTAATGCATTCTTTATTATCAATTAAATGTACAATTACCATCGTATCTTCACTCCTTATCTGCAATAATCATAAACTATATCATTTCAATTACTAAGCTTATATTTCATATAACGTTTCTTACTACAGGCACCTGCGAACCTTAGTGTGACCGAACTTAGGATGTCAAGAGGGCTTTATAGTTTTCTAATGCAAAGCGAACTGAAGTATATTATTATATGCAGTTCCGCTACCACCAAAGTGTCAATTATAATTACTCTCTGTTTGCTTAGAAATTACATTGATTCTTTTACAAATCTGATTTACAATCACATTTATGGGTAACGAACCATCAATTATAAGGTCACAATTAGGTTTTATTGTATTTAACATCTCTAAGTAAGCGAATCTACCCTGAGATAAATAAATATTTAGGTCATTTAGTACATGTTCTATAGAACTTTCTTTAAAATCTCTCAATATTCGTCTCGCCATCGCTATATCAAGCGGTGCATCAATAAATATTGTGAAATCTATATATTTGCACATTTCACTATGTATATAAGCAAATGGATAATCAAGTAATATGTACTCTAATGATTGTAATGGATCAGAAAGTAATAAGAATAAATCATTAACCAAAGGTGCCAATTTCCATTCTTTATAATCTGCTCCTCTCTCAACCCAATCACATATGTCATCAGGTCCATCAAATTCATAATCATCAAAGAATAACGCTTTAGAGCTAGTCAATATTTTGTTCAAATGAGTTGTAATAGTGGTCTTTCCACCACCTGAAATTGCAATAACTAAAGGCTTACTAGTGTTCATTGTATTCCTCCAAAATTTAAATAATTTTTTTAGGATTCGTCTAGTAGTTCGTGTTGCCCATGTTCCTACTCCCTAGCACGACGAGATTGACGACAGTCTTCAACATCGAATTGGTTAAAAGATATCTGTTGTAAATCATTAAAAGTAACCTTGTAAGTTAATTTATATTAGCAGATAATTGAGTTGCCATACCAAAGGGTATGATTTGTTATTTACTAATATATATAATCATGCCTAATCAGTCCAAAGTAACATACATTAAAATATTGCTTATTAATATAAGCATAATGTCTCAATAATCCCTCTAGAACAAAACCTGACTTTTTCAACACCTTTGTCGATGATTTATTAGCCTCCATTGCTAAGGCTTCAATTCGTTCAGTCTTAGTATCTTCAAATAAATATTTCACTAGAGCTTTTGTTATTTCAGTTGCATACCCATTACTCTAATATTCAGGTAGTAAATTGTATCCAATTACCGCTCTGTTATTTTGGTTGTTATAAGTTAAAATACCAGCTTCCCCAATATATTTTACAGAATCTTTTAAAAATAAAGCTTGAAAATCCTGTTTGTTTTTATCATAGTTTTTCAATACAATTTCAAGAAGATTTTTTGAATCCTCAATTTCATTTGTAGCTATTTTGCTTGAAAATTTCACTATTCGCAATGATACGGTAATAAGTCATCAATAGTAAGGATTATATTTTTTTTCATCATTACCTCACATTTATGATTTTCATCATGAATTTGACAAATAAATTCTCTACATCTTCCACAAGGTGGAATTATTGTTCCATCTTTATAAACTGCAATCACTTTTACTATTTTGCTCTCGCCAGCAGTAATCATAGTAGCAATGGCAGCATGCTCTGCACAAAACCCCATAGAACTTGGTGTATCAATACATACACCAGTATAAACTCTTCCACTTTCACTCAAAATTGCTGCAGCAACTGAACCTGAATAAGATTTTTTCGAAAGTTTTTTAGGATTTAATGTATTTTTTGCAATATCATATAATTCATCAAATGTCATAGTTATTCTCCTTTCATACTATGTTTATTATAAATATTCTTCGCCTTATTTTACTAACACTTCGCTCCTCAACTAACTAACCTATATATAGATTATAAGTCATAAATTTACACATTACTATATAAAAATAGTCCACCAGTCAAGGCGGACGTCAATATTTTATTATACAAAGTTTAGGCCCACCACTTTAAGCCAGTCCTACTCCAGTTATCTTTGAATATTATTCATACTACTTAATAAGTAGTGGTGCAATACATGAAGATTGGGATTTAATTTATGTTTTGAAAACTACTGCTAGACCATTTTCTTTTATTTCATTTAGTTCATTTGCTTTAAACAAACCAGCATTATAAAGGTTGAAAAATTCCTGAGAAACACTTTGATCAAAAATAAGCATATCATCAGTATTTATAGTTACTTTAATCCCATTATCATATAGTTTTCTAATGGGATGAACTTTATAACTTTCTACCCTACTAAGTAAAACATTACTTGTCGGACATACATTAAGCTGTATTTTGTTGTCACATAACCATCTCATGACACTTTGAGAATTTGCGGCAGCTATTCCATGTTGTACCTGGTCAAGTTCTAATTCTTCTACAGCCTCTCTAATTAATTCAGCTGTTCCAAATTCACCTACATGTGCTTTCAAAATCAAGCCTTTATCTTTAGCTTTTCTATATACTTTTTTAAAACTTGGAACAGCAAATTCATCTCCATACATATCAATGGATTTGAAATAATTCTGAGCTAAAAACTGATTTAGCCTTTCATTTATTTCATCAATAGGTGTAAATGAGCTCAATGCTATTTCTGGCATGAAAAGAATCTCTGGAGCAAAACTTTGGTGAATTCTTTTCAATGCTTGTACCATATTATCTACAGAGTTGTCATACCAAACTACTTCCCCAATACCGAAACTCATATTAAGTACCTTAACACCATCCATCTTTGCCTGTACAAAGGCTGCTTCTATTAGTTTTTCATAACCTAACGTTCCTTTTAGCAAGAGTTTAATATTTTGTCTATACCACTGCTGCATATCATCAAGACCCTTAAAATTAGGCGGCTTTGGTATACTTACACCAGCCCATTCTTCGATGTATCTTTTATTACCACCTATTGAGCTATGGTTGTGTAAATCTCCTTTTGGTATTTTCTCATTTCATCTAAATCGTTACTTTCTAGTGCACTAATAAATTTTTCTCTCATATTACACCCCTCAATGTTAATTTGTCATAAAAGTGAATTAGAAATAATTTAACGTTTTTGCGCAAGAAACAGCACACATAGATATTGTCTTACTATGAATCCACCATATCTATTTATAAGTTCCCTCACCTTAACCTCAGCTGCTTGCCTATCATTTTCACTAGCACTTAGATATGTATTACCTGTTTTCATAAATCCTATATACTCGTCAGCTGTATATCTTTGAGCCCATGGGAATCTATATACTATAGCTTCTTTGAAACAACCACTTGATTTTATTTCCTCTATATGAGACTTGATACGTTCCTCACAAGATGCTTCAGACTGTAAAAGAAACATTCCTGTTTCACTAAGTTCAGCGTCGATTGGCTCATTATAGGTTAGATAGAGATTCCAAAACAATCCAATAAATCCGTTAGACTTTAATGCACTTGCACACTTTAGAAAGCCTATAGGCTTTGGAACCCAATGAAAGGCTTGTGCTGAAATTGCTAAATCAAAATATCCCTTCCTCTCCTCCCAAGCTTCTAAACGACATGTACAATATTCAACCAGGCTAGTAGGTCCAAATCTTTTCATTGCTACTGCCGCTAAGTTTTCTCCAGGTTCTATGCAATACATATTAAACCCTTTGTTAACAAATAATTCTGTTGCCTTCCCACTTCCAGCACCTATTTCAAGTATTCTTGAATTAGTGTCAATACCTGTTTCACTAATGATACAGTTTATAAGTTCTTGTGGATAACTAGGTCTAAATTTATCATAATAATCTGATGCCAAATCAAATGTTTCACTTTGATTTTTCGAGAAATTACTATCTTTAATCATACGAAAACCACCTTTTTAATTCTATAATTTAATTGTAATAGAATAATCTTACAATAGCAAAACATTAATATTGAAAAATAAGTTAAATAAATCTTATTTAAGTGTTATAATTTATATGTAATATGACTGTTTTAAGTCATATATATCAAATTTTAGGGGTATGGTGTTTATGGATAACTTTGTTTACATATTATGTAATAAATTTGAATACGACTTTTTATCAGCTTGGATTAAATACAATAGGATTAAAGAAGGTATTAGTCAAGAAGCTTTAGCCCGTGGAATATGTTCTACCAGCCACTTAAGCTATTTCGAAAATGGTAAAAAGAAACTTAGAAGTGAGTTAATAGAGGCTTTGTTAAAAAAGCTAAGAATTACTAATATAACAGACGCAAAGGATATTGGGTTAATCCGTCAAAAATTTCATACATTGATGTTTCAAGTAGAAAGTTTTGACTATGAATCTGCTGAAATTACTTATAATGAGTTATCTACTTTAGAAGCGCTTATACGTAATTCACCTTATAACATAGAATTTAATATTTATTCTCTAATGTACGATATTTTAGTGGAAAGAAAAAGCTATAATGAACTGGAATCTTCTATTAATATGCTAGATAAAGTTTACAGCAGTTTAGACCAAAATCTTCAATATGTATATATGTTAAGTACAGGAAGATTTCTCTATGAATATATAAGCCACACTGAAGGCATCAGAAGATTAGAGAAAGCTTACAAAATCAAGGAAACACCATGGATTAATTATCGCTTGGGTGTGGCTTATTCTCTAAACTGGCAGCATTTAAAAAGTATTATTTATCTGGAGAAGGCATTAAATAGTTATTCACTTTCAGGACGATACAGGAATTCCCTAGAGTGTCATAGTTTTTTAGGTTCAAGTTATATTTTTTTAAAAATGTACGAACAGGCGGAATTTCATTTAACCTCTGTAGCTAATGGTTCTGACTATTTTACTCTAGATAAAAATATTTTTGCTGTATATACTAACCTGGCTAAACTATATTTGGAAATGGGTAAGTATGATAAAAGTATTGAATATTGTCATCTTGCTATGAAGCCATTAAACTCATGGGAAACTGATAAACGCTGGACAAAATCTGCATGGCATGCAAGTGAACAACCCATACTTGGTGCTTGTATCTGCATAGAAGCCCATAAAAAATTAAATGATGTTTTCAATTATAAAGAAATATTCGATAAATTCTTAACTGATTCATATAAAAATTCAGTGCATTACAATTATCTTTATTGTTTATCTTTAAGTATTTTTAACTTTAATGAAGATATATTTTATAAACAAGTAACAGATATTATATTACCATTATATAGAGATACAGGATATTTAGATATTCATTATAAGATAACGCTTTTACTAATAAAACATCTTGAAAGCAAGAGAAAATACAAAGATGCAAATAACTTATACCATGAGTTATTAAGTTAAATCTGATTAATTGAAATTATTATTTAATCCGGTCATTCTTTGGTATAAATGTATATCCATCAAAAACTTTTAAACCCTCATCTGACATAAATGGACCTATGACCTCTATTTTTTTCTTACCTGTGTTAAGTATGCTGTCACAGCTTGGCTTTGTCCTACCACCACTCATTTGTTGAAGCATACTTTGAGATACACTAAATATCACCTTGGAAATGCGTGCCCATTTGATTGATCCTGAGCACATAACGCAGGGTTCTGCACTTGAATAGAGTGAATATCCTTGTAAATTAAACTTGTGATTTAACCTACAATATTCACTAATTAAGGCTAACTCTGCATGAAACGTGGGGTCACACAACTCAATGCTACGATCATATGATTTATGAACTATTTGTGCATTATATACAAGCACAGCTCCAAAAGGATCCTCCCCTTTATCTCTAGCATATTGTGCCATTTCAATTGCTGCTAGCATAAAATACTCATCAGAAAATGCCAAAGCAAATCACCTCTTCTCCAAGATAAAACCTTTTATTAATCCAATAACTTATGAGCAATCATTTTTTACTAAGACGGTTCGTTCTAAAACTGAACCTTATTTAATATTATTTTTAGTTATCCCAAATATTAATCTATCTTCATATTCATCAGTTCTCTTATTATAAGCAGATTCCTTTTTAAATCCTTCTCTCAGAAATCCTAACTTTTCACTTAATTTAATTGAAGCAATATTATCTGGATGTATTAATGCTTCTATTCTATTTAGTCCAATTATTTCAAAGGCAAATTTAATGATTTCAGGTGATACCTCTCCCATTGTATTTTGTCTCCAGTACTTTTTATTAAGCATAAATCCTATCTCTGCTTGAGAGTTGCAAATATTAAAATCATGGAGTGTAATTAAACCAACAACTGTATCATTTTCTTTAGTAGCTATGCACCATCTGATAAATTTTTTATTTTTAAATCCTTGTAAAAAGGCTTGTACAGATTTCTCTGCTTGTTCTATTGTATTCATAGTACATATCGGCTGATATTTTACTGCATCTTCATCTGAATATATTTCATAAAGTGATATATAATCTTGTTCTTTCACTTCTCTTAAGATAAATCTTTCACTCTCAAGTTGAGGAAAGTTGTCAAATTCAAAATTCATTTTACTCATTATGTTCTACCCCTCTTTGATAATATATTTTCAAATCATTCTCTTGCAATCACTTTCTTCTAAGCTTATTTTTTATATTATATTTAATTATGTCTTCATTTCATGGAAATACCTATTAGTTAACCCCTCTATGTATTTATTTTAAATGAAGTGTTTTTTTATACATAAGTGAATTAAGTTCAGGATAGGTTAGATTTTCTGGTAATCCGTCAAATAATTTTATCTCACTTATTTCTGAAATTGGTAAATCTCCTATCTCCTCTACCTCACTAAAAAATAACCTTCCATAAGATTTCTCATTAGAATTATTCATAGAAAAATTGTAAATAGAATATTCACAAACAGGTTTCAGATTGAATTTTTTCGCACCAGTTTCTTCAAACAGCTCTCTTCTAGCTGTTTCTTCAATGCTTTCACCTATTTCTCTATGCCCGCCAGGAATCTCCCAAGAGTTCCTCTGATTTTCTCTAACGTAAATCCATTTCCCCTGATATACAGCGCTTATTACTGCGAATTTCAAATTTTCTTCATCAAATTTTCCTAACTCGTAAAATTCTATTTCCATAGATTTACCACCTTCATTCTGTATTAATTTTCTGTATTAATAAACAATTTGAATACTACACCTCATCACAATATGGAAAAATGTGAATTATATATTTTTTTTCATATAATATCGTTTATGTTCCAATGGGCAATCGTCTAACACACCAAAAACCACATATCCTTGTGTAAGGTAAAAATCTTTTGCTTGAAAATCAAAAGTATCTAAATGAATTAATTTGCACCCTCTTTCTTTTGCAATTTTCTCTACCTCATTTAAAAGTGCCGTACCATAACCTTCTTCTCTAAACTCCTTTTTAACCCACAAAACATCTATATATAAGCAATTCCAACAATATAATATACTATTTATTCCTGCAAGCACTTCTCCATTTGCTCCTTTTATAACTTTATTAATTGGAATAAAAGATGGTTCTTGTGTAAAAGGAACTTTCGATAAATTATATTCAACTATCCCTTTATCAACTAAATTATATTCTTCTCTTGTGCTTTCCTCAATAACATAATTTTTCATATTTAGTTTCACTCCTATTTAATTTATATATTTTTTGTACGTCTTATTCTACAGATGTTCATTCATCAAAATCATTTTGATGGACACTCTAAGAATTATGCGATTTAACTATAAATTTAGATTATTTAAATGATTTAATCTCATCCCAATTCCAATTTATCATTTTCTCCTTAAAAACATCATACATGTTAATTATAGATCCAGCATCTGCATTTACCCATTTATAATTGTCATGTTCATCCGACAACTTGAGTTCAGTATTTTTAATTTTGCATAAATAGATAATTCCAGTAATCTGATAATTGTCAAACACACAATTCCATGTATCTAACAATTTAATGGGAGTAACTAGAAGTCCTGTTTCTTCTAATAATTCTCTTATTAAAGTTTCTTCAGCAGATTCTCCAAACTCCATTCTACCTCCTGGTAGTTCCCAAATATCTTCCTCTACTCTACTTTTATGCATAATCAAGAAATTACCTTCATTTAATATAAATGCCTTAACTGCAAAGTAAATTTTTTTACCATCTTCCATAGTAAATCCCCCTTTATTAAATCGGTGCAACAAAGTGGTTGCCACCGTGTCTTATTTAGGCTTAATATCAATTGCTTTTTTATCTACATTGTAGAGTTTATAATTCTATAATACTATCCATTAGAATCTTATCCATTGCTTTATCCAAGACAATGTTTTCACCAAAATATGAAGTTAGAGGATCAAACTCTTTTCACACTTAACTTATATAGCAGCCATATCCTTCAAATTAGCAAATATATCAAATAAAAAGCTTTCAAATTTATATCCATTTGGTTTTTCAGGTATAACCTCAATTCCAAGATCATTTATGGATAATATCAGTGATTATTTCATCTTCTATATTAAAGTGATCTGCGATATCGGATTTAGAAATTGAAAATAGTTCTTTAGATGCAATCACTTTAAAATATTATAGTGTCTTCTGCCATTCACAGTCTGCCCCATATTCTAAAAAACCAACACTCTTATACAGCGTCTGTGAAGCAATGTTTTTGCCTCCTGTACCTACGTATATATATTTAGTTCCACGCTCTTTCAACACATTCATCCCATATAATAAAGTGCTTTTCATAATGCCTTTACGGCGATGTTCCTCTACGCAGGCAACAGGTTCTAATATTGCTATCTTACTGACAGGGTCGTCCCAAATTGTACAGTAAGCAATGATTTCTTCATTGTACATCTGAACTACAAAATCCATTGCATCACCGTATGAGGGAGAATTCATCATTCTTTCATATCTTTCTGAGGTTGTTCCTATTCCTCCAGTAGCGAGGCCAAATAATTCTACACGTCTTGATACATCTTTCTTCTGCGTTAGACGTAGGCTGAATCCACGCGGCAATGAAGGATATGGCTGTATTTTAGATAAATCACATATACCGCAAAAACGGAAATATTCAGTTTTGGTATACCCCCGTTCTTCCAAAATACTACTTAACAGGTCATCTTCAGCATTAGCCTCTGTTGTAATAGTGGTCCCCTTCATATAACAATTATGTTCTATATAATCCAGTATATCTTGTTTAAAGTGTTCAAAATTCGAAAGAACACTTATGGAAAACTCATCTTCCTGGAATGTGATAAACCCAAATTCTATTTTATCGTCAGTCACAAGCAAAGTTGTCTTATACAATATATCTGGAATTTCTTCGAAAGCATATCTTTCAAAATCCAGATTGCCTACATGTAACTGGGGATATAGATGCCCAGTTTGCACACAATTATGTTGCACTATACGGCGCATTATATTATAATCACTTTCTTTATCAAATTTACGGTAACTCAGCATTTTTAACCTCCAAATTAAAAGTAATAAATAAATATTCTTCTTATTTTCTATTATTCAGTAATTTTTCTAAACTAGTGGCGTTAAGTATATAAACAATAATATTTTGATTGGAAAAACTTTTCTACAAATTGGACTGCCTTCTTAATTTCATTTTCTGTTAATACCATATTTTCTGGGACAACAACCCATTTGTCCTCCACATCATCTAACCGATGAATCACAGCAATTACCTTGCCATTGAAACTTTTCACAGGAACGTTAACCCCTACAATATACGCATCCTGTTCCTCACCATCACCAGCAATAACCCCTTCAACATAGCCATAATTTACAGTGTAAAAAATAGTTCTATGTTTGGGATGATATGTACCTAGTGGTCTATCAACTGTTACTGTAACTGTATTCCCCAAAATATCATAACTTTTCTCCAAAATATTTATCATCCTCTCCGCAACATAAATAATCTTTACCATTTCTTATCAAATATATAATCATATTAGTCAATTTTGTACCCCATATATAAAGCATCATAGAATCTATCGTTAATCTGTAAATTCCTACTTATTATTCCTTCTTGAGTAAATCCTAATTTTTTATATACGTGGATCGCTGAAAAATTATCATCCCTAACTATCAAGTTTATTTTTCTTATCACCCCTGACTGTTTACTCCATTCAATTAAATATTTTATTAGTTCCGTTCCAATCCGATTTCCCCAATATTCTTTTAAAACACTAACACCAAATTCTCCAGTATGTACTATTCTTGGTCTTGAACCTGCTGAGAAATTTAAACTTCCAACTACCTTCTTATCAATTTCAGCAATTATATAAATAGCGTTGTTTTGTCTCAATGTATTATCAAGATGTTTTTCTTCCTGTTCAACGCTTTTTATAAATTCTCCTTGTCCAAAAGTTAAAAAATCTGATTCACTACTGATTGTATTAACATATTCTAAAATTTTATTTGCATCAGAAACCTTTGCTTCCCTGATTACAACTGAATCTCCATTTTCTAAAATAAAATGTTTCATTTAATAATCCCCCTCGTACCTAACCTCCTTCATAACTACCCACCTCTGCCATTCAAATTAGCTATGTAATATACCTATAATCCAAAATCCTTAATGAATTTCTCTAACATAATTCTCCATTATAGTTCTATACTCTTCTGGTCTGTAATCCATGCTTTTTATTAATTTTATCATTTCATTTTTTGAAATATATTTAATATCTTCTACCTCGGATTTTTGCAATGTTAAATCACAAATATTAATATCTTTACATGCTGCATAGATATCAATAAAATGATTATGTTTTTCCCAAGTTATCCTTTTTATGAAGGTTATATTTTCTATCTTTATACCTAATTCTTCCTGTATTTCTCTAGTGATAGCTGTTTCACTTGTTTCCCCAGCGATAACATGTCCCATATGTATATCCCATCCACCGGGTAAAAAATCTTTTGTTTCCGATCTTTTTTGTAGCAAGAAATCTCCCTTTGAGTTATGTATATATGCATGTACGCCTAAATAATATTGACCATTTGACATTAGGGCACCTTTTAGTGCTATTTGACCGCTTTTACTTCCATCTTTATTTAAAATATCAAAATACTCCATAAGTTTTCCTCCTCAGTTTATAAAGATTAATTCGCCTAATTATGCATGAGTATAATCGTATTTGTATCCTTTAGAGATTTGTATTTCCTGAAGACTTTCTTCTGAATCAACAACAATGGTATCTGCTTCTTCTTGACGACAAGGTATTAATAAATCAGGAGAATTTCTATCGCTATCATTTGTATAATGATAAATTATTCCATCATCATCAACATTAATTTTAACTCCTTTTTTAAATTTAAAATATTTAGTTCTACTATAATCTACAAATGGCATTGGAAAATCAGATGCAATAAACATATATAAACTCAAAAAACAACTCCTTTAAAAAAGTTAATAATCCAGCTTAATTTAATAAAACTTATGGGTGCTTAAGTAAGAATCCCCTTACTTCACTTAACTATAACAATTGGTTTTTGCTTTTCAACCATTTCTATGAATTGTGGTAAATCCAAATTATGTCTTTAAACCTCTTCCATTCCCATCATTCCAACTGTGCAATTAACAAATTCTCTATTCCAATATTCTATTAAATCTGATATAGTTGGCTTATTCTCCCGTTCTTTGCTAAATGATTTGCGGTAACACCAAATCCACTTCCAAAGCCTAGAATTTTAGAATTACTTATTTGAGGTAGTTATGAGGCTACAAAAAGAAGTACTGTAGCTGCAGAAATAGGAAATGCGATCAAAAGTTGTTTGGCAATATGCCTTTTTTGAACCCAAGTGCGGGAAATAAGTGTCTTTTTTCTATTTTAATTAACATAACCACAAATCCAACCATAAGAATAAAAGGTAATAGCATCAATAAGATCTTATTAGTTGTCGAACTTACTCAATATGCTCTTCTTTAATCCTTATAATGTCTACCATAGGATATCTTTCATTAATTATTTTAACTAAACTTTCCAATCCAAATATCTCAGTAAATGTATGACTGCCAACTAAAAGATTTATTTTACTGTATTGTGCATATTGAACAGTATAGAGTATCTTTTCTCCAGTAAAATATGCATCACAACCTAACTTAACAGCATCTTTTATATCAATAGCAGAAAAACCCGCACCAGTTACTACTCCTATTCTCTTTATTAATCGTTCATTATTTCTCCATTTCCGTATTGGTTCTTCTAATAACAGTTCTATTCTATTCACTAGTTTTTCAAACTCAATAGGTTCATCTATTTCTCCTATCCTTCCACAATACATTCCATCATCATTTGAAAATTTATCTATAACCTTAAATCCAAGTTTTTTTAATATTGAAGTATTGTTACCAAATTCAGCATCATCTAATGGTAAATGAATATAGAAATGCGTTATGTGACTTTGTTTTAAAATATCAAGTACGTCTTCCTTCATTCCAGACATCCACTCCCAAGCATCATGATGTGTTATTAGTAAATTAACATTATTTTTTACTGCCTCTAGTGCAGACTCAATAGTTAAGTTTGTACAATATCCCAATTTTAAAACTTCTTCGCTCCCAATATTAGTGAATCCATATTCATTTTTTTCTTTTACAATCTCTAATTTTTCTTTTGTAAAAGTATCAATAATAAAGTTTTCAAAATCTTTGATTAACATATGTTCTCCTCCTTAAATTTAATAGCATGTAAGTATCTTATTCAATATAGTTGTGTGGGAAATATCTATTCTAGTGACTTGGCGATGGATTTAACTACTAACCTATATATAGATTATAAGTTATAAATTTACATATTACTATATAAAAATATCCACCAGCCAAGGCGGACGGAAACATTTTGTTATACGGAGCTTAGGCACTACAATTAAACGTTAATTGCACTTATGTTCTCTGTATAAACTCCCAATTTTAAACTTGAATATATAGATTTACAGTATTCCAGTATTTTTCGGCCTATACCTTGCCCTTGATAATCTTGTAAAACAAATAATGCAACAATAAATGAATTGTTCAGAATGATTATAAATGCCTTTTGTGAAGATTATGCTCATTTTATTTAGAGTTCACTTATAAATTTCTTAATATCTCTACTGCTTTTCAAAACAATAATATTCAATTGTGAATAATTTTTTAATAATGCATAAATGCGAGGACGCATAGTTCTATCGAAATTCCATACAAAACGGAAAAAATCCATATCAAATCTTTCGTGACATCCATGTCCCATATCTGAACGCATACTTTCTTTTGAAAAACATGCCCGTTGTATAACTCTAAATGCACATGAAAATTTGTTTATATCTAAAAATATAACTGTGTCTGCTTGTTCCATACGCATATTCAATGTATTGTAGTAATTACCATCCATAATCCATTCAATTTTTGAAATTAAACTTTGTACTTTTTCCTCCCATTCATTTTTAGTAGGTTTTTCCCAATTAGGTTTATAATACTCTCTGTCTAGATGGATTAATGGTAAATCCACGCAGTGTGCTAATTGTTTCGCTAAAGTACTTTTTCCACTTCCACAACAACCAATAATCATTATTTTTTTACCAAGCATTTGTTCACCCCATAACTGTATATTATATAAATTAGCTTTGCTTTATTTCATTTTGCAATTACGTCTCAATCAGATCACGCCCTATAACTTATGAGCAATCACTTTTTCGTTCTAAATTTCGTAAAACGTTCTTGTTTCCAACGTTCCTGAGCCTTTGCCTGACGGGTCTTGCACTCTCTATATAGCGTACAATTTCCACAAACTAACCCACTCTTATAGCTAATTATGGATTGAACCCAAAAGTCGTTTCAACAACACCATCTAAAACTTTATAAATTGACCTGCCTATTTTTTTGCTAAAGTAGTCCCTTAAGCCTAAGTAATTCTTCCATTTTATTAAAGTAAAATCATTTGTACCATATCTCATAACCACATCCAATAATCTTTTTTCCATCAAACATATACCATCTGGTAAAGCAAGTGTATCGCATACCTGAATAAGCTTATCGTAATCATTGTACGTTGTGTTTTTTAAATATTCCTTAATAAAAATTATTTCCTCCTCAGTACAATCTGCATGTCCAGCGTAAACTCTAATATCTGGTATTACAAATGAGTGTGTCAATGCTATACGTGCACCATCAACATACCCTTTGTTTATCAAAAAGTCATATCCGCTTACAGAATGATGCATTTGTACACGGCCCTCATATCTACCTATATCATGTAGCAACCCTAAGACATAGGCAATATCGCTATCTAAATCATGGCACTCACTTGCAATCGATTTAGCTGCTTTTGCTACATTATATGAATGTGCTATCCATTCTCCAGGATTACTTTTCTCAGCATATTTAATAAACTTAATTGCTTGTTCTAAAGTAGGTACTTTCATTTTTAAACCCCTCTCTGTAATAAACACTACCTTTGTTTTATTAATATTAATCCTTGCTTTAGCAAGGGTTTAAGCTGCTTTTATAACGAAAAAACAATGACCCCCTCTTTTTTGTATAATTGTTGTATCTCAACCCAACAAAAATCCAAAAGGATGGTGTCATTGTAAGTACAATTATATCTTCTTTATATATCTAATACTAAATCAATTTTATTCATTTTAGCATCTTTTACGTCTGGCTTAGCACTACAATACCATTTATATGCTAGTTCTAATCCTTCATATAAATTAATTTGAGGTGCTGAGATGTCAAAGATGTAATCATATTTCTCATTTGAAATATTCACTTTTAAATCTTCAATTGATTTTCTATCACCTTTTAAATGTTTTCTAATTCCATTATATTTAATAGATTTAATTCCTCTTGTAAATATATCAACAATATAACCTTTTGATATCAGATATTTTGTTAATGAACTACTTACAAATTCTGTTCCACCCATAACCAATATTTTCATACTTTATTCTCCTTCTAATATATCGTTATAAGAGCATTTAAACCCTTACACCGATTTTTTTACATTGATTACATATATTTAACATATTGTTATAGTTACTTTAATTATTTACACTAAATTTCTTCCGGTTTCAACAAAAGATTATGCCTAACGTTTCTTGTTGCCATAGTTCTTGAGACTTAGTCGTACGGGCCTGGTGAAGTAGTGTGCCTTGGCGGAAGTAGACCACTATCCTATATATAGATTATAGACCATAAATTTACACATTACTATATAAAAAGAGCCCACCAGATAAGGCGGACGGCAACATTTTGTTATATGGAGTTCTAGCCACTACACTTTGAGCAATACCTACTCAAGGTATGAATATGATTCATACTACATAATAACTTTGGTGCAATATAAGAACGTTTCTACCTAGTAATTATACTCATACTTTCCAACAGTTATTTTTTGAGTTAGCACTTCATTTTCCCATGGTTTTCTTATTTCGATAAGATTTAAAACATTATATCCCTTTTTAGATAAAAATGGTATCACCTTATCATTGTTAGGATGTACCCAATTATAAACTGTACTTCCTCCCAATTCCTTTGCAATCTCCTCTGCTTTTTCATATAATTTTGAAGCTATTCCATTTCTTCTTGCATTATAAGAAACAAATAGAGATTCAGCCCAAACTGTTCCATTATCAATTCGACAAACTAAATATCCTAACAATTCTTTGTTATTTTCTTCAGCAACAAAGATAGGATACTTTGCTTGTATATATTCTTTGAATTCTTCCTTTGCTTGTTCTATATTAGGAGTTGATTTAATACCTTTAAGTTGTTTTAAGTCTGTTCTAAACTGTGCAATTAAACTTGCTATTTTTTTTTCATCATCTGTGTTTGCTAAACGTAAATTCATTGTTTTCACCTTCCTTAACAATTCAACTTATCTTACAACTACATCTCAATCAGGTCAAATCCTCATCAAACATTTAACTTATTATCTTTAATACTGTATTATTAACCGACCCCATCAAATGAGTGTATAATGTCTCCATACCAATTTTTTTATAAAATTCTATTGCTTCAATATTATTACTTGAAGTAAATAATGTAAAAAAATCAATCTTCTTATCTATCAAAAATGCCATTGCAGCTTTCATCAGCTCCGAAGCAACCCCGTATTTTCTCATCGACTTTTCTACCATCAACCCGGATATATCAGCTATTTGCTTAATCTTCCAGAAACTTGCTTGGTTCTTTACATATACAGTAATATAACCAATGATACGGTCATCTAATAGAGCAAGAAAGGCTGCTTTATTATCATTATTAAGCCACGAATTGAAATAACCGCTGATATCTTCATATTCAACTGAATCAATCTTAAAGAAATAATCATGATGTGTTTCATATTCCTCAAAAAACGCTTTTGATAAAGCTAAAAGTTGAACCATGTCATCCGTTTCTTGTAATCTTCTTATTTTAAAATCCATGTTCACGTCCTCCTATCTAAAATTTAAATCTCCTCAATTCTATGAGTAAGATGTCCTCTATCGTTTCGTGTTTCATACGGCAAAATTTTGTTATACAGAGATTTAGCCACGACACTTTGAATAAGACTCAACAACAGTTATCATTGAATATGACTCATACTGCTTATTGATTGTGATTCAATATTATAATAATGTTAAGTAAAATTGAATCTAGACTAAGCTCACACATTTTCTCTCATCCATTTTTTACATTGTTCAATCGTAGGTAACGGGTTATAGTGCCAAAATGGAGCTGACATATTGAGACACCCATTACAATTTACTTTCTCCTTACGTTCACAGCTGTTACAGCATATGCCACATCTTCATTTAAACATCTTTATTCCTACAAATCCTACAATCATTTAAAAGTATTATAAAACTCTTTTAACTCGCTTTTTACTTCTTCTGAAAGATTATGCCATCGAATTCCCTGTATTGCGCCTTCTAAACCATATAACCTATTTATACAAGCAGAGTCATCAATACCTTTTATTCTTAACCAAGCTTGCTTACTTCCAAGCTCAATTAATTGTTTAACCGTTTCTACTCCAACTTCATTTAGTTGTTGCTCAACTATTTTTCCAATGTTAGGCAACATGGATAAGTCATCCATTACATCATCCCTCCATTCACATATATAACATTAATTTATTTCGCAATTTTTATATGTTTGTGTCTTAATAAAACCAATCCAAAACTTTTAATCCATTACTCTTTTTCTACTCTTAGGGTTTTGTTAATAAAATAAGAAGTTTACGTGTTAACTTTGTTAAAGCATAAACTATAAATTCATATTATAATATCTTTTATTAAAAATACTTATCAATTCTATTTTTTAAATCTTTTAAAATAGGAATGTTTGTTGGGATAATTTCTGTAGGTATATTATTTATATCAAAAAATTTAACTTCTTTACTTTCTATTTCATCAGCCTTCAAAATTCCATGAAAACTATTAGAAATAAATACATTATTAATAATATATACTTCGTTGCCATCAGGATAAATCCAATGTTGTTCATCTCCTGAGTAAACATTAAATAATTGTAAGTCATCAACTATAAGTCCTGTTTCTTCATAGACTTCTCTTTTTGCAGCAATTTCTAAAGATTCCCCAATATTAAGGCAACCACCTGGAATACCCCAAGAATTACTATCAGTTCTAAGTTGTAGTAGCACTTTCTTATCTCTGTCTATTAATAAGATTCCAGCTCCATTAATATTTCTAGGCTTTTTCCGAATTACCTTTCTTAAATTCATAAGCTCCCCCCATATTCCTAATGTTAACATCATATTACTCATATTTTACAAATGTGCATTAATAAAAAAAATATTTATTTATAATATATAATGCAAAATAATTCCTGCAATAAATGGGCTACTAAATATAATTATATAAATAAATGTTATCCATGGTTGATAGTCTATATAAAATTCTTTATAGGTTAATCTCCATGCATGAGGAATTGCTACCCATCCTATGTAATCAATTATTATTGAAACTACTGCCCAGGTAATTCCCGTCACTAACATTTCATGCCATAAATTTACTGGATTTACTTGTATCAAATAAATCAGCGCAAAGCATGGAAATATCAAAAGGTTATAAACTGGGTGATATGGAATAGAGGCATGATAAGCTGGCGATTTTGACATTGGCACTCCAGCTTGTTTAGCACTAGGCACACTAAAACAACGATTCAAAATAATCATATGAATAAAACCAACAAACGTTACCACAAAATAAGAAGCAATTAATAATGATAACGATAACAAAATATTTTTATTCACCTTCCCACCCCTTTAAATTTAACTTAAATATAAACATATTCATTTTACACACATTACTTATAGGTATCTATTTGTTTATAGCTTTGTACTTTACTATAATAATTCAAGTCCGTTCTTTCTTCCCACCCTTGTGATTGCCAAAATGAATTTCCAATTTCATTAGTTTTGAAAACAACTAATCCTGCTTTATTGATTCCTTCTTGTTCTAAGGCATAATATACTGCTTCAAGCAAAGATTTTCCTATGCCTTGACCTCGATAATTGCTTTTAACAGCAGTGTGATAAATATATCCTCTACGTCCATCATGACCACATAGTATTATTCCAACTACTTCACCGTTAATCATAGCTACAAAATTTGATGTAGGATTTCTTAATAAAAATTTAGATATTCCTTCTTTTGAATCATCTAAACTTCTCATTCCCATTCCACTTGTACTAGACCATAATTGATATACTTTTTCGTAATCGTTTGTTGTCATTATCTTAATTTTCATTACTTTTCTCCTTTTCAAATATAAATAATCATATTTCATATTTTAGTATAACTACATCTCAATCAAGTGAAACCTGCTACTCCTCTTTCCCATGTAATATTTTTCATGTTTACTGATTTGTAAACTCGTAAGTAGCCGCTCTTTTATTGTAAAATCCCGTATAACGTATCGTGTTGCCGACGTTTCCCAGCGCTGACTGCACTTGGGCTGGGGAATGTGCCTTGGTAAATTAAACATCTGCAAAGTTACACTTAAGTATTGGAATTTTCCGTCCATTTTTCAAAATAGATTCTACTTCACCTATCTGTATAGCTCCCATTTTTTCATAAAATTCTTTAGCTTGTGGACTTGTTACTAGTGTTAAATTAGTTATATTATGCTTTTTACAATAATTTGTTAAATGGTTCCACATTTTTTTCCCATATCCTTTTCCTATACATTGAGGTTTAATATAAAAATATTCTATTGTACTTTCTTCCGCATTAACTAAAATGGCATAAAATCCAATAATTTTGCCATTTTCATAAAGAATAAATGTTGGATTTTTTCTAATAAACTCCTCAGTTACTTGATAAATAATCTTAAATTTATCCATAAAATCAGAATCACAACCCCAAAATGACTCCGATTCAATTGCTAACCTACTTAATTCACTTGCTTCATACCCCTCAGCAACAAATATGTGATCCATCTGCATCAACCCCTTTAATTTTCAAAATATAATAACTATCATTTTGTTATACGGAGTTTAGCCACTACACTTTGAGCAAGACCTACTCCAGCTATCCCTCGCTGATATTATCCCACTTGTAACCTGTTTCAGCATATATCTTATATTTAGGCATATAGGGGGCAAATGAATATACTTTTTTCTTTAATAATTTTGAGTTCAAATCCCACAAATCCTTCTTAAGTGGATTTATTTGCTTGGCTATCTTTTCAAGCCAAGCTGAATGGTAATTTTTTGTTATAGGAAGTGTAACCAGAAGCCCCAGGATTAAGCCCGAGGTTTCATTATCGAGAGAGTGAATTTAAATTTCTGTTCGATCTAGGAAGATTTACTCCTTCTGTATTGAGAGGGTGAAAAACCTGTGTATTTACGGAACATCCTACCAAAGTGCGTGCTGTCATTAAACCCAGTTCTATAGAGAATTTCACTTATGGGAATGGAAGTTTGGCTCAAAAGTATTGAGGCTATCTTTATTCTGAGTCTGATGAGGTAGTCTATGACAGACACCCCGGTCACCTTGGCAAACTCCTCGGAAAGTGTTGTTTTGTTAATGTGAAAGACTTCAGTAAGGTGATTCAGGGTAATCTTCTGTTCATAATTAGCATGTATGTATAGAATAACCTTATCGGTTTCACTTTCACTTTCAAGCACCTTATAATTATTGTCTATCTCCATTTCAGTGTATAAATACTGAAGGAAAGACAATATTTCATATATAATTGATCTGCTTCTGCATCGCCAGAAGTTATTGTCTAATGTATCAAGTTCATTGCCTAAACGATCTAAAAAAACCATAATCCTTTTTTCAGCGGTTAGGCCAACTTGAATTATTTCGCCACTCCTGTCCGGTCCGATTAAAAAGGGACTTAACAGACAATAGTCCGCAAACTCAGTTTGAGACAAGTCCTCTGGATTTCCCCTTAACCTTTCCAGCGTAAAAATATTATTAATAACCACAGGATCGAAATAAATGGTTTTAGCCTTTACGTTATGGAATTGCTCCACGGTCAGAGTATCCTTTTCATGAAGGCATAGAACTGTTGGAGCCATAAAGAGAATCCGATTATCATTCATTTTAAGTATTCCGGTTCCCTCATATATGAATATGAGCCTGAACATTGAATGGCTCGAGCAGGTAAAATCCTCGTTTTTTTCTAAATACAACGGAAGTCCAATTTTTCTTTTCTCATCCATGGTGAAAAATTCCATGTCTATCCTCCTCTTATCCCGATATTGCATATATAGATATATTTTACTATATTATCCACTTAGTTGCAATAAATGTTATTTATAGGTGGATGGAAAGCAAACAGGTAGTACATAAAGTTATTTCAACATAAAAAAATGAGCGTGGAATTTTAACTTCCCGCTCATGGTCATGATTTATTAGTTGTAATTTAACACAAATACCTTTTTAGACTTTAAGGTGTTAAGCATCTGCTTGGTAAGTGTAAGGTTATCAATGTTTTCGATTTCCCATCCCTCAAGCTTAATCTTTGAAGTGAAATCATCCACGGGAGCCAGGTAGTCTTCAAATATTGGTCTTGAAACATCAGTTCCATAGTGCATTGGTATAACAATCTTGGGGTTTATGCTGTTGATTACTTTAATGGCTTCATCTGAATTTATTGTAAAGGTGCCTCCAACGGGTATCATCAATACATCGATCTCTCCAATGCTTTTGATGAGTTCCGCTGAAAGTTCATGTCCCAAGTCTCCAAGATGGCATACTTTAATCTTGTTTATTTCGTAGGTGTATATGGTGTTTGGGCCTCTTTCACTTCCTTCTGTAGTGTCATGCCAGGAGGCGAACCCTCTTACCTTAATGTCTCCATTTGTAAAGCTGCCAGTGGTGGCATTGATTAGCTGTTTGTATCCCTTAAGCGCAGCCACGTTGTTATGGTCAAAGTGGTCATGACTTACAGTAAGTATCTGGGTTGAAATACTTGGGAATGTATATCCCAATATTGGATCATATGGATCTGTAACGATTTTCATACCATCACTGTCGCTTATTCCAAAGCTTGAATGTCCGAAGTATTCAATGGTTATGCCCTTCTTTTCAACATAGCTGTTCTTTTTCAACATTTCGGCATTTACGCTTGAGCCTGATATGAGCATAAGAGTAACACATACTGAGAGAACGCTGGTGAATAATTTACTTTTCATTTTACAACACTCCTTTTTTCTTAAAGCTTGATAATGTTTTTTCTATACTTAGATATTACAATAATCAGGCAAGTAAATTAAGAGAGTATCTACACCAAAAGTCTGCATATCTTAAGGAAGTATGAGTAAATAATTCTTTGATGAGCGGGGCTGGTTCATCTATACATTTACTGAAATTGCTAGCGATATCAATTCCTATTACTAAAGTACTTTTTGTTATTGACATTATCTTTTCATTCTGTGTATAAACACCACCTAAAACCTCTAGTAATGCCCTATAACAGGCTTATCCTTTGTCTTGTGTTTACGGCTAGGTTCATACTCCTGCCAATATACTCTTTTCTCATTAAACCGTGTTCTCGCATCTTTTTCCTCTGCAGAATATCCAACATATACAATACCGAGTGGAGTAACATATTCAGGCATATTGAGTATTTTTTTTAATATCTTTGTATTGCTTTCAAGAGGGTGTATGCCTATCCAAACTGAACCAAGCCCAATACTTGTTGCTGCAATCAAAATATTTTCTATCGCCGCACTGCAATCTTGAACCCACATTTCTTGAGATGGGCCTTTAAAAGATAATTTCATATTCCCACACACAACAATAGCAACAGGTGCATTGTATCTCGCAAAAATCAATTTATCTTTCAGTTCAGAAAGTTTTTCAGTCTCATCAATAACTATAAACTCCCACGGTTGACAATTTGCTGCCGTCGGTGCAGCTGTAGCAGCCTTCAACAAAGTTATAATCGTATCTTTTTCAACTTGCTTATCTAAATAATTTCTTATACTTCTTCTTTTATAAATAGTTTCGATTACGTCCACTTTAAAACCCCTTTCCTAATTAAAATAACCAATATTCTTGTTCTTCAAACCCTTCCCTCTCAATTCACGCAGGACGCGCGGTCTCTTTGTGAACAATTTCACTTAACGTTTTGCACTCAAAACGTTCCTAAGCCATAGCGAACTTGAGTGCGTTGTTAGGCGTTCGTACTTCCTTGCAATTCTTTTTCTAATAATTTGTCAAAGCGGCTCTCCATGCAGACACTTATATCTGTTGTAATAAACTTTCCATCAAAGAATAAAGTGAAAATAGTCGCAGGACTTGGTGCTGATTGGGCCTGTTCAATTGTTTCAAGTTTAATAATCTTGTAGGGCAAATTCCTTTTAGTAGCTGTTTCAATCAAAGAAGTCTTTGCATGAAATTCTGCAAATGGACATCTATTTGAAAAATATACAACTATTCCTTTTTTGTCAGGGCATTCGCCACTGATTACAGATTCTTTAAACTTAGGTGTTTCAGCATCGGGGTCAATTTTCATCACTAAAAGGCTGAAACCGGATGATATTCTCTGGCAATCTACAAATCCTTGTTTCAAAAGCCATTTTGTGTCACTCATAAAATGGAATTTCTTTGTTCCAACAACCGTAACCAATCCACTTTTTCCTTGACTTCTTGCATCTTCAATAGTGGTTTTCAACAATTCCTTTCCATAACCCTGTCCTTTATATTGTCCAGAAACCCAAAAACAGTTTACCATTAGATAATTTGGTGCATCTACAGGAACCCAGCCCATTTCAGCAGGTCCATATTCAATAAAAACTTTTGCTCTCGCATCAATTCTTCGGAAAACATAGCCATTAGCAAATTCTTTTTTTAGCCAATCTTTTTTTAGTCCATAGCTTTCTTTACATTTCTTATCAGAAATAGCACAGCAAATGTGTTCTTCTGAAATGTTGTCGGTATTCAGTTCAATTAATTTTTCCATGTTTATCACCTTTTCCTTTAATTAGTATGAAGCCTAATATTCCTTGTTGCCGACGTTCCTAAGTCCTAGCGCGACGCGCTTGGAAGGAATGTGCCTTGGCGTATTCTTTGATTTTCTTAGTTTAAAACATAAATTTGCCTGTATAGCTTGTCCATCACTTCGCACTACCATTATGAATCTCAGCATAATTGTAAAACTTCGAGGATGAATTGAGTATTTTTTCTTTACGTGTATCTCCATCCCAAACGACTGCCCATTCATTTCCTATATTATGAATACTTGAATAAGCCTGCCCTAAGGCTCTATAAAGTTGTTCCCTTTCAAGTTTAGAAGCCTGCTTATAGGTATAACAAAGACGTACTTCACTTTGTCTTCATAAAACCATAATCATCTACATTATCGGGATATAACAGAATATTAGGTTGTACTAACGTTAATCAATTTTTTAGTTTATTCCAATAATTATAATGCAAAATATATAGAAACGCCTTAAATAAAAAATAAGAAACATAACAGAGCAACAAGATCGCTCATATAGTGAACAGACCATGAAGCAAATATATTCTTTGTTTTCGAAAAAATAATTCCATAAAATATGCTATCAATAAATATTCCAGTCAAATCAAACGTTACAATCTTAAAACTTCCTTTTGAAATATGCATAAAAGCAAATAAAATAGAAGTAATAATAATGGCAATTGGAGTACCTATGAACCAGCTTAACCTTTCTTGAATAAATCCTCTAAAAATAACTTCTTCTAAAAATGTACCAATTGTAATGGCTATTATTGCTGGTATAATAGCATTAATATTTAATGGCAATCTAGATTTGACATGTGTTATAAATTCTGGTACAAATTGCTTTGCAATAAAAAATATTAATAGTGGCAAAATAATTCCCACGAAAACAACCACACACCAATTTTTTCTTGCGTTAATTAAAGTATCTTTAACATTGAATCCAATACTAACCCAAGAGCGATGCCTTATTCTACTTTCAATAAGAAAGAACACTACTAGAATAATGATGATTACTGATCCATAATCTTTAAATATTGTAGACAATATAATGGTTATACCAATTACAATAATTGTCTCAATTAAAATTTCACTATCTGCCACATTAATCCCCCCCTTAAACGCTATGAATTGTTACTACTCTTTATTATAAGAGAATATTGTTATAATCGTATTTAATAAATAACATATATTATTCTACTATGATTCATAATTAATAAATTTTGATTCTAACTAAATATTAAATAATATAAGTACATTATGAATCAATGATTTTATTATTGAAAATAAAATCAATTAGTAAATCAGGCCCTTTTTTGAATATATACTTAAATACTTTTATATCTTTGTCATTAGAGTTGTAATAATCAATAATTGCAAAGATTCCTGAAATAGCCCCGAATTTTTCCCAATACAAACCACTATTTGATCTTTCTAATATTTGTTTTTTATCAACATTAGAATTATTTTTTAATACGTTAATTAACATTTGATATGAGTTTTTTCGCCTTATATTCATTTCATCACTGTACCAGTCAATTGATAAAATATCATCTTTGAATGACAAAAAGTGTGCAATTCCTTCATCAAATACAATTTGTTTTAAATTATCAAATAGTGAATTCTCAATGGCTGAACAAGGGTATACATTATTAGTAAGAATATGAGATATTTCATGTGTAACAAAACTTGATACTATATCTGATATTTTAGATACATCTTCAGAATATGAACTTATTCTAAGCAAGTCAAAAATAACGCAATTATTACCTTTTGCATCTTCTCTAACCATTGCATCATAAGGATTTGGTGAACCAACAATTAAATATACATATATTGTATCTGGCACCTGCATATCACCATAAAATTGTTGCCATAAACATTTATTTAACGGTTGAAAGTTTTTTAATTCATCAACCAATATTTTACAAATAGCTCTTAATTTAACTTCATCTACATCCTTGGGTTCTTCAAATATATATTGTCCTTCAACAATAGAATTAAATATCCAGTGGTCCTTAACTCCTTTTAAAGACTTTTCAGTTAAATATGCGTCTAAAATTTCTGTATTAACTATCATATTAACTCCCCCATATTCTCTTATAATAATATAATATTCTGCAACACAACACTCTCCAAATGGTTATCTATTTGTATTTTAGTAACGAAAATAAACTATCACGAACATATCCTTTCAGATAGCGTTTCGTGTTCAACACCACCGAGAAGCTTAGTGCGACCGTACTTCGCTTCGCATGTGTGCTTTGCAAGCTTCTCATGCAAAGCGAACTTGAACACATTTTTAGCAGATGGAATATTTCTACGCTCACTTTTTCGATAGTTTTAACTTCCTCAGTTCTGTACTATTGCACTGCACTATAAGAAATTTGTTGTTCTAACTATTTTTTATATAAATATAATGTACCATTTTTATGCCTTTTTATATTTTGTCCACTAACACCCCTACTTTTAAGTCCCTTTTGAAGTGTGTTCATAAAGAGGCCATGACAAACAATTAATATATTATTGTTTGATTCATTCTTTATACTGTCTAAAAACTCATTTACTCGTCTTTGAGTATCTTTCTTATTTTCTATTTGAGATTTATGTTGAAAAAACCACGCAATTCTCCCACTTATACACCAAAATACATAAGGCAGTTTTATATTAGTATTAAATATTGGTGCGATAGGCACTTCTCTTAATAATTGAGTTTTTATTATTTCTCCTGTAAAGATAGATTTTGAAGTTTTAGTGGCTCTTGATAAATCACTTGAAAAGCATTTGTGCCATATTATGTTTCCTATTTCAAATTTATTTTCTATAATATCACTATTATCATACTGTTTTACCCATTGTTTAAAATCATCTGATGTCATAAACATCTTTGTATAACAATTAACTTTAAAATGCCTAACTAATCCTATATTCATTTATCCTCCAATAATACTCAATTTTTTACAGATGCACACTATCACTTTTTTAGTAATGGAACATAAACTCCCGATAAAATATTCTTTCTGCTAACGTTTCGTATCCAGATACCGAGAGCCTTAGTGAGACCGCATTTTGGCTCGCAGGTGTGCTTGCAGTCTTTTTATGCAAAGCGAACTGGAGTACATTGTTATACGCCGTTTTTCTTACGAGCCATGAATTTAATTCCACCATGATAATGTGGATTCCCATGGCTATGATCATATTCTAAACCTTCACAACAGCAGATTAGTTCAAAATCTGAAAAATATTTATTTTGTTCTTCTTGAGTGAAAAAATGTTTATATGAATTCCTTTCTTCTATATAAAACGTATTCTCCTCAACTTGTTTTTTATTCATTTTTATTGAATTATATTGCGGTGCTAAGGTTGAAAATACATTTAAATATACTATTCCATCTTCTTTCAACCCATCTTTTATTTTTTTTATTAGCATTTCCATCTCCGAATTTTTAAAAAAATTTAAAACATTCGCTACAATTATTAATGTGTATTTATCTTTCTTTATATGATATTCTCTTAAATCAGAGCTACTTAAATTAACAATTGAATCTTTTTTATTGAGATTTTCTTTACAGCGTTCTATAGCTGTATCAGAGATGTCTACTCCATCAATATTAAACCCTGAAAAAGCAAAAGGTAAAGCATTTCGACCTTCTCCTATTCCTAAATCAAGTAAGTCTCCTCTTTTTATTAAATCAAAATATTGCATTAATTTCGAATCTGGGTTTGAACTCCATAATTGTTTTGTATTTTGATAGCTTTTTTACCAAACATTATTATTATTATTATTATTATTATTATTATTTTCCACGGTATATCATCCTTTCTTCATATATCTAGTGATAAGATCATTTAAAACCTTACACTGACTTTATTTTCACGTTAAATTTACTTCTACTTTCTATATAGTACAGAAAACACGCTATACTACATTTTATTTATTATGGTTAATATAATGATCACACTATATTACTTCATTAAATGGCGTATAACGTTTGTTGTTGCCGATGTTTCCCAGCCTTAGTGCGACCGCACTTAGGTTGGAAAATAAGCCTTGGCGAAGGATTAACTGCTAACCTATATATAGATTATAAGTCATAAATTTACACAACGCTATATAAAAATAGTCCACCAGCCAAGGCGGACGACAATATTTGTTATACGGAGTTTAGCCACTACGCTTGAGCAATACCTACTCCAATTATCCTTGAATATTGTCCATGCTATATAATAATTGTGGTACAATATAGGAAGATTATGAAATAACTAACTAAAATAATATTCTTTGAAAACTGAATAATACGGTATTAAAATAATTTCCAATTAAGCGAGATTTATAGTATAGTTATGGTAATAGTATTAAGTTGTAAATTTATATTTTACAGGTAATATAGATAACATTTATAGATTTTTTCTTTAATATATCTAGATGAGGAGAAGTGGATAGTTATGGTAAATGAAAATAAATATAACCTTAATATGGATATAAAATATGATTATCTCGAGGTAATAAAAGTTCCAGAGATAATTGAAAGCTGCAAAGAGAAATGGTTTAACCAGACTCTTTGTAAAGTGAATTCATCTGTTTTAAGACTTGGAATATTTGAAGGTGAATTCCATATGCATAAGCATGATAATGATGATGAAGTATTCTTTGTCTTAGATGGTGAGCTATTAATTGAAAGTGAAAAAGGCAATTTTAAATTAGCAAAAAATGAAGGAATATGTATTCCAAAGGGAACTATGCATAGACCTATAGCAAACACTAAGGCAATAGTTTTAATGATAGAAAATGAAGGGATAAAACCCATAGGGGATTAATACGCTTATTTTAAACCTATATTTTGCTTCCAATTATGGAAACCTACATTGTATAAGGATTAAGTAGCAGGATTATATCCCCTATTATTATATGCGATATAGCAACAATGTGGGCTTCGGTGCTGGAAGCGAAAAGTAGGCATATAACGATGTAATAATAAAACTGAATAAATCTTTAAGTACCGTATTTTTCAGAAATTATAATTATGGTATTTTCTTACGACCTCGTATCAATCATGCTAAATTTAACAACTTATGAATAATCATTTTTTGCTCTAAATTCTGCATATCGTTTTGTGCTCCAGACGCCGAGAGCATTAGTGCGACCGGACTTAGGCTCGCAGGTGTGATCTGCAGTCTTCTCATGCAAATATAATTAGGTGTGCTTTTGTAGTCTTTTCATGCAAAAGCGAACGGCAATACATTGTTAAGTAAAGTCTTTCCAAAACACCCCAATGTTGTTGTGAATATTAATTCAATTACATTGTATCCATAGCCATCCAGCATCTGAGAATATAATATCATCCTCGTCTACAAATGACGCAACATCAACCCAACTATGTATAGGTTGTTCTTCTTCTCGCTCAAGTTTCCACATATCTACATTAAGTTCCGGATCATCGGGCATATCCATAAATTCTCACGTTTCTCTAATCTATTTAATAAAATCATAAATACATTCTGTAAATTCATATAATACCCATTTATTTTACTTTAAATGTTAATTAAAATTTTCGAAATTATTATTATTAATTCTCAATTGTGACACGATATAGTATAACTTAATAATAAAAAGTATTTACTTGAATCTTAAAACTGGTCTTATTCCAACTGCTGCCTCCAAAGTTGCTATCAGATTTCCATCCTTCTCTCTTTTATCGTTAGTTACAAATTCCTCTATAGCTTGCTTTTTAGCATCAAGAAAAATTAAGGATCTTATTTCTTGCATTTCCATTTTTAATGCTAAACCTTCATTATGCTTATTTAATAGCAACTTAAGCTCATCTTCATTAATTAATAATTCCAATTTATAAATAGCAGATAGAAAGTTACTTTGGCCCCCACTTTTTAAATAGAAAGGCTTCAAGCTTTTCACAATTCTTTTATTTTCAACCTCAATACCTAGTTCTTCTAAAATTTCTTTTTTTATATTATGCTCTAAATCTAAAATTGCTCCTTTAATATCACTCTTATCTATGCCTCCGCCAATAAACTGAAGCTTAAAAGGAAATGCAGTTCCCTCATTCATTTCACCAATAGCAAATTTATTATCATTAGTTTCGATCAAAACGGAGGTATGAATAACTCTACAATCATTATCTTCATAATTATTTTTATTTATGGTATATAAAAAATGCGCATAGTCAGTTAAGCCAACAAAGATATTTACGCTATCTTCATTAGTTTCTATATTATTAATTGTAAATACATCCCCATTGAAAAATTTTTTGCCGCTAATTAATAGGCTTTCCCAATGCCTATTAATATCTTCTCTATAAGCCATGGGTAAAGATTTTTTTTTGTTTGTATAGTAGACTTTTATATTATTATTAAAATCAGAAATAATAGTCTCGTTCATATTATTTACATCCTTTCTTATATATCTCGTGTAGAACACGCTACACAGATTGATGTTACTTAACGTTTCGTGTTTAATACTCCAAGAAGCCAGTGCGACCGCACTTGGCTTCGAAGGTGTGCTTTGCAATCTTCTCATGCAAAGCGAACTTGAACACATTGTTAGAAGATGGAATATTTCTGGCTTCACTTCTTCAGGGCTTCACTATTGCATCACAATAAAAGAAGAATCTGAATCAAAGTTTTCAATGTTCTATCTATGAATTATTATCAACATTAGCCCGACGGTCTTGGTGAAGGAATGTGCTTTGGCGTTGGTTTTAAATTATCTTTATTTGAAAGATACGCTTAATTTAATCTGAATAATAAGAAAATTAAGAATTAATTATAAATCCTATGCTCACTTTAAGGTCAATACAAATTATTAGCGTCTAAAGTCCATTCTAATAAATTCCTTACCATTTGGAAGTATATTTTTTTATATTTAATACAAGTAAATTTAATAGTAGAAAATAGATATTTAAGTTTATTTTCATCAATGTCATGATGAATAAATAAAATGGGTTCAAAATGTGAATTAAGTTCTGAATTACTTATAAATGAATTGTCATTATTTTTCTGTATAACGCATGATATTACATCTATATTAATTTTATTTTTATAAATAATAGATATAAATTCCTTTTCACCTATGTATTCAATAATCAAATTACATATTAATAGGTTAGTGTAAGGTAAAACGACAGCATCATCAATTAAGTCACCGCATAGGATTTCTAAAGTACTTCCCAGATATTCATATCTTTGTTTGCAAATATCAAGATAGTTTCTGTTTATGTCAACGGCATAAACTTTTTGTGTTGTTAAAATATCAATATTATCAAGACCATTACCACCAGCGACCCCTAACACTCCAACATAAGTGCATTGATTGTCTTCCAATTGTTCTTTATTATTCTGCTGAGAAGAATTCTTCAGATAATATCGAATATTGATAAGCATCATGCCATATCGGTTTTCCATCAAATGATTTTGTAAAGAATGCTGGTTTCCTAAAGTATCCTTCCCGCTTCATTGATAGTCGTTCCATTAACCTCCATGATGAAGCGTTTTCGGGATTACACTTTCCAATAATTCTATGGGCACCTCTTTGTTCAAAACCGTACTGCAAAATCCTTCTACTTGCCTCAGTCGCATATCCTTTTCCGTAATATGGAGGATTAAATACATAACCTATTTCCCATGTTAAAAATTCTTTAGGGTCTTGTTGTTTAAAATAAATATTTCCTATTAACTTATTGTTTTCTTTTAGACATACAGCCCAAAACGCATCGTTCTGCGAACGATTAACTGCTTCTTGTTTACACGCTTCCTCACTGAAAACATTATATGGTTCATATATAACAACTGTTTCTTGAGAAAGATATTCATATAAATCTTTCCAGTCATCATCGCAAAATCTCCTTACAATTAACCTATCTGATTCTAAAATGAACATTCTATCACCCCTTTTTAATTCTTAAAAAACTGCATCTTTAATTTATCCCATGATTAATAAAAAATTATTAATGCATAAATATAAACTTCCATAAACCTGAAATTTCAGATAACACTCATTTTTTTACTTTACATTATTCTTTTTATTTTCTTTTTTTACAGACTTATCCGAATAATACCACATCATAAATATTAAAGTTAAAAGACAACACGACAAACCAACGAAAATATTGAATTTTTCATAATGTATCCAAGTCAATATTAATAACAAAGTACCAATAATTGTTATAATCCATCTTGCCTTATTCATTTTCACTTTCATTTTTCTCCTTAATAATAACCAATTATAAAGACCCTCCCTACAAAGAAGATATAAAAAATCTACTTACTTTGATCTTAATGCATATTATTTAAAAATCACCTTAAATTCTTCACAAACAGTAATCATATTTTCATCAAAATCGATATCATAAACTTTGAGTTCCTTTGAAAAAAAGTCTTTATGTACTTTTCTCCAATAAGCTAGGGAGCAGTCCCCTTCTCCCTCCTTAAAAGCATGACTTTCTGGCACTTCCCCAAATGTGCAAGTATAAACTTTAGTTGTTTCAGTTATACAAACAGCATTATTATCAGTGTCCAAAATAATATTCAAACCTCCTATTGGCGGCAACGGACTGTTTTCAACTTCATATAATTGATAAGCAGATGCGGTTGCCGTCTTGATGCCATTTACTACAAGTTTTGCAAGTTCATTTGCTATTGAAGTACTTCCCCCAAAACACCAAGCATCATAGGTCTTATTTTTCACATCATTATTTTTGGTATATAAATTCCAAATTTCGTTTTCAGTCATATGTTTTTATCCTCCTATAATATAAATAATCTTTGCTTAGCTATTAAATACTATTAGTTTCAATGAACCCAAATCCAAAAACTTTTAAGTAAGCACTCTCTTTCTCTAATATTCCGTTTAACGTTGCTAACTCCCGACGTTATTGAGCCTTAGCGCGACGCGCTTGGTGATGGAATGTGCCCTAGTTGCTTGTTGTTTCGTTCCAAGAATCTGTAAAACTACCAATCGAGCCCTGTAGAGCACTATCTAAATCAAGAATAATACTATACTATTGTAGTTGTATCAATATTTTTTAATATATCTGCAACTGTCTCACCTAGTTCAAGGTCTTTTGGTATAAGTAATAATGTATCCTTTATTAACTCAAAGCAATTCTTTAAATTCTCTTTAGTATCTTTTATACATATAATTGAATCTATCCTCTCTTCTAGATTTTCTGGTTTTATCTCTAGATTACTGATTATATATTTTGTCCATTTCCAATCTGGTTCCCACTGTCCATTTATTGCATATAAAATTCTTAAAATCCTTTGAATATCTGGTATCATTCTTTGAAGGAATGGAATTTTATCCTCTCTCTTAGATAGCATTTTTCTAACCGCCATTGCCAAACCCATAGTCCAAGGTTCAATTGTATTTGCTATAATATCTTTCTGAAGTTCTTCTGGATAAAGATTTAATTGTCCTTGTAAATCACTTAATATACCATTATCTCTGATAAAAATTGCATCTTTTAATACTGAAGCAAGAATAAGTTTATCATGGGTAGTTACTTTACCTTCTATAATTGAATTTATGTTATTTTTCATGCTACTAATAGTCTGCCATCCTGCTTCAATCCAATAATCTTTATACTTGAATATTACCCAAACTGAGCCATCCCCTATTGGTACACCATACGGATGTATATCTGTTCCTCCAATCTGTTTAATCCAATTAATCATATTTTCTTCTGATAATAAATTATCTACTAAAAATTCTATTTCAATATCAGAATCTTCATCTGCAAGATTTCTTGAAACAGAACCCACAATAATAATTTCCCTTCCATATTCTATTGAACATTTACTCGCAATTTCTCTTGCTAACTTAATTCTAGCTTCACACTCTTTATTAAATATATCTTTTGACATAATAAGTCCCCCTATCTCATACGGTTTTTTATTAAAACAGTATAATTATTATATACTACAAACCCACTCAGATGCCATTAAATGTATAATCTATTACTTAAAATAATTCTTTATAATCCACGCTTTTTAAGTTAAGTCCTATTTTTCTCAAGACATACCATACGTAATTATTCTTTCTATGTATCAGTTCTATTACAATACTTTCGAATTCTTGGAAAGGTTTAAACTCTTCTAATATATTGGACTTTTGGCTCTTTTACAAATTCTATACCCTTTGAAATCATTTCATTTATTCTTATAATTAGCAAAGTCAACTCCATCTTTCATTTCAAACAACTTACATTCTGCGTTACCAACCCAACCTTGCCTTTTTGTACATTATAATTTCTCTCAAACTCTTTTCCATTTAACATGAAATCTTCTGTGTAATAACGCTCCCATAATGCATAAGCTGCGGACTGCCAGTAAAGCCCCCCATTATTACATACTCTTTCCCTACTTGGCTTCGCAGGTGTGCTTTGCAATCTTCTCATACAAAGCGAACTATAACACATTATTAGGTGATGGCAAATTTTATTCTGCCTCTAAAATGTTCTTATATTCCTGTGAAAAATTATTCAATTCTTCTCCACAAAGTCTATAAATTTTCAATTCTTCTAACGGAAATGCACCTAACTTTTCGTAAAATCTTTTTGCAGAAATGTTCCAATCATGTACCCACCACTCTAATCTTCCAAAGTCTCTTTCAATGGTTAAATTTGAAAGATAAGACAGTATAATCTTACCGATACCCTTACCTCTCATTTCAGGTATAACATACAAATCTACCAAGTGTATACCTTGCCTTCCAAGAAAGGTAGAAAAGTTTTGATGGAATAATGCAAAACCTGCTGGCTTTGATTCATATTCTGCAATAATTACTTCGGCACCATTTTGCTCAAATAATGATTTTTCAAGTGTTTCTTCTGTAGCTATTACTTGATCCAATTCCCCTTCATATGTAGCTAATTCCTTAATAAACCACAAGATTAATGCAGTATCATTTCTTTCTGAATGGCGAAGTATTAAGTTCTCATCACCAGACACAATTAAATTCAATATGATCCCCCCTTAGAATATATCAAATCAACATGTATTTTACATACATGCTACATATTTACATAGTGATAAAATGCTCTTTTCTTGAGCTAACAACTTTCTGTTGCCTAGCGTTTCGTGATGACGACGTTTCCCAGCCTTAGTGCGATCGCACATAGGTTAGGAAATGTGCCTTAGCGGTGTTCTAAGACTTTCTTTAAATGAATGATGCTTTTAAATACATAACTTGTACCCATTCAAAGTACTCTCTAGCCAAGGTATACGGCAACATTTTGTTATCTGATGATCGATGTTAAGTATGCTCTCAAATCGATGCTAAATACCACTAATTAATTCTACAAATTCACCTTATAAGAAGATTATTCACTATAGTTTATGATCATAATAGGAAGTTCAATATGAGACCATCTGACTTAATCTTTTAGCAATCTCATTCATGTGGGTGCCATCTGTACCACAGCAACCACCAAAGATTTTAAGATTAAAGTCAATACATAGTTTTAACATATCATTTGCCAAATTATCAGCATCTGAAGTTTTTAAATCACAACAATTGTCAAGTTCTTCTGGTGATAGAGGAGAAGTATTAGCTTGTATCCCCTTAAACCGGGTTTTTACTATATCTGTTTGATTATAAAATTGAGATAGCGCTTTTGCAACCACCTTTGGGTGAACACAATTTGTCATATAGCAAAGAGGTTTACGGTTTATCACATTATCAATTGATCTTATAGCTTTATTAATTGTTGTACCATCTATTAATTTACCGTCATCTCTTATCATAAAGCTAATAATATATGGTAGACCTGTATTTCCCATTGCACTTGCCATACCTATAGCTTCTGGCAAAGCTGGCATTATACCTGCAAATAAAAAATCAGCTTTAGCTTCCGCAAACAATGAAGATTGCCAGGAATGAAATTCAAATGCTTCTTTTTCAGACAAAACATCACTTGCTTTATAAGCATCACCCTTGCACCCCATAAGTCCACCAATATACACATCGGAAGGGAAGTCCTGTTTTATTTCTCGTAAGAATGAAATATTATCATAAATAATACTCTTATTATATTTAGATTGTGCAACACGTTCTTTATTTGCTCTGCGAGTTGGTGTCGTTAGCATAATCGGCAAATCATAATGCTGAGATATTTTTATATATTGATGAAATAATTCTTTAAGTGCTTGCTTAGGTTTTTCATTGTATATATGACCAGCAAGAGCAATAACTTCGTCAAAAGGAATATCATATTCTCTTTTTAAACGCTCACCCAATGCACCTTCCATCAAAATAAAAGAAGAATTATTGTAGCAACTTTGAAAATCCATTTTTACCTCCTTTAATGCATAATAATTGATTTACTAAACCAACATCTTATACTATCTATATAACAGCGACACATTTTAGTAAAATATAGCTTTTCAGACAACGTTTCTTGTTGCCGACGTTCCTGATCCTTAGCGTGACGCGCTTGGTGAAGGAATGTGCTTTGGCTGTCTTATCAAGCCAAAGCGAACTTGAGTGCCTTGTTAGTAGATATTTCGATCTTGCACACTTTATAGAGCGTGCTGTTTTCACTAATCTATTCACTATTTATTTCATTATAAATAAAGAATCCATAAAAATCTCATATTAATTACTGTGTTTCTTATTCTTATCTAAAGCCTATATTTTTAAATATCCAGTATGGCCTGTACATATCAATTTAATGGTATCTATTTTTAAAAGCTTCTTAATGGATTCCTTTTGTAGTCTTGTATTCATATTTTGTAACCAAAAGAACGGTTTCACTTTACTATTTCGTATTGTCAATGTATCTCCAGAAAATAGAATACTATCATTAACCAAGTATGACATTGAACCAGGCGTATGACCTGGCGTCGTAATTGATTTTACTTTTATTTTACCTATATAAGTTATATCACCATCTTTTAACATTTCATATTTTCTTTTTATTCTTTTATTAAAAAGTAATAATACCCTTGGTTTTTTGAATGTAATCATCTTTTCTTCATCAAGAGAAAGATAAACTTGTGCATTTTTAAATAGTTTAATACCGCCAACATGGTCATAGTCTGAATGTGTTAAGAATATATGAGAAATAGAATCTGGCGTAATATTAATTTTTTTTAACGCTCTTTTTATAATTATTGGGATATAACCTGTATCAAAGCATAGTGTGTTTTCTCCATCAGTATAAATATAAAAGTTTGAGATTATAGTTTTCACTACATAAATATCTTCAGTTAATCGCTTAGTTTTTATTGGTTTAAAAAACATTTGAATTCCCCCTTTTTTTAGATGATCTTTCGTTTTGATTACCACTGTAATCTATTTTTCATGTTAAAATCTATAAAAATCGCTAACTGCGTAATAAAATCTTTTATAGACGTGAAATTTCAACTAACATTACTAATTGCCGACTCCGAGACACTTATCCAGTACGCTAGAAATGGCAGCACAATATTACTATAATATTCTCCATTTAATTTATTATAAGACTTTTCCCATTCCTCAGCGTTTTTTATCCTATCTTCATGAAAAGAAAAAGGAACAATTGTAATTTTGCAGTCCGTCTTAATTATGTTTTTTAATATATCATATGCTCAAGCTTTATCAAAATCTAACCCATCTAATAAAATATTCATGTTTCTCTCCTCCAAACGTTTTTAAAACATAATTTTGACCTATCCCTTATATTGCTAAAACAAAACTCACTAAATTCGTAAGTATAAACTTCCGTAGACATGGAATTTCAAATAACGTACCTTGGCATTATTTTTGGTTTTCTTAGTTTCAACCATACACTTGTTTGAATAGATTGTCTCTTCTCTAAATACTTCCCAGCCAAGGCGAACGGCAACATTTTGTTATATGATGTGGCAACACCACCAACAATTGGTCAATAGGTTTATTTCACATAAAGATTGCCACGTAAAAAGGAAAATTCCACATTAACCTTTATTAAATTCAATTCCTTCAACCTCTGGGTTATTGTATCCTTTTAATATTACTCCTTCATCATCATTATAAAAATCTCGTATTCTTTCAATATGTCTTTGTACAGTGTTCTGACCCATACCCCCTTTGTTAGACACGAGGAACTCGTGCTATACTAAAAATGAAGGGTGGATGATTTTAGATGAATAAAAGTTATAGTGCTGAATTTAAAATGGAAGCAGTAAAGAGATTAGAAAAAACAGGAGAGTCGATGTCAAAAGTAGCTGCTGATTTAGGGGTTAAGCCAACCACAATGCAGGGCTGGGTAAATAAGTATAGAAAATCTCCTAAGGCTCCATTTATAGGTAGTGGACACTTAAGCCCAGAAGATGAAAAATTTCATAAGCTTGAAAAAGAAAATAGGGACCTCAAAGAGGAGAATGATATATTAAAAAAAGCGGCAGCCTACTTCGCGAGAAACCTCAAATAAAGAGATTTCTATTTATCAAGGCTAATCGCATGAACTACCATCTAGCGAAGCTATGCATGGTCCTATCAGTTTCTAGGAGCAGCTACTATGCATGGGAGAAACGTCCAGAAAGCATGAGATCAAAGGCAAATAACCTTCTATTAAAGGAAATTAGTGATATCCATGGAAAGAGCAATAAAGTTTACGGTTCAACAAAAATTACACGAATATTAAACACCAAAAGCAAATGTCCTATTAATCATAAAAGAGTGGAACATATCATGAGTGAAAATGGCATAAAATCAAAGGTTTCAAAGAAATTTATAGCCACTACAAATTCTAATCATAAGCTTCCAATTGCAGAAAATATCCTCAACCGTGACTTTTCTGTGGACAAACCTAATGAAAAAATGGTAAGTGATATCACCTACCTGTGGACAGATGAAGGATGGCTTTATATCGCTGGAATCTTGGATTTATGTGGACAAAAAATTGTTGGATTGTCCATGAGTGAACGAATGACAAAGGAATTAGTTATTGACGCATTGAATTCGGCATATCTACGTGCTGGTAAGCCTTCAAACGTCATTTTACACTCGGATAGAGGTTCACAGTACTGTTCTTACGACTACCAAAATTTGATTAAAAAGTATGGTTTTACATGTAGTATGTCCCGAAAAGGTAACTGTTGGGATAATGCACCAATGGAATCTTTCTGGGGCAAATTAAAATGTGAATGGCTCTATGGTACACACTTTAGGACTCGTGAAGAAGCCCGTGCAGCCGTATTTGAATATGTTGAAGTGTTTTATAATCGGCAGCGAATCCATGCCTCAAATGGATATGTGACACCTGAAGACTATTATAATAAAGCTACTCGAAAAGCTAAAGTAGCTTAAAACCAAATATTAAGTTATTGTACGAAAACAAGAGATAATACGAGTTTAGAGTGTCTAGTTTATTGGGGAAGGGTCATTCAGTGGTATTTCATCAATACTAAAATAATTTATATCATCAGCCTCATTAGTCAAAGTTAAATCCCCACTAATTTTTTTACATATAAAAGAAAAAATAATATCATCTTCAAATGTCTTACTATATATTCCCTGAAGTTTTATTACTTCAACTTCTAATCCAACTTCTTCCTTTACCTCTCTTATAACCCCTTGCTAAGGAGTTTCACCTTTCCCTAATCCTCCGCCAGGCAAATTCCATAAGTCTATATCAGTCCTATGGCATAATAAAATTCTATTTTTTTCATCCAAAATCAAGCCAAAAACTCCAATAGTAAACAAAGATCATCCCCCCATCAGCATTATGTGTATATTTTATTCTATGAAACACTAGTATATTATTTATCATTAACCAGTCTAAAAAACATGGGCTCCAGAGCCATGCTTTCTAAAAAACTTTTTAAATTAACTAGCCCATCATTAAGAATAATCTCCTTTGATAAGAATACCCATAAATCATTGCTAATAGCACTAATCCAAGGTTTCATAATACGTTTTTACATTTTCCCTCCTTCATCTTCTGTTCTTTTAGCCTCTTTTTTTATTTGATTTAGCTTGCTTTTCTTCATACATAACCTGAATCCAAACTCTTACCACTGTGTTCTTACTTCTTTTTTGCTTCCTCCCACTACTACTACTACTACCCTATATATAGATTATAAGTAATAAATTTACACAACGCTATATAAAAATAGTCCACCAGCCAAGGTGGACGGCAACATTTTGTTATACGGAGTTTAGACACCACCTTTTGAGCAATCCCTACTCCAGTTATCATTAGAGTTATTGCATACAATATGAAAAGTACGGCTTATTAATAATCAAATATAACGATTGTTATACTAATCTACATATTCTTCCTTTAATATTGAATAATATTTACAATCTACTAGTGAACCAGTATTAAGTTTATGTATCTTTCTTAAAGTACCTTCATATTTTAAACCACACTTTTCCATAACTCGTCCAGAGGCTACATTATCAACATGATGACGTCCGGTTATACGTTCAAACCCTACTTCTTTAAAGGCAAAATTAATGACCGCAGAAAAAGCTTCAGTTGTTATCCCTTTGTTCCAAAAGGCCTTACTTATGCAATAACCAATCTCACAGTTTTCAATATTATACTCTATATTCATAAGTCCAATGGAACCAACTACACTTCCATTTTCCTTTATTACTATTGCCCAATTATAATTTTCTTGGCTACTATATTCATCAATCCACATTTTAAGTACTTTTTTACTTACTTCAATGTTACTGTGAGTTTGCCAAGAGACATATCTGGTAACCTCATCATCAGATGCCCAATTATTAAACATATCTGCAGCATCTTCCTCTTTAAACTGTCTCAATATAAGTCTTTGAGTTTCTATTATTTTTGTTCCATTATGTTTTAACATGAAAAATCCCCCCTAAAAATTCATAATGTGATTAATATAAATTATCTTCGTCTAATTATACAACTGTGTCTTAAAGGTCATTCCAAATAACTTATGAGCAATTACTTTTTTGTTCTTAATTTAGTATAACGTTTCGTGTTACCGACGTTTCTCATCCCTAGTGCGACTGCACTTAGGATGAGGAATGTGCCTTGGCGATGTACTAACTACTAACCTATATATAGATTATAAGTAATAAATTTACATGATACTATATAAAAATAGTCCACCAGTGAAGGCGGACGGCAACATTTTGTTATACGGAGTTTAGCCACTACACTTTGAGCAAGACCTACTACAGTTATCCTTAAATATTATTCATACTACATAATAATTGTGTTGCAATATAAGAAGAAAGCGAATTAACTCAACTGTATATTACAGCAAGCTGGATGCTTTTGAAAATCACTTCGGAAAAACCCGTAACTGTACAGATACACCATTTGGGTCATAAACATAGAAATAGCGGGTTTGAGCGTCAGGGTTCTGGATGGCAGAAGGGTTAAGACCTTTGTCCTGCGCAAGCTTATGCATTGCATCCAGTTTATCCGTCTCAAAGCAAATGAACATACCTTTGCCTTCAAACTTCTGACCTTGTGGCATGCAGACAAGTTCAATCTCAGTTTCTCCGCTGCCATTTGTCAGAAATGCAACTTCTCCAGGTTCTGCTTTAAAGCGGCGGGAAATAGTTAGTTTTGTAATCGTCTCATAAAATTCAATAGATTCTTCCAAGTTGTTGACCATTAAGGTCACATGCTGAATATGCATAGTATATCTCCTTTTCTTTATGTAATCTTAAATAATTATCACACAATAAAATATATAATTCAAGAAGTGTTTTCTTCAATATAAATACATCAAAAAAAGTCCTTTTCATTGATGAGTTATGATGCCATTAATTATAACTACGGTTCAATCAGATCAAACCCTATAACATATTAGCAATTACTTTTTTAAAGATATTGCATTATACTAATTTCATTAAGTCTTGGATATATAGCAAGTTTCATTGTACATTTAATTAAAAAAAATGTTGCTACCATAAGTATAAGGAAAAGTATCACTCCTATCCATTGAATTATTTTAATTGTTACCAAAATATTCCTCGGAAAGTTTTGAGTACCGTTAATTTTATTTATACCTTGTAACCCATTAAGTTGAGAAATTATTTTAGGTATATCATCTGGTACATTCACTTTAATTATATATGATGATGATGATGATAGGGGTGTATTATTTTCAAAAGTAATATAAGTTACAACAATTGCCGCTTCTATTTTTTTACGTATATTTTGCTGATCAGTGATCTTTATATTATCTTTTAAAGTCACCCGTACTTCGAATTGGGAATAAATACCGATAATACCCATTTTAAGATTCAACATGAATAGCACAAATAGTCCTAAAATAAATAGCGTTGACATTATTGTAGCTAAAAATAACAATGTGTTCGGTGCCTTCTTCTCTATAAAACAAACTGTCAATTGTTAGATAGATTTCTTTACTCTCATTTCCATAGTTTATCATCTTGATTTCGGCATTAAATTCGGCGTACTCCATTGATTCTGATTTGTATGCCATTATACTATTCTTAGAATTGAAACCTTCCGACAACAAGCATTTAATATTTCTTTACATTTATGTCTCTAATATTCGTTACCAACGAAAATATAGTTATAAATGCTATGAATGAAAATAGCAAATTTCTTGTTCTTATATCCAATCCATGCATAGCATATTTTCTAACCTATAGTAGTTCTCCTTTTGAATTTATATTTATAATCCAGTCTTAAACCGATATTATACAAGTTAATTGTTTTTTATTATCTTTCTTATATCTCTAATTAAAAAGAGCAGGAAAATAATAATTATAGCAAAAAATAACCCCTTCCAAGTATTCAAATCTAGATAATTAAACTTAAGTGCAATGGTTAATATAGTTAGAATTAAAAGTCCTAAAATTGAATAAATGTCGGCAGTTCGACTCCAGCGGCCTTCCCTACCGCGCGAATGGCAGTGCATTGTTATTTGGAGTTCTTCTGCGCATCCTAAATATATATACTCTAAAGCAATTTAATTAATTGCCTTAAATCTTTTATCTCATAATTTGGTTTCAACCCACTATTATTTTCTTCGTGAATTGAATTATACCAACATGTATCAATTTTATAGTTTATTCCACCTCGAATATCTGAACTTAAAGAATCACCAATTATTAAAGTAGTACCTTTATCTAAATGTCCAATTCTATTAAAGGTGTAGTCAAAAATTCCAACATCAGGTTTTTTATATCCTGTTTCTTCTGATGTAATTATATCGTGGATATATTTACTTAGTGGAGAATTGTTAATTCTTGAAAGCTGAACATCTTTGATTCCGTTAGTTAAAATAACAATCTTATATTTTTCAAAAAGATACCTACACACTTCTTCTGCTCCATCTATTAAAAAAATACCATCTGCAAGTTGTGATAAGTAAATATTACTGAACTCATTAAAGTCAATCTTTTTTTCATAATTTTTAAACAATCTTTTAAATCTTTCAATTCTTAAATTTTTAAAATCTATTTCCCCATTTTCATAATCAATCCAAATTTGCTTATTTATTAATCTATAATTTTTCAACTCATTCTCTTCCTTATATTTAAAATTGAAATACTTAAATGCTTTTTCTAAAGCATGAGCTTCCGCTTTATCGTAATCAAACAGTGTCCCATCAGCATCAAATAAGATAACCTCATAGTTCATAATGATTCCCTCCTTCCTTTGCATTTTCAATGAATTTCATTGCCATTTTTCCTATTCCAAAATTTTCATATTTAGGCCGAATAAAGATTCTATTTAAATAGTAAAGATGATCTTCTTTTTTATAAATATATATACCTCCAACAATGCCTCCATTAACAATAATCTTATAATAATATTGTTTTTGAATCTTGTATGGAATTTTTTCTATACTTTCAAATGCTGGATTTGTCACATAATCTTTATGTAAAGTTAGGGCTTCTTGAAATGATTCGTTTTGTATTTGCAATAGTTTTTTCACATCTTCTAACTTTGATTTTTCAAATGTAATTTCCAATATTAACTGCCCCCAATATTCTATTTTCTTTGCATAGTTCAATTTATGTATTTACCATCCAAATTCTTTTTTAATAAATTTAAGTATTAATAATATACATTAGGAAGAGCTATAACTTTTCGTGTTGCCGACGTTCCTGAACCTTAGCCCGACGGGCTTATGTTTCAGATCTTGAACTATCGAACATGCGCACAGTTTTCACTAATTCGCCCTTAAATAGTTAGGAGATAATTGAATCATACATGCTGGAACTCCAGCCTCAAAAATAGAATTATCAAATTCAACAAATCCAAACTTTTGATATAGTAGTTTTTCTTTCAATAAAGGTTCTAAATCTCCTCTTAGAATATTAGCAGAAATGTGCTTTGAATAATCCAATTGTTTCAAAGCGAAATCAATTAACTTTAAACCCACATTCTGAAAGTCAAATGATTCAGATACGCCAAAAAATGTTATTCTATTATGAGTTCTTGAAAAGCTGCTATTCCCATGCATTGCTTTGAATCACCATTTACTGCCCTGAATGCTTCATTTTGCTTAATTTTGGCATTCATATAAATGTCAAAACCTTCATAGAAAATATCAATATTGGGAACAAGTTTTTTAAATTTAGCCAAAGCGAACTTGAACGCATTGCTAGTAGAAGTTATATTGTTTATTCAATACCTTATTAATTATTGAGTTTTGAAACTCTTCGCTAAGTATATCCATAAAAACTTCATCATACACATTATTTCCATATATAATTGATTTTCTTCGCCTGCCAATTTCCTTAAAACCACATTTTTTGCATGCTTTTATTGCTGGTTCATTGAAAGAATAGGTTTCAATCATTATATTCATTAGATTAAGAACATTAAACCCAAAGTCTAGTAATAAGTTTGTAGCTTCTGATCCTATACCTTTGCTCCTATCATTTCTTTCGCCAATAAACATACCCATAACAGCATTTCTATTTATAAGATTTACTCTCATTAGTCTTCCGATTCCAATAACTTCATCATCATCTTCCCTTATAATATAAAAGGCATAACCGCTACTATTATTCATATTTTCAAGATATCTTCTTTGTGCCTCATATGTAATCATATCTGATATATCACCTGTTCTAATAGCTACTTCAATATTATTACTCCACTTAGCAACTTTTTCTGTTTCACTAGCATCTATTGGTGATAAATAACACTTCTGTCCAATTAGCTTTCTTAAATAATTCATTAACCCCACTCCTCGTAAATATTATATTTGAAATATAGAAGTTTAATTTCCACGTCACGGTAGAGACATGGATTGCTCCACACCCCCCGCACAGATCCCGGCGTGCGGAACTACCGCACCGGGCTCTTCAAATATACTCGCTTCCGTAATTAAACAAAACATTCTTCAAATCTTATCTGATTATCAGCTTTTTCAACTACTCTAGGTTTAATTAGTCCATACCATTTCATTTTTACATTAAATTCATTCCAGTTAAAGCTTTTCCTTTGACTTCTGCGATTCAACCATTTGTATAATATTTTTAAAGTTGCTCCGTAAAATTCATTTATTCCTTTACTATTTCCTATTACCCCGTAATAGTTGAAATAACCCCTGTACTTAGAATTCAACGTTTCCACTATTTTTCTAATTCTTTTACTACGATTATCTTTACACCATAGGCTAAACGCCTTTATTGATTTCCTTAATTTGACCCTACTGGTTCTTCTCTTTATTATATCTTTACCATTTCGGGATACTGCCCATCGAAATTCAAATCCAAGAAATTCAAAGCTTGTATTTTCATACTTTCTGAAGCGTGAGAAGCTTACTATATTGGTTTTCTCCTCGGCTAGTTCTAATTTGAACTTACCAAGCCTTTTTCCTAGTACTTTGTAAAACTTTTCAGCATCAGCTTTGTATCTGAATGCACATATAAGGTCATCCGCTAGACGACATATATAGGTTTCTCCTGTACAAGCAGGTTTTACAATTTTCTCAAACCATAAATCTAAAGTATAGTGTAAATAAATATTCGCCAGTATCGGACTTACTATGGAACCCTGTGGACAACCGGTTATTGGGTTTATAACTTTACCATCAGTATCTAATATTCCTGCTTTGAGCCACTTCTTTATCAACCTTAAAAATGCCTTATCCTTTATTCGTAACTCTAACATTTTTCCTAACCATTGATGGTCTATGTTCCCAAAAAAGTTTCTTATGTCTGCTTCCACCACATAACTGTATTTTTCTTGTAATTCCTTTGTAATGTCCTTAACTGCTTTTTGTGCCCCAACCTTCGGTCTATAACCATAGCTACATTTCAGAAAATCTTGTTCATATATTGCTTCTAGTATATTAGCTACCGCTTTTTGTACTATTTTATCCCTCAATGTTGGAAGCCCTAGTGGTCTTGTTTTTCCATTTCCTTTTGGTATATACACTCTTTTTACTAGCTTTGCTTTGTACCTTTTGCTCTTAAGTTCTTCAACTAATTCTCCTAGATTTTCATCTAAATTATTTCCAAACTCTCTAGCTGTTTCCTGTTGCTGACTTCTTATTTATGTCTTTCCATGCTTGGTACAAAGCTTCTTTATTCAGCAATCCATATAGATTACCAAATTTGTAGTTTTTATTTTGTTTTGCTTTTGTTGCTATTCCCCTCAGTGATGTTTGCATTATTTCCTCCAGTCCTGCAGTCCGGATAATGTTTCATTTGCGGGCTACATATATCTGTTAATCTCTTCCCCATGTAGACGGCTCTCCCGCCCTCAGAGTACTATGAATTAATCCGAACTCCTATGCGCATTGGTCGTCCTCTTTTTTCGATTGGATAGACCTACCTGTCAAAGGAGCTATAGGATTCCTCCCAAGTTCCTAGCATCTCTCTCTATACATGCCACGTTCTTGGACCCCAGCAGACCCTCGAGAATCTCACCTTTTACGATTCTTCTGTACTGACTTCCGTGACGTTAACCACGTCGTCATCTGCATTCTAAGTTTATGAGGCTGAATATACTTCAGGAGATACGGTTCTCCTTGTGGCCTATATAGTTCTCTGTGTACGCTTCGTTTTGCTGTTACCAGCTTCAACGCAACACTCGATATGAGTGGTTGGTTAGACCTTTCTCAACAAGGAATTTCACCTTGCAAGTAGATGCCAAGCTTTGCTTGGCGCACTAACGTTTCTTGTTGCCGACATTCCTGAGTCTTAGCCAGACTTGGCTTGGTGAAGGAATGTGCCTTGGAGGTGGGTTTACTACTAACCTATATATAGATTATAAGTAATAAATTTACATATTACTATATAAAAATAGTCCACCATCCAAGGCGAACGGCGACATTTTGTTAGTTGATGTTTAAGGTCTTCTATTATCTATATGCGTTGGTTCGCCCGCTGAATTTCTTCCCAACAATTTTAAAATGTGAAAGGTGTGCAACATAATTTACTAAAGATAATACTCGATCTGCAATTTAATTAGTAAATTTCTGTTACATTCTTTGGTAATTCCTTGATATTCTTTATAAACGCAAAGCTTCTTTTAGCTTCATCATAATTATATTCGTATTCAAATATTTTACCTACTTTAGGTGCAATCTCTTCAAACAATTCGCATGTTGTAATCAATGCATTCCAAGAAGAATCATAATCACCCATATTAAAAGTCTTTATCAATCTTGTCCATAGGTTTAAATCTAAATATTCTTTTAAATGTTTGTTTGCTTTTCCGATACTTACTTTAAATTCTGTTTGCATACCCGCGTACCAATATAGCATGCTTAATAGGTCTTGTCGCACATAACTATTCATTACTTCTACTGTAAAAAGAATTTCTTGCCTCCAAAGTCCTTTTGCGAAATATGGTGCTACCCACCAAAAATTATTACAGCGACTAAAATATTGTCCATATGTAGATTTTTTAACACAATATTCTTCGTCAGACGGCGCTGGGATTTGCGGTAAACAGTTATCTTTATCAAGTAGTGGAACAGTTTTAGCCTACCTTTTATGAATAATGGTTGTTTGCAAATTTTTCATCAAGTCTTTCTAAAAAAGGATGCTAAATAATTCTGATAGAGACTGAATTGTAAAATCCGATTTTTCATTTGGTTCAATACTATTTGTATTATAAAGACAAGTTTTAATACTTGCTTTTTTCGCACCTAATATGTCACACTCTCTATCTCCGATGGCTAGCACTGTATCCTTACCCATACTATATTTTTTAGTAAAATAAGTGAATCCTTCTGGGTCTGGTTTCCTCTTAAAGCGATTATGTTTTGTTCCTATTTCATCAAAACAATCGATCATGCCATGATGTTTCAAGAATTTAAGAGTTGAATTTCCTCTGTGTGTTAATATGAAATTTCTTCCTCCATTTTTTTTGAAATGTAGACATAGTTCCTTAGCATATGGAAATGGCATAACCTTATCTGCTTCAAGACTTTTTTCGTAAAATGAAAACTTTTCAATAAAATCATCACTTAAAGGATAAATTCCCTTAAAGTGATTTATAGCATTTGTTACAGAAACCTTCATATATTTTAAAATTTCATCTTCACTTACCTCAACACCATTATCACCTAATGCTCTTTTAAAAGCATATATCATTCCTGGGTATGTATCGAATAAAGTACCATCAAAATCCCAAATAATATTTTGAAACAAAACTACTCCCCCCTTTTAAACGCTTGGATCAAACATTTTAATATTCCCACCATTTCTTTTAAATCACTATTTTTTTATGCGGAGTTATAACTTACATAGACATTTTCTTTCAGCTTGCTAATTCCCAACGCCGAGAAGCTTAGCGAGATTCGCTTAGCTTCTCGGGTGTAGCCTGGATGCCTTTTCAATCCAAGCCGGCTGGGAATTCTTTGTTATCTGATGGGATATGTTCTCCTATTATTTTAATCGATATTTTTTACCCATCAACTTTTTATTGAATAGTATAAGATGATTCCCAAGTAACTACAAATACTTTAACTTGACTTTTAAGCCTTTGATTTTTATAATTTTATCAATTTCTTCTTCATCTTCAGTTTCAATGTAACTTTCATATTCGTGAGCAGTATTAATTAGCCATGCTTTATCATTTTTAATAAATGATAAATCTTCTGGTAAATTTGGTTGTACCCAGGAATGAAGTGAATTTGAACATTCCTTTATTATTGCTCTGGCTTGATTATCAGTATTGTAGTGATAAACAAAAGCAGTTTGACCAAATAATTGACCACTTGCCCATATTGACTCTTCTTTCATTTCTTTTAACGAGCCTTTCAATTTTTCTAAAACAATCTTGGCATACTCATTTAAATCAAGATTTTTTCTTACCACTAATATAAATTCATTACAAACATCAAACGCTAGATCTATTAGATTTTTATACACGTCATTTTTAGGGTCAATTTCAATAAACATAACTCTCCTCCTTGTAACTTTATCTTAAATTACAAATCGCACTATCACTTTTTAGTAACGGAACCAAACTATCATGAACATATCGTTTCAGATAACGTTGCTTGTTGCCGATTGCAACCCACATGCAAATTTTAACATTAACCATAACTATAACTATAACAATTAACATATTTAAAGAATAATGAATATAATCCATAAGTCTTCCTTATCAGCAATCAAATAATCAACGATATTGCTCTACATAATCTTATAAACACGAACTATTTGTTCAATGGTGTCATGTAAAGCAGTAAAAAGAAAATATAAATCCAACTAAAATCATTTCAAAGAACTTATGAGCAATTATAATTTTCTCCTAAATTTCGTATAACGTGCCTTGGCGATGGGTTAAACACTACCCTATATATAGATTATAAGTCATAAATTTACATGTAGCTATATAAAAATAATCTACCAACCAAGGCGGACGGCAACATTTTGTTAGGTGGAGTGCCTGCTACTCACTTTTATTTTAAACAACCCATTTCAATAATTAGTCACTTCCAATAAGTTTGAATAAATGTCATAAGTTACATATCAAAACACACTAAAACTAAGTACTCAATGGTATTATCTTATTATAAAAAACAAAGCACTTTTGAAACTTCCACCTTTGCCACTAAATTTTCGGAAATTTATAAATTCCTGCGTCAACTTCTTTATCATTATTGTTATCTTTTCCTATAAATTCTGAAGCAATTAGATATATTATTCCTACTATCAATGAAATTATGGCAAATGTATTTAATCCATTTCCAATATAGCCCAACATACTGCTATACAATTCCGAATTCCATGAGGACACGTTTAATCCAAACATATCAATGGACTTGAAGTAATGTTGATCTAAAAATCTATCTAATTTTTCATTAATTTCATCAATAGGTGTATATGAAATAAATGCAATCTCCAGTATAAAAATAACCTCTAGAGCATAGCTTTTATGAATTCTTTTTACAGCTTGTACCAATTCTTCAATAGAGCCGTCATAAAAAACTTCTTCTCTTATAGAGACACTCATATGGATTACCGTTACCTCATAGAGCCTTGCCTGAACAAATGCAGCTTCTATTCGTTTTTCATAACCAAACTTTCCCTGAAGTAATGGTTTGATGTATTGTGCATTCCACATACTTATAAATAAAATATATCGCTATGTCTAACTGTAATGCTACTAATCTAAAATTACTATATATAATAATTTTTAAAATTCCATATCTAATACATGACTCACAATCGTTATAGATTCTGGCAACCTACCTATTCCAGCTTTTTCACTTTTCATTGCCATAGTGCCTACTTCAGGTTCTAAGAATTTATAACCAATTTTTTTGAGTTTTTCTATATTATTTTGAACAATAGGGTTTTCATACATTACATTGTTCATCGCAGGAACTAACAATACTGGTGACTTTGTTGCAATTATTGAAGTAGAAACAATATCATCAGCTATACCATTGGCTATTTTCCCAATAATGTTAGCCGTAGCCGGAGCAACAACAAATAAATACGCATTTTGTGCAAGAGCTATATGATTTATTTCTGCATTTCCCATATCATCATATAAACTAGTAGTTACTAAATTAGTTGATATTGATTGAAAAGTTAATGGAGTAATAAATTTAGTTGCTGACTCACTCATTACAACGAACACGTTGGCATTTTGTTTTTTTAATTTACTAACTACATCTACAACCTTATATACCGCTATTCCACCGCATACACAAACCACAATATTCTTATTAGTTAACATATTAACATTTCCTCCATCCAACTATTTCAAATTTTATTACAATATATATATAAATGATGACACAACATTCTTATATATTTTTTCCGTATTAGAAATAACTAAAAACTAACTTAGGAATAGAATTCAACGTTTCGTGTTCAAGACACCGAGAAGCACAGTATTATAGTTAAGATTAAATTCTTCTAATCTTGTATCATCATTAACCTCTAGTTTTTCTTTTATTAACTGCCAATCATTTTGAAAATCGATTGTATTTATACTTACTGAATTAACTGTAATTTGTTTAGGTATTTCATATAAGTATTTATTTATCAAAGGTAAAGATACGCCTATAATATAGAGCAAAAGACCTAATAAAACTGCATACCTCTTGCTTCTTGCATTTAATTTTGGATGAAAAAACACTAAATATAAAATGAATCCTAGAGGAACAGATAACTTATTTAAGTTAAATCTAAAGCTGCCTAGAAGGTAGTAGCATAGTAATTTCACAAAAAGTAAGTTTTCACTAAACTCTCTTTTTCTATATATAATTACCAGACCGAGTATAAGAACAACTGTAAAAAAAACATTGATATAGAATTCCATCCCTATATCCCCCTTAAAATGATACTCGATATTTCACATAACGTTTCGTGTTGCCGACGTTTCTGAACCTTAGGCTGGCGGGCTTGGTGAAGGAGTGTGACTTGGCGATGGTTTATGAATTTCTAAATTTGAAAGATACTCTTGAGAACTTAAATTGTCCCCTCCTAAAGTACTCTCTAGCCAAGGCTAACGGCAACATTTTGTTATACGTAGTTTTAACCACTACACATTAAGCAAACCCCACTCCCGCTATCCTTAAATTTAATTCGCACTATGAATATCGTTAATGATGATTAGTATTATTTTTTCATTAATATATAATCAAAATATGCGGAGGTATATACTTCATCACCTATTTTTCTTTTAATTACTCTTTTCTCCTTATAGATGATTTCAAATTGACTAAAACATTGTTCAATTTCATTATCCTTATAATGGCAATAAAGCACTTCTTGATTATCTTCAATTTGTATGAACTCTCCTTCACCCACCTGCATGCCTTTCCCATATGAATCACATTCTTCACTTAAGAAATTTACATAACATAACCCTTCATGTTTTAATACACGATAAAACTCTGATAAAGCAAGTGAAAAGTCCTTTTTTTTCATATGAACAGACGTATTATAAGAAAATAGAAAACTGAAAAACTCATTATCAAAAGGAATTTCTTTCATATCACCCTGTATAATATTTAAGTCTGTATTATGATGAGCACAGAATACATCTGCCTTTTGCAGTTGTTGTTCAGATAGTTCAATCCCATAAGTTTTATATCCAAACTCATGAAATAATGAAAGTGGAGGGTTAGAGCCACCAGCCCCACAATCAAGGATGATTTTCTCGGAAGAATTGGTATTACAGTATTTTAAAAAATTATATAGCGGGAAAGCAACTATAAGATTATGCATATTTTATCCTCACTCCTTATATTTAGACTATTAATTTTTTCTGTTAGTGTCCTACTGTTTTTCAATAAGATTAAATCTCAATAAAACTAAATACAAAAGCATTTAAGCATATTCTTTTTCTCTGAAATTACGTATAACGTACCACAAGACAATAGTTGTATGTTTCTCTACTTCTTATGAAATTTAAAAATATAAAACAGCCATGTTATACCTGTAAGTATTAAGAAACTAATAAAAAATCCTATAATATAAATAAAAATATGTTTAGCAGTAAAGCTATTAAATCGCAATAATAATACATAAGCAAGTATTATCCCAATTATGCAACCCATTGTTGTCGGTAATATTCTTTTAATAGATTTCAATAATAATTCTCCATAACTCATACAACAATTCTATCCTTTCTATATAATCTTGCTTTTACTCATAAATTTCATGCATTCTTACTTACGTACTGGAATATATTCATATATTTTTTTCATTATATAGTTACTAGTTCCATCACAGTAAGCAGGGTTTTATCTTGGTACAATTCTATGTTACAAAACTACCGATTTTATCTTTTGTACATCACAAAAGTGGCAAAGGCAAATATGTGACAAGTTAAACTTGTAAACATATATCTTTTCATCTATATTTCGGCAGTAAATTCGGAGTGTTCCATTTATTCTGATTTGTATGCTATTCTGCTATTCTTAGAATTGCAACCTACTGACAACAAGCCATCTGAAAATTTTTTTATGTTTCTGGCTGTAATATTCGTTACTAAAGAAAATATAGTTATAAAATTGATAAAAAAACGAATGACATAATTTCTTTAACTTTCTTACTAATATTAACTCCTCCTTTTATTCAATAATAAGTTCTGTCATATAACGTTTCTTGTTGCCAACGTTTCTGAACCTTAGCGCGACGTGCTTGGTGAAGGAATGTGCCTTGGCGGTGCTTAATGATTTTCTTAATTTGAAAGACGCAGTTGCATAAGCAGCTTAGCCTTCTTAAAGGGACTCTATAGCCAAGGCGAACGGCAACATTTTGTTATATGATGTTCGAAGTAAAAAGTCTAGTACAATTTCATTAAACATCTCAGGTTTATCTAAGTTAGGTAAATGCCCAGTACCGTTTATAATAACTTCTTGTGCCATAGTTATACATGATTCCAATTGTTTTACAACTTCTAAGATAGGTTCTGAGTCTTCCGAACCAACAACCAATAGTGTTTTTTTAGTTATATCAGAGAGTCTTTCTGATGCGGGTGGGGAGGCTATTAGTGCCGTGTCTTTTAGCGCCCATTCTAATGATGTATCTGTAAACATATTCTTTAAACGTTGATGAGAATTTAAATTACTTTGCCTCCACATTGGATCGTTGAGCATGAACTCAACCGACTTTTCAAAATTTATATCTCTATTTGCTATAGACATTCCCGCCAAAGATCTTTCCCTAGTGGGCTCGTCGATAGTGTATTTAAAGCCATTTAATGAGGGGCCACTTAATATTAAACATTCCACCGAATCCGGATATTGAAGAGTGAAATCAATAGCAATGCCTCCGCCCATAGATACCCCAACCAAATATGCCTTATCAATCCCAAGATAATTCAGCAGCTCTTTTAGGTCTTCAGAATGTGAAAATGGATGGCTTGGCCTATTAGACTTGCCAAATCCCCTTATATCATACCGAATAACTTTAAAATACCTTCCAAATAGTTCAAATTGGTCATCCCACAGTCTTAAATCCGTGTATCCGCTGTGAAGTAGGACAAGGGCTTATCCTTCTCCTGTTACCTCATAGTACAGTTGTGTTTCATTGACTCCGGCAAAACCATTTGTTTACATCAATACCGTCTCTTTCCTTAAGATAAAGCTAATATATATTCTATCTTTAAAACCTATTCCTAGGGCTTGAATATCATATAACGTTTCGTGTTGGCGATAGTTCAACAGTAACCTATATATAGATTATAAGTCATAAATTTACACATTGCTATATAAAAATAGTCCACCAGCCAAGGCGAACGGAAACATTTTGTTATACGGAGTTTAGCCACTACACTTTGACCAAGACTTACTCCAGTTATCCTTGAATATGATTCATACTACATAATGATTGTGGTGAAATATATGAATATTGTGACATAACTAATGCTTAAATTATATACATCGTCTTCTATGCAAATTGGAGTTTGTTAAGCTTCGTATTATACTCATAATCTTTAATGTTTAAATATTATTAAACCATTCAGTAGCATATTTGTCGCTAATGACAGGATATTGATAATCCCATTTATCCGCAGTTTCAACAGATACTTTCTGGAATAAATTCATGGTAGCCGATATAGCTTTCATAATATCTTTATCCGAATATCCTGCATAGATATTGTGAAATTCTTCTACAACCCATGGTTCTGACCAATGCTCAATAAACCGACCACTGTGCCATGTGTCATAATCTGCACCATGTAAAGCATGTGAATAATATTCTATCATTTTTAAAAGCATTTCTTTCATATGACCATCTACACATGAGATTGCAGACCAGAGTTCACCTCGCATAACTTTTTTTGCAGACCATATAACATGAAACCAAAATTCACTGATAAGATTCTGAAATTCACTTTCTGACGGTATGGAAAATGGTTTATCCGATTTTGCTACATTACGGATAATATCTGTGAAATTGGTTTTATCCAGAAGTATTTTGTATGCTCTTGAAACTATCTCAGATAATTCATCAATTCTGCTGATATCATCTGCCTGTAAAAAAATAAAATCTGCATCAATAGCATTCTCAAAAAACACACGTCTTTCCATGCCACCTGAAACCGTTTTTTCAACAAATGATATATAGTATTTTCCAAGGAAGTTAATCCATTCATCTGAATTAATAAAGAAATCAATATCAGAAACAAATAATATAACATCGATATCTGAATATTCATCGGCACAATTACTTTGTCTTGACTGTGAGCCAATGAGAACTTCTGCTTTAATGAGTTCGGATGTTTCTCCGTATTTAATTAAATTCTTTATTATATCTTCATATCTGCTGTTCATATAAATATTACCACCTTTCATTAATCATGTTTCAATTCAAAGTCTTAATGCTGTCACTGAATATTCCTGTAAAAATAATGTTGCATTATCACATTTGTAAACTGTATTTGGTTCTATCTCGCCAAGAACAAATCCTATATCTATATACTCAATACTTTTCATATATAACTTCCATCCTTTAATAGTAATTCAACAATATCTTATACTAAAAGAGACACTTCTACTTTAGCATCAAGGACAGTATATAACTTTTTATTTTATGTACTGTAAAAACATCAAAAATATCCATACTATCTCCAATCAAAATTCCTATTTGTCGGGTTGTTTATAAATAATTTATATGTCGAATTATAATACAACTGCGTCTTAATAAAACCATGTCCAATAACTTTTGAATAATCAATTTTTCAATCTAAATTCCGTAGTCACGGTAGAGACATGGATTGCTCCATACCCCCCGCACAGATCCCGGCGTGCGGAACTACCGCACCGGGCTCTTCAAATATACTCGCTTCCGTACTTAAACAAAACATTCTTCAAATCTAATTTGATTATCAGTCTTTTCAACTACTTTAGGCTTAATTAGACCATACCATTCCATCTTTTCACTAAACTCATCCCAATTAAAGCTTTTCCTTTGACTCCTACGATTCAGCCATTTATACAATATTTCCAAGGTTGAACTATAAAATTCACCTATACCTTTGCTATTTCCTATTACTCCGTAATAGTTGAAATATCCCCTGTACTTTGAGTTTAGAGTTTCCACTATGTTTTTAATTCTTTTACTACGGTTTTCTTTGCACCACAGGCTAAACGCCTTTATAGATTTTCTTAATTTGCTCCTACTGGTTCTCCTTCTTATTACATCTTTACCTTTATTGGATACTGCCCAGCGAAATTCAAATCCAAGAAATTCAAAGCTTGTATTTTCATATTTTCTAAAGCGAGAGAAACTTATAATCTTAGTTTTCTCCTCGGCTAATTCTAATTTGAACTTACCAAGCCTTTTTCCTAGTACTTTGTAAAACTTTTCAGCATCTGCTTTATATCTGAATGCACATATAAAATCATCCGCTAGACGACATATATATGTTTCTCCTATACAAGCAGGTTTTACAATTTTCTCAAACCATAAATCTAAAGCATAATGTAAATAGATGTTAGTAAGTATCGGACTGACAGTTGAGCCTTGAGGACATCCAGTTATTGGGTTTATAACTTTCCCATCGGTATCTAATATTCCTGCTTTGAGCCACTTCTTTATTAACCTTAAAAATGCTTTATCTTTTATTCGCAACTCTAGCATCTTTAATAACCATTGATGGTCTATATTTCCGAAGAAGTTTCTAATATCAGCTTCTACCACATAACTGTATTTTCCTCTTAATTCATCTGTAATGTCTCTAACAGCTTTTTGTGCCCCAACATTAGGTCTATACCCATAGCTACATTTTAGAAAATCTTGTTCATATATTGCTTCCAATATATTAGCTACAGCTTTTTGTATTATTTTATCTCTCAATGTTGGGAGTCCTAATGGTCTTGTTTTTCCATTTCCCTTTGGTATATACACTCTTTTTACTAACTTTGCTTTGTACTTCTTGCCCTTAAGTTCTTCAACTAATTCTTCTAGATTTCCATCTAAATTCTTTCCAAACTCTCTAGCAGTTTCCTTATCTATACCTACTGCTGACTTCGTATTTATGTCTTCCAGGCTTGGTACAATGCATCCTTATTCAACAGTCCATATAGATTACCAAATTTGTAGTCTTTATTTTGTTTTGCTTTTGTTGCTATTCCCCGCAGTGATGTTTGCATTATTTCCTCCAGTCCTGCAGTCCAGATAATGTTTCATTTGCGGGCTGCATATATCTGTTAATCCCTTCCCCATGTAAACGGCTCTCCCGTTCTCAGAGTACTATGAATTAATCCGAACCCCTATGCGCATTGGTCGTCCTCTTTTTTCGATTGGATAGACCTACCTGTACTAAAGGAGCTATAGGATTCCTCCCAAGTTCCTAGCATCTCTCTCTATACATGCCACGTTCTTTGACCCCAGCAGACCCTCGAGAATCTCACCATTTACGATTCTTCTGTATTGACTTCCGTGACGTTAACCACGTCGTCATCTGCATTCTAAGTTTATGAGGCTGAATATTCTTCAGGAGTTACGGTTCTCCCTGTGGCCTATATAGTTCTCTGTGTACGCTTCGTCTTGCTGTTACCAGCTTCAACGCAACACTCGATATGAGTGGTTGGTTAGACCTTTCTCAACAAGGACTTTCACCTTGTAAGTAGATGCCAAGCTTTGCTTGGCGCACTAACGTTACTTGTTGCCGACGTTCCCCAGCCCTAGTGCCACCGCACTTGGGCTGGGGAATGTGCCTTGGCTATGGGAAAGCAACTAGCCTATATATAAATTGGCGGACGGCAATATTTTGTTATACGGAGTTTTAGACACTGTACTTTGAGCAAATCTACTCAATTATGTTAATAGCAAGAAACAAAATCATAATATTCATAGATAAAAAATAGTACTTAATTTAATTTTTATGATTTAAAATACTGATTTTGTTAGTATTTTCAACTACTTTTACGCCATTACTTGTTCCAACAATAATTCTATCACAAGTATTTAGAAACATTCCTATTTCTAACACTCCTGTTACACATTTCAAGTTTTCAGATACATATTTAATATCAAAAGCTTTTTCAATATGTAAGTCTACAATATAATTATGGTTATCTGTTACGAATGGAATTTCATCTTTCATTCTCAAAACAGGATTTAATGAAAGTAATTTGAGTTTCTTTAATATATGCCTATAGCCATATGGAAGTATTTCTACAGGAAGTGGAAAAGTTCCTATGGAATCAACTACTTTACTTGAATCCATAATCCAAATAACCTTGTCAGCAATGTTAGCAACCATTTTCTCTCTAAATAAAGCTCCACCTCCACCTTTAATTGCATTAAACTGACCATCAATTTCATCAGCACCATCTATGGCTAAATCTATTCTTTCAACTTCATCTATAGATACCAATGGTATTTTAAATTCATTGGCAAGATTTGCTGTGCTTTGAGAAGTCGCAACTGCTTTAATATTTAATCCTTGATTGACAAGTTCCCGTAATTTTTCAATCATATAATAAACTGTAGAACCGGTTCCTAATCCCAATAACATATTATTTTTAATGTATTCAGTTACCTTTATGCCAGCAATTTTCTTTTCATCCATACAAATCCCTCCATAAATTTACTTACTCCATAAAACATTCTCTATAATCTACAACTGCATATTAATAAAATCATTTTCATTTACTTGTGAGTTATTGCTTTTTTACTCAAAATTATGTATAACGTTTTGCATGGGAGAAGTTTTAAAGACTTAGTCAGACTTGGCTTAGTCCTTAAATGTGTGCCGGTTTACCCAAGAGCTTGACACGCTCCAGCACGAATTCCCATATGTTATTATACGGAGTTTTAGCTACTACACTTTGAGCAAAGCAAATTCCATCCTTTAATAATGCCTATAATGATTTATCGTGATAAATCTTCTTTTAGAATTGCATATAAATCACTATCTTCAAACCCTACATGACTTCTATATTTTTGGCGCATTCTTCCTTCATATTTCATTCCAGCCTTCTGCATCGCTCTACCAGAAGCAATGTTATTGACTGAATGATATGCTTCTATTCTATTAAAGTTCACCACGGCCAATCCAAATTCAAGGACTCTTTTTAATGCTTCAGTAGCAATTCCTTGCCCCCAATAACCTCGTCCAATACAATATGCAACATCTGCACACATATCGTATTCGCTAGAAGTAATTAATGCAATATTTCCTATTGGATTGTTTGTTGTTTTCATAATAATTGCCCAGTAGTAGGTACTTGGTTCCTGGTATTTTTCAATTCGATTTCTTAAATTCTTTTTTGTTTCATTAATATCATTATGTTCATTCCATCTCATGTATTTTGCGACTTCCGCATCATTTGACCAGTTAGCAAACATATTTTCTGCATCTTCAAAGACAAATTTACGTAATATTAGACGTGCTGTTTCTAGAGTTACTGTTCCTTTATGATTTAACATCTTCTATTTACTCCTTTTTATATAAATAACAGATATTTGTAATACTATTTTTAACACTTACAACACAATAAGCCTATATCTAAAAACTTCTAAGCAAGTACTCGTTTACTCTGAAATTCCGTATAACGTTTCGTGTTGCCGATGGGCTGACTACTAACCTATATATAGATTATAAGTCATAAATTTACACATTACTATATAAAAATAGCCCACCAGCCAAGGCGGACGGCAACATTTTGTTATACGGAGTTTAGCCACTACAATTTGAGCAAGACCTACTCCAGCTATCCTTAGATTTATTACGTACTAAAAGAAAAATATTGTTTGTTATCAATTTTCTTTAAAAATTCTGTACATTAGGATATAATACCAACACATAGCTTTAAAAAAGCTATATAGCTGCTTTTTTCCTATAGGCAAGTATCAACGTTATTTTACATCCTAAAACGCTTGTCTCATTTTCTTATGTATATAACTTGTGATAACTTCACAGTATTTATCAGGCTCCTCAACCCTAACCCAATGACTGGAAAAATCAAATACAATCACTTCTTTGTCTGACACAAGATTCAAAAATTCTGCTGTTTGTACATCACAAGTTATCGGATCATATTTACCTCTAATTAACAAAGAAGGTTTATTTACATTTGATAATTCAGTAAATACATCATTATACACCCGCCAATCATGCAACAATTTGATTCTTGTATTGGTAGAGTTATTCCATAAATTCTTGGCATCATTAGAAGTTATAGCTATCCTATTAATAATTTGCTTATCCTCTCCAAACCACATATAATTATTACAGTTGGTTCCAAGCTCATTTGACGCATTCATAAGTAGTATATTAATCTCTTTGTAATCCTTAATTTCTCTTAAAGCTTTAAAATAATCTTCTGCCAATACTGAATTCCCTAGCTTAATTAATTCCTTGGCTGCTGCATTTAGCAAAGAACGCTCTGAAAGTGCAAAATCAAAAGACGGACTTTCATAAATCATATATTCAATAGAATCAGGATATAAATTAGCATAAAGAACAGCAACATATCCACCAAATGAATGACTAAGTAGTGACCATCTTTTTATATGTAATTTTTTTCTTAATTCTTCAAAGTCCTCAATAATATCTTCTATTGAGATATCTTCTTCATTTAAAATCGCTTCAGATCTCCATACACCCCTTTGGTCTGGAGCTATAACTTTAAAGTTTTTTGATAATCTACTACCTTGATATTTGATAAAATCTGCAACTCCAACTCCACCTGGACCACCATGAATAAATAACAGTACTGGAGCTGAATCCTCTCCTGAAATTTCAGTGTAGAGGTTTTTTCCTCTAATATTATAATAATTACCCATACAATTCTTCCACCCCTTTATAAACAAGTAATGTCCTACAATAAATTATACTCGATATAATCTATTGCTTCTCCTTGTGATAATATCATAACAACATTTTAATAACTTTTCCTGTCCGCAATTGCTTTGCTGTGGCTACAAATGATATAAATATTATTTATATCACACTTAATTACAACTATGTCTCAATCAGGTCAACGTCATTAACTTATGAGTATTACTTTTTTGTTCTAAATTCCGTATAACGTTGCTAACTCTCGACGTTCTTGAGCCCTAGCGCGACTGCGCTTGGCGAAAGAATGTGTTTTGGTAATCTTTTCATACCAAAACGAACGGGAGTTTTTTGTTATTTGATGGGATATGTTCTCCGCTTATTTAAATCGATATCCCATGCCCATCAACTTCTTATTGAATAGCATACAAAAAATACAAACTATATGTTAAATGTATTTTCTCTTACATTAGGTAACAAACTGTAAATTGACTTTCCAATCTTTTCTTCGAAATATTGTTTATTTTCAAAGGTTGATTTCCATCTTGGTATTGTATATTCATTAATTCCACCTCTTAATGCTATGTCTACAAGTCTTTTCTCAATTAAAACAAATCCACTTGGTAACGATAAATAGTCACATAATTTTATTAATTTATCATAGTCTGTATCATCTGTGCCTAACAAGTATTCCGTTACAAAACTATGTTCCTCATCTGTACCGTCCCATTTTCCTACAATAACAACCTCATTGTTGTATTTAAATCCTATATGACTTAAACAAGTTCTTGCTACTAAATCGTATCCATTTCTAATTGCATAATTGTATCCATCTACACCATGCCTCATACCATATATGCCCTCTCTTCTTCCTATGTCATGCAATAGTCCTAAAATATATGCTAATTCTGGATCTAAATTATCTGTTTGTTCTGCGATTAATTTTGCTCCTTCAGCTACATACATTGAGTGCTTGACCCAACCACCTGGATTTAACCTTTCAGCCTCTTTTAAAATTACCATTGCTTCTTCTAGTGTTGGCACACCCTGTTTATAACAATATTTCATATTAATATCCCCCTCGTACTTTGAGTTACTTCATGTAATTTTACAAATGCACACTATCACTTTTTTAGTAACGGAACTAAACTCTCACGAACATATCCTTTCAGATAACGTTACTTGTTGCCGACGTTTCTGGACCTTAGCCCGACGGGCTTGGTGAAGGAATGTTCCTTGGCGATTTTTCACCACTTACCTATGTATTGATTATAAACCACAATTTTATACATTTCTATATAAAAGTGTTCACCAGCCAAGGCGGACGTCAACATTTTGTTATCTATGTTTTAGGTCTTTTAATATCTATATGCGTAAGGTTTATCCCCCTAATCTCGTCCCTATAGCTTTCGATAGAAGAATAATCTGATTTGGTGATGACTGTTTCTGTAATAGACATTACAGAAATACCATACTATTTAACTGTATCATACTATGCGTTTAAATCAGATTTCAGTATAGAGTACAATGCCAAGTCATAAAAGTATCCATTCTTGTTGATTTTTACTTGCCTCATAATGCCATCAAGCCCCATTCCAGCCTTTTGCATCACCCTACCTCACGCTAGATTTAGAGTATTATGTTTAGCGTCTATTCTGTTTATACCAATCTCTTTAATCATATAGAGGATAACAACTTTTAAAGCTTCCACCGTAATCCATTTTCCCCAGAATGACTTACCTATGTTGTATGCAACATCACATGAGTAGTATTTATCGTTCAAACTCATTAGAGAAATTTGACCAATTATCTCACCAATCTCTTTTAATTCAATTGCCCAATTGTAGCCATATGGACCGTTGCGTTTTTAGTGATTGCAGTTTTTTTTATAGATTTTTCTAACATTTTTTGTACACTACGTGGAGTTATCGCATCTGTACGACCTTTTCCAGAGAACAAATATTCTTTAGGATGGTATCTTCTCCAATATTCTCTGAGAATTTCAAGATTTGCATTTGATAATAATGAATATCTGTCTTTTTTGCCTTTGCCCTCTCTTATTAATATCTGCATATTTTTACTGTCAATATCTGTTATTTTAAGATTGCAAACTTCGCTAACCCTTAATCCTGCGGAATAAACCGTCATGAGAATTGCCTTATGCTTAAGGTTTTCAGTAACATCAAAAATAGATTTAACTTCTTCTGGAGATAAAACCGAGGGTAATCTTCTTGGTTCTTTAATCCTTACAATTTTGTCCATGTTCCAATATCTATTAAGCGTTTTAGTATAAAAAAACTTTAGACCCGCATTAATATAATTAACGGTACCTTCACTTAACTTCCTTTCCATGATACAATAATGTAAATATTCACGTATTTCTTTTTCTTTTAAAAGCTCTGGTGATTTGTTGTAAAACTTAGCAAAGTTACTAACGGTACGGGTATAGTTTTTTATGGTCCTTGGGCTATAACCCTTTAGTTCCATATCCATTTTCATTTTTCGTCTTAATTCTGACATAAATAATAACACTCCCTTATTTTTTATTTCTACAATAAAAGTTTAGAGGAAGTGTGTATTATAATAAAGAAGTATCTTAGTTAATTAAGATACTTCTTTATATTTTATTTGAGTAAAAATTAAATTTATGGAATTAGCACTCGTCTGCCACCGTTTTTAGCGGTTTAGTTCTATAAAAAGAAACCGAATTAACTAGCTAAATTATTGAGAAAATCTTTAACTTCTATTAAGATTTTTTTGCTATTTTCAAATGTTAATAAATCAAGCATTTCCTTATAATTTAGCCATCTAAATTCTTCAATTTCTTCCTGCTGAATATTTACAGACTGCTCTGATGTTATTCCTATGAAAAAAATTACTTCTTTTAGTGCGCTTTCAGTCAATTGATATTCTATTTTTGTTCTAAATTCATCAAGTAAGATAATACTTAATCCCGTTTCTTCAAGAACTTCTCTTCTTGCGGTTTCTTTTTCACTTTCATCCTTTTCCATGTGCCCTTTTGGAAAGCTCCAATGTCCATTTGCTTTGCTTTTTACCGCTAAAAATTCGAACCCTTCACCTAGTTTTCTATATATTACAGCTCCACATGATTTTTCTATATTCATTATTTCCCTCCTAATTTAATAGCAAATTCAGTTTACAAACTTTATTTCGTTATAAAATATAACTACGTCTCAATCAGACCACTCTAAATAACTTATGAGCAATTACCTACTTGCTCTAAATTCTGTATAACGTTTATTGTTGCCCACGGTCCTGAACCTTAGCGCGACGCGCTTGGTGAAGGAATGCGCCTTGGCGTTGGGTTATAATTTTCTTGATTTGAAAACTATACTTGAGCACCTATCTTTCTTTCTTTCTTCAAAGGACTTTCTAGCCAAGGCGAACGGCAACATTTTGTTATGTGAAGTTTCAGGTCTTTTACTATCTATATGCGTAAGTTTATCCCTTCTCGAATCTCTTGACCTGTAGTTTGCAAAATAAGAATAATAAGTGACAATAGGGAATTATCTCTTAGTTTTCTTATTTTTAAGTTCATCCACAGGCGAACTTAGATTAATCATCATTTACATTCTCTTTTCTTAATAAAGCAATCAATTTCTGCAATGTATTTTTGCTGTTCTTCATCTGGAATCATATGCCCAGACTTCAGAAACTTAACAACCTCACAAGATGGAATCGCTTGTGTGTACAATTGTAAAGATTCATTTGAGACATCCGAGGATATCTTAGCTTCCTTATTTCTACCAACAAAAAAAGTTACAGGGATATGTAAATGAGATAATTGAGGAGAAAAATCATTTTCTATGGTTTCTCGCTCAATTCCTTCGAGTGCTATCTGACGCATGAAATTAAGTATCGGAACTTCCAAGTATACAAGCTTGGACCAGAAATCTGCATATCCCGAACCTGGTCTACTATGTATTGGTGGTTGGTCAACGAGAATAAGACCACACATGTTCTGTTGATTCTTCAAACTCCATCCAAGTGCGTAGGATGCACCCCGTGAGAATCCAAGAACACAATAGTTTTGAAGCTGGCAATGCTTAACAACTGCATCAATATCAGAGAGGTGATCGGCAAGGTCGTAGCCAGTTTCAGGAGTTGAACTTAAGCCACGACCACGAAAACTCAAAGCTACAACATGACTCGATATATTAGAAGGTATTGGAATTGAGCGTTCTGCTGGCTCCCAAAGTCCACCGATTACAAGTAATGATGGAGTTCCACTGGAAGGGATTCCATTTTCCAGCACATGTATTTTTACAGATTCATTGTGAACAAAAAAACTTTTCATTAAAAATCTCCTCCAAATAAAAAAAATTATATTACACTCTATACGGGAATTCTGAATTATCCTTTGTATTACTAAAAACAAAAATCACTAAATGCGTAAACATAAACTTTCATAGACCTGAAATTTCACATAACGTTTCTTGTTCAAGACACCTGCGAAGCTTAGTGCGACCGCACTTGGATCCACAGGTGTGCTTTGCAATCTTCTCATGCAAAGCGAACTTGAACATATTGTTATATGTAGTTTTAGCTACTACACTTTAAGCTGAGTCTACTCTAGATCCCTTTAAATTTATTTCGTATTAAAAGAATATTCTTCATTAAACTTTTAATTAATGTCCACCGCTATATCCAAAATTATATGCTCCTATGGATTATTTCATCAATCTCACTACAACTTATTGACTTGAAAAAAAACTTAACTTCTAAAGGCTCTTTAAGCTTATTTTTTATTTCAAATGTAATTATATTATCTTGTTTATAATTATAACTTATAATATTTTCCCACGAATAAAACCTTCCAGAATACATTACTCCATTTTCATAAAGTCCATTAGTGAAATACAAAGGTAAGATAATTAATAAACAATCTCCAGCTACAAAAGAAAACATACATATGCTTGATATAGATGGAGAGTAAGATACTAGTATTATCGAGAATATAAGAATTATCAGTGATAGTATAAGTCTTCTAGATTGCATTTTGTAATTATGTGCATATAATTTAATAATCATTTCCAATGCTTTCTTTTTATTATGTAAGAAACTAATAATTATAATTATCATAGATAGAATAATAAGGATTAGCGCAGTAATCATGATCCAATCAATACCCCTTATTCCATTATAAACTCTATCAGGCCAACCGCTTTCTATAAAATAAAATCCTAGAAATATACCAATTATAATACTTATGGATGTAATTATTATAACAATAGGTTTTCTATTTTTCATTCTTAAGTACCCCCCTATATTTAAAATCAAAAATGCTTACTTTCATTCTTTTACATATCTAAATTCTAATATTTAATATTTCCACTATTCTAAAACAATTTTATACAATCGTGTCTCAATATAACCAAATTTAGAACTTTTAAGCTGTCGCTCTGTTTATATAAAATTACATATAACGTTTCGTGTCGCCGACGTTCCTGAACCTTAGCCCAACGGGCTTGGTGAAGTAATGTGCCTTGGCATTGTTTTTAGATTTTCGTAACATGCTATTACCTGTACAGCCTGTCTTTACTAAAGGATTATCCAGCCAAGGCGAACGGCAACATTTTGTTAAGTGATGTTGCGAGCTCCAGAGCCTTGCTTTCTAAAAAACTTATTAAATTAACTAGCCCATCATTAAGAATAATCTCCTCTGATAAGTAGCATAACCATAACGCCTTGCTAATAGCACTAATCCAAGGCTTCATAATACGCTTTTATATCTTTTCCTCTTTCATCTTCTGTTCTTTTAGCGCTCTTTTTTTATTTGATTTAGCTTGCCTTTCTTCATACATACCTTGAATCCAAACACTTACCGGTTCTTTCCATTGCTCACTTTTATTCGGAATGTTTTTGATCAAGCTTCTAGGGTTTAAACCCATTTCTTTTGCCATCGTTAATATTTCAGCATTAAGCTTACACTTCTTTTTTGCGTCTTCCCACTCAGCAGCTTTTTTGTTAGTAGCCATTTATTATTTCCTCCAGTCACTTCAATTGCATGGTTCTCAATCAAGTCTTAATTATATAATTTTAAGTCGGGAGAAAATGTATTTTATCCTATATTTATATACATATTATATGCTTTTAAGATTAATTTTCTATAGCGTCTTTAGAAAACTGACCCACAGCGCCTTGCTCATATTCGCAATATCATTTAACGTTGCTAACTCCCGACGTTCTTGAGCCCTAGCGCGACCGCGCTTGGTGAAAGAATGTGTTTTGTCAGTCTTCTTATGACAAAACGAACGGGAGTTTTTTGTTATAGGAAGTGGCAACTCTCTTTAATTTCTGAAATTAAACCTAATATCAATTATGAAATTAATTTCATTACATACCCCACAAAACAAGAAAATTATGAACTAACGTAAATTAGGGATTATGCACTTTACCAAACTTCATTATGTACCTTAGATAACTCAAATCTGTTTTTTGCTGTTTTGATTTCATCAGGATAACCCAATGAGATGACGGCAATAGGAATTATTGATTCAGGCAATTTTAACTGTGTGATTATATGTTTTTTCCAGTCAGAATTTTGAACGATACCACACCATACTGCTCCTATTCCCAGACCATGAGCAGCAAGTAGAATATTTTGCGTAGCCGCAGAACAATCCTCAATCAGTAATTCATTTATGCCTTGTAAAATTCTATCTCCACAAACTACAATGCAACAGTTAGAATGCTGTATCATTTCCCCCTTAATATTTGTTTCACTTAAACTGAAAAGTTGTCCTTTATTTCTAATTATAATAAAATGCCAAGGGCGTTTGTTCTGTGCAGAAGGGGCACAAAATCCCGCATCTAAAATTGTATTCATTTGTTCTTCTGCTATTGGTTGATTGGTATAACCTCTGATACTTCTACGAGTTGAAATACATGAAAGAATATTGAGGCTACAGTTTTTTATTAAATTTTGTGATTCTGAAACGTAAGTTACGATATTATCTTCTGTGATTGTCATTTGAACATTCATACTTGTACCACAGAACCCCAATACTTTTTGCAGCTTCCTATCAATAATTATAATTTGAACTCCATTTCCTCTTGAAATGAGTTTACTTCTATAAGGAATATCATTAATAGTTCCACTAATGTAAATAGTTCCTTTAGGTCTATTAAAAACTTCCTTTGTGTTGAAAGGAATTATTATATATACGTATCTTCCATCTTTAATTATTTCAACTTCATAACAATCCATAGACTCACCACCTATTATATAAATAATATTTTCTTCAAAACTAATTACCACCATGTAATAACTACTAAATTTTGATTCTACCTAAACTATGGAAGCTCCAGAGAACAGCCCTGACATTGCCATTTCCTATAACGTCTCTTGTTGCCGACGTTACTGAACCTTAGCGCGATGCGCTTGGTGAAGGAATGTGCCTTGGCGAAGGTTACAAGATTATCTTAGGTCAAAAAGTTTACCTTAGCACACTACTTGTCCAATTCAAAACACTATCCAGCCAAGGCGGATGGCAACATTTTGTTATACGGAGTTTTGGCACTACACTTTGAGCAAGACCTACTCCAGGTATCCTAGAATATGATCCTTACTCCATATAATTGTTGCGCAATAAAAGAAAGATGTGTATTAAATATACTATTAGTTACGCTAAATTTCTGTATCTTCTGTAATAGAAATAGCTATCGCTCTCCATGTTGGGTTGTTTGTGTCTAATTGGTGTTCGTTTTTCAAATAATTCAAAATCGCATTTCTCTGCAAGGTGACAAGAAGGAATGTTTGCACAATCAATCGTCAATATAAGATACTTTATATCTGATACATTGAAACACCAATCTACTAAAGCATTTACAGCTTCTTTTGCGTACCCATTTCTCTGATATTTTTCCGACATAAAATAGGCTACTTCAACTTCATTCAATGTATCTTCAAGCCCCATACCTACCATTCCAATCATTTCATCTGTATCAGGTAATGCAATTGCATATCTTTTATTCTCATAAACATCTGTTGAATTTTTTTGAGTTTGGTGCCAATCAATATACCCCCAAAAGGCTTTTGGCGAATCATTATTTTCTGCCCAATCAGGCATAAATCGAAAAATGTTTTTCTCTCTGACATTCTGATAAAGGTTTTCTGCGTCTTTTCTCTCAAAATCTCGAATTATTATATGGTTTGTTTCTATTCTCATATTGTTCTTCTCCCCCATCGTATATAAATAATGTTTGCACCACAATATTTTACAACTGTGTCTTAAAAGATCATTCCAAATAACTTATGAGCAATTACTTCTTTGTTCTAAATTCCGTATAACGTTTCGTATCTCCGACGCCTCTGAACTGGACCCCCAGAGTCCTTCTTCGTAGGCAGTGCTTGCACCCAGTGAAGAGGTGTGCGTAGCGAACGGAGATATTTTGTTAGGTGTAGTTTTCACCACTTCACTTTAAGTATTGTTTACTCTATCTGTTATAAAATTTATTTCATATAAATAAAGTTGCAAACTACCCATTTATATCATTTCATGCATACACAGTGAATAATAGTTCCTTCCTCCTCACGATATATCTTACCTCTTTCGCAGTTGAGTACGTTAAGCCCCGATTTTTGTGCCAACACTTTCAGTTCATCAATAGTGAATATCTCCCAATATATATCCTCATTCTTATATGGAAAGAACTTTTTACCTACCAAACAGTGAGGATAATTCATTTCTTCATATTCACGTTCATGACCAGAGAAACTGATAATACCATTGTCCCTTAAAACTCGCTTACATTCTTTTAAAAAAGCTACTTGGTTACTTTCACTATAAATAAGTCCAAGAGTTTGATTCCAAATAATGACCACATCAAAAGAATTGTCCTCAAATGGTAAATCCATACCATTGGTAAGCAAGAACGTAATGTCACGATTTGATTCAGATGCTAATTTCTTAGCTCCTATGATGGCTTTTTCTGATATATCTATAGCAGTAATATTAGAGCCCATATCGTACAAGTTAAAAGCTTCTCTCCCCATACCACAACCGTCATCAAGTATTCTTGCATTTTGCGGAAAATAATTATAAGACACATCTTTCTCCCACATCTTTAAAGAATTACGGGTAGCATTGTTCAATTCAACTAAATTCTTATCTTCTGAATACCACTTAACAATCATATTATTGTTTTCATTCATTTTCTTTCCCCCCATTGTATCAATAGTATTTTCTTTACAGTTTCTACAATTGTATATCAGCATAATAAATCTAAAACTTTGAGGCTACTACTCTGTATAATAAAATTACACCTAACGTCTCTAATTTCCGATGCCGAGAAGCTTAGAAAGCTCTTTTCTTAGCTTCGCAGGTATAGCTTGGCTGTCTTTTCAAGCCAAGCTGGACGGGAATTTTTTGTTATATGATGTTTTAAATCTTACGCTAGCTATATGCGGGTATAGTTTCCTTCTTAATGTTTCTTTCCTTGTAGTCAGTATTATAGAAATTCTACTAACTAAATCTTATTCACATCTTCTCTTTAAATTTCATTAATTTTTCAATGTTGCTTTCTAATTTCCTTAGTTTCTCATTTGCTCTTAATCTTTCTTCATAATTTTCTCTATATATACCCCAATCACCTAATCCACCATGTGCTGGCCAACAATTTGCCCAATCTTCTTTAAGTAATTGAATTAACTCATCCAAATCTTCAAAATTACTTTTTATACAAATATCCAAATTTCTTTTCATAATATTTAAGAAACTAAAAAACCTAGGAAATTGTCCTTTTTCTTCTGTCTTTATTATCATAATTAACTCATCTATAGCTTCTTTAAGCTCTATACACCTAGTTTTATCATCAAGATTAGCAATTCGCTTATCTTCGTTAATTATGGTCTCTAAACATCCATTACATATAAAATCTCCCCAGGGAGTACATGTTGTTGTTTCTTTTCCACATAAATAGCATTCCATAATCTCACCCACTTATTTGAACTTGCATTAAAACTCTTAATATACAAATATAAAATCAGTTTAATTTTCTATTTACTTTACTACTCTATTTCCTACAATTGCTACTCTTTATTATGTTATTTAATTTAGAAACTGTGATGCGTAAACAGAAGCTTTATTAGATCTAAAATGTTATATAACGTCTGGCTTGCCGAAGTGCCCCAGCGTTACAGGAGTTTAAGAAAACTTACATAGCTCTTATGTTGTTTTCTTAGACTCCGACTAGGTTAGCTGGGGCATTTGGGTGTAGCGCTAGCGGAACCGGCAAGGTGTTGTTAGTGGTAGTGGCATATTTGCACTACATCTTATTCGTTGATTATACCCCTTAGCTCTTTTTGGCTTTGTTCGTCATATAAGAGATTGTGAATTAACTTAACGATAAATTGGAATCTGTCTGCTTCATATAATGCTCATACTATGGTGCCCTTTAGCTGTTTCCTCATTACAAATTTTTGCTTTGTTTCTGCATGAATAGTAAAGCCCAAGTTTTTATACATATCAACAAACCCCATAAAATGTTTACGTTCATCTGTAGTTTCTTTTTCTGGATATACTTCAACATAATCATAACCATCATTCGTCGCGTCTTGACAAGCATATTGCAATAATTGTTTTGCTATTGCTTTTCTTTTCATATCAGGTGCAACAAGAAAACAATATATAGATTTTACTTTATTATTTGCGTCAATCTCCAATTCATTTACTTGGGGCATAAAACGATACCAGCCGATACAGTTCAAACATTCTGTCTTTGTATTTGCGTTACACCAACCAACGATACAACCGTCAAAATATGCTAAATATCCTTGTATTTTTCCGCTCTTAACATATTCAATAGCCATTGCTTTTCTTTCTTCACGCGATGGAATACCTGTTCCGAAACGGTGGTCGGCACTACACCAACACTCACAATAACAGGTATGCTCAGGGATATTGTCATCATGTGGCGTCGTTTCGAAAAAGTTTATATATTCTTCTACGTGAGCAGGTGTCAATTTTTTAATTTCAACATTCATTCCATTACCTCCACTAATATAAATAATCTGCCAAATTACTATTTATCTATATATCATATAAATTATCCTTACTGACCGCTTTTTACAACTCCGTATTGATTAACAAATTAGTGCGGAACTAAAACTTTAATTAATATGCCATTTCCACTAACGTTTCGTGTTGCCGACGTTCCTGAACCTTAGCCCGACGGGCTTGGTGAAGGAATGTGCCTTGGCGTTGGTTTATGATTTTCTTAGTTTGAAATATAGACTTTCCTGTATAGATTCTCCCTTCTTAAAGGACTCGCTAGCCAAGGCGAACGGCAACAGTTTGTTATACGTAGTTTTAGCCACTACACTTTAAGCAAAGTCTACTGCAGCTATCTTAAAATTAATTTCGTATTATAAGAAAAATGATCCGCTACTTGTGCTTGGCCATAATGTATGTTTGTTATGCTAAATATAAAGGATGTGCATTAAAGACTTATTCAATTAAACTATTAATTAATTAATTAATTAATTAGGCTGATGAAAAATCCCAGTTCTTAACTGAGGACATTGACCATGTGAATCAACTTCTCCATATATCTTAAGAATGTTTTTCAGCCTTCTCTTTCATAACATCAAGACAGTAAAAATAGTCTCTGTCATGTTCCATTATTCATTTTTCACATCATTATAGTTTAATTCAATCATAATAATTTACCTCGTTCCTATTTGTATACAGCAATACATACTTATTTATGATTACATCTCAGATTAAACCTATTTAGTCTCCTTTGAAATTTATTCCAATACTTATAATGCAAAATAAGGATGCTGCGTTATAAATATACTCTAGATGCTGTGAATAACAAAACAATCACAATTTATATTTGTACTTTCATTTTTTTCTCATAATTATAGATTGAAAATGATATTTCCCTCCTGTTTCAATTCTTTCAAAACTAATTAACTCAAAGTAATTTGAAACAACTTGCTTTATATTTTCATCAGTATAAGACGAGAAAAATCGATGTGGAGTGTAAATATCATCCTGCCATATGCCTTCTGAATCCTCACCACCATATACTCCCATAAAAAATAATCCTAAAGGATTTAGCACACTTCTAATTTCTTGCAATACTAAATTAAGATCTGCTTTTTCAACATGCAATAGAGAATTCATTGACCATACAGCGTCAACTTTTTTACCAATCTGATAAAGATTATAAAAATCTGATTCATATGATTCAATTCCTTTTTCTTGACATAATTTAATCATTTCATCTGATAAATCAACTGCTATTACATCTATATTGTTATTCATAAAAAATTTGCTGTCTTTTCCAGTTCCTGCACCAACATCTAAAAGAGTAGACTTACCCTCATTTAATAAAAGTTTCAGAAATGACGCTCTTGGTTTTACCTTCCATTCTTGCACTTCATTTTTTTCTCTTTCATGAGCACAATTATTATATGACTGTTTTAAAATTTCTTTTGTTTCACTTGTCATTTTATAACCTCCATTTTATTCATCTTTCTTTATTACACAATAAATTACTATTATGTAATAATTACCAAATTCTTATATTACCTAAAAAAAATTTCAAGGCTCCAAAGAACAGCCTCGGCATTGCCATTTCCTATAACGTTTCTTGTTGCCTACGGCAACATTTTGTTATACGGAGTTTTAGCTATTATATCTTGGGCAAGACTTAATCCAGTTATCCTTGAATATGATTCATACCTAATAATTGTGGTACAAAATATGAAGATTGCGACCTAATTATTAGATATACTGTACTCCCTGAAGAATATAAGGATTACGAGAAAACGCACCATATGTAACTCTTCCATCATAGTTGAGCATACACTTTACTCTATCTGTTATAAACTCTTCTTCAATTAAGTTTAAAACTTCACCTCTTTCAAACCAGCAAACTTCAAGACTTTCTTCGCTTGTAGCCAATTCACCTGAAAGTGATTTAGCAGTAAATCCAAAAGTTACAATTGTAGGAATTGGACTTACTCCGTCATATTGAACCCCAATTCCTATATTAGAGTGAACTACCGTTAAATTACCAATCTCTATGTCTATTCCTGATTCTTCTTTTACCTCTCGTTTCAATGCCTCAATAATAGTTTCTCCTACTTCAACTTGTCCACCTGGAATTTCCCATCCTCTTACTGGATTTTTAACCATGAGTATTTTTCCTTCATCATTTTCTATTAGCCCACATACAGAAACAATATGTGATGGAAAATTCATAATATCACAACTCCTTTAATTCGTTATATAATACATTTGCATCTCAATAAAACCTAATCCGAAAACTTTTAAGCAATCACTCTATTTCTCTAAAATTACGTATAACGTTTCGCACTCAAGACGTTCCTGAGCCTAGCCAGACTTGGCTTGGTGAAGGAATGTGCTTTGGCTTCTTCGAAGGCTTGACCCTAATTTAGCCAAAGCGAACTTGAGTGCCTTGTTATACGATGAAACCTTTTCTACTTAAGTGATTCCCCATTCTTACTTATTATACAAATCTGTGGACACCTATTACTATTAATAAAGTTTCTATAATCTCCTTCTACCCCACATAAAAATTCATTATAAAATCTAACAGTAATTTCACTAATAATTTCATGTGCCTCTTTAATAGGCAATATCTCATTCTCCATTTCTTGATTGTAGATAACTGGCCAATCTGTAAAGGTAAGATGTTCTGAGTATTTTAGTTTAATAAAGGATTTATATCCTGCTAAATATTCATAAAGTTCCTTTTGTGCTCTTATTTGCCCTATTAAAGTTTGATGACGCATAACAATTCTTTTCTTAAACTCCTCACCATTCATTTTATCTGCATTGAATTCTATGGCCTTTTTCATTTCTTCCGCATAGTCTATGGTACCTCTTCTAAAGTTTAAAAAAGGAGTATATAACCTTTTCTCTTCTAATATATCTTTTGTTAAATTAAAATGCTGAAGGCTACCATCAAGCATTATAACAGCTTTAATTCTTGTATCTTCTGAAGCTGCTTTAAATATTGCCGCTCCACCAAGGGAATGTCCCATTATTCCAATCTTATTTAAATCTAGTTTTTCCTTCATTAATTCATCTTCACTATTTAATATTTTTAATTCATCTAGTAGAAATAAAACATCTTCCTTTCTTATATCAATTAATTGTTCTTTTTCTTCCAAAGTAGAATTAGCAATGTGCTTAGCTTGTTCAACTATTTCTCCATCAGGCAAAATAGTGAAATCAGCGTCATATATATGTCCTAATGTAAAAACAACATAACCTTCACTTACTAATTTTTCTATATTATAAATTAAAGAATCCCTATCCATACCCAATCCTGGTGAGTAAATAATAACAGGATATAATATCTCTTTCTTACTAATTGGGACATTATTATATGTATTTATGTTTATACTCTTAAGGTACCTTTCACTTACTTTTTGACCTGCTAAATTCTTTTTCCCTGCAAACCTTTTAATTAATTCTTCCTGGCACGGATGGAATATATCCATATAATAAGCTTGTTTAGTTTCATTCAAATTCTCGTCAATTTGATAAAATATACTTATTATAATTTTTCTTTTTTCATCTGTATCATTTAATGATTCTTTTCTCTTATTATCTGTTAATAGTCTAACTGTTCTTCCAATTTTCATTCTATTTCCCTCCTTTATTTCTACACTTGCGGTTGGCTGTTTTGTCGTATAACGTTTCTTGTTGCGGACGTTCCTGAACCTTAGCGCGACGCGCTTGGTGAAGGAATGTGCCTTGGCGTTGGTTTATGATTTTCTTAGTTTTAAAAGACACACTTGAATAATTTACTGTTCTTCCCTCAAAGGAATCACTAGCCAAGGCGAACGGCAACATTTTGTTATGTGATGTTTTAGGTCTTGTACTCTCTATATAGCGTGCAATTACCCCTAATCTATTCATGATTTAATTTATTATATAAGAGTATTACGAATTAACATAAATGACCATTTCATTTATATTCTTTTTTCTTGTAAAATCTGCTGGCTTGTCAAATGCGGCAAGCATACCTATTTCATCAGGAGTTAAATCTTTTTTCTGTTTCTTTTTAATCTTTATTTTCCAATTCAATAATATCATAAGCACTTTATCAAAAATTGACAGTTTATTATAGTTAAAACCACCTCGCAAATAGAAAAATTTAATACATTTTTGTTGGTCTGAAGTAAAGTTATTGGTTACAACTCCTTTTATTACTTTTTCACTTGATGGAGAAGCCCCTGAAGCGAAAACAACTAACTTTTTATCTTTGAGTTTATCAAAGTTTTTCGTAATGAATTTAACACCGTTAATACCAACGGCATGCAGACTACCACCATAAACCAAGGTATTATATTTCGTTAACATATTGATATTAACTTTTGAAACCTCCAAAATATCCGCTGATAGTTCTTCTGCAATCCATTCTGCATAATTCCTTACAAAACCTGTTTTTGATTTGTAAACTACAATAGTGCTCATAATTTTCAACTCCTATCCAATTTATTGTTGAATGTATCATATTATATATTCTAATCTACTATTGTGACTTATCGTTTCTATTGGAATACATAAAAATCACCAACTGCGTAAGAAATTTTCAGATAGACCTGAAATGTCACATAACGTTTCCTGCTCAAGACGCCGAGAAGCCTAGAGCGACTGCACTTGGCTTCACAGGTGTGCTTTGCAGTCTTCTCATGCAAAGCGGACTTGAGCATTTTGTTATATGTAGTTTTAGCTACTACACTTTGAATAATGGCTCTAAAGCCTCTTCAGTTCCCATTTTTCAAGTTAATTATAATACTACTCCTGGCTCTTCAACACTTGCGGAGCCCATGCTACACAATTCCTTCAGCACTTCCGCAAAAAGCTCGCATAATTCTTTAAGTATATCAATGTCCTTTATAACACCAGTCGCCTGGAAGTATAGCTCATCTACTCCTTCAGGAAAATGTGCATTGAAGAATCCCTCATCATCTTTTATTTCAAGATTAATTTTTGGCTGCTCTTCTATTAAATCCCTGATGCTTTTATTTGAAAACAACTGCTTTACCTTTTCTTCACTATTGCTTTTTATAACGAAATCCTCATCAAACTCTTCATAACCGATGTTTATGTCTTCCATGCCCAGCATCTTACCAATCCCGCTGAAAATTCCAGTTCTATATATTTTGAAATAGAAATTATTAAGATTTACAAAAGGTGCTCTCATCCTTGTATATGTTATTGATGATTTTCCTGTGGATACAGTATAGGTATCTAATACAACAACCCAATTATCTATGTGGGCTTCTACTCTGTCTCCCGACCAAAAGCCCTTATTTACGTAATCAGCCTGAATTTCATCAGCCAGTTGCTGCCAAATTTCTTTTTTGCTTGGTCCAAATAATCCCATAAAATTTCCCCCTCTTAACATTTAAATCATTTACGAATAAACATTTATGTGTTATTAATATATTTACAATATGATTATATTACAAGTTAGGTATGTGTCATATTTTTACTTTGTGCTGCATTACTTTACTGCTTAGACATACTAGCTTATATTTAACTAGTAACCATCTATTTATCTCATGTTTTTTAAAGTTATATATGATTATTCTGATAAAACCTGTTGGTGGACAATATCTAACAATTGCTTCTGAAGAAAATAAATTAAAACATATGAATGATTGCTCTGTTTAACAAAAATTACATATAACGTTTCGTGTTCAAGACGCCGAGAAGCTTAGAGCGACCGCACTTAGCTTCGTAGGTGTGCTTTGCAGTCTTTTCATGCAAAGCGAACTTGAACATTTTGTTAGCAGAAGGTCCTCACACCATACTTGGAACTACCACTATCAAAAAAAACACTTTACTTAAAGATTATGTAAAGAGCATACATCAGTTTGTCTATGGATTATGCTCATTTTTGTTATCATAACTTCTCTTATTCTACAACAAATTCACTTATAAAATCTGCTTTCAGATCTTCAAGCCTTGTTCAATCCTTTCTGCTCTTTCAATTGCCAATGCTAGATAATTTTCTGGACTTAACCCATGATATTTTTCATGCCTGTCCTGCTGAACCTCAAGTGAAAGAACTCCATTGTATTTGATTTCTTTAAGTGTTTTTATCATCCTGTCCCAATTTGTTGTCCCATCAAACGGTAGCATATGTATGTCTGCATCACCCACGTTATCATCCAAATGTAAGGCAAAAATATGCTGCTTGTATTTACTTAAAACATCTATGTCAGGTGTAAAAAAATTATTATGTCCGCTGTCAAAACAGAATCCCAATTTTGATGAATTAATATTTTGAAAAATAAAATCTACATACTCGTCTCCCACAGAGGCGTCACTCCACAGATCATTGCATTCATCAAACGGCAGATGCGCATTGCAAATGTATAAATCATATTTCGCAGCTAACAATCTATAAGCAAACTTTTCACCTTCAAAATTACCTGTGCCATTTCCCCACCATATCATAACCGAATCAAAACCTGCGCTTTTAATAAGTTCAAATCGTCTTTTCATTGGCATCGAATATCCAAAGAAAACAAATATACCTTTTCTCAATATAATGTAACCCTCCTTAGAACTATATGATTGTGGAGTGGCAAGGACGTCACTGCCTATACCATATAATACGAATAATCTCTATTTTGTTTTATCAAACAAAAATGTACTTCATAAAATTCAAAAAAATTTCGAACTTGCACTCTGCTACCAAGACTTTCTGCTAACGTTTCGTGTTCAAGACACCTACGAAGCTTAGTGCGACCGCACTTGGCTTCGTAGGTGTGCTTTGCAATCTTTTCATGCAAAGGGAACTTGAACATTTTGTTATATGACGGAACTTGCGAAAACTTCTACTATCTACTTATTTTAATCAAAAAAATTGTTAATATCTAGTTCTAAGGCCTTACCTTGCACTTCTTCAATGGCGGGTACGGCAACGATTTAAAAAACAGACACAGGTCAGTAATTGTGTCATTTTCTATTTCTTATGAAATTTAAAAATATAAAACAACCATGTTATACTTGTAAGTATTAAAAAACTAATAAAAAATCCTATAATATAAATAAACATATGTTTAGCCGTAGTAAAGCTATTAAAACGCAAGAATAATATATAAGCAATCATTATTCCAAATATACAACCTATCGTTGTCGGTAATATTTTTTTAATAGATTTCAATAATAATGCTCCATAACTCATACAACAATCCTTTCCTTTCTATATTATCTTGATTTTCTCATAAATTTCATATATTCTCACTTGTGGAATGGAATATATATCTATGTTTTTTCATTATATATTTAGTAGTTCCATCACAATATCCTGCCAATCTAACCTAACTTTTAAGAATATAATACTCGTATATACTATTTCTAAAAACCTATACCATTCTGATATTATGCCATTTTTTGAATCGCAATCTACTGACAACTGATAAAAAAGAGATTGACATTTTTTCTTTTACTTACTTACAATATTAACTCTCCTTTTAGTCAATAATATGTTCTGTCATATAACGTTACTTGTTGCAGACGTTTCCCAGCCCTAGTGCGACCGCACTTGGGCTGGGGAATGTGCCTTGGCGAGAGGTCAATCACTAACCTATATATAGATTATAAGTCATAAATTTACACATTACTATATAAAAATAGTCCACCAGCCAAGGTGGACGGCAACATTTTGTTATACGCCGTGCTACTAGCCTAACTATATTTATTAATATGGATGCAAATAGCCTGAATAGTAGATTACTTCTACTTCTTTCTCATCAAAACAGCCCATAAAATTTCTTTCCCAAACATATTAATATCTTTACTTTCTTTCATTTCCCTAAATTCAAGTACAGTGAAATAAGGTTCTAAAATTGCCTTTAACTTTGACTCTGAAAAACCTAGACCTCCACACATAGAAAATTCCCTATACACATCATAATCTGATATATTTGCTCCACCCCTCAAATTAAAGCAGGTTAGCCCAAAATATCCATCTTCTTTCAATAATTCCGCTATCTTACTAAGATATTGACTCCTCCTGTGAGGATTAATATGATGTAAACATCCACTGTCATATATGTAATCATAACTATTTTTTAGAGCTTCAAAATCAAATATTGACCTATTTATAAAGTTGACATCTATAGAACTCTCTAAAGCTCTTTGACATGCCCATTCAATTGAGGTTTGCGAAAAATCAATTCCATCAACTTCAAAGTTTTTTTTAGCAAGATACAGAGAATTTCTTCCATTACCACACCCAATATCTAAAACTCTACCTGCCTTGAAAATCCCACTTTCTAAATACGAAACAAGATTTTCATCAGGAGCATTTATAAAAAATGGTATCGGTTTATCTTTATTAGAATAGAACTTGCCCCACCACTCTGCATCTCTTTTGTCTAGTAAATCATCTAGCATTAAAAACACATCTTCTTCTCTTTTGATAATTTCTTCGTCAATCTTATTTATCACCATTCTTAATCACCCCTATTAATTTATTTGAAAATGCATACATGCTCAGTCACTTTGCAAATGGCGTATAACGTACCTAACTCCCGACGTTCTTGAGCCCTAGCGCGACCGCGCTTGGCGAAAGAATGTGTTTTGGCAATCTTTTCATGCCAAAACGAATGGGAGTTTTTTGTTATAGGAAGTGGCAACTTTCTTTAATTTCTGAGATTAAACTTATTTTATCAATTATCAAATTAATTTCACTACATACACCTCAAAATAACAAGATTATACATTAAATTTGCTTATAATATTTATAAATCTAAATACCATAGAAGTTGAACTTCATCTTCTATATCAATATCATTGTAATAAGCATATTCGTCTATCTTTCCTAATATGGCACCGTGATTATGGTAAAATCTGCACGCTTGAACATTATTATTTTGACATTCAATTTTCATCTGTTTTAATCCATTTGATTTAGACCACTCAACAGCTATAGTAAATAACTTTGTACCTACTCCCTGTCGCTTATATCTATCATCAACTCTTATATCCCATAACACACTCATATCGTCTCTACCATCAAGCATATTAACATTTTTTGTTTTTGAGGCAACAGTAACTGCCCCAATAGGGAATTCGTTATCAAACGCCATAAAGAATGCCCAATTAGTTATGTCAAATTTTCAGCATATTTTTGCCTCCTCATATATTCCTAAATCTTTTCGGTATTCTTTAATGGATGTTTCTTTTAGCAAAATTCCTCCCAATCCATTTTCAATTTTCTCTAATGTAAGTATGCTTTTTACATGAACAATCATAGGAATACTGTCATATTTTTCAAAATATGATTTATCAATTTCTCTATATGTAATCACTTTCTTTACCTCCACTAATAAAATTAAACTTAACTTCGTCTTTAGATACCTAGCTCGACGCGTTTGGCGAAGTAATGCGCCTTGGGGACAGTCGAACGACAACCTATATATAGATTATAAACCATAAATTTACACATTGCTATAAAAAAAAGAGCCCACCAGTCAAGGCGGGCGGCAACATTTCGTTATAGGGAGTGGCAACTCACCTTAACTTCTGAGATTAAACCTATTTTATCAATTATGCATATGTCTTTTTCTCAACAGGAATCCATATTTCACAAAAGCAATCTGCATTAATATCTTCTGAGTACAATTCAAAATCAGTATCATCAATCATGCTATACTCTGAACCTGGAAGAAATTCTGAAAAGATTTTCCCCCATGTTTCGCCTATACAATCCCCAGTTTCACCAATACATTTAAATACAGCCCATAATATAGGTTTTACCTCCCATATAGTATATCCCTCCGGTACATTACCACCACTAAATTCCATACCAATACCATAATCAAAATGTGTACTTTCTTTTGATATTGGTGCACAAGCTCCATAAATATCATTCTTGCTAGTGTTTTGTTTCAGACCATCAAATGTTCCATTGTCACCACATTCTTTCCAAAAATCCGGAATTTCAGTATTTCCCTCTTCTGAAATTATTTCATTTCTAAACTTTGCAACCTTAGCCAATAATTTGAATCCTTCTCGTTTTTCGATTCTGTAGTCCATAACAGTACCACCTTCCAATTTTATTTTAATAAGAAGGCGATTAAAAGATTTTAATTTCATACCTGCACGCCTTGCCACATTCGGCGTAATACCATGAAATCTGGAAAATGCCTTTGTAAAACTTTCGGGCGAATCATAACCATATTTTAAAGCAATATCAATTACCTTTGCATCAGACATAGAGAGTTCCTGCCCCGCCATAGATAATCTTCTATTCCTAATATACTCATTAGCTGTAATACCAGTCACTAAACTAAATGTCCTATGAAAATTATAGCTTGACATATAGACATGCCTTGCAACATCTTCATATGTAATAGGTTCTAATATATGTTCTTCCATATAGTCGATTGCCCTCTGCAAGTTTTTAATAAAATTCATTTTTCTCACCTCCATGTACAAATTGTACTAAAATATAACTGTTATTTCCTATCCTACCTTGCTTTCATTTGTCTAAATAAAATATAAATAATCCATACTTCGTATAAAATTACGCTGATGTAATAACTACTAAATTTTAGCTCTACCTAAGCAAAATATGGAGGCTCCAAAGAATAGCCCCGGCATTGCCATTTCCTATAACGTTTCTTGTTGCCGACGTTCCTGAAACCTTAGCCCGACGGGCTTGGTGAAGGAATGTGCCTTGGCGATGGGATAACTACTAACCTATATATAGATTACAAGTCATAAATTTGCATATTACCATATAAAATAGTCTACCAGCCAAGGCGAACGGCAACATTTTGTTATATGCCGTTCCGTCTAAACTAAATTTTCGCTTACCTCTAAATTGAAAACTCCGATATATGCACGTTCTGTGAATTTCAAATTTTATCTTATACTTTCTTTACTTAATAGGAATACACATTTATAAATCAAAAGTGTTTTCTATAACACCTGGTAATACACTATATATTGATTTTCCCATCCTCTCTTCAAAATATTGTTTGTTTTTGAAAGTTGCTCTCCATTTATTAATAATATGCTCATGTATCCCATGTCTTAATACTACATCAACCATTCTCTTTTCCATTAAGCAAAACCCGCTTGGTAATGCTAGTGCATCACATAATTGTATCAATCTATCATAATCATCATATTCTGCAGACTCAATGTAATTCTTAATAAAACTGTATTCTTCATCACTACAATAATCCCATCTTCCAAAACAAGTTCTTATATCTTGGCACTCAAATGAATGAGTTAAACAAACTTTTGCTAGTTTATAATACCCCTTTTCCATAGCAAAATTATAGCCGTGTAAAATATGCTTCATATATGAAACCCCAAATCTTACACCGATGTCATGTAGCATTCCTAGTACTAAAGCAACATCTGGGTTTAACCCTTTACAATTTTTTGCTATCAACTCTGCTGCTCTTCCTGCATTCATTGAATGATCAATCCAAGGACCAGGATTTAATTTTTGTCCTTCTAGTAATAGTAATTTTGCCTCCTCTAGGGTTGGCACACCTTGTCCCAAATGATTTATCATAATTGTGCATCTCCTTTAATAACATTTATTAATAAGTACTAAGTAACTAACTTAGGAATGGCATATAACGTTTCGTGTTGACGACGTTCATTAACCTCAGCCCGACGGGCTTGGTGAAGGAATGTGCCTTGGCGATGATTTTAGATTTTCTTAGCTTGGAACATAGCTTTTCTGTATAGCTTGCCATTCCTCAAAGGACTCTCCAGCCAAGGCGAACGTCAACATTTTGTTATGTGATGTTTCAGGTCTTGCACTCTCTAAATGGCGTGCACTTTCCACTAATTCACTCGTGATTTATTTAACTGTATACGAATACTGTGAATTAATTTATGTGGAAAAATATATCTATAGCCCAAATGTATTTTCAATAACTCCAGGAAGTATACTGTAGACAGACTTTCCTATCTTATGTTCAAAATACGCTTTTATTTCAAGTGTTTCATTCCATTTAAGTGTAGTATATTCATTGATACCATGTCTTATTGCGGCTTCAACCATTCTTTTCTCGATCAGATAATAACCATCTATAAATGCTAAGGCATCACATAATTGTATAAGTCTATCGTAATCATCATATTCAGTTTTTTCCAAGTAATGTTTTACAAAATCATATTCTTTCTCAGTACAATCCCATTTTCCAAAGGCAGATTTTATATCTTTGCAATCAAATGAATGAGTAATGCATACCTTTGCCGCCTTATAAAAACCTTTTTCCATTAAAAAATTATAACCGTCTATACTATGCCTCATGCCTGTTATTCCGAATCTTCTACCTATATCATGGAGCATCCCTAATATTAACGCGGTATCTGAATCTATATTGTCACAATTTTGTGCTATCAATTGTGCTGCTTTTCCAGAATAAATAGAATGTTCAACCCAAAGTCCTGGATTTAACCTTCCTGCTTCTTCTAATAATATTTTTGCTTCTTCTAATGTAGGTAGCCCTATTCCGTGCTTATTTTCCATTTGATTCTAACTCCTTCGTATTTTTATGGATAAGTAACAGTTAATAACCAATATTACTTATCCTTTATATTAGAATGGTTTAAAATAACTAAATGCGTAAGATAATTTCTGATAGACCTGAAATTTCACATAACGTCTCGCATTCGAGACGTTCCTGAGCCTAGCCAGACCTGGCTTGGTGAAGGAATGTGCTTTGGCTTCTTCGAAGGCTTTACCCTAATTTAGCCAAAGCGAACTTGAATGCATTGTTAGTGGAAGTAGCATATTTGCACTACATTTTATTCGTTGACTATACCCCTCAACTCTTTTGGGCTTTGTTCGTCATATAAGAGATTGAGAATTAACTTAACGATAAATTGGAATTTGTTTTAATATTCTTTTATAATATTGGTACGCAAATTTCACAATAATGCTTATTTATCATCTGCATTGCATAGCGTTCAAGAATAGGTCTTTTATCATCAAATTCATAATTTCTTTTTGATAACACCGAAAATATCTCCATCCATGCTTTTTGCATAGCATCTACCGTATGACTTATTTTAAATACGCAATATTTTCCACCGATAGTTTTTCCGAAATTAATATACTTATTATCAACTTTAAATTCATCCGAAACAACTAAACATGTATCATAACGACAATCTTTAGGTTCTGTGAATTGAGGGTTATCTTGGGCTATTCCTAATATAATTGAATTTTCATTAAATAAGTTTTTTTCTCTAGCCCAACTTTTTAATTGCTCCATTATTTGCACATTCTCTGAACCGTAAGGACCTGCTCTTCGTATATAAGCAATTTTATATGATGATATCATTTCAATATTAATATCCATAACTTACCTTCTTTTTTAATAGAGTACATCGATGCCTGAATTCATCATATAATGCTTTAAAATGTATTTCAACTTATTTTTTAAAATTACCAAATTACTATTTATCTACATATATATAAATTACCCTTACTGATTACTTTTTCACAAGCTAGTATTGATAAATAAATTAGTGCGAAACCAAAACTTTATTTAATATGCCATTTCCACTAACGGTTCCTTACTCCCGACATTAGCCAGCCTTAGATATCTCCTATCTTAGGCTGGCTAATGTGCGTAGCGAACGGGAGTATTTTGTTAGATGAAGTCCGTAGTCACTACATTCTAAATTTCCACTATCTAAAACCCTTTTTAGTGAATAAATCATTTAATTTAAGACAACCTTTAGGGTACCTTTAATTCAGGTTTTATGAAAATCATAATCTGACCAATACTATAAATTATGATCATTTGCTAGAATTAGTATATATTAGATTTAACTCTATTGTTTTTCCTAGTAAAGTGAGAACCTCTGATTACAATGGTATTTGTATTTTCATCCTTTTTACGTTTAAGATTTCCTGTGGCCTTCGCCAGAAGCTGTTGAGATTCAAGACTACCTGCACCTTCAATTTGGGATAGAAATTTCTCAGCTTTTTCTCCAGAGAGTATTTTTATAAGCTTATCATACCAATAAATAAATACCTTATTGTCTTTCTTAACATTGTAGGAGAAAATAACTTCTGATGGTTCAATCTCATTTTCTTCTTTATACATAACTAATACACCTCTATTTAATTTATTTCTGATATTACTTTTGTATAGATAATTCTATAAATTTTGTAATGTCTCTAAAATTGCTTTAGTAAATATTTTCGAACTTTTTTGGTACAACATTTCAAAATATAGGCTTCTTAAAAGATTTCTTATATTCACTATTAAATGATGTTCTTCAGGATATTTACCAGTCTTTTCAATGTTACCAAAACCTTTTATCCATTCTACTATTTCATTGTCATCAATCAAATTCCGGCTAAAAACAGTCATAATTGCAGTAACCATTCTATCGTCTTCTTTGTTTATGTATGTATAATTATTTATACATACTCTGGTTTTAATTGCATGTAATATTTCGAGCAATTCATCATAATTAATATATTGTGATTTTGCAATTTCATCTAAAGTATCAGCGGCATGTGCCGTAGAGTGAGCCCATCCTTTATCAACTACATATCCTCTTGTATCCTTTTCAAGATCTAAATATTTAATAACCTTATCCTTGATGGCTATCGTTTCTTCCTTGGTTAAAAAGCTAGTATTGCTATCTAAATACAATACAAGTGGAATAAATAAAAGTGAAAATGTACGGGTAAAAACAGAGTCAGTATCTTTTTCACCTATTTTATAAAATAAATGTTCTTCATCGAGACTTATTTTTAATAATTTGTACATTTGTTCTGATGTAAACACATTATTAATTGTCCATTTTAAGAAAGTTGAATATATAAGTTCGTCCCTTAACTCAAAATCTACAGAGCCAATATACTCCATCATTTCTAATGCTATTTCTGATATATTTACTGAATCATTAATTACATAGTTATCCATCTTTATTTTAATAAGTTTTTCTTTCAATAAATCCGAATTAATTTTATCTAACATTGTTAATAGTCCCCCCTTAAAAATAATCATAAAAGATATAGTTCATATCATACTTTGCTTCGCGATTTAAAAATAATATTAAATTATCAGTGTAAAAAACGTTTTTCTTAAACAACTTTAAATTGGCACTCACTTCGATAGGATTTCATCGTCACGTTCCTAACTCCCGACGTTCTTTCGCTTAGCGCGACCGTGCTTGGCGAAAGAATGTGTTTTGGCAGTCTTTCATGCCAAAACGAACGGGAGTTTTTTGTTAGCAGATGGAATATTCCTCCGAACACTTTTTCGATGATATTAACTTCCTCATTTCTACTATTGCATTACAATAAAAGAAAATTGTGAACTTGTTATAATATAATTAAGTTTACAATGTTTTTAGTTATTTCATTTTTTAATATCCCCAATCATCAACTTTCCAATTGCCTGTTTTATTATCTCTTATTAATATCCAATTCCAATTGGAATAAGTTGAATTTGGATTTAAACTCCCATCACCACCTGAAGAATCTACATCAAAATTAGACAGCAAAACAGTTACATTCTCAGCCTTGACACCATTCACTGAACCCTTCCCATTTTTCAAATACCCTTCAATAAATTTTTTCGATTTTTCTTCATCATACCATAATTTCGTAAGATTACATCCCTCAAAATCCTTGAATTTTTTCTTTACACAATTTATTGCATCATTTATTTCCTCTTCGCTAAACTTATCAGATTTTTCAATACTGATTACAACGTTATTAGTTTTACCAACTTGTTTACAAGCCACTAAAGAAAACACCACTGAAATTAGACAAAGAAAAAATATAATCTTTTTCATATAAATCCCCACCTCATTTTAAAATCATATAATGAAAATATTTTATAGATACGCTTTATCAATTTTTAAGTAACGGAACATAAACTTCCGATAAAATATTCTTTCTGCTAACGTTTCGTGTTGCCGACATTCTCCAGCCCTAGTGCGACTGCACTTGGGCGCGGAGTTTAGCCACTAATTCCCCCCCCAATGAATACACAATAATCTATTTCGTTAACCTTTAATGATTTTATTTTTGAATGGGTAATATAAATTATTAAAAAATATAGGTATACTTTTTCCTTGCCAGTATTGTCCGTCTTCACATTTTGATACTTGCATATGCAAATGAGGTCGGGGGGTGAATCCACCGTTCCCTATTATCGCTAATTGTTGCCCAGATTTTACCCTGTCTCCTTCTTTTACAGTTATACTACCCTTCGCTAAATGTCCCATAACTATATAAAAATTATCTATTTTTAATACTACCCGATTTCCAACATTATAAGGATAATTTCCACTAAATGGTATATTATCTTCTATTCCATCTACTACTTCAATTACAGTAGCCTCGCATGGACAGTACATTTTTTCGTGAAATATCTCATATCCTATATTTTCTTTAGTAAGAACATTTTTTACTGTAAAGCCAAGTTTATTAAGCTTGGCTATATCAGTTGCATACCTCATAGACGTATTCGATTTTCCCCTTTTATGTATCTGAGCCTTATTATGATAATTGAGTAATGAACTTATCTTACCATCTCCACCATCAGTTATAAGATACTTACCATCTTTAAATGGTAACGATAAATTTATATAATCCTTTGGCTTCTTTGAAGCACGTATAGAAGCAATATTCAAATACATTAAAATTAAAGTGAAAACTAAAATTAACATATCTGTAAAAACTTTAATTACTGATAAGCCTTGTATGCCTGTATTAATAAAAGTAATATTTCTGAAAGCGATTATTATATAAATCAAAACTAAAACATACCTAATATAGTAGTTAGTAAATTCCCAAGGAGCCGTCTTAAATAATAGAAATATGAAATTACCTACAAATAAAATATATATAATATTATCACTGAGATTACCTTTCCCAAATTTGAAAAGGCCAGATAAAATTAGGATAGGTAATACTATATTTAACATTTTCGTTGCAATAAATAATTGAACTCTACTTAAAAACATTACTATTCTCCCCCTGTCATTATTAAATGTTATCTCCACAATATCTTACAACTACGTTTCAATCAGGTTAAACCCAATAATTTATAGCAATCACTTTTGTACTAAAAGAGTATATCCTTCAAGTGAAAAATTATTAGATAATCTACAATATTCACTAATAACACTCAATTCCGCATGAGATGTTGGGTCACAATTGGTAATGCTTTGATCATGAGTTTTATGCATAATTTGTCCATTACATACCAATACGGCACCAAATGGATCCTCGCCTTTTTTGCGTGCTTTTTTCGCCAACTCAATGGCAATGCGTAAAAAATCTTCATCTGTAAATGACATATAAAACCACTTCCTTATGAAACCTTACTAATTAAATTGGCTTTGTAAATGTACATTTTTTATTATTTAATGAATTCTCTAAGCGAATTCTTAAGTCTACCATCCATTCAGGCTCATTATTCCATTTTTCTTTTATAGAGAGAAGCAACCGTACATAACTATATAAATTATCATATCTTTTGAAGATCGGTAATAATTTAAGCATATCGTTGGAAATAGTATACTCGCAGCGGTAGCCTTTAATAAATTGATTTATTGCAGGTTCTACTTGTTCTTCTTGCATATCCTCAGTGATATTGTCTATTGATATTTGAATATCCAGTGCATACCAATGATACATTGCATCATCAAAATCTATAGGGTTATAGCTTTTCGTAACTTCATCATAAAATACGTTGTCAGGTTCAAAGTCATAATGGATAAGTCCAAAATTCTCTTTTGTAGTAGCTAGCTTTAAAAAGTAATCTTTAAGCATATAGAGCTCACTTTTAGCAGCGGTTTCATCTGGAAAATCTGATAATACATCTTCCATCCAGTCTATTTTTTCTTTCCAGTCATTACGTTTATTATTTACTGGTTTATATTCACGGCTTAGTTTATGCAATTTTCCTAATGCTTTACCTAATCCGAAAATAATATCATCTGTCATCGGGATTTCACTTATTTGTTTACCAGATGCTTTTTTAAATGCAACCGCATAGTATATGCCCCAAGGTGTATTTACTTCTTCAAGTTCATTACCAGCTTTAGATAATATAGTGTCTACTGCAGGATAGCCACTATTTCTTAAAAATCTTAAAAAATCAAGTTCAGCAAGAATGCTTTCCTTGGATTTTTCTTCAGCAGGTGCAAATCTAAGAAAAAAAATATTACCTTGATTTTTACACCAATAAACTGCATTTGATGAAATCCTATAATAATTTAATAAATCAGAATCTACATTATCACTTTCCCAATTACTAAGTACCATATGGGCTAAATCTTTATTATTAAACAAATACTTTAATTTTAACATTCAACATAACCTCTTTTCTTATTTACCTTATTTAACTTATTTTTTCTACTGTTGTCATAGCATTTTCTAGTATCTTTTAGAGTATTCAATTCATTCAATTGGCTTTTGTAGCTATTGAATCTTTCAATAGTTAACTTTCCATCTTCAAGGGCTGCCTTAATTGCACAACCATCTTCTTTTTCATGAGCACAATCCCTGTATCTACATTGATCAGTTAAAGAGTAGATATCTTGAAAACTTTCAGAAAGTATATCTTCATCAGCCCATAGCTGTAGTTCACGGGTTCCTGGAGTATCTATAATTGTGCAGCCCGAGCTATGATGTAAAAGCTGAGAGCCCGTTGTGGTATGCCTACCTTTTCCATTAGAGCTACTTATTGTATTTGTTTTTAGTATTTCACCACCCAAAAGATAATTAATGACAGTAGACTTACCTACTCCAGAGGAACCAAGAAATACTATTGTCTCATTGCAACATAAAAATTTATCAAAGATATCCATATTGATATTATTTAATACACTTATAGAGTAAACAGCTATACCCTTAGCAATGATATCTATTTTTTCTATATAATCAGATACATTATTACAAAGGTCACATTTATTTAAGAGTATAACAGGTGTTGCTCCACTACTACGAACTAAGGTAATATATCTTTCAATTCGACCTATATTAAAATTATCATCTAGACCACTTACAATAAATGCAGTATCTATATTTGAACCTATAATTTGTTCTTCTATATTTCCTCCAACCAGTATACCGTTTTTCATTTTTCTTCCGCCTGATATAGCAAGTTTACGAGCAAAGTAACTTTTTCTTGGTAATACAACGTATATAATAGCCTCAGTATCATTAACCATTTTAATTGCCACCCAATCACCAACTGCTGGGTAATCTTTTTTCAGATCTGCATTATACATAAACTTACCGCTCAATTTACCATTAAAACTTCCATTTTCAGAACATACAATATACTTCCCTTTGTGCTGATTTATGACTCTTGCGGCACAAAACCCTTTGTCTAAATAGGGTTCAATTTTTTTTTGAAAATACGTGTTCCATCCTAACTTTTCTAAACTCATAAAATCTCTTTCTCTGTTGCACTCCAAAATTGGCTTGCTTAATTTTTAAGCTTAATGTGAGTTTGAGATAAAGTTACTATGAAGGTTCGAATAAATTAGCATTACCTTCACCTTATAAATTGAAAAACATTTCATAAAAAAGTATATAAAAATCCCACAGCAAGACTAACCTACTGTGGGATACCTAATATTTGGGCACAAAAAATACACGCTAACCCGTACCGTGCAATTTAATGCTAACTATTAAGGCTGAAAGGTTAAATCAAAGTTGTTCAATAGGCATAACAAATAAAAGGTACACTAAGTACTCTTTAAAAACCTTTTGAACCTATATGCAATTATTTCGAAACCACCTCATATAACTTTTGCATAAAAAAAGATCCACTCCTTTCGCCTCAGTTTACTATTAAACTTTAACCATAATATAACATATGTTTAATTAAAATACAATAAAAAGCATTTAATTTTTTTAGCCTTATACTTGGTATCATTCAAAGATACTGACCACTTAAAATCAAAATTGCTTGATTGTATATTACTCCACTCTATTTCTTTTCAATAACAATATGTTCAGTTACATTTTTGTTTTTATCCATTTGCAAAATCATATTTTTAAATTGCTCCGCTACTTCCTCTTTTTCTATTAATAATTTATTAATTCTGTCATTAAAACTTTCTTGCAATTCCTGTATTTTTAATTGTTGTTCCTCTTTTAACTTTAATATTTCTTTTTCCATTTTAAAACTTGTTCTTTCCCTCTGCATTTCAATATCTTGATTAGCTTTAATTTCAAGCTCATCTATTTTACTTTTGTTTATTATCTTTAACTCATCTATCTGTTTTATTAATCTATCTTCTTTATCATTTTTATTTGCTAATTCATTCTTCAATTGCATATTCTCATTTGTAGATTTGCCCTGCTCTGTTTTAAGTTTTACAATTTCATCTCTGTATTTAATATATTTTTCATTGGTTTCCGTTAGTTTTAATATTTTTTCCTCCTGCATATTATTAAGGGTTTTTAAACTCTTAATATTTTCTTGTAGTTCTTTACTTATATGCTTTGCATCAGATAGATCTTTTTCAAGTGAGTTTATTTTTTTATTCTCTTCTTTTAACAATGTAATGTCTTCTTTAAGTTTTTGAACGTCACTATTCTTATCTATTAGCTCATTTCTATGAATATTTTTTACTTCTAAGGCTTTAATATTATTTCTTTCTACTATATTTATGTATATATCCGCCATTCTACTGGTTATTGTTTGTAACTCCTTTATATCCTCGGACATATTACTGTCTTCTTCTCTTGCTCTATTTAATTCATAGTATTTAACTACTTGCTCCATCAATTCTTTATTGTTTATTCCTTCACTCTGAGCCAATTCATTAAACTTTTGTTTTAATTCATCACTTATTCTTACACTTAATATTGCATCCATTTGCTATTCCCTCTCTCTGTCCAGTGTTTTCAATGATTAATAGAATTAATTCAATCTTTTTCGTAATTAAATGCCATTTATACTTGAATTTATCTACCACGTGCTAAAAATGGTTCTATAAACAGTATAATTGCTAAAATACTTGGGTTCAATAATTTTTAATAATTTATTTATATCAATAATTAAAAAACTCTTAGTATATTATAAATTGTACACTTATGTTTACAATTGTATACGTTAGTGTACAGTTCATTTATATGCGTATACATAATGTTTACTTTATAAGTATACCATAAAATTTAAAAAAATACATATAAAATCAGTAAAAAAAGCATGATTTAAAGTAAAAACAAAACCATTCAATATAACTTTTATTATATTGAATGGTTATTTTTATGTTTATTATTAAAAATTATAATTATTAGTAATTTAAAAATTAAAGAAGATGAAGTAAGAATAGATATAATGGTTTAAAAAATAATCTATCAAAAAGAGGTTGGGACTTAAAATGATTGAATAATATTATATGATATGGTAAAGTTATGAAAAATTAACTATTATAGTTCAGTAATTAAAAAACAAACGAAAGGATGATTCTAAATGGGTATTATGTTAGAGTTCCGAACTTTAATCATATTTATTTTGCCTATATTGGTACTGATTAGAGTAATTTCAATCCGCAAAAATTGCAGCAAAAATCAGTTTTCAATTAAAAGAGAAATTGTATTAGAACTTTTTTTCGCATATATTCTCTGCTTTATAGGAATAACTTTATTCCCTCTATTTATAAATTGGGCTGGGCAAAGGAGTAGTGTTTCGATAAATGTCGTACCAGTCTTTAATACGATAAATGATATTTCAATGATCTCCCAAACACCAAAAATGCAAAACTTTATGATTAAATTTTGGTTAAAGAATATTTTGGGTAATACGCTTCTATTATTTCCTTTTGGTTTATTACTCCCAATATTATGGAGAAAGTTTGATAATATAAGAAACACACTTTTATTATCGTTTTTATTTTCTTTAGGCATAGAGATTATTCAACTTTTATCTTACTACGTAGGGAATATGGGTAGATCCTTCGATATTGATGACATAATATTAAATACTTTCGGTGCATGGTTAGGATACATGTTCTATAAGAAAATTCTACTTAAATTCATTAATAATCAATTTCTTAATGGCATCCAGCGAAATGTAGGTTGTAATAAATAATCAAAAAGATGTTCATCATGAACATCTTTTTTCAATCTAACAGCTTTATCATAGTGAGTTTGCACTTTTTAGTATCTTTCAATAAAATTAGTTTAGAATTACTTAGCGCAGTGAAGGCATTTAGTAATATATACCTTTCGTTAAGGCATAATATAGAAAAATCCTTAATTCGTAAATAGGTTTTATTATTTTTCCAAAGTCACAGTTACTTTAAAATTTCTAGATAGGTTTTGTAAAATTCGTTTGTTGATTTCTCCCAAGTGTAATTTTCATTAACATAATTTTTAAGCACACTATTCTTACGTTTTTCAAATCCACTCTTTACTGCACTTAATATGCTCTGATTATCATAGGGATCACAATATAGAGCCATATCTTTAAAATATTCACTTGCGCAGCCTTCCTGTGTTGAAACTATATTGCAACCACTTGCTGCTGCCTCTAGTGAAGATAAGCCAGGCATTTCTACAAAACTTGGATTCACATGTACTTTTGCAAATCTATAGGCATTGTATACATTATAGCTATCCATAAAGCCCATATATATTACATTTTTAAAATTGGTGCATTTTTCAAGATACTTATTGTCATTTCCACTTCCAATTAAAACTAACTGCTTTCCTAATTGATCACATACGCTGCATAGTGAAAGTTGATTTTTATTTTCACAAATTCTTCCCACACATAAAACATAATTATTTAAATTATATCTCTCAGTAAAATTATATAGAGGTATATCGTCATTTTCTACTTCTACACCATTGTATATAACTTTATATTCCGTATTGACATTAAATTCATTCCTTATAAGAGACTTTTCTAATTCACTATTGCAAAATACAACTTTACTCTTTTTTAAAATTTCTTTTTTATAACTATTACACCGTTCATATAGTTTAATACTTTCAATTTTATTATTTATCATGTTATATTTTTTCATATCCAAATGCATTGGAGATATAACTGTGTTTCTTTTGTGAAAATTTGCAATCTTAAAGTATCTATATGTTTCTCCTGTAGTAGCAATATTAAATAAATGTACTATATCATAATCAGAATAGTCATATATGCCACCATCATTTATATCTACGGTTACCCCTAATTTGCGTAGGTTTTCAGCTGTCTTAATAACCTGCATAGAATCTCCTGCAAAATTTTTATAATAATCTTGCCTAACACACAATAAAACTTTCATAGCACAAATCCCCCTATAGTTTGCTACTTTTACCATATAACTATGCTAGCTTATGTTTATTTATAACATTTCATTAAACATAATATATATTAACTTTTATTTCTAATGATTTATTTATATATACTATTAATCTATCTTGTAAAAGTTTCTATATACTTATGTGAAATTAAATATTAAATTTATAATTTCATGTATATCCACATGTGCTCACTGCATATTTTATATTATAGTCATTAACTTGTACCATAAAGGAGGTTATATATTATTAATTATGAAGAGGTATCCTTATTAAAAGTTAAAATAATAGATTATGAAAGAGAAATTATTCGAAATCATAAAACTTTCCAGGATAACAAATCTGAAATAGATTTGCTTCAAATAAAAAACACCGAAAAAAATAAAGTTATTAACTCTTATGAAAATAAAATAGATGAGCTTACTATAATTAACAAAAACTATGAAGAGCAAATTTCCTTGCAAAGTAAAAAAGTTATAACTTATTTAGAAAAAATCCAAAAATTACAAAATAGTGTAAGAATATTAGAAGAAAGCCTCAAAGAAGCTACTAAGAGCGCTACCCCCTCTATATTAAAACGTATTTTAAAAAATAGTAACAAAGGCATCTAAAAATAACTAGTGTGTATACTTGTTATTTATTAGATGCCTTATGTTTTAATTAGATTATGATTGCATTTTCCAAACGTATTCCCCTAATTTATCAATATATCCAATTTTTTTACCTATTTCAACTCTTGCAATACCACCGATAAATTCGTAGGCTTCTTCAAAACTTGGCTCTATAATTGTTTGACCTTCGCAATCTATGTAACCCCACTTTTCTCCTATTTGAGCGGCCATTAAGCCTTCGCTTATAATATCTATGTCATCAAAGAGCGCTGGTATTATAATACTGCCATTTTTATCAATGCAACCATATTTTTCGTTTTCACAAATTGCAGCTAGTCCATTATAAAATCTATCTGCCCATTGAAATTCAGGTTTTATAATAAGCTCTCCCTTGGAATCTATAAAGCCGTATTTTCCTCTCATTTCAATTGATGCCAGGCCCTCATTGAATTCTCCACAAACATTATATCGAAGTGGTATAACCACATCTCCGCTGTTATTTATGCAGCCATATTTCCCCTTAGCACAAACAGGAGCAATGCCATCATTAAAGCCATAGGCATAGTCATAAATTGCATCTATTATAATTTTGCCTTCTTTATCTATATAAGCTATTTTGCCACCAATTTGCACTGCCGCAAGGCCCTCACTAAAATCATTAGCATCTAAAAAACTCATAGGGACTACTTCTTTACCATGGCTATCAATATATCCCCACATATATCCTCTTTTAACTGCTGCTCTTCCCTCTATAAAAAAATTAGCTTCTTCATATTTAGGCTCCACAATAAATTTTCCCATCAAATCAATATAACCCTTCTTGCCATCTAATTTTATTGCTGCAAGCTCTTCACTAAATTGCTGAACTTCATCATACAAAGGGTTTACTACAACTTCTCCAGCTTTATTAATAAAGCCATACTTCTCATTTAAAGCTACTATTGCTAAGTTACCTTCAAACTCCTCAGCATAATCATATCTGAATTCTATAATTACATTACCTTCATTATCAATATACCCATATTTTTTTTTCGATTTCACAGGATATAATTTTTTTTCATTGTTCATACTATAACTTCCCTTCTTTTATATATATGGAATAGCGTAAGCTAAACTTATTGATTCTAAATGTTTTATACAATAACTAATGTAATATTATTATACACTGAAATCTTTCATATTTATCTAATAATTTTTCTTTAATTCATTATTTAAATATATTAAATATTATTGTTATATTTTTCAATTTAACAATTAATATGTCGTTTGAAATTTAGGAAAACATAGTTATTTTTATTGTATTTTATCATATTATGTATTATATTGTTAATGTATTGCTTAAATATAGTTACCGTATAATATAGAATTAATTTATTTTTTTGTAAAAAACCATTGTGTTTTTTAAGTTTTAATTGAATTTTTTTAAATTAAATACTATGTTTTATGTTTATATACTCTAAGTTCAAAAAACAATCCAATTACTAATTAAAAACACACAAGGGGGATTAATTTATTATGAAAACTAAAACTAAATCAAAACATCTATCTTTGAAAGTGAAAATAGTAGCATCTTCACTTTTAGTACTTTTTACAACCTTACTTATTTTTTGCATTATTATGGTGTCTATTGTTAAAAGCAAAATGGAACTTCAAATGAAAACTGATGGAAACATAATAGTTAAACAAATCCAGCAAAGACTTACTTCTAATCAAAATATTTCAAAAGAACTCGATACTCTACTAAGTGAAAAAATTATTAGTTCATCTTACCTTATTGGTATTACACCTAATATCTCAAATGAGAATCTTATGAAAATATCTAAAAGATTAAATATTGACGAAATTAATATTGCGGATGCCAATGGAGTTATTATACTCTCTAATATGGCAGCTAATTTAAAATATAAATATCCAGAAGATAGTGTAGTTCAAAAAATATTAAAAGATAAAGCTCCTGAGGTGGTAGAAAGCATACGCCCAAGCGGAAATTCAAAAGATACTTTTTATAAATATGGTGCTGTGGCATTGGACAAAGGCGGATTTGTTCAGATTGGAATTGTTGCTAATAAAGTTAATACTATTCTTAATTCTGTAAGCCCTCAAGCTCTTATTGATGAAATAGGTAAGGATAAAAGCATAGCCTATGGTTTAACTATAGGAACGGACCTAAAGGTACTTACACACACTGAAAAAGATAGAGTAGGAAAAACCTTAACCGATGAAGGAAGTATAGCTGCAGCTAAAGATGGCAAAGAATTCAGTTCAGATTTTATGTATAAAGGTGTGGAGAGAGTTTATGAAGTATTAGTTCCTCTTTCTGAAAATGGAAAGCATGTAGGAGCTGTTGATATAGCTCTTTCAATGAAAAATGTTGGTTCTGCTATTAATTCCGTATTAACAAGCTCTTTTTTAATAACACTAATTTCTTTCTTATTAGGTTCATTAATACTATTGTTATTAGTATCAAAATTTATTAACCCTTTGAAGAAATTAGTAATTCTAGCCAAAGATGTTTCTAAGGGAGACTTAACAAATGAGATTGAAATAAAATCCAAGGATGAAATAGGCCTTTTAGGTATAAGCTTTAATGAAATGATTATTAATCTTCGTGGTATGACTAAACAAATTAGTAATATTTCCGGACTTTTATTATCATCTGCTGACCAACTTTTAAGTTCTGGAGAGCAAAGTTCCATGGTTTCAAACCAAATTGCTATGGCAGCTCAAGAACTGGCCTCTGGATCAGAAAAGCAATTTATCGCTACTGAAGATATTTCAAAAAACACTAAAGAAATTGTAAATAACATGGATACTATTAAAGAAGAAATAAGTAGCGTTGTCCAAACTGCAGATGAAACAAGTTGCCTTGCTACTGATGGACGAAGTAAAATGAATGATCTTATAACTCAAATAAAAGTTATAAAAGATAAAGTAGATTACTCCGCTTCAGTAATAGAAACCCTACAAAAAACTTCAGATGAAATTGGAAACATTGTTGAATTTATAGACACTATTGCTTCTCAAACAAACTTACTCGCACTAAACGCTTCAATTGAGGCTGCAAGAGCTGGAGAGGCCGGTAGAGGTTTCTCTGTAGTTGCTGAAGAGGTAAGAAAACTAGCTGAGGAAACCATGGAATCCTCTAATAGTATAAAAAAGCTTATACAAAACACTCAACAAAATGCTAAAACCGCACTGTCTTCAATTGAAGAAGGAAGTGCAGAAACCCAAAAGGGCACAATTAATGTACAAAATGTTGACCATGCACTTACTGAAATACTTGAAGCATTTGACCACACTAAAAACAAGTTAAGCGTAGTAACAAAAAACATATTGTATTCAAATGAAATTATTGAAAATCTAGCAATGAGTTCTGAAAACATAACTAGAGTTTCAGAAGAAAGTGCTGCTGCCACAGAGGAAGTTGCAGCATCTATCCAAGAACAATCAACCACTATTGATGAGATGTCCATTTCGATTAGGCAGTTAAGAGAAATGGCAAAGGATCTTGAAAACAGTATTAAAATTTTTAAAGTATAGTGTATAGTCTCTTTAAAATCCAATAAAAAATAACCTTTTTTAAAAAATCTCCCTTTAAAATAGAACATTTGCAGATAAATCATCTGCAATCTCTACTTTAAAGGGAGATTTATTTATATCTATAAGATAACGCACACAGGACAATGATCTGATCCTATAACATCATTTAAAATATGAGCTTCCTTTATTTTATCCAATAAATCCTCAGTTACAAAGAAATAGTCGATTCTCCAACCTACATTTTTTTCTCTAGCCTTAAATCTATAACTCCACCAAGAATATTTTTCTTCTTCTTTATGGAGATATCTAAAAGTATCAACATAACCATAGGAGACAAATTTATCCATCCAAGCTCTCTCTATAGGTAAGAACCCTGAATACTTTTCATTTGCCTTTGGATTTTTTAAATCAATTGCTTTATGCGCTGTATTGTAGTCTCCACAAATAATTAACTTTTTCCCGTTTTCCCTAAGTGTTTCACAATAGTCTAATAGAGCATCATAAAATTCCATTTTATAATTTAATCTGATATCATCTTTCTGACCATTAGGAAAATATATGTTTAAAAGAGTAAAATCTTCAAACTCAGTTATTACAAATCTACCTTCACTATCAAATCTTTCTATTCCAATACCATAACTAACAGATATTGGTTTTCGCTTAGTGTATGTGGCTACGCCACTATAGCCCTTCTTTTCTGCACATGAAAAATATGAGTAGTACCCTTGTATATTTTTAAGCTCCTCACTTATTTGATTTTCTTGAATTTTTGTCTCTTGAAGACATAATACTTCTGGTTGTTCTTTTTCAACCCATTCAATAAACCCTTTATCTTTTATAGCTCTTATTCCATTTACATTCCAAGAATAAATTTTCATAAAAACACCCTCCTTCAACGATTATTTATAAAAGTACCACACCTATATATTCTTTAATTAACATTTGAAATCATACATATAAATATTCTAATATAAATATATCATACTAATGCATTTTATAAAACTACCTATTATAATTATTTCTTAAGAATAGGTATTGAAACTCAAGGATAAAAACACCTAGTTCATTGTGAACTAGGTGTACACTAAAATAAGACTTTACTAAATTTTAAATTTACTGATGCTCTCTCTTAAATTTTCAGCAAGGGTGTTTAAATTTTCTGCAGCACTTACTATTTCTTGAAGTCCCGCAGCTTGTTCTTCTGTAGAGGCACTAACCTCTTCTGAAGTCGCCGCTGTCTCTTGTGATACAGATGAAGCATTTTCAATTTTTTCACTTACTTTATCTTTATAATTATTTATTTCTTTTAGTGAATTATCTACACTATTCATATCCTTTTGAAGTAATTCCATTGCTCCTTCAATCTTCTTAAAGGTTTCATTTGTAGTTTGCACACTTTTATCGGTTTTAATGTTTAACTCCTTAGAATATATTATTTGCTCTAATACTCCATTAACACTTGTTCTTATTACACTTATTACCTTATCAATTTCAGAGGCTGAAATTGAAGATTGCTCTGCAAGTTTTCTTACCTCATCTGCAACAACTGCAAAGCCTCTTCCTGCTTCTCCTGCTCTTGCTGCCTCTATACTAGCATTTAACGCTAATAGATTCGTTTGCTCCGTTATTGCTTTTATTGTATCAGTTATAGCGCTAATTTTATTAGAATTTTCAGCTAAAATTTCTACCTTCTTAGCTACTTCATCATTAGCTTTTGTGTTTTCCTCAAATACAGCTCTTAAATTATTAACAACTATAATGCCCTCTTCAGTTGATTGTTTAACCTCTAAAGATGCTTTAATCATATTTTTAGCATTAATAGTAGTTTTATTTACTTCTTCGCCTAAAGTAGTGGAATAATTGACACTCTCCTCTAGAATTTGAGACTGCTCATTTGCCCCTTGTGCAATTTGTTGCACTGCTCTTGCAACCTCATCCCCCACAGCATTTGACTCTTGAGTAGTAGCCGCTAGTGACTCTGCTGATTCTTTAACTTTATTTGAACTCTCTACTACATTCCCTAAAACTATAACCATATCCTCTATCATATTATTTACTGATTCAATAATTTGTTGTACTTCTAAGCTAGCATTTTTATTTTTATTCACCCTTTGAGTAAAATCGCCCCCCTTAATTTTTGCCAAAACACTACTTAATTTCTCCATGGGCTTCGTTATTTTACCAGAAAATACTGTTCCAATTACAATTACAAATATAAGTGATAATACTAAAACTATAATAGGTATTGCTAATCCTTCTAATATTTTTGATGTTTGTTCGGCTATTGGAATAAATCCTACTGTAGTTAAATTATTTTTTGCATCTAAAGCCTTATAAATTAAATACTTTTTACCATTTATATTTACTGTAAGTTTGTTTTCTTTAGAATCTATAATGCTTTTTATCCAAGGCTCTTGTTTTGGGTTTTTCCCTAATAAGGCTTTATCTTTGTGTGCTGTTATTGTTCCTGTGCTGTCTAATACTGCTGAATAGCCATTTTCACCTAATTTAATATTCTGAACCATAGTAGATATTAATTCTAAGTCTACATCTATTCCAATTACGCCTACTAGGTTACCTTGGACATCTTTAACTGTCTTTGCGAAAGTCACTACATATTTTTTAGTATCAGTATCCACATATGGGTTAGTAGAAATTACCTTACCATCATTGCTAATTGCATCCTTATACCAACTTGTTGAAGTTGGATCAAAAGTTGCAGGTAAGTCAACCTTAGGTTCAACGTACATCTTCTTATCTGCAGTTCCTAGATATACGTGTAGCATATCAGTATGGGTTTTTCCAAATCCCTCAAAGCTTTTCATTAACCATTGTGCAGAATCAGGATTTACCTTAACCATTGTTGCGTTTGGATCATTGGATAACATATCTGTAGATTCAAAGTTAGCTTTGTATAATGAATCAATAGCCTCATTAACTCTTGATGTGCTTTGATTTGCCATGTTATCAAATTCACCCTTTAAAGTTTTTGATAAACTATAATATGATCCCAAAGAAATTGATAATATAGGTAAAAATGATGCCAAAATAAGCAATGATATTAACTGGAAACTCAATTTTTTGCCTTTTGGTTTTTTCAAATCATTTTTGTCGAATATATTTTTTTTCACAAAATAACCCCCAATTCATTTTTATATTATTATATATTTCGATATTTTTTTCTTTTTCTTTAGTTATATTAACAGATTTTTTGGAAATTTAAATTTATATTGATATTGCTTTATATATTTTTATTCCTTATACTTATTTATAAAATAGAAAAAGAGTTATTTTTATGAAGCGTAATTATATGCTTCTTAAAATAACCCTTTTTTATATTGTTTTTTAACTAATACCATATATCAACTTTTTTTAATATATTTATATATATATCTAATTATTAAAAATATAATAGATAAAACAACTAAATAAGGTATGAATATAGAAATAATCACAACAAAGCATTTACCAAAATCAACTAGTGAGTTCACTGAACTTATAAACCCATCTACAATTTTATCTGCAAAAGAAACAGAATTTTCTTTGATTTTATGAACTTCTATTACCTCTATATTTAATGTGCAAAAATCTATTAAGTTATCCCATTTTTTAAGGCTTCCTGTCAACCCTTCAATTTCATACCTAACACTACTTAATTCCTTTTCTAATACTATTATATCTTCGAGTTTACCAGTTTTCTTTAAAAGTTCTAGCAATCTCTCCTCTTGTATAGTTAGTGATTTTAAATGTGCTTGTGTATCAAAATATTGAGAGGTTACATCCTCCGCTGAAATTTGCTGACTTGTTATACTTCCTAAATTCCCAATGTCTAAAATAAAACTGTCAAATTTCGACTTAGGAATCCTTAATATAAACACACCTCTTCTGCTTTGCTCAGACAACTTTGCTTCAATATTTGTGCCTGATACATTAGAACTTTGCACATATCCTCCCATACTAGTGGTTTTACTTAAAATCTGTTTTACGGCTACATCGAAGCCAAGTGTTTCCATCTGTATTATCCCATTCCTTATTATCTTACCCTGTCCCTCTAACGAAGCGTTCAAAGGAGCCTTTGTATTTGTAACAGATTTAGAAGTTTCATTTGAAGTAACAGTAGTACCGTCACTTAAGCCGCTATTACCCTTTGAAACATCCATGGTAGGTTTGCTTTCAGGACTTGTAGATGATTTCTTAGCCCCGCATCCCGCAGCTGCAAAGCTAATTATTATCATTGACATTAGTATTACTGATATACTTTTAAATTTTCTTTTCATAAAATCCCCCCCTTTAAATCATAGATAGTGTAAACACTAACAAATTATGTTATATATAAATATATACGTAAGTTTTTTATAATAATCCGAGGTTTTGAAAATATAATAATTTCTATCACCCTTATGGTTAATTCAGAATATTATTATAGTGAAAGGAGGATTTAATCATAAATTTGAAAAAAACTATGCCTAAACAAAGTAGAATAAAATCATCTATTAATTACTATGTTCATACACTCATTTTCTTTTCCTTAATATTCACTATGACTCCTCAAAATCCTAATGGAACAATATTTTTTTGTATATAATTTATCACATACTTACTTAAAAAAAGCACTATACTGTAATCTCACAGTATAGTGCTTTTTTTTATTGTTTTTTAAATATACCAAAAGGTTTTCCTACTGGCAAGAATTGCTTGCCAAAATGAGCATTTAAAACCGCAGCTGCCGAACCATAAAAAGATACTAATGCAATTGACAATTCAGAATACGCTGCCAGGTTATGTGAAAATTCAGGCATAATTCCAAAAGTCTTAAGTGATAATCCTATAAATAGAAAATCAATTAATACAAAGATTGTGAATAGCACTTTGTGAGTTTCTGCAGCTCCTATAGTCATAAATAATGAAAATATCAAATATCCTACAAAAGCAAAGCCCAATTGCTTTGGATCCACCGTTGACGCTAAAGCTTTCCCAAATACGCCTGCTTGAATTAACCAGCTGCCTGCAACTCCCATCCAAAAGAATGCAAAAGCACCAAAAGCTGTGGTTCCAAAAACATTGTTACGTTTTGAATCATTGATACATGCAAATAGTTGAGCAAATCCTCCTAAGAATATAGCCCATGGAATTACAAAAGATGTGCCTTGTGTTAGTCCAAGTTTCTGTGAAGATGCCACAAGTGTCACCATTGCAAGTCCGAATAATCCTAATGCAGATGGATCCGCATTTGTTATTTTTACATTTTGTGTTTCGTTTGTAATCATAATAGTCCCTCCTTATATTCCCATTAAAATAATAATTCCTATAAAAAAATAACAGAAATAAGTCATATTGTCAATTGTTTTGTAGTATTCTGTAGGTGATTTTTTTCTTGTTAACTCAAAGGGTCTAAATTAAAGTTTCCTACCTTATGGTATAATTCAATTATAGAAATTCTTTTATATAATTTGTTTAAACTTTACATAAAAGAATATAATCATATGGTATAAACAAATTTATTGAAAATTAGAGGTATAAAATGAAATTTATTAAACTCCGTAAAATCACTGGATATATGTATGAACTACACCGTAGAAACTTTAAGTCCTACTTTAGGCCTATGCTTATTCCATCCTATGAACCTATAGTAACAAATTCTGTGCATTGGGTAGGTCATGCTACTGTAGTTATTAATTTAAATGGAAAAGTTATAGTAACTGACCCTGTGACCTCAATAAATCTTGGTCAAATGAGACGATTAATAAAACCTTCTTTAAACTTAGCTTCAATTAATATTGATTACATATTACTATCCCATGGTCATATGGATCATATGAATTACACTACTCTAATGAAACTAAATAAAAGCGCAATAATTATTGCTCCTAAAAATTTAGATCTTCCACTAAAGATTTTAGGATTTAAAAATAGAATACTTTTAAACCCAGAGGAAACCTATAGTGCAAGCGATATAAAAATAAAGGCTTTAAGAGCAAATCATGATGGTAGAAGATATCCTTGGGGCACTGCTACTAATAGCAATTCCTATATGATTGAAAGTGGAACAAAGAAGATTTTTTTTGCTGGAGATACAGCCTATACTGATATATATAAAAATTTGATGGCTGATATCGCTATTATGCCTGTAGGATGCTACAAGCCTGACGAGTTTCAAGAAATGCATTGTTCACCGCAGCAAAGCTTTAATATGTTTAAAATGTCAAAATCTAAATTCATGATTCCGATTCATTATAAAACCTATATTTTGGCTCAAGACGATGATGAGGTTACCTGTGATACACTAGAAAGAATAAATGACGGAAGCATAAAAATTATTGATATCGGTCAAACTGTAAAATTATAAGTTAGGAATAAAATAATAGATGTCCTAGAACTTTTAGATAGTTCTAGGACATCTATTTTTAAAGGAATAAGTCTTGGATTTCATTTTGACTCATCTGAGAGAGAAATAATTCTGCTCCTGTTTCATCATTAATAACAGTTTCAATAATTTCACTTTTCTTTTGTTGTAACTTAAATATTTTTTCTTCTATAGTTCCTCTTGCTATTAATTTTATAACCTCTACTGTTTTCTTTTGACCAATTCTATGAGCCCTATCTGTGGCTTGTGCCTCTACAGCTGGATTCCACCAAGGGTCAAAATGTATTACCATATCAGCACCTGTCAGGTTTATACCTGTACCTCCAGCCTTTAGTGAAATTAAAAATACCTGCGTATCCCCTTCATTGAAAGTTTTGACCATTTGAATCCTTTTTTCTGCCTTAGTTGAACCATCTAAGTACATATACTTTATATCTTTAGTATCTAACCTCTTAGAAATATTTTTTAACACCTTAGTAAATTGAGAAAATATTAATATTCTATGACCTTCTTCTAAGCTATTTTCTAAAATTTCATCTAGTGCTTCCATTTTGCCACTCCCTCCTACATAATCCTCTATGAAAGTAGATGGGTCACAACATATTTGCCTTAACCTTGTTAAGATTGATAGTACTTTAAATTTGCTTTTGTTAAAGCCTTTCATGGCAATATCTTCTTCAAGTTCTCCTTTTGCATCTTTTAAGTATGCTACATATAACTTCTTTTGCTCCTCCGTCATTTCTACTGAAATCCTATGTTCTATTTTAGGTGGCAATTCACTTGCAACCTCTAATTTAGTCCGTCGTAGTATAAAGGGTCTTACATGATTATTTAGTTCTTGTAGCGCTTCACGGCTTCCATCTTTTACAATTGGCACTTCGTATTTTTTTGAGAAAGCACTATGCTTTAAAAGATACCCTGGCATTATAAAGTCAAAGATTGACCAAAGCTCCATTAGAGAATTTTCAATAGGTGTCCCAGTAAGTGCAAATTTACCTTGTGCATTGATATTTTTTACAGAATGTGCATTTAGTGAATTAAAATTCTTAATCTGCTGCGCCTCATCTAAAAAACAATATCTGAATTTTATTTTTTCATAGTCCTCAATGTCTCGCCTAATAAGTGCATAGGAAGTTATAACCACATCAGTGTTTTCAATGTTTTGTTTTTGCTCTTCCCTCTGACTTTTATTTCCTGAAACTACTATACAATTTACTTGTGGTGCAAATTCTTCTATTTCATCTTTCCAATTGTATACAAGAGACGTAGGGCACACAACGAGCGATGGTTGTTTGTCTTCATTTTCTTCCACTTCTGATTGAATAAGGGCTATAGCTTGCAGTGTTTTACCCAGACCCATTTCATCTGCTAGTATTCCTCCAAATCCACAACTAGCAAGAGTTTTTAACCATTTAAAGCCTACCTTTTGGTAAGTTCTCATTATACTATCTAAGGTTTTAGGAACCGTTACTTTAATTTCGCTTGTATCTTTTACATTATGAACCAAATCTATAAATTTTTTATTTGTTTCAACAAAATCCATTTCTTCTCGTTTTAATTTTTCTTCTATATATATGGCATTATATTTAGAAAGTAAAATTTTATTTTTTGAAATATCGCTGTCTTTTATATTTAGATATTCCATCATTTGAGCAATATTCACTAAATTATTTGAATCTAATAATACAAAGCTACCATTTTTAAGCCTATAATATTTTCTTTTTTCTCTTAATGCTGAAAAAATATTACTAAGCTCAATATTATCTACACCCTCTATACTAAAGCTGAATTCTAAAAGATTATCTTTATTAAGCCTTATATTTGACTTATATCCGGATTTACCATGTACTTTTATTTTCTTAAATTCCTCAGAATAATATACTTCTGCCACTCCTTGAAGTTTTTCTAGTCCTGAAACTAAGAACTCTAGAAGATTTGTTTCATCTTTCACTTCCAAACCATCCACTGTATTAACAAAACCAAACTTGTGAAATTGATTTATGATACTCATTTCCTTCTCTATGTCTCTTATAAGCACTCTTCCCTCTTGCGTTTTGTTTTCACTACTATTAAAAGGATTTATTTTGATATCTCCATACTTAAAAGTTATGAACACCTCTACATTCTCAAAAATTTTTTCAAAAAAAACCATTGCTTTAAGTTCTTCTAAATAAAATTCATTTTCTAAAGATTTATCTATGGAAACTCCATTACTTATCTTTTTTAAAGTCGGAAGTAGAAAGGATGCAACATCATCTTTCTCTTCTTCATAGAATTCCATGTAATTTTTATTTTCCTCTTTAAATCTATTATATAGTGGTAAATATGATTCCCTTTGTTCTTTAGCTGTTTCATATATTTCACCTGCATAAAAAAAGAATTCACCATCGTTGCAAAGTGCAATGGGCATATGTTCTTTTTGCTGAAGTACAAATTTATTATTTTCTCTATTAATTTCGAATTGCAAGGGCATTGACTCCTGTAATACATGTACATTAGTAAATATTTCACCGTTTATTACCACAGTTATAGCCCTATTGTTTATGCATTTAAATAGCCTTTTAACCATGCTATCAGTAAAATAAGCTTTTTTACCAGAGAGAAACTTTACTTTACTGCTTCTATATGTATCTACGTTTGCAATTAGAGTTTCCAATTCACCTGCTTCTTTAAAAATCTCTATAATATTTAAATCTTCTGTGTTAAAGCACTGTAAATGTGGATTGTAAGAAAATTTTTTGCCAAACTCCAAGGTTTCAATAGTTTTAGAAGAACAAAGTAAAAATTCTCTTATGTTTTTAACTACATAAAGCTTATCCTCACCAATCTTTAGCTCAAAAGAAGATTTTCTGTTATCACTATTAGAATCATGAACATATTTTATGTCTAGTTTTAGATTTAATTTTTCCCTTGGTGCACTGCTTAAATTTTCAGTTATTTGTTTAATTAATTTATTTGTTTTACCCATTTTCTTCACTTTAATAATTTGTTCTTTTTCATAAAAATATTTTAATAATGTAGCCACTACATGTTTGCACATGCTTGTCTGACCATAATAACTATAATTTGCATTACATTCACAATGATAAATTATAAAGGGAGCAATATTATTAAAACTCGTGTTCACTTTATACTGGGTGAACTTTGAAGACTCTACCTTTGAATTTATTTTAGTTTCTATGTAGTTTCCTTTCTCATTTATGTCTATATCTATATACTTAACCTTGTTATTTAAATAATACTCTCTTCCCCTTTTATAAGACCCTGAATCACTATTTTTTTGTATAATCTCTTCATTAATATCATTCAAAAGTTTCACCACCTGAAGTTTTTTTCTCTTATATCTTATAATTATTAGCATGCATTACCATTATATACTATACTCATGATTATTTTCTACAGCTACAGTATTTTTTAAGCGTAATAAACTCAAAATACACAAATAAAAAACACACTCAAAAGATTAAACGAGTGTGTCTAAATATTATTATATAATGTCAAGAGATAAAATCATGTTGTTAATACTTTTGAACATTAATAGCTTGAGGTCCTTTAGGTGCATCTATCACATCAAATTGCACTTGCTCGCCCTCGTGTAAATCCTTTCTTGGTCCTTGCTCTTTTATTGCTAAATGGTGAACAAATACGTCTTCACCTTCTTGAGCAGATATAAATCCATATCCTCTTTCAACATCATACCACTTTACTATACCTGTTTGCATATAATTTCCTCCTTGTTATTCTCTGAAGTATAAAGGATTTAACGTTTAAATATAGTATTAGCTATAAATGTCTAACTAATACTTTTAAATATGCATAAATTATATATATAAACAATATAATTATGAAATTTTGGCTCAATGCTTCTAGCTAATCAAATATATCACATTGACTTTTTTAGTTTTTCTAACTTTTGGCCACTTTTTATTCTAATTACAGGTATTTTGTTAGAAATAAGTTTTTTCTTTCTAAAAAAAGAGCCTGCTATATTAGTTCTTGCTGGAATTTTAACCACTACAGGCTTACTATTTATTTTTGAAACTTCAACAAACTGGAAATACTCAACTGAAACCTGGCCTATTTATACCTTTGGCCTTGCTATCGGGTTATTTCAATTCCTTGCCTAATTATAGTTTTAGGAATATATGTGTTTTTAAAAAACATATTAAAATGAAAAAAATAATATATAAAAAGATAATCCCAGCAAAATTTTGCTGGGATTATCTATATTTAAATAATAATATTTAAAACTTAATTGAAAAAATTTGGCTAGGATGGCAGGATTCGAACCTGCGAATGCCAGAGTCAGAGTCTAGTGCCTTACCGCTTGGCTACACCCCAATGAAAAAAATAAGTGGTGACTCCTAGGGGAATTGAACCCCTGAATCCACCGTGAGAGGGTGGCGTCTTAACCTCTTGACCAAGGAGCCGTATTAACACTACGAGATATATTATATCCTTTTATGTATCATAAGTCAAATAGGTAAACTAAATAGATGATTAATTATTTATTATAAATTCAAATCATATTTATTCGAATTTACCCAATAAAAAAATAGGGTATACAATTTTGTTGCACACCCTATATAATTAAAATTATAAATCTCTCTCGGAATGCTCTATCATTTTTTTAACCACTTCTCCACCAACAGAACCACATTGTCTTGATGTTAAATCACCATTATAGTCTGTGAAGCTTACTCCTAACTGATTTGCAGTTTCCATTTTAAATTTATTTAATCCCGCCTTTGCTTCTGGTACTAAACTTCTGTATGCCATATTATGCGGCCTCCTTTAAATTAATATATTTTTGGTTGTACTAATATATTGTACATATATAATGTATTTTATAACATTCTTTTCATGGTAACCATGGTAAAAAGTGTTTTGTTATATTTTTTTCAATATATTGTTAATATCCTCACTTACTTTTACCCTACTCTCATATACCCATTGTTCATCAAAATTCAATTTAAATACTTTTGAAAAGGAATAATAAAGATTTATTTTTTGATAGTAAAGCTCTAATTCATAAAGGTCATCTAATTGGCACAGTGGTTTTGATATAATCTCTCTTTTAGCTATAAATAATTCGTCTACATATCTTAAAAATGCATTCATCATCTTATCATTAGATACATCAAAAGGAATCTTTAGCAGTTTCCATTGAATTTTTTCCTCCAATTTATAATGCCTTAAATTATCTAATACTACCAAATACTCAGTTATATCCATTTTTCTGTAAAAAATCATTTTTTCTTCTTTTGTACTCCATAAGGCTAATTTCTCTCTAAGCGAAAGTGAACTTATTTTTAATATAGCTTCACTTGGCCCTAAAACTCCTTCTTCTATAGTTGAATCACTTATACTTAAACTCTCTCTTATAAAATCTTGAGTATTACCATAAGATGCTATATATCCAACTTCATATATGCCTTTTCTACCTGCTCTTCCAGCTATCTGTTTCACTTCTTGAGAAGTTAAATATCTTATCTCATTACCATCGAACTTTTTAATATCCATAAATATTATTCTTTTTATTGGAAGATTTACTCCCATACCAATGGCATCTGTACATATTAGAATTGTACTTTCTTCATTAATAAACTGATTGTACTGCTTTTTCCTAACCTCTGGTGGCAAATCTCCGTAGATTAAACTCGCTTTTATACCTAAGTTTGAGTAATGATAAGCTAGTTCTAACACTTTCTTCTTAGAAAATGTAACAAGTGCATCTCCTTTGTAAGTATTCTTATATGCAAAAGATTCATCCTCCATTGAAAGAGGTACATCTCTTTTATACTCTATTATCTCGTACTCCTCAGAGCAATCCTTTATTATTTCTATAAGCAATTCTCTTGCATTGGTTGCACCGCAAATGTGTATCTCCTTACTTTTTAATCCCAAAACAGCTCTTGTCCATGCAGCTCCTCTTTGGTCGTCATTAATCATTTGAATTTCGTCTATTATACCAACTTCATACTCCTCACTTATATCTAATTTTTCTATTGTACAGCAGACATGTGCTGCACCTTCAATGTTTATTTCTTCTTCTCCAGTGGAAAGATTACATTTTACACCTTCTCTATTTAATCTCTCGAAATTCTCCAGCGCTAATATTCTTAAAGGAGATAGATAAATCCCATTTGTTGCCTCTTTAAGTTTCATCATGGCATTATAAGTTTTCCCAGTATTAGTTTCTCCTAAATGGAGATAAAATTTTCTCTTAAAATTCCTTGTCCCCTCATACTCATCTTTAGGATTTGACGGGAATACGCGATCAAACTCAATAGATATAATCTGAGGAATATGATCAGTGATTAATACACTTATAATTCCTGATTTTAAATAGCTTTCTCCCTTATTTTTTGAAATATTTTCAAATTTAAAATCTGTATTATTCTTCTTGTTGTAGTCTTCCACAAGCCTTATAGATATATATTTAAGTAACTCTGAATAATTTTCATATACTCTTTTATAGTCTTTGAAATTTTCACTTCTAAACTCTTTTAGTTCCTTTAACTTCTTTCTTACTGCAGCTTCATGTTCCCATAGTGCATTTGACTTAGTATGCACTGCTATTTCTTGAATTTGTTTAAACTGACTTTTTACTTTTATAAAATTCCTTTCTATAGCCCCTTTTTTCATTTTCTTTCCTCCAATATTAACTTCTTAATATTATATTTTATCACAACTATGAATTTATCATACCTTTTAGGACATGAAAATAAACACCCAACTTAATTATTATTAAGTTGGGTGTTTATCTTAGTATTTTTGAAAATAGCTTATAATGTTTGTAAAATTGTTCTTTTTATTTCATTGAATTTCTCTGATGTAATTATGTCCTTAGTTCTATTTTTAGGTAAATCAACAATTATTTCTTTTTTTATAGTTGCTGGTTTATCTGATAATACATATATTCTATCAGATAAGAATACTGCTTCTTCAATATCATGAGTTATAAATATTATGGTTGCTTTTAATTCTTTAATCACGTCTATTAGCCAATACTGCATCTTTGCTCTAGTAATTGCATCAAGTGCACCAAAAGGCTCATCTAACAGCATGATACCCGCGGATGACATATATGTTCTAAGTAATGCGGCTCTCTGCTTCATACCACCTGAAAGTTGAAGTGGATATTTATATTCAAAACCTTGGAGTCCAAAGGTTTTAAAATGACTAAGTACTTCAGCCCTTGCTTCTTTTTTAGATTTCCCTTTTATAATAAGAGACAGTGTAGTGTTGTCTACAATATTTTTCCAAGGAAGCAGTAAGTCCTTTTGATGCATATAACTTACTTTTCCAATATTACCATGGCATTCTTGTCCATCGATTGTTATTTCACCGGAATCTTGAAGTAAAAGACCTGAAATAATATTAAATATTGTACTTTTACCACTGCCACTGGGTCCGAGTAAACTTATAAATTCATTTTCATTAGCATAAAAGGAAACATCATTTATTATATTCATATTCCCAAAGGTTTTTTTAATGTTTGATACCCTTAATTTTGCATTACTAGTCTGGTAAGTACTCATTAGTAAATGCCTCACTTGCCTTCATATCTTTTTTTATAAGTTTTTTATCTAAAAGAAATTTGGTATAATTATTCCAAACTGAATCTTTCATTTCGCCCCATCTTTTAGCTTCAGCTTTATACTGACCCTTTAAGTATTTTTGACTTTCTATAGCAAGCGCTTTATCTGTCTCAGGTGCATTTTTCACTAAAATTCCAGCACTTTCCTCAGGTTTTTCCATGCTGTATTCATATCCCTTTGTAACAGCTTTCATAAATTTCTTTGCCATTTCAGGATCTTGTTTTAATTTATTTTCATTCGCTATAATTACTGGAGTATAATAATCTAAATCTGGATTTAGTTTTTTAATATCAATGTAGTCAATAGGAATATTTTTAAGCTTAGCTTCTATTCCTGTCCATCCATAAAATATCCATTCAAAATCAATATTTTTCTTAGTTACAGCAAAGAAATCCTCTGCTCCTGCATCCACTGTCTTTAATTTTGAAAAATCCGCATTATCTTTTTCCATAAGTGCTTTTAATATTGCAGTTTCAGAAGGTGACCCCCATCCGCCATAGGTTTTACCTTCAAAATCCTTAGGAGATTTAATGTTTTTTTCTTTAGGTGCTGCAAACCCCGAAGTGTTATGTTGAATAATTGTAGCTATAGCCTTTATTGGAAGTGGATCTTTAGCAGTTCTAGCATAAGTTACATCTTCTTGATAGCTTACACCAAAATCTCCTTTGCCTGCAGCAATTAAGGTTGCAGTGCTTCCTTGTGCTGGTTGAATAATATCCACATCAAGGCCCTCTTCTTTAAAATATCCCTTGTCTTTTGCTACATATAATCCAGTATGATTAGTGTTTGGTACCCAATCCAAGATGACTGTAACCTTTTTTAAGGCCTCTACCTTCTTTACACTTTCTTTTTTTGTACCACAACCCACAAATAAAACTGCAGTCATTGAAACTATCAATAATAATGAAATTGATTTCTTTAACATAGTCTTGCCTCCAAATAAAATAATAAGTGACTTATAATTTTAGTTTTTCTTTTCTATGGAATTTCTATTCCAAGGTGTTAAAAAATATTGTAATAAATATAGAAGTCCAAATAGTCCTATGCTTAGTAACACAATAATTATAATTACTGCAAAAAATTTATCAATGGCGTATGAATTTTTAGTTCTAATCATATATACCCCAAGGCCCTTATCTCCTCCCAGCCATTCTCCAATAACTGCCCCCATAATACTATAGGTTGCCGCTATTCTAAGGCCTGAAAAAAAATTCACAGTAGAGGCTGGCAACTTCACCATGGTAAAAATCTGAAACTTACTTGCTCCCATTGTCTTTAAAAGGTTTACCATGTCCGTGTCCACTGATTCTAAACCATCAATCAAACTAATAACTATAGGGAAAAAGCATACTAGTACTACCACGATAATCTTAGGCAACATTCCAAAACCAAACCAAATTACAAAAAGTGGTGCTAATGCAATAATAGGAATAGTTTGAGATACTACTAAAATTGGATATATGCACTTTTTAATAAGCTTTACATTATCCATTAATATAGCTAATATTAATGCAACCAAAATTGAAATCATGAATCCAATCAAGGCTTCATATAAAGTTGCATAAATGTGCACAGTAATGCTGGGTACTATATTAACCAAGGTAACAATAATGTCTTTTGGTGAAGGTAGTATATACTGTGGAACCTTCCACTTATCTATAGATATCTGCCATATAAAAAGAATCAGCAATTGAAACATTATAGGAATAAGTTTATTTTCTATATTTATATGTTTTTTCATTCATAGTCACGCCTTCAGCTTTATAATCGATTTTCACTATAGAAACAACCCTAGCTGCTCCCTGCTCCACACAAATTTCTTGTGCCTTTTTTACTATATCTAAAAGCTCATCCAGTTCGCCCTCCATAGTAGTTTCCATTGGTCCTACCTCATATTTTACTCCACTAGCTTCAATATACTCTATAACCTTGTCTACTACAGGGTAAATTCTTTCCTCTGCCACCACTGGTATAACTTGAAGACTTACATTTACAACTGACATTTTAATTCCTCCTTAAATCATCACCTATGGTGATGTATTATTAAAATAAAACTTTATGTATATTTGTATTTTTCGAGTAATAAAATAAACCCTTTGCTCATAATTGAACGAAGGGTTTTACAGTTCTATAACTTTGCACCATTTATTTAGTCTTATTACAAATTAAATGCAAATCACATTTTCCCTCCGCTGGCATTACCCAATTCAGGTTATAAGGGTCGAAACACAATTGTTTCCTCTCAGACAAAAATATTGACTCCCCTAATTTTTAATATTTAATTACTTTACACATATATATTACCTAAGGTTTCTTGTAATGTCAAATAAATTAAAAAAAACAAACCTTTTATTAAGTGCGTTTTTCTTAACAGTTCATATTATCTTCAAACTTTTTGATATGTTCTTTAAGTTCATCTATTTGTTTTTGCAAATCCTTATTGCTACCATTTGAATTACTGTTTCCATTATCTCCGCATTGATTTTCTTCCTGCGTTTGGAGATTTTGATTCTGAGCTGCAATTATTAAAATATTCTGCGCCACACCCGTTAAAAAATTGCCTATTACATTTTGTTGATTAATATTATATTTGGATGCAATAATAATCCCTATTATAGTTGCTAAAGTAGCTAATTCATTAGGTGTAAATTCTTCTAATTTTTTCATGCATTGCCTCTTTTATAAAATCATTATAATGTATCATATTCTTCACATAAAGAAAGGTGTAAATAGAATTTATTTATGATAATATAGGTCATGAGAATATGCATATTCATATATTACTCATAAGGGGGTGTTATATATGGATAATAATAATAGAAAATTTGCAGATGCAGTGTTTGAAGGTGGCGGTGTTAAAGGCATTGGTCTTGTAGGTGCCTTAAAAATATTTGAAGAAAATGGGTATGAGTGGAAAAATATTTCAGGAACCTCCGCTGGTTCTATTGTAGCCGCACTACTTGCAGTGGGTTACAGTTCTGAAGAAATAAAAAAGTTAATGATACAGCTAGACTATAAAAAAATTACAGATAAAAATCATTTTAATATTCCTATATTATCTAATACATGCAATCTACTTTTTAAGAAAGGCATTTTTAAAGGTGATTATTTGAAAAACTGGCTTGACGAAATTTTTTCAATTAAGATTAACCACACAGATGGGAAAAAAGTAACCTTTGGAGATTTGATTATTCCAGAAGAAAAGGGTATTCTTATAAATAATGATAAGTATAAAAGAAAATACAAACTTCATATTATAGCAACAGATATCAGCAATGGAAAAATGATAATATTACCAGAGGATATTGCCGACTATGGAATAAATCCTGATGAACTCCAGGTGAGCCTGGCAGTAAGAATGAGCATATCCATTCCCTACTTTTTTCAACCTGTAAATTTAAATGATGTAAATTCAAATAAAAAATCTCTCATTGTTGATGGAGGCGTTTTAAGCAATTACCCAGTTTGGATTTTTGATGTAAATGGTATCCCTCGTTGGCCAACCATAGGTTTTAAACTAGGAGGAAACAAAGAGATACGAGAACATAAAATCACAAATATCTTTAATTTCACTAGTTCAATTATTGAGACTATGCTAGAAGCACAGGATGATATTCATATAAGAGAAATGGATTATCTACGAACTGTAAAAATTAATACTCTTGATATTAAAACCACAGATTTTAATATTTCTAATAAAAAAATTATGGATTTATATAATTCTGGTGTAGTTTGTGCAAAAGAATTTCTTGAAAGTTGGGAGAACAATTATAAGAAACATTCGCTCCTTAGAAGTAATTCTTATAAATAAGAAGAATTACTAAAGCACTTTATTAGTAGATTTACTTTTTAAATATTAATAATAACTTAAAAGCGCCTTTAGCTTAAAATGAACTAAAGACGCTTTCTTTTATCAATAATTTTCTTTAAATAATACAAAATCTATAGCTTCTGTCCGAGTTCAAAGCATCAAAAGTATAATTATTACCGCAAATAAAATATTTAGTTTTTTTAAAAAAAAGTCTTATGTAAATTTAGTCATAATTGAAATTATATGATATTATTAACATAAAGAAAAACGAGGTGATTTAATGAAAAAAGTATTATTAACTGGTGCTAGTGGTTTCTTTGCATCAAGATTTTATACATATTATAAAAATAAATACGAAATACTTCCATTATCCCACAGAGACTTAGATATAACAGATGAACGTAGGTGTTTAGAAATAATTCAAAGTTTTAAACCTGATTATGTAATACATACTGCCGCCATTGCTGATACAGGTTTGTGTGAACGAAATCCAGAATTATCTTTTGAAATAAACGTTAAAGGTTCAATTAACATTGCTAAAGCTTGTAGTTTAGCAAAATCTAAATTAATATATTTAAGTTCTGAGCAAATTTTTAATGGCAACTTCGAAAAAGGACCTTATAATGAAAATCACATCCCAAGACCAAATACAGTTTATGGAAACCATAAACTCCAAGCTGAAGATGAATTAAAAGGAATAATTGAAGAACTATGGATTTTAAGATTTAGTTGGTTGTTTGGATTTCCAGAAAAAAATTGTAGGGTAAGTTCTAATATTTTATGGAATGTTGTTTCTTCTGTTTTAAAAGATAAGAGAATAAAATTACCCGTAAATGAATTTAGAGGAATGACTTATGTTTATGATATAATAGAAAACTTTCATAAAATTTTAGAAATTCCCTATGGAACTTATCACACAGGGAGTGAAAATGATTTAAGCACTTATGATATAGCTTTGTTCATATTAAAAGAACTTGGTTTAGATCATAACGCAGATAACTATTTAGAAAAAGATACTGATAGGTATAATGAACATCCAAGGGATCTTCGAATAAGCAATAATAAATTAAAAAAGTATGGTATTGCTTTACCTGAAACTATTGGTGGCATTAAAAATTGTCTTAGTGATTTTAACTACTAAAAAACACGTAACTGGTGGGGGGCACCTGTTACGTGTTCTTAATTTAAAAAGGCTAAAATACCACCTTAGAATGGTCTTTACATTTCTTTTTTTATACCTCTACTCAAAGTATTTTCATAATCTATAAATTCATATACATCTTTCGCAAATAAATCACTAAAGCTCTTCAGTTCTTCTAGTGTTAAATTTTCTATAGCCTTATGTTCCTTTTCACAATGTAGCACTATAGCGCCTATAACTCCATGGGCATCTCTAAAGGCCGCGCCCTTATTTACAAGATAATCTGCAGCTTCCGTAGCATTTAAAAAACCTGTTTTAACTGCGTTATACATATTATCCCTTTTGATTTTCAGGCTACTCAACATTCCATTCATAATCTTTATGCATTTTAAAACTGTAGAAGCTCCATCAAAGAATGGCTCCTTATCTTCTTGCATATCTTTATTATAAGCTAGTGGAATGCCTTTCATAGTGGTAAGTAAGCTCATTAAATCTCCATAAACTCTCCCAGTTTTCCCTCTTATAAGTTCTGCAGCATCTGGATTTCTTTTTTGTGGCATTATACTGCTACCAGTTGAGAATTCATCACTAATTTCAATAAAATTAAATTCCTTACTACTCCATAAAATGAGTTCCTCACTTAATCTACTAAGATGCATCATTATTATTGAAAAAATCGATAAAAGTTCTAGTAGGTAATCTCTATCACTTACTCCATCCATAAAATTATCTACTGGTTTTTTAAACCCTAGTTCTTTGGTTGTAAAACCTCTATCTGTATCATAGGTTGTTCCTGCTAGAGCGCAACATCCAAGAGGATTTTCATCCATAACGTCAATAGCACTTATAAGCCTTTTCACATCTCGCCCTAGCATATTATGGTAAGCCATAATATGTTGTTTGAATGTTACTGGTTGGGCTCTTTGTAAATGAGTATACCCAGGCATTATAACAGCATTGTCATTTCCCAATTTTTCAATAGTGCACAAAATAATATTCAGATTATCAATAACATCCAAGGCTTTACCTTTTGAATATAATCTCATATCTACTGCAACCTGGTCATTTCGACTTCTTGCAGTATGAAGTTTTTTACCTACATCGCCTATTCGCTTTGTAAGTTGAATTTCCATAAAGCTATGAATATCTTCATAGTCACCTTCAATTTTTAATTTGCCTGCTTCAATATCTGAGTGAATAGAATTCAACCCATTGACTATAGTATCGCATTCTTCATTAGTTAAAATGCTACATTTTGCAAGCATTTTAACATGAGCTATACTGCCCATAATATCCTCATAATATAAGTTTTTATCAAAGCACAGAGAACTATTAAAGTCCTCCATAAGCCTGCTTTCTTTTTCAATAAATCTTCCACCCCAAAGTTTCATATATATCACCTGCTAAACTTTCTATAAATTTTGTAGTTTTCCTTAAATATTATTTAAATTTTTATATGCTTTAATTTTACTTGGTAATGAAAATAAGTTTATAAATCCTTCTGCATCCTTATGATCATATAGGTCACTTGCCC